>NZ_JARGZE010000004.1:0-389175 GCF_029223115.1 Knoellia sp. 3-2P3
CGCTCACGACGGCCGCGGCTGAGCCCACCGGCAACCGACCGGATTCGACGGCCTCCTTCACCGGAGCGTTGACCTGCTTCTGGAAGGCCTGCGCCACGGCCACGATGGTCCCGGCCCCGCCGGCCCTGGTCGACGGGGCGTGGTGGCGCACCCACTGGGTCACCGACATGGCCGCCGGACCACCGGAGGTCTCTCCGCGCTCCATCGCCTCGTGGACCACCGCCACTCGGCCCGCGTCGCACGCCATGCCCAGCGCGTCCACCTCACCCAACAACCCGGCCAACCCGTCGGGACCGCCACCACTGGGAACCTGCCACAACACCGAGCCCAAGGCGGACAGGGAAGAGCGAGCAGCCGCGATCCGCCTGCGGTGCTCGGCCACGCTCAGCTCCTGGCCCGGACGTCCCTCCATGACGACAACAGTAGAGGCGACCACCGACAACCCAGGTCCGCTTGCGCGCGACGGAAACCATTGAAGGACAACGGGTTTAGCGGCACACATCGCTCTCGATCGCCACTCCCGCGCCGCCGCCTGTGGATGGTGTGACCTCGTGGCGGCGCCTGTGGAAACCGTCGTTGTCCCCAAGCGGTCCGCCGTCGCCGCGCGGTCCACAGGGCGGCGGGAGTGACCGCCCGGTGCGGCTCCCGCCGCCTACCTTCGCCGCATGCGAGGGCATGTCGAGAGGCTGAGGTGGATGGCGACGTCGACGCACGTCCAGGCTGACCGGATGCGGCTGCTGGCGCTGCGGGTTCGGGCGGTCGGTGCCATCCGCTGGCGCTCCGAGGCTGCCGACCTCTACCGGGCGCAGGTCGAGGCGCGGGCGCGGCGACTCGAGCTCGAAGCCGAGGCGACGCATGAGCTCGCCCGCACCTTCGACGACCTGGCCACCATGGTCGAGCGGCGTGGAACGGGCTGATGGGCCTCGACGTCACCGGCGGCGCAGGAGGAGTGGGCGCCGCGCTCGAGGACCTCACCGCTGCTGCCGCGAGGCTGGCTGAGATCGCCGGCGACCTGACCGACGTGGCGGGCGCGCTGCTGCGAGCCGGGGTGGCGGCCGATCTGGTGACGGTGGCGCTCGTCAGTCCGGTCGACGCCGCTCGGGTCGCAGGGGCGCTGGCCCAGCTGGCTGGTCCGACCGGGCTGATCGCCGACGCCGCCGCGGTGGCCGCCCTCGCCGTCACCGTGAGGTCGGCCGCCGCAGCCTACGAGGCGGGGGAGCGGGCGGTGGCGTCTCTGGTCGAGTCGGTGCAAGACACCGTGGTGCTGGCCGTCTCGCGACAGGCCCCCATTCTCGCGGTCGGCGTGCTGGCCGCTGGACGATCCGGTGTGGACGTCGGGGCGGCCGCGGACCGGCTGCTCTTCGCCGTCCCCGGGTTGGCCGACCTCGCGGGCGGGGTCGAGGGCGTGGTGGCCGGTCCGGCGACGCCCTGGGACTACGAGGACGGGCTCACGGTGCTGGCCGCCGCCGGGTCGAGCCGGGGGTGGCTCACCGAAGCGCGGCACCAGGTCCGGGTCAGCGCTGTCCCGAGGGACGCAGCAGGGGTGGCGGCGCCGGAGAGCCTTGCCGACCTCCTCGCCATCCAGGCCGAGCTCGAGGATCCGGACGGCGGACCCGACAGCGTGCGGGTGGTGCAGGTGCCGCAGGCCGACGGCTCGTCCGCCTGGGTCGTCGTCGTCCCCGGCACACAGGACTGGTCGCCACGGGCCGGACCGAACCCCTCCGACCTCACGAGCGACGTGCTGCTGATGGCCCAGCAGGAGACGATCCTCGCGGCGGGCGTGGAGCGTGCCCTCGATCTCGCTCAGCAGCAGGCCGGCCGAGCCGGGCTGGCCGACCCGGTCCTCGTCGCGGGTCACAGCCAGGGAGGGATCGTGGCCGCTGTCCTCGCAGCCGACCCCGGCTTCCGACAGCGACAACGGGTCACGCACGTCGTCGCCAGTGGCGCCCCCATCGCCCGTGTGCCGGTGCCGGCCGACGTCTCGGTGCTGGCGCTGGAGCACCACCAGGACGCGGTGCCGCGCCTGGAGGGTGAGCGCAATGCCGACCGCCGTCACCACGTCACGGTGTCCCGTGACCTGCGCGGCGGCGAGGTGCGCACCGCGGGTGCCTCCCACGCGGCCGCGCGCTACCGAGAGACGGCTGCGGTGGTCGACGCCTCGCGGTCGGGGTCGGTCGCCGTCTGGAGAGAGGGCAGCGAGGCATTCCTCAGCGGGAGCAGGCACGGGACGCCGATGGTGCGGGACTACCGGGTGCAGCGGGTCGGGCCGTCGCCGTAGTGGCAAGATCGGCGCCGTGAACCCGTCCACCGCGCTCGCGACCGTGCTCGTCGACGAGCTGGTGCGGTGCGGCGTCCGCGAGGCGGTGTTGTGCCCCGGCTCGCGCTCTGCGCCCCTGGCCTACGCGCTGCAGGAGGCCGACCGTGCGGGCCGGCTGCGGCTGCACGTTCGGGTCGACGAGCGGTCGGCCGGGTTCCTCGCCCTCGGGCTGGCGAAGGTGACGCGCACGCCGGCAGCCGTCGTGACCACCTCGGGCACGGCCGTGGCCAACCTCCACCCCGCCGTCCTCGAGGCCCACCACGGACAGGTCCCCCTGTTGGTGCTCAGCGCCGACCGGCCCCCGGAGCTGCGGGGCACCGGGGCGAACCAGACGACCACCCAGCCCGGGATGTTCGGCTCGGCGCTGAGGTGGTCGCAGGAGCTGGGAGCGCCGGAACGCCGTCCGAGCCAGGTGTCCTCGTGGCGCTCGTCGGTGTGCCGGGCGGTGGCGGCCAGCCGGGGGCGCCCCGGCGGTGTGCCCGGACCCGTGCACCTCAACGTGCCGCTGCGCGAACCGCTGGTGCCCACGGCCGACGGCGTGTGGCCCGACGAGGTCGAGGGCCGTCCCGACGGCGCCCCCTGGGTGGAGGTGCTGCCGAGCGCCCCCGGCCACTCCAGACCGCTCGACCCCCTGCCGCGCACGCTGGTCGTGGTCGGCGACCTGCCCGAGCCGGGGCTCGCCGAGACCGCCATCACCTGGGCGCGCGACAGTGGCTGGCCGGTGGTCGCGGAGCCGTTCGGGGCCGGCGCCGAAGGCGTGGTGCCGCACGGACCGCTCCTGCTCGGCGTGGAGTCGTGGCTGGCGGACAACCTGCCGGAGCGGGTCGTCACCGTCGGCCGGATCACGTTGGCGCGACCGGTCGCCCGCCTTCTGCGGCGGCAGGGCGTGCGCGTCGAGGCGGTGGCTGCCTCCCCCGAGTGGGCTGACCCCGGACACGTCGTCAGCGCCGTTCACGGGCTCGGGGTGCTCCACCACCCGGTGCCCTGCGAGGACCCGCGTTGGACGAAGGTGTGGCGTGAGGCGGGCGACGCCCTGGCCGCCGCGGTGGCGAAGGCCGGGCTGCCGTGGCCGACCGGCCTCGCGGTCGCCGAGGCACTGCTGAACTCGGTGCCGCACGGGTCGCTGCTGTTCGTCGGCTCCTCCAACGCGGTCCGCGACCTCGACCTCTCGGGCGACCGCACCAGTCGCGCCGCCGTCGTCGCCAACCGCGGCCTCGCCGGCATCGACGGGTGCGTCTCCACCGCTGTTGGCCTGGCGCTGTCGACCACCGTGCCCACCTACGCGCTGCTCGGCGACCTCACCTTCCTCCACGACGCGAACGGCCTGCTGATCGGCCCCCACGAGCCGCAGCCCGACCTCACCCTGGTGGTGGCCAACGACGACGGTGGGGGCATCTTCACCCTGCTCGAGCCCGGCGAGCCCGAGCGGGCCGACGACTTCGAGCGGGTCTTCGGCACACCGACCGGCACCCACCTGGCCGCACTGTGCGCCGCCCACGGGGTGGCCCACCAGAAGGTGGAGGGTCGCGACGCGCTGGTCGCCGCAGTGGCCCAGCGACCGCACGGGTTGCGGGTGCTCGAGGTCGAGGTCGACCGCACCGGCCACCGGGCGGCCCACGAGCGCCTGCGCCGGGTGGCGGCCGCGGCCCTCGCCGCAAGGGCAGGCGCCGGGGAGCCCGGCCGGGAGCGCTAGAAGGGGATCGCGGCCACCGGTTGCCGATCGGTCGCGAAGGCGGCGGAGAGCGCCGAGACCGAGCCCGGCGTGACCTCCTCGACCACCCCCTGGTGCGCCTGCGACGCGATCGTGCGCAGCCCGGCGTACGCCGACCCCAGCGCCTGCACGGGGAGCCGCACGTCTGCGGGGTCGTCGGTGCGCTCGCACGTGACGGGTGATCCTGCGCCCGCGGACGCCAGCCGCCAGCGGCCGTCGTTCCAGGGGCAGACGGGATCGGCCACCTCGAGCACGAGGTCGACGGGCGCCCCGAGACCGCGCTGCTCGAGCGCGGCGCCGACCTCGACGAGCCGAAGCCAGACCCCGTCGTAGACCGTGACCGACGCCGCTCGCGGTCCGCCCGCCCACCACAGCAGGGGGTCGTCGAGGCTGCGGCCCTCCACCTTCACCTCGCTGGTGAGGTCGAAGCTGACGAGCCGCCGTCCGAGCGCGAGCAGCGTCGCAGGATCGGCCGCAGCCATCTCGTGACAGGTCACCGCCCCCTGCGGTCGGCCCTGCTCCCACTTCTCCTTCCGGTGCAGCACCGCGTAGCCGACCTGCCGGTCGTCACGCTCGGCGAACAGCACCTGGCGTGCCTCACGGCCGCGCCGAGCGGGAGGGAAGTCGCGAGCCTCAGCGCGCGTCAGCTGGCGGGGGCGCACGACGCCCCCGAGCTGGGCCGCCGCGAACCGGGCGTGCAGGTCGTGCACCCGGTCGGCGACGCCGTCCCGCGACAGGGGGACCAGCCGGGTCGTGACCGTCGCAGCGGACTCGTCCAGGGAGGTCGCGCGCAGGTCCTGGCCCCGCGAGAGGGTGACGAAGGCGTCGAGGGAGGCGACGGCATACCCGAACCGGCCGTAGATCGCCGGCTCGGCGGCATGGAGCCCGGACAGGGCCACGCCCTGCTCGCGCAGGTCGGCGAAGTGGTGCCCGACCATCTGCCTCAGCACGCCGCGGCGCCGCTCGTCGGGGTGGACGCTGACCCAGGTCAGCCCCGCCATCGGCACCGCGTGCAGCCCGCCCGCCGGAGCCGGGACGGTGACCGTCAGGTCGAAGGACCCGTAGCCGCCCGAGAACGGCGGCTCACCCGTGCGGGTGGCGGCGAAGCAGCGGCGCAGGTCGAGCTCGGCCATGGCCTCCTCCCACGGCCGGTGGTGCTCGAAGAAGAACGCCGCCTGGTCGACGGCGAGGAAGTCCTCGGCGACCTCGGGGGTGACGGGGACGATCCGGTGTGCCGTGGACTCGCCTGCCATGGCCCGATCCTCGCGTCAGGAGTCTCCCGGTGCCAGTGGGTTTACCCGCCGGACAGCGCGTCGCGCATCGGGACGAGCTTGGCGTCGGACTCGGCGACCTCCGACTCGGGGTCCGAGCCCGCCACGATGCCGCAGCCGGCGAACAGGCGCAGGGCGGTGGGGTCGCCGGGCTCGTAGGCCCCGCAGCGCAGCGCGATGCCCCACTCGCCGTCGCCGGCGGCGTCCATCCAGCCCACCGGACCGGCGTAACGGCCCCGGTCCATCTCCTCGAGCTCGGCGATGACCCGGTCGGCGTCGGTGGTGGGGGTCCCGCACACGGCCGCCGAGGGGTGGAGCGAGGCCGCCAGAGCCAGCGAGCCGGTGTGGTCGTCGAGCACCCCCGCCACGTCGGTGGCGAGGTGCATGACGTTGCTCAGGTGCAGCACGAAGGGGGACTCCGGCACGTTCATCGACGAGCAGTGCGGCCGCAGCGCGTCGGCGACCGAGCGCACGGCGTACTCGTGCTCCTCGAGGTCCTTCGACGACCGGGCCAGCGAGGCGGCCAGCGCCAGGTCGTGCTCGTCGTCGCCGGTGCGGCGGATGGTGCCGGCCAGGACGCGGGAGGTGACCAGGCCCTTCTCGAGGCGCACGAGCATCTCGGGGGTCGCGCCCACCAGCCCGTCGACCGCGAACACCCAGGTGGTGTCGTAGCGCTCGGCGAGCCGCTGGAGCAGCCAGCGGGGGTCTACCGGCTCGGCGGCCTGCACGCGCAGGTCGCGGGCGAGCACGACCTTGTCGATCTCACCGGCCGTGATCCGCTCGACGGCCTCGCGGACCCGCACCGCCCACTTCGCCGACGACAGGGCGCCGTCGGCGAAGGTCACGCCCACCGGCTCCGCGGCCGGCGGCTGCGGCCCCGGTGCGGCAGGGGGCGGCACGCTGGCCTGCCTGCCGATGGTCGTGAGCCACCAGCGGCCGTCTCGGCAGCCCACGACGACCTCGGGCACGACGAGCGTGGCCCCGGCAGCCGAGCCGGCGGCATACGACACGGAGCCGAAGGCGACCGGGCCCGTGCCCGGCACGCCCACCTCGTCACGCACCACGGCTGTGGAGACCACGCGCCGCCACCAGTCCTGGGCCGCGTCGAACCGGCGCTCCCCGTGGGCGGTGAGCTCCAGCGCGCGGCCCCACCCCACCAGGCCCTCGCCGCGGCGCACCCAGCTCGAGACCTGCCGGGGGTCGTCGACCGCGGGCAGCAGCGACAGCAGGTCGCCGGGGGAGTCGAGGGCGACGGTGCGCGCGACCAGCGGCGTGCCGTCGGGGCGGGCCGCGAGACCGGGGTCGGGCTGCGTCGTCATGTCGCGGGCCAGCCTACGCGCGGGCGGCCTGCTGTATGCCGTGGGGCGGGCATCGGGGAGGATGGGGCCCATGACCCGCGCCAGCCTCGAGAAGGACCCCCGCGACGTGGCGGCCATGTTCGACGACGTCGCCTCGAAGTACGACATCACCAATGACGTGCTCTCGCTGGGGCAGGACCGGCTGTGGCGCCGGGCGGTCGTCAAGGCGGTCGACGCCAGGCCGGGCGAGCGGGTGCTCGACATCGCGGCCGGCACCGGCACCTCGAGCGAGCCCTTCGCCGACGCCGGCGTCGACGTCGTCCCGGCCGACTTCTCGCTCGGCATGCTCGCGGTCGGCAACCGCCGCCGGCCCGACCTCGGCTTCACCGCCGCGGACGCCATGCGTCTGCCCTTCGCCGACGAGTCCTTCGACGTGGTGACGATGTCGTTCGGGCTGCGCAACGTGGCCGACACCGGTCTCGCCCTCGCGGAGTTCCTCCGCGTGGCCAAGCCGGGTGGGCGCCTCGTCGTGTGCGAGTTCAGCCAGCCGGTCAACAAGGCCTTCCGCACGGTCTACAACGAGTACCTCATGCGCTCGCTGCCGCCGATCGCCCGGCGGGTCAGCTCCAACCCCGAGTCCTACGTCTACCTCGCGGAGTCGATCCAGGCCTGGCCGGCCCAGCGCGAGCTGGCCCAGGCCATCCTCGGGGCCGGCTGGTCCGACGTCGCGTGGCGCAACCTCAGCGGCGGCATCGTGGCCCTGCACCGGGCGGTCAAGCCGGGTGGGCCGGTGCTCGTCGGGGACGCCGGGGCGGTTAGGTCGGCCTAAGTACGACAACGACGCGATGCGGGAATAGACTCCTCAATTCGTGAACAGGTTCACAAGCGTTTCGAGGCAGGCGTGAGTCAGAGCATCATCAGCAGCGGGTCCGTGGCATCGGCGACGGAGAGCGCCGACGTCATCGTCGTGGGGGCCGGCCCGGCAGGATCGGCCACCGCCGCGTACCTCGCGATGACCGGCCTGGACGTCCTCGTCCTGGAGAAGACCGCCTTCCCCCGCGAGAAGGTCTGCGGTGACGGCCTGACCCCCCGCGCGGTCAAGGAGCTCATCACCCTCGGGATCCCCACCCCCGAGGAGGACGGCTGGATCAGGAACCACGGCCTGCGCATCATCGGCGGCGGCATGCGCCTGTCGCTGCCGTGGCCCGACCTCGCGAGCTTCCCGCCCTACGGCCTCGTGCGCACCCGGCAGGACTTCGACGACATCCTCGCCAAGCACGCCGTGAAGCACGGCGCCCGCCTGCGCGAGTCGACCAACGTCACCGGGCCGGTGCTCGACGACACCGGCGCCATCGTGGGCGTCACCGCCAAGGCCGTCGGCGAGTTGGGCCGGTCCACCGGGCCCGAGCTCGTCTACCGCGCCCCGCTCGTGGTCGCGGCCGACGGCAACTCCTCGCGCCTCTCGCTGGCCATGGACCGGCCCAAGCGCGACGACCGACCGATGGGCGTCGCCGTGCGCACCTACTACACGAGCCCCCGGCACGACGACGACTACCTCGAGTCCTGGCTCGAGCTGTGGAGCACCGACGAGAACGGCAAGCGGGTCCTGCTCCCGGGCTACGGCTGGATCTTCGGCGTCGGTGACGGCACCTCCAACGTCGGACTCGGCATCCTCAACACCTCCTCGGCCTTCGGCAAGACCGACTACAAGGACGTCATGCGCCGCTGGGTGGCGACGATGCCGGAGGAGTGGACCTACAACGACGAGACCATGGTGGGGACGATCCGCGGGGCGGCCCTGCCCATGGGCTTCAACCGCCAGCCGCACTACGACCGGGGCCTGCTCCTGGTCGGTGACGCCGGTGGCATGGTCAACCCGTTCAACGGCGAGGGCATCGCCTACGCCATGGAGTCCGGCCGGCTCGCCGCCGAGGTCATCGCCCAGGCGTTCGCCCGGGGCGACGACGCGCAGCGTGAGCGCGTGCTGCGGTCCTACCCGGGCGTCATGAAGGACGCCCTCGGCGGCTACTACACCCTCGGCCGCTACTTCGCGAAGATGATCGGCAACCCGGAGGTCATGCGCCTGGCCACCAAGTACGGCCTGCCGCGCACGACGCTGATGAAGTTCCTGCTGAAGGTCATGGCCAACCTCGCCGAGCCGCACGGCGGCGACGCGAGCGACCGCCTGATCACCGCCCTGTCGAAGATGGCGCCCGACGCATGAGCGGGGATGCGCTGATGACCCGTGCCCCTAGGATTGGGCCGGATTGCACGCATTTCCGCAC
This sequence comes from Knoellia sp. 3-2P3, assembly GCF_029223115.1. Lineage (NCBI taxonomy): Bacteria > Bacillati > Actinomycetota > Actinomycetes > Micrococcales > Intrasporangiaceae > Knoellia > Knoellia sp. 3-2P3. The sequence continues at coordinate 8,883 of NZ_JARGZE010000004.1, forward strand.
CCTCGTCGGCGAAAGAAATGAAAGGGGAGTTGCGCGGTGACCAACCCCTACGTCCCGCTGCTGTTCCTGCTGGCGATCGGTGGAGGCTTCGCGGTCTTCTCGGTGTTCGCCGCGTCCATCGCAGGACCCAAGCGCTACAACCGCGCCAAGCTCGACGCCTACGAGTGCGGCATCGAGCCCACCCCCCAGGCGGCCGGTGGCGGCCTGCGCGTGCCGATCAAGTACTACCTGACCGCGATGCTCTTCATCATCTTCGACATCGAGTCGGTCTTCCTCTACCCCTTCGCAGTGGCCTTCAACCAGCTCGGCCTGTTCGCGCTGGTCGAGATGGTGCTGTTCATCATCACCGTGTTCGTCGCCTACGCCTACGTCTGGCGTCGCGGCGGGCTCGAGTGGGACTGACGCGCGAGTTCTGAGAGCTAGGAACACCTCATGGGAATCGAAGAGAAGCTCCCCGCGGGCTTCCTGCTGACCACGGTCGAGCAGGTCGCCGGCTACATGCGCAAGAGCTCGGTCTGGCCCGCGACGTTCGGCCTCGCCTGCTGCGCCATCGAGATGATGGCCGTCGGCACCCCCGACTACGACATCGCCCGCTTCGGCATGGAGCGCTTCTCGGCGACGCCACGCCAGGCCGACCTGATGATCGTGGCCGGGCGCGTGAGCCAGAAGATGGCCCCGGTCGTGCGTCAGGTCTACGACCAGATGCCCGAGCCCAAGTGGGTCATCTCGATGGGCGTGTGCGCCAGCTCTGGCGGCATGTTCAACAACTACGCGATCGTCCAGGGCGTCGACCACATCATCCCGGTCGACGTCTACCTGCCGGGCTGCCCGCCGCGGCCGGAGATGCTGCTCAACGCGATCCTGACGCTGCACGAGCAGATCCAGGGCAGCAAGCTCGGCGTCAACCGCGTCGCCGCTGCCCGCGCCGCCGAGGAGGCTGCCCTTCGGGCCACGCCGACCCACCAGATGAAGGGCCTGCTCGCCGAGGGCGCCGGCAGCCTGCGCGTGGCCTCCGGTCTGCAGGCGCCGCACGAGCACTCCGTGGCCCACCGCCACGGCGCAGGAGGTGTCGCGTGAGCGACGAGAAGAAGACCGAGGCCGCCATGCCCGGCCCGAACGCCGAGGTCGAGAAGGACCCCACCGCGGCGGCCGCCGACCACGGTGCCACCACGGGCGACAACCTTCCGGCCGCCCCAGGCACCGCCCCGGAGCCGGTCGTCGTCGGTGAGCGCCGCGGCATGTTCGGCGCGGTCGACGCCGGTGACACCTCCGGCTACGGCGGCCTGCGTTCCCCGATCCTCTTCCCGGCAGCGGCCCAGCGCCCCTACGGCTCGTGGTTCGACGAGGCGGCCGACGCCCTCGAGCGGGGTCTCGTCGGTGGCGAGGCGTCCTTCGGCGAGGCCGTCGAGCGCGTGGTGGTCGACCGCGGCGAGCTGACCATGCACGTGCGCCGCGAGCACCTGCCCACGGTGGCACGCGTGCTGCGCGACGACCCCGCGCTGCGCTTCGAGATCTGCACGGGCGTCAGCGGCGTGCACTACCCGGGGGAGCAGGGCCGCGAGCTGCACGCGGTCTACCACCTCCTGTCGATCACCCACGGCAGCCGGCGGCTGCGCCTCGAGGTCTCCTGCCCCGACGGCGACGCCCACATCCCCTCGATCGTCTCGATCTACCCCGCGGCCGACTGGCACGAGCGGGAGACCTGGGACATGTTCGGGATCGAGTTCGACGGCCACCCGTCGCTGACCCGGATCCTCATGCCCGACGACTGGCCGGGCCACCCGCAGCGCAAGGACTACCCGCTCGGCGGCATCCCCGTCGAGTACAAGGGCGCCACCATCCCGCCGCCCGACCAGCGGAGGTCTTACAACTGATGTCCACCACCCACGAGACCCACCACCCCCAGCACGAGCCCGCTGGCGGCGGGGACGCTCTCGACGTCTACGCCACCTCGGCCGCCGACACCGCCGACACCGAGGGCGCCCGCGTCTTCAACGCCGCCGGCGGCGACTGGGACCAGCTGACCGACGAGGCCGCCGCCCTCCACGAGGAGCGCATCGTCGTCAACATGGGCCCGCAGCACCCGTCGACGCACGGTGTGCTCCGCCTCATCCTCGAGCTCGACGGTGAGATGGTGACCGAGGCCCGCGCGGGCATCGGCTACCTCCACACCGGCATCGAGAAGAACATGGAGTTCCGCACCTGGACGCAGGGCGTGACGTTCTGCACCCGGATGGACTACGTGGCGCCCCTCTTCAACGAGGCGGTCTTCTGCCTCGCGGTCGAGAAGCTGCTGGGCATCACCGACCAGATTCCGGAGCGGGCCAACGTCATCCGCGTCCTGATGATGGAGCTGAACCGCATCTCCAGCCACCTCGTCGCCCTCGCGACCGGCGGCATGGAGATGGGCGCCACCACGGTCATGACGGTCGGCTTCCGCGAGCGCGAGCGGGTGCTCTCGATCTTCGAGATGATCAGCGGCCTGCGCATGAACCACGCGTACATCCGCCCCGGCGGGGTCGCCCAGGACCTGCCCCCCGGCGCGATCGACAAGGTGCGCGACGCGGTCCCGGCGATCCGCAGGGGCCTGCGCGAGCTCGAGCTGCTGCTCAACGAGAACCCCATCCTCAAGGGCCGCACCGTCGACGTCGGCTTCCTCGACCTCACCGGCTGCATGGCCCTCGGCATCACCGGCCCGATCCTGCGCTCGACGGGGCTGCCCCACGACCTGCGCAAGTCCGAGCCGTACTGCGGCTACGAGACCTACGACTTCGAGGTCGTCACGCGCGACAGCTGCGACGCCTACGGCCGCCTGCGGATCCGCCTCGACGAGATGTACGAGTCGCTGAAGATCGTCGAGCAGTGCGTCGACCGGCTCCAGTCCAACCCGGGCCCGGTCATGGTCGCCGACAAGAAGATCGCCTGGCCGGCCCAGCTCGCCATCGGCGGCGACGGCATGGGCAACAGCCTCGACCACATCCGCGAGATCATGGGCACCTCGATGGAGTCCCTCATCCACCACTTCAAGCTGGTCACCGAGGGCTTCCGGGTCCCGCCGGGCCAGGCGTATGCCGCGGTGGAGAGCCCCAAGGGCGAGCTCGGCTGCCACGCCGTGTCCGATGGCGGCACGAGGCCCTTCCGGGTCCACTTCCGCGACCCGTCGTTCAACAACCTGCAGGCCACGGCCGCGATGTGTGAGGGCGGCCAGGTCGCCGACGTCATCGTCGCCGTCGCCTCGATCGACCCCGTCATGGGAGGTGTGGACCGCTGATGGCCACAGAGTTCGGTCACCAGACCGCGTCCGGTCACCTCACGGTGCCGGCCGAGAGCAAGGAGCCGTATGCCGCGGACGTGCTCGCGCAGCTGCACGCTGACGCCGAGCAGGTCGTGGCCCGCTACCCGCAGAAGCGCTCGGCGCTCCTGCCGCTGCTGCACCTCGTGCAGAGCGTCGACGGCTACATCACCGGCCGCGGCATCGACTTCTGCGCGGAGGTCCTCGACCTGACCCGCGCCGAGGTCTCGGGTGTGGCGACCTTCTACACCCAGTACAAGCGCCACCCCAACGGCGAGTACACCGTGGGCGTCTGCACCAACACCCTGTGCGCGGTCATGGGCGGCGACCAGATCTGGGAGAGCGTCTCCGAGCACCTCGGCATCGGGCACGACGAGACGACCCCTGACGGCAAGATCACCCTCGAGCGCATCGAGTGCAACGCGGCGTGCGACTACGCCCCGGTGGTCATGACCAACTGGGAGTTCTTCGACAACCAGACCCCCGAGTCGACCAAGCAGCTCGTCGACGACCTGCGCGAGGGCAAGCCGGTGGCGCCGACCCGCGGCCCGAGCCGCGTGTGCTCCTTCAAGGAGGTCTCCCGGGTCCTCGCCGGCTTCCACGACGGCCTGGCCGACGAGGGCGTCGGCGCCGGTCCGGCATCCGTGCAGGGCCTGAACGTCGCCCGTGAGCACGACTGGCGGGCCCCCGGCGACACCGGCCGGGCCTCCGGTGGGCACCGGGAAGCGACGACTGACGGCCTGGCGGCCGGACGGCACACCTCCGAGGACACCCCGGCCAACGAGCCCGACGAGCTGCCGGGCGGCAAGGACGCGGACGGAGAGAAGGCATGAGCACGACCCTCACCCCGATCCTGACGAAGTTCTGGGACCACCCGCAGTCGTGGACCCTGGAGACCTACCGGGCCAACGACGGCTACAAGGCGCTCGAGAAGGCGCTGAAGATGGAGCCGTCCGAGCTGGTCCAGATGACCAAGGACTCGGGCCTGCGCGGTCGTGGCGGTGCAGGCTTCCCGACCGGCATGAAGTGGGGCTTCCTGCCCCCGCCGGACGGCGGCCCCCGCTACCTCGTGGTCAACGCCGACGAGTCCGAGCCGGGCACCTGCAAGGACATCCCGCTGATGATGGCGGCGCCGCAGTTCCTCATCGAGGGCGTGGCCATCACGTCCTACGCGATCGGCTGCAACCACGCCTTCATCTACCTGCGCGGCGAGGTCGTGCACGTCTACCGGCGCCTGCTGCGCGCGGTCGAGGAGGCCTACGCGGCGGGGCTGCTCGGCAAGAACATCATGGGCAGCGGCTTCGACCTCGACGTCACGGTGCACGCGGGTGCGGGCGCCTACATCTGCGGCGAGGAGACCGCGCTCCTCGACAGCCTCGAGGGCCGCCGCGGCCAGCCGCGCCTGAAGCCGCCGTTCCCGGCCGTCGCCGGCCTCTACGCGCGCCCGACCGTGGTCAACAACGTCGAGTCCATCGCGTCGGTGCCGCCGATCCTGCTGCACGGCTCGACGTGGTTCTCCGACATGGGCACCGAGAAGTCGCAGGGCTTCGGCATCTTCTCGCTCTCGGGTCACGTGAAGAACCCCGGCCAGTACGAGGCGCCGCTCGGCATCACCCTGCGCGAGCTGCTCGAGATGGCCGGCGGCATGCGCGACCCGCAGAAGAAGCTGAAGTTCTGGACCCCCGGTGGCTCCTCGACGCCGCTGTTCACCGACGCCCACCTCGACGTGCCGCTGGACTTCGAGTCCGTCGGCGCCGCCGGGTCGATGCTCGGCACCCGCGCCCTGCAGATCTTCGACGAGACCACCTGCGTGGTGCGTGCGGTCGACCGCTGGACCGAGTTCTACAAGCACGAGTCCTGCGGCAAGTGCACCCCCTGCCGCGAGGGCACGTGGTGGCTGAAGCAGATCACCGGCCGGCTCGAGAACGGCCAGGGCAGCGAGGAGGACCTCGAGAAGCTGCTCGACATCTGCGACAACATCCTGGGCCGCTCGTTCTGCGCCCTCGGCGACGGCGCCACCTCGCCGATCACCAGCAGCATCCAGTACTTCCGCGAGGAGTACATCGCTCACCTGACAGGCGGCGGGTGCCCGTTCGACCGGGACGCCTCGTCGCTGTTCGCGAAGGACAACGTGCCCGCATGACGACCACGAACCCCACCACCAGCCCCAGCGCGGGCGGCAACGCCGTGAGCACGGGCGGGGACGCGACGATCCCGCCGGCCGTCGAGCTGGTCACCCTCACCATCGACGGGGTCGAGGTGTCGGTCCCCAAGAACACCCTGGTGATCCGGGCCGCCGAGGAGATCGGCGTCCAGATCCCGCGGTTCTGCGACCACCCGCTGCTCGAGCCGGTCGGCGCCTGCCGCCAGTGCCTCGTCGACGTCGCGATGCCGGGGCCGGACGGGTCGCTGCGGCCGATGCCGAAGCCGCAGGCGTCGTGCACCATGACCGTGGCCAACGGCATGGAGGTCAAGACCCAGCTGACCTCGAAGGTCGCCGACAAGGCCCAGCAGGGCGTCATGGAGCTGCTGCTCATCAATCACCCGCTCGACTGCCCGGTCTGCGACAAGGGCGGCGAGTGCCCCCTGCAGAACCAGGCGATGAGCAACGGCCGGCCGGTCTCGCGCTTCGAGGACGTCAAGCGCACCTACCCCAAGCCGATCAACATCTCCTCGCAGGTGCTGCTCGACCGCGAGCGCTGCGTGCTGTGCGCCCGCTGCACCCGCTTCTCCGACCAGATCGCCGGTGACCCGTTCATCGCCCTCGTCGAGCGCGGCGCCCTCCAGCAGGTCGGCATCTACGAGGAGAAGCCGTTCGAGTCCTACTTCTCCGGCAACACCGTGCAGATCTGCCCGGTCGGCGCGCTCACCGGCGCGGCCTACCGCTTCCGCTCGCGCCCGTTCGACCTCGTGTCGACCCCGAGCGTCTGCGAGCACTGCGCGTCCGGCTGCGACATGCGCACCGACCACCGCCGCGGCGTGGTGCTGCGCCGGATGGCCTGGAACGACCCGGCCGTCAACGAGGAGTGGAACTGCGACAAGGGTCGCTGGGCCTTCCAGTACGCGACCACCGGTGACCGCCTCACCATGCCGATGGTCCGCGACGAGCAGGGCGCCCTGCAGGTGGTCTCCTGGCCCGAGGCCCTCGCCGCGGCCGCTGCGGGGCTGAAAGCCGCTCGCGGCGCCGGTGTGCTCGTCGGTGGTCGCGTGTCCGCCGAGGACGCCTACGCCTACGGGAAGTTCGCGCGCACCGTGCTGTCGACCAACGACGTCGACTTCCGCGCCCGGCCGCACTCCGCCGAGGAGGCCGAGTTCCTCGCCTCGTCCGTCGTGGCCACGGGCCCGGACGGAGGGGCAGTCACCTACGCCGACCTCGAGAAGGCCAAGGCCGTCGTCCTCGTGGGCTTCGAGCCCGAGGAGGAGTCGCCGATCGTCTTCCTGCGGCTGCGCAAGGCGACCCGGAAGAACAAGACCGCCGTGTATGCCGTGGCGCCGTTCGCGACGCGCGGCCTCACCAAGCTGGCCGGCCACCTCATCGCCTCCGCCCCCGGCACCGAGGCCGAGGTGCTCGCCGCGCTGGCCGACGGCGGCGCGGGCCACGAGGGTGCAGCCAAGGCTGCCGAGGCCCTCAAGGGCGAGGGCGCCGTGCTGCTCGTCGGCGAGCGGCTGGCGACGGTGCCGGGTGCGCTCTCCGCTGCCGCTTCGCTCGCCGCCTCCACGGGCGCCCGCCTGGCCTGGGTGCCGCGCCGAGCCGGCGAGCGCGGGGCCCTCGAGGCCGGCGCGCTGCCCACGCTGCTGCCCGGTGGCCGGCCGGTCGCCGACGCGGCCGCCCGCCAGCAGGTCGCCGAGGCCTGGGACGTCGTCGGCCTGCCGGACGCCCCCGGCCGCGACACCGCCGGCATCCTCGAGGCCGCGTGCGCCGGTGAGGTCGGGGCCCTCGTGGTCGGTGGCGTCGACGCTGCCGACCTCGCGGACCAGCGCACCGAGGAGGCCCTGGCCAAGACCTTCGTGGTCTCCCTCGAGCTGCGCCCGTCCTCGGTGACCGCGGTCGCCGACGTCGTGCTCCCCGTCGCGGCGCACGCCGAGAAGGGCGGCACCTTCGTCAACTGGGAGGGCCGGGTCCGGCCGTTCGCGGCTGCGCTGGAGTCCAACGCGATGTCCGACTACCGCGTGCTCGACATGCTCGCCGGCGAGCTCGGCGAGTTCCTCGGCACCCGCACGCTCGCCGAGGTCCGCGCCGAGATGTCCGCCCTCGGCCGGTGGACGGGTGAGCGCCCGAGCGCGCCGTCCGTCGCGGCGGGCGAGGTGCCGAGCGCGGGTGACGGAGAGCTGGTCCTGGCCACCTGGCACCACCTGCTCGACGAGGGCAGCCTGCAGGACGGCGAGCCGTTCCTGGCCGGCACGGCCCCGAAGGCGCGGGCCCGGGTGTCCACCGCCACGGCGCAGGCCTTCGGCCTCGCTGACGGCGACCTGGTCACCGTGTCCACGGCCGCGGGTGCGCTCAGCGCCCCCGTCGAGGTCGTCGAGGGCATGGTCGACCACGTCGTCTGGCTCCCCACGAACTCCGCCGACAGCCACGTCCGCTCCACGCTGGGTGTGGGCGCCGGCGCCGTCGTCACCGTCAGGAAGGGCGCAGCATGAGCAGCCTGGCCTTCGCCGCCGAGGCCCTGGTCTCTCTCCCGGCAGCCGACAACCCGCACGCCGACTTCAGCGACACGCCCTGGTGGCTGTCGCTGGTCAAGGCGCTGCTGGTCTTCGTGTTCCTGCTGGTCAACACGCTGGTCGTGATCTGGTTCGAGCGCCGCGTCATCGGCCGGATGCAGCAGCGTCCCGGCCCGAACCGCACCGGCCCCTTCGGCCTGCTGCAGACCCTGGCCGACGGCGTGAAGCTGGCCCTCAAGGAGGACCTGACGCCGAAGAACGCCGACAAGGTGGTCTTCGCACTGGCCCCCATGATCGCCGGCGCCATGGCGTTCGTGTCGTTCGCGATCATCCCCATGGGGCCGATGGTCAGCATGTTCGGCCACCGCACGCCCCTGCAGCTGACCGACACCCCCGTCGCGGTGCTGCTGGTGCTCGCCGTCGCCGGTGTCGGCGTCTACGGCATCGTGCTCGCGGGCTGGTCCTCCGGCTCGACCTACCCGCTGCTCGGTGGCCTGCGCTCGACCGCCCAGGTCATCTCCTACGAGATCGCCATGGGCCTGGCGCTGGTCGCGATCTTCCTCTACAGCGGCTCGATGTCGACCTCGCAGATCGTCTTCGCGCAGAAGGACCTCTGGTACATCCTCCCGGCGTTCTTCTCGTTCCTCGTCTACGTGGTCACCATGGTCGGCGAGACCAACCGCCTGCCCTTCGACCTCGCCGAAGGTGAGGGCGAGCTGACCGGTGGGTTCCACACCGAGTACTCCTCGCTGAAGTTCGCGATGTTCTTCCTCGGCGAGTACGTCAACATGTTCACCGTCTCGGCGCTCGCCACCACGATGTTCCTGGGCGGCTGGCAGGCGCCTCCCGGCATCGCCGCGATCAACGACGGCATGTTCAACGAGGGCTGGTGGGGCCTGCTCTGGTTCGTCATCAAGCTCTGGGCGTTCATGTTCTTCTTCGTCTGGCTGCGCGGCTCCCTGCCCCGCGTCCGCTACGACCAGTTCATGAAGTTCGGCTGGAAGTTCCTCATCCCCGTCACCCTCGCCTGGGTGGTCGCCGTCGCCTTCATCCGCGGCGCGCAGCTGGGCTACTTCGGCGAAAGCACGGTCGCCCTGGCCGGACGCGAGTTCCCCGTCGCGACGCTGGTCATCGTCGGCTTCATCGCCGCGCTGGCGCTGGGCGTCACGTGGGTGTGGGAGGGCAAGCAGGCCGAGAAGCAGGCGGCCGCAGAGGCCGAGGCCCCCGAGGAGATCGACCCGTTCGCGGGTGGCTACCCGGTGCCGCCCATGCCCGGCCAGCGGCTGCGCGAGCCGTCCCTGGCCATCGAGAAGGAGAGCAACCGTGCCTGAGCAGAAGAAGGGCGGCTTCTTCTCCGACCTCTTCGCACCGGTCGGCGGATTCGGCGTCACGTTCGCCACGATGTTCCGCAAGGTCGAGACCGAGGAGTACCCGGAGGAGAAGCGGCCGACCCAGCCGCGCTTCCACGGGCGCCACCAGCTCAACCGCCACCCCGACGGCCTCGAGAAGTGCGTGGGCTGCGAGCTGTGCGCGTGGGCCTGCCCGGCGGACGCCATCCTCGTCGAGGGTGCGGACAACACCGAGGACGCCCGGTTCTCCCCGGGAGAGCGCTACGGCCGCGTCTACCAGATCAACTACCTGCGCTGCATCTTCTGCGGCCTGTGCATCGAGGCATGCCCGACGCGCGCCCTGACGATGACCAACTTCTACGAGCTGGCCGACAACAACCGCGGCGACCTCATCTTCACCAAGGAGCAGCTGCTCGCCCCGCTGCAGGAGGGCATGCTCCCGCCGCCGCACCCGATGGTCGACGGCATGGAGGAGCGCGACTACTACCAGGGCAAGGTCGCCAAGGCCACGCCCGAGCAGCAGCGCTGGGTGGAGCAGCACGAGGCGAAGCCGGAGGAGGGCCTGGCGCCCACCGGCGACCCGGTCGAGGGCGTCGACACGCTCGAGCACGGCCGACAGGCAACCCGCGACACCACTGAGGGGGTCCGCCGATGACGGGCACGGGCGAGCAGGTTCTCTTCTGGGTCCTCGGACCCATTTCTGTGCTCGCGGCACTCGGGCTGCTCTTCGCCAAGAAGGCCGTGCACGCCGCGATCGGCATGGCCCTGGTGATGATCAACCTCGGCGTCTTCTACATCGCCAACGAGGCCGACTTCCTCGGCATCATCCAGATCTTCGTCTACACCGGCGCGGTCATGATGCTGTTCCTGTTCGTGCTCATGCTGGTCGGCGTCGACTCCTCCGACTCCCTGGTCGAGACCCTCAAGGGCCAGAAGTGGGCGTCCCTGCTGCTGGCCTTCGGCCTCGGCGCGCTGGTCTTCCTCGCGATCGGCAAGGTCACCTTCGGTCCCATGAAGGGCCTGTCCTCGGTCAACGACCAGACGGGCAACGTCTCGGGCGTCGCCAACCTGATCTTCGGCCAGTACGTGTGGGTCTTCGAGGTCACCAGCGCCCTGCTGATCACGGCTGCCCTCGGCGCCATGGTGCTCGCCCACCGCGAGCGGATCGGCGACCGCCCGAGCCAGCGCGCCTGGTCGCAGCGCCGGATCCGCGACAACCGCAACGTCGCCGGCCTGCCCGCCCCGGGCGTCTACGCCCGCCACAACGCGGTCGACACCCCGGCGCTGCTGCCCGACGGCACCCCGAGCCAGCTGTCGGTCTCCCGGGTGCTCAACGCCCGCGAGCAGGTGGTCACGCCCACCCGCCACGTGGAGTCCGAGCACGACATCGAGCACGAGATCGAGGAGGGCCGGGACCGATGAACCTGGTCAACTACATCTACCTGGCGTCGCTGCTCTTCGCCATCGGCGGTGCCGCCGTGCTCATGCGCCGCAACGCCATCGTGGTCTTCATGGGCGTGGAGCTGATGCTCAACGCGGTCAACCTGATGTTCGTCACGTTCGCCCGCATGCAGGGCAACCTCGACGGCCAGGTGATCGCCCTGTTCGTGATGGTCGTGGCTGCCGCCGAGGTGGTCGTCGGCCTCGCGATCATCATCGCGATCTTCCGTGCCCGCCGGTCGGCCTCGGTCGACGACGCCAACCTGCTGAAGCTGTAGAAGGGGCCACCAGGTGACACATTTGTCAACCCTCGCCGCTGCCGAAGGGACCGCCACCGCGGCCACCGGCATCACGGCATCCGCGTGGCTGCTGGTCGCGCTGCCGCTGCTCGGTGCCGCGGTCCTGCTGCTCGGCGGCCGGGCCACCGACAAGTGGGGCCCGGTCTTCGCGACCGCCATGTCGTGGGCCGCCTTCGTCGTGGGCTTCCTGGTCTGGATCGCCATGATCGGCCGGCCCGAGGCGGAGCGCGCCATGCAGATGACGCTCTTCGAGTGGGTGCCGGCCGGTTCCTTCCAGCTCGACGCCGGGATGCTGGTCGACCAGCTGTCCGTCTCGTTCGTGCTGCTGGTGACCTTCGTCGGCTCGCTGATCCACGTGTACTCGCTCGGCTACATGGAGCACGACCCGGACAAGCGCCGGTTCTTCGCCTACCTCAACCTCTTCGTCGCGGCGATGCTGCTGCTGGTGCTCGCGGACTCCTACCTGCTGCTCTACGTGGGCTGGGAGGGCGTCGGCCTGGCGTCCTACCTGCTCATCGGGTTCTGGAACCACAACCCGGCCTACGCCACGGCCGCCAACAAGGCGTTCGTGGTCAACCGGGTCGGTGACTTCGGCCTGTCGGTCGCGATCATGATCATGTTCGCCACCTTCGGCACGGTCACCTTCGCCGGCGTCTCCGAGGCTGCGGGGAACGCGAGCGAGGCGACGCTCACCGCGATCGGCCTGATGCTGCTCCTGGGCGCCTGCGGCAAGTCGGCTCAGTTCCCGCTGCAGAGCTGGCTGGGCGACGCCATGGCCGGCCCGACGCCGGTCTCCGCGCTGATCCACGCGGCAACCATGGTCACCGCCGGCGTCTACCTCGTCGTGCGCAGCGGCTTCATCTTCAACGGTGCGCCCGACGCCCAGCTGGTCGTCGTCATCGTGGGTGCGATCACGCTGCTCTTCGGTGCGATCGTCGGCTGCGCCAAGGACGACATCAAGAAGGCGCTGGCCGCCTCGACCATGTCGCAGATCGGCTACATGATGCTGGCCGCGGGCCTGGGCCCGGTGGGCGCGGCGTTCGCGATCTTCCACCTGATCACGCACGGCTTCTTCAAGGCCGGCATGTTCCTCGGGGCCGGCTCGGTCATGCACGGCATGAACGACCAGGTCGACATGCGCCGCTTCGGCGGCCTCTCCGGGGCCATGAAGATCACGTGGGCCACGTTCGCGCTCGGCTGGCTGGCCATCCTCGGTGTCCCGCCGTTCTCCGGGTTCTGGTCCAAGGACAAGGTCATCGAGGCCGCCTTCATCGGCGAGGGCTGGCGCCCCTGGGTCTTCGGCGGTGCCGCGCTCCTCGGCGCCGGCATCACGGCCTTCTACATGTCGCGCCTGTTCTTCATGACCTTCCACGGCAAGAAGCGCTGGACCGACGACGTCCACCCGCACGAGTCGCCCCTGCTCATGACCGTGCCGATGATGGTGCTGGCCGTCGGCTCCGGCCTGCTCGGCCTCGTCCTCGGCCCCACCAACGTCTTCACCCACTGGCTCGAGCCGGTGGTGGGGGAGCACGGCGAGGAGCACCCGGTGCTCGCGGTGCCGGTCATCATGGGCCTGACGCTGCTGCTCGTCGCGGGCGGCATCCTCCTGGCCTGGATGCGCTACTGGCGTGACGAGGTCCCGGTGGTCGCCCCCGCCGGTTCGCTGGCCACGCAGGCCGCGCGCCGCGACCTCTACCAGGACGACGTCAACGAGGGCGTGTTCATGCGCCCCGGCATCCACCTGACCCGCTCGCTGGTGTTCGCGGACAACCGCGGCGTCGACGGGGCGGTCGGCGGCCTGGCCGCGCTCGTGGGCGGCACCTCGAGCCGCCTGCGGCGGATCCAGAACGGTTTTGCCCGGTCCTACGCCCTGACGATGCTTGCGGGTGTCGTCGCCCTCTTCGCTGCTGTGTGGGTGATCCAGTGATGACCAACTTCCCCTGGCTGACGACGATCGCGCTGCTGCCGCTCGTCGGCGCCGCCATCGTCTTCGCCCTTCCGGCCGGTGTGGCCGACCGGGCCAAGCACATCGCCCTCGGTGTGTCCGGGCTGACGCTCGTGCTCACCGTGGCGGCGGCGCTGCAGTTCGACACCAACTCGGGTGAGCAGTTCCAGCTCACCGAGCAGCACGAGTGGATCCCGCAGTTCGGCGTCTCCTACGCGATGGGGGTCGACGGCATCGCGCTGGTCATGATCCTCATGGCCGCGATCCTCGCCCCGGTCTGCATCCTCGCCGCCTGGGACGACGTGCCCGAGGCGGGCAATCGCGAGAAGAACTACTTCGCGCTGATGCTGGTGCTCGAGACGTTCATGATCGGCGTCTTCGCGGCCACCGACGTCTTCCTCTTCTACGTCTTCTTCGAGGCGATGCTCATCCCGGTCTACTTCCTGATCGGCTCCTACGGCGGCGCCCGTCGCCAGTACGCCGCGGTGAAGTTCCTGCTCTACTCGCTCGCCGGCGGTCTCGTGATGCTGGTCGGCGTCATCGCGCTGTACCAGTACGGCCCCGGCGGCGCCGACGGCTTCCTCGTCTCGAAGCTGACCGGCCTCGACATGCCGGTCACGGCCGAGCGCCTGATGTTCGTCGCGTTCTTCTTCGCGTTCGCGGTGAAGGCGCCGATGTGGCCGGTGCACACCTGGCTGCCGGACGCTGCCACCGAGGCCCGCCCGGCCACCGCCGTGCTCCTCGTCGGCGTGCTCGACAAGGTCGGCACCTTCGGCATGATCCGCTTCTGCCTCCAGCTGTTCCCCGAGGCCAGCAAGTGGGCGACCCCGGTGGTCATCGTCCTGGCGGTCATCTCGGTGCTGTACGGCGCGCTGCTGGCGATCGGCCAGACCGACGTCATGCGCCTGATCGCCTACACCTCGGTGAGCCACTTCGGCTTCATCGTGCTGGGCATCTTCGCCCTCACCACGGTCGGCGGCGCCGGCTCCACGCTGTACATGCTCAACCACGGCTTCGGCACTGCAGCGCTGTTCCTCATCGCCGCCATGCTCATCTCCCGCCGCGGCAGCAAGCGGATCCCCGACTACGGCGGCTGGCAGCGGGTCACCCCGGGCCTGGCGGGCGCGTTCCTCGTGGCGGGCCTGTCCGGCCTAGCGCTGCCCGGCCTCGCCGCGTTCGTCTCCGAGTTCCTCGTCCTCGTGGGCACCTACCAGCGTTACCAGGCCGCCGCCGTGATCGCCACGGCGGGCATCATCCTCGCCGCGCTGTACATCCTGTTGATGTACAAGCGGATGATGACCGGGCCCAAGCCCGAGCTGGTCGAGCCCGTGCACGACTGGAACCTGCGCGAGAAGCTCGTGATCGCGCCGCTGATCGCGGCCTTCCTCGTCCTGGGCTTCTACCCCAAGCCTGCCCTCGACCTGCTCAACCCGGCCGTGGAGAAGACGCTGTCCTACGTGGGCGTCTCGGACCCTGCGCCGACCAACGCCGCTGACGGGAGTGCGAAGTGATGACCGCCCTGACCACCAGCCTGACGACCCAGTTCGAGGTCGCCCAGGTCGACTACGCGGCCATCGCCCCGATGCTCGTCGTCTTCGGCGGCGCCCTGGTGGGCGTGCTCGTCGAGGCGTTCGCCCCGCGGCGGCTGCGCTACGCCATGCAGGTCGGTGTCGCGCTCGTGGCGCTGGTGGCGGCCCTCGTCGTGCTCGTCATGATCTCGGTCGACGCCCAGGGCATCACCCTCGAGCGTGCCGTGGTCATCGACGGCCCCGCCTTGTTCCTCCAGGGCGCCATCCTGCTGATGTCGGTGCTCGGCGTGCTCACCATGGCCGAGCGCTTCGGTGGGGAGGGCCCCGACGCGTTCACGCCGATGGGCGCCGCAGTCCCGGGCTCGCCCCACGAGGCCTCCGCCATGCGAGCGGGCCTGATGAGCAGCGAGGTCTTCCCGCTCACCCTCTTCGCGGTCGGCGGCATGATGCTCTTCCCTGCTGCCGGCGACCTGCTGACGATGTTCGTCGCCCTCGAGGTGCTGTCGCTGCCCCTCTACCTGCTCTCTGGCCTGGCGCGCCGGCGCCGGTTGCTGTCGCAGGAGGCGTCGCTGAAGTACTTCCTGCTCGGTGCCTTCTCCTCGGCGTTCTTCCTCTTCGGCGCGGCCCTGCTCTACGGCTACAGCGGCTCGGTCTACCTCGCCGACATCGCCGCGGCCATCACGGCGGCCTCCGGCCCGCTCGACGGCCTGCTCATCCCGGGTGTGGTCTTCCTGCTCGTCGGTCTGCTCTTCAAGGTCGGCGCGGTGCCCTTCCACTCGTGGACCCCCGACGTCTACCAGGGTGCCCCCACCCCGGTCACCGGCTTCATGGCCGCGTGCACCAAGGTGGCCGCCTTCGGCGCCATCCTGCGCCTGGTCTACGTGGGCCTCGAGGCCAACCGCTGGGACTGGCGGGCCGGCGTCATCGCCGTCGCCGCCCTGACGATGATCGTCGGCGCGGTGCTCTCGGTCACCCAGACCGACGTCAAGCGGCTGCTGGCCTACTCCTCCATCGCCCACGCGGGCTTCATCCTCGTGGCCGTGCTGGCCTTCGACCGGCTCGGCGTCGCGGGGACGATGTTCTACCTCGTGGCCTACGGCTTCATGACGATCGCCGCCTTCGCCGTCGTCTCGATGGTCCGCCAGGGCGGCTCCGAGGCCTCGCACCTGTCGCAGTGGGCGGGCCTGGGCCGCAACCACCCGGTCGTGGCCGCCGTCTTCGCCTTCCTGCTGCTGGCCTTCGCCGGGATCCCGCTGACGTCCGGCTTCACCGCCAAGTACGCGGCGTTCGCTCCTGCGGTCGCCACCGGTGGTCGTGCAGGGGTGGCGCTGGTGGCCATCGGCGTGCTCTGCAGCGTCATCACGGCGTTCGTCTACGTCCGGCTGATCGTGCTCATGTACTTCACCGAGCCCGCGGGCGGCGACGTCGTGGCAGAGATGCCGTCGCCGATGACGACGGTGGCGCTGACCGTGGGGACGCTCGTCACCCTCGTCCTCGGCGTCTTCCCCTCACAGGTGCTGGCGCTGGCCGAGAGCTCGTCCCAGTTCCTGCGATGACGGTGTCCTGATGAGCGCGACGCCCCCGGTGCTGGCACTGCCCTCGGTCTCCTCCGGGCTGACCGAGCGGCTCCAGCGGGGCCTGGCCGACGTCGACGCGCTGCTGCGCCGCGAGGTCGACCACGACGACCCCTTCATCGCCGAGGCAAACGTCCACCTGGCCGAGGCCGGCGGCAAGCGGTTCCGCCCGCTGCTGACGCTGCTGGCCTCGGAGCTGGGCGAGGGCGTCAACGAGCAGGTGGTCGCCGCGGCTACGGGCGTCGAGCTGACGCACCTGGCCTCGCTCTACCACGACGACGTCATGGACGAGGCGGACGTGCGACGCGGCGCCCCGAGCGCCAACGCGAAGTACGACAACTCCACGGCGATCCTCGTCGGCGACCTGCTGTTCGGCACCGCCTCCTCGATCATCGCCGACCTCGGGCCGGTCGCCGTCAAGATCCAGGCGGAAACCTTCGTGCGCCTGTGCTCCGGGCAGATCCGCGATGACCGGCCGTGCCCGCCCGGCACCGACCCGGTCGACTACTACCTCGGTGTGCTGGCCGACAAGACGGGGGTGCTGATCGCCACCGCGGCCCGCTACGGCGCGATGTTCGGCGGCTGCGACCCGGTGGTCGTGGAGACCCTGCGCGAGTACGGCGAGCGGCTGGGCATGGCCTTCCAGCTCGCTGACGACCTCATCGACATCGCCTCGGAGAGCGAGGAGACCGGCAAGACGCCGGGCACCGACCTGCGCGAGGGCAAGGCCACGCTGCCGGTGCTTCTCGCCCGCGCCTCGAGCGACCCCGCCGACGCCCGCCTCAAGGAGCTGCTCGGCTCCGACCTGCGCGACGACGACCTCCTGGCCGAGGCCTTGGGCCTGCTGCGCGCCCACCCGGCGATGGAGGAGGCGCGCACGCGCACGTATGCCGTGGCGCGGCAGGCACAGGACGCGCTGGCGCCGCTTCCCGAGGGTGAGGCCAAGCACGCGCTGCTGGCGCTGGCGACCGGCGTCGTCGACCGCGTGGGGTGACCACGCGGCATACCGTCTGAGCGCACGAAGAAGGGGCGCCACCGCGCGGTGGCCGCCCCTTCGTGCGTCTGTCCTCAGGCCGGGTGGACCTGGATTACGCTCGGCCGCGGCTGGCCGTCGCCCCTGTAGGGGAACTGGCTGCGCGGGTTGTCCGGGGAGGCGCCGTCGACCTCGCCGGGGTGCTGCACGGCGGCGAGCACCGTCCTGTCGTCCCACGTGACGAGGGGGCCGCAGCACTCGGCCCAGGCGGGCACCGAGAGGAACTGCTGCAGGTGGCCCTTCTGCGTGCCCGTGAGCGGCATGAGGTACATGCCGTCGCAGTGGCCGAGGGCGTTGCCGTCGGTGGCGATCCACAGGTTGCCCTCGCGGTCGAACGCGACGTTGTCGGGGCACGAGATCGGCGAGACCTCGGAGCGGTCGTACCCGTTGAAGTAGGTGGCCGGGTCAGAAGGGTCACCAGCGACGAGCACGATCTTCCACGAGAACCCCGTGGTCGTGTCGTTGCCGCGGTCGGGGGTGATCTCGATGATGTGGCCGTGCTTGTTGTTGGCGCGCGGGTTGGCCTCGTCGATCTGCGAGGGCACACGCCGCGTGTTGTTGGTGCACGCCACGTAGGTGCGGCCGTTGACCGGGTTGGTCTCGACGTCCTCGGGGCGGTCCATCTTGGTGGGGCCGACCTTGTCGGCGGCGAGGCGGGTCCAGATGAGCACCTCGGCGACGGTCATGCCGGGCACCTGGCTCTCGTTGTCGACCACGAGCGGCAACCACGTGCCGGTGCCGTCGGCCACGCCGTCCTCGAAGCCGTCGCCGGTGAACTTCGCGACGTAGAGGTCGCCGGAGGAGAGCAGCGTCAGGTTGTTGGCCCGCGCCTGCGCCGAGTCGCCGGGGCGGTAGCGGCCGTGCGAGACGAACTTGTAGAGGTAGTCGAAGCGCTCGTCGTCACCGGTGTAGGCGACCACCCGCCCGTCGGGGGCGATGGTCACGTTCGCGCCCTCGTGCTTGAGGCGGCCGAGCGCCGTGTGCTTGACCGGGGTGCTGGTCGGGTCGGACGGGTCGAGCTCGACGACGTAGCCGAAGCGGTTCACCTCGTTGGGCTCGGCCCCGGTGTCGAAGCGGTCGTCGACCCGCTCCCAGCCGCGGCCCGACCCCGTGATGCCGTAGCGGCGGTAGGCGGCGTCCTGGTCGGCGGGGATCGAGGAGGCCTTGAAGTACCCCTGGAAGTTCTCCTCGCCGGAGAGCACCGTGCCCCACGGGGTCGTGCCGCCGGCGCAGTTGCCGATGGTGCCGAGGACTCGGCGGCCGCTGGGGTCCGCGCTGGTCTGCAGCAGCGGGTGCCCGGCAGCCGGACCGTCGACGGCGAACGCGGTGGTGGCGGTGACGCGGCGGTTGAGCGGGGCGCCCTTGACGTGCTCCCACGGGCGCGACGCTCCCTTGCGACGCACCTCCACGACCGACATGCCGTGGGCGGCCATGGTGATCCGGATCTGCTCGGGGGTGAGGGACGCGCTCCCGGTGTAGCCGCGGAACATCAGCTCGTCGTTGGTGTACTCGTTGTTGGCGACGAGCACCGCGGCGTTCTGGTCCTTGGTGCGGATCAGGCCGATGTAGTCGTTGTTGTAGCCGAACTGGCCCTCCTGGGCGGCCGCGCTCTGCCTGTCGAAGTCGAAGTCCGGCGCGCCGGCGAGGATCGGGTCGCCCCACGAGATGATCGTCGACCACGTGAAGCCGTCCGGGACGACGACCTTGTCCAGCCCCTCCGGCTGCGCCGCGATGGGCGTGAAGCCGAACGGGGACCTGGTGGTCGCGCCGCTCACGGTGGGGGCCGCGGCAGGGGCGGCCGCGGCTGCCCGGGTTCCCGTCGCCGCGGTGAGGCCGACGACGGCGGCCACCAGGCCACCGCCCTTGAGGACACTGCGACGAGACGCGCCCGCGGCGACGACGTCGCCGAAGTAGGTGTTGTCACTGGGGTTCGGCACCGGCTTGCTGCAGGCGTCGTCACAGCGGAAGTGGCAGGTCATCGCGGAGCGGCCGCCGGGGTGGGCGGCCCGGCCGGTCGGGGTCAGGGGGAGCACGGTGCGCTGCGGCGCCGGTGCGGTCATGGTTCCTCCATCGGTCAAAGGACGGTGGTGTCCGCGCGTCAACCTAGGGACCGGCTCGTGCCGCCGGGCGGCTCGCAGGTGAACAGCCGGTGATCAGAGGTTCAAGACACGCCCCGGCGCCGGTATGCCGCTCAGTAGAGTCGGCCCCGTGACCGGCAGCTGGGAGCGCGCGACGGCCGGCAGGGCTGCGCCGTTGGCGCTGGTCGACCTCGAGGCCTTCGACGCCAACGCTGCCGACCTGGTGCGCCGAGCGGCGGGAAAGCCGGTGCGGGTGGCCTCGAAGTCGGTGCGCTGCCGCGCGCTGCTGCGCAGAGTTCTTGACCGGCCCGGGTTCCGGGGCGTCATGGCCTACTCCGTGAGAGAGGCGCTCTGGCTGGCGGCCGACGGGTTCACCGACCTGTTCGTGGCCTACCCGAGTGCGGACCGCGAGGCGCTCGAGGCCGTCGCTGCCAACGGCCACGCGGCCGCGCAGGTCACCGTGACCGTCGACAGCGCCGAGCACGTGGCCTTCCTCGCGGCGCTGCGGCGGCCGCACCCCCTGCGGGTCGCCGTCGACGTCGACGCCTCCCTGCGGGTCGGTTCGCTCCACCTGGGCGTGCGGCGCTCGCCCCTGCGGTCGGCCGGACAGGTGGTGGCGGTCGCCCGGGCGGCGCAGGCAGCCGGCCTGGACGTGGTGGGCCTGATGTTCTACGACGCCCAGGTGGCGGGGCTGCCCGACTCCTCGCCGGCCGTCCGCCTCGTGAAGGCCCGCTCCACGCGGGACCTGCTGGGCCGCCGCGCCGAGGTGGTCGCCGCCGTGCGGGACGTGGCGGGGCTGGAGTTCGTCAACGGCGGCGGCACGGGCAGCCTCCACGTCGCGTCGCGGGACCCGTCCCTGACCGAGCTGGCCGCCGGCTCGGGGCTCTTCGGCCCCACGCTGTTCGACGGCTACCGGTCGTTCCGGCCCCGGCCCGCTGCGGCCTTCGCGCTGCCCGTGGTGCGCCGTCCCGCGCCGGGGGTCGTCACGGTGTTCGGCGGCGGCTACATCGCGTCGGGCCCGCCCGGTTGGTCCCGCAGCCCCTCCGTGCTGGCGCCGCGCGGCCTGCGGCTGCTGCGTTCCGAGGGGGCCGGCGAGGTGCAGACCCCGCTGCGCGGGCGTGCGGCCGACGGTCTCGGCATCGGCGACCGCGTGTGGTTCCGCCACGCCAAGGCTGGTGAGCTGTGCGAACGGTTCGACGAGCTGTACCTGGTGCGGGGGGACGAGCTCGTCGACCGGGTGCCGACCTACCGCGGAGAGGCGGCGAACTTCGGATGAGAGGGCGGGCTGGATGAAGCCGAGCACCGGCTCGAGCCGCTCAGGCACCCAGTGGCGCAACTGGGCCGGCAACCAATCGGCCTGGCCCGCCGAGGTCGCCCAGGCCAAGGACGTCGGCGACGTCGCGACGGTCGTCGCCTCCGCCGCAGCCCGCGGGCTCAGGGTGCGGCCGGTGGGTGCGGGTCACTCGTTCACGCCGGCTGCGGTCACTGGCGGCGTGATGCTGCGCCTCGACCACCTCACGGGCATCACCGGGGTCGAGCGTGCCACCGGGCGGGTGCGCGTGCTCGCGGGCACCCGCCTGCGCCACCTCAACCCGGCGCTCGAGGCGGTCGGGCTGGCCCTGCCCAACCTCGGCGACATCGACCGGCAGAGCCTTTCTGGTGCGATCGCGACGGGGACCCACGGCACCGGTGCGCGGCTGCACGGCATCGCCTCTGCCGTCAGGGGGCTGACGATGGTGCTGGCCGACGGCTCGGTGCTGGAGTGCTCCGCGCACCAGCACCCTGACGTCTTCGAGGCCGCCCGGGTGGGACTCGGCGCCCTCGGGGTGGTCACCGAGGTCGAGCTGCAGTGCGTGCCCGCCTTCCGTCTGCACGCGGTGGAGCGGCCGGAGCCGCTGCTGCCGCTGCTCGAGCGGGTGCAGGAGGAGGCCGAGGGCAACGACCACTTCGAGCTCTACTGGTTCCCGCACACCGACCGGACTCTCACGAAGCGCAACAACCAGGTGGGGGGCGAGCCCCACCCGGGGCCGCTGGCGCCGTGGCATGCGTGGGTCGACGACGAGCTGCTCGCCAACGGCATCTTCGAGCTCGCCAACCGGGCGAGTGCCCGCTGGCCCTCGGTGGTGCCGCGGCTCAACCAGCTGACGGCCCGCGCACTGGCGGCGCGCGAGTTCACCGACGACTCCTGGCGGGTCTTCTGCTCCAACCGTGCGGTGCGGTTCGTCGAGAGCGAGTACGCGGTGCCGCGGGCGGTCGTCGCCGACGTGCTGCTCGAGCTGCGGGACTGGGTGAACCGCCACGACGAGGCGCTGCCCTTCCCCGTGGAGGTCCGCTTCCTGGCAGCCGACGACGTGTGGCTGTCCACGGCATACGAGCGGGACACCGCGTATGTCGCCGTGCACCAGTACCGGCGGATGGACCACCGCCGGTACTTCGCGGCGTTCGAGGCGATCGTCGCCGAGCACGCGGGCCGACCGCACTGGGGCAAGCTGCACACGCTGGACGCGGCGCGCCTGCGGCCGCTCTACCCGCGGTTCGACGACTTCCTGCGCGTGCGGGAGGAGCTGGACCCGGGCGGACTGTTCCGCAACGACTACCTCGACCAGGTGCTCGGCACGCGGTGACCGTCAGCAGGCAGAACTCGTTGCCTTCGGGGTCGGCGAGGACGTGCACTGCTCCTGCCCTGTCTGGCCGATGTCGGCCGGGCGGGCACCGAGCGCCAGAAGGCGTTCGAGCTCGGCATCCTGGTCGCGGTCGGTGCACGCCAGCGACTCAGGGTCGCGGCAACCGAGCACGAGCTCACTGATCCGACAAGCCATGGACGAGACCTACTTCCGGGCCGGGAGATGTAGGGAAGGCCACCTCGAACGGCAGCTAGCCGAACAACCTCGCGACCGTACCCAAACGAGACCAGCGCGGGCGAGACGATTTCCGGGCCAGCCTGTCCGGGCAGCCGGGCGAGGCGATTCGTCCTCCGGTCAGCGGATGCCTTCATTCAGGGCACCAACCCCAGCCGCCGCCCTTGTCCTGCGACGACAGTTCCACCGTGAACACCTCGGGGTCGTAGTCCTGCTCCACGAACAGGCTGACTCCCCGCTGTCCAAGCTGCCGGTTCCAGCAGCCCGGACGCCCAGCACTGGACGCCGGTGTCCAGCCGGCCGCGGTCAAGGCTCGGTCGTAGAACGAGACGACCTGCTCGGGTGTGAGGTCACCGCGCCGGTAGTCCTGGGAGGCCATCGCCATCTCGTCGTCGTCCTCGCAGCCGGTGTCCCGTCCGCCGACCGGCGTTGCCTCCGCAGGGGCCAGGTCCAAGACGTCGGACTGGGCCAGCCGCTGGGCGTAGGCCTCATCCCCGCCGTCACACCCGTACGTGGTCACGAACCATGCCATCGGCGCCGCCATGGAACCCAGCACCAGCGCTGCTACGAGCACCGAGATGACAACTGGTCGGCGGGACCGGGGCTCGATGGGCCGGTCCAACGTCGGCGCCTTCAGCGGCGTCGTGTCGCGCCAGAAGTCCTCGCTCATGGACGCCATTCTGCAGCCAGACGCGCGCCCCCGATGGGCACACAGTTGTCAGGCTCCCGTGTGTCGGCCGAAGCAGCCGGCCCTTCTTCCACAGGCGGTTCCGGTGGGTCGCGCCATCCACAGGACGTGGTCGTTGGGTTGCGCACAGGGGATGGGTATGCCGTCGGATAGCGTTGCGCTACAACGGTTTTCGTCCTCACTGAGTTCGCTGCGCTGTCGGTGCTCCCCTCTAGTGTCGTGGTCATGGAGGAGAACGCCGGCCTGAGTCTCTCGCAGTGTCGCGAGTTGCTCGCGGCTGCCTCTGAGGCGGTCCGTGCCATGGGGGACGTGCTGTGGCAGGCGCCCTCTGGTGGCGGGCCGGACGGGCTGGCTGGATTGTTGAGCGAGGTGGACGCCCTCGGCATGGCGTGCGACGCGGGCCGGGTGGCGGTGGTCGGTGAGGCCATGGAACGGGGCGAGACCTCCGGGGGTCCGGCGGCGATGACCACGGTGCAGTGGGTCAGGCATCACGCGCCGTCGACGAGGGCCGGTGGGGCGGGCGCGATCGTCAGCGTCGCGCAGGCGTTCCGGAAGCGGGTCAACGCCCCCGTGAGGCCGTCGGCTCGGGCCGGCTGCCGGTGGGCTCAGCCGCTGCGGTCGTGGGCGAGTTCGAGAAGCTTCGGCCGATGCTGGCCGAGGGCGCCGAACCGCACGTGCTCGAGGGGCTGGTCGGCCTGGCCGCCGAACAGGGCCCGCGGGCCTGCCGGCAGCTGCGCCCGGCGATGCTGGCCCGCTACGGGCTGACCGATGTCCTGCAGGACCAGCAGAACCTGGGCAAGTCCTTCATCTCCCTGTCCCAGCCGAGGGACACCGGCGCCGACACCTTCGAGTACCGGCTCACCCTCGACGTCGAGGGCAAGGCGGTCCTGGAGGCCGCGCTGGGCCCGCTGTCGGCGCCGAAGCCGGTCGACGGGGAACGCGACCTGCGCAGCAGCGACCGCCGGCGCGGCGACGCCCTGGTGACCCTGGTCCGGCGGGCGGTCGCGGCCGGTGACGAGGTCGGCAAGACGAACAAGACCACCCTGCTGCTGACCATGAGCTACGACGACCTCAAGGCCGGGCTCGGCGCGGCCACCACCCTGGGCGGGTTGGACGCCGGCACCCACCTCGCCCCGGAAACAGTCCGGCGGCTGTGCTGCGACGGCTCCGTCATCCCCATCGTCCTGAACGGCAAGGGTGAGGTCGTGGACTGGGGCCTGGAGAAGCGGTACTTCACCGACGCCCAGACCAAACGGCTCTGGCTCCGCGACGGCGGCTGCACCTACCCCGGCTGCGACGCCCCGCCGCAGTGGACCGACGCCCATCACCTCGTGCACTGGGCAGACCTCGGCCCCTCGAACCTCTCGAACGCCGCCCTGCTGTGCGAGCGGCACCACACCATCGTGCACAACCGCCGCTACACCGGCCGGGTCGTCAAGGACGCGCACGGCGAGCGAGTCGAGTGGGACCTCACCCGCGGCTCCTGGGACGAGCTCCTCGCGAGACGCGCCGCCCAGGAGCCAGCGTGACCCCGCCCCACACCCCGCCAGCCGCCGGCGGGGCCCTCGGCATGTCCAGCGGCGAGCCCCGGTCCCGGCGACTCCTGGTCCCCGGATGCCTGGACCTACGGCGCCGGCTCGTCGACCACCATGGACGGGTAGCGGCGGCGACCGGGCCGGTTCGCCAGCATGTCGACGCTGAGGACCAGGAGCGCCACCCAGACGATGCCGAAGCCGATCCAGCGGGCCGTCGACATGTGCTCGTCGAGGAGCAGCACGCCGCAGAGGAGCTGCAGCACCGGAGTGATGAACTGCAACAGGCCGACGGTGGTGAGGGGGATCCGGCGTGCCGCGGCGGCGAAGAGGAGCAGCGGCACGGCTGTCACGACTCCGGCGAGGAGCAGCAGGGCCGGGTGCAGCGGCGAGTCGACGGTGAACGTGGTCTCGTCCCTGACCGTCAGTACGACCAGCACGATGATCGCAATGGGGAAGAGCACCGCCGTCTCGGCGGCGAGCGAGTGCATCGCGTCGAGGCTGGCGCCGACCTTCTTCTTGACCAGGCCGTAGGCGGCGAAGGAGAAGGCGAGGCTCAGCGCGATGAGCGGGAACTGCCCGCCCACGACGCTGAGGTAGACCCCGGCGACGGCCCCGATGGCGACCGCGGCCCACTGCAGCGGGCGCAGCCGCTCGCGCAGCACGAGCACGCCGAGGGCGACCGTCACGATGGGGTTGAGGAAGTAGCCCAGGGCGGCTTCGGTGGTGCGCCCCGTGAGCACAGCGAAGACGTAGATGACCCAGTTCGTGGCGATGAGCAGGGCCGCGAGGGTGACCCCTACGGCCAGGCGGGGTCGCGCCACCAGCTGCCGTGACCAGGCGAGGTCACGGCGCACGAGCAGGATGAGGGCGCAGAAGACCAGGGTCCAGACGATGCGGTGGGCGAGGATCTCCCACGCGCCGGCCGGCTTGAGGGCATGGAAGTAGAGCGGGAAGACGCCCCAGATGGCATACGCGAGGAAGCCGTAGGTCGTGCCGCGCCGGAGCTCGCCCTGGGCGTCCGGGCTCACCGGCGGCCCTG
The DNA here is from genome assembly GCF_029223115.1 of Knoellia sp. 3-2P3. Classification (NCBI taxonomy): domain Bacteria; kingdom Bacillati; phylum Actinomycetota; class Actinomycetes; order Micrococcales; family Intrasporangiaceae; genus Knoellia; species Knoellia sp. 3-2P3. The sequence continues at coordinate 34,204 of NZ_JARGZE010000004.1, forward strand.
GCTCACAGGCAGGCTGCCATCAGGCGACGGTCCAGGTGTCTTTGCCGTGGATGAGGCGCTCGAGGTCGGCGTCCGTGGCGGGACCGCCGGCCTTCTCGACGGCGGAGCCGACCTGGGCCCGCACGAGGTCGTCGTAGGTCGGCCGGGCCACGCTGCGGAAGACGCCCATGGGCACGTGCGTCATCTCCGGGGTGTCCAGCCGGGAGATGGCGAACGCCTGGGCCGGGTCGTCGGCGCCGGCCCGGTGGACGACGACGTCGTCCTGGTCGGCGTCGCCCTCGGGCACGAACTCCAGGCCGTCGCCGGTGCGCACGAGCACCTGTCGCTCGCCCTCGGCACCGAGCCGGACCGGCTCCCCGTCGACCAGGTGGACGATGCGGGCCTCCTGCTGCTCGCGGTCCTTGATGAGGTCGAAGGCGCCGTCGTTGAAGATCGGGCAGTTCTGGTAGATCTCCACCAGGGCGGTGCCGCGGTGCTCGGCGGCCTGGCGCAGCACCTCGGTCAGGTGCTTGCGGTCGGAGTCCATGGTGCGCGCGACGAAGGTGGCCTCGGCGCCCAGGGCGAGGGAGACCGGGTTGAACGGCTGGTCCACCGACCCGAGCGGCGTCGACTTGGTGACGGCGCCGACGTGCGAGGTGGGGGAGTACTGGCCCTTGGTCAGCCCGTAGATCTGGTTGTTGAACAGCAGGATCGTGAGGTTGACGTTGCGGCGCAGCGCGTGGATGAGGTGGTTGCCGCCGATGGAGAGCGCGTCGCCGTCACCGGTGACCACCCACACCGACAGGTCCTCACGGCTGGTGGCCAGGCCGGTCGCGATCGCCGGGGCGCGGCCGTGGATCGAGTGCATCCCGTAGGTGTCGAGGTAGTACGGGAAGCGAGACGAGCAGCCGATGCCGGAGACGAAGACGATGTTCTCCCGCTTCAGGCCCAGCTCGGGCAGGAAGCCCTGCACGGCGGCGAGGATCGCGTAGTCGCCGCAGCCGGGACACCAGCGCACCTCCTGGTCGGAGGTGAAGTCGCGCTTGGTCTGCTTCGCGGCGTCCTCGGGGAGGCGGGGAACGGCGTCGGTGCCCGCGCGAGGCGCGGCACCCGGCATACCGAGGTCGGTGGTGGTCATTCGGTTCCTCCGTCGTGGGGCACCGTCTGGGCGGCGACGATCGCGTCGGCGAGCTCGACGGTGGTGAAGGGCAGGCCACGCACCTGGGTGAACGACTGCACGTCGACGAGGTACTTGCCGCGCAGCAGCAGCGCGAGCTGGCCCATGTTCATCTCGGGGACGAGGACGGTGCGGTAGCGCCGCAGGACCTCGCCGGTGTTCGCGGGGAAGGGGTTGAGGTGGCGCAGGTGCGCGCGGGCGACCTTGGCCCCGGTGTTGCGGACGCTGCGCACCGCGGCGGCGATCGGCCCGTAGGTCGAGCCCCAGCCCAGCACGAGCACCTCGGCCTCACCGCTGGGGTCGTCGACCTCGAGCTCGCCGATGGTCGACGCGATGCCCTCGACCTTCCCGGCGCGCAGGCGCGTCATGAGGTCGTGGTTGTCGGGGTCGTAGGAGATGTTGCCCGTGACGTTGGCCTTCTCGATGCCGCCGATGCGGTGCTCGAGGCCGGGTGTGCCGGGGACGGCCCACGGTCTGGCCAGGGTGGCCTCGTCGCGCAGGAAGGGCTGGAAGACCGGCTGGCCCGTGCCGTCGACGGCGTTGGGCTCGGTGGCGAACTCGACCGACAGGTCGGGCAGGTCCTTCACCGAGGGCAGGCGCCACGGCTCGGAGCCGTTGGCGAGGTAGCCGTCGGAGAGGAGGAAGACCGGCGTGCGGTAGGTCGTGGCGATCCGCACCGCCTCGAGGGCGGCGTCGAAGCAGTCCGCCGGCGAGCTCGGCGCGACGATCGGCACCGGGGACTCGCCGTTGCGGCCGAACATCGCCTGGAGCAGGTCGGACTGCTCGGTCTTGGTGGGCAGGCCGGTCGAGGGCCCGCCACGCTGCACGTCGACGATGATGAGCGGGAGCTCGAGCGAGACGGCCAGGCCGATGGTCTCCGACTTCAGGGCGACACCGGGCCCGGACGTCGTGGTGACGCCGATGGCGCCGCCGAAGCTGGCGCCGAGCGCGGCGCCGACGCCCGCGATCTCGTCCTCGCACTGCATGGTCGTGACGCCGTAGCGCTTCAGGCCCGAGAGCGTGTGGAGGATGTCCGAGGCCGGGGTGATCGGGTAGGAGCCCAGCACGAGGGGCAGGTGGGCGCGGTGGGCGGCGGTCACCAGGCCGTAGGCGAGGGCGACGTTGCCGGTCACGTTGCGGTAGGTGCCGGCAGGCATCTTCGCGGGGGCGATCTCGTAGGAGACGGAGAACGCCTCGGTCGTCTCGCCGTAGTTGAGGCCGGCGCGCAGGGCGGCGAGGTTGGCCTCGAGGATGTCCGGGCGCGAGCTGAACTTGTTCTTGAGGAACTGCTCGGTGCCGGTGGTGGGGCGGTGGTACATCCACGACAGCAGGCCGAGGGCGAACATGTTCTTCGCCCGCTCCTTGTCCTTGCGGGAGAGGTCGAAACCGGCGAGCGCCTCGACGGTGATGGACGTCAGCGCCACGGGGTGCACCTGCCACGACTCGAGGGAGCCGTCGTCGAGGGGGCTCTCGGCGTAGCCGACCTTGGCGAGGTTCCGCTTTGAGAACTCGTCGGTGTTGACGATGATCGTCGCCCCGCGGGGCAGGTCGCGCAGGTTGGCCTTGAGCGCAGCCGGGTTCATCGCCACGAGCACGTCCGGGGCGTCGCCCGGGGTGAGCACGTCGTGGTCGGCGAAGTGCAGCTGGAAGGAGCTGACGCCGGGCAGGGTGCCCTGCGGCGCCCGGATCTCGGCCGGGAAGTTCGGCAGGGTCGACAGGTCGTTCCCGAGGGCCGCGGTCTCCGACGTGAAGCGGTCGCCGGTCAGCTGCATGCCGTCACCGGAGTCCCCAGCGAAGCGGATGACCACGCGGTCGAGCTGCTGGACGGACTTGCTGCTCATGTTCTCCCCGCCACCTGTTCCTCGGCATTTTCGGTCTCGTCGGCGGCTGCCCACGGCTCTTTTCTCCATGGTAAGTCCGCCCTTACCCACCTTTCTCCGGGACCCGCATTTCGGACGAATTCGCGCCGCCACCTCCCGGCGCGTCCCGGCACGGGTCGCTAGGCTGCCAAGCGTGTCGCCCTACGTCGTCGTCGCAGCGGTGGTCCTGGTCGGGCTTCTGCTGTTCGTCGCCGCGATGGGCGCCCGTGCGCTGCTGGCGCCCAAGGCCCCGACCCGCGCCAAGCTGAAGACCTACGAGTCCGGCGTCGACCCGGTGGGCGAGGGCTGGGCGCAGACGCAGATCCGCTACTTCGTCTACGCCTTCCTGTACGTCATCTTCGCCGTCGACGCCGTCTACCTCTTCCCGTGGGCGCTGGTCATCCGCTCGTCCGGTCTCGGGGTCGCCTCGCTCGTCGAGATCGGGGTCTTCATCGGTGTCCTCGTCATCGGCCTCGCCCACGCGGCCCGGCGCGGCCTGCTCCGGTGGTTCTGATGGCCGTCGACCTCCCGCTGCCCCGCGTCGGCCCGGCCACCGACGTCGCACCGCAGCCCGTCAAGGTCGTCCTCAACTGGGGCCGGCGCTACTCCCTGTGGGTCTTCAACTTCGGGCTCGCGTGCTGCGCCATCGAGTTCATCGCCGCGTCGATGGCCCGGCACGACTTCATCCGCCTCGGGGTCATCCCGTTCGCGCCGGGGCCCCGCCAGGCCGACCTCATGGTCGTCTCGGGCACGGTCACCGACAAGATGGCCCCGGCCATCCGCCGGCTGTACGACCAGATGCCCGAGCCGAAGTACGTCATCTCCTTCGGCGCCTGCTCGAACTCCGGCGGCCCGTACTGGGACTCGTACTCGGTCACCAAGGGCGTCGACACCGTCATCCCCGTCGACGTCTACGTGCCCGGCTGCCCGCCGCGGCCGGAGGCGCTCCTCCAGGGAATCCTCCGCCTCCAGGAGAAGATCGCCGCGGAGTCGCTGTCCACCAAGGGAATTCGGGCCAAGTATGCCGGTCACCGGCTCGCGAGCGCCGGTGAGCTCGCGCGTGGCCTGGTTCGCAGGCCCGCCGCGTCCGGCGAGGCGGGTGGCGATGGCTGACCCCGGGACGGTCGAGCGCCGTGAGGTGCCGCTCGAGGAGTGGGCGCAGGCGGTCGCGGAGGCCCGCGACGAGGCATACACGTTCTTCGACTGGCTCACCGCCGTCGACGAGATGGACGACCCCGAGCGCCCGGGCTTCGACGTCGTCTGCCACCTCATGGACGTCTCGGCGACCCCGTCTCTGCGCCGGATCCTGATCCGCACGCGGGTGCCTGAGGGCACCGCGGTGCCGAGCATCACCGGCGTCTTCAAGGGCGCGGCCTGGCACGAGCGCGAGACCCACGAGATGTTCGGCGTCGACTTCGACGGCTTCGACGACGGCACAGGCCTCGGGCTGCGGCCCCTGCTGCTGCCCGACGGCTTCGAGGGCACACCGCTGCGCAAGAGCTTCGTGCTGGCTGCGCGGGCCTCCAAGCAGTGGCCCGGTGCGAAGGAGCCCGGCGAGAGCGAGCACACCAGGACCACCGGCGGGCGCCGCCGCGTCCAGGCGCCCGGCGTCCCCGGCCCGGACTGGGGGCCGCGGTGAGCGACGTGCTCGAGGTGACGCTGCGCTCCGTCGGCGTGCTGGCCGCCTTCCTCGTGCTGCCGCTGCTCGTCGGCCAGGCCGAGCACAAGGTGATGGCGCACATGCAGGGCCGCCTCGGCCCCATGTATGCCGGGGGGTTCCACGGTTGGGCCCAGCTCGTCGCCGACGGGGTCAAGTTCGTGCAGAAGGAGGACATCACCCCGGCTGCCGCCGACCGGGGAGTGTTCCGGTTCGCGCCCGCGGTGGCGCTCGTGCCCTACCTGGTCGCCATGGCGGTGATCCCGCTGAGCCCCGACGTGGTCGCCGCCGACGTGCCCGCCAGCGCGCTGTTCGTGCTCGCCGTCACGGCGGTCGGCATCCTGGGCACCCTCATGGCGGGGTGGGCCAGCGCCAACAAGTACTCGCTCCTCGGTGGGATGCGCGCCGCCGCCCAGCTGCTGTCCTACGAGCTGCCGCTCGTGCTCGCGGTCGCCTCGGTCTGCCTCGCCGCGGGTTCGCTGTCGCTGGCCGGCATCGCCGAGGCGTGGTCGCCCTGGTGGCTGCTCTGGCAGGCGCCCGGCGCCCTGGTGTTCCTCGTCGCGGCCGTCGCCGAGCTGCAGCGCCCGCCGTTCGACATGCCGATCGCCGACGCGGAGATCGTCTTCGGCGCCTACACCGAGTACACCGGGCTGCGGTTCGCCTTCTTCCTGCTCGCCGAGTACGCCGGCATCGTCGTGATGTCCCTGCTCTTCGCGGTGCTCTACCTCGGCGGCTGGCAGGGGCCCTTCGCGGACCAGCTCGGCTGGCTGTGGACGCTGCTCAAGGGCCTGGCCGTCGCCGTTCTGATCATCTGGCTGCGGGTGGCCTGGCCGCGGCTGCGCGAGGACCAGCTCCAGCACCTGGCCTGGCTCGTGCTCGTGCCGCTGGCGCTGGCCCAGCTGGCCCTGACCGGCGTGTGGGTGGTGGCCGTCGCATGACCGACCCCTCGCGCCCACGTCGCTCCAGCGGCGCCCTGCCCGGCCTGCTCAAGGGCCTGGCCACCACGGCGAGGACCCTCGCCCGCCCCACGCACACCGCGGAGTACCCCGACGCGAAGCCCCACCTCCCGCCGCGCTCCCGCGGGGTCATCGCGCTGCTCGAGGAGAACTGCACCTCCTGCATGCTCTGCGCGCGCGAGTGCCCCGACTGGTGCATCTACATCGACTCGCACAAGGAGACCATCCCGGCCACCACGCCCGGCGGTCGCGAGCGCCAGCGCAACGTCCTCGACCGGTTCGCCATCGACTTCTCCCTCTGCATGTATTGCGGCATCTGCATCGAGGTCTGCCCGTTCGACGCGCTGCACTGGAGCCCCGAGTTCGAGTACTCCGAGCTCGACATCCGCGACCTGCTGCACGAGAAGGACCGGCTGGGCCAGTGGATGGGGACCGTGCCACCGCCGCCGGCGCTCGACCCCGGCTCGGTCGAGCCTGCCGAGGTCGCCGCGGCCAACAAGCCGGCGCGGACGGTGAGGGCAGCGGTTGGGCCGACGACGGCCCGTCCGGCCCGCCCCGAGCGGCCGGAGCGTCCGGCCCGAGCCGAGCGACCTGAGCGACCCGAGCGCCCTGCCCCGGCACCGGAGGAGGAGCCGTGACCTCGCTCGACATCGCCTTCGCCGCGGTGGGGCTGCTCGCGGCGGCCAGCGGGCTGCTGGCGGTGACGACGCGGCACGTCGTGCACGCCGCCCTGTGGCTCGTCGTGTGCCTCGGCTCCGTCGCCGGCTGCTACCTCGTGCTGGGGGCCGAGCTCGTGGCCCTCGTCCAGCTGCTGGTCTACGTCGGCGCCGTCGTGGTGCTGGTGCTCTTCGCCCTCATGCTCACCCGTGCGCCGATCGGCCCGAACCCCGAGGTGACGACCAGTCGGGCCCACCGGGCGCTCGCCGCCGTCCTCGGCGCCGGCGTCACCGCGCTCCTGCTCGCCGTGCTCCTGCCCGTGGCGGGAGCTGCGCGCCCGCGCACCGGTGCGGCGAACAGTGCCGTGGCGGAACAGATCTTCGGCACCTGGGTGTGGCCCTTCGAGGCGCTCTCGCTCCTCCTGCTGGTCGCCCTCATCGCAGCCTTCGCGGTCTCGCGGATGGCCCGGGCCGCGGAGGTCGCCGAGTCCGAGCTCCCCGAGCCGGCCGCCCCCGAGAGGATCTCGCAGTGATCCACCTCGCCGGCCCCTACGTCCTCGCCGCGGTCCTCGCCGGGCTCGGGGCCTACGGCGTGCTCGCCCGCCGCAACGCCGTGCTCGTCCTCATCGGTGTCGAGCTGATCCTCAACGCGGCCAACCTGCTGCTCGTCTCCGTGGGCGCGGTCGGAGGCGACCCGTGGCAGGCGGGGAACGTGCTGACGCTCTTCGTCATCACCATCGCGGCGGCCGAGGTGTGCGTGGCCCTCGCGGTCGTGCTCGCGGTCTTCCGCCTGCGCGGCGACGTCGACCTCAGCCGGGAGGCTGGATGAGCCTCGCCGCCGCTCGCCTGGTCGTGCTCATCCCTGCAGCCGCAGCCCTCGTCGGGCTGCTGCTCGCCCGTCGCGGCACCGGCCCCGCCCGCGCCGTCGCCGTGGGGGCGTCACTGGCCACGGTGGTCGCCGCGCTCGCCGGCCTAGCCGCGGTCGGCGGGTCCGAGCAGACCCACCTCGGGAGGATCCTCCCGGCCCTGGAGGCCGGCGACCTCGAGGTCCCCCTCCTCCTCCGGACGAGCGCCACACCGGCGCTCGTCGCCGTCGTGGTGGCTGTGGTCGGGTGGGCGGTGCAGGCGTTCGCCGGCTGGTACCTGCGGCGGGACGACCGGTACGGCGTCTTCTCGGCCACCGTGTCGCTGTTCTGCGCCGGGATGCTCCTCGTCGTGCACTCGGCCGACCTCGTCCTGACCTTCGTCGGGTGGGAGCTCATGGGCTGGTGCTCCTACCTGCTCATCGGTCACTGGAGCCGGAAGGAGAGCGCTCGCCGCGCCGCCCTCAAGGCCTTCCTCGTCACGCGCTTCGCCGACGTGGGGTTCCTGCTCGGCGTCCTGGCCCTGGCCTCGGGGCCGGGCTCCACGGCATACCCGACGGTGCTGGCGCACTGGGCGCCCGGGGGCGACGCCGGGGAGGGGCTGCGCACGCTGGCCATGGTGCTGCTGCTCGTCGGCGTGCTCGGCAAGTCCGCCCAGTTCCCCTTCCACGACTGGCTGCCCGACGCCATGGAGGGCCCGACACCGGCGTCGGCGCTCATCCACGCGGCCACCATGGTGGCCGCCGGCACCTACGTGCTGTCGTCGTTCTTCACCATCTTCGTCGCGAGCGACGGGGCACGGTGGGTGCTGGCGGTCAGCACGGTCGTCACGATGGTGTGGGCCGCGGTGCTGGCCTTCGGGCAGAGCGACCTCAAGCGACTGCTCGCGTACTCGACCCTCAGCCAGGTCGCGCTGATGCTCTCGGCCCTGGCGGTCGCCCCGGCACAGGACGGCCCGGGAGCAGGTCTGCTGCACCTGTACTCCCACGCCTTCTTCAAGGCGCTGCTGTTCCTCCTCGTCGGCTGGCTGAGCGTCACGGTCGGTGGCACGGCCGCGGTCGCCATGCGCGGCAGCCTGCGAGGGCACGCGGTCATCCGCCCTGCCATGTTCGTCGGCCTGCTCGCCCTGGCCGGCGTGCCACCGCTGGTGGGGTTCGTCAGCAAGGAGCACGTCCTCGGCGCGGCCGAGGCCGGCGTCGCCGCGGGGGACGCGCGCTCGCTGCTGGTGCTGGCCGCGCTCCTCGTGACCGTGGTGCTCACGGCGGCCTACTGCATGCGGGCCTGGCTGGTGCTGGACGACCTCACGGCGGCCCGGCCCGAGGTGCACGAGGGTGACCAGGCCAACGCGCCGGTGATGGCGGCCGTCTCGGTGCTCAGCGTCCTCACGGTCTTCGGTGGCCTCGTGGTGTTCACTCCCTGGCTCGCCCTGGAGGGCCACATCGCGTGGTGGATGGCCCTGCTGACCGTGCTGCTGGTCGTGGGGGCGGCCGTCGCGGTGCGCAGCACGGCCAGGGGCGCTGACCCGGCCACGCGCCTGGTCGGGGCGCGGGTGCCGCAGTTCGACAGCGGGTTCGGCGCGGACGGCGTCTACGTCAGGCTGGTCGCCCGCCCGGTGCTGGCGCTGGCCCGGCTGGTGGTCTTCCTCGACCGTGAGGTGGTCGACGCCTACGTGCGGGGGAGCGCTGCCACCGCTCTGCACTCCGGGCGTGGCGGTGCCCGCGTCCACCGGGCCGAGCGGTCGGCCACCTCGCTCGTCTGGGTCGTGCTCGGCGTGGTGGCCGTCGCGGCGGCAGGGGTGGCGCTGTGGTGATCGCCCTCAGCCTCGTGGTGCCCGCGGCGGTGGCCGTCTGGCTGCTCGGCGCGGGCCGCGACCTGTCGCACCGGTCGGTCAACCGGCTCGCCCTCGCCGCCAGCGGCGCCACCCTGGCGGCTGTCGTCGTCGCCGTGCTCACGCGCCCGACTGTCGACCGGCCCTGGGTGCCGGCCCTCGACCTGCGCTGGCAGCTGGCCGTCGACGGCATCAGCGCGCCGCTGCTCGTGATGACGGCGGTGCTCGGCGTGGCGGTCGTCGCCCACTCCTCGTCCCGCCGGCCCGAGGGCGGCACCCCAGCCGCCTTCCACGCCTGCCTGCTGCTCGTCGAGGCAGGCGCCCTGGCGACGTTCTACGCCCGCGACGCCATCCTCTTCTTCGTCGCCTTCGAGGTGGTGCTCGTCCCGATGTGGGTGCTCATCACCCGCTTCGGCGACGCCCACCGGCCGCGGGACCGCGCCGACGCCGGCGGGCGCTTCGTCCTCTACACGGCCCTGGGCTCGACGCTGATGCTCGTCGGGATCCTCGCCCTGGTCGGTGCCGCGGGAACCGCGGACCTCGACGTGCTCGCCCGCGGCGCGGGGTCCGGCATACCGCGCAGCACGCAGCTGCTCATCGCCCTGGCCCTGGTCTCGGGGCTGGCCGTCAAGGTGCCCCTCTTCCCCGGGCACACCTGGCTTCCGCCCGCCCACACCATCGCGCCCACGGCGGGCTCGGTGCTGCTCGCGGCGGTGCTGCTGAAGATGGGCACCTACGGGCTTGTGCGCCTGCCCGTCGCGGTTGTGCCCGACGCTTTCGCGCGGCTGGCTCCCGCGGTGGCCGTGGTGGGTGCGATCGGCATCCTCTGGGGAGGCCTGGCCTGCCTGGTGGAGCGCGACCTGAAACGGCTCATCGCCTACTCGTCGGTGGCGCACATGGGCTTCGTCGCCCTGGGGCTGGCCTCGGGCACGCGCACCGGCCTGCAGGCGGCCCTGTTCGCCAACGTCGCCCACGGGGTCGTGTCGGCGCTGCTGTTCTTCATCGTCGGCGGGCTCAAGGAGCGCTGGGGCTCGGCCGACCTGGCGGTGGCCCGTGCAGCACTGCGCGAGGTCAGCCCACGGCTCGGGTTCGCCCTCGTCGTCGGGCTCGCCGCCTCGCTGGGGCTGCCCGGGCTGGCCGGGTTCTGGGGCGAGTTCCTCAGCCTGTATGCCGTGTGGTCGCCGGCCGAGGAGCTGCCGCTGGGTCTCTTCCGTGCCACCGCCGTGACCGGGGCGCTGGGCACCGTGCTGGCGGCCGCCTACGCGCTGCGGGTGGCCCGCACGGTCTGGATGGGCGAGCGGTCCACGCCGGTGATCGCCGACAGCCGCGGGGTCGAGTGGCTCGTCGTGGGTGGTCTCGTCGTGGCCGCCCTGGTGCTCGGCGTGCTGCCCCAGGTGTTGCTGTCCGTCACGAGCGACGCCGTCACCGCGCTGGTGGGTGGCTCGTGAGCACGGTGGTCTCCTTCGACGTGCTCGTGCTGGCGCCGGTGCTGGCGCCCGCGGCCGGCGCGGTGCTCGTCCTGCTGCTGGACGTGCTGGCCCCCCGGCTGCGGACCGCCCACCACGCCGTGGGGCTCCTGGCCCTCGCCGTGGGTCTGGCGCTCGCGGTGCCGGGGGCGCTGGGCACCGAGGACGCACCGCTGCGCTCGCTGTGCCTGCCGGCTCCCGCGGGGGCCTGCTTCTACGAGGCGGGCCCGCTGGCGAGCGCCCTGCAGCTCGGGGCCCTGGCCTCGGCCATCGTGGTGCTGCTGCTCGTGTGGCCGAGCCACGACACCCTCGAGCAGGAACCGCTGCGCGGCGGCCCGGCCGTGCTCGTCGCCCTGGTGCTGAGTGCCACCGCCGGCGCGGCGGCCGTCGCCGCGGCCCACGACCTCGGGTCCTGGCTGGTGGCCCTCGAGCTCGCCACCCTCCCGGCCATCGCCCTGGTCGCCCTGCGTGGCACGGTGCGGGCCGGCGCCGGCGCGTTGTCGCTGCTGGCCACCTCGCTCGTGTCCTTCGCCATGGTCGTGCTGGGAGCGGCCCTGTGGCTGGTCGGCACCGGCGAGGCGGTCTTCTCCGTCGGCGCTGTCGACCGGGCCCGCTCCGACGACGCCACGTGGGCGGTGCTCCTCCTCGGCGTCCTTCTCCTGGTCGGCGGGCTGGGCTTCAAGCTCTCGCTCGTGCCCTTCCACGCCTGGACACCGCAGGCGTATGCCGGCGGCGCCGAGCCCGTGGCGGCGTTCCTCGCCGCCACGTCGAAGGTCGCGGCCCTGGCCGCCCTCGTGGCGGTCCTGCGCCCCCTCGCCGCCGCCGGTGCCCCCGTCCTCGTCGCGATCGGCGTGCTGGCGGCGCTGTCCATGACCCTGGGGAACGTGCTCGCTCTCGTGCAGGACGACCCCGTGCGGCTGCTGGCGTGGTCGACGGTCGCCCAGGCCGGCTGGGTCGTGCTGCCGCTGGCCACCCTCGTCCCCGCCGGGCTGGCCGCGAGCGGCGGCTACCTGCTCGCCTACGTCATCGCCACCCTCGTCGCCTTCACCGTGGTCGTGCTGGTCGGCGGCGGGGCCGCGGGCCGCACGCTCACGGCATACCGGGGGCTGCTGCGCACCCGGCCGGTGCTGGGGGCGGCGCTCGGCCTGGCGCTGGTGTCGCTGGCAGGCCTGCCGCCCGGCGTGCTCGGCCTGGTGGCCAAGGTGGCGGCCCTGCAACCGGTGGTCGCCGAGGAGCTCTGGGTGCTGGCCCTGGTCGCGGTCGGCAACGCCGTCATCGGGGTCGCGGTCTACCTGCGGTGGTTCGCCGTCCTGTTCCAAGAGCCTGCCGCCGGGGCCGAGCCTGCGGGTGCGGTGCGTCGCGCGGGGCGGGGCCCGCTCGCCGCCCTGGCCCTCACCGGCACCGCCCTGGTGCTCACCAGCCTCGCCCCGCAGCTCCTGCTCGGCCTGCTCGCCTGAGCACGGCCGCAGCACGAGGCGACGCGGAACGGGACCCGTCCTTTCTGCGTTAATGGGGACATGCACAACCACTTCAACGGGCTGAAGACCGCCGCGCTGTTCGGCGGCATCTTCGCGCTCCTCCTCGGCATGGGCGCCGTGATCGGCGGCGGCAGGTACATCTGGCTGTTCGCGCTGCTCGGCGTCGGAATGACCGCCTACGGCTACTGGAACAGCGACAAGATCGCCATCCGGGCCATGCATGCCTACCCCGTCAGCGAGGCACAGGCGCCGGCGATGTACCGGATCGTCCGCGAGCTCTCCACGGCCGCCGGCAAGCCGATGCCACGCCTCTACGTCTCGCCGACCCAGGCGCCCAACGCGTTCGCCACGGGCCGCAACCCCGAGCACGCGGCGGTGTGCGCGACCGAGGGCATCCTGGGGATGCTCGACGAGCGCGAGCTGCGGGGCGTGCTCGGCCACGAGCTGATGCACGTCTACAACCGCGACATCCTCACCGGCTCGGTGGCCGCGGCCATCGCCGGTGTGATCACCAGCGTCGCCCAGATGCTCATGTTCACCTCGATGTTCGGCGGCGGCGACGACGAGGACCGCCCGAACCCGATCGCGCTGCTGGCCATGGCCCTGCTGGCCCCGTTCGCCGCCATGGTCATCCAGATGGCGATCAGCCGCACCCGCGAGTACGACGCCGACGAGGACGGCGCCCGCCTCACCGGCGACCCGCTCGCGCTGGCGTCGGCGCTGCGCAAGCTCGAGCAGGGCACGGCCCGCGCGCCGCTGGCCCCGACCCCGGCGCTGCAGAACTCCAGCCACATGATGATTGCGAACCCGTTCCGCCCCCAGGACGTGTCGCGGTTCTTCTCGACCCACCCGCCGATGGCCGAGCGCATCGCCCGGCTCGAGGCGATGGCCTACGGCTACCGCGCCGGCTGAGGCGCCCCTCGACGCGCTGGCGGGCCGGTCGTTCTGCGGCCGGCCCTCCAGCGTGCTACGGTTGCCGCAGTTGCAGTTGCAGTCCTCGCGTGAGAGTGGCCCGCCAAAGTGTGCGGGCCTTTTCTTTTACGGTGACCGTCAGTCGGTCTTCCGTGTCTGGGGTTTTTGAACGGCAGCTTGGGTCCCGCGTCCGCGGGTCCCACCGGCCACAAGGAAAAGAGAATCCCATGGCACAGGGAACAGTGAAGTGGTTCAACGCTGAGAAGGGCTTCGGCTTCATCGAGCAGGACGGCGGCGGTCCGGACGTGTTCGTGCACTACAGCGCGATCAACACCGGCGGCTACCGCTCCCTCGACGAGGCGCAGCGCGTCGAGTTCGAGGTCACGCAGGGACCCAAGGGCCCGCAGGCGGAGAACGTCACCGCACTCTGAGCTGCACCACACAGCCTCACAGCAGGAGCCCCCGGCCGGTCGGTCGGGGGCTCCTGCCGTCCCCTGACACAATGCCGCCATGCCCTCACTGACGCGGTCCGAGGCCACCGAGCGCGCGGCGCTCATCGACGTCACCTCCATGGAGGTCGACCTCGACCTCGACCGGGGTGAGGAGCAGTTCGGCTCCACGACCACGATCCGGTTCACCTGCACCGAACCCGGTCGCTCGACCTTCCTCGACCTCGCGCCGGAGTCGTTGGGGTCGATCACCCTCAACGGGTCGCCGGTCGACCCCAGCGGACTCGTCGACGGACGCATCGCGCTCTCCGGGCTCGCGGCCGACAACGAGGTCGTCGTCGTCGCGACCATGCGCTACAGCCGCGACGGGCAGGGCCTGCACCGCGCCGTCGACCCCGCCGACGGGCAGCACTACGTCTACGGCCACCTGTTCCTCGACGCCGCCCCCACCGTCTTCGCCTGTTTCGACCAGCCCGACCTCAAGGCGCCGTACGCCGTGTCGGTCACCGCCCCGCGGGGCTGGCACGTGGTCGGCAACGGGGCGGCCACCGAGGTGTCGCCGGGGCGCTGGGAGCTGGCCCCCACCCAGCCGCTGGCCACCTACTTCGTCACCGTCTGCGCCGGCCCCTGGGCGTCCGTGCGCAGCGAGCACGACGGCATACCGCTCGGCATCCACGCCCGGGCCTCGCTGCGGGAGCCGCTGGAGCGGCAGGCGGAGCAGATGCTCGAGATCACCAGGGCGAGCTTCGACCACTACCACCGGCTCTTCGGCATCCGGTACCCCTTCGGCGAGTACCACCAGGTCTTCGTGCCGGAGTTCAACGCCGGGGCGATGGAGAACCCCGGGTGCGTGACCTTCCGCGACACCTACGTCTTCCGGGGTGCGGCGGCGCGCGACGAGGTGCTGACCCGCTCGAACACGATCGCGCACGAGATGGCGCACATGTGGTTCGGCGACCTGGTGACCATGCGGTGGTGGGACGACCTGTGGCTCAACGAGTCGTTCGCCGAGTACATGGCCCACCGCACCACCGTGGACGCCACGGAGTTCACCGAGGGCTGGGTGGACTCCACCGTCGCCCGCAAGATGTGGGGGTATGCCGCGGAGCGCACCCCCTCGACGCACCCGGTGGCCGGGGGAGCGGCGCTCGACGCCCAGGCGGCGCTGCAGGACTTCGACGGGATCTCCTACGCCAAGGGCGCGGCGACGCTGCGCCAGCTGATCGCCCACATCGGCGACGACGCGTTCATCGCCGGGGTCAGCGCCTACCTGCGCGAGCACGCCTACGGCAACGGGACGCTGAGCGACTTCCTCGGCTTCATGGAGCGTGCCTCGGGCAAGGACCTGGGCGAGTGGAGCAAGGCGTGGCTGCTCACCGCGGGCCTCGATGTCCTCGCGGCAGACCAGGAGACGGGTGTCCTGACGCGTGAGGCGCCGGAGGCATTCCCGGCCGACCGGCCGCACACGCTCGACGTGGCAGGGTTCACCGGCGGGGCCGAGATGTTCCGGGTGGGCGTCACCCTCGCCGGGCCGCGCACGGAGGTGCCCGAGCTGCGGGACGCACCGCGGGCCGAGCTCGTCGTGCCCAACGCCTCCGACCTGACGTGGGCGACCGTGGCGCTGGACCCGGCCACGCTGGCGGCGGTGCCGCGCAGCCTGGCGCAGGTGCCCGACGCGCAGGCGCGCGCCGTGCTGTGGGCGGCGCTGGTCGACGGCGTGTGCCTCGGCACGGTCGACCCGCGCCTGGTCGTCGAGACCTTCGGCCGCGCCTGGCCTCACGAGGACAACGAGTCGGTGCTCAACCGGGTCGCCAACGTCGTGCTCGGGAGGGTGGTCACGACGTTCCTGCCGCCCGAGGAGCAGGCCGCCGCGCGTGCGGTGGTCGCGGCCGCCGCCGCCGAGCTGCTCGACGCCAGCGAGCCGGGCTCCACCCGGGCGCTGCTCGGGGCGCGGCTGCTGGCCCGCAGCGCGGCCGACGAGGCCCGGCTGCGGCCGTGGGCGGAGCAGGCGGCGCTGCCCGCCGGGCTGGAGGGTGACTCGGACTTCCGGTGGCTCGTCGTGCGCAGCCTCGCCGGGCAGGGGCTGGTCGACCGCGCGTTCGTCGAGCAGGTCCGTCGCGACGACGACACCCTCTCGGGGCGGCTCGGTGCCCTTGCAGCCACCGCGTCGCTGCCGGGGGAGGAGGCCAAGGCGTGGGCCTGGAGGGAGCTGACCGCGAACCGGGACCGGTCCAACTACGAGCTCAACGCGCTCGCCTCCGGCTTCTGGTCCGGCGACGACCTCGACACCATGCGCGGCTACGTCGGCCGCTACTTCGCCGACGTGCCGGCCATGGCGGTGTGGGTCGGCGCCGACGCGCTCGGCCGCGTTGCGACGCTGGCCTACCCGGCGCGGGTCGTCGAGCCGTCGACGGCCGAGGCCAGCGCCGCCACGCTGGCCGGCGACGGCCTCACGCCCGCGGTGCGCCGGTCGATGGTGGACGCCGACTCCGAGCTGCGCGAGGCGCTGCGCTCGCGGGCCGCGTTCGGCTGAGACAGCGGCTAGTAGGCACCCGTCGAGCGGCGGACCGCCCTGGGCGTGCGGCACATGATGCGCAGGTCGAGCCTGAGCGACCAGTGGTCGACGTAGTAGAGGTCCAGCTGCACGGCCTCCTCCCAGGGCAGGTCGCTGCGGCCGCTCACCTGCCACAGCCCGGTCATGCCGGGCTTGACGAGCAGGCGCCTGCGCACTGCGCTCGAGTAGCTCTCGACCTCGGCCGCAACCTGCGGGCGGGGGCCGACCAGGCTCATGTCGCCCTTGACGACGTTCCAGAGCTGCGGCAGCTCGTCGAGGCTGTAGCGACGCAGCACCGCGCCCAGGGGAGTCACCCGGGGGTCCACCTTCACCTTGTACAACGGGCCGAGCGCCGTCCCCTGGGCTGTGAGCACGTCCATGAGGTGCAGCTCGGCGTCCTTGGTCATCGTGCGGTATTTGTAGATGCGAAATGGCCTGCCGCAGTAGCCGATTCGTTCCTGGCAGTAGAAGACCGGCCCCTGGCTGTCGCGGCGGACCGCCACAGCCAGCACCAGCAGGATCGGCGAGGTGACGACGAGTCCGACTGCGGCAGCGGTCCGTTCGATGACGCTCTTGACGGCGAGCTGGCGTCGGGCAACGCGTGGGGGAGCCACGCGCGCCGCGATGGTCGCGTTCATGGTCATGTCTGCGGGTCTCTCCGTGCGGGGGCGAGGGGGGCGAGCGCCATGGTCGGACTACGGCTCGGTGTGTCGCGAACGGCGCTGTGCAGCAGCGGGTCTGGCGAATCGTGAAGAGGGAGTACGGCTGTTGCCCCGGGGGCTGAGGTCTCCCTGGGCAGGGGTCGGCGCATCGACGTCGGTTCCCCCATGAGGCGTCCTCCCGGCTGAATGTCCCCGGGCCCCACGAGGTGAGGCCCTCTGCGCCCCTCAGCCTTCAGTCGGGATGTGGGTGCCAACAACCGGCAATGGGGTGACGCCTCTTGGTGGAGCTGCTGGTGCCGCGTGCGACAAAACCCGTACGTGCCAACGGTTTTGGCGACAACGCCTCAACATTGTCCGACGGGACAGGAGGATTCCGTGGTCGCCACCTGCCTGGTGGCGTTGAACTGACGCGAAGCCGCGTGAAGGGAGCCACCACCGCGATGGCTCAAGGTGTTGCCGCGGGCGGACTCACGAAGTCGGCGCAGCCCTCACGACTCCGGGGGGAGCACAGAGCGTGGACGGCAAGGGGGTGCACTCGGTGCACGTGCCGCGTGGCCACACCCAAATGCAGGCAAGTGGGGTCAGGCAGCCCTCAGTGCCCAGCTGTGCCGACGGCCGTCTGCGCAGGCGCCACTCGTGCCGCGCCGAGGGGCAGACCCAGCTCGGGGTGGTTCCCCGGCTTGGGGTCGTTGTGCGCGCCCTGTGGGCCGGTGTCGCCGTCGCAGGATGCGCCGGGCTCGTTGCCCGACAGGTTCCACCCCGGCACGTGCTCCCGCAGGGGCGTCCGCTTCGCGTGTGCTGTGCTCATGGCTCCTCCACCGGACTCCGGACGGCCACCGCAGCCGTTCACGTCCAAGCAGACAACGAACCCCGCGGCCTGCTCGTGCCGCGGGGTCCATATCGCCTCCGGTGCGTCCGGCTAGCCGGGCTTGGCCTCGCCCTCGGCCGGTGCGCCGCCCCTGCCGTCGGCGTCGGCTCCGCCGGGACCGCTGTCGCCGTCGCTGGAGGCGCCGTCCTCGTTGCCGGACAGGTTGCCGCCGGGCACCTGGTCCTCGGTGGGCTGGTCAGACATCAGCACTCCTGAAGGGGGTGGGGAACCGCGTGTGCTCCCCAACGTATGCCGTGCGGCACCGGGCCGCACGGCATACCTCTCGCCGTGCGGGCTCAGCGGTAGTTGGTGAACTGCAGGGCGACGTCGAGGTCCTTGCCCTTCAGCAGCGCCTGCACGGCCTGGAGGTCGTCACGGGACTTGCTGACGACGCGCAGCTCGTCGCCCTGGATTGTGGCCTTGACCGACTTGGGCCCCTCGTCGCGGATGATCTTGGAGATCTTCTTGGCGTTCTCCTGCGAGATGCCCTCCTTGAGCGGGCCCTCGAGGCGGTACTCCTTGCCCGACGGCTTCGGCTCCTTGTCACCGAAGTCGATCGACTTCAGCGAGACGCCGCGGCGCACCAGCTTGGTCTCGAAGACGTCGACCACGGCGAGCACGCGCTCGGCCGTGTTGGCCTTGATGAGCACGTTGTCGCCGCTCCACTCGATGGAGGCGCCGACACCTCGGAAGTCGTAGCGCTGGCCGACCTCCTTGGCGGCCTGGTTCAGCGCGTTGTCGACCTCCTGCTTGTCCACCTTGCTGACGATGTCGAACGAGCTGTCTGCCATGGGTCGGGTCCTCTCGAGGCGTGACGGATGGGGCAAATTCGCATTCGCGGGCTTGCTTGCTATCCTTCCATGCGCACACGGCAGGTTGCCCGAGCGGCCAATGGGAGCGGACTGTAAATCCGTCGCGAAAGCTTCGAAGGTTCGAATCCTTCACCT
The DNA here is from genome assembly GCF_029223115.1 of Knoellia sp. 3-2P3. NCBI lineage: Bacteria > Bacillati > Actinomycetota > Actinomycetes > Micrococcales > Intrasporangiaceae > Knoellia > Knoellia sp. 3-2P3. The sequence continues at coordinate 52,515 of NZ_JARGZE010000004.1, forward strand.
GCCACCACCGTGCATGAAGGCCCCGACCAGGACTCCTGGTTCGGGGCCTTCGTCGCGCCCGGGACGGGCAGATGCGCTGAGGCCCGGCGCGGTGCCCAGTCGCCTGCCACACTCGGGACAGGTGCTGACGCCGGAGGTGCCGATGGCGGGTGGTCTTCGCCCCGACCCGAGGACGGGGCTCGGTTCGCCCGTGCACACGGTCCGGGTGCTGCTGGTCCCGGCCAACGTGTGGCGGGTCGGGCTGACGCTGGCAGCGTTGGTCGCCCTGTTCGCGCTCCTGCGCTTCGTGCTCGCCGACGGCGGCTCGGTGCTTTTCACCGTGGTGATGGCCTGGTTCCTGTCCCTCGCCATGGAGCCTGCGGTCAGGCGCCTGTCCACCCGTATGCCGCGTGGCGCCGCGACCGCGCTGGTGATGGTCGCCGCGGGGCTGCTGTCGCTGGGATTCCTGGTCGCCTTCGGCAGCCTCGCCGTCGAGCAGGCGGCCACCCTGCTGCGCGGCCTGCCGAGCATGATCGAGTCGGTGCTGGGCTGGGTGAACCGCCGCCTGGGCACCGACTACAGCTCCTCGGACCTGCTGTCCTCGATCCGGCTCACCCCCGAGGACGCCGCCAACTACGCCCAGGACGTGCTCGGTGGGCTCTGGACCGTGCTGGGCTCGCTCGCGGCCGGTGTCTTCGGGTTCTTCGCCATCATCCTGCTGAGTTTCTACCTCTCGGCCGACGGGCCGCGGCTGCGGACGTGGCTGGCCGGCCTGATGCCTGCGCGACCCCAGCGGATCTTCCTCAGCGTGTGGGACCTGTCGACGGCCAAGACGGCGGGCTACGTCTCGGCGCGGCTGGTGCTGGCGGTCATCAACGGCACCACCTCGGCGCTGGTGTTCCTCCTGATCGGCCTGCCCTCGTGGCTCGCCCTCGGGCTCTGGACCGGAGTGGTCGCCCAGTTCGTCCCCACAATCGGCACCTACATCTCGATCGTGCTCCCCGTCCTGGTGGGCCTGGCGAGCCCCCAGCCCTGGACCGGCATCGCGGCACTGGCCTGGGGCGTCCTCTACCAGCAGGTCGAGAACCTCACGTTCGAGCCGAGGATCAGCGCCCGCGCCGTGAACCTGCACCCCGCCGTGGCCTTCGGCTCGGTGATGCTGGGGTCGGCCCTCTTCGGCGTCGGGGGTGCCCTGCTCGCGATCCCGGTGACGGCCATGCTCCTGGCCGCCCTCGACGCGTACGTGCAGCGGCCCCACGACACGGCGGACCTGGTGGCTGGAGAGCTCGTCACGAGCCGCGACGTGGCCGAGGAGGCGGAGGAGCTGCCGGGTCACCCGACGTGAGGCCGGTCCGGCCGACGCGTCGTGCCGCGGCCCGGCGACGGCATTACTCGCGAGTCACCCGGAAGGCGTGACAGGCTCGGCCTCGTGACCTGTGCCGCGGGTCACACCAGACACAGGTCGACACGTGGAGGGCGCCTCGATGTTCCGTCGCATTGCCATCGTCAACCGGGGCGAGGCCGCGATGCGGCTCATCCACGCGGTGCGCGACCTCAACGCAGAGCAGCCGGCCGACGAGCGCATCGAGACGGTCGCCCTCTTCACCGAGGGCGAGCGCAAGGCGATGTTCGTGCGCGAGGCCGACCTCGCCTACAGCCTCGGCCAGGCCAGCGAGCGGCCATACATCAACCACGCGGTGCTCGAACGCGCCCTCGTCGAGACCGGCGCCGACGCCGCCTGGGTCGGCTGGGGCTTCGTGGCCGAGGACCCGGCGTTCGCCGACCTGTGCGCCCGCATCGGCGTGACGTTCATCGGGCCGAGCGCCGAGGCCATGCGCCGGCTTGGCGACAAGATCGGCTCCAAGCTCATCGCCGAGGAGGTCGGGGTCCCCGTGGCCCCGTGGAGCCGGGGTTGCGTCGACACGCTCGAGGAGGCCACAGCGGCGGCGGCCCTCATCGGCTACCCGCTGATGCTCAAGGCGACCGCGGGCGGCGGTGGCCGCGGCATCCGCAAGGTCACCTCCGACGCCGACCTCGCCGACGCCTACCACCGCACCCGCGATGAGGCCGAGCGCGCCTTCGGCTCCGGCGTCGTCTTCCTCGAGAAGCTCGTGACCGGTGCGCGCCACGTCGAGGTGCAGGTCATCGCCGACGGCCAGGGCACGGCCTGGGCGGTCGGCGTCCGCGACTGCTCCGTGCAGCGGCGCAACCAGAAGGTCATCGAGGAGTCCGCCTCACCGGTGCTCGACGCGGACCAGGTCGCCGAGCTCAAGGCCAGTGCCGAGCGGCTCGCCCTGGCGGTGGGGTATGCCGGTGCTGGCACCGTCGAGTTCCTCTACCACCCTGGCGAGCGCTTCTTCGCCTTCCTCGAGGTGAACACCCGCCTCCAGGTGGAGCACCCGATCACCGAGGCCACCACCGACCTGGACCTCGTGAAGGCACAGATCCACGTCGCCGCCGGCGGCCGCCTCGAGGGCGAGCGGCCGCTGGAGACCGGCCACGCCGTCGAGGCCCGCCTCAACGCCGAGGACCCCGACCGCGACTTCGCGCCCTCGCCCGGTCGGATCACGCTGCTCGACCTGCCGGCCGGCCCCGGCATCCGGGTCGACACCGGCGTGGGCGAGGGCGACTCGATCCCCGCCGACTTCGACTCGATGATCGCCAAGATCATCGCCTACGGCCGCACCCGCCAGGAGGCTCTGGCGCGCCTGCGCCGCGCCATGGGCGAGACCACCGTGGTCATCGAGGGTGGCGCCACCAACAAGAGCTTCATCCTCGACCTGCTCGACCAGCCCGAGGTCGTCGACGGCACCGCCGACACCGGCTGGATCGACCGGGTGCGGGCCGAGGGCCGCCTGGTCTCCCACCGCCACTCCGGGATCGCGCTCGTGGCCGCGGGCATCGAGGGCTACGAGGAGGCCGAGGCCGTCGAGCGCGCCCGGCTCCTCGAGACCGCCCACGGCGGGCGACCCCAGGTGCAGCACCAGGTCGGGCGCGCCATCGACCTCAAGCTGCGCGGCACGGCATACAAGGTCACCGTGGCCCGCACGGGCCCGCACCGCTTCCGCGTGGCCATCGGCAACGGGGCCGAGGAGAGCGTCGTCGACGCCGACCTCGACCGCGTCGACGCCTATGCCAGCCGGATGACGGTGCGGGGCCGCACCCACCGGCTCATCACGGCCACGCACGGCCCGGTGCACCTCGTCGAGGTCGACGGCGTCACCCACCGCGTCAGCCGCGACGAGGGCGGCGTGCTGCGTTCGCCCGCGCCCGCCCTGGTCGTCGCGACACCGGTCGCCGTCGGTGAGGAGGTCGCCGCCGGCGCACCCGTGCTGGTCCTCGAGTCGATGAAGATGGAGACCGTCATCCCGGCGCCGTTCCAGGCGCGGGTGCGCGAGCTGCGCGTCTCCGCGGGCAGCCAGGTCGAGACGGGGGCGCCCCTGCTGCGGCTCGAGCCGGTCGGCGACGTCGACGAGGTGGCCGAGCAGGAGGGCGAGGCCGTCGACCTCGACCTCGACGACGCGACGGCGGCCCAGCCCGGCCCGGCCGACCGCGCCGCCCGTGGGCGCGCCGACCTGTGCGCGATGGTGCTGGGCTACGACATCGACCCACGCGACGAGGGCCGCACCCTCCAGGACTACCTCGCTGCCCGCGACGAGCTGACCCGCAGCGGCACCTCGCCCATCGGCGAGGAGGTGGCGGCGCTGGGGGTCTTCGCCGACTTCGCCGAGCTCAGCCGCAACCGCCCCGCCGACGAGGACGTGCACACCGAGCACCGGGTGCACAGCCCGAGGGAGCACTTCCACACCTACCTGCAGAGCCTCGACGTCGAGCGCGGTGGCCTGCCGGAAGCGTTCCGCGGCAAGCTCGCCCGGGTGCTGGAGCACTACGGCGTGGACGGCTTGGACCGCACGCCGGAGCTCGAGGAGGCGGTCTTCCGCATCTTCCTCGCGCAGCAGCGCAGCGCCCCCGACGTGCACCTGGCCACGGCGCTGCTGCAGCGCTGGCTCGCCGAGCCCCGACCGCAGGCGCCGCTCGACCACGCCGCCCGCGAGGTGCTCGACCGCCTCGTCGTCGCGACCCAGCTGCGCTTCCCCGTGGTCGGCGACCTCGCCCGCAGCGTGCGCTTCCGGTGGTTCGACCAGCCGCTGGTCGACGAGGAGCGCGCCAGTGTGCTCGCCGGGGTGCGCGACGAGGTGGCGGCCCTGGCTGCCGACCCGGACGTCCCGGACCGGGCTGCCCGCATCGACCGTCTGGCGGCCATCCCCGAGCAGATCGTGCGCTTCCTCGCCGAGCGGCTCGAGGGTGGTGTGCCGCAGCGGGAGCCGCTGCTCGAGGTGCTCATCAAGCGGCACTACCGCGAGCACGACCTTCACGGGTTGAGCGCGGCCAGCGAGGAGGAGGGGCGCCCCTTCGCGGTCGCCGACTACACCCTCGACGGCCGGGACACCCATGTGGTCACCACCGTCGGGCGCGTCGCCGAGCTGGCCGAGGGCACCTCGCTCGTGCGCGACGTCACCGGCGAGGTCGCTGCGCGCCCGATCGGCTACCAGGCCGTCGTCGATCTCTACCTGGCCTGGCCCGAGGAGCCGGAGTCCCCCGAGGAGGCCTCCGCGCAGCTCTCCGCCATGCTCGAGAAGCTCGACTTCACCGGGCAGCTGCGCCGGGTCGTGGTGGCGGTCTGCCCCGGGGGCGGTCGGGAGGTCGGCTACTTCACGTTCCGGCCCACGTCCGACGGGCTCGTCGAGGACACCCTCGTGCGCGGCGTCCACCCGATGGTGGGCCGCCGGCTCAACCTGTGGCGCCTGCGCGACTTCGAGGTCACCCGGCTCGAGGCTCCCGAGGACGTCCTGCTCTACCACTGCGTGGCCGCGGGCAACGACTCCGACCAGCGCCTGGTGGCGATGTCGCAGGTGCGCCAGCTCGCCGTCGTGCGTGACGAGGACGGCACGGTCACCGCGCTCCCGCACGCCGAGCGTGCCATCGCCAACTGCCTCGAGGCGGTCCGCCGCGCCCGCAGCGCGCGGGGCGCCTCGGGCCCGCGGCTCGACATGAACCACATCTGGGTGGAGATCTGGCCGGTCATCGACGCCGACATCGACCAGCTCACCGCCCTGCAGTCGAAGATCGCCCCGCTCACCCTCGGCGCCGGCATCGAGGAGGTGCTGGTCACCGCCCGCGTGGCGGGGGCCGACGGCGCGGTGCACCCGATCGCGGCCCGGTTCTCCTACCAGCCGGGCTCGGGCGTCGTCACCTCCATCGAGGAGCCGCCGACCGAGCGCCTGAAGCCACTCGACGAGTACGCGCAGAAGGTCGTCCGGGCCCGGCGCCGCGGCCTGGTCTACCCCTACGAGCTCGTCTCGCTGGTGGCCGGACAGGGCGGCACCGCAACGGAGTACGACCTCGACGACACCGGCGCGCTCGTCCCGGTGGAGCGGCCCTACGGCCTCAACAAGGCCGGCATCATCGCCGGCGTCGTCACCACCCCGACCCGTCTGCACCCCGAGGGCGTCACGCGCGTGCTGCTCTGCGGCGACCCGCTCAAGGCCCTCGGCGCCGTCTCCGAGGCCGAGTGCTCTCGGGTCATCGCGGCCATCGACCTCGCCGAGCAGATGGGGGTGCCGATCGAGTGGTTCGCCCTGTCCGCCGGCGCCCGCATCTCCATGGACTCGGGCACGGAGAACATGGACTGGGTGGCCCGGGCGCTCAAGCGGATCATCGAGTTCACCCAGGCCGGCGGTGAGATCAACATCGTCGTCGCCGGCATCAACGTCGGCGCCCAGCCCTACTGGAACGCCGAGGCGACGATGCTGATGCACACCAAGGGCATCCTCGTCATGACTCCCGACTCGGCGATGGTCCTCACCGGCAAGCAGTCCCTCGACTTCTCCGGTGGCGTCTCGGCCGAGGACAACTTCGGCATCGGTGGCTACGACCGCGTGATGGGTCCCAACGGCCAGGCGCAGTACTGGGCGCCCGACCTTGCCGGCGCCCGCGACGTCCTCATGGCGCACTACGACCACACCTACGCCCACCCCGGGGAGGGCGGTCCGAGGCGGGCGGAGACGACCGACCCGGTCGACCGCGACGTCACCGTCTTCCCGCACGAGATGCCCGACAGCGGCTTCACGACCGTCGGCGACATCTTCTCGTCGGCGACAAACCCCGACCGCAAGAAGGCCTTCGACATCCGCACCCTCATGCGCGCTGTCTCCGACCAGGACCACCCGACGCTGGAGCGCTGGGCGGGGATGGCGGACGCCGAGACCGCGGTCGTCCAGGACGCCCACATCGGCGGGTATGCCGTGTGCCTGCTCGGCATCGAGTCCAGGTCCGTGCCGCGCCGCGGCTTCCCTCCCACCGACGGACCGGACACCTACACCGCCGGGACGCTGTTCCCCCGCTCGTCCAAGAAGGCGGCGCGGGCGATCAACGCCGCAAGCGGCAACCGGCCGCTGGTCGTCCTGGCGAACCTGTCGGGCTTCGACGGCTCACCCGACTCGATGCGGAACCTCCAGCTCGAGTACGGCGCCGAGATCGGCCGGGCCATCGTGAACTTCGAGGGGCCGATCGTCTTCGTGGTGGTCTCGCGCTACCACGGTGGCGCGTTCGTGGTCTTCTCTAAGGCGCTGAACCCGAACATGACCGTGCTCGCGGTCGAGGGGTCCTTCGCGTCCGTGATCGGTGGCGCCCCCGCGGCGGCCGTGGTGTTCTCCCGCGACGTCGACGCCCGCACTGCCGCGGACCCCCGGGTCACCGCCCTCGAGGCCGAGCTGGCCGAGGCCACCGGTGCCCGGCGGGCGCAGGTGGTCACCGAGCTCGCCGAGGTGCGCACCGCGGTGCGGGCCGAGATGCTCGGCCGCGTGGCGGCGGAGTTCGACAGCGTGCACAGCATCCACCGTGCCGTCTCCGTGGGCTCGGTCGACGCGGTCATCAGCGCGGAGGAGCTGCGTCCGCGCATCATTGATGCCATCGAGTCACGCATGCCGTGAAGGAGGATGGAGTCATGACGCAGGAGCCCTTCGAACCGGGTCACGACGAGCGGGAGCACCACCGCGCGATCATGCAGGCCGTCATCAACGAGCTGGCCGGGCGGAGCAAGGGCCGGCCGGTGCCCGAGGTGGTGGCCGACCTCGAGCGCTCGCTGGCCGCTCGCGGGCTGCCGCAGCAGCCGCACAACTGGGTCATGGCCGTGGCCCAGGAGGCTGCTGCCGGCCACACCTACATCGAGAGTGCCGAGGCCGTCAGGGACGCCGAGGCACTGCTGCGCCGCCACGACGACGCCAGCCGCTAGAACCCCATGGAGCTGCGGCACATCAGGTACTTCATCGCCGTCGCCGAGGAGTGCCACTTCGGGCGTGCCGCCGAGCGGCTGCACATCGCGCAGCCGCCCCTGTCGCAGCAGATCAAGCAGCTCGAGGCCGAGCTCGGGGTGCAGCTGCTCCACCGCTCCACCCGGCGGGTGGAGCTGACGCAGGCGGGGGAGCGCTACCTCGAGCGGGCCCGGGCCATCGTCGCGGCGGTGGACGACGCGGGGCGGGAGGCCACGCGGGTCGCGGCCGGCGAGGTGGGGAGGGTCTCCCTGGGCTTCGTGGGCTCGACCACCTACGAGCTGATGCCGAGCCTGGCCCGGGTGCTCCGAAAGGACTTCCCCCTGGTCGAGCTCGACCTGCACGGCGAGATGCTCACGCCGGACCAGGTGGCCGCCCTGCACACCGGTGCCCTGGACCTCGCCTTCCTGCGACCGCCGGTGCGGGACCCGGACCTGCGCCTGAAGGTGCTGCGCCGCGAGCCTCTGGTGGCCGTGCTCCCCGAGTCCCACCCACTCGCCGGACTCGACGCCGTGCCCCTGGAGGGCCTGGGCGCCGAGCCCTTCATCACGTACCCGTCGCAGCACCGCTCGGTCACCTACGACGCGGTCTTCGACGCCTGCCTGGCGGCGGGCTTCGAGCCCGACGTCCGCCAGGAGGTGGCGGAGACGTCGACGCTGGTCTCGTTCGTGGCGGCAGGGCTCGGTGTCGCCCTGGTGCCCGCCTCGGTGCAGCACCTGCGGATCACCGGCGCGGTCTACCGGCCTCTCGAGGGGGAGCCGGCGACCATCGAGCTGGCCGTGGCGAAGCGGGCCCGTGACGACTCTCCCCACATCGCGCGCATCCTGGCGCGGGCCGAGCGGCTCCTCGGTGAGGGGACCGCTGCGGGTGACGGGCTCAGTGACGTGACAGGTGGTCCAGCAGCGCCCGCGTGACGGCCTCGGGCTGCTCCAGCGCGGCCACATGGGCTGCCTGTGGCAACACGAGCAGGGAGCCGTCCTTGACGCCGGAGGCGATGCGCTCGAGGTGCTCGGGGGGTGTGGCGGGGTCCTCGGCGCCGGCGACGGCCAGCGTGGGGGCGCTGATGTCGGCGAGGTCGGCTGTGAGGTCCATCGACGCGATCGCCTCGCAGCAGCCCGCGTAGCCCTCGGCCGGGACGGAGGACACCATGGCCCTGGCAGCGGCGACCTCGTCGGGGTGGGCGGCCGCGTAGCCCTCGGTGTACCAGCGGGCGACGACCGCGTCCGCCACGGCACCGGTCCCCTCCGCCCGCACCGTCGCGGCGCGGTCGAGCCAGCCCTGGGCCGGACCGAGCAGCGCGGAGGTGCACAGCACGGCGAGCCGGTTGACGCGCTCGGGGTGGCGGGCGGCCAGGCGCAGCGCGGTCATGCCGCCGAGCGAGAGGCCCACGAGGTGGGCCCGGCCCACACCGAGCCGGTCGAGCAGGGCGAGCAGGTCGTCGGCGAGGTCGTCGATCGAGTAGGGCCCCGGCGGGACCGGGGAACCTCCGTGGCCGCGGGTGTCGTAGCGGACCACGCGGAAGTGCTCGGCCAGCGCCGGCGCTTGGCCGTCCCACATGGCCAGCGTCGAGCCGAGCGAGTTCGACAGCACCACCACGGGGGCGTCCGCGCGCAGGCCAGGCGCAGCCTCGACCACGTGGTGGACCTCCACGGGGCTGCCGCTCACCGGGCCGCCTCGAAGACGGCTGCCAGGCCCTGGCCGCCACCGATGCACATGGTCTCCAGCCCGTAGCGGCTGCCGCGTCGCTGCATCTCGTGCGCCATCGTGGCGAGGATCCGGGCGCCGGTGGCGCCGACGGGGTGGCCAAGAGAGATGCCGGAACCGTTGACGTTCAAGCGCTTCCAGTCGTCCTCGCCGAGCTGCCACTCGCGCAGGACGGCGAGCACCTGCGCGGCGAAGGCCTCGTTGAGCTCGATGAGGTCCATGTCGGCGAGGGTGAGCCCCGCGCGCTCGAGGGCAGCGGCGCTCGCGGGCACCGGCCCGATGCCCATCACCTCTGGGCCGACACCGGCGACGGCCCACGAGCGCAGGGCCAGCAGCGGCCGCAGCCCACGGCGCTCCGCCTCCGCGCGGGTCGTCACCACGCAGAGCGCGGCGGCGTCGTTCTGGCCGCTGGAGTTGCCCGCGGTCACGGTGGCCTCGGGGTCGGTCCTGCTCATGACCGGCCGCAGCCCGGCCAGGACCTCCAGGGTGGTGTCGGGTCGCGGGTGCTCGTCGCGGTCGACGACCACCGGGTCCTTGCCCCGGCGGCCGGGCACCGTCACCGGCACGACCTCGTCCTTGAACAGCCCGCCCTCTACGGCGGCCGCGGTGTTCTGCTGCGAGCGAAGGGCGTACTCGTCCTGCTCCTGCCGGCTGATGCCGTACTCGCGGCGCAGGTTCTCGGCCGTCTCGATCATGCCGCCGGGCACCGGGTGCAGGGCGCCACCGGCGGTGACGCGGGCACGGGCGAGGCGGTCGGCGAGCTCCACGCCGTCGCCGCGCACGCCCTGGCGCAGCAGGGCGTAGTGCTCCACCTGGCTCATCGACTCGGTGCCGCCGGCCACGACGAGACGGGAGGCTCCGCTGCCCACCTGCATCGCGGCATACAGCACGGCCTGCAGGCCGGACCCGCACCGGCGGTCGACCTGCAGGCCGGGCACGCCCGTGCCGAGCCCGGCGTCCAGGGCGACGACACGGCCGATCGCCGGTGCCTCGCCGCTGGGGTTGCAGTTGCCGAGGATGACGTCGTCGATGTCGCCCTCGCCGAGGCCGGTGCGCTCGACCAGCGCCTTCAGCGCGATGGTGCCGAGCTCGGCGGCGCTGAAGCCCTCGAAGACCCCGTTGAACGCGCCGACAGGGGTGCGCAGCGGCTCGCAGATGACGACGTCGGTCGCCGTTGCCGCGCCGGTCATGCCGCCGCCGTCGCGATGTCGGAGGGGTGCTGGGCCAGTGGCGTCACGTCGATCTCCATGTGAGGGAACAGGGGCAGGTTCCAGAGGATCTCGTGGAGCCGCTCGTTGTCGCGCACGTCGAAGATGCTGAGGTTGGAGTACTGCCCCACGCACCGCCAGATGTGCACCCACTCGCCGGCTCGCTGGAGGTCCTGCGAGTAGGCCTTCTCGCGGGCCAACGTGTCGGCCCGCACCTCGGGGTCGAAGTCGGCAGGCAGGGTCACATCCATCCTCACGGCGAACAGCATGGGGTCAGTCTCCTACGGGGTCCGGCGGCCTTCGACCCGGGCCTCAGGCCGGGTCGAGGACGAAGTCGTAGGTGACCGCGTTGCCCGCGGCGTCGGTGCGCGGCCGGGGGTCGAGGATCAGCTCGGGCTTGACGGCGGAGGCGATGTCGTCGGCCACGTGCTCGTCGCCCTTGAAGTACAGCTGGGTCGTGATGAGCTGGTGGCCGGGCGCCGACACCTTGAGGTGCAGGTGCGCGGGCCGCCAGGCGTGCCACCCGGCTGCGGCGATGAGGCGGCCGCAGGAGCCGTCGGTGGGGATCTGGTAGGGCGCGGGCTGCACCGTCGTGATCGCGAAGCGGCCCTCCTCGTCGGCGACGACCGTGCCGCGCAGGTTCCACTCGGGCAGGCCGGGGGCGTACTGGCTGTAGAACCCGAGGTCGTCGGCGTGCCAGATCTCGATGTGGGCGCCGGGGAGCGGCGTGCCGGCGGTGCTCCGCACCTGCCCCTGGAACAGCAGCGGTGTGCCTGGCTCGTCGTCGCGCATCGGCAGGGTGGCCTCGGCGGGGAGCTGGGGGGAGTCGGGCACGTAGTAGGGACCCTCGATGCTGCCCTTGCTGCCCTGGCGGTGGTCGTTGGCGACCTCCTCGACGACGTGCTCGACCCACACGTCGAGGAACAGCGGCCACTCGCCGTCCTGCCCGACCGAGATGAGCCACGCTTTGAGGGCGTCGTACTCCTCGTAGGTCACCCGGTGGCGGCGGATGACGTCGTGGACGGCGGTGAGCACCTCGGTGGCGAGGGTGCTGACGCGCTCCTGGCTGGAGCCGGCGGCGGCGGCGCGCGCCTTCTCCTGGAAGCGTTCGGTGGCCCTGGCGCCGGACTCGGCGGCCTTGGCGTCCTGCTCGGTCAGGTGTGTGGTCATGGTGGGGCTCCTTGGTGGGTTCGGGCGTCGTTGCCCTGGTGTGGTCTGTCAGCGGTCCTGCCGGTAGTGGGCGAGCTTGTCCTCGTCGATGTCGAGGCCCAGGCCGTCGCCCGGTCGGACGGCGAGCGTGCCGTCGGTGATGCGCAGCGGGTCGGCGAGCAGGTCGTCGCTCATGTCGAGGAAGTTGGACAGCTCCCCTGCGCGCTGGGAGGTGTGCTGGTGGGCCGCGCCGAACGCGACCGTGCACGCGGTGCCGATCTGCCCGTCGATCTGGTTGCCCATCACGACCTCGACGCCGAGGCCCTCGCACAGGTGCAGCACCCGCTGCGACCCGGTGAAGCCGGTGCGGGCCGTCTTGATGCTGATGGCGGTGGCGGAGCCGTCGAGCAGCTCGCGGGTCACCTCGCCGGGTCGCGAGGCGCTCTCGTCGGCGACGAACGGGATGTCGGTCTGGCGGACCAGCCACCGGCGGCCGAGGACGTCGTCCGCGGGGCACAGCTCCTCGGCGAGGGTCAGGTCGAGGTCACGCATGGCCCGCAGCGCCCGGGCCGACTCCGAGGCCGTCCACCCTCGGTTGCCGTCGACGTAGAGCTCGACGGTGTCGCCGAACGCCTCCCGCAGGGCGCGGACCACGTCGACGTCGAGGGTGAAGGGATGACGCCCCACCTTCACCTTGAAGGTCGTGACGCCGTAGGTCTCGCGGATGCGTTGGGCCTCCTCGACCATGGCACCGGGGGCGTCGAAGCCGAGCATGTGGCTGACCCGCATGCGGTCGGTCCAGCCTCCGAGCAGGTCGGTGACCGAGGCTCCGAGGCTGCGGCCGATGACGTCCCACAGGGCCATGTCCATCGCGGCCTTGGCCGTGGGGTTGCCCACCGTGCGGTCGAGGCGCTCGTGGATCGCCGCGCGGTCGAGCGCCGAGCGGCCGACGACCTCCGGGGTGAACAGGCGCTCGATCACGGCGATGATCGACTGCTGGGTCTCGCCGTAGGTGAACGGACGGGGCGGCGCCTCCGCGGTGCCGACGATGCCCTCGTCGGTGTGGACGCGCACGAGGACGTGCTCGGCCGTGGTGATCTCGCCGCTGGCGAAGCGCAGGGTCTTGGCGTAGGGGATCGCGAAGGGGATCGCCTCGATGCGGGTGACCTTCACGATGCCTCCGTTGGCTCCTGACGCTCCTGGCGCTCCTGGCGCGGGGCTCTGACCCCCGCCCGTCCATCGTGGGCCCGCGGATTGGGATCGCGCCAATACCTGTTCTTGAGCCATTGAGACGCCGGGGGTATCGGCTGCGGGAGCGCCTGCCATCGGCACCCGACTTCGGTCAAGGACTTCACCCCGCCCGCGGTTGTCGGCAATGCTGGGCCCATGGAGCCCAGGGAAGCGTTCTCGTCAGCCGCCGAGCTGGCGAGGCAGCTGGGCGGGACGGGCTACCTCGTCGACGACGCGCTCGCCACGGTGACCTGGCTGTCGCTGCGGCTCGGACGTCCGCTGCTGCTCGAGGGCGAACCGGGCACCGGCAAGACGGCCCTGGCCGAGGCCATCGCCCAGGCCCTCGAGCTGCCCCTGATCCGGCTCCAGTGCTACGAGGGGATCGACGCCACCCAGGCCCTCTACGACTGGGACTTCCCGCGCCAGATCCTGCACCTGCGCGCGCTGCAGGCGGTGGCGCCCGAGAGCCATACGGACGTGGCTGCGGTCGAGGACGAGCTGTTCGCCGACCGGTTCCTGCTGTCGCGGCCGGTCCTGCGCGCGCTGCGCGAGGCACCCGCGGTGCTGCTCGTCGACGAGGTGGACCGCGCCGACGACGAGTTCGAGGCCTTCCTGCTCGAGGTGCTCTCCACCTGGCAGGTCACCATCCCCGAGCTGGGCACCATCACCGCGGCGACCGCGCCCGTGGTCGTCCTGACCTCGAACCGCACCCGCGAGCTCCACGACGCCCTGAAGCGCCGCTGCCTCTACCACTGGATCGACCACCCCAGCCTGCAGCGCGAGCTGGCCATCGTGCGCAGCCGCGCGCCGGAGGTGAGCGACCACCTGGCCGAGCAGGTGGTCGGCGTCGTCCAGCGGCTGCGCGCGGAGGAGGACCTGCTCAAGCCACCGGGCGTGGCCGAGACCCTCGACTGGGCCCGGGCGCTGCACGAGATGGGCACCACGGACCTCGACCTCGAGACGACGGCCCAGACGGTGGGGGTGGCCGTGAAGTACCACGAGGACGCCGAGCGGGTGCGGGTCGCCCTCGAGCGGATCATCGGGCGGTAGGGCGATGGCCGAGGTGCACGCGCCCGACGAGCTGCTGCTCGGCTTCGCCCGTGCGCTGCGCGCCGCCGGGGTGCCCGTGACGGCCGACCGGGAGCGCACCTACCTCGAGGCAGTCGCCGAGGTCGGCCTGCAGGACCGCGCGGCCACCTACTGGGCGGGCCGCGCCTGCCTCTGCGGCAGCCCGGACGACCTCGAGCGCTACGACCAGGTGTATGCCGCGTGGTTCGGCGGGCGCCCCGGCGCCACCGGGACGGCGCCGCCGCGGGCGCGCCGCACGGTCACCGTGGCCGGCCTCGGCGAGTCGACGCGGTCCGGGGGTGCGCCGTCGGAGGACGAGGACGTGGTCCGGGCGCTGGCCAGCGCCACGGAGGTGCTGCGGCACCGGGACGTCGCGACGCTCAGCCCCCGGCAGCGCGCCGAGCTGCACGCCCTCTTCGCCCGGCTGCACCCGCGCTCGCCACGGCGCCGCGCGCACCGGCACGAACCGTGGCGTCGGGGCACGGTGGACGCCCGCCGGACGCTGCGGACCCAGCTGCGCCGCATGGGCGAGCCCGGCTCGGTGCGCTGGCGGCGTCGTGGGCACCGCGCCCGGCGGGTGGTGCTGCTGATCGACGTGTCCGGCTCGATGAGCCCCTACGCCGACGCCCTGCTGCGGCTGGCCCACACCTACGCCGCGGCCGGGCTGGAGGTGGAGGTGTTCACCATGGGCACCCGGCTCACCCACGTCACCCGCAGCCTGCGCCACCGCGACCCCGAGCGGGCCATCGTGGCGGCGGGGGCGGTGGTCCCGGACTGGTCCGGCGGCACCCGGCTGGCCGACGGGCTGCGCGCCTTCCTCGACCGGTGGGGCCGCAGGGGCATGGCGCGCGGGGCGGTGGTGGTGGTGTTCAGCGACGGCTGGGAGCGCGGCGACCCGGGAGCCCTCGCCGAGCAGATGCGCAGGCTGCAGGCGCTGGCCCACCGCGTGGTGTGGGTGAACCCGCACCGGGGAAAGACCGGCTACCAGCCGCTCCAGCAGGGCATGGCGGCCGCCCTGCCCTACGTCGACGACTTCGTGGCGGGCCACTCGATGGCCACGTTCGAGGAGCTCCTGGAGGTGGTGGCTCGTGCGTGACGTGCTGACCGAGCTGATGCACTGGTGGCGCGCAGGGGAGCGCGTGGGTGTGGGCACGGTGGTCGCGACGTTCCGGTCCGCTCCCCGGCCCGCCGGCGCGGCCATGCTCGTGGGACCCGGCGGCGAGGCGGTCGGCTCCGTCTCGGGCGGCTGCGTAGAGGGGGCGGTCTACGAGTCCGCCCAGGAGGTCCTCCAGGGCCGGTCGCCGGCTGCGCTGCGCCGCTACGGCGTCAGCGACGACGACGCGTATGCCGTGGGGCTGACCTGCGGGGGGATCCTCGACGTCTTCGTCGAGGAGGTCAGCCAGGAGACCTTCCCCGAGCTCGGCGAGGTGGCCGACGACATCGAGGCCGGGCGCCCGGTCGCCGTCGCCACGGTCGTGGACCACCCGGACCCCGGGCACATCGGCCGCCGGCTGGTCGTGCACCCGGAAGGGTCCCCGGTCGAGCGGGCCGGCACCCTCGGGAGCAGCCGGGCCGACGACGCCGTGGCCGACGACGCCAGGGGGCTGCTGGCCTCGGGGCGCACCGAGACGCTGACCTACGGACCCGACGGGGAGCGGCGCGGCGAGGGGATGCGGGTCTTCGTCTCCTCCTTCGCCCCCGCACCGCGGATGCTGGTCTTCGGGGCCATCGACTTCGCTGCGGCGGTCGCCCACGTGGGCAAGTTCCTCGGCTACCAGGTCACGGTCTGCGACGCCCGTCCCGTGTTCGCCACCGCGAGCCGCTTCCCCTCCGCCGACGAGGTCGTCGTCACCTGGCCGCACCGCTACCTCGCCGACGAGGTCGAGGCCGGCCGCGTCGACGAGCGCACCGTCCTGTGCGTCCTGACCCACGACCCCAAGTTCGACGTGCCCCTCCTCGAGGTGGCCCTGCGACTCCCGGCGGTGGCCTACATCGGCGCCATGGGCTCGCGGCGCACCCACCACGACCGGCTGGAGCGGCTGAGGGTGGCAGGGCTCACCGAGGACGAGCTCGCACGGCTGTCGAGCCCCATCGGCCTCGACCTCGGCGCCCGCACACCGGAGGAGACGGCCATCAGCATCGCCGCAGAGATCATCGCCCTCCAATGGGGCGGCCGCGGTGACCGGCTGGCCACCCTCGACGGGCCGATCCACCACCACGAGCACCCCCTGCCCACCGAGCCGCCGGAGCCGGCGGCGGCGGGCTCCACCACGTCCGGCACCACCGTGTCCGGCACGACCTCGCCCAGCACCACCTCAAAAAAGGAGTGATCGATGACCCGCATCAACGTCCGCGTGGACGGCGTCAGCTATTCCGACGAGGTGGAGCCGCGCACGCTGCTGGTCCACTACCTGCGCGAGCAGCTCGGCAAGACGGGCACCGTCGTCGGCTGCGACACGAGCAACTGTGGCGCGTGCACCGTCCACCTCGACGGCCGCAGCGTGAAGTCCTGCAACGTCCTCGCCGTGCAGGCGGACGGGCACGAGGTGACCACGATCGAGGGTCTGGCCACGGACGGCCGGCTGCACCCGATGCAGCAGGCGTTCCACGAGTGCCACGCGCTCCAGTGCGGCTACTGCACGCCCGGGATGATCATGCAGGCCATCGACGTGCTGAACGAGAACCCGCACCCCTCCGAGCAGGAGATCCGCGAGGGGCTCGAGGGCAACCTGTGCCGCTGCACCGGCTACCACAACATCGTCAAGGCCGTGCAGCAGGTGGCCGGCGCCGGCAGCGAGGGAGGGGCGTCATGACCACGACCGAGGAGCACGTGGAGTCGCCCGTGCGTGAGATCGGCCGGGCCCGCAGGCGCAAGGAGGACCAGCGCCTCATCACCGGCCGCACGAAGTGGACCGACAACATCCAGCTCCCGGGGATGCAGCACCTGGCGATGGTGCGCAGCCCCTTCGCCCACGCGCGGATCACCGGCATCGACGCCTCCGCCGCGCGCTCTGCCCCCGGTGTGCTCGCGGTGCTGACCGGCGAGGACGTCAAGGACCTGCAGGGCAGCATGGCCTGCGCCTGGCCGATCACCGAGGACCAGAAGGCCCCGGCCCACCCCGCGATCGCGGTGGACCGGGTCGCGTTCGCCGGCGAGATCGTCGCCGTCGTCGTCGCCAGGTCGGCGGCGCTCGCGCGCGACGCGGCCGAGCTCGTCGACGTCGACTACGAGGAGCTGCCGGCGGTGCTCGACCTCAAGAGGGCCGTCAGGGACGAGACGCTCGCCCACCCGGACCTCGGCACCAACACGAGCGCCGTCTGGACCTACGACTCTGCTGAGGCGGGCACGGGTGGCCGCGTGGACGACGCCATCGCCGCGGCCCGCTCGGACGGCATCGTCATCGAGCGCGAGTACCGACAGCAGCGGCTCATCCCGGCGTTCATGGAGCCGCGCTCGGTCGTCTGCGACCCCACCGGGGAGCAGCTCACCATCTGGTCGGCCACCCAGGTCCCGCACTTCGTGCGGATCTTCACCGCCCTGGTGCTCGGCATCCCCGAGAGCAAGATCCGGGTCATCGCGCCCGACGTCGGGGGCGGCTTCGGGGGCAAGCTCCAGCACACCCCCGAGGAGGTCGTCACCGTCCTGGCCGCCCGGCACACCGGCAAGCCCTGCAAGTACACCGAGACGCGCAGCGAGTCGCTCGTGTCCGCCCACCACGGCCGCGACCAGTGGCAGAAGCTGACGCTGGCGGCGACCCGCGAGGGCAAGGTCACCGGCCTGAAGGTCGAGCTGCTCGCCGACATGGGTGCCTACCTCGGCCTGGTCACCTCCGGGATCCCCATCCTCGGGGCGTTCATGTTCAACGCGATCTACAAGTTCCCCGCCTACCACTTCACGTGCACCAACCTCTTCACCAACAAGACGTGGACCGACGCCTACCGCGGGGCCGGGCGGCCGGAGGCGACCTTCGCCATCGAGCGGCTCATGGACGAGCTGGCGGCCGAGGTCGGCGTCGACCCCCTCGAGATCCGCGAGATGAACTGGATCAGGCACGAGGAGTTCCCGTTCACGACGGTGGCCGGCATGACCTACGACTCCGGGAACTACGAGGCGGCGACCGCGCGCGCCAAGGAGCTGTTCGACTACGACGCCCTGCGGCGTGAGCAGCAGGAGCGCCGTGACCGCAACGACCCGGTCCAGCTCGGCATCGGCACCAGCACCTTCACCGAGATGTGCGGCCTCGCGCCCTCGCGGGTCCTCGGCGCTCTGCGCTACGCGGCCGGAGGCTGGGAGCACGCCTCCATCCGGATGCTGCCTACCGGCAAGGTCGAGGTCGTCACGGGCACCTCCCCGCACGGGCAGGGCCACGAGACGGTCTGGAGCCAGATCGTCGCCGACCGCCTCGGGGTCCCCTTCGACGACATCGAGGTGCTGCACGGCGACACCCAGGTCGCCAACCGGGGGCTCGACACCTACGGCTCCCGGTCGCTCGTCGTCGGGGGTCAAGCCCTGGTCCTGGCGGCCGACAAGGTCATCGAGAAGGCCAAGCCCGTGGCCGCGCACCTGCTCGAGGCGGCGGTCGAGGACATCGAGTTCGCGAACGGGACCTTCGCCGTGAGGGGCACCGACAAGGGAAAGACGATGGCCGAGGTCGTGTGGGAGGCCTTCACCTGCCACGACCTCCCGGAGGGCGTGGAGCCCACGATCGATGCCGACGCGACCTACGACCCCGTGGACTTCTCGTTCCCGCACGGCACCCACCTCTGCGCGGCGGAGGTGGACACCGAGACCGGCCAGGTGACGATGCGCCGCTACGTCAGCGTGGACGACGTGGGCAACATCATGAACCCCCTGATCGTCGAGGGGCAGGTGCACGGCGGCCTGGTCCAGGGCATCGCGCAGGCGCTGTGGGAGGAGGCGGTCTACGACGAGCAGGGCACCCTCGTGTCGGGCTCGTTCGTCGACTACACCCTTCCGACCTCGGCTGACACCATCAGCTTCGTCACCGACAACACCACCTCGCCGTCGAGCACGAACGACCTCGGCGCCAAGGGCGTGGGGGAGGCGGGCTGCATCGCCTCCACACCGGCCGTGGTCAACGCGATCGTCGACGCGCTGCGACCGATGGGGGTCAACGACGTCCGTATGCCGTGCACGCCGGAGCGCGTGTGGAAGGCGATCCAGGCGGCGGGCGCCTCGGCGGGCGGCACCGGCGTCGCCGGTGGGCCCCAGCCGCACTTCGACGAGGGCGCCCCCAACCAGGACCTGCCCCAGGCCGAGCAGAAGGGAGCGGGCCAGTGATCCCCGCCGCATTCGACTACACCGCACCCACCACGCTGCAGGAGGCGCTGCGCGCGATCGCCGAGGCAGGCGACGACGGCAAGGTCCTCGCCGGCGGCCAGAGCCTGCTGCCCATCCTGCGGATGCGACTCAACGCGCCGCAGACGGTCATCGACCTCGGCCGCATCGAGGAACTGCGCGGGATCACCGAGGAAGGCGGCCACCTGGTCATCGGCGCCATGACCACGTATGCCGATGTGCTCGCCAGTGACGCCGTCCGCGAGCACGCGTCGCTGCTCGCGAGGGCCATCAAGGAGGTCGCCGACCCGCAGATCCGCCACCGCGGCACCGTGGGCGGCGCGCTCGTCCACGCGGACCCGGCCGGCGACGTCGGCGCGCCGGCCCTCGCCCTCGACACCGAGTTCGTCATCGCCGGCCCCGACGGCGAGCGGATGGTGGCGGCCGACGGCTTCTTCCGCGACCTCTTCGAGACGGCGGTCGGCGAGGGTGAGGTGCTAGCGCGGATCAGGGTGCCCAAGCACACCGGCTGGGGTGCCCACTACGAGAAGTTCGTCCGCGTCGCCCACCAGTGGTCGATCGTGGCGGTGGGCGCGACGGTGCGGGTGGAGGGCGGCGCCATCGCGCAGGCCAAGGTCGGGCTCACCAACATGGGGTCCACCCCGCTGCGCGCCACCGCGGTGGAGCGGGCCCTGGTCGGGAAGCCGGCCACCGAGGACGCCGTCCGCGAGGCCTGCGCCGCGGCCGCCGAGGGCACCGACCCGCCCTCGGACCTCAACGGCAGCGCCGACTACCGGCGGCACCTCGCGACGGTGCTGACCCGCCGGGCGGTGCTCGCGGCGGCGGGGGCGTGACCCCGTGGAGCTGACCCACAGCTTCACGGTGCCCGGCTCGGTCGACGACGCGTGGCAGACCTTCATGGACCTCGAGGTGGTCGGCAGCTGCTTCCCCGGTGCAACGGTGACCGAGGTGACCGACGCGGGCTTCTCGGGCACCGTCAAGGTCAAGCTCGGCCCGATCGCCATGCTGTATGCCGGGTCCGGCTCCTTCGTCGAGCGTGACGACGTCGCACGCCGTGCCGTGATCGAGGCCAAGGGCAAGGACAAGCGGGGCAACGGCACGGCCGGTGCCACCGTCACCATCTCGCTCGTCCCCGACGGCGAGACCGCCACGCGGGCCGACGTGAGGACCGACCTGAGCGTCACCGGCAAGCCGGCACAGTTCGGCCGCGGCGTCATGCAGGACGTCTCCGACAAGCTCCTGCAGCAGTTCATCGACTGCATCGAGGGCCGGCTCGCCCCGGCGGTCGAGGCTGTGGCCGCGCCGGAGGAGCAGCCGCAGGCGGCCCAGCCGACGGCGCCGGTGCCGGTGTCGCCGGCACCGGGGCCGACGGGGGTGCCACGGACGGGCGGGCCCGTGACCGGCGAAGACGCCATCAGCCTCGGCGGCACCGTCGGCCCGGCGCTGCTGAGGGCCTACGGCCCCCAGCTGGCGGTGGGCGCGCTGGTCTTCCTCGTGGTCGTCTGGCTCATGCGGCGGCGACGGCGGTGACGCCCGCCGGTGCCGTGGGCGCCCGCAGGCGGTGCCCTACTGTGAGCCCAGCAGGCCAGGCGCAGGCGCGCCCACGGCATACCGGCTGACCTGGAGGTGCAGCAGTGGCGGAGCAGACCGTCGTCGTCCTCAACGGCCCGAACCTCAACCTGCTCGGGGAGCGGGAGCCGGAGGTCTACGGCCACGAGACGCTCGCCGACGTCGAGAAGCGCTGCCGGGCCGCGGCGGCGGACGCCGGGCTGTCCGTCGACTTCCGGCAGAGCAACCACGAGGGCGTCCTCGTCGACGCCCTCCACGAGGTGCGCACGAGTGCCGCGGGGATCGTCCTCAACGCCGGCGCGCTGACCCACACCTCGGTCGCGCTGCGCGACGCGGTCGCCGCCGTGGCCGTGCCCGTCATCGAGGTCCACATCTCCAACGTCCATGCGCGCGAGGCGTTCCGGCACCACTCCTACCTCTCCGCCGTCGTGGACGGCGTGATCGTGGGGTGTGGCACGCAGGGCTACGAGCTGGCCATCGCCCGCATCGCCGAGCTGGTGCGGTGATGGCCCGTCCGCCGCTGGACCCCATGGACCTCGCCGGCGTCGACGACCTGCTCTCCGACGACGAGCGGGCCGTCCGGGACTCGGTGCGCCGGCTGTGTGCCGAGCGCGTCGACCCCTACGTCGCCGGCTGGTTCGAGCGCGGCGAGGTCGACGACATCCGTGGCCTGGCAAGGGAGTTCGGCTCCCTCGGCCTGCTCGGGATGCACCTCACCGGCTACGGCTGCGCGGGCATGACGGCGACCGAGTACGGGCTGGCGTGCCTCGAGCTGGAGGCCTCCGACTCGGGTGTGCGCTCGCTCGTCTCCGTGCAGGGCTCACTCGCGATGTACGCCATCTGGCGCTGGGGCAGCGAGGAGCAGAAGCAGCAGTGGCTGCCCCGGATGGCCACCGGCGAGGCGATCGGCTGCTTCGGCCTCACCGAGCCCGACCACGGCTCCGACCCGGGCTCGATGCGCTCCCGCGCCCGCCGCGACGGCGACGACTGGGTGCTCGACGGCCGGAAGATGTGGATCACCAACGGCTCCGTCGCCGACGTCGCCGTGGTCTGGGCGCAGGCGGGGGAGGAGCACGGCGGCATCCGCGGTTTCGTGGTCCCCACCGACACCTCCGGCTTCTCCGCCCCGCTCATCAAGCACAAGCTGTCGCTGCGGGCGTCGGTCACCAGCGAGCTGGTGCTCGACGGGGTGCGGCTGCCCGCCGACGCCGTCCTGCCCGAGGTGCGCGGCCTCAAGGGTCCGCTGTCCTGCCTCAACGAGGCCCGCTACGGCATCGCCTGGGGCGCGCTCGGCGCCGCCCGGTCCTCGCTGGACACCGCGCGCCGCTACTCCATGGAGCGCGTGCAGTTCGGCCGCCCGATCGCCGCCTTCCAGCTGACCCAGCAGAAGCTGGCCGACATGGCGGTGGAGTACACCAAGGGCCTGCTGCTCGCCCTGCACCTGGGCAGGCGCAAGGACGCCGGCACCCTGCGGCCCGAACAGGTGAGCCTGGGCAAGCTCAACAACATCCGTGAGGCCCTCGAGATCTGCCGGACGGCCCGGACGATCCTGGGCGCCAACGGGATCTCGCTGGAGTACCCGGTGATCCGCCACATGAACAACCTCGAGTCGGTGCTCACCTACGAGGGCACCGTCGAGATGCACACCCTCGTCATCGGTCAGGCGCTGACGGGCGAGTCGGCCTTCCGCTGACGCAGCGGGGAGCCGCCCGGCCGCAGCCCGGCCGCCAGCGCCCGGACTGCTGACCACAGGGGCGCGGCGACCTGGCCGACCCGCAGGACGGCCTTCCAGTAGGCGACGCCGAATGTGACGCAGGCGGCCATGGCCAGCGGTGAGCTGTAGGCCATCAGGGGTGGGTAGATCATGAAGTGCGTCAGGTAGATGTAGAGCGAGGCGCTCGCGACCGTGCCGGCGGCCGCCCCCGCCCAGCGCGGCAGCCGGATCCCCTTCACCCAGAGCAGCAGCAGCCCGCCGACGATGATGGTCGCCTCGCGGCCCGGCATGGCGTCCCAGAAGCCGGGCACCGTCGCCACCAGCAGTGCGGAGACGGCGAGGCGCTGCCACGTCGACGAGGCCTTCTGCGCGGCCCAGCCGAGCGCGAAGAGCCAGACCAGCACGTATGCCGTGGCGCCGCGGTAGGGGCCGGCGTCCGGCACCACGACGGCGTAGCGGCTCAGCAGCCCGAGGCCGACCAGCCCCAGCGCGATCCCGAAGGGCCAGCGACGCTCGGCGCGGTCGAGGGCCGGGACGGCGAGCAGGCCCGCGAGCGCGACGAGGAAGTAGAGCAGCACCTCGATGAACCAGAAGTGCCACTGGTCAGACCACTGCGCGTGGTCGCCGAGCACCTGGTTGAGCATCAGGGGGTTGTGCCAGGAGTAGCCGTCGGCGACCAGGACGAGGCCGCCGATCCAGACCGCGCTCGGCACGAGCACCCGGGTGGCGCTGCGGAGGATGCCCCGCACCCGGGCGGACCGCTCCCGGGGGGTCAGCTGGAAGCGGGCGAAGTTCCAACCGGCGGCGAGCAGCAGGGTGTGCGCCCCGCCGGGCACGTCCGCGAGGTGGGTGTGGTTGGCCAGGATGAGCAGCACCGCGACCGCGCGCAGCACGATGCCGGTCTCGACCTCGCGCCATCCGCGCCAGGGCCGCCACCGGAGGCGGTCCGAGGCAGGCGGGTCCACCCGCGCCGCCGCGACCGCGGCGAGCTCGGCCACCGGCCGCAGGTGCCAGTCGCCGGGGAGCGACCCGAGGAGGTGCTCCAGGCGGAGGGAGACCTCGACGTAGGACAGCGAGTCGCCCCCGAGCTCGACGAACGAGCTCTCCGCGGTGGCGTCGGGTCGGCCGAGCAGCTCGGCGTAGAGGGTCACCAGCTGGCCGGGCAGGCTGTCCGCAGCGGCGGTGTCCGGCGCGACGGCGGGACCGGTGGCGGGCCGGGCGAGCGCGGCGATGGCGCGGTAGTCGGGCTTGCCGCTGGGCAGCAGCGGCAGCTCGTGCCCCGCGACCACCTGCACCGACCGGGCGGGCAGCCGACAGCTGCGCGCGAGCTCGGCGCCCAGGGCTGCCTCGTCGCAGCGAGCGACCGTGGCCACCACCACGGTGCCGCCCGCGTCGGCGCACCGTGCGGGCACGCCGCGCTGCTCGAGCAGCCGCTCGAGGTGATCGAGGTCGACCCGCAGGCCGACGATCTTGGCGAACCGGCTCGTGCGGCCGACGACCTCGTAGAGCCCGCCGGGGAGGCGCCTGGCCAGGTCGCCGGTGCGCAGCTCGTCGAGCTCGGGCCCGGCGGAGAGGTCCGCCGGCGTGCGGGCGTAGCCCATCATCACGTTGGGTCCGGTGTAGACCAGCTCTCCGACGTCACCGTCCGCCACGTCGTCGAGCGGCTCCACCCGGAAGGAGCCGCCCGGGATGGCCCGGCCGATCGACTCGGGCCGCTCCAGGGCGAGGTCCGGCGGGAGCACCGCCATCCGGGCGGTGGCCTCGGTCTGGCCGTACATGACGAAGAGGTCCCAGCCGCGCTCGCGGCCGAGCGCGGCATACTCCCTCACCTTCTGTGGCCCGAGGCGGCCGCCGGCCTGGAGCACGGCGCGCAGGCGCGGCAGCTCCATCGAGGAGAAGCCGACCCGCTCGAGCAGCTCGAAGGTGTGGGGCACCCCGGCGAGCGTGGTGGCGCCCTCGTCGCGGAACAGCCGCCAGAAGCAGGGGTCGACCACCGACAGGTCGGTCACGAGCAGGCTGGCCCCTCGGGCCAGGTGGCTGTTGAGCACCGACAGCCCGAAGGAGTAGTGCAGCGGGAGGGTCGTCGCGGCCCGGTCGTCGGCGCGGATTCCGAGGACCTCGGCGATCGACTCGGCGTTGGACTGCAGGTTGTCGTGCGAGAGGCGCACGAGCTTGGGCGAGCCGGTCGAGCCGGAGGTGCTCAGCAGCAGCGCCAGGTCGGGGTGCAGGTCATGGGCCGAGCCCGACCGCCGGTGCGCGAGCGACCACGAGCCGCCGGCGTCGGTGGCCACGACGTCGGGGTCGTAGGCGTCGAGCAGTGCCGGCAGCTGCTCCGGCCGGTCGCCGGCCAGCAGCACCACGTGCCCGGCGCAGATCCCGGCGAGGTAGGTCGTCACCGTGTCGACGGTGTTGCCGCCCGCCACGAGGATGAGGCGGCGCCCCTCGCCGAGCCGGTCGGCCATTTGGGCCACCCGGCGCGACAGCTCTGCGTAGGTGATCCGCGAGCCGTCCCCGGCGACCAGGGCCGGCCGGTCGCCGTGACGCGCGAGGCCCGCGGCGAAACCGGCGGGCAGCGTGGCGGGACGGGTGGGGGAGAGTGTCACGCGGGCGAGTGTAGGTGAGGTAAGCCTTACCAAACAAAATGCCGCACGGAAGCCCCTCGACGGCCCGATTTCAGTTGTGGCCCGCTACCCGTGTAGTCTTCCCGACGCACTCACGCGCTTGCCCTCGGGCGGGTTGCGAGAAGGCCCCCTTAGCTCAGTCGGCAGAGCGTTTCCATGGTAAGGAAAAGGTCGTCGGTTCGATTCCGACAGGGGGCTCTGGGATTGGCGCTGACCGGCGCCGCGCCCCGAGGCGGGGTAGCTCAGATGGTTAGAGCGCACGACTCATAATCGTGAGGTCGCGGGATCGATGCCCGCCCCCGCTACTGCCGTGATGTCAGGGCCGTGATTTCAACAAACGGCCTCTGGTCGCGTATTCTGTTGCGTCGCCGCGTCCTGGCGTGACCGGCCCGACAGACCCACCGTCAAGTGAAGTTCGAGAGCAGGTTGCCCCGTGGCTAGCAAGAGCGCAGACGTCCGCCCCAAGATCACTCTGGCGTGCACGGAGTGCAAGGAGCGCAACTACATCACCAAGAAGAACCGTCGGAACAACCCCGACCGCCTGGAGATGAAGAAGTTCTGCCCCCGCGACGGCCGTCACACGGTGCACCGCGAGACCCGCTGAGCGCACTCCCCAGCTTCGACAGCCGCCCCGGACCCCTGGTCCCGGGCGGCTTTGTCGTGTGCCCGGCCGGTCCCCATAGAGTGGGCGCCATGTCCGTCAACGCTGACTTCGCGGGGCGCACCTACCCGCCCAGTGGCCCGTATGCCGTGGACGCGGCGAGCATCGCGGCGTTCGCCGCCGCGATCGGGTCCGCCGACCCCGTGCACACCTCCGCCGACGCGGCCCGCGCCGCGGGCTACCGCGACGTCATCGCGCCGCCCACCTTCGCGGTGACCCTGGCCCAGCAGTGCGACCGGCAGCTGGTCGAGGACCCGGAGGCCGGCATCGACTTCTCCCGGGTCGTGCACGGCGAGCAGAGGTTCGTCCACCACCGGCCGATCACGGCCGGCGACGAGGTGGTCGGCACCCTCACGGTCGACAGCGTGCGGGCGGCGGGCGGCCACTCCATGGTCACGACCCGCACCGAGCTCGCGACCGGGGACGGCGAGGCGCTGTGCACGTCGACCTCGACCATCGTCGTCAGGGGAGGGGAGTGAGCATGGCCGTGCGCACGTTCAGCGAGACCACGGTGGGCGAGACCTTCGGCCCGGTGGCCATCCCGGTCACCCGTGAGGCCCTGGTGGCCTACGCCGCGGCCTCCGGCGACCAGAACCCGATCCACCAGGACGAGGCCTTCGCGAGGTCCGTGGGCCTGCCGGACGTGATCGCCCACGGCATGTGGACGATGGGCGCCTCGGGGGCGGTCGTCGAGCAGTGGGCCGGTGACGGCGGCCGGGTCGTCGAGTTCGGCACGCGCTTCACGAAGCCGGTGGTCGTTCCCGCCGACGGCGCCGAGGTCGAGGTCAACGCGGTGGTGAAGTCGCTCGACGAGCAGACCCGACGGGCGACGGTCGAGGTGACCACCACCTGCCGGGGCGAGAAGGTCCTCGGTCGCTGCATCGCCGTCGTGCAGCTCGACTGATGCGCGAGGAGCACGAGGTCCCGCTGTCGGGGCTGACCACGATGCGGGTGGGTGGGCCGGCCGCGCGGCTGGTGACGGTCGAGACCACCGACGAGCTCGTCGACGCCGTGCGCGAGGTCGACGACGCCGACGAGCCGCTGCTCGTGGTCGGCGGCGGCTCCAACCTCGTGGTCTCCGACGAGGGCTTCCCCGGCACCGTGGTGCGGATCGCCACCTCCGGGGTCACGGTGGAGTCCGCAGACCTGTGCGGCGGGGTGATGGTGCGCGTCGCCGCCGGCGAGGGCTGGGACCAGCTCGTGTCCCGCGCCGTCTCCGAGGGCTGGTCGGGGATCGAGGCGCTGTCCGGCATACCGGGCTGCACCGGTGCGACCCCGGTGCAGAACGTCGGCGCCTACGGGCAGGAGGTGGCCCAGACGATCGCCTCCGTGCGGGTCTGGGACCGGCACGAGCAGCGGGTCCGGACCTTCAGCAACCTCGACTGCGCCTTCACCTACCGGCACTCGATCTTCAAGTCGCACACCCGCTACGTCGTCCTCGACGTCCTCTTCCAGCTCATCCCCGGAGAGCTGTCCCAGCCGGTCGGGTACGCCGACCTCGCCCGCCAGCTCGGGGTCGAGACCGGTGACCGCGTCCCGCTGGCGGACGCCCGCGAGGCGGTGCTGGAGCAGCGACGGGCCCGCGGCATGGTGCTCGACCCGGCCGACCACGACACCTGGTCGTGCGGGTCGTTCTTCACCAACCCGATCCTGCGCGTGGAGGAGTTCGACGCCCTCGAGGCCCGGGCCGCCGAGCGGCTGGGCTCGCAGGGGCCGCCCCCGCCGCGCTTCGCCGACCCGGATGGCAACGTCAAGACCAGCGCCGCCTGGCTCATCGACAAGGCAGGGTTCGGCAAGGGCTACGGCCTGCCCGGGCCGGCCGCGCTGTCGACCAAGCACACGCTGGCGATCACCAACCGCGGTGGCGCCAAGGCGGACGACGTCGCCGCGCTCGCTCGGGAGATCCGCGACGGCGTGCGGGATGCCTTCGGGGTGACCCTGGTCAACGAGCCGGTCTTCGTGGGACACGCAATATGAGGCCCAGGGTGGGACACAGCTTCCAGCGGGGCAGTCCCTCAGGCGGGGGTCTTCGGGGCGTAGCGCAGGTGCAGCACCCCGGTCGGCAGCGTGTCGCAGGACAGCAGCCGCAGCGGCACCGTGCCCGTGCCCTCGAAGAGCCGCTGGCCCTCGGCGACGGCGATGGGGTGCACCAGCAGGGCGAGCTCGTCGAGTAGGCCCTGCGCCATCAGCCAGCGCACGGTGGTCGCCGAACCGGAGAGGGTGATGTCGCCGTCCACCTGCTCCTTGAGACCCCGCACCTGCTCGGCGACGCTGGCGTCGTCAGGCCCGGTGACGAGGGTCGTGTTCTGCCACGTGGGGTCGAAGGCCCGGTGGGAGACGACGTACTTCGGCAGGCTGTTGATGAAGGACGAGAACGGGACCTCCTCTCCCTGCTGGGGCCAGTACTCCGACCACTCGTCGTAGAGGCGTCGGCCGAGCAGGAAGGCGCCGGTGGTCTCCATCCCCTTCTCGATGACCTTGCCCATCGCGTCGTCGAAGTAGGGGAAGTGCCACTGGTCGGGCCGCTCGACGACGCCGTCGAGGGAGATGAAGAAGTTGGAGACGATCCGGCCCATGCTGCGCTCCTCGCCAGGTGTGGTTCGTGTGTCACCAACCTAGACCGGCGGCCCCGCGGGGAGTCACCGGTTCACGAGGGAGCGGTCGCGCCGGGGGAGTCGCCCAGCCAGGCGTCGACGTCGGCGAGGGCGGCCTTGGTGACGGCCTCGGGCGCCCGGCTGGCCTGGAGCGACCCCCGGGCGAGCGCGGCCAGCTCGGCGTCGTCGAAGCCGAGCGCCTCCCGCGCCGTCTCGTACTGCGCGGCGAGACGCGAGCCGAAGAGCAGGGGGTCGTCGGCGCCGAGGGCCACCGGCACCCCGGCCTCGACGATCGTGCGCAGCGGCACCTCCTCGGGTGAGGGGTAGACCCCGAGGGCGACGTTGCTGCCCGGACACACCTCGAGGGCGACGCCGCTCTCGGCGACCAGCTCGAGCACCCGCGGGTCCTCGACGCTGCGCACGCCGTGCCCGAGCCGGTCCGGCCACAGCGACTCGAGCGTGGCCTCGACGGCGGCCGGCCCGAGCAGCTCCCCGGCGTGCGGGACCAGCGCCAGCCCCGCCCGTCGGGCGATCCGGAAGGCGTGGGCGAACTCCTCGGTGACGCCGCGCCGCTCGTCGTTGCTCAGCCCGAAGCCCACGACCGCGCCCGGGCCCTCGCCGGCGTGCTGCGCGGCCAGCCGCGCCAGGACCCGCGCGTCGAGGGGGTGCCGGATCCGGCTGGCCGCCACCACGACGGCGACCTCGGCGCCGCCCCGGGCGGAGGCGGCTCGGGCCTCGTCGAGCACGATCTCCAGCGCCGGGGTGATGCCCCCGACGAAGGGGGCGTAGGAGGTCGGGTCGACCTGGATCTCCAGCCAGCGGGATCCCTCGGCGGTGTCGTCCTCGGCTGCCTCGCGCACGATGCGCCGCATGTCGGCCTCGTCGCGGACGCACGCGCGCGCGGCGTCGTAGAGCCGCTGGAAGCGGAACCACCCGCGCTCGTCGCGGGCGCTCAGGTGCGGTGGCCACAAGCCGAGCAGGGACTCGGGGAGTCGGATGCCGTGCTTGTCGGCGAGCTCGCGCAGGGTCTGCACCCGCATCGAGCCCGTGAAGTGCAGGTGCAGGTGCGCCTTGGGGAGCGCGGTCACCGGACGCGGCATGCCCGCAGTCTGTCACCCGGCACGCCGACGGGGCCCGAACCGTGCTCGAGAATCTGGTGAGTCGGCGCAGGCCCCGTCGGGGTGAGAGGGGTGGTTACTCCTCGATGATGTGCATGGCGGCCTCCTCGGCCGAGGCGGCCGCCCCGTTCACGCCGACGTCGCGACCGACCATCTCGTGGTCGACGTCCTCGTGCGACCCCTCGTCCGGGGCGACGAGGCGTCCGGCCCGCTGGTCGCCCACCTCGGCGTCGCCGATGAAGTCGTCCTCGGCCGCGATGGAGTCGGGGTCGTCACCGCCGACCCGGTCGTCCTCGTCGTCGAGCCCGCTCTCGTTGTCGGGCGCGCCGTAGGCGGAGTTGGGGTCGGGCTCCTCCTGCCGGATGCGCTGCTCCAGGCTCTCGCCCTGGTGCTGCTCCTCGGCGGTGGTGCCGAAGGCCTCGACGCCGCGGGGCCGCTCCGGCGGGGAGTAGCCGCGGTCGAGCTCGTCGGCCACGTCAGCCTGCTCGAGGGTGTCGGAGGGCTGGAGCTGCCCCTCGTCGTCCACGCTGTAGCTGGCGATGTCGTCTTCGATGCTCTCGCGTCCTGGCTGATCGCTCATGGGGCCAGTCTGTGACGGGTCACAGGAAGGCGCAAAGGGACCAAGGGCTCTGCCCCGGGCCTTCCGCGCAGCCGCTCAGCCGCTCAGCCGCGCTGCCCCTGCGCCTCGGCCGCCGCCAGCAGCACGCAGGTCGCCACGGCCTCCATCGCCGTGGTGACCTCCTCGAGCACGGGGAAGGTCGGGGCCAGGCGGATGTTGCGGTCGTCGGGGTCGTCGCCGTGGGGGAAGGACGCACCGGCCGGGGTCAGCGCGATGCCGGCCTCCTTCGCGAGCTCCACGACGCGCGAGGCGGTGCCGTCCAGCACGTCGAGGCTGACGAAGTAGCCGCCCTTGGGCCGGGTCCAGCTCGCAATGCCGAGGCCGCCGAGCCGCTCGCTGAGCACCCGCTCCACCTCGGCGAACTTCGGCGCGATGATCTCGCGGTGCCGGGCCATGTGGTCGCGCACGCCCTGGGCCGAGCCGAAGAACTGGGCGTGACGCAGGTGGTTGACCTTGTCCGGGCCGATGGAACGCTTCGCGAGGTGGCCGAGGTGCCAGGCGATGTTCTCCGGTGAGGCGGCCAGGAAGGCGACGCCTGCGCCGGCATACGTGATCTTGGAGGTCGACGCGAACACGACCGGGCGGTGCGGGTGGCCGGCGGCCGACGCCAGGCTGAGCACGTCGGCGCTCTTGGCCTCGTCGGCGGTCAGGTGGTGGAAGGCGTAGGCGTTGTCCCAGAAGATCTTGAAGTCGGGGGCCGCCGTCTCCATCGAGGCCAGGCGGGCGGCCACCTCCTGGGTGGTCACCGAACCGGCCGGGTTGGCGTAGGTCGGCACGATCCACATGCCCTTGATGCTGGGGTCGTCGGCCACCAGCCGCGCCACGGCCTCCGCGTCGGGCCCGTCGTGGCGCATCGGCACGGTGACCATGTCGATGCCGTGGTGCTCGAGCATCGCGAAGTGGCGGTCGTAGCCCGGCACGGGGCAGACGAAGGTGACCTTCTCCTCCTGCGACCACGGCCTCGGCGAGTCGACCGCACCGTGCAGGAGCAGGTCGACGAGGCAGTCGTGCATCAGCGTCAGGCTGGAGTTGCCCGCGGCCACGAGCTGCGCCGGGTCGACCCGCAGCAGCTCGCCGAAGATGTCGCGCAGCTCGGCCAGCCCCTGCAGGCCGCCGTAGTTGCGCACGTCGGTGCCGCTGGCGTCCACGTGGCCGTGCGGGAGGGCGAGCAGCTCCTCGGCGAGGTCGAGCTGGGCCGGTGCCGGCTTGCCGCGGGTGAGGTCGAGCTTCAGGCCCCGCTCCTGCAGCGCGGCATACGCCGTGCGCTGCTCCTGGGCGAAGGCCTCGAGCTGGTCGGGGGAGAGCTCGGCGACGGGCGTGCGGCTGGCGGGTGCGGTCTGCTCGGTCACGCAGGCCATGCTCGCAGAGACGCCGGTATGCCGTGCGGTGCTGTCCGCAGCGCGGTCACCGCTCGCCGTGTCGGGCGAGTTCGCATCCGGGGGCGCCCGTCACGTATGCTTCTGCATCGGTTGACTCCGACCATGCTTCCGCCGTGCCCGCGAAGGGCGTGGGGAGGGAAGTCGGAACAGCCTCCCGGAACCGGTCACCCCTTGGCGGGTTCCGTAGGGCAGTGGCTCAATTGGTAGAGCACCGGTCTCCAAAACCGGCGGTTGGGGGTTCGAGTCCCTCCTGCCCTGCGACAACGACGAGCAGTACCCAGGCCAGCGAGAAGAGGAATCGTGACGGACGTGAGCGCGGAGACCCGCGACTCTGGTCGCGCCAGTCGCAGGAGCGACAAGCGCGGCAACCCGGTCTCCCGGTTCTTCCGCTCCCTGAGCCTGTTCGTCAGCCAGATCCTGGACGAGCTGCGCAAGGTCGTCCGGCCGACGCGCTCGGAGCTGGTGAACTACACGATCGTCGTGATCGTGTTCGTGGTGTTCATGATGGCCCTGGTGTCCGCGCTGGACTTCGCCTTCACCAAGCTCGTCCTGTGGGTCTTCGGCGGCTAGCCCTCGAGGGCTCCGCCGCCGCCCTCACGGGGCAGCAACCCCGGCGACACATTTCAAGGAAGTAGGTCATCAGCGTGTCCGACCAGTGGACCACCGAGAGCGACGACGTCGCCACCGGCACTGAGCAGCCCGTCGAGGACGTCGCGACCCCCGACACCGAGACCGACGCGCCCGTGGGCACCGAGGCCGACGAGACCACCGAGGCGGCTGCCGCGGCCGACGAGGCCCCCGTGGACGTCGATGAGGCCCTCGTGGGCGTCGACGAGGCCCCCGTGGACCCGGTCAAGGAGTTCAAGGACAAGCTCGCCAGCCAGTTCGGCGACTGGTACGTCATCCACTCCTACGCGGGCTACGAGAACCGCGTGAAGGCCAACCTCGAGAACCGCATCGCCTCCCTCAACATGGAGGACTACATCTTCCAGGCCGAGGTGCCGATGGAAGAGGTCACCGAGATCAAGAACGGCCAGAAGAAGCTGGTCCGCCGCGTGCGGATGCCCGGCTACGTCCTCGTCCGCATGGACCTGACCGACGAGTCGTGGGGCGCGGTGCGCCACACCCCGGGCGTGACCGGCTTCGTCGGCAACGCTCACCAGCCGGTGCCGCTGAGCCTCGACGAGGTCTTCACCATGCTCGCCCCGGCCGACCTCGGCACCCCGGTCGCGGCCGGCGCGGCCGGCGGTGGGGCCGGTGCCCCGGGCAAGCCCCGCGAGGCTGCGGTCGTCGACTTCGAGGTCGGCGAGTCCGTCACCGTCATGGAGGGCCCGTTCGAGACCCTCCCGGCGACGATCTCCGAGATCAACCCCGACACCCAGAAGCTCAAGGTTCTGGTCTCCATCTTCGGCCGGGAGACCCCGGTCGAGCTCTCGTTCAACCAGGTCGCCAAGATCTGACGAACGAGGCACTGCAACCGGGTCATCGCCCGTAGGCGTGGGCCCACAACCAGCGAAGGACAGCAATGCCCCCCAAGAAGAAGGTCTCCGGCTTCATCAAGCTGCAGATCCAGGCCGGTGCGGCCACCCCGGCCCCGCCCGTCGGCCCGGCCCTCGGTCAGCACGGCGTCAACATCATGGAGTTCGTCAAGGCGTACAACGCTGCGACGGAGTCCCAGCGCGGCAACGTCATCCCGGTGGAGATCACGGTCTACGAGGACCGCTCCTTCACCTTCATCACCAAGACGCCGCCGGCCGCCGAGCTGATCAAGAAGGCCGCAGGCGTGCAGAAGGGCTCCGGCGAGCCGCACAAGACCAAGGTCGCGAAGCTCAGCAAGGACCAGGTCCGCGAGATCGCCGAGCAGAAGATGCCCGACCTGAACGCCAACGACATCGACGGCGCCATGAAGATCATCGCCGGCACCGCCCGCCAGATGGGCATCGAGACCGAGGTCTGAGCACCTCTCTCACGCAGCAACTTCTGCTAGCAGAGGTTGCTGCCGCGAGGACAGGGTGCAACCTGTTCCCAGGGCAGCAACCTCTGCTGAGCAGCGTCGGGGACCTCCCCGACACCGTGGCAGGACCAGCGCTGGTCCGTTCACCACAACTCCACCACCACTCACAGGAGCAGCAATGAAGCGCAGCAAGGCATACCGCGCCGCAGCCGAGAAGATCGACCCGGCCAAGGTCTACGCCCCCCTCGCGGCGGTGCGTCTGGCCAAGGAGACCTCCTCCACCAAGTACGACGCGACCGTCGAGGTCGCCATGCGCCTCGGCGTCGACCCGCGCAAGGCCGACCAGATGGTCCGCGGCACCGTCAACCTGCCGCACGGCACCGGCAAGACCGCCCGCGTCCTGGTGTTCGCCAACGGCGACAAGGCTGAGGCCGCCCGCGAGGCCGGCGCCGACTACGTCGGCTCCGACGACATGATCGAGAAGGTCTCCGGCGGCTGGCTCGACTTCGACGCCGTCGTCGCGACCCCCGACATGATGGGCAAGGTCGGCCGCCTCGGAAAGGTGCTCGGTCCCCGCGGCCTCATGCCGAACCCGAAGACCGGCACGGTCACCATGGACACCGCCAAGGCCGTCTCCGACATCAAGGGCGGCAAGATCGAGTTCCGCGTCGACAAGCACGCGAACCTCCACTTCATCATCGGCAAGACCTCCTTCGACGAGAGGTCGCTCGTGGAGAACTACGCGGCCGCCCTCGAGGAGGTCCTGCGTCTGAAGCCCTCGGCGTCCAAGGGCCGCTACATCGAGAAGGCCACGATGACCACCACGATGGGCCCCGGCATCCCGCTGGACTCCTCCCGCACCCGCAACCTGCTGGTCGAGGACGAGGCCACCGCCTGATCTCGGCCTGTCACCAGAGCCCGCCGCCCCGCCCGGGGTGGCGGGCTCTGGCGTCTTCCGGGGCGATTTGGTCCTGCGCGCCTCGGCCCGTACCCTTGACCCTGACCAGAGACCGCTCGGTTGTCGCGTGCCCACCAGGGTGCGAGACCGAAGGTCCCGCTCGAAGCGGGCAGCCAGCGCAGGCCACGTTCAACCGGATGCACCGGCTCCGCCGGATCGTATGCCGTGTGCCCCGTGCCCTGCGCCGGGGCTTTCTTCGTGTGGGCCCTCGCCGTGTGGTCGTTCATTACGGAAGGGAGGCCACATGGCAAAGGCTGACAAGGCTGCAGCCATCGCCGAGCTCACGGACAAGTTCCGGACCTCGGGCGCGGCCGTGCTGACCGAGTACCGCGGGCTTTCGGTGAAGCAGCTCACCGACCTGCGCAACTCGCTTCGCGGCAACGCGACCTTCGCCGTCGTGAAGAACACGCTGACCGAGCTCGCGGCGAAGGAGGCCGGAGTCACGGCCTTCGACGGCCAGCTCCAGGGCCCGTCCGCCATCGCCTTCGTCGAGGGCGACCCGGTCGAGGCTGCAAAGGGCCTGCGTGACTTCGCCAAGGCGAACCCCCTCCTCGTGATCAAGGGTGGCGTCCTCGACGGCAAGACCCTGACCGCCGAGGAGATCACGAAGCTCGCGGACCTCGAGTCCCGCGAGGTCCTCCTGGCCAAGCTGGCCGGTGCCCTGCAGGCGTCGCTCAGCCAGGCCGTCTACCTCTTCGCGGCTCCGCTGTCGCAGACGGCCCGTGTGGTCGACGCGCTGCGCGCCAAGGTCGAGGCAGAGGGTCCGGTTGCCGCCGCTCCCGCCGCCGAGGCTGCCGAGGAGACCACGGACGAGGCCCCCGCGGCCGAGGCCACCGCTGACGTCGCCGAGGGTGGCGACGAGAGCTGACGTCCGGGGGCGACCCCAGACCGACCGCTCGACCAACGAAAACCGCCACTCACGGCATACGAAGTAAGAACAGAAAGGACGCCCACCATGGCGAAGCTCTCCACCGACGAGCTCCTTGAGGCCTTCAAGGAGATGACCCTCATCGAGCTCTCCGAGTTCGTGAAGCAGTTCGAGGACACCTTCAACGTCACCGCTGCGGCTCCCGTTGCCGTCGCGGCTGCTGGCGCCCCCGCCGGTGGCGGCGAGGCCGCTGCCGCCGAGGAGCAGGACGAGTTCGATGTCATCCTGACCGCCGCCGGCGACAAGAAGATCCAGGTCATCAAGGAGGTCCGCGCGCTGACCTCCCTCGGCCTGAAGGAGGCCAAGGACCTCGTGGACGGCGCCCCCAAGCCCGTTCTCGAGAAGGTCGACAAGGCTGCCGCGGAGAAGGCCAAGGAGGCCCTCGAGGGCGCCGGGGCCACCGTCGAGCTCAAGTGATCTGAGCCCGCGACTGCGGGCGCCGAACACCACGAAGGGCGGGTCCGACCTCACGGTCGGGCCCGCCTTTCGCATGCCCGGGCGGCGCGGCCGCCGTGGTCAGAACCGGCTGAACG
The DNA here is from genome assembly GCF_029223115.1 of Knoellia sp. 3-2P3. Lineage (NCBI taxonomy): Bacteria > Bacillati > Actinomycetota > Actinomycetes > Micrococcales > Intrasporangiaceae > Knoellia > Knoellia sp. 3-2P3. The sequence goes on from NZ_JARGZE010000004.1 coordinate 88,152, forward strand.
GCGCGGCATACGCAAAGGTCCCGGTGAGCCCCGGGTCGTGTGCCGTGAGCGTGCGGGCCTGGAACAGGTCGCCCCACGCGGGTTCGGGTGAGCGGACCCCGATGTCGGCGGCCGGACGGAAGCCGAAGCGCCGGTAGTAGCCCGGGTCGCCGAGCAGGGCCACGAGCGGCTCGTCGAGGGCGTCGGCGGCGGCGAGCACGGCGTGCACCAGCGCCGAGCCGACCCCCCGCCCCTGCTGGTGGGGGTCGACGCTGAGCGGGCCCAGGCCCAGGGCGGGGGCGCCCGCGACCGTGCCGCGAGTGCACACCACGTGCCCGACGACCGCGCCGTCCTCGTCCTCGGCCACGAGGGAGAGCTGCGGGATCCACCCCTCGTCGTCGCGGAGCCACGTCACGAGCGTGGCCTCGCCGGGCGCCCCGTCGGGCTCCACCGGGGGAGCGGAGTGCTCCGCGGTGGCGAAGGCCGCCGCCGTCACGGCGCGGATGGCCGGGATGTCCTGGGGTCTCTCACGCCGGATGATCACCGGCCCATCCTGCCGTGCGGCCGTAACCCCGGTGGGCGCTGGTCGTTGAGCAGCGCGAGACCGGGGCCCTCGCGGGCAACAAGGCACCATCACGACGAGGTGAGCAGTGGGCGTTGAGATCAGGGTCGAAGGCCTGACCAAGAGGTTCGGGTCACAGACCATCTGGAACGACGTGACCCTCACGCTCCCCGCCGGGGAGATCTCGGTGATGCTCGGCCCCTCGGGCACGGGCAAGTCGGTGTTCCTCAAGACGCTGGTCGGCCTGCTGAAGCCGGACGCCGGCTCGATCTGGATCGAGGGCCAGGACCTCACCCGCCTGCGCGAGCACGACCTCTACGAGGTGCGCAAGCTCTTCGGCGTGCTCTTCCAGGACGGGGCGCTCTTCGGCTCGATGAACCTCTACGACAACATCGCCTTCCCGCTGCGCGAGCACACTCGGAAGAACGAGACCGAGGTCCGGCGGATCGTCACCGAGAAGATCGAGCTGGTCGGCCTGCAGGGCGCCGAGGGCAAGCTGCCCGGCGAGATCTCCGGCGGCATGCGCAAGCGCGCCGGCCTGGCGCGTGCGCTCGTGCTCGACCCGGAGATCATCCTCTTCGACGAGCCGGACTCCGGCCTCGACCCGGTGCGCACGGCCTACCTGAACCAGCTCATCGTCGACCTCAACGCGCAGATCGAGGCGACCTTCCTCATCGTCACCCACGACATCAACACCGCCCGCACGGTGCCCGACAACATCGGCCTGCTCTACCACCGCCACCTGGCGATGTTCGGCCCGCGCGAGATGCTGCTCAGCTCGGAGGAGCCGGTGGTGCGGCAGTTCCTCAACGCCCAGCGGGTCGGACCGATCGGCATGTCCGAGGAGAAGGACGCCGACGAGCTCGCCGCGGAGTCGGGCCAGGAGCTCCCCCCGCTGCCGCCCATCGCCCTCCAGCTCGAGCCCAGCGACGGCTCGGTGCGGCGCACCGCCCGCCCCGCGGGGCAGTGGTGTCGCGAGAACGGTGTCACGCCGCCGCCCGGGTCCTTCCAGTCCGGCAACGCGGGCGTGCCCGGCGTGCACCCCTCGTCCGTGGAGTCCCACGCCGAGCGCGAGGGAGTGCTGTCGTGAGCAACCTCGCGGTGGGTGCCCTTCGCCAGAGTGGCTCGCTGTTCGCACTCGTGCTCGATGTCTTCCGGGCCCTGCCGAAGCGGCCGTTCCAGACCAAGGAGTTCATCCAGCAGTGCTGGTTCATCGCCTCGGTCACGATCGTGCCGACCGCGCTCGTCTCGATCCCGTTCGGCGCGGTCATCGCCCTCCAGCTCGGCACCCTCACCCGTCAGCTCGGCGCCCAGTCGTTCACGGGGGCGGCCAGCGTGCTGGCCGTCATCCGTGAGGCCTCACCGATCGTCACCGCCCTGCTCATCGCCGGCGCTGGTGGCTCGGCCATCTGCGCCGACCTCGGCTCGCGCAAGATCCGCGAGGAGATCGACGCGATGGAGGTGCTCGGCATCAGCCCGATCCAGCGCCTCGTCGTGCCACGCGTACTGGCCGCCATGCTCGTCTCGCTGCTCCTCAACGGGCTGGTGTCCGTCGTCGGCGTCGCAGGCGGCTACTTCTTCAACGTCATCATCCAGGGCGGTACACCGGGCGCCTACATCGCCTCGTTCACGGCCCTGGCCCAGCTCGCCGACCTGTGGACCAGCGAGATCAAGGCGGTGATCTTCGGCTTCATCGCCGCGGTCGTCGCCTCCTACAAGGGCCTGACGGCCGGCGGCGGCCCCAAGGGCGTCGGCGACGCGGTGAACCAGAGCGTGGTCATCACGTTCATGTTCCTGTTCGTCGTCAACTTCGTCGTCAGCGCCATCTACTTCCAAGTCGTCCCGCAGAAGATCTGAGGCGGGCGACGACGATGAACAGAGAACCGCGATGAGCAGAGCAACGGACCTCGCCCACCGCCCGGTGGAGGCCCTCGACAGCCTCGGCGAACAGATGCGCTTCTACGTGCGCTCGCTCGCCTGGAGCGGACGCACCCTCCGCCGCTACAAGAAGGAGGTCGTCCGGCTGCTGGCGGAGGTCTCCCTCGGCTCCGGGGCCCTGACCGTCATCGGCGGCACCGTCGGCGTCATCGCCTTCCTCGCCTTCTTCACCGGCAGCCAGGTCGGTTTGCAGGGCTACTCCTCGCTCAACCAGCTCGGCACCGGCGCCTTCACCGGCTTCATCTCCGCCTACCTCAACACCCGCGAGATCGCCCCGCTCGTGGCGGGCCTGGCCCTCGCGGCGACCGTCGGGTGCGGCTTCACCGCCCAGCTCGGGGCCATGCGGATCTCCGAGGAGGTCGACGCGCTCGAGGTCATGGGCATCCCGTCGCTGCCGTTCCTGGTGACCACCCGGATGATCGCCGGCTTCATCGCGGTGATCCCGCTCTACGTCCTGGGCCTGCTGTCCTCCTACGGCGCGACCCGGTTCATCGTCACCGAGTACTTCGGGCAGTCCAAGGGCACCTACGACCACTACTTCCACCTGTTCCTGCCGCCGATCGACGTCCTCTACTCCTTCCTCAAGGTCATGGTCTTCGCGGTCGTGATCATCTTGATCCACTGCTACTACGGCTACACCGCCTCGGGCGGGCCGGCCGGTGTGGGCGTGGCCGTGGGCAAGGCGGTGCGCACGTCGATCGTGGCCATCAACATCGTCGACTTCTTCTTCTCCCTGGCCGTCTGGGGTGCGTCGACCACGGTGAGGATCGCGGGTTAGCCATGACGCAGACCAATGCCACCAATGTCGGACCCGCCCGGGGCTTCATCTCCAGGCTGGGCGACCGTGCCTACGGCGTCGCCTTCCTCGTGGTCGTCGCCTCGCTCATCGGGCTGTCCGTCGCCTCGTTCCAGAAGGTCTTCACCGACGTGGTGATGGTGTCCCTGGAGACCGACCGGATCGGGTCGCAGCTGCAGGAGTCCAGCGACGTCAAGCTGCGCGGCCTGATCGTCGGGGAGGTGCGCCGCATCGAGACCACCGGAGACGGCGCCCGGCTGGCCCTGGCGCTGAAGCCGGAGATGGTGTCGCAGATCCCGGCGGACGTCTCGGCGCGGCTGCTGCCCAAGACCCTGTTCGGGGAGCGGTACGTCGACCTCGTGGCCCCGCCGGCCGGGACGCCGCGGCGCGCGATCCGTGCCGGGGACGTGATCGGGCAGGACCGCACGAGCGTGGCGATCGAGCTCGAGCGCGTGTTCGAGGACCTGCTGCCGCTGCTGCGCGCGGTCCAGCCGGAGAAGCTGGCCGCGACGCTGAACGCGCTGGCCACCACGCTCGACGGCCGGGGCACCCGGCTGGGGCAGAACCTGGTGCTGGTGGACCGCTACTTCAAGGAGCTCAACCCGCACATGCCGGCGCTGCAGGCCGACATCTCGGGGCTGGCAGACCTGGCGAGCACGTATGCCGTGGCGGCGCCCGAGCTGGTCCGCGCGGCCAGGGCGCTGGTGACGACGAACACGACGATCGTGCAGAAGCAGGACTCCCTCAAGGGCTTCTTCGCCGGGACGGCGGGGTTCGCGAACACCACGGCGCGGTTCCTGGAGCGCAACGGTGACCGGGTCATCCAGGCCGGTCGCGTCGGCCGCCCGAGCCTGGCCCTGTTCGCCAAGTACTCGCCTCAGTACCCCTGCATGGCGACGGCGCTGACCAACTGGGTCCCCCACATCGACGGGGCGTGGAAGAACGAGCAGTTCCACATCACGTTGGAGGTCACCCCCCAGCGGCCGGGCTACAAGCCGGGGGAGGAGCCCGCCTGGGGCGAGAAGCGTGGCCCCAACTGCTACGGCCTGCCCGACCGGCACGGCAGCCAGGCCAACCCCCGCCCCGGCATCACCTTCGACGACGGCACCGACGGGGCCTCGGGCAACGGCGCCGGCAGCGCCCTGCCGTCGGCGTTCACCACCGAGAAGGCCGTGGGCATCGCCGAGGCCGACTCCGGTCTCGCCGGCACCGAGGAGGAACAGAAGGTCGTGGCCGCCCTGCTGTCGCGCGACGGGTCCGGGCGTCCGTCTGCCATCGCGACCCTGCTCGCCGGCCCGATGCTCCGCGGAACGGTGGTGAGCCAGCGATGAAGACCTCGTCCAGCCTCGTCAAGCTCATCCTCTTCGCGCTGACCACGCTCCTGGCGACCGGCACCCTCGCGGCCACGATCTCCAACGTGCAGCTCGGCGACAAGGCGACCTACAAGGCCGTCTTCGAGGACGTCACCGGTGTGGCCGCCGGCCAGGAGGTCCGCATCGCGGGGGTCCGCGTCGGCGAGATCGAGAAGGTCTCGGTGCACCGCGACCGCACCAACGCCCTCGTCGAGTTCTCCGTGGCCAAGTCCAGCGTCCTGACGCAGGGCACCCACGCCACCATCAAGTACCGGAACCTCGTCGGCGAGCGCTACCTGGCCCTGACGCAGGGCGTGGGGGACTCTGCCGCCCTCAAGGACGGCGCGACGATCGGGCTCGACCGCACCCAGTCGGCCCTCGACCTGACCGTGCTGTTCAACGGCTTCAAGCCGCTGTTCGCCGCACTCTCGCCCAAGGACGTCAACGAGCTGTCCGGGCAGATCATCTCGGTGCTCCAGGGCGAGGGCGGCAACATCAACTCGCTGCTGGCCAAGACGGCCTCGCTCACCTCGACCCTGGCCGACCGCGACGCCGTCATCGGCCGGACCATCGGCAACCTCAACGCCGTCCTCGCCACTGTCGACGAGCACGACGCGGCGCTCAAGCAGCTCATCGACCAGCTCCAGCGCTTCGTCTCCGGCCTGGCGCAGGACCGCAAGACGATCGGGGCCTCGCTCGAGAACATCAACTCCCTGACCGCCGAGACGGCCGACCTGCTCAAGGTCACCCGGCCCGCCCTCAAGGCCGACATCGCGAACCTGCGCAGGCTCTCGACCACCCTCAACAAGCCGAAGAACACGGCGACCTTCGAGAAGTTCCTCTCGACGTCGCCCGAGAAGATCACGCAGATCACCCGCACGGCGACCTACGGCTCGTGGTTCAACTTCTACCTGTGCCGCTTCGACGGCACCGTGAAGCTGCCCACCGGCCCGGTCTCCCCGTCGTATGCCGTGACTGCAGCGAGGTGCTCATGAGCGTCCCCTTCCGTGAGCGCAACCCCGTCCCGATCGGGGCGGCCGGCCTGCTGGTGATCGCGGTGCTGCTGGCGCTGGCGTTCAACGTGCAGAGCCTGCCCCTGATCGGTGGCGGCGACACCTACCGCGCTGCCTTCAGCGAGGCCGGCGGCCTCATCGAGGGAGACGACGTGCGGATCGCCGGCGTCAAGGTCGGCAAGGTCGAGGCCGTCGACCTGGCCGGTGACCACGTCCGCGTCGACTTCCGCATCACCGAGGACGTGGCCTTCGGCCCCCAGACCGCCGCGTCGGTGCGCATGAAGACGCTGCTCGGGCAGAAGTACCTCTCGCTGGAGCCCGCCGGCGGGGGCCAGATGAGGGCGGGCTCCGAGATCCCGCTCGAGCGCACCGTCTCCTCCTACGACATCGTCAACGCCTTCACCGACCTGGCCCAGACCGCCGAGCGCATCGACACCGACCAGCTCGCGACCTCGCTCGACGTCATGGCCACCGAGTTCAAGGACAGCCCACCGCACGTGCGGGCGGCGCTCGACGGGCTCACCCGCCTCTCGCGCACCATCGCCTCCCGCGACGCCGAGCTGAAGCGACTGCTGTCGGCCGCCAACTCGGTGACCGGCACCGTCGCCGAGCGCAACAAGGCCCTGGAGACCCTCATCAAGGACGCCGACCTGCTCATGGAAGAGCTCAACGCCCGCCGCGACGCCATCCACACGCTGTTCACCAACACCTCGGCGATGGCCCAGCAGGTGACGGCGCTGGTGCGGGAGAACCGGGCGGAGCTCAAGCCGGCCCTCGACCAGCTGACGAAGGTGCTCGCGGTGCTGCAGAAGCACGAGAAGGACCTGAACGACACGATCGCCGCGATGGCGCCGTTCACCCGGCTGTTCTCCAACGTGCTGGGCACCGGCCGGTGGTTCGACACCTACATCGCCAACCTCACGGCGCCGGTCGGCGCCCCGGGGGTGAAGTGACATGCGCATCGGACTCATACCCAAGGTCGTCGCGGCCCTCGTGGTGGTCGCGGTCGTGGCCGGCGCCTACGCCTTCTGGCCGCGCAACGACCGGGTCCGTGTCACCGGGGAGTTCACCCGGGCGGTCGGGCTCTTCCCGGGCTCGGACGTGCGGGTCCTCGGCGTCGAGGTCGGCGAGGTGACCGAGGTCGTGCCGAAGGGCGACAAGGTCCTGGTCAGCTTCGAGTTCGACCGCACGTACTCCGTGCCGGCGGACGCCAAGGCGGCCGTGGTGGCGCCCTCGCTGGTGAGTGACCGCTACGTGCAGCTGTTCCCGGCCTACCAGGGCGGCCCGAAGATGGCCGACGGCGCCCACATCGGCACCGACCGCACGGCCGTCCCCGTCGAGCTCGACCGCATCTCGCAGAGCCTCGACGACCTGCTCGTCGCCCTCGGTCCGCAGGGGGCCAACAAGGACGGCTCGTTCTCGCGGCTGCTGGACACCGGGGCGAAGAACCTCGACGGGCAGGGGCAGCAGCTGCACGACATGAACCGCGACCTCTCGCAGGCCCTCGCGACCCTCAGCGGCGGCCGGAACGACCTCTTCGGCACGGTCAAGAACCTCCAGACCCTCACCTCGATGCTCGCCACCAACGACCAGCAGGTGCGCCGGCTCAACAAGGACCTCGCGACGGTGTCCACCCAGCTCGACGGGGAGCGCGACGACCTCTCCGCCGCGCTGAGGAACCTGGCGATCGCGCTCAACGAGGTCTCCACCTTCGTGAAGGACAACCGCACCGGCGTGAAGACCAACGTCGACCAGCTCGCGGCCGTCACCGGCACGGTCGCCAAGCAGCGCGACGCCCTCGCCGAGACCCTCACCAACGCGCCCGTCGCCATCAGCAACCTGCAGAACGCCTACAACCCCAAGACCGGCACGCTCGACACCAGGTCCAACATGGAGCAGTTCGACGACCCCGCCCTGCTGCTGTGCTCCCTGGTCACCGGGCCGACCGGCACCGGCAACACCGACCTGTGCCGCGACATCGACACCACGCTCGCCCCGGTGACCAGTTCGCTGCAGATGCGCGGCGCCGACCCGACGCTGGGCGGACTGCTGGGAGGGACGCACTGATGAGCACCACGCCCACCACCGCAGACCGGATGCCGGGTGCCCGGCTCCGCCGGGCGGCCGCCGCCCTCGTGGCGGCCGGGACCGCAGCGGCCCTCGGCGGCTGCCAGGGCGCCTACGACCTGCCGCTGCCCGGTGGCGCCGCCGCCCGCGGCGACGTCTACCGGATCACGGCCGAGTTCGCCGACGTGCTCGACCTCGTGCCGCAGTCCTCGGTGAAGGTCGACCAGGTGACGGTCGGCGCGGTCGAGGAGATCGAGCTCAACGGCTGGACCGCCAGGGTCACCCTGCGGCTGCCGAAGACCGTGAAGCTGCCCGACAACGCGACGGCCGAGATCAGGCAGACCTCGCTGCTGGGCGAGAAGTACATCGAGCTGGCGCCCCCGGCCTCGGCCAAGGCGGTCGGCGAGCTGGGCGAGGGGGACAACATCGTGCTCGACCGCACGAGCCGCAACCCCGAGGTCGAGGAGGTCCTCAGCGCCATGTCGCTGCTGCTCAACGGTGGCGGCGTCGCCCAGCTGAAGGTCATCGAGGCCGAGCTCAACAACGCGCTGCGCGGCAACGACCAGGAGATCAAGGACCTCATCGGGCAGCTCGACACCTTCGTCGGGGGCCTGGAGGAGCAGAAGAGCGAGATCGTGCGGGCCATCGACGGCATCGACAGGCTCTCGGCCCGCCTGGCGGCCCAGAAGCAGGACATCGCCCGGGCCATCGAGGCCATGCCGGGTGGGTTGAAGGTGCTCGCCGACCAGCGCAAGCAGCTCGTCGAGATGCTGACCGCCCTCGAGCGGCTCGGTGCGGTCGGGACCGACGTGATCCAGCAGTCCAAGGCCGACACCCGGGCCAACCTCGAGGCGCTCGCACCCATCCTGGCCGAGCTGAACAAGGCGGGCGACGACCTTCCGGCGTCGATGCAGCTGCTGCTGACCTACCCCTTCTCGGACGGCACCCTGGCCGCGATGAAGGGCGACTACACCAACCTGCGCGTCACAGCCGACCTCGACATGCGCAACCTCTCCGGCAACCTCGGCATCCCGACCGCGCCGCCGACCGGAGGCGAGCCCGGGCTGCCCGACGTGCCGCTGCCCGACGTGCCGGACCTGCCGCTGCCGGGGCAGACCCCCGACCCGACCTCGCCGGGCGGTGGAGGCGGCGTGTGCGTGCCGGGGGTCACCTGCCTGGGGTCGGCCGGGTCCGGCAGCTCGTCCTCGGACGGCTCGTGGCGCTCGCTGTACAACGGAGGTGAGGCATGATCCGCCGCTCGGTGAAGGTGCAGCTCATCGCCTTCCTGCTCATCACCCTGGTCACCGTCTCGGTGCTGTCCGCCCGCTACGTGGGTCTCTACGACCGCGTGGTCGGAGGCCAGTACCTCGTCTCCGCGGACTTCGCCGAGTCCGGCGGCATCTTCGTGGGCTCCGAGGTCTCCTACCGCGGCGTCCAGGTGGGCCGGGTCGAGCGCCTGCGGCTCGGCAAGGACGGCGTCATCGTCGACGCCCGGATCCGCCGCGGCGTCCAGATCCCCAGGGACACCGTCGCCGTGGTCGAGAACCGCTCGGCCGTCGGGGAGCAGTACCTCGACTTCCAGCCGCGCTCGCAGGGCGGGAAGAGCCTCGAGGACGGCGACACCATCGCGCGCAAGGACACCCGCACCCCGGTGCGCGTCGACAACCTCCTGCTGCACCTCGACGGGACGGTGCGGTCGGTCGACCGCGACGACCTCAGGATCGTGGTCGACGAGCTCGGCAAGGCCTTCGCCGACGGCGGCACCGACCTGCAGCGGATGCTCGACAGCGGCGACGCCCTGACCCGCGCCGCGACCGAGGCCCTGCCCGAGACGGTCAAGCTCATCGAGGACGGGCGCATCGTGCTCGACACCCAGCGCGACACCTCCGGGCAGATCAAGACCTTCGCCACGAACTTCGCGAACCTCTCCGAGACCCTCAAGGCCTCGGACGCCGACCTGCGGATGGTGCTCGACCGGGGGGCCGTGGCCTCACGCGAGCTCGACGGCCTCATCCGCGAGAACCAGTCGAGCCTCGCGGCCCTGCTGGCCAACCTCATCACCGTCGGCCAGGTCACGACCGCCCGGGTCGACGGCATCGAGCAGCTGCTCGTCACCTACCCGGACGTGATCGCCGGAGGCTACACGGTGGTACCGGGCGACGGCACCGCCCACTTCGGCCTGGTGCTCTCGCACGACCCCGCGGTCTGCAAGCAGGGCTACGAGGGAACCAAGCGCACCGACCCCGCCCGCACGACGGGCCTGCCCCCGGTCAACACCGGCGCCCGCTGCTCCCTCCCTCGGGGCTCGTCCAGCAACGTGCGCGGGGCGCAGAACGCCCCCGGCCCCTCCGGGGCGCGGTCATCGAACTCCTCGGTTCCACTGGCAATCGCCGGCCAGCCCGTATCCCCGGGCGCCTCGGCCTCGTTGGGCACGGCAGCACCCGATGTCTCGGTGCCCCTCCCACCGACGGGAGGTGGACAGGCCGAGCCGTCGTGGCTGTGGATGATGAAGGAGGCTGCTCGATGAGCACGATCACCACCCAGGCCGGGAGGGCGGTGAAGGCCACGGTTCCCGCGAGGCTCCTCAGGGGCAGGACGGGACCGGCGGCCGACGCAACGGACAGGGCCGACACAGCCGACACCACCACGCAGCAGGCAGCCGGGCCACGGTCCGCCCGCCTCACCCCGCGGGGGCTCTGGGGCCTCGCGGCGCTGGTCCTCGTCGCGGCCATCGCCGTGGGGGCCACGTTGGGACGCGAGGCCTGGACAGCGCACCAGACGCAGCAGGCCCGCGCCGAGGCGGTCGCCGCGGCGCGACAGCTGGCAGTCAACTTCGTGACCGTCGACCACCAGCACGTCGACCGCGACACCGCCCGAGTGCGCGCAGGGGCGACCGGCACGTTCCTCGAGAGCTACAGCAGCTCGATCGAGGAGCTGAAGAAGGTGCTGGTGCAGAACAAGACGGTCTCACGGGCCGAGCGCACCGAGGCCGCCCTGGTCTCCGGCGACCTCGACTCCGCCGTGGTGCTGGTCGGCGTGGTCGCGCCGACGCAGAACGCGTCGGTCCCCGACGGCGAGAAGAAGACCTACCGTATGCGCCTGCAGCTGCGGAAGGTGAGCGACGCGTGGAAGGTGGAGAACCTTGAGTTCGTCGGCTGACAAGGTGGCCAGGAACAGCACGCGCCAGCGTCCCCGTGTCGCCGGGCAGCGCTCGCGGACGCGTCCGCAGGGGCAGCGGGCCCACGGCATACCGCCGCTGCCGCCCGCCCGGCCGGAGCGCACCGAGCCTGTCACCCCGGCAGCCCCCACGCGGGAGCCGGCCCCCGAGGCGAAGCCCGAGCCGGCTGCGGCCCCGAAGGGTCAGGCGAGCTCACCGCGCAGGCTGCTGGCACCGCTGGTGGGGCTCGGCCTGGCGGCGGCCCTGCTCGCCGGGTCGGTTGGCCTCGCGCTGAGCGATCCCTCGGGCCAGGAGGCGCAGACGCGGGCGGCCACGAGCACGGCCCGCACGTCGATCGAGCAGATGCTCAGCTACAACTACAAGAGCATCGACGCGCAGGCGGCCCAGATCGAGGGCCTGCTGACCGGCTCCTTCAAGGAGGAGTTCGCGCAGGCCATGGACAAGGACATCAAGCCGCTGGCGGTCAAGAACAAGACCGTCGTGCAGGCCCGGGTGTCCGACGTCGGCGTCATGGAGCAGGCCGAGGGCCGCGTGAAGGTGCTCGCCTTCGTCAACCAGGCGACGGTCGGCGCCGACGCCGCGCAGCCCGCGGTCGACCAGAACCGGGTCATCGCGACCCTCACGCGGGTGGGCGAGCGGTGGCTGATCTCGGACGTCCAGGCGTTCTGAGCGGCCCCGGAGCCGTGCTCCGAACCCCGGCGCGGCACGCCGCGCCGGGGTTCGGCCTTGACGGGGGGCGCGGCTGCCGCCATCCTCATCTGCGTCGCGAGGACCGCGTCGCCGTCACCTGACCGGCAGCGCGAGTCCGGACTCCCGTCGACGGGGGGCTGTGCGCTTTCGCCGCCCCGCTGGACACGGTTGGACTATCCTGCCCTCCTGCGGGTATGCTGTCGCTTTGCGCTGCCCTGTCCTCGATCCCCCGCTGAGTCCGCCAACTCCGGTCGTGCCTTCCCGCACGTTCTGTTGCCGGCCTTCGCGTTGGACCGAGAGCTGGCGCCAGTGCAGACCTCAGTTCTAAAGGCCCGTGGAAGGACCATCCTTGGCTGCCTCGCGCAACGCGACTCAGACTGTGTCCACTGCACGGACGGCTTCCGGCCGTCTGTCCTTCGCGAAGATTCGCGAACCGCTCGAGGTCCCCGACCTCCTGGCGCTGCAAACGGAAAGCTTCGACTGGCTGCTCGGGAACGAGCGCTGGCAGGCCCGCGTGGCAGCCGCCAAGGCCGAGGGCCGCACCGACGTCCCCGACCGTTCCGGCCTCGAGGAGATCTTCGAGGAGATCTCGCCGATCGAGGACTTCAGCGGCTCCATGTCGCTGTCGTTCCGCGACCACCGCTTCGAGGACGTGAAGTACTCCATCGAGGAGTGCAAGGAGCGCGACCAGACCTACTCCGCCCCGCTGTTCGTCACCGCGGAGTTCATGAACACCACCACCGGTGAGATCAAGAGCCAGACGGTGTTCATGGGCGACTTCCCGCTCATGACCGAGCGCGGCACCTTCGTCATCAACGGCACCGAGCGCGTCGTGGTCTCCCAGCTGGTCCGCAGCCCGGGCGTCTACTTCGAGCGCACCCCCGACAAGACCTCCGACAAGGACGTCTACACCGCCAAGGTGATCCCCAGCCGGGGCGCCTGGCTCGAGTTCGAGATCGACAAGCGCGACATGGTGGGCGTGCGCGTCGACCGCAAGCGCAAGCAGTCCGTCACGGTGCTCCTCAAGGCGCTCGGCCTGACCGACGCGCAGATCCTCGAGGAGTTCGGCGACTACGAGTCGATGCGCCTGACCCTGGAGAAGGACCACACGGCCGGTCAGGACGACGCGCTGCTCGACATCTACCGCAAGCTGCGCCCGGGTGAGCCCCCGACCAAGGAGGCCGCCCAGACCCTGCTGGACAACCTCTACTTCAACGAGAAGCGCTACGACCTGGCCAAGGTCGGTCGCTACAAGATCAACCGCAAGCTGGGGCTGGCCGACGAGCTCGGCCACTCGACGCTCTCGGTCGACGACATCGTGGCGACGATCAAGTACCTCGTGGCCCTGCACAACGGCGAGACCACCCTCGAGGGCGCCGCCGGCGAGGTCTCGGTCGAGGTCGACGACATCGACCACTTCGGCAACCGCCGCCTGCGCAACGTCGGCGAGCTGATCCAGAACCAGGTCCGCACCGGCCTGTCCCGCATGGAGCGCGTCGTCCGCGAGCGCATGACCACGCAGGACGTCGAGGCCATCACGCCGCAGACCCTGATCAACATCCGCCCCGTGGTGGCGTCGATCAAGGAGTTCTTCGGCACCTCCCAGCTCTCGCAGTTCATGGACCAGAACAACCCGCTGGCCGGCCTGACGCACAAGCGTCGTCTCTCGGCCCTCGGCCCGGGTGGTCTCTCCCGTGACCGCGCCGGCATGGAGGTCCGTGACGTCCACCCGTCGCACTACGGCCGCATGTGCCCGATCGAGACCCCTGAGGGCCCGAACATCGGCCTCATCGGCTCGCTGGCCTCCTACGGCCGGATCAACGCGTTCGGCTTCATCGAGACCCCGTACCGCAAGGTCGAGTACGGCAAGGTCACCGACGAGGTGCACTACCTGTCCGCCGACGAGGAGGACCGCCACGTCATCGCGCAGGCCAACGCGGCACTGACCGCCGACAGCACCTTCGCGGAGGAGCGCGTCCTCGTCCGCACCAAGGGTGGCGAGGTCGACTACGTCCCGGGTGTCGACGTCGACTACATGGACGTGTCCCCGCGCCAGATGGTGTCGGCGGCCACCGCGCTGATCCCGTTCCTCGAGCACGACGACGCCAACCGTGCGCTCATGGGCTCGAACATGCAGCGCCAGGCCGTGCCGCTGGTGAAGTCCGAGGCCCCGCTCGTGGGCACCGGTATGGAGTACCGCGCGGCGCTGGACTCCGGTGACGTGGTCCGTGCCGAGCAGGCCGGTGTCGTCACCGAGGTCTCAGCCGACCTGGTGACGGTGGCCAACGACGAGGGCGGCACCCGCACCTACCGGATCGCGAAGTTCGCGCGCTCCAACCAGGGCACCTCCTACAACCAGCGCGTGCTGGTTGCCGAGGGTGACCGCCTCGAGGCCGGCGCGGTCATCGCCGACGGTCCCGCGACCGACGGCGGCGAGATGGCCCTGGGCCGCAACCTGCTCGTGGCGTTCATGCCGTGGGAGGGCCACAACTACGAGGACGCGATCATCCTCAGCCAGCGCCTGGTGCAGGACGACGTCCTCTCCTCGATCCACATCGAGGAGCACGAGGTCGACGCCCGTGACACCAAGCTGGGTCCGGAGGAGATCACCCGGGACATCCCGAACGTCTCCGAGGACGTCCTGGCCGACCTCGACGAGCGCGGCATCATCCGCATCGGCGCCGAGGTCCGCGACGGCGACCTCCTGGTCGGCAAGGTCACGCCCAAGGGCGAGACCGAGCTGACCCCGGAGGAGCGCCTGCTGCGCGCCATCTTCGGCGAGAAGGCCCGCGAGGTCCGTGACACCTCCCTGAAGGTGCCCCACGGCGAGACCGGCACCGTCATCGGCGTCAAGGTCTTCGACAAGGACGAGGGCGACGACCTGCCCCCGGGCGTGAACCAGCTGGTCCGCGTCTACGTGGCCAACAAGCGCAAGATCACCGACGGTGACAAGCTCGCCGGCCGCCACGGTAACAAGGGCGTCATCTCCAAGATCCTGCCGGTCGAGGACATGCCGTTCCTGGAGGACGGCACCCCGGTCGACGTGGTCCTGAACCCGCTCGGTGTGCCCGGTCGTATGAACGTCGGCCAGATCCTCGAGCTCCACCTCGGCTGGGCCGCCAGCCGCGGCTGGGAGATCGCGGACAACCCGGAGTGGGCCAAGCTCATCCCCGAGGACGCCCGCAAGGCCGAGGCCGGCACCCGTGTCGCCTCCCCGGTCTTCGACGGTGTGCGCGAGGACGAGATCGTCGGCCTGCTGGACTCGACGCTCAAGACCCGCGACGACGTGCGCCTGATCGACGGCACAGGGAAGGCGAACCTGTTCGACGGCCGCTCCGGCGAGCCGTTCCCGGAGCCGGTGTCGGTCGGTTACATGTACATCCTCAAGCTGCACCACCTCGTGGACGACAAGATCCACGCCCGCAGCACCGGCCCGTACTCGATGATCACCCAGCAGCCGCTCGGTGGTAAGGCGCAGTTCGGTGGCCAGCGCTTCGGTGAGATGGAGGTCTGGGCACTCGAGGCGTACGGCGCCGCCTACGCCCTCCAGGAGCTGCTGACGATCAAGTCCGACGACGTCACCGGCCGCGTGAAGGTCTACGAGGCCATCGTCAAGGGCGACAACATCCCCGAGCCGGGCATCCCGGAGTCGTTCAAGGTCCTCATCAAGGAGATGCAGTCGCTCTGCCTGAACGTCGAGGTCCTGTCCTCCGACGGCAGCCAGATCGAGCTGCGCGACTCCGACGACGACGTCTTCCGCGCCGCGGAGGAGCTCGGCATCGACCTGTCCCGGCGCGAGCCGAGCAGCGTCGAAGAGGTCTGACAGGAAGCCGGTATGCCGTGTGCTCACCCCGGTGAGAAGCGCGCCCCAGGCGCGCCCACGGCATACCGGCGCCCCGCCAAGGACCATCCCTGACAGACCACTTCAGATTTAAGAGACACGAGAGAAGGAACCACGTGCTCGACGTCAACTTCTTCGACGAGCTGCGCATCGGCCTGGCCACGGCGGAGGACATCCGCCAGTGGAGCCACGGTGAGGTGAAGAAGCCGGAGACGATCAACTACCGCACCCTCAAGCCGGAGAAGGAGGGCCTGTTCTGCGAGCGCATCTTCGGCCCCACCCGCGACTGGGAGTGCAACTGCGGCAAGTACAAGCGGGTCCGCTTCAAGGGCATCATCTGTGAGCGCTGTGGCGTCGAGGTCACCCGTGCCAAGGTGCGCCGCGAGCGGATGGGCCACATCGAGCTCGCCGCCCCCGTCACCCACATCTGGTACTTCAAGGGCGTCCCGTCACGCCTGGGGTACCTGCTCGACCTGGCCCCGAAGGACCTCGAGAAGGTCATCTACTTCGCTGCCTACATGATCACCTCGGTCGACGAGGAGCAGCGCCACAAGGACCTGCCCTCGCTCGAGGCCCAGATCGAGGTCGAGAAGAAGGAGTTCGAGAACCGCCGCGACGCCGACGTCGAGGCCCGCGCGAAGCGTCTCGAGTCCGACCTCGCCGAGCTCGAGGCCGAGGGTGCCAAGGCCGACGCCCGCCGCAAGGTGCGCGAGTCGGCCGAGCGCGAGATGAACCAGATCCGCAAGCGCGCCGACCAGCAGATCGAGCGCCTCGAGCAGGTCTGGGACCGCTTCAAGAACCTCAAGGTCCAGGACCTCGAGGGCGATGAGATCCTCTACCGCGAGATGCGCGACCGCTTCGGCCTCTACTTCGAGGGCGGCATGGGCGCGGCGGCGATCCAGAAGCGGCTCGAGACCTTCGACCTCGACGCCGAGTCCGAGTCGCTGCGCGAGATCATCGCCACCGGCAAGGGCCAGAAGAAGACCCGTGCGCTCAAGCGGCTCAAGGTCGTCACCGCCTTCCAGCAGACGTCCAACAAGCCGACCGGCATGGTCCTCGACGCCGTCCCGGTCATCCCGCCGGACCTGCGCCCGATGGTCCAGCTCGACGGTGGCCGCTTCGCCACCTCCGACCTGAACGACCTGTACCGCAGGGTCATCAACCGCAACAACCGCCTCAAGCGACTGCTCGACCTCGGCGCCCCCGAGATCATCGTCAACAACGAGAAGCGGATGCTGCAGGAGGCCGTCGACAGCCTCTTCGACAACGGCCGCCGCGGCCGCCCGGTCACGGGCCCCGGCAACCGTCCGCTGAAGTCGCTGTCCGACATGCTCAAGGGCAAGCAGGGCCGGTTCCGCCAGAACCTGCTCGGCAAGCGCGTCGACTACTCGGGCCGTTCGGTCATCGTCGTCGGCCCGCAGCTGAAGCTGCACCAGTGCGGCCTGCCCAAGCAGATGGCGCTCGAGCTGTTCAAGCCGTTCGTGATGAAGCGCCTGGTCGACCTCGACCACGCGCAGAACATCAAGTCGGCCAAGCGCATGGTCGAGCGGGCCCGCCCGGTCGTGTGGGACGTGCTCGAGGAGGTCATCACCGAGCACCCCGTCCTGCTGAACCGCGCACCCACCCTGCACCGCCTCGGCATCCAGGCCTTCGAGCCGCAGCTGGTCGAGGGCAAGGCCATCCAGATCCACCCGCTCGTCTGCTCCGCCTTCAACGCGGACTTCGACGGTGACCAGATGGCCGTGCACGTGCCGCTCTCCGCAGAGGCGCAGGCCGAGGCCCGCATCCTCATGCTCTCGAGCAACAACATCCTCAAGCCGGCGGACGGCCGCCCGGTGACCATGCCCACCCAGGACATGATCATCGGCCTGTTCCACCTCACCACCGAGGTGGAGGACGGCAAGGGTGCCGGCCGGGCGTTCTCCTCGGTGTCCGAGGCCCGCATGGCCTTCGACGCCGGCGAGCTCGAGCTGGGCAGCAAGATCAAGCTGCGCCTGACCGACGTGGTGCCGGCCCCCGGCACCGAGCTGCCCGAGGGCCTCGAGCCCGACGACCAGGGCCGCGTGCCGGCGCTGACCGTCGAGACCACCCTCGGCCGGGCGCTGTTCAACCAGACCCTGCCGGTGGACTACCCGTTCGTCGACGCGGTGGTGGACAAGAAGCGCCTGTCGGCGATCGTCAACGACCTCGCCGAGCGCTACAGCAAGGTGCAGGTCGCGGCGAGCCTCGACGCGCTCAAGGAGTACGGCTTCCACTGGGCGACCCGCTCGGGCACCACCGTGGCCATCTCCGACGTCGTCACCCCGCCGCGCAAGCCCGAGATCCTCGAGGGCTACGAGGCCAAGGCGACCAAGGTGCAGACGCAGTACGAGCGCGGTCTGATCACCGACGACGAGCGCCGTCAGGAGCTCATCGAGATCTGGACGCAGGCCACGAACGAGGTCGCCAAGGAGATGGAGGCCAACATCCCGCGGACCAACACCATCTACCGGATGGTGTCCTCGGGTGCTCGCGGTAACTGGATGCAGCTGCGGCAGATCGCCGGTATGCGTGGTCTGGTGTCGAACCCGAAGGGTGACATCATCCCGCGCCCGATCCGCGCGAACTTCCGCGAGGGCCTGTCCGTGCTCGAGTTCTTCATCTCGACGCACGGTTCGCGAAAGGGTCTGGCCGACACCGCTCTTCGTACCGCGGACTCGGGTTACCTGACCCGTCGCCTGGTCGACGTCTCGCAGGACGTCATCATCCGCGAGGACGACTGCGGCACCGACCGCGGCCTGAAGATGCCGATCGCCCAGCGCACCTCTGACGGCGCCCTGGTCGAGCACGACGACGTGGAGACCTCCGTCTACGCCCGTACCCTCGCCGAGGACGTGGAGAAGGACGGCCAGGTGCTCGCCGAGGCCGGCATCGACCTCGGTGACGTGGTCATCGACGCCCTCGTCGCCGCAGGCGTCGAGGAGGTCAAGGTCCGCTCGGTCCTCACCTGTGACAGCCGGGTCGGCACCTGTGCCGCCTGCTACGGCCGCTCGCTGGCCACCGGCAAGCTCGTCGACATCGGCGAGGCCGTCGGCATCATCGCGGCCCAGTCGATCGGTGAGCCCGGCACCCAGCTGACGATGCGCACCTTCCACACCGGTGGTGTGGCCGGTGACGACATCACGCAGGGTCTGCCGCGTGTCGTCGAGCTGTTCGAGGCGCGCACCCCCAAGGGTGTCGCCCCGATCGCCGAGGCGACCGGTCGGGTCACCATCGAGGACACCGACAAGGCCCGCAAGATCATGCTGACCCCGGACGACGGCTCCGAGGAGCACGCCTACCCGGTCAGCAAGCGGGCCCGCCTCCTGGTGGGCGACGGCGACCACGTGCAGGTCGGCACCCAGCTGACGGTCGGCTCCATCGACCCCAAGCAGGTGCTGCGCATCCTCGGCCCGCGCGCCGTGCAGATGCACCTGGTCGACGAGGTCCAGAACGTCTACCGCCAGCAGGGTGTGTCGATCCACGACAAGCACATCGAGGTCATCGTGCGGCAGATGCTGCGCCGGATCACGATCATCGAGTCCGGCGACGCCGACCTGCTCCCCGGCGAGCTCGCCGAGCGCGGCCGCTTCGAGGAGGAGAACCGCCGCGTGGTGGCCGAGTCCGGCAAGCCGGCCTCCGGTCGACCGGAGCTCATGGGCATCACCAAGGCGTCCCTGGCGACCGAGTCGTGGCTGTCGGCCGCGTCCTTCCAGGAGACGACCCGGGTGCTCACCGAGGCCGCGATGCACGCCAAGTCGGACCCGCTGCTGGGTCTGAAGGAGAACGTCATCCTCGGTAAGCTCATCCCGGCCGGCACGGGGCTCCCGCGCTACCGGAACATCAAGGTGGAGCCGACGGAGGAGGCGAAGGCCGCCGTCTACTCGATGCCGAGCTACGAGTACGAGTACCCGGTCTTCGGCCCGGGCAGCGGCGAGGCCATCCGCCTCGACGACGCGGAGCTGGGCCTGGACTGACGGCTGTCGCCTGACGCCTTAGCTCATTCGGGGTATTGCCGAGCGCCACAGCGCCCGGCAATACCCCGAATCGCGTCTTCGCCGCCGTGGCGGCTGGGCAGCGTCCAACCGATTTGGTAGGGCACAGGGCAACGGGTATCTTTGAACACTGTGTCTGAGGTGCGCCTCGGGCACGAAGCAGGCCGCAGGGCCGGGGGAGACCCGGGCGCGCAGCGGCCGCAACCTCTCGCCGGGCAATCCACGATCGAAGCAGCACGGGTCGTGCGTGGGGAGTGCAGGGGAGAGCACCGTCGAAGACACACCCGAGCGCGGGGGTCGGAGACGGCAACACCAAGGAGCGCCGGAGGGTCCGCCCGCCGGCACGAACAGACACAACGACGTACGGAGAACAGGTTGCCTACGATCAACCAGCTTGTGCGCAAGGGGCGCCAGGACAAGGTCACCAAGACCAAGACTCCTGCCCTCAAGGGCTCGCCCCAGCGCCGTGGCGTGTGCACGCGTGTGTACACCACCACCCCCAAGAAGCCGAACTCTGCCCTGCGCAAGGTCGCCCGTGTGCGCCTCACCAGCGGCATCGAGGTCACGGCCTACATCCCGGGTGTCGGCCACAACCTGCAGGAGCACTCCATCGTGCTCGTGCGTGGCGGCCGTGTGAAGGACCTCCCCGGCGTGCGCTACAAGATCGTGCGCGGCTCGCTCGACACCCAGGGTGTCAAGAACCGCAAGCAGGCCCGCTCCCGTTACGGCGCGAAGATGGAGAAGAAGTAATGCCTCGCAAGGGACCCGCGCCGAAGCGCCCCCTCGTCGTCGACCCGGTCTACCAGTCCCCGTTGGTGACCCAGCTGGTCAACAAGATCCTCCTCGACGGCAAGAAGTCGATCGCCGAGCACATCGTCTACGGCGCGCTCGAGGGCTGCCGCGAGAAGACCGGCACCGACCCCGTCGTCACCCTCAAGCGGGCGCTCGACAACATCAAGCCGACCCTGGAGGTCAAGTCCCGCCGCGTCGGCGGTGCGACCTACCAGGTGCCGATCGAGGTCAAGCCCGGCCGTGCGACCACCCTGGCCCTGCGCTGGATGGTGGGCTACTCGCGCCAGCGTCGTGAGAAGACCATGACCGAGCGGCTCATGAACGAGATCCTCGACGCCTCCAACGGCCTCGGCGCGTCCGTGAAGCGTCGCGAGGACACCCACAAGATGGCCGAGTCCAACAAGGCCTTCGCGCACTACCGCTGGTAGCAGCGACCGGCGGCGGCCCAGGCCCTCAGGCCCGGGCCGCCCGCCGGCACCAGCAGCTGAAAGGCCGTTCGCACGGCATACGCGCTGCGACAGAACGAACGCACTTCCGCAACGAGCGAGATGAGATAAACGAGTGGCACTCGACGTCCTGACGGACCTGACCAAGGTCCGCAACATCGGCATCATGGCGCACATCGACGCCGGCAAGACGACGACGACTGAGCGCATCCTCTTCTACACCGGTGTCAACCGGAAGATGGGCGAGACCCACGACGGCGCCTCCACCACCGACTGGATGGAGCAGGAGAAGGAGCGCGGCATCACGATCACGTCTGCCGCGG
Organism: Knoellia sp. 3-2P3; assembly: GCF_029223115.1. Taxonomy (NCBI): domain Bacteria; kingdom Bacillati; phylum Actinomycetota; class Actinomycetes; order Micrococcales; family Intrasporangiaceae; genus Knoellia; species Knoellia sp. 3-2P3. The sequence goes on from NZ_JARGZE010000004.1 coordinate 109,142, forward strand.
TCACCTCCTTCTGGGAGGGCACCCAGATCAACATCATCGACACGCCCGGCCACGTCGACTTCACCGTCGAGGTCGAGCGCTCGCTGCGTGTGCTCGACGGCGCCGTCGCGGTGTTCGACGGCAAGGAGGGCGTGGAGCCCCAGTCCGAGACCGTGTGGCGCCAGGCCGACAAGTACGACGTCCCCCGCATCGCGTTCGTCAACAAGATGGACAAGCTCGGCGCGGACTTCTACTTCACCGTGCAGACCATCAAGGACCGCCTCGGCGCCGAGCCGCTCGTGCTGCAGCTGCCGATCGGTGCCGAGAACGACTTCATCGGTGTCGTCGACCTGATCTACCGTCGAGCCCTCGTGTGGCCCGGCGACGCCAAGGGTGACGTCACCATGGGCGCCAAGTACGAGATCCAGGACATCCCGGCCGACATGCTCGAGAAGGTCGAGGAGTACCGCCACCACCTCGTCGAGCGTGTGGCCGAGTCCGACGACGCCCTCATGGAGAAGTACCTCGGCGGCGAGGAGCTGACCCCCGAGGAGCTCAAGGCCGGCATCCGCAAGCTGACGGTCAACTCCGAGCTCTACCCGGTGCTGTGCGGCTCCGCGTTCAAGAACCGCGGTGTGCAGCCGATGCTCGACGCGGTCGTCGACTACCTGCCGTCGCCGCTCGACGTCGAGGCCATGAAGGGTCACAAGCCCGGCCACGAGGACGTCGAGATGACCCGCGAGCCCAGCAAGGACGCGCCGTTCTCGGCGCTGGCCTTCAAGGTCGCCTCGCACCCGTTCTTCGGCACCCTCACCTTCATCCGGGTCTACTCCGGCCGCGTCGCCGCGGGCTCGCAGGTCGTCAACACGACCAAGGGCAAGAAGGAGCGCATCGGCAAGCTTTTCCAGATGCACGCCAACAAGGAGAACCCGGTCGAGGAGGCCCTCGCCGGCCACATCTACGCTGCGATCGGCCTCAAGGACACCACCACCGGTGACACCCTGAGCGACCCGAACGAGCAGATCGTGCTCGAGTCGATGACCTTCCCGGACCCGGTGATCCAGGTCGCCATCGAGCCCAAGACCAAGGGCGACCAGGAGAAGCTGTCGACGGCCATCCAGAAGCTCTCCGCCGAGGACCCCACCTTCCAGGTGCACCTCGACGAGGAGACCGGCCAGACGATCATCGCCGGCATGGGCGAGCTCCACCTCGACATCCTCGTCGACCGCATGAAGCGGGAGTTCAAGGTCGAGGCCAACGTCGGCAAGCCTCAGGTGGCGTACCGCGAGACGATCCGCAGGGCCGTCGAGAAGTACGACTACACCCACAAGAAGCAGACCGGTGGCTCCGGCCAGTTCGCGAAGGTGCAGGTCACCATCGAGCCCCTGGAGGCCCAGGAGTCCGGCGAGCTGTACGAGTTCAACAACGCGGTCACCGGTGGTCGCGTCCCGCGCGAGTACATCCCGTCGGTGGATGCCGGCATCCAGGACGCCATGCAGTACGGCGTGCTGGCCGGTTACCCGATGGTCGGCATCAAGGCCACCCTGGTCGACGGTGCCTACCACGACGTCGACTCCTCGGAGATGGCGTTCAAGATCGCCGGCTCGATGGCGCTGAAGGAGGCCGTCCGCAAGGCGGACCCCGTTCTGCTCGAGCCGATGATGGCCGTCGAGGTGCGTACGCCCGAGGACTACATGGGCGACGTCATCGGCGACATCAACTCCCGCCGTGGCCAGATCCAGGGCATGGAGGACATCTCGGGTGCCAAGGTCGTGCGCGGCCTGGTCCCGCTGTCCGAGATGTTCGGCTACGTCGGCGACCTGCGCTCCAAGACGCAGGGCCGGGCGAGCTTCTCGATGGAGTTCGACTCCTACGCCGAGGTCCCCAAGGCCGTCGCCGAGGAGATCATCAAGAAGACCCGGGGTGAGTGACCGGTAGGATGCCGGTCGCACACCGCGATTCAGTTACACCACCCACAAACGGCGCCACGTCCTGCCTGGTCGTACGGCGTAACACAAAACAGTCCTGAGGAGGACCACCAGTGGCGAAGGCAAAGTTCGAGCGGACTAAGCCGCACGTCAACATCGGCACCATCGGTCACATCGACCACGGTAAGACGACGCTGACGGCAGCGATCTCCAAGGTCCTGCACGACAAGTACCCGGACCTGAACCCGCAGTTCGCGTTCGAGGACATCGACAAGGCGCCCGAGGAGAAGCAGCGCGGTATCACCATCTCCATCGCGCACATCGAGTACCAGACGGAGAAGCGTCACTACGCTCACGTCGACTGCCCGGGCCACGCCGACTACGTGAAGAACATGATCACGGGTGCGGCGCAGATGGACGGCGCGATCCTCGTGGTCGCCGCCACCGACGGCCCGATGCCCCAGACGAAGGAGCACGTCCTCCTGGCCCGCCAGGTCGGCGTCCCCTACATCGTCGTGGCGCTCAACAAGGCCGACATGGTCGACGACGAGGAGATCCTCGAGCTCGTCGAGATGGAGGTCCGTGAGCTGCTCTCGGCCTACGAGTTCCCGGGCGACGACCTGCCGGTCGTCAAGGTCTCGGCGCTCAAGGCCCTCGAGGGCGACGCCGAGTGGGGCAAGTCCGTGCTCGACCTCATGGACGCGGTCGACGAGTCCATCCCGGAGCCGGAGCGCGAGATCGACAAGCCGTTCCTCATGCCCGTCGAGGACGTCTTCACGATCACCGGTCGTGGCACCGTCGTCACCGGCCGCATCGAGCGCGGTGTCCTCAAGGTCAACGAGGAGGTCGAGATCGTCGGCATCCACACCGGCCCGCCGGCCAAGACCACCGCGACCGGCATCGAGATGTTCCGCAAGCTCCTCGACGAGGGTCGTGCGGGCGAGAACGTCGGCCTGCTCCTGCGCGGCACCAAGCGCGAGGACGTCGAGCGCGGGCAGGTCATCTGCAAGCCGGGCTCGATCACCCCGCACACCGAGTTCGAGGCGAACGTCTACATCCTGTCCAAGGACGAGGGCGGCCGTCACACGCCGTTCTACGACAACTACCGTCCGCAGTTCTACTTCCGTACGACTGACGTGACCGGCGTTGTCCACCTGCCCGAGGGCACCGAGATGGTCATGCCCGGTGACAACACCGAGATGAAGGTCGAGCTCATCCAGCCGATCGCCATGGAGGAGGGCCTCAAGTTCGCGATCCGCGAGGGTGGCCGCACCGTCGGCGCCGGCCGCGTCACCAAGATCACCAAGTGACCTGACGCTCCTCGAGCACCACACTGAAGGCCCCGCAGCTTCGGCTGCGGGGCCTTCGGCGTCCCTGCGTGCCCGCGGCGCTCAGGGGCCGGTCGTGAGGAGGTCGGGCGCGATGTCCCGCACCGACGCCACCCCGCTCAGGCCCATCGTGAGCTCGAGCTCGGCGACGAGGTTGGCCAGCACCTCGCGGACTCCCTCCTGCCCGGCGACCGCCAGGCCGTAGACCCAGGGCCGCCCGATGCCGACCGCGTCGGCGCCGAGGGCCAGCGCCTTGAGCACGTCGGCCCCGGTGCGCACGCCGCTGTCGAGCACGACCACCGTGTCCGGGCCGACGGCCTCGCGGACCGCCGGCAGGGCGTCGAGGGAGGCGAGCGCACCGTCGACCTGGCGCCCGCCGTGGTTGGAGACGACGACCCCGCTGGCGCCGGCCTCCACCGCCCGGCGGGCGTCGTCGGGGTGCAGCACTCCCTTGACCAGCAAGGGCAGCCGCGTGCGGTGGCGCAGCGTCGCGAGGTCGTCCCAGCTCAGGCCCGGGTTCGAGTAGAGGTCGAGGAAGGCCTCGACCGCGGCACGGGGGACCGGCGAGCGCAGGTTGTCGCGGAACCGGCCCGGGTGTTGCCGGGTGATGGAGAGCAGCGAGCGCAAGGCCGCGGGCGTGGGTCGCACGGGTGCAGCCGGCCCGCGAGGTACGGCGAGCCGCTCGGCGACGATCTGGCGGAAGCGGGGGTCGGAGGTGTACTGCGCGATGCCGATGCCCCGGGTGAAGGGCAGGCTGCCCAGGCCGAGGTCCAGCGGTCGCCAGCCGAGCGTGGTGGTGTCCACGGTGACGACGAGCGCGTCGGACCCGATGGCCTCGGCCCGGGCGACCATGCTGTCGACGAGCTGCTCGTCGGTGCTCCAGTAGAGCTGGTACCAGCGCGGGCCCTGGCCCATGGCCGCCGCGACGTCCTCCATGGGGCTGCAGCCCTGGCTGGAGATGACGAAGGGGATGTCGAGCGAGGAGGCCGCAGCGGCGGCCAGCGTGTCGCTGTCCCTTCGGGCCACGGCGGCCGCACCGACCGGCGACAGGACCAGGGGAGTGGGCAGGGCCCGGCCGAACAGCTCGACGCCGAGGTCCCGCCGGACGGAGCCGGGCAGCATCCGGGGCACGATCGACCAGCGCGCGAAGGCGGCACGGTTGGCGGCCATGGTCAGCCCGGCTCCGGCACCGCCGCTGACGTAGGCCCAGGCCCGCTCCGACATCACCGAGCGGGCACGCCGCTCCAGCGCTGCCGTGTCCACGGGCACCCTGGGCCGGCGCCCCAGCACCCCCGCCCGGTAGACCTCGCCCTGCCGGGTCCGCCCCGGCCCCGGGCCAACCGCAGGCCTGCTCGTGCTCGTCATCGTCGCTCCCGCCGCGTGCCGCCGTGGTGCCGGTGTCCGGCCCCAGTATCGCCCGACGCGCAGCCTGCGGACGGGGTACCTAGAGTCGAGGAGGGCGACATCTCCCCACAAGGATCACTGCACCGAAAGGAGCCGGCGATGGCTCGCGAAGGCGCCAGCGTCGAGAAGGCGCGGACCGCACCGCACGAGGACGACGACCGCAAGCCCGGTTCGCCGTCCGACCTGGTCAAGCCGGCCTGGACCTACACCGCCAAGAAGGCCTGGATGGAGTTCGGCCGCGACCAGTGCACCGACCTCGCCGCGGCCCTGACCTACTACGCCGTGCTGGCGATCTTCCCGGCGATGCTGGCCCTGGTCTCGCTGCTCGGCGTCTTCGGCCAGGGGCAGTCGACGACCGAGGCCCTGCTCGACATCGTGCGCCAGCTGGGACAGGGGAGCGCCGCCGACGCCCTCCAGGGCCCGATCGAGCAGATGACCCGCACCCAGGCGGCGGGTTTCGCGTTCGTCTTCGGAATCGTCGGCGCCATCTGGTCCGCATCCGGCTACATCGGCGCCTTCGGCCGGGCGATGAACCGCATCTACCAGATCGACGAGGGCCGCCCGGTGTGGAAGCTGCGCCCGCTGCAGCTGCTGCTGACCCTGGCGGGCATCATCCTGGTCGCGCTGCTGCTCATCGGCCTCGTCGTGAGCGGGCCGCTCGCGCGGTCCATCGGCGACGTCATCGGTCTCGGCGACACGGCCGTCACTGTGTGGGGCATCGCGAAGTGGCCGGTGATGCTGGCCATCGTCATCGTCCTGGTCGCCGTGCTCTACTACGCCACCCCCAACGTCAGGCAGCCGAAGTTCCGCTGGATGAGCGTCGGCGCCGCCATCGCGATTCTCGTGTGGTTGCTGGCGTCGGTCGCCTTTGGCTTCTACGTCGCCAACTTCGGCTCCTACAACAAGACCTACGGCTCGCTCGCCGGCGTCATCGTCTTCCTGCTGTGGCTGTGGATCACGAACCTGGCGCTGCTCTTCGGGGCCGAGGTCGACGCCGAGCTCGAGCGCTCCCGCGAGCTGCAGGCGGGCATCGAGGCCGAGGAGACCATCCAGCTGCCGCCACGGGACACCCGGGCCTCGGACAAGAAGGCCGAGAAGCTCCAGGAGAAGGTCGAGGAGGGCCGGCGGCTGCGCGAAGAGGCCCAGCGCAACGGCGCCCACAACGGCGCCCACAACGGCGCTCACAACGGGGCACAGGAGCGCTGACGTCCGCCACCCGGCATACGATGTCGTCGCCGTGCCGCCCGCCCAGGGGCCGCGCGACGCGCCACGCGAGCGGGTATGCCGGGGGCTCCCGACCCGATTTGGTAGGTCGCCGATGCTCTGGCACACTGGTCCGGTTGCTTGTCGCGCGTTGCTGACCCATGTCAGCGCCGCCACCCCGGTGACACGACTCGAACCGGCGCTGCTGACGCAGCCCGGGGCGACACTCCAGGGAAGCGCAAGCCCCGGCTCCGCCGGATATCCGAGAAAGCCGCACGATATGCGTGAGAACGCCTGTCGTCGGGCCGCGAAGCGGGTGCGACACACCCGACCGCGGGGGTCGGAGATCCGTGAGCCGGCCACATGCAAGCTGTACGGCGAGAGAGAGACGTAACGGAGATGGCGGGACAGAAGATCCGCATCCGCTTGAAGTCGTATGACCACGAGGTCATCGACAACTCGGCGCGCAAGATTGTCGACACGGTGACCCGTGCTGGCGCGACGGTGGTCGGCCCCGTGCCGCTGCCCACGGAGAAGAACGTCTTCGTGGTCATCCGCTCGCCCCACAAGTACAAGGACAGCCGCGAGCACTTCGAGATGCGAACCCACAAGCGCCTGATTGACATCATCGACCCGACGCCGAAGGCCGTCGACTCGCTGATGCGACTCGACCTTCCGGCTGACGTCAACATCGAGATCAAGCTCTGAGGCTGACGACATGACCACGACTGCTACCAAGACGGTGAAGGGCGTGCTCGGCGAGAAGCTGGGCATGACCCAGGTCTGGGACGCCGACAACCGGCTCGTCCCCGTGACCGTGATCAAGGCCGGCCCCTGCGTCGTCACCCAGGTGCGCGACGCCGGCACCGACGGCTACGCCGCGGTCCAGATCGCCTACGGCGCGATCGACCCGCGCAAGGTCAACAAGCCGATGGGCGGCCACTTCGAGAAGGCCGGTGTGACCCCGCGCCGCCACCTCGTCGAGCTGCGCACCGCCGACGCGGGCGAGTACACCCTGGGCCAGGAGATCACCGCCGAGCTCTTCGAGGCCGGCCAGGAGATCGACGTCACCGGCACCACCAAGGGCAAGGGCTTCGCCGGTGTCATGAAGCGTCACGGCTTCAAGGGTGTCTCCGCCTCGCACGGCGCGCACCGCAACCACCGCAAGCCGGGCTCGATCGGTGGCTGCGCCACCCCGGGTCGCGTCTTCAAGGGCATGCGCATGGCCGGCCGCATGGGCGGCGTGCGCCAGACCACCCAGAACCTCACCATCCACGCCGTGGACGCGGAGAAGGGTCTGCTGCTCGTCAAGGGTGCCGTCCCCGGCCCCCGCGGCGGCCTGGTCCTGGTTCGCACGGCTGCCAAGGGAGCCTGAGCCTGATGCCTACTGCTGAGAAGAACCTGCCCGCCGAGATCTTCGACGTCCAGGTCAACGTCCCCCTGATCCACCAGGTCGTCGTGGCGCAGCTCGCTGCCGCGCGTCAGGGCACGCACTCCACCAAGACCCGCGGCGAGGTCCGCGGCGGTGGCCGCAAGCCCTACCGCCAGAAGGGCACCGGCCGCGCCCGCCAGGGCTCGACCCGTGCGCCCCAGTTCGCCGGTGGTGGCGTGGTCCACGGCCCGCAGCCGCGCGACTACGCCCAGCGCACCCCCAAGAAGATGAAGGCTGCCGCCCTGCGCGGAGCCCTCTCCGACCGGGCCCGCCACGGCCGCATCCACGTCGTCGACTCGCTGGTCACCGGTGACGCCCCGTCCGCCAAGGACGCGCTGGCGCTCCTGTCCGGCTTGACCGAGCGCAAGAACCTGCTCGTCGTGCTGACCCGCGACGACGAGGTCTCGTTCAAGTCGGTGCGCAACCTGGCCGACGTCCACGTCCTCGTGGCCGACCAGCTGAACACCTACGACGTGCTCTGCGCCGACGACGTCGTCTTCACCCAGGCCGCCCTCGACGCCTTCGTGGCGGGGCCGGCCAAGGCTGACAAGGAGGAGGCCAAGTGAGCGCTCACAAGGACCCCCGCGACATCCTGATCGCGCCGGTCGTCTCGGAGAAGTCGTACGGCCTCCTCGACGAGGGCAAGTACACCTTCATCGTGGACCCGCGGGCGAACAAGACCGAGATCAAGATCGCGGTCGAGCGTGTGTTCGGCGTCAAGGTCGACTCGGTCAACACCCTGAACCGTCCGGGCAAGACCCGCCGCACGCGGTTCGGCCTCGGCAAGCGCAAGGACACCAAGCGCGCGATCGTCACCCTCCGCGAGGGCTCGATCGACATCTTCGGTGCGGGCGCCTGACGAGAACGCTTGAGGAACTGAGGAACTAAGACATGGGTATCCGTAAGTACAAGCCGACGACGCCAGGCCGGCGCGGCTCGAGCGTCGCCGACTTCGTCGAGGTCACGCGCTCCACGCCGGAGAAGTCGCTGGTCCGTCCGCTGACCAAGAGCGGTGGGCGCAACAGCAACGGCCGCATCACCACTCGTCACATCGGTGGTGGCCACAAGCGTGCCTACCGCGTCATCGACTTCCGCCGCCACGACAAGGACGGCGTGCCGGCCAAGGTCGCTCACATCGAGTACGACCCCAACCGCACCGCCCGCATCGCGCTGCTGCACTACGCCGACGGCGAGAAGCGCTACATCCTCGCGCCGAACAAGCTGCGCCAGGGCGACATGATCGAGAACGGCGCGGGCGCCGACATCAAGCCGGGCAACAGCCTGCCGCTGCGCAACATCCCGACCGGTACGGTCATCCACGCCGTCGAGCTCAAGCCCGGTGGCGGCGCGAAGATCGCCCGTTCGGCAGGTGTGCGCGTCCAGCTCGTCGCCAAGGACGGCCCCTACGCCCAGCTGCGCATGCCGTCCGGCGAGATCCGCAACGTCGACCTGCGCTGCCGCGCCACGGTCGGCGAGGTGGGCAACGCCGAGCAGTCCAACATCAACTGGGGCAAGGCCGGCCGCATGCGCTGGAAGGGCAAGCGCCCGACCGTCCGTGGTGTCGCCATGAACCCGGTCGACCACCCGCACGGTGGTGGTGAGGGCAAGACCTCCGGTGGTCGCCACCCGGTCAGCCCCTGGGGCCAGCCTGAGGGCCGGACCCGCCGCCCCGGCAAGCCGAGCGACAAGCTGATCGTTCGCCGCCGTCGTACTGGCAAGAAGCGCTGAGTAGGAGCCTGAAGAAACATGCCTCGTAGCTTGAAGAAGGGCCCCTTCATCGACGACCACCTTCAGAAGAAGGTGGACGCTCAGAACGAAGCGGGCAGCAAGAACGTCATCAAGACCTGGTCGCGTCGTTCGGTGATCTCGCCGGACATGCTGGGTCACACCCTTGCCGTGCACGACGGCCGCAAGCACGTCCCGGTCTTCGTGACCGAGTCGATGGTCGGCCACAAGCTCGGCGAGTTCGCACCGACCCGCACGTTCAAGGGTCACGTGAAGGACGACAAGAAGGGGCGTCGCCGCTGATGGCCGCCTCCACCGAGAACAAGGACAACGTGATGGAAGCCAAGGCTGTCGCGCGCCACGTGCGCGTCACGCCGATGAAGGCCCGCCGCATCGTGGACCTGATCCGCGGCAAGCAGGCCGTCGAGGCCGTCGCGGTGCTGCAGTTCGCGCCGCAGGCCGCGTCCGACCCGGTCCGGAAGGTGCTGCAGAGCGCCATTGCCAACGCACGGGTCAAGGCCGACGCGGCCTCCGAGGCGTTCGACGAGCGCAACCTCGTCATCAGCGAGGCCTTCGTGGACGAGGGCCCGACGATGAAGCGGTTCCGTCCTCGCGCCCAGGGCCGGGCCGCCCGCATCAACAAGCGCACGAGCCACATCACCGTGGTCGTCGCCCCGAACCAGAAGTCCAAGGGAGGCAACCGCTAATGGGCCAGAAGGTCAACCCGCACGGCTTCCGTCTGGGCATCACCACCGAGCACAAGAGCCGCTGGTTCGCTGACTCCACCAAGGAGGGCCAGCGCTACCGCGACTACGTCAAGGAAGACGTGGCGATCCGCAAGCTCATGTCCGAGGGCATGGAGCGCGCCGGCATCTCCCGCGTGGAGATCGAGCGCACCCGCGACCGCGTCCGCGTCGACATCCACACCGCGCGTCCGGGCATCGTCATCGGCCGCCGCGGCGCCGAGGCCGACCGCATCCGCGGTGAGCTGGAGAAGCTCACGGGCAAGCAGGTGCAGCTGAACATCCTCGAGGTGAAGAACCCCGAGGTCGACGCCCAGCTGGTCGCCCAGGGCATCGCCGAGCAGCTCTCGGCTCGCGTGTCGTTCCGTCGCGCGATGCGCAAGGGCATGCAGTCCGCCACCCGCGCCGGCGCCAAGGGCATCCGTGTCCAGGTCTCCGGCCGCCTCGGCGGTGCTGAGATGTCGCGCACCGAGTTCTACCGCGAGGGTCGCGTGCCGCTGCACACCCTCCGTGCGAACATCGACTACGGCTTCTACGAGGCCCGCACCACCTTCGGCCGCATCGGCGTGAAGGTGTGGATCTACAAGGGCGACGTCACCGCCCGCGAGCTGGCGCAGCAGCAGGCCGCTGCCCCGCGCCCGTCGCGTGGCCCGCGTCGTGACGGCGCCGACCGTCCGGCACGCGCCCGTCGCGAGCGTCCCGCTGCCGAGGCCCCCGCGGCCGAGGCGCCGGTGACCGAGGCTGCCGAGGCTCAGGCCCCGGCGAGCACTGAGGGAGAGTCCTGACATGTTGATTCCTCGTCGAGTCAAGCACCGCAAGCAGCACCACCCGGGTCGCTCGGGCGCTGCGAAGGGTGGCACGAAGATCGCGTTCGGCGACTACGGCATCCAGGCCCTCGAGCCCGCCTACGTCACCAACCGTCAGATCGAGTCCGCTCGTATCGCGATGACCCGTTACATGAAGCGTGGCGGAAAGGTCTGGATCAACATCTACCCGGACCGCCCGCTCACCAAGAAGCCGGCTGAGACCCGCATGGGTTCCGGTAAGGGCTCGCCGGAGTGGTGGATCGCCAACGTCAAGCCGGGCCGCGTCATGTTCGAGATCTCCGGTGTTTCCGAGGAGATCGCTCGCGAGGCCCTGCGCCTGGCGATGCACAAGCTGCCGATGAAGTGCCGCTTCGTCCGGCGTGAGGGTGGTGACTTCTGATGGCAGTCGGTTCCAAGGACCTGACGTCGCAGAACCTGCGTGGTTTCGACGACGACCGTCTGGTCGACGAGCTCCGCAAGGCCAAGGAGGAGCTGTTCAACCTCCGTTTCCAGTCGGCCACCGGCCAGCTGGACAACCACGGCCGTCTGCGCGCCGTCCGCAAGGACATCGCGCGGATCTACACCGAGATGCGTGAGCGCGAGCTCAACATCGGCCGCGAGGAGCAGGCATGAGCGAGAACACGAAGGATGAGGCCGTGAAGGCAGCTGCGGACCGCAACTACCGCAAGACCCGCCAGGGCTACGTCGTCAGCGACAAGATGGACAAGACCGTCGTGGTCGAGGTCGAGGACCGCGTCAAGCACGCGCTCTACGGCAAGGTCATGCGGCGCAGCAGCAAGGTCAAGGCCCACGACGAGCAGAACGCAGCCGGCATCGGCGACCGCGTCCTGATCATGGAGACCCGCCCGCTCTCGGCCACCAAGCGCTGGCGCGTGGTGGAGATCCTCGAGAAGGCCAAGTAAGCGAGCACGACCAGGCCGCACGCGGCATACCGGATCGCACTGGTATGCCGCGCGCGACCGAAACAGACCACCCACAGTTCGGCCAGGCTCAGCCGGGGGAGCACCCGGTGAGAACCAGCTCGACGACAGGAGTTAGACAGTGATCCAGCAGGAGTCGCGACTGCGCGTCGCCGACAACACCGGTGCCAAGGAGATCCTTTGCATCCGTGTTCTCGGCGGCTCCGGTCGTCGTTACGCCGGCATCGGTGACGTCATCGTCGCCACCGTCAAGGACGCCATCCCGGGCGGCAACGTCAAGAAGGGCGACGTCGTCAAGGCCGTCATCGTGCGGACCGCCAAGGAGCGTCGCCGCCAGGACGGTTCCTACATCAAGTTCGACGAGAACGCCGCGGTCATCCTCAAGGGTGACGGCGACCCTCGTGGCACGCGCATCTTCGGCCCGGTCGGCCGCGAGCTGCGTGAGAAGAAGTTCATGAAGATCATCTCGCTGGCGCCGGAGGTGCTCTGAGCATGGCTGAGAAGATGAAGATCAAGAAGGGCGACCTCGTCCAGGTCCTCTCGGGCAAGGACAAGTCCAAGCAGGGCAAGGTCATCGCCGTGTACCCCGACACCCAGCGCGTGCTGGTCGAGGGCGTCAACCGCGTGACCCGGCACACCAAGGCCGGCCAGACCGCGCGTGGCTCGCGCACCGGTGGCCTCGTGGTCCAGGAGGCCCCGATCCACGTGAGCAACGTGGCCGTGGTCGACCCGGAGGACAAGAAGCCGACCCGGATCAAGACCCGCGTCGAGACCGTCGAGCGCGACGGCCGCCAGAAGGCCTCCCGCACCCGCGTCGGCGTGCGCTCGGGCAAGGACCTGTGAGAGAAGCTATGACCACTCAGACTGAGATTTCCGCAGCGGCGAAGCCGCGCCTGAAGCAGCGCTACGCGGACGAGATCAAGGGCCAGCTGCGTGAGCAGTTCGGCTACGAGAACGTCATGCAGGTGCCCGGCGTCGTCAAGGTCGTCGTCAACATGGGTGTCGGCGACGCCGCCCGTGACGCCAAGCTCATCGAGGGCGCGGTCCGCGACCTGACCGCCATCACCGGACAGAAGCCGGTCGTGACCAAGGCCCGCAAGTCCATCGCGCAGTTCAAGCTGCGCGAGGGCATGCCGATCGGCGCGCACACCACGCTGCGTGGCGACCGGATGTGGGAGTTCCTCGACCGCCTCGTCTCCATCGCGCTGCCGCGCATCCGCGACTTCCGCGGCCTGTCGCCGAAGCAGTTCGACGGTCGGGGCAACTACACCTTCGGTCTCAACGAGCAGTCGATGTTCCACGAGATCGACCAGGACCGGATCGACCGCGTGCGTGGCATGGACATCACCGTGGTGACCAGTGCCAGCAACGACGACGAGGGCCGCGCCCTGCTCAAGGCGCTCGGCTTCCCCTTCAAGGAGAACTGACATGGCCAAGACCGCACTGATCAACAAGGCCAACAAGACGCCGAAGTTCAAGGTCCGCGCCTACACGCGCTGCCAGCGCTGCGGCCGGCCGCACTCGGTGTACCGCAAGTTCGGCCTGTGCCGTGTCTGCCTTCGCGAGATGGCGCACCGCGGCGAGCTGCCCGGCATCACCAAGAGCTCCTGGTAAACCCCCACCGTTTGATCCATCTACATCGCAGGTCGCTGCGCATCAGCAGTGAAACCGCGGTGAGAGAGGGCGGAGAAGCCCATGACCATGACTGACCCGATTGCGGACATGCTGACCCGCGTCCGGAACGCCAACTCGGCGCACCACGACGCAGTCTCCATGCCGTTTTCCAAGCTGAAGTCCCACATCGCCGAGATCCTGCAGGCCGAGGGTTACATCGCCGGCTGGAAGGTCGAGGACGCCGAGGTCGGCAAGACGCTGACCATCGAGCTGAAGTACGGCCCGAACCGCGAGCGCTCCATCGCGGGCGTGCGCCGGGTGTCCAAGCCCGGTCTGCGTGTGTACGCCAAGTCCACGAACCTGCCCAAGGTCCTCGGCGGCCTCGGTGTGGCCATCATTTCCACGTCGTCTGGCCTCCTCACGGACCGTCAGGCGGCTTCCAAGGGTGTGGGCGGGGAAGTCCTCGCCTACGTCTGGTAAGGGGTATTCGACATGTCGCGTATTGGACGACTTCCTGTCGCCGTCCCGAGCGGTGTCGACATCGCCATCGACGGCCAGGCCGTCACGGTGAAGGGCCCCAAGGGCGAGCTCACGCACGTCGTGGCCGAGCCGATCACGGTCGAGAAGGCGGATGACACCCTCGAGGTCAAGCGCCCGAACGACGAGCGCCAGTCCCGTGCTCTGCACGGCCTGACCCGCTCGCTCATCAACAACATGGTCCTCGGTGTCACCGAGGGCTACGAGAAGAAGATGGAGATCCACGGCACGGGTTACCGCGTGGCCAACAAGGGCGGGAACCTCGAGTTCGCCCTCGGCTACTCGCACCCCATCACCGTGGAGGCCCCCGAGGGCATCTCCTTTGCTGTCGAGACCCCGACCCGTTTCTCGGTCCAGGGCATCGACAAGCAGCTGGTTGGCGAGGTTGCCGCAAACATCCGCAAGCTCCGCAAGCCCGACCCGTACAAGGGCAAGGGCGTGCGGTACGCGGGCGAGCACATCCGCCGCAAGGTCGGAAAGGCTGGTAAGTAAGCCATGGCAATGATCGTCAAGCGAGCCAAGGGCAAGTCCGCTGCGCGCGGACGTCGCCACCTGCGCGTCCGCAAGAAGGTGTCCGGCACCGCGCTGCGTCCGCGCCTGGTCGTGTCGCGCTCCTCGCGCCACGTCTTCGTGCAGATCGTCGACGACACGGTCGGCAAGACCGTGGCCTCGGCCTCCACCATGGAGGCGGACCTGCGCGCGTTCGAGGGTGACAAGACCGCCAAGGCGCGTCGCGTCGGTGAGCTCCTCGCGGAGCGCGCCAAGAGCGCCGGCGTCGAGGCCGTCGTCTTCGACCGTGGCGGCAACAAGTACCACGGCCGCATCGCCGCCATCGCCGACGGCGCCCGCGAGGGTGGGCTGTCGCTGTGAGCCAGAACCAGAACGCAATCGTCGAGATGAGGAACATCTGATGCCCGGACCCCAGCGTCGAGGCACTGGAGCCGCTGGCGACAACGCCCGTGGCGAGCGCGGTGACCGCCGCGACCGTCGCGACAGCCGTCGTGACGGCGGCCGCGACCAGGCCGAGAAGAACGCCTACGTCGAGCGCGTGGTGACCATCAACCGCGTTGCCAAGGTCGTCAAGGGTGGCCGCCGCTTCAGCTTCACCGCCCTCGTGGTGGTCGGCGACGGCGACGGCACCGTGGGTGTCGGCTACGGCAAGGCGAAGGAGGTGCCCGCGGCCATCGCCAAGGGTGTAGAGGAGGCCAAGAAGCAGTTCTTCAAGGTCCCGCGCATCCAGGGCACCATCCCGCACCCCGTGCAGGGTGAGGCCGCCGCCGGCGTGGTCATGCTGCGCCCGGCCGCTCCCGGTACCGGTGTCATCGCCGGTGGTCCGGTGCGCGCCGTGCTCGAGTGCGCCGGCATCCACGACGTGCTCAGCAAGTCGCTCGGCTCCAGCAACGCCATCAACATCGTCCACGCGACCGTCGAGGCCCTTCGTGGCCTCGAGCGTCCCGAGGCCGTCGCCGCTCGCCGCGGCCTGCCGCTGGACGAGGTCGCGCCGGCCGCGATGCTGCGCGCCCAGGCTGCCGGCCGCGAGGCTGCTGCCGCCGCGAAGGCTGGTGCGTGATGGCTCGTCTGAAGGTGACCCAGACCCGTTCCGAGATCGGTGGCAAGCAGAACCAGCGCGACACCCTGCGCAGCCTCGGTCTGAAGCGCATCGGCGACGTCGTCGTCAAGGAGGACCGCCCCGAGATCCGCGGGATGGTCCGCACGGTGACGCACCTCGTCACCGTCGAGGAGGTTGACTGACCATGGCTACCAAGAAGGCAGCCGACACCGCCGCGAAGGCGGAGGGTGCGGCCCTGAAGGTGCACCACCTGCGTCCCGCCCCGGGCGCCAAGACCGCGAAGACCCGTGTGGGTCGCGGTGAGGGCTCCAAGGGCAAGACCGCCGGTCGTGGCACCAAGGGCACCAAGGCCCGCTACCAGGTTCCGGAGCGCTTCGAGGGTGGCGCCATGCCGCTCCACATGCGCCTGCCCAAGCTGCGCGGGTTCAAGAACCCGTTCAAGGTGCAGTACCAGGTCGTGAACCTCGACCGCATCTCGGCCCTGTACCCCGAGGGTGGCGACGTGACCGCCGCCGACCTCGCGGCCAAGGGTGCCGTGCGTGCAGGCCAGCCGGTCAAGGTGCTCGGCACCGGCGAGATCACCGTCAAGGTGAACGTCACCGCTGACAAGTTCTCGGCCACGGCCAAGGACAAGATCGAGGCCGCCGGCGGCTCGGTCACCTCGGCCTGAGCGACCAGCAGCACCCCAGCAACACCTGACGCCCCGGGCGCCGGGCCTCGTGCCCGGCTCCCGGGGCTCTTCGCAGGAGCGGTAGAGTCCCCGGCGACGGGGGCGGGGTATCGTTCCGTGGGCTGCGCAGCCGAAGCGCGCGCAGCCCCGACCGCACCACAGAGATCGCCCAGCCACACCAGCCACACCCGCGGGGGAGCCCCGCACCACCCAGGAGGACCAGTGCTCACCGCCTTCACCCGAGCGTTCAAGACGCCGGACCTGCGCAAGAAGCTGCTGTTCACCCTCGCGATCCTCACGGTCTTCCGGCTCGGCAGCCTGGTGCCCGTCCCCGGCGTCAGCTACACCGCCGTCCAGCAGTGCATCAAGGAGGCGCCGACCACCACCGGCGTGCTGGGCCTGGCCAACCTCTTCAGCGGCGGCGCGCTCCTGCAGCTGTCGATCTTCGCGCTCGGGATCATGCCGTACATCACCGCGAGCATCATCGTGCAGCTGCTCACCGTGGTGATCCCGCGGTTCGAGGCCCTCAAGAAGGAGGGCCAGCAGGGCCAGGCGAAGATGACGCAGTACACCCGCTACCTGACCATCGGCCTGGCGGTCCTGCAGTCCTCGACGCTGATCACCTTCGCGCAGAACCCCCAGAGCCTGTTCGGCCCGACCTGCACGAGCATCCTGCCCGACGACTCCATCCCGACGCTGGTCATCATGGTGCTCACCATGACCGCCGGCACCGGCCTGGTGATGTGGCTGGGCGAGCTCGTCACCGACAAGGGCATCGGCAACGGCATGTCGCTGCTGATCTTCACCTCGATCGCCGCGACCTTCCCCGGCTCGCTGTGGGCCATCCAGCAGCGCGACGGACGCTGGGACATCTTCCTCGGCGTCATCCTGCTCGGCTTCCTCATCATCGCGCTCGTCGTGTTCGTCGAGCAGAGCCAGCGCCGCATCCCGGTGCAGTACGCCAAGCGGCAGGTGGGGCGCCAGATGTACGGCGGCACCTCCACCTACATCCCGCTCAAGGTCAACATGGCCGGCGTCATCCCGGTCATCTTCGCCAGCTCGCTGCTCGCCCTGCCCACCCTCATCGCGCAGTTCAACCGCTCCGCGACGGGCGACCAGCCCGGGTGGGTCACCTGGATCGACCAGAACCTGGTCACCGGTGACAAGCCGATCTACATGGTCATCTACATCGGTCTGATCCTGTTCTTCACGTTCTTCTACGTGTCGATCACGTTCAACCCCACCGAGGTCGCCGACAACATGAAGAAGTACGGCGGCTTCATCCCAGGCATCCGCGCCGGGCGACCCACGGCGGAGTACCTGGACTACGTGATCACCCGCATCACGGTCCCCGGGGCCATCTACCTGGCCCTCATCTCGCTGATCCCGCTGATTGCCCTGGTGCTCGTCGGCGCCAACCAGAACTTCCCGTTCGGTGGCACGTCAATCCTGATCATCGTCGGGGTTGGTCTGGAGACCGTGAAGCAGATCGAGTCCCAGCTGCAGCAGCGTCACTACGAAGGGTTCCTCCGCTGATGCGTCTGATCATCCTCGGTCCCCCCGGTGCCGGAAAGGGCACCCAGGCCACCCGTGTCGCCGCCGGCCACGGCATACCCGCCATCTCCACCGGCGACATCTTCCGGGCCAACATCAAGAACGAGACCGAGCTCGGCATGCAGGTCAAGCACATCCTGGCCTCGGGCGGCTACGTCACCGACGAGATCACCAACGCCATCGTGCGCGACCGCCTGCACCAGGACGACGCCTCGCAGGGGTTCCTGCTCGACGGCTACCCCCGCACGCTGGCCCAGGTCGACGCCCTCGACGCGATGCTGGCCGAGGACGGCCACGCGCTCGACGCCGTGCTCGAGCTGACCGTCGACGAGGACGCCGTGGTCCAGCGCCTGCTCAAGCGCGCCGAGATCGAGGGCCGCGCCGACGACACGGAGGAGGTCATCCGCGAGCGGCAGGTCATCTACCGCCGTGAGACCGCGCCCCTGGCGGACGTCTACGCCGGGCGCGGCCTGCTCGTGCAGGTCGACGGGATGGGTGAGGTCGACGAGGTCACCCGCCGCATCGACGACGCCCTCGAGGGAGCGCGGCGCCCCTGATGTTCGGCAGGTCCCGCATCGACACCAAGACGCCCGACCAGATCGCGCTCATGAGGCGCGCCGGTCTGGTGGTCGGACAGACCCTCCAGCTGCTGGCGCAGACCGTGCGGCCGGGAATGACCACCCTCCAGCTCGACGAGCTCGCCGAGGAGCACATCCTGGGCAGCGGTGCGACCCCGTCGTTCAAGGGCGTCCCCGGCTACCGGCACACCCTCTGCACGTCGGTCAACAACGAGGTGGTCCACGGCATCCCGGGCGCCCGGGTGCTCCACGAGGGCGACCTGCTCTCGATCGACTGCGGAGCCGTCGTCGACGGCTGGCACGGCGACGCCGCGATCTCGGTGATCGTCGGCGGCCGTGAGGCCGGTCGGCCCGAGGACCTCGCCCTCATCGACGCCACCGAGGACTCGATGTGGGCCGGCATCGCCGCGCTGGCCGTGGGCCAGCCGCTGTATGCCGTCGGCGCGGCTGTCGAGGACAGCATCACCGCCGCGGGGGAGCGCGACGCCCGCGAGTACGGGATCGTCGAGGACTACGTCGGGCACGGCATCGGCACCGAGATGCACCAGGAGCCGCAGGTCCCGAACTACCGGGTGCGGGACAAGGGCCCGACCGTGCGCTCCGGGGTCACCGTCGCCATCGAGCCGATGGTCACCCTGGGCACCGCCGACACCCACGTGCTGGGCGACGAGTGGACCGTGGTGACCACCGACGGCTCCCGTGCGGCGCACTGGGAGAACTCGGTCGCCGTCACCGACGATGGCCTGTGGGTCCTCACCGCCCTCGACGGCGGCAAGGGCCGGCTCGAAGCCGCCGGAGCGGCATACGCCCCCCTGTCCTGACGCTCTGGCCCGCCGCCCTCAGACGGGCACGGGAGCGATGTTGTGGTTGCGCCGGAACAGGTTGTCGGGGTCCCACGCCTGTTTGATGCCGGACAGACGCTCGAAGTTCGCCTCACCGAGCCCTGCCCTGACGCGGTCCGCGCCCTCGTCGCCGATGAAGTTGAGGTAGACGGCGCCGGTGGCCCACGGCCGCACGGCTGAGCGCAGCTCGCGGGTCCAGCCGATGACCCGCTCGTCGTCGGCCGGGTCGGCCCACAGGCCGAAGGGGTGCACGGTCCAGGGGTCCCTGCGCCAGGGGATGGGGTAGTCCGTGGTGGCCCGGCCGGCTGCGCCACCGCCCGCGAACAGCGCCGACTGTGCCGGTGCGGGGCTGATGAGCTGCTCCGAGACCCGGCAGAACGCCGCCACGGCCTCGTCGGGCAGGGCCGACAGGTGCTCGGCCGACCAGTAGTTGCGGTAGCCGGGCGGGTCGTCGATCGAGGACTGCAGGTCGGCGTACGGCATCTCGGCTACCAGCTCGGCTCCGGGACGCAGCGCCAGCAGGGGAGCGATGACGTCCCGTGCGCCCTCCTCGGGGCCGACGAAGACCACCACTGCCGCGCAGACCAGGTGGCCCGCCAGCTCCGCCGGGACGAACTCCTCCTCGGGGGCGGTCATCCACAGGGCGCCACCACCGATCTCGTCGGGGCCGCCCTCGAAGAGGTCGCGCACGGCGCGAAGCACCTGCTCGGCCTCCTCGGGCCGCCACATCAGCAGGGCCAGCGTCGACGTCGGGACCTCGTGCAGCCGGAAGGTCAGGGCCGTGGCCACACCGAAGTTGCCACCCCCGCCGTGCAGCGCCCAGAAGAGGTCGGGGTTCTCGGCGTCGCTGGCCACCACCTGCTCGCCGGCCGCAGTGACCAGCTCGGCCGAGAGCAGGTTGTCGCAGGCCAGGCCGAACTTGCGGTCCAGCCAGCCGGTGCCGCCGCCGAGGGTGAACCCGCCCACACCCGTGGTGGAGACCCGCCCACCGGTCGTCGCGAGGTCGAAGGGCTGGCAGGCACGGTCCAGTTGGCTCATGGTGGCGCCCCCGCCGACCCGGGCCGTCCGCCCCTCGGGGTCGACGTCGACCGCGCACATCCGCCGCAGGTCGACGACGAGGCCACCCTCGGCCAGCGCGGTTCCCGCCACGCCGTGACCGCCGCCGCGCACCGACAGGTCGAGGTCGTGCCCGCGGGCGAAGCCGATGGAGCGGGCCACGTCGTCGGGGGAGGCGCACTGGGCGATGACCGCCGGACGCCGGTCGATCATGGCGTTGAACAGCACCCGGGCCTGCTCGTAGCCCGGGTCGGTGGGCAGCAGCACGGCGCCGTCGAACCTCTCGCGAAGGCTGGCGACGTCGGCGGGGGCGGCAGGATCGGTGGCACCCATGGCAGACTCCTCACACGCGTGGTGGTCGCGCGCCTTCGGGCAGTCTTCTGCGTCGCCACGCCGAGGTCATCGTGCATCTGGCGCAGTCCGCCGGATTTCGTGTAGTGCGGCTGTCTCCCCTAGACTGGTGCGTCGGCATGCGTATGCGCGCGTGTCGTGCACATGAGCCCGTCCCATCCTGGGGTGGGCCGAGTCACGGATTGTGGAGGATATGGCGAAGAAGGACGGTGTCATCGAGATCGAGGGCACGATCGTCGAGGCTCTGCCGAACGCGATGTTCCGCGTGGAGCTCACCAACGGTCACAAGGTTCTCGCTCACATCTCGGGCAAGATGCGTCAGCACTACATCCGGATCCTCCCCGAGGACCGGGTGGTTGTTGAGCTCAGCCCCTATGACCTGACCCGCGGCCGCATCGTCTTCCGCTACCGCTGACGAGCAAGACCTGCCGCCCCGCCCGGGGCGGTGGTGCCAGATCGACATAGACAGCAGAGGCAATGAAGGTTCAGCCGAGCGTCAAGAAGATCTGCGACAAGTGCAAGGTGATCCGCCGCCACGGCCGGGTCATGGTGATCTGCGAGAACCTGCGCCACAAGCAGCGCCAGGGCTGAGCAGCCACCGGGCTCCCAGCCCCGCACGAGACGCATCTCTTCGAAGAAGCGCGACACAAGTGAATGACCGCAGTACCCGGCCCCTGTCGGCCCGACCGTCGAGTCGGCCCAGGACGTCACCCCCGGCTCGGAGGCCGGGGACCGGATCCCTCCACACCAGAGTGAGGGACGACATCCGGACTGGTACTGCTCCAGACCTCCGAGTGATCAAAGGAATCTGAACAAGATGGCACGTCTTGTTGGTGTCGACCTGCCGCGCGAGAAGCGCGTCGAGGTCGCTCTCACCTACATCTTCGGGGTGGGTCGCACCACCTCCAAGGAAGCCCTCGCGGCCACGGGCGTCGACCCGAACACCCGCGTGCGCGACCTCGGGGACGAGGAGCTCGTGAAGCTCCGCGACTACCTCGACGCGAACGTCAAGATGGAGGGTGACCTCCGTCGCGAGATCCAGGCCGACATCCGCCGCAAGGTCGAGATCGGCTCCTACGAGGGGCTGCGCCACCGCCGCGGTCTCCCGGTGCGCGGCCAGCGCACCAAGACCAACGCCCGCACCCGCAAGGGCCCCAAGCGCACGGTGGCCGGCAAGAAGAAGGTTGGTAAGTAATGCCCCCCAAGAGCCGTACTGCGGCTGGCGCCAAGAAGGTGCGCCGCAAGGAGAAGAAGAACGTCGCCCACGGGCACGCTCACATCAAGAGCACGTTCAACAACACCATCATCTCGATCACGGACCCCACCGGCGCCGTGATCTCGTGGGCCTCTGCCGGCCAGGTCGGCTTCAAGGGCTCGCGCAAGTCCACCCCGTTCGCCGCGCAGATGGCCGCCGAGGCTGCCGCCCGCCGCGCGATGGAGCACGGCATGCGCAAGGTCGACGTCTTCGTCAAGGGCCCGGGTTCGGGTCGTGAGACCGCCATCCGCTCCCTGACCGCCACCGGCCTCGAGGTCGGCGCGATCAGCGACGTCACGCCCTCGCCGCACAACGGTGTCCGTCCGCCCAAGCGCCGTCGCGTCTGACTAACGGGAAAGGTAGATAAGAACTCATGGCCCGTTACACCGGACCCATCACCAAGAAGTCGCGTCGCCTCAAGGTCGACCTCGTCGGCGGCGACAAGAACTTCGAGCTCCGTCCCTTCCCGCCCGGCCAGCACGGCCGTCGCCGGATGCAGGAGAAGGAGTACCTCACCCAGCTGCAGGAGAAGCAGAAGGCCCGCTTCACCTACGGCGTCATGGAGAAGCAGTTCCGCGGTTACTACGAGGAGGCCTCGCGCCGCTCGGGCAAGACCGGTGACAACCTGCTCCAGATCCTCGAGTCCCGCCTGGACAACGTGGTCTACCGCGCCGGTCTGGCCCGCACCCGTCGTGCGGCCCGCCAGCTCGTGACCCACGGCCACTTCGAGGTCAACGGCGTGCGCGTGGACGTCCCGTCCTACCGCGTCGAGCAGTACGACATCATCACCGTCCGCAAGCAGTCGGTCGAGACCTTCCCGTTCGAGCTGGCCCGCCAGACCTACGGTGAGCGTCCCGTCCCGGCCTGGATGCAGGTCGTCCCCGGCTCGCTGCAGATCCTCATCCACCAGCTGCCCGTCCGTGAGCAGATCGACACGATCCTCACCGAGCAGCTCATCGTCGAGCTCTACTCCAAGAGCTGACCCACCCCGCGCGTATGCCGCGTGCGCCCCGCGCGCACGCGGCATACGAGCGCCACTGGTCTGGTCTGCGGACAGAGGCAGCCAGGCAGCCGGTCGGACCGGCACTTTCACAAGGCGTCAAATAGCGGTCGCCTGTGGGAAGGAAGAATCACCGTGCTGATTGCACAGCGTCCCTCACTCAGCGAAGAGGTCGTTGCGGACAACCGCAGCCGCTTCGTCATCGAGCCCCTCGAGCCCGGCTTCGGCTACACGCTCGGCAACTCCCTGCGCCGCACCCTGCTCTCGAGCATCCCGGGTGCGTCGGTGACCAGCATCCGCGTCGACGGCGTGCTGCACGAGTTCTCCACGATCCCCGGGGTCAAGGAGGACGTCACCGAGATCATCCTCAACATCAAGGGCCTGGTCGTCTCCTCCGAGCACGACGAGCCGGTCGTGATGTACCTGCGCAAGCAGGGCCCCGGCGTCGTCACCGCCGCCGACATCGCCCCGCCCGCGGGTGTCGAGGTGCACAACCCCGACCTGCACATCGCCACGCTGAACGGCAAGGGCAAGGTCGAGATGGAGCTGACCGTCGAGCGCGGTCGCGGCTACGTCTCCGCCGCGCAGAACAAGTCCGGCGACCAGGAGATCGGCCGCATCCCGGTCGACTCCATCTACAGCCCGGTCCTGGCCGTGACCTACAAGGTCGAGGCGACCCGTGTCGAGCAGCGCACCGACTTCGACAAGCTGATCGTCGACGTCGAGACGAAGAACTCGATGGCCCCGCGCGACGCGATGGCCTCCGCCGGCAAGACCCTGGTCGAGCTGTTCGGCCTGGCCCGCGAGCTCAACGTCGAGGCCGAGGGCATCGACATGGGCCCGTCGCCGACCGACGCGGCCCTGGCCGCCGACCTGGCGCTGCCGATCGAGGACCTCGACCTGACCGTCCGCTCGTACAACTGCCTCAAGCGCGAGGGCATCCACACCGTGGGTGAGCTCGTCAGCCGCAGCGAGGCCGACCTGCTCGACATCCGCAACTTCGGTGCGAAGTCGATCGACGAGGTCAAGGCGAAGCTGGTCGGCATGGGCCTGGCGCTCAAGGACAGCCCGCCCGGGTTCGACCCGAGCGCGATCGCTGACTCCTACGGCGACGACTACGACGAGACGGCCGACGACGACCAGTCGTTCGCCGAGGACGAGCAGCTCTGACCGACCCTGTCGGTCCCCATCCAAGGAGAACCTGAACCATGCCCACCCCCACCAAGGGTCCCCGTCTCGGCGGCGGTCCGGCTCACGAGCGGCTGATCCTGGCCAACCTGGCCACCTCGCTGTTCGAGAACGACTCGATCACCACCACCGAGGCCAAGGCCAAGCGGCTGCGCCCGCTCGCCGAGCGTCTGGTCACCTTCGCCAAGCGCGGTGACCTGCACGCCCGTCGTCGGGTCATGACCGTCGTCCGTGACAAGGGTGTCGTGCACCGTCTCTTCACCGAGATCGCGCCCGACATGGCCGAGCGTCCCGGCGGCTACACGCGCATCACCAAGATCGGTGCGCGCAAGGGCGACAACGCCCCCATGGCCGTGATCGAGCTCGTCCGCGAGCCCCTCGCCAAGAAGGCCACCGTCAAGGAGGCCGAGGCCGCCACCAAGCGCGCCGCCAAGGACGCGAAGAAGGCGGAGAAGCCGGCCAAGGACGAGGAGGTCGTCGAGGTCGAGGTCGAGCAGACCGAGGCTGCGGCCGTCGAGATCCCCGAGGGCGCGGTTGCCGCGAACGAGGACGGCTCGTCCCCCGACGAGGCCTACACCGTCAAGGGCAACATGAACTCGATGAAGTACCACGAGCCTGACGGCCAGTGGTTCGAGCAGACGGTTGCCGAGGTCTGGTTCCAGTCCGCCGAGGCCGCTGAGGCCGCTGGCTTCACCAAGGCCGGCTCCTGACCACTTCGGTCTGACAGGCCAGCATGACGAAGGCCGCTCGTCCCCTCCGGGGGCGGGCGGCCTTCGCGCTTCTCAGGGGCCGGCCCGTGCAGGGCTGGGCGCAACCTGGGGCGAAGGTTGCAGCGGTCGGGGCCGTAGGGTGGCGGCGTGGAGCAGCCAGGTGTGAGGGGGGCGCAAGGCCCTGACGTGCTGCGGGTGCGGCTCGATGTCGCCTACGACGGCACCGACTTCTCCGGCTGGGCCGCCCAGCCCGCACGGCGCACGGTCGAGGGGGAGCTCACCGCTGCGGTCACCACGCTGCTGCGCGCGCCCGAGCCGGTACGGCTGACCGTCGCCGGCCGCACCGACGCGGGCGTGCACGCCCGCGGCCAGGTGGTCCACGCCGATGTCGACCGGGCCGCCTGGGCCGCGGTGCCCGGCCGGTCGGACCGCAGCCCGGAGGTCGCGGCAGTGACCCGGCTGAACGGCATCCTTCCGGCCGACATCGTGGTGCGCCGCGCACGGGAGGCCCCCGCGGGGTTCGACGCCCGCTTCTCGGCCGTCCGGCGCCGCTACCTCTACCGCCTGTGCGACCAGCCCGCCTCGCTCGACCCGCTGCGGCGCCGCGACACGGTCGTCACCAAGCACCGCCTCGACGTCGAGGCGATGGACACCGCAGCCCGCAGCATGCTCGGCTTCGCCGACTTCGCCGCCTTCTGCAAGAAGCGGGAAGGTGCCACGACCGTGCGCACCCTGCTGACCTACTCGTGGGCGCGGCTGCCGGACGGCACGGTCGCCGGCACGGTCGAGGCCGACGCCTTCTGTCACTCCATGGTGCGCGCGCTCGTGGGCGCCGTCGTCCCGGTGGGGGAGGGTCGCCGTCCGGTCGAGTGGCCGGCCCAGGTGCTGGCCGCCCGCCGGCGCGACCCCGGCGTCGCGGTCATGCCTGCCCACGGGCTCTCCCTCGAGGAGGTCGTCTACCCCCAGGACGACGAGCTGGCCGCACGGGCGGAGCAGGCCCGAGCGGTGCGCGTCCTGTCCGACTAGGCGAGTCGCGCGTGGTCGCTCACGGGGCGAGCGCGGCGTAGCCGACGGAGTCGTGGTTCGCGATGCCGGCCCAGCCGCCGAGGCCCGAGAGGGCTGCCTCGACCTGGGCGACCTGCTCCTCGAGCTCGCCGCGCGTCTGGCCGTGGAAGGTCTGCCTCTGCGCGACGGGGTCGTCTCCGAGGTCTTTGGTCTCCTGGCCCACCCGCGCGTAGCGACCGAGCTCGCTCGCCACGGTGACGGCCGGGGTGGCGAGCGCGATGGTGCCGTCCTGCCCGGCGGCGGTGTCGCGGTACGCCATCACCGAGACCCCCGCGACGCGGGACAGGACCGCGCGGTCGAGGGTCGAGCCTGACGCGGGCACCTCGTGGAACCAGAACGGCACGTCGGCCTCGACCGGGGCCGGGGCGGCCGCCGCGACGATCGTCTCCAGCGTGCCGAGGTAGCGTCTGACCACCCCCGGGCGGTCGTTCTGCCACGCGCTCGTCGTCCAGGGCTCGACGTCGACGTGCACCCCGGCGAAGAGACCGGTGCCCAGCGCCGGCCTCAGCCAGTACTCCACCACCCACCTCGGGGAGTCGACCCAGCCGGGGTCGCCGCCGAGGGCGTCGACCCGGATGCCGGCGGCCGTGGCACGCTGCGCGATCTCGCGGACCTGGGGCAGCAGCGGCGAGCTCGGCAGGCGTGGCGGCACCGCGACGAAGAGCTGCCCGACCCCGGTGTCCTGCGCCAGCTGCACGGTCTGGGCGGGAGTCGAGACGTCCCACACCCACATCGCGCGGTTCGACGGCGCGCTCGACCCCTCGGGCGTGCCCTGCGCCTCGGGTGCGGGCAGGGCCTGCGCGGTGGAGGGCGGCAGGCCGGCGGTCAGGAGGGCGGCAGCGGCCAGCAACGGCACGAGCGCGAGCCTAGCCAGCGGCCGCGCCGGTGGCGCGTCGTGGCGGGGGAGCGGTGGGGGCAGGCCGGGTCCCGGTTCTCCGACGAGCCGCGGAGCCGCGGACGCCGGCCACGCGGCATACCGAAAACCCGGTGAACGGCCGCGCTCGCGTGCGCCACACTTGAGCCTCGTGGGCCACGTCGACATCAACGCAGTCAGCTTCACCCTGCCCGACGGCAGGCCGCTGCTGAACGAGGTCAGCCTCCGTGTCGGCGAGGGCGCCAAGGTCGCCCTGATCGGCCCCAACGGCACCGGCAAGACCACGCTGGGCCGCATCGTGGCCGGGGACGTCGCCGCCCACGAGGGGGCCGTCACGCGCTCGGGCGGTCTCGGAGTGATGCGCCAGTTCGTCGGCAAGGTGCGCGACGACTCGACCGTGCGCGACCTGCTGGTCTCGGTGGCGCCGGAGCCGGTGCGCCGTGCGGCCGAGGCGGTCGACCGCACCGAGCTGCTGATGATGGAGCGCGACAGCGAGCAGGACCAGCTCGACTACGCGCAGGCGCTGGTCGACTGGGCCGACGCCGGCGGCTACGACTACGAGACGTTGTGGGACGTGTGCACCGTGGCCGCGCTCGGTATGCCGTTCGAGAAGGCCCAGTGGCGCAAGGTCACCACCCTCTCGGGCGGGGAGCAGAAGCGACTGGTGCTCGAGGCGCTGCTGCGCGGCCCGGAGGAGGTGCTGCTGCTCGACGAGCCGGACAACTACCTCGACGTGCCGGCCAAGCGCTGGCTCGAGGAGCGGCTGGTCGAGTCGCCGAAGACGGTGCTGTTCATCAGCCACGACCGCGAGCTGCTCGACCGGGTGGCCACCCGCATCGCGACCCTGGAGCCCGGGGCTGCCGGGTCGACGCTGTGGGTGCACCCGGGCCGGTTCTCGACCTATCACCAGGCGCGGGCCGACCGGTTCGAGAAGCTCGACGAGATGCGCCGCCGCTGGGACGAGGAGCACGCCAAGCTCAAGGCCCTCGTGGTCATGTACAAGCAGAAGGCGGCCTACAACTCCGACATGGCCGCTCGGCTGCAGGCCGCGCGGACCCGGCTGCGCCGCTTCGAGGAGGCTGGGCCGCCCGAGGCGCTGCCGCTCAAGCAGAACGTGCGCATGCGTCTCACCGGCGGTCGCACCGCCAAGCGCGCCGTGATCGCCGAAGGCCTCGAGCTGACCGGCCTGATGCGGCCGTTCGACCTCGAGGTCTGGTACGGCGAACGGGTCGCGGTGCTGGGCAGCAACGGGTCGGGGAAGTCGCACTTCCTCCGGCTCGTCGCCGCGGGCGGCACCGACCCCGAGCCGGAGCACCAGCCGGTCGGCGACGTGAAGCCGGCACCGGTCGCGCACACGGGCCGGCTGCGGCTGGGCTCGCGGGTGCGGCCGGGCTGGTTCGCGCAGACGCATGAGCACCCGGCGCTGATGGGCCGCACGCTCCTGGAGGTCCTGCACCGCGGCGACGAGCACCGGGCGGGCAAGCCCCGCGACGAGGCGGCCCGGGCCCTCGACCGCTACGGCCTGGCCAAGTCGGCCGAGCAGACGTTCGACTCGCTCTCCGGTGGACAGCAGGCGCGCTTCCAGATCCTGCTGCTGGAGCTGAGCGGGGCGACCTGCCTGCTGCTGGACGAGCCCACCGACAACCTCGACCTGCACTCCGCGGAGGCGTTGGAGGACGGCCTGGCCGCCTTCGAGGGCACGGTGCTCGCCGTGACCCACGACCGGTGGTTCGCCCGCGGCTTCGACCGCTTCCTCGTCTTCGGCGCGGACGGGCGGGTCTACGAGTCCGACGAGCCGGTCTGGGACGAGGGGCGCGTCGAGCGGGCGCGCTGAGGAGCCGATGGTCAAGAGACTGCAAAATCTTGCAGAAATTGCGGGCGGAAGATGCCTGACGGGGGTTCCACGGGCCTAGGGTGACCCGGCAGCCTGTGCGGGCTGCCGTCCTCGCAGCCCCAGTCTGCGCCCGTACACAGCAAGGGAGCTGTCCGTGGCCCTCCGCCGCCCCGCCCTCGTCGCGCTCGCCGCAGGCCTGGCCGTCATCGCCTCGGGGCTCACGGTCCCGCTCACGGCCGGCCCGGCCCAGGCGGCCGAGCGCACCGCCACCATCGTCGGCTCCCTGCAGGACGAGCTCGGCTGCCCCGGCGACTGGCAGCCCGGCTGCGAGGCGACCCAGCTCGTCCGCGACGCCGGCTCCACGGCATACCGGAAGGTCTTCGACGTCCCCGCCGGCACGTACGAGCTCAAGGTGGCCATCAACGGCTCCTGGGACGAGAACTACGGCAAGGACGGGGCGAAGGGCGGCGCCAACCTCCCCCTCGTCCTCGAGGGGCCGGCGAAGCTCGAGCTCTCCTACGACGACGAGACCCACCGGATCGGCATCGCCCCGGTCGAGCTGTCGGGGGCGGCGACCAAGGCTGACGAGGCGCTCGCGGGTGACTCGCTGCGGGCCCCGCTGACCAAGGAGCGGTTCTACTTCCTCATGGCCGACCGGTTCGCCAACGGCGACACCGGCAACGACAACGGCGGCCTCGTCGGTGGTCGGCTCGAGACCGGCTTCGACCCGACCGACAAGGGCTTCTACCACGGCGGCGACCTCAAGGGAGTGACGCAGAAGCTCGACTACATCAAGGGCCTCGGCACCACGGCGATCTGGCTGACGCCGTCGTTCAAGAACCGGCCCGTGCAGGGGGAGGGGGCGAACGCCAGCGCCGGCTACCACGGCTACTGGATCACCGACTTCACCCAGATCGACCCCCACCTCGGCAGCAACGAGGACATGAAGGCCCTCATCGACGCGGCGCACGCCAAGGGCATGAAGGTCTTCTTCGACATCATCACCAACCACACCGCCGACGTCATCGCCTACGAGGGCGGCAAGTACTCCTACGTCTCCAAGGAGGCTCGCGCCTACCAGGACGCCAGCGGCAAGGCCTTCGACGACCGCGACTACGCCGGCACCGACACCTTCCCGCCGCTCGAGGCCGAGACGTTCGCGCCCTACAAGCCGGTGTTCCCCAACACGGCCGACCGCACCGCCAAGACCCCCTCCTGGCTCAACGACCCGACGATGTACCACAACCGCGGTGACTCGACCTTCGCCGGCGAGTCCAGCGAGTACGGCGACTTCGTCGGCCTCGACGACCTGTTCACCGAGCGGCCCGAGGTCGTCGAGGGGATGGGCGACATCTACAAGGCGTGGGTCGACCTCGGCATCGACGGCTTCCGCATCGACACGGTCAAGCACGTCGACATGGACTTCTGGAAGAAGTTCAGCCCCGACGTCATGGGTCACGCCAAGGCCGTCGGCAACGACGACTTCTTCATGTTCGGCGAGGTGTACGACTCGCGCGCCGAGTTCATGAGCCAGTACACGACGACGGGGAAGCTGCCCGCCACGCTGGACTTCGGCTTCCAGTCCAGCGCCGTCGACTTCGCCAAGGGCTCGGCCACCACCAAGCTGCGCGACTTCTTCGCCACCGACGACTGGTACACCGACGCCGACTCCAACGTCTACGAGACCCCGACCTTCCTCGGCAACCACGACATGGGCCGGGTCGCCATGATGCTCGGCAAGTCGGCGAGCGGCGACGAGCTGATGAAGCGCACCCAGCTCGCCAACAGCCTCATGTTCCTCACCCGCGGGCAGCCGGTCGTCTACTACGGCGACGAGCAGGGCTTCATGGGCACCGGCGGCGACAAGGACGCCCGCCAGGACATGTTCGCGACGAAGACGGAGCAGTATGCCGCGGAGCCGGTGCTCGGCGGGTCGTCCGGTTCGCGTGACCGGTACGACACGAACAGCCCTCTGTACCAGCAGATCTCGGAGCTGGCCAAGGTGCGTGCAGCCCACCCCGCGCTGACCGACGGTGCGCAGGTGCACCGCTACGCCAGCGACGACGCCGGCATCTACGCCTTCTCCCGCATCGACCGTGCGACCGGCACCGAGTACCTCGTCGTCGCCAACAACGCGACGACCGAGAAGTCCGCGACGTTCGCGACCTTCAGCGCCCAGCGGCCCTTCGAGCCGGTCCACGGCGCGAGCGAGGACGTGAAGTCCGGCAAGGACGGCCGCGTCACGGTGAGCGTGCCCAGCCTGTCGGTGCAGGTGTTCAAGGCCACCGCCCGGTTCGCCAAGCGCGACGGGGCACCGACGGCACACCTCACCTCGCCCCAGCCGGGTGAGGTCGTGGGCGGTCGCGCGGAGATCGGCGCCGCCATCACCGAGAACACGTTCGCGCAGACCACGTTCCTCCACCGCCCCGTCGGCACCTCGGAGTGGAAGACGGTCGGCACCGACGACAGCGCGCCCTACCGCGTCTTCCACGACGTGTCGGGCTTCGCCAAGGGCACGCTGCTCGAGTACCGCGCCCTGGTGAAGGACAGCAGCGGCAACGTCTCGGCCACCTCCTCCTACGGCATCGTCGGCGACCCGGCCACGGGTGGCAGCGGCGGTGACGGCGGTGGCGTCGGCCCGGTGGTCCAGCCGGCGGCCGTCAGCGTGCCCGGCGACCACAACTCCGAGATGGGGTGTGCGGGCGACTGGCAGCCGGACTGTGCCGCGGCGCAGCTGACGCTGGACGCCAAGGACCAGATCTGGAAGGGCACCCACACGCTCCCGGCCGGGCCGTACGCGTACAAGGCTGCCGTCAACAAGAGCTGGGACGAGAACTACGGCGTCGGTGCGCAGCCGGGCAGCGGCAACATCGAGTACACCGCGCCCGCGGGACCGGTCACGTTCTACTACGACCACGCGACGCACTGGGTGACCTCCGACGCCCAGGGCCCGATCATCACGGCGCCCGGCTCCTTCCAGAGCGAGCTCGGCTGCCCCGGTGACTGGAGCCCGGACTGCATGCGCCCCTGGATGCAGGACCCGGACGGCGACGGCACCTACACCTGGTCCAGCGACCAGGTCCCTGCCGGCTCCTACGAGTTCAAGATCGCGCACGGTCTGAGCTGGAACGAGAACTACGGCGACGGCGGCGCAGCCGGCGGCTCGAACGTCTCGCTGTCGGTGCCCTCCGACGGCGTGGTCGTCACGCTGTCCTACGAGCTCGCCACCCACCAGATCAGCACCAAGGTGTCGAAGCCGGGTGCGGCCCCGGACCTGAAGAAGGCCAAGGCCTTCTGGGTCGAGCCGGGCCTGCTGGCGTGGCCGGCGAACGGCGCGCCCGCCGGGGCCAACCCCGCGCTGCTCGACTGGCGCCTGCACTGGTCGGCCGACGGCGCTCTCGCCGTGGACGCCGAGGCGGTGACCGGCGGCTCCGTGGCCGACCTCTCCTACGACCCGGCCGGGCTGCCCGCCGAGGTCACCACTTCGCGCCCCGAGCTGAAGGGCTACCTCGCCCTTCGCCTGTCGGACAGGGTCGCTCGCCAGGCCGATGACATCCTGCGTGGGCAGGTCGCCGTCGCGATGCACGACAACAACGGCGCGCTGCTCGACGCCACCGGCGTGCAGACCGCCTACGTCCTCGACAGCCTGTATGCCGGCAAGGCCAGCACGCGGGTCTACGGCGCCACCTTCGGTGGCGGCGCGCCGGCATACCGGCTCTGGGCCCCCACGGCTCAGCAGGTGTCGCTGCTGACCTGGCCGGCGGGTGCGGCGGCGGACGCGCCGGTCGCGGAGGCCACCCGCACGCGGATGGAGCGTGCCGGTGACGGCTCGTGGACGGCCCAGGCGGGCGAACGGAACGCGCGGTACCTCTACGAGGTCACGGTGTTCGGGCCGAGCACCGGGAAGGTCGAGACCAACCTCGTCACCGACCCGTACTCCGTTGCGCTGACGCTGAACTCGACGCGCTCGGTGGCAGTGGACCTGCGCGACCGGGCCTTCCAGCCCGCGCTGTGGCGCACGACGCCGTCGCCGAAGCTGGCGCAGGACGTGGACTCCACGATCTACGAGCTGCACGTCCGCGACTTCTCTGTCGGTGACAAGACCGTGAGTGCCGAGAACCGCGGGTCCTACCTGGCGTTCGCAGAGGACGGCGACGGCACCAAGCACCTCAAGGCGCTCGCCGACGCCGGCCTGAACACCGTGCACCTGCTCCCGACCTTCGACATCGCCTCGATCGAGGAGGACCCGGCCCAGCAGGCGACGCCCGAGTGCGACCTGGAGTCGTACGCGCCCGACAGCGACCGGCAGCAGGCCTGTGTCAACGCGGTGCGCGGCAAGGACGCGTTCAACTGGGGCTACGACCCGTGGCACTTCAACGCACCCGAGGGCTCCTACGCGTCGACAGCCGCCAAGGCCGACGGTGGCGCGCGGGTGGCCGAGTTCCGCACCATGGTCGGCGGGCTGCACCGCGACGGCCTGCGAGTCGTTCTCGACCAGGTGTTCAACCACACCGCAGCCTCCGGCCAGGACGCGAAGTCGGTGCTGGACAAGGTCGTCCCCGGTTACTACCACCGTCTGAACGCGACCGGCGCCGTGGAGACCTCGACCTGCTGCCAGAACATCGCGACCGAGCACCAGATGGCGCAGAAGCTGATGGTCGACTCGGTCGTGCTGTGGGCCCGGGACTACAAGGTCGACGGCTTCCGGTTCGACCTGATGGGCCACCACTCGCGCGAGAACATGCTCGCCGTGCGCGCCGCCCTCGATGCGCTGACGCCGGCGAAGGACGGCGTCGACGGGAAGGCGGTCTACCTCTACGGCGAGGGCTGGAACTTCGGCGAGGTGGCGAACAACTCCCGCTTCACCCAGGCGACCCAGGGCCAGCTGGGTGGCACGGGCATCGGCTCCTTCTCCGACCGGCTGCGCGACGCCGTGCGCGGGGGCGGGCCGTTCGACGAGAACCCCCGTAAGCAGGGCTTCGGCAGTGGCGAGGCGACCGACCCCAACGGCGACGCCTCCGCCAACCCCTCGCCGGCGGCCTCACTGAAGCACGACACCGACCTCGTGCAGCTCGGCCTGGCCGGCAACCTGCGCTCGTTCGCCTTCCGCAGCAACGAGTTCGGCGAGGTCCGGCGCGGCGACCAGCTGAAGTACGGCGACGCGCCCGCGGGGTACGCCGACCAGCCCGACGAGGTCGTCACCTATGTCGACGCCCACGACAACGAGACGCTGTTCGACAGCCTGGCGTTCAAGCTGCCGCAGGGCACGACGATGGCCGACCGGGTGCGGATGAACTCCCTGTCGCTGGCGACCACGGCGCTGTCGCAGACGCCGTCGTTCTGGCACGCGGGCGCCGACCTGCTGCGCTCGAAGTCGCTGGACCGCAACAGCTACGACAGCGGCGACTGGTTCAACACCCTCGACTGGACCGGCAAGGACAACGGCTTCGGCCACGGCCTGCCGCCGGCCGGCGACAACCAGGGCAAGTGGTCGTTCATGACGCCTTTGCTCGCCGACCCCGCGCTGAAGCCGGCCGCCTCCGACGTCAAGGCGGCCACCGCGCAGGCCCAGGACCTGCTGCGGCTGAGGTTCTCCACCCCGCTGTTCCGGCTCGGCACTGCGGAGTCGATCAACGCCAAGGTGTCGTTCCCGGCCAGCGGTACGGCGGACGCGCACGAGGGCGTCATCGCGATGCGCATCGACGACACCCTGGGCGCCGACGTCGACCCCGCCCTGAAGGGCCTCGTGGTGGTGTTCAACGCCTCGCCGGACGCCGTGACCCAGAACGTCCCGGGCCTGGCCGGTGCAGCCCTGGCGCTGTCGCCGGTGCAGGCGCAGGGCTCCGACGCGGTGGTGAAGACGGCGACCTGGGACGCCTCGACCGGGTCGGCCAGCGTCCCCGCGCGCACCGTGGCGGTGTTCGTCCAGCGCTGAGCTCGACCCGCTGGACCCCGCCGAGATGGGGCTCCGTCACGCGACACGCCGCAGCGCGTGGTGACGGGGCCCCATCTCGGCGTCGGGGGAGCGGTGCAGGCGGGCGTCAGCCTGTGAGTACGACGTCGGTGCCGTCGAGGGTGGCCCGGAAGCCGGCCTGTGTCACCGTGACGTGGGTGAGCCGCATCCCGGCGGGCAGGCCCTGGACGGTGTGGTGGATCGTGACGAGCCGGCGCGCGACTGCCGACAGCGCGGTGTCGAGCAGGTCGGGGCCGCCGAGGTCGACCGTCTCCGGCTCGATGACGAGCCGGCCACCGACGGCGCGCACGGTGCCGGTCGCTTGGACCTGCACATCGCGGCCCAGCAGCGTCGCGTTCCGTCGGATGCCCGCCCTCCCTCCGCCGGCGGCATACAGCTGCACCCCCGAACCGATCTGCCGAGCGGCGGCGTCGAACGGCAGGGTGGCCTCGATGCGCAGTGTCCCGGCGCGCAGGCCCCCGGAGGTCATGCGCACGTCGCGGCCGGTGGCGCGCACGTCGCGGAAGGCGCCGTCGGGAGTGATGGCGACCGAGCTGTCGAGCGCGACGGCCTGCAGCCACGTCTCGCCTCGGCGCAGGTCACCGGGCGGCGAGGGCAGCGGCGTGGCCGAGACGCCGGGCGGGGGTGGCGGGGCGGCGGTGCCGGGGTCACCGGCGACGAGGACGAGGGCGGCGAGACCGAGCACGACCGCGACGACGCCCGAGACGACTCCGAGGAGGAAGGCGCGCACCGGCGTCACACCATGTACTGGTCGTGTCGGCGGTAGAGCTCGGTCCACTCCTCGGGGCTGAGGGTGCGCTCGCCGCGGGCCACCTCGGCCACCGCCTCGAAGTAGGACTCGCGCGGCGCGCCGGGCGCGAAGTGCAGGAGCATGGAGACCGGCTCGCCCGACTCGTTGCGGAACCCGTGGATGCCGCCGGGCGGCACGTGCGCGAAGTCGCCCACCTCGAGGTCGCGCCAGCCCGTGCCGTCGTGGAGGTGGAGCGTCCCGCGCAGGATGTAGAACGACTCGGCCATCGTCCTGTGGAAGTGCGGGTCCGGGCCGCTGCGAGCCGCGGACATCTCGTAGCGGTACAGGCCGAAGAGCCCGCCGGTCGTCGCGCCGGTGGCGAGGTAGTGCACCTCCGTGCTGCGGCTCTGCAGGTCGGGCGCCTCCCACGCCGGCCGCAGCCAGGCGCTGGCCTCGCCGGCGTCCCCGGAGTAGATCGGCGGTGGGTAGCTCATGGGTGACAGTGTGCCCCCGGTGGCGGCGACGGGGAGGACGTCCGTCGCCGCCACCGGGGGCGGTCGGTGGAGCCGGTCGGGACTAGGTCACGACCGCCTCGGGCTCGGCGGCGGCCAGGCTCGCCCGCTCGTGCCGGATGGCGGGGAGGTAGAGCGCCGCGCCGATGATGCTGAACGCACCGCACACGACGATGGCGAGGGCCGTCGACGTGTGCTCGGCCAGCGGCCCGAGGACCAGCAGCCCGAGGCTGTAGGCCCCGCCGGCGACCATGGAGTTCATCGACAGCACCGTGGTGCGGTTCGTCGGCGCGGCCTCCCGGTGCAGCAGCGTGTTGTGCACCGGCCCCGCGAAGCCGTGGAGGGTGTAGGTGATGAGGAACGCCGTGATGAGTCCGGCAGGCCCACCCACCAGGCCCATGACGACGATGAAGACCCCCTGCAGGACCCTGGCGGCGAGGGCGGTCCAGCCCACGCCGAGCCGCCGGCTCACCAGCCCGGCCGCCGCGGAGCCTGCCGCGAAGAGGCCCCAGGCTGCCGAGGAGACGGGCCCCATGAGGGCGCCGGCGCGGTCCTCGCCGCCGACGAGCTCGGAGAGGCGGATCGGGTTGAACGTCTCGAAGGCGATCATCCCGATGGCCCAGAAGACCTCGACCAGCACGAGGGCGAGCAGGACTCGCGAGGTGCCCAGCAGCCGTATGCCGCTGGCAATGGTGCGCGGGGCCTGCCTCGCCGAGCTGATGGCGCGGCGGAAGCCGGTGGCGTCGACGTGGGTGCGGGGCTCGCGCATGAACAGCGCGATGGCCAGCAGGTGCACCACGCCGAGCCCCAGCGCGACGTAGACCGGCAGCTCGATGGCCGTGATCGACGTGATGGGGTGCCACACGATGAGC
This sequence comes from Knoellia sp. 3-2P3, assembly GCF_029223115.1. NCBI lineage: Bacteria > Bacillati > Actinomycetota > Actinomycetes > Micrococcales > Intrasporangiaceae > Knoellia > Knoellia sp. 3-2P3. Next base: position 145,417 of record NZ_JARGZE010000004.1, read on the forward strand.
CCGCCGGAGATCAGGGCGCCGACGGCGATGGCGAGCCCGATCACCATCCCGGCCGCGGAGAGCGCCCGCTCCACGGGCAGGGTGGGGTCGTCGGCGTGGGCGGTGTCGACGTACCAGGCTTCCAGTGGACCGGAGTCCAGGGCGCGGAAGACGCCCTGCAGGGCCCAGGCGAGGACGAACACCCAGAAGCTGTCGGCCGCGAGGAACAACCCCACCGACACCAGGCTGACCACGGCGGAGGCCAGCATCACCGGCCGGCGCCCCAGCGCGTCGGCGAAGCCGCCGGTCGGGAGCTCGAGGGCCAGGACCACGAACCCCTGCGCGGACAGGATGACGCCCACCTGGGCGATGCTCATGCCGCGCTGCAGTGCCACCAGCGTCAGCACGCCGATGACGAGGCCGACGGGGAACCAGCGCGTCGCGTTGAGCAGGAGGAAGACCCGGCGTGCGGCGGGTGCCGACAGGGGAGCGTGGCTCGGGCTCATGACTGCTCCTTCGGCTGGGGCGCGCTGTCGAGGTCGAGGGGGTAGAGGACGCTGTAGACGGCCAGCCGCCGGGCCCTCGGGTTGCCCTGCCCCACGCGGCGGTAGCGGGCGATGAGCTCGTCGACCTCTGCCTTGAGCTCCTCGACCTGCTCCGGGGTGGCGATGACGTAGCTGTCGCTCATGCCGGCCGCGTCGCGCCACTCCGCCGGCCACGCCGCCTCGACGTCGAGCCAGCGCTCGAACTGCTCGGCGAAGTGCCGCGTGTAGTCACGGACCAGCCAGTTGAGGGCGGTCTCGGCGTTCTCGTCACCGGCGAAGTCGCTGGGCTCGAACTGGTGGCTGTCGGTCGAGGCCCGCCAGAGCCGCCGCTTGCCCTCTCCCTCGCCGGTGTCGGTGACCAGGCCGACCGACTCCAGCTTGCGCAGGTGGTAGGAGGTCGCCCCGGAGTTGGTGCCCAGGGCCGCGGCCAGGGCGGTGGCGGTTGCCGGTCCACCGCGGCGCAGGGTGCTCAGCAGCCGGGACCGGAGCGGGTGGGCCAGCACCTTGAGTGCGGTGGTGTCCAGGCGCATCCCGGTGTAGCCGCCGGGGCCGTCGAGGGGAGGTGTCGTGCTCACGTGTGCACAATACCTATGCACATTCTGTTTGCACAATAGTTGTGCAAACGGAGTGTGTTCGTGAGAAACCGCAGGTCAGAGGCCGTTTCAAGGCCCGGGGTAGGTGATTTGGGTCTGGGGTCGGCCACCCGTAAACTTGATCACTGTTGTGTCGCGCGCCCTCCAGGGCGGCACCGCCCCCTCGGGAGCACGCGGCATACACATCGTTGTGAACCAGTGAACGAACCACCGAAACGTAAGGTCAGACACTTGCGCACCTACACCCCGAAGCCGGGCGAGGTCACTCGCACCTGGCACGTGATCGACGCGACGGACGTCGTGCTGGGCCGCCTCGCGAGCCAGACCGCCATCCTGCTGCGCGGCAAGCACAAGCCCACCTTCGCCCCGCACGTTGACGGTGGCGACTTCGTCATCATCATCAACGCCGACAAGGTGGCCCTCACCGGCGCCAAGCTCGAGCAGAAGAAGGCGTACCGCCACTCGGGCTTCCCGGGCGGCCTGAAGGCGCAGTCCTACCAGGAGCTGCTCGCCAGGAACCCCGCCAAGGCAGTCGAGAAGGCCGTCCGCGGCATGCTCCCGAAGACCACCCTGGGCCGTCAGCAGCTGACCAAGCTCAAGGTCTACTCCGGTGCCGAGCACCCGCACTCTGCCCAGAAGCCCGTCCCGTTCGAGATCTCCCAGGTCTCCCAGTAAGGATCCCCAGTGACTGACTCCGTGAACACTGACGCCCTCGAGGGCGACGAGGTCGAGCTGACCGAGTACACCTCCGAGTCCGAGACCTCCGTCTCGGGCGAGCCGGCCCGCCGCCCGAGCGCCTCGGCGCCCGGTGCCGCCACCGGTCGCCGCAAGCAGGCCATCGCCCGCGTGCGCATCGTCCCCGGCACCGGCGAGTGGAAGATCAACGGGCGCTCGCTCGAGGACTACTTCCCGAACAAGGTCCACCAGCAGCTGGTCAACGAGCCCCTCAAGGTGCTCGAGCTCGACGGCGCCTACGACGTGCTCGTGCGCGTGCACGGCGGTGGCCCCTCCGGCCAGGCCGGTGCCGTCCGCCTCGGCGTGGCGCGCTCGCTGAACGGCGTGGACGAGGAGCTGAACCGTCCGACGCTGAAGAAGGCCGGCTTCCTGACCCGTGACGCCCGCGTCCCGGAGCGCAAGAAGGCTGGTCTCAAGAAGGCCCGCAAGGCCCCGCAGTACTCCAAGCGCTGATCCCGGAGGATCTGCGCGCTGCCCATGGCGGCACCCGGGTTCTCGGGTGCCGCCATCGGTGTTGTTCGGGGTAGGTTCGGCCCCGTCGCCCCACCAGACGGCCGGCCTGCCCTCGCGTGAACTCGAAAGGCACATCTGACATGGCACGACTCTTCGGGACCGACGGCGTCCGCGGCCTCGCGAACGTCGACATCACCCCCGAGCTCGCCCTCAGCCTCTCGGTTGCGGCAGCCCACGTCCTCGGCGACGCCTCGCTCGCCCAGGGCCGCCGCCCCAAGGCCGTCGTGGGGCGGGACCCGCGTGCGTCCGGTGAGTTCCTGTCCGCCGCCGTGGTGGCGGGCCTGGCCTCCGCCGGTGTCGACGTCTACGACGCCGGCGTGCTGCCGACGCCGGCCGTCGCCTACCTGACCGCCGACACCCACGCCGACTTCGGCGTCATGCTGTCGGCCTCCCACAACGCGATGCCCGACAACGGCATCAAGTTCTTCGCCGAGGGCGGGCACAAGCTGCCCGACGAGGTGGAGGACGAGATCGCTGCGCGCCTCGACCAGGAGTGGGTGCGGCCGACCGGGGCCCACGTGGGTCGCATCCACCAGATGCGCGACGGCCACACCCGCTACATCAGCCACCTGCTGACCGTGCTGCCCAACCGCCTCGACGGCCTCACCGTCGTCATCGACGGCGCCCATGGCGCCGCGAGCCAGGTCTCGCCGGAGGTGTTCCGCCTCGCCGGTGCCACGGTCTACGAGATCGGCACCGAACCTGACGGCCTGAACATCAACGACGGTTACGGCTCGACCCACCTCGAGCACCTCAAGGAGGCCGTCCTCGCCCGGGGCGCCGACCTCGGCATCGCCCACGACGGCGACGCCGACCGGTGCCTCGCGGTCGACGCCAGCGGCACCGAGGTCGACGGCGACCAGATCATGGCGATCCTCGCGCTGGACCTGAAGGACCGCGGCTGCCTCGCCAAGGACACCCTCGCCACCACCGTGATGAGCAACCTGGGCCTCCTGCAGGCCATGGAGCGCGAAGGTGTCGCCGTCGTGCAGACCGCGGTGGGCGACCGCTACGTGCTCGAGGAGATGCGCCGCTCCTCGCTCTCCCTGGGCGGCGAGCAGTCCGGGCACGTGATCTTCCTCGACCACGGCACCACCGGTGACGGTGTCCTCACCGGCCTGATGCTGGCGGCTCGGGTCGCTCAGACCGGGCGCACGCTGGCCGACCTGGCCAGCGTGATGACCCGGCTGCCGCAGGTGCTGGTCAACGTCAAGGGCGTCGACAAGTCCCGCGTCGAGTGCGACGAGGAGCTGCAGATGGCGGTCAAGGCCGAGGAGGCCGCGCTGGCCGGCACCGGTCGGGTGCTGCTGCGCAAGTCCGGCACCGAGCCGGTGGTGCGCGTGATGGTCGAGGCCGCGGACACCGAGCGCGCGGAGGCCGTCGCGGAGCGCCTCGTGGAGGTCGTGCGCAACCGCCTCTCGCTCGAGTAGGACGGACCATCGTACGCACTGCTGCGTATGGCGGGCCGTGCCGGGACCGGCGAGCCTTGTCTACGGAGGCAGGGGAACAGGGTCTGGTCAGCGGTCGGGGGACCTGATCAGGCCTCGTCGCTGGGCGCTGAGGACGGCTGAGAGGCGGTCCACGGCGCCCAGCTTGCGGTAGAGGTGCTCCTGGTGCTTGTGGACCGTGCGAGGTGAGATCGCCAGCCGGGTCGCGATGCCGTCCACGGTGTGGCCGCGTGCGATGAGGTCGAGCACGATGCGCTCGCGCGGGGTGAGCGGCACCGCGGTCGGGTCGGGGGCTGCCGTGCCCGCGGCACGGGCCGCCCGGAGCAGCTGGACGTGCGCGTCCAGCCCGGCGATGAGCGACTGGACCGACGCCGCCCGCTCCACGTCCTCGTCGAGGTAGGCGTCCTCGCTGACGAGGGCGTAGGTGTCCCGTGCGCCGTGAGGGTTCGGGGCCAGCGGGATCGTCATCTGGTGCTCGGTGAAACCGAGCTGCTCCATCAGGGCGGCGACCAGGTCGGTGAGCTCCCAGCCCCGGGCAACGACGCCGGTCATGGTGGCCGGGCGTGAGGTCTGGGTGCTGGCGTTGTAGGCGTAGAGGGGGTGCTGCAGGGCCGTGGACTCGACGGCATGCTCCCACGTGTCGGTGCGCTCCCACGGGGCCGGCGGGTAGAGCGCCACCTCGTCCGGGTGCACCACCGGCTTGGTGACGGTGCGCACGGTCAGGTAGGCGCGACCCCACGTGCGCAGGCCCTCGGCCAGCAGCAGCTCAGCGGTGTGCGGCTCGGGCTCGCCGAGGACGTCCGCAGCAAGCGCGAGCCAGTGCTGCACGTCGTCCATGGCTCTCCCTCATCGGTGGGTGGTGGAGATCACCTCAGAGTAGGCCCGACCGGAGTCCTTGATGGTGCGTTTCTGCGACGCGTAGTCGACGTGCACGAGGCCGAACCGCTTGCTGTAGCCGAACGCCCACTCGAAGTTGTCCATCAGTGACCAGGCGAAGTAGCCGCGGACGTCGGCGCCCGCGGCGACCGCCTCGGCCACGGCGTCGAGGTGCGCGTGCAGGTATGCCGTGCGGTCGCCGTCGTGGACGGCGCCGTCGTCGGACACCACGTCGGGCCACGCGGAGCCGTTCTCGGTGATGAGGACGGGGATGTTCCGGTGCTGCTCGGCGATTCTCACGAGCAGGTTCCGCAGGCCCGTGGGGTCGACCTCCCAGCCCATGTCGGTGACCGGGGGCTGGGCCGGCAGGACCTCAACGGTGTCGCAGCCGGGCAGCGGCGAGGGGACCGGATCGTCCAGCCGGGCCCGCACGCGGGTGGTCGTGTAGTAGTTGACCCCGAGGTTGTCGAGCGGGGCGCTGATGACCTCGAGGTCGCCTTCGTGGATGTGGCCGTGGTAGGTGACGAACGCGGTGTCGTCGAGGAAGTCGGCCGGGTAGCGGCCCTCCAGCACCGGTTCGAGGAACATCGCGTTGTGGGCGTTGTCGGCCCGGCGTGCGGCGGCCAGGTTCTCCGGGCTGGCGTCCGGCGTGCGGATGTCGGTGAGGTTCAGCGTGATCGAGACCTCGGCGCCCTTGCAGCCCTCCCGGATCACCCGGACGGCGACTCCGTGGGCGAGCAGCAGGTGGTGGGCGGCGACGAGCGACTCGGCGACGTCATGGTGGCCGGGGGCGTGCTCCCCGATGCTGTAGCTCAGCACGGAGGAGCACCAGGGCTCGTTGAGCGTCGTCCAGTTCTTGACGCGGTCGCCGAGGTGCGCCACCACGGTGCCGGCGTAGTCGGCGAACCAGGCGGCGCTGTCGCGGTTGAGCCAGCCGCCCCGGTCGTCGAGCGCCTGGGGCAGGTCCCAGTGGTAGAGCGTGGCGAACGGACGGATGCCCCGTTCGAGCAGGCGGTCGACCAGGCGGGAGTAGAAGTCGAGTCCGGCCCGGTTGACCGCGCCGGTGCCCATGGGAAGCACGCGCGGCCAGGCGATGGAGAAGCGGTAGGCCTGCAGCCCGAGGTCGGCCATGAGGGGGACGTCCTCGTCGACCCGGTGGTAGTGGTCGCAGGCCACGTCGCCGGTGTCGCCGTTCAGCACCCGTCCCGGCGTGTGGGAGAAGGTGTCCCAGATGGAGGGCAGGCGGCCGTCCTCGGCCACGGCGCCCTCGATCTGGTAGCTGGCGGTGGCGGCGCCCCACAGGAAGCCGTCGGGGAACCTGCGGTCGTTCTGGCCCATGGGCGCCAGCCTAGGACCGGGCGACCGGATGTCGCGGGTGGTCAGCCGACAGGCTCGAGCAGGCCGGTGTCGACGTCGTAGAGGAACCCGCCGACGGCGACCGAGTCGGGCACCAGCGGGTGGGAGCGCACCTTCGCCAGGTCCTGCCGGAGCGCCTCGCGCTGGTCGTCCACCACGCCGAAGGGCTGCCACGACGCGTCCTGTCCCGCAGACTCGCCCACCGCGGCGTGCAGCTGGTCCTCGGTGTGGGTCGCCATGGCACACCGGGTGTGGGGGACCACCAGGATGCGCCTGACGCCGAGCAGGTGCGCCCCGAGCACGAGCGCCTCCAGCGCCTGCGGGGTGACGCGGCCGCCGGGGTTGCGGAAGATCTTCGCGTCACCCGGCTTGAGCCCCACCATGCCGAGCGGGTCGATCCGCGAGTCCATGCAGGTGACGATGGCGACGCCGGCATGGGCGATGCCGTCGAAGCCGCTCAGCGCGAACGTCCTGGCGAACTTGCGGTTGGCCTCGAGCAGATCGTCGAAAGCTGTCGTGTCCATGTCGTCCTCCCTCAGAGCAGGCCCGGGCGCCTGCTGATGCTCATCGCCATGGGCTTGGCGGTCTCGGCGAAGAAGTCGTTGCCCTTGTCGTCGACGACGATGAAGGCGGGGAAGTCCTCCACCTCGATCTTCCAGACGGCTTCCATGCCGAGTTCGGGGTACTCGATGACCTCGACGGACTTGATGCAGTCCTGGGCGAGCCGGGCGGCCGGGCCGCCGATCGAGCCGAGGTAGAACCCGCCGTGCGCCCGGCACGCGTCGGTGACCTGCCTCGAGCGGTTGCCCTTGGCCAGCATGACCATCGAGCCTCCGGCGGCCTGGAACTGGTCGACGTAGCTGTCCATGCGGCCGGCGGTGGTCGGGCCGAAGGAGCCGCTGGCGTAGCCCTCGGGGGTCTTGGCCGGCCCGGCGTAGTAGACCGCGTGGTCCTTGAGGTACTGCGGCATCTCCTCGCCGGCGTCGAGGCGCTCCTTGATCTTGGCGTGCGCGATGTCGCGCGCGACCACGAGGGGGCCGGTCAGCGACAGCCGCGTCTTGACGGGGTACTTCGAGAGCTCGGCCCGGATCTGGTCCATCGGCCGGTTCAGGTCGATGCGCACCACGTCGTCGGAGACGGCCTCGCTGTCGAGGGCCTCGAGGTGCGCCTCGGTGGTCTCGGGCAGGAACCGTGCGGGGTCGCGCTCGAGCTGCTCGAGGAAGACGCCGTCGGGGGTGATCTTGCCCAGCACCTGGCGGTCGGCGGAGCAGGAGACGGCGATGGCCACCGGGAGCGAGGCGCCGTGCCGCGGGAGCCGCACGACGCGGACGTCGTGGCAGAAGTACTTGCCGCCGAACTGTGCCCCGATGCCGAAGTTGCGGGTCAGCTCGAGCACCCGCTCCTCGAGCTCGGTGTCACGGAACCCGCGGCCGGTCTCGGCGGAGCCGGTGGTGGGCAGCTCGTCGAGGTACTTCGCCGAGGCGTACTTGGCTGTCTTGAGGGCGAACTCGGCGCTGGTGCCGCCGATGACGATGGCGAGGTGGTAGGGCGGGCAGGCGGCGGTGCCGAGGGAGCGCAGCTTCTCGTCGAGGAAGGCGATCATCCGCTCGGGGTTCAGGACCGCCTTGGTCTCCTGGTAGAGGAACGACTTGTTGGCGCTGCCGCCTCCCTTGGCCATGAAGAGGAACTTGTAGGTGTTCTCGTGGCCGGGGGCGGTGTCGGCGTAGAGCTCGATCTGGGCCGGGAGGTTGGAGCCGGTGTTCTTCTCCTCCCAGGTCGTCACCGGGGCCATCTGGGAGTAGCGCAGGTTGAGCTTGGTGTAGGCGTCGTACACGCCCTGCGCGACGGCCGCCTCGTCGGTGCCCGCGGTCAGCACGTGCTGGCCGCGCTTGCCCATGACGATGGCGGTGCCGGTGTCCTGGCACATCGGCAGCACGCCGCCGGCGGCGATGTTGGCGTTCTTCAGCAGGTCGAGGGCGACGAACTTGTCGTTGTTCGAGGCCTCGGGGTCGTCGATGATCCGGCGCAGCTGCGCGAGGTGGGCCGGGCGCAGGTAGTGCGCGATGTCGTGCATGGCCTCGGCCGTCAGGGTGCGCAGCGCCTCCGGCGAGACCTCGAGGAACGTGCGGCCGCCGGGACCCTCCACCGTGCGCACACCCTCGGTCGTGAGGAGGCGGTAGTCGGTCTGGTCGGGACCGATCGGCAGCAGGTCTTCATAGGCGAACTCGGCCATGGGCAGGACTCCTCGGGGGCGCGACACACTCGGGGTCACTCTACGGCCGGCGTGGAGCGGGCCTGCGCCCGGCTCCACGCGGCATACCGCTCAGAGCTCGTCGAGGCTCGGCGCGTAGGCGCCGGCTCGCGCGACGGTGGCCGCCGCGCAGGCCAGGGCACGGTCGACCGCGGGGCGCACCTCGGCCAGCGTCGCCTGGGCCAGGCGCTTGCGGCCCTCGGCGCCGGTCAGGCCCGCCGAGGCGAGACCCGAGAGCAGCCCTGCCATGAACGAGTCGCCGGCGCCCACGGTGTCGACCACCGTCTCGGCGCGCGTCGGGGCGGAGGCGACCTCACCGGTGGTGCTCAGGCCGAAGACGACCCCGTGCGGGCCACGCGTGACGACGACGAGGGTCGGTCCGAGGGTGCCCCAGCGGCGGAGCACCTCCGAGACGGGCGAGCCCGGGTAGAGCAGGAGCAGGTCGTCCTCGCTCGCCTTGACGACGTCGGCGAGGGCGATGAGCTCCTCGACGCGCTCGCGGACCAGGTCGAGGTCACCCATGATGTCGGGCCGGATGTTGGGGTCGTAGGACACCGTGGCGTGCTCGCGGGCTGCCCCCAGGGCGGCCAGCACGGACCGGGCGCCCGGCTCGAGGATCGCGGCGATGGAGCCCGTGTGGACGTGGCCCACCTTGGCCGGGATGTCGACGTGGGGCAGGTCCCAGTGCAGGTCGAAGGTGTACTCCGCGGCGCCAGCGGCGTCGAGCCGGGCCTCGGCCACGGAGGTGGGGTGCTTCCCGGTAGTGGTGCGCAGCAGCGAGACACCGTGCCGCGTCAGGTGGTTCGCGATGCGGGTGCCGCGCTCGTCGCCTCCGAGCCGCGTCGCGAAGTCGACGTGGTGGTCGAGCCGGGCCAGGCCGACGGCGACGTTGGCGGGGCTGCCGCCCGGGTGCTCGACCACGTCTCCGTCAGCGTCGCTGACCCGGTCGATCAGGGCCTCGCCGATGACGAGGACGCGCTCACTCATCGCAGAACCCGCTCACAGCAGCGCTCGCTCACGACTGCCGGGCCGTGGCGCCGCGCTCGAAGTCGATCGCGCTGTAGGCCCGCAGCTTCTCGAGCTGGTGGTGGCTCTCGATGACGCGGATCGTGCCCGACTTCGAGCGCATCACCAGCGAGTGGGTGGTGATGCTGCCGGCGCGGTAGCGGACGCCCTTGAGGAGCTCGCCGTCGGTGATGCCGGTGGCGACGAAGAAGCAGTTCTCGCTGGTGACGAGGTCGTCGGTGGCCAGCACGGCGTCGAGGTCGTGGCCGGCGTCGACGGCCCGCTGCCGCTCGTCGTCGTCCTGGGGCCACAGGCGGCCCTGGATCACGCCGCCGAGGCACTTGATGGCGCAGGCGGCGATGATGCCCTCCGGGGTGCCGCCGATGCCGAGGAGCAGGTCGATGCCGGTGTCGTCGCGGGCGGCCATGATCGCGCCCGCCACGTCGCCGTCGGAGATGAACCGCAGCCGGGCGCCGGCGTCGCGGACCTCCTTGGCGATGCCCTCGTGGCGGGGCCGGTCGAGCATGACGACCGTGACGTCCTCGGGGCTCTCGCGCTTGGCCTTGGCGATGCGCCGGATGTTCTCCTTCACGGGCAGGCGGATGTCGACGACGTCGGCCGCCTCGGGTCCGGTCACCAGCTTGTCCATGTAGAAGACCGCACTGGGGTCGTACATCGAGCCGCGCTCGGAGACGGCGAGCACCGAGACGGCGTTGGACTGTCCCTTCGCCGTGAGCGTGGTGCCGTCGATCGGGTCGACCGCGACGTCGCACTCCGGGCCGTTGCCGTCGCCGACCTCCTCGCCGTTGTAGAGCATCGGGGCGTCGTCCTTCTCGCCCTCGCCGATCACGACGGTGCCCTTCATCGACACCGTCGAGATGAGCGCCCGCATGGCCTCCACGGCCGCGCCGTCGGCGCCGTTCTTGTCGCCGCGGCCCACCCACCGGCCACCGGCCATGGCCGCAGCCTCGGTGACGCGGACCAGCTCCAGGGCGAGGTTGCGGTCCGGGGCCTCGCCACCCACGCGGAGGGCACTGGGCAGGGTGTCTTCGGGCATGCGGCATTTCCTTCACGCGTCAGCGGGTGATGCGGTCGACTCTATCGGGGTGGGGCGGTTCGCGCGGCGTGGTGCCCGTCAGGGACCATAGGAAGGTGAGCACGTCGTCGCCCCGCAGTTCCTACGCCGCCGGCACCGTCGCCAACATGGCCCGTTCCCTGTTGGTCGTGGCGGCACTGGTGGCGGCGCTCATCGCGATCGTGCCCCGGGTCAACACCGTCTCGCAGCCACCGGTCAACGTGGCGGCCGCCGCCGTCGAGGTGGCCCGCGAGAGCGGCTGGGCGATCTCGCAGCCGCAGGGCCTTCCGGAGGGGTGGAAGGCCACCAGCGTCCGGTACGTCCGCAGCACCGACGGTCTGCAGACCTGGCACGCGGGCTACCAGTCGCCGACCGGCAACTACGTGGCCCTCGAGCAGACCCAAAACGCCACGCAGGGGTGGATCGAGGCGCAGACCAACCGTGCCAAGCGCACCGGCGAGGTGCAGGCGGCCGGCCAGACGTGGACGACCTTCGAGCGCAGCCCCAAGGTGCAGCGCAGCCTGCTCTCCACCGAGGAGACGCCCGACGGCCTGACCACCTTGATCACCGGGACCGGCACCTTCGACGAGCTCAAGGCCTTCGCCGAGACGCTCCAGCCGGTGCAGCCCGCCGAGTAGCTACTCCCCGCCGTCCGAGCCGCCGAGCGTCGCCTCGGCCTCGTCGAGCCAGGTGCTGCAGTGCGCCGCGAGGGCCTCACCCCGTCGCCACAGGCGCATGCTCTCCTCCAGTCCTGCCTGCCCGCCCTCGAGCTGGGCCACGATGGCGACGAGCTCGTCGCGGGCGGCCTCGTAGGGCAGCTCGGCGATGTCGGGGAACTCCTCCGCCGGGGTGGGGGGTGCCTGGGTGTCCTTGGGCATGGCGACCACCCTAGGGCAGCCCCACGACGCGGGCCCCGAAGTCCCCACGGGCCACCCGGATGCGCAGCAGCTCGTCGACGTCGAGGTCGGCCTGGTCCATGACGATCCGTCCGTCCGCGTGCTGCACCACGGCATACCCGCGCTCCAGCGTCGACAGGGGCGAGAGGGTGCGCACCTGGGCGCGCAGGTGCTCGACCTGGTCAGCGGCGCGGTGCACCGCCGCGGTCACCCGGTGGCGGGCCCGGTGCCGCAGGGCATCGAGCTCCTCGCGCCGGGCCCTGATGATCGCCGTGGGGTCGGCCATGACCGGCCGCGAGCGGACCGCGGTCAGGTGCCGGCGTTCGCCGTCGATGCGCCCGGCGAGGGCCCGCCGGGCCCGCAGGCGCGACTGCTGGATGCCGCGGCGCTCGTCGGCGGCGTCGGGCACCACCAACTTGGCGGCGTCGGTGGGGGTGGAGGCCCGCCAGTCGGCGACGTGGTCGAGCAGCGGGGTGTCGACGTCATGGCCGATGGCGCTGACCACGGGGGTGCGTGCCGCGGCGACGGCGCGCAGCAGGGTCTCGTTGCTGAACGGCAGCAGGTCCTCGACGGAGCCGCCGCCCCGGGCGATGACGATGACCTCGACGGCCGGGTCGGCGTCGAGTTCCTGGAGGGCCGCGGTGACCTCGGTGACCGCGGTCGGGCCCTGCACCGCGACCTCGCGGATGGCGAAGCGCACCGTCGGCCAGCGCCGGCGGGCGTTCTCGACCACGTCCTTCTCGGCGGCGCTCGCGCGGCCGCAGACCAGCCCGACGGTGCGGGGCAGGAACGGCAGGGGCTTCTTGCGCTCGGCGGCGAACAGGCCCTCGGAGGCGAGTGTGCGCTTGAGGTGCTCGATGCGGGCGAGCAGCTCGCCGACGCCCACCGGCCGGATCTGGCGCGCGTCGAGCATGAGTGAGCCGCGCTGGGTCCAGAAGACGGGCTTGGCCTGCAGGACGACCCGGGCCCCCTGGGTGAGCGGGGCGGCCATCGCGTCGAGCGCGTTGACCTGGATCGCGACCGACAGCGACATGTCGACGTCGGGGTCGCGCAGGGTCAGGTAGGCGGTGCGGGCCCCGGGACGGCGGTTGAGCTGCACGACCTGGCCCTCGACCCAGAGCACCGACATCTTCTCGACGTACTCGGCGATCCTCATGCTCAGCAGCCGCACCGGCCACGGCTGGTCGGCCGTGGTGTCGGCGGCCCGCTCGGGCAGGTCTGGCGGCGTCACGGACGCCACTCTAGGAGCCGGGGCCGACGACAGGTCCGCGCACCACGCTCAGGACGGTCGCTCGGTGTACAGGCAGAACGGGTGCCCCGCCGGGTCGAGCAGCACCCGGACGTGGTCCTGGGGCTGGTGGTCCGGCAGCTCCGCTCCGAGGGCGAGCGCATCCTGCACGGCGCCGGGGAGGTCGTCCACCGGCACCTCGAGGTGGGCCTGCATCTGCTGGGCGCCGGGCTCGGCGGGCCAGGCAGGGCGTTGGTGGAGCGGCTCCTCCTTGACGGCAAGGGTGAGCGGCGAGCCGGCGGCCTGCAGCGTGCACCACGGCGCAGTGTCCTCGACCAGCTCCCAGCCGAGCAGGTCTCGGTAGAACCGGGCCAGCGCTGGAGCGTCCTGAGCGTCCAGCGTGATGCCCAGCGGGCTTTGTGGTGTGCGTCCTCGGGTCATGGCACCTGCCTACCCGCCGACGGCCTGGCTCGCGACTGCGAGATCCCACCTCTCGCACCATGTGTGGCCGCATGGTGCGAGAGGTGGGACCTCGCGTCACCACCCAGCCGTGAATTCGGGTGTTCCGGACCGGCCACCTACCATGGGCACATGACCTCTGCCTCCAAACGTGTCCTGCTGGCTGCCCCGCGCGGGTACTGCGCCGGCGTCGACCGGGCCGTGGTGACGGTCGAGAAGGCGCTGGAGCTCTACGGCCCGCCGGTCTACGTGCGCAAGGAGATCGTGCACAACAAGCACGTCGTGACCACGCTGCAGAAGCGGGGCGCGATCTTCGTCGAGGAGACCGACGAGGTGCCCGAGGGCGCCACGGTGATCTTCTCGGCCCACGGCGTCGCCCCCGTGGTGCACGAGGAGGCCAAGGCTCTCAGTCTCAAGACGATCGACGCGACCTGCCCGCTGGTGACCAAGGTCCACCGCGAGGCCGTCCGCTTCGCCAACGACGACTACGACATCCTCCTCATCGGCCACGAGGGCCACGAGGAGGTCGTCGGCACCTCGGGCGAGGCACCCGACCACATCACCCTGGTCGACGGCCCCGACGACGTGGAGAACGTCACCGTGCGCGACCCCGAGAAGGTCGTCTGGCTGTCGCAGACGACGCTCTCGGTCGACGAGACGATGGAGACCGTCCGGCGCCTCAAGGAGCGGTTCCCCAAGCTGCAGAACCCGCCGAGCGACGACATCTGCTACGCCACCCAGAACCGCCAGCTCGCCGTGAAGCAGATGGCGCCCGAGACCGACCTCATGATCGTGGTCGGTTCGAGGAACTCCTCCAACTCGGTGCGCCTCGTCGAGGTCGCCCTCGAGCACGGCGCCCGGGCCGGCCACCTGGTCGACTACGCCGACGAGATCGACGAGGCGTGGCTCGAGGGGGTCCAGACGGTCGGCGTGACCTCGGGAGCCTCGGTGCCGGAAGTGCTCGTCCGCGACGTGCTCGAGTTCCTCGCCCAGCGGGGCTACGAGGACGTCAACCCGGTCGTTGCTGCCGAGGAGAGCCTGCTCTTCGCGCTGCCCAACGAGATCCGCCGCGACCTCAAGGCGCGGGGGCTGTCGGACAAGATGCGCCACGACGCCTCCTTCAGCGAGGCGGGCAGCCTCCACTAGACGCGCGGTCTCGACGGGGCCTACCTAGGATGAAAGTGCAGGTCAGGGCCTGCCACCCGTCGAAGGAAAGGCCGCCGATGTCGCATGCCGTCGCGGGCTCCGTCGAGGAGCTCGAGGAGCTGTTGTCCGAGCGCGTGCTGGGACCCGACTACCCCTGCCTGGGGGCCAAGTCGGTCTTCCGCCGCGACCGGGCCACCGTCGTGCTGCACGGCGACATGGAGAGCCCGGAGACGGCTCGCGCTCTGTTCGAGCAGCTGCGCGACTACTCCCGCACCGTCGACACCGAGGAGGGTTTCGCCTCCTTCGTCGCCGGGTTCCGCGGGCCGCAGGTGCGCGACGAGAAGCACTTCGAGGACATGCTCTGGGCTCTGCTCCAGCGCCTGCACGACGTCGACGAGGAGCCGTGGGCGCCCGAGGTGTCGGCCGACCCCAACGACCCGCACTTCGGGTTCAGCGTGGCGGGCACGCCGTTCTTCATCGTCGGCCTGCACCCCGAGGCGTCCCGGGAGGCGCGGCGGTTCCCGCTGCCGGTGCTGGTGTTCAACCTGCACGAGCAGTTCGAGGCACTGCGCGAGAGCGGCGCGTTCGAGCGGATGCGCGACACGATCCGGCGCCGCGACGAGGAGCTGCAGGGCAGCGTCAACCCCATGGTCGGCGACTACGGCACGGCCTCCGAGGCCCGCCAGTACTCCGGCCGCGAGCTCGAGGAGGGTTGGGAGCCCCCGTTCGAGCCCGACCCCGACGCCATCGCCGACACCGAGGGAGCAACCGCATGAGCCAGCCCGAGTCCGAAGCGCCCGCCCCGGCAGCCCAGGACGCGCCGGCACCGGAGGAGGGGTTCACGCGGCTGGCGCCCCAGACCGGCACCGGCTTCCTGCTGCGCGCCGGGCAGGTGCTCACCGTGGTCGACCCCAGCGGTGTGCAGGTGAGCGACTTCTTCTCGTTCAGCGCCGAGGACCACGGCGAGTGGCTCTCCAGCGGCCGCACCATCGACTACGGCAACAAGGTCTACTTCACCACCGGCGACGTGCTCTACAGCAACCGGAGCCGGCCGATGGCGACCATCGTCGAGGACACCTGCGGCCGGCACGACTTCCTGCTCACGCCCTGCAGCCAGCAGACCTTCGACCTGCTCTACCCCGAGTTCGAGGGGGCCTACCATCCGAGCTGCTTCGAGAACCTGTGCCTCGGCCTCGAGCAGTTCGGCGTCGAGCCCGACCAGGTCAGCACGACGCTCAACATCTTCATGAACGTGTGGACCGACGAGACGGGCGAGCTGCACATCGACCCGCCGACCTCGAAGCCGGGCGACCGGTTCGCGGTGCGCGCCGAGATGGACCTGCACGTCGGCCTGACGGCGTGCTCGGCCGAGAAGTCCAACGGGGGCGTCTGCAAGCCGATCGACTACGCGATCACCTCCCCTTCGGAGGCGTAGCCGCTAGGCGGGTGCCTTCCTCGGCCAGAGCGAGTAGCTCAGCGAGATCGCCGCGTCGGCCACCAGGACCACCGACCACAGGCGCATCGTGTCGATGAGGGCGCTCGTGCGCTCGCTGTCGCCGACCACGAGGACGGCCAGGCCCATGAGGCCGACCCCGACCGCCCAGGCGGTGAGGTGCCGCAGCCAGCCGGACCGCTCGTATGCCGCGTGTGCGGCGCCGTGCCGCGGCTTGGGGGTCGGTGCGGGGCCCCCGGCGAAGCGGTGGGCGAAGCGGGTGTCGGCCCAGCGGACCATGCTGTGCCCGAAGCCGACCGAGACGCCGATGTAGATGGCGGCGAGGGAGTGGGCCATCGTGGCTGTGCCGCCGGAGCGCAGGTCGAGGGCTGTGGCGGTGAGCAGCACCAGGTCGACCAGGGGGGCGGTCACCAGCAGCGCGGCGCCAAGCCGCCGGCGGCGCAGCAGGTAGCGCGCGGCGAGGCCGGCGAGCAGCACGACCCAGAACATCACCTCGCACAACACGATGAGCCCGACGAGCACGTCCCCTCCTGAGCAACACTTATTTGATACGACTGTGTTGGAAACAACTTAGCACAGTCGTGATACAACGGGTCCGTGCCCCGAGTCGTGGACCACGCCCAGCGCCGTCAGGAGATCGCCGATGCCCTGTGGCGGGTCCTTCGCAGGGACGGCTTCGCCGGGGCGTCGGTGCGGACGGTGGCGGCCGAGGCAGGCTGGTCGACCGGCTCGATCCGGCACTACTTCTCGAGCCAGAACGAGCTGATCGCCTTCGCCATGCAGACGCTCACCGAGCAGGTGCAGGAGCGGATCGCGGCGGTGGCGGCAGAGGTGCGCGACGTCGCGGGCGTGGCCGACCTCCTCGAGGAGGTGCTGCCCATGGACGCCCAGCGCCGCGCCGAGGCGGAGGTGTGGCTGGCGCTCTCCGCGGCTGCGCGCACGGACGACGAGCTGCGGGGCATCACGGAGGAGTCGCACCGCGGACTGCGCCAGCTCTGCCGCTCCAGCGTGCGGCTCGTCGTCGGCGAGGACGGGGGCGGCCGCGACCTGGTGCTCGAGACCGACCGCCTGCACGCCCTCGTCGACGGTCTGGCCCTGCACGGCACGATGCATCCTCGCCTGATGCCTCGGACCCGCATCCGGGCTGCGCTCCTGGCTCACCTCGCGGAGCTCGGCGCCGGCTGAGCGCGGGCCCAGGGGCTGGTGGCTCGTCGGCGCCCCAGCCCCCCTCAGGAGATGCGGCGGTCTGCTCCGGGGTCGGATCGCTGGTCCGTGGCGACGAAGTCGAGCTGCGGGCGCTCGTCGTCGGCGGTGGCGGCGTCGATCAGCTCCATCGCGGTCAGCACCCGGGGGCCCACCTCGACGGGTGACGGCTGGGGCAGCTCGGCCTCGACCACCTCGAGGTCGCGCATCTTCCGCGCGGAGACGAGCACCCGCGCCTCCAGGGCGCCGACCATCTGGTTGTACGCCTCCACCGAGCGCTGCAGGGCGGTGCCCATCTTCGCGGTGTGCGAGCCGAGGGTGCCGAGCCGGTCGTAGAGCTCGCGCCCCACCTTCATGAGCTCGCGGGCGTTCGCGGTCAAGGCGTCCTGCTGCCAGGTGAAAGCCACGGTGCGCAGCAGGGCGAGGAGCGCACCGGGCCCGACCAGCACGACCCGCCGGGCCATGGCCTCCTCGTGCAGGCTGGGGTCGGCCGAGAGGGCGGCGGAGAGCATGGCCTCGCTCGGGACGAAGCAGACCACCATCTCGGGCGCGGTCTCGAAGGCCGACCAGTAGTCCTTGTCGGCGAGCGAGCGGACGTGGCCCTTGAGGTGGGTGGCGTGCTGGCGCAGCAGCTCGCCCCGCTGCTCAGAGGGGAGATCGTCGGCCTGGGCCTGGAGGAAGGCTGTCATGGGGGCCTTGGAGTCGACGACGAGGTGCTTGTTGCCGGGGAGCTGGACGACGACGTCGGGGCGCACCTGCTTGCCGTGCCGGCTGACGCGGCACACCTGCTCGTCGAAGTCGCACCGGGCCAGCAGGCCGGCGTGCTCGAGGACCCGCCGCAGCTGCACCTCACCCCAGGCGCCACGGACGGTGGAGGCGTTGAGGGAGCCCGCGAGGCTCTGCGTCTGCCGGTCGAGCGAGGCGGTGGAGGCGTGCACCTGGGCGATCGTGCGCTCGAGGGCCGCGAACTGGTGGGTGCGGTCGCGCTCCAGGGTGCCGACCTGGGTCTCGACCCGGGCCAGGGTGTCGCGCAGCGGGGCCAGGGCCGCGGCCGTCTGGGCGTCGTCGGCGAGGGCGGCCTCGAGGTCGAGCACCCGCTCGCGCAGCAGATCGCGTTCGGCGGTGGTGGCCGCGGCCCGCACCGCCCCCAGCTGGCGGACGACGAAGGCGGAGACGGTGGCGCCGACAACGAGGCCGGCGATGAGCGCGAGCACGGTTTCCATGCCGCAGACCCTGCCAGCGACCGGTGACAGCCCGCCGTAGGCTGGCGGCATGTCCCGGTCCGAGCAGCCCACCCTGCGCGACGGCGACCTCGTCCTGCGGGGCTGGCAGCCCGGCGACGCGGAGGCCACCCGGCACCTGCACGACGAGGTCATCGCCCGGTGGTTCGGGTTCTCCGAGGCGGTGCCAACAGCGCAGGAGCACGCCGCGTGGGTCGACCGCACGGCGCGGGAGTGGGCCGACGGGGCCGTGAAGGCGACCTTCCTGTGCGAGTGGAACGGCGAGCCCGTCGGGTCGGTCGACGTGCGCCGGGCCGAGCACGGCGTCGGCGTGCTGTCATGGGCGATCTACGCGCCCTACCGTGAGAAGGGCCTGGCGACACGGGCGGTGCGCCTGCTCGTCCGGTTCGCCTTCGACGGCTTGGGGCTCGAGCGGGTCGAGGCGCACGTGAACCCGCTCAACCGCGCCTCGCTGCGCGTCGCGCACCGGGCCGGCCTGCGTCGGGAGGGGCTGATGCGGGGCAACACCCTGCTGGGCGAGGAGCGGCACGACACCGTCGTCCTCGGCCGGCTGCGCAGCGACCCCGAGCCGGACACGCGCGAGGGCTTCATCGGCATCCTCAACTCGACCCTGCCCACCAAGCGCGCGATCGCCCAGGGGGTGCTGCGCAACCCGGAGGGTCGGGTGCTCCTCTGCGAGCTGACCTACAAGGGCGAGTGGGACCTGCCGGGCGGCGTCGTCGACCCGACGGAGTCGCCGTCGGAGTGCCTGGTCCGGGAGGTGCGGGAAGAGCTCGGCCTGGAGGTGCGCCCGCAGGGGCTGCTGGCCGTGAACTGGCTTCCGCCGTGGCGTGGTTGGACCGACGCGACCGTCTTCGTCTTCGACCTCGGCACCGCCGACCACGACCTCCCACTGCGGGCAGCACTGCAGCCCAGGGAGATTCGTGCGCTGCACTGGGTCGATGAGGAGGAGCTGGAGGAGCGGGTCGCGCCCTACAACCAGCGGCTGCTGGCGTTCCTCGCCACGCACGCCGGCCCCACGGCATACCTCGAGGACGGCCTGCCGGCGCTGTGAGCGCGTAACCCGGCCCACCCGCTCTCGTTGACGGGGTGGCGAACCGTTCGAGTGGTGGGTTTCCGGGGGCGCACCTAGGCTCCGGAAACGTCGACGCGAGCTGGGGAGCACCGCGATAGCAGGGCGTCGCACACCAGTGTGCGCGGACAACCCGCGCCGGGAGGAGCAGGGGACCATGAGCGAGTCAGAGATGAAGCCGCTGTCCGACGAGGAGCTGGCTGCCGAGGGCGGCACCGCGCTGCCCGACAAGGAGGTCATCAGCCTCCTCGACCTCAACGCCGACCTCGACCTGGGGCTCGACGCCGCGGCGCCCATCGACCTCGCGGTCGCGGCGAACGCCAACGTCGCCGCACCGATCGACGCGGCGGTCGGCGCCAACGTGCTGTCCAGCGGCTCGACGGCCCAGGCGCTCGCCGACCAGGGCGTCGTCATCGACCAGGGCCTCACGGGCGAGGCCGTCGCCGAAGGCAACCAGGACAGCACCATCGACCAGACCGCGGGTGAGGCGCCAGCAGGCGACGGCAGCACTGGTGGCACCACCGAGGGCACCACCGACTCGGGCACCGGCGTCGACGCCACCGACCCGACCGACACCGGGTCCGTGCTCGACGGCGACCTGCTCGACGTGGACGTCGACCTCGCCGCCGACCTCGACGTCGCCGCGCCGATCGGTGGTGCGGTGGCGGCCAACGCCAACGTCGCTGCGCCGATCGACGCTGCCGTGGCCGCCAACGTGGCGTCGGTCGACTCCGACGCCGTGGCCGTGGCCCAGCAGGACGCGATCATCACGCAGGACATCGACGCCGACGCCGAGGCCACGATCAACCAGACCTCGGGCATCAACCAGTAGCGCGGCGTGAGTGCCCTCCACGAGGCGAGTGGCACCGCGGCAGCCGGGGGCGCGCAGGCGCCCCCGGCCGCCGACGTGCCGGTGCGGGCCACCGGGCTCGAGCTGATCGGCGGGGTCGCCGGGTCGGGCTACAAGGAGCCGCCGTCCCTGGTCCGTCGCTCCGACGGCCAGACCATCGCGCTGACACCACTGCTGTATGCCGTGCTGGCCACCGTCGACGGGCGGCGCAGCCACGGCGAGATCGCCGACGTGGTGGGGCCCGCCGTCGGGCGACAGGTCACCGCCGAGAACGTCGAGGCCCTGTGTGACCGCCTGCGCACGCTCGGTGCCCTGCAGCTCGCCGACGGGTCCGACCCGGAGCTGAAACGCTCGAACCCGTTGCTGGCTCTGCGGTTCCGCTACGTCGTCTCCGATCCCGACGTCACCAACCGGGTGACCGCCCCCTTCGCTCGGCTGTTCGCCCCCGTGGTCGTCACGCTGGTCTGCCTCGCCTTCCTCGCCGTCTGCGGCTGGGTGCTGTTCGAGAAGGGGTTGGCGTCGGCGACGCACCAGGCGTTCGACCAGCCCGGGCTGCTGTTGGTCGTCTTCGCGCTGACGGTCGTCTCGGCCGGCTTCCACGAGTTCGGGCACGCGGCCGCGGCCCGCTACGGCGGCGCCACCCCCGGCGCGATGGGGACGGGGCTCTACCTGGTGTGGCCGGCGTTCTACACCGACGTCACCGACAGCTACCGCCTCGGCCGGGCGGGTCGCGTGCGCACCGACCTCGGCGGCCTGTACTTCAACGCCATCGTCGCGATCGTCATGTTCGCGGTGTGGTGGGCGACCCGCTGGGACGCGGTGCTGCTCATCATCGCCACCCAGGTGCTGCAGATGCTGCGCCAGCTGGCTCCGCTGGTGCGGTTCGACGGCTACCACGTGCTCGCCGACCTCACCGGCGTGCCCGACCTCTTCCACCGCATCGGGCCGACCCTGCGCAGCCTGGTGCCCGGCGGCCGGCGTGTGCCGGAGGCGGCGGCGCTCAAGCCGTGGGCCCGCGCCGTCGTCACGGCCTGGGTGCTCGTCGTGGTGCCCGTGCTGCTGGCCGTGCTCGTCCTCATGGTGCTGGCCCTGCCGCGCCTGCTCGGCACCGCGGCCCACAGCCTGCAGGAGCAGGCGGCCCTGCTGGCAGAGCGCTTCGGCGAGGGCGACGTGCTGGGCGTGGGCGTGCGCGTGCTGTCGCTGCTGGCCATCGCCCTGCCCACGTTGGGCACCCTCGTGATCATCGGGCGGGCGGCGCAGCAGGTGGCCACCCGTGCCTGGCGGGGCACCGAGGGCCGCCCCGTGCGGCGTGGCCTGGCCGGGCTCGTGGCGGCGGGCCTGGTCGCGGGGCTCGCCTGGGCCTGGTGGCCCGACCCCGATGCCTACCGACCGATCCGTCCCTACGAGCGGGGCGTCGTGCAGGACGTGCTGCCGGTCTCGCTGCGCAGCGCCACCCCGACCGGTCTGGTCGAGGGAGGCAGCGGCACGGCCCGCACCCTCTGGCCGGGGGATGCCGTCCTGCCCACAGCCGACAAGCCTGAGCTGGCCGTGGTGCTGGTGCCGAGGGACGCAGCGACGCAGACCGGTGCCGGGGGCGCACCCGGCGCCGACGCAAGCGCACCGGCCGCCCCGACGTGGGTGTTCCCGTTCAGCCGCCCGGCGCCTCCCGGCGAGGGAGACAACCAGGCACTCGCGGTCAACACGACGGCCGGGGGCACGACCTACGACGTGGCCTTCGCGCTCGTGTGGGCCGACGAAGACACGGTCCTCAACACCAACGAGGCCTACGCGCTCGCGAGCTGCGACGGGTGCCGCACCGTGGCGGTCGCGTTCCAGGTGGTGCTCGTCGTCGGGTCGGCCGACGTCGTCGTGCCGCAGAACCTCTCCGCGGCGGTCAACTACGCCTGCGTCGAGTGCGTCACCTTCGCGCTCGCCCAGCAGCTGGTCGTCACCGTGCCGGAAGCCCTGGACGCGCAGGCCCTGGCCGAGCTCGAGGCGCTGTGGCGGGAGATCGCCGCGTTCGGGGCCAGCCTGGCGGATGTGCCGCTCTCGGAGATCCAGGCCCGGTTGGAGGACTTCGAGCGACAGATCCTTGCCGTCGTGGGCGTCGACCCGTCCGCCACGTCGGGCTCGACACCCTCGACGTCCTCGGCTCCTGGCGGCACGCCGACGGGGGAGGCGGGAGTCACGAGCCCCGCTGATGGCAGCACCGGCTCGGTCAGCCCGGACCCGACGGACGGAGCCACCGCGCCCGGCTCGACGGCCACCGGGACCGCCTCGCCCACGGGCTCGGCGGCCGAGCCGGAGGGCACCGACACCGCCTCGCCCTCACCGACGGAGACTGCCACCAGCTCCCCGACGGAGGGCGCGACGTCCACGGCGGCGCCGGAGACGACCGCGCCCTGACCCCCGCGGGGATGCCGGCGGGCGCCCGTGCAGACTGGGCCGGGGCCCGTCCGGCCCGATGTCCGCGCAGCCAGGAGGCGTGATGCCAGCTCAGAGCGAGTTCGACCGCGAGATCGCGCTGGAGGCCGCCCAGAACGAGCCCGGCTCGGGCCGGGTCGGCACCTATCGCGGCACCTTGGGAGAAGGCTGGCGCATCGGCGGCGGCATCAACGGCGGGCTGCTCCTCGCGCTCGCCGGCCACGCGCTCCGGCGCGAGCTGGGCGAGACGTCCATCGACGGCATACCGGGGCACGCCGACCCGATGGCGATCAGTGCCTTCTTCCTCACGCCGGGGGTGCCGGGTCCGGTCACCGTGCGCACCGAGGCGGTGCGGCGGGGCCGTGCCGTCTCGACCGGGCAGGCGTCGCTGGTTCAGGACGACGGCAGCGGTGGGGAGGTTGAGCGGGTACGCGTGCTTGCGACCTATGGCGACCTCGCGTCCGTGGACGGCGACGTCAGCACGACCGCGACGCCGCCGGAGCTGCCCGAGCCGGATGCCTGCGTGTCGGCCGAGCAGGCGCCGCCGCAGTTCCTCAAGCACGCCTCGCTGCTCCAGCGGCTCGACCTGCGGCTCGACCCGGCCACGACCGGCTGGGCGGTGGGCAAGCCCTCGGGCAACGGTGTCATCCGGGGCTGGTTCCGGATGGCCGACGGGCGCGAGCCCGACCCGCTGCTGCTCCTGCTGGCCGTCGACGCCCTGCCCCCGGTGGCCTTCGAGCTCGGCCTGCCCGGCTGGACGCCGACCCTGGAGCTCACCGCCCACGTGCGGTGCCGTCCTGCCCCTGGCTGGCTGCGGGTCAACCTGACCAGCCGCACGCTGTCGGGCGGGTACCTCGAGGAGGACGCCGAGGTGTGGGACAGCGAGGGCCGGTTGGTCGCCCTGTCGCGGCAGCTGGCTCGGGCGACGTCGCCGCGCCGGTAGAATCCTCTCCTTGTGGCTCTCACTATCGGAATCGTCGGTCTCCCGAACGTCGGAAAGTCGACGCTCTTCAACGCGCTGACCAAGAACAACGTGCTCGCCGCGAACTACCCGTTCGCGACCATCGAGCCCAACGTCGGCGTCGTCCCACTGCCCGACCCGCGGCTCGCGAAGCTCGCCGAGATCTTCGGCTCCGAGCGCGTGCTGCCGGCCACCGTGTCCTTCGTCGACATCGCCGGCATCGTGCGCGGCGCGTCCGAGGGGGAGGGCCTGGGCAACAAGTTCCTCGCCAACATCCGTGAGGCCGATGCCATCTGCCAGGTCGTGCGCGCGTTCCACGACGACGACGTGCACCACGTCGAGGGCAAGGTCTCGCCCAAGGACGACATCGAGACCATCCACACCGAGCTGATCCTCGCCGACCTCCAGACCCTCGAGAAGGCGGTGCCCCGCCTCGAGAAGGAGGTGAAGGGCAAGAAGACCGACAAGGCGGTGCTCGACACCGCTCTGGCTGCCCAGAAGGTGCTCGAGGAGGGCACGACCCTGTATGCCGCGGGCGCGGCTTCCGGGGTCGACATGGACCTGGCGAGGGAGCTGGGCCTGCTCACCACCAAGCCGTTCCTCTACGTCTTCAACGTCGACGAGGAGCAGCTGACCGACGAGGCCCTGCAAAAGGAGCTGTCGGCAATGGTCGCCCCGGCCGACGCGATCTTCCTCAACGCCAAGCTCGAGTCCGAGCTCGCTGAGCTCGACGACGAGGAGGCGCGCGAGCTGCTGGAGTCGGTCGGTGTCTCCGAGCCTGGCCTGAACCAGCTGGCGCACAAGGGTTTTCACACCCTCGGGCTGCAGACCTACCTGACGGCAGGGCCGAAGGAGTCGCGCGCCTGGACGATCCGCAAGGGCTGGACGGCCCCGCAGGCTGCCGGTGTGATCCACACCGATTTCCAGCGCGGCTTCATCAAGGCCGAGATCGTCTCGTTCGACGACCTGGTCGAGGCCGGCTCGATGAACGCCGCCAAGGCGGCCGGCAAGGTCCGCATGGAGGGCAAGGAGTACGTCATGGCCGACGGCGACGTGGTGGAGTTCCGCTTCAACGTCTGAAACACGGCCATCACCGCAGGTCAGCGACCTGCGACCTCCCCGTGGGGCACAGGTGGGGCACATGCGGCCCAGGCACTGTCGACCGCTCGCCGGGTTCGGTCCTCCGAATCCGGCATCAGGTGGCCGTACGTGGACAGCACCAGCCCCGCGTTGTGGTGCCCCAGCCGCTCGGCCACCGCGATGACCGACTCGCCCTGGGCCAGCAGCACCGAGGCGTAGTGGTGCCGCAGGTCGTGGGACGTGGTCGACTTCGGCAGTCCGCTCTTGGCGACTGCCTCGGCGAAGATCCGCGTCCCGTAGTAGTCGTGCCGGTATGGCGCCCCGAACCGTGTGGTGAAGAGGCTGCCGTCCTCACCCGGCATGAACTCTTCGAGATGGATCGACAGCGCCTCGGCCACCACCTGGGGGAGTGGCACGGTCCTGGTCGACCGCCGCGTCTTCGGGGCGCTGCGCGTCTTCTGCCCGGGAGCGAGCTGCCACTCGATGCGCACCGACCGACGCATGAAGTCGACGTCCTGCACTCTCAGGCTGAGCAGCTCGCCGATCCGCAGCCCTAGACCGGCTTGGGTGATGACCATTGCCCGATTGCGGCGCGGCATTGCCTCGGCAAGAGCTAGCACCTGCTCGACCGACAGCGGGACGACGCGTTCCCGGTGCGTCGGCGGGAGGGAGAGCCGCACTACCGGGGACGAAGCGACCAGCCGGTCGAGAACGGCCGACGCGTAGACCGACCGCAGCAGGCTCACGAGGTTCCGCAATGTCGTCGGTGCCAGAACCTGGGCGCGGTCGGACGCCCACGCCTGCACCTCCGACGGGGTGACCACCGCGAGACGTCGTGCGCCCAACGTGGTGCCCGCGATGTGGGTGTCGATCATGCTCTCCACGCGCCGTGCTGTCGTCGGCCGATGGATGCGTGCTCCTGCCCAGCGGCGGGCGTACTCGAGGACGGTCGTCGTGTCGAAGGGGTCGACGTACTGCCCCCGCAACAGGTCCGCCTCGAGCTGCGTGACGAAGCGTTGGGCGTCGATCTTGCGGCTGAACGACCGCTTGCGCTGCCTCCCCGTGTCGTCGCGCCAGCGTGCGAGCCAGGTGACCGTGCCACCTCGCTCACGCTTGTCGATGCTGGCCACGTCACGCCGCCGAGTCCGTGACCCAGGCCCTGACCCGGTCGGGGTCGAAGCGGACGTGGCGACCGACCTTGAAGGCCGGTGGACCCTCGCCGCGGACGCGCCACTGGTAGAGCGTCCCCACCGGAACCTTCAGGAAGTCCGAGACGTCCTGGAGCGTCCACAACCGGGCGCAGGTGGGCGGTCGAGACGCACCGGTTTCACCAGCCGGCGCTGGTCTTCGTGCTGGCATCACTGTCTCCTCTCAGGGGGATGTTGCGTCGGTGTGCTGCGCGCTCCTGGGCGTACTCGCGGGCGCGGGCGGCTGCCGCGACGGCCAGGGCGGTCTCGCCGTCGTTCGCCCAGCCGGAACCGGCGTAGGCCCATGACCCGATGACGACGGTGGTCTCGTCGTGGTCGTCGGCGACGAGCTCGGCCTCGAGCTGGCGCAGGTCGATCGGGGTGCCGGTTCGATTGGCCTCGGCGATCCGGGCCTGGGCTCGCTGCCGGGCGCGTCGGAGCTGGCCGAGGGTGACCGAGTAGCGGCGAGACTTGGTCGCGAAGTGCCCGCGGAAGCCGAGGCTGTGCGCCCACTTGCCGAGCAGCCCGTACGGCGCGTCGGGGTCCTCTTCGAGACTCGCGGTGCGGCCGGCGAGGTGGCGCGTGGTGGCCTCCAGCCGCCGCAGGTGGGCGTTGTCCTTGGCCTCGGTGTCGCCGGTCGACTTGGTGGCGTACTTGGCGAGGTAGCCGGCGACCTGCTCGGGGGTCAGTGACCGGTCCGGGTCGTCGGTGCGGCGGCTCGTGCGGACCGGCCGGGTGTCGACCTGGGCGCCGAACGCCAGCAGCCGGGCGGGGTCGTCGTCGTGGACCGGTGGGGCGGTGAATCGCACGGCGGTGGCGGCCTGCCCGACCAGGGCGGCCAGGACCGGGGCGGTAACTGATGGTGGGGCGGGGGCGAAGCCTTCCGGGGTTTGCGGGCCGTCGAGGCGGACCAGGGCGTGGAAGTGCACAGCACCCCGCAGCTGGTACTCGGCGACCTTGGCGTACTGCAGGCTCGCCACCTTCCCCAACCGCCCGGGGGTCGTACCGAGGTGGTGGGCGAGCAGGCGGCGCAGGGTGATGGTGAAGCGCCGCCACAGCTCGGGTGCCCACCACTGCCACACCACCTGCGAGCCGTAGTCGTAGCAGTCGTGACACAACGGCTGTCCTGTCGCGGGGTCGTCGTCGCTGTGGACCGCCATGCAGGACATCGGGTATCCGTGGGGGCAGCGGCGGCCGGTGTCTCGGCGCGGCCGGCACCGGCCGCCGTTCGGGCGGGTGCCGTGGACCGGACCGAAGGAGGGTGCCGTGAGGGTGGCGAAGACCAGCGGATTGTCCGCGACCGTCTCGGGGACGGTCTTGCCCCCGGCGATGCCGGCGCGGATCAGCTGGAACGTGTCCGCCGCGTAGAGGCGGGAGCAGGACTCGCACTTGTCGGCCCGGCGGTTGCCGCAGCGGGTGAACGTCACGCCCAGCGCCTCGTCGGCCGAGCCGTAGGAGCGGACGAGTTCCCCGGTTCGGGTGTCGAAGGTCTCGGAGCGGCCGATCAGGCGGATCGGGTTGGCGCAGAAGCCTACGCGCGACAGGACTTCGGACCAGTCGTCGAAGTCCCGCGAGAAGAGGCGGGCGACGAGCTGACGCTCGGTGACCGGGTCGAGGTCGAGGTCGAGCGGCCGTTCCTCGTCGAACTGCACGGGCGGCAGGGCGGTCCAGACCTGGTTACGTGTTGCCAGAGTCATGGCCACCCCCTCTCCCGGTGGGTGTGCCGTGCGGAACGGGGGGGCTTATCCGCACGGCACACCCGGTCCTTGGGTGGGCCACCTCAGTGAGCTGCCCAGCCCCCGAAGCCCCGTCGGTTGCTGGTCTGTACAGACCCCGCCGGCCTGATCGAGGCTGTCGTGCCGCCTGCCCAGTGGAAACCACTGACAAACAACCGCAACCAACAACGACCAGCCGTGAGTCCATCTCTCGAATTCCGTTGCCTTACAGCGACTTACGGACTTCGCCCTGCCTGCCGACGAGCGCGCTGTCGACGTTTTGACGGTGGCAGGCAGCCAACGGCTCAGTCCACACTTTGTCCCTTTTGTCCCGTCTCCTTGACCAGATCTTTACCTTTTGGAGCGGTGATGGCGTGGCGCGCCGAGCCGCACTCCCCTGCGTGTCAGCAGCCACCGGTGGCCCCGGATGGTGGGACCCTCTCGCCATGGCACGGCGGGGGAACTGTGGGTCAAGCTGGTGCGCGCGACGCAGAACTGGCACGTGCGGACATCACCGGGCATGACAATGTTCGATGAAGCCGCAACGTGGCGACTCGCCCTGGCGGGAGATGGGGACGCCTTCGGTCGCGTCTTCGATGCCCATCAGCAGCGCGTCTACCGCCATGCATTCCGGATGGTCAGTGACCAGCACGACGCCGAGGACGTCCTCGCGGCCACCTTCCTGGAACTGTGGCGGCGCCGTCACGCTGTGCGTGTGGTGGACGGCTCCGTTCTGCCCTGGTTACTCGTCACTGCCGGCAATCTGAGCCTCAACCACGGTCGTGGGCTCCGCCGGTACCGGGTGTTCCTGAACCGCCTTCCACGTTCCGAGGGGTTCGTGGCCCCAGCCGAGACGCAGGCCTTGTCGCAGCTCGACCTCGACGTCGACCCGGCCCTGCTGGCGACGATCACATCCTTGAACGTCACGGACCGACAACTGCTGTCACTCGTCGCGCTGGAGGACTACCCCCTGCGAGCAGCCGCCGAGGTCCTCGGGCTGAGCGAGCAGGCCGCCCGCTCCCGCTGGCAACGGCTCCGGCGGCGCCTCGCACAGCAGCACACCCCTGACTCCCTGACCCTTGCGGTCGAGCACTGAACCGGAGACCGACCATGAACACCACTGTTGACCCCGTCTTCGCCGCCGCACTCCGCCGCGAGCTCGTCGCCCTCCCCGCAGCCAAGCCGCGCCGCACCCGCCGGCGCGTCGCCATCGTCACCGGAGGCACCATCGGCGTCTTCGCCCTCGGAGGCGTCGCCGCCGTCGCCAACCTGCGCCCCGCCGGCGAGATCGCCACTCCAGCGCTGGCCGCGCCCGTCATCGTCAACGGCGTCGGCCCCGCCACCGTCGCGCTGCCCGCCGCGCCACGGGACGCGACGTACGTCCGGATCGAACTGGCCTGCTACGACGGTCTACGCTGCGCAACCCCCGGTGGAAGCGTGGAAGGCCCGAACAGCCCGGACTACACCAAGGTGCAGCGGGATGCACTTCCCCTGACCAGCGCCACCGATCCCAGCAATGCCCAAGTCCTGGCACCCGTAGATCCCGCCAAGGGCATCCCCGTCGACGTGGACGCGGGCACCCACTGGCGCCTCTACGCGGTCTACACGGACCGGCTGAACCCCAAGTCAGCCCCCGTCGGTGACGGTCGGATCCTCGGCATCCCGTCCAACACCGAGATGCCCGATCTCGTGCCGGCCGTCGCCAACAACGGCAAGAGCGGATGGGTCGACTACCACCAGCTGACCGACCAAGCCAAGCCGACCCTGACCGATATCGGCACCAGCCAAGCGCCCATCCCGGTCTACGAAGACGACGGCAGGACCATCATCGGCAACATCGACGTGAGCCGACCTCGATCCTGAAGCGCAGCGGCATACCAGCGAGACTGCCCGCTTCTGCCTTGGCCACTGAAGGCCGGACCCAGAGTCACAGATCGAATCGGTGAGTAGTTTCTTCACTGGCTCAAGCGCGGCTTCGCCGCGACGCGGGGCCCCGCGATGGGGCCCCGCGCTGCGGGCGGCGCTGGCGCGCCGTCCTCGCGCACCCCACCGCACCCCGCGCGCAACGAAGTGCCCCCGAACCAGTCCGAGGCACTCCTCACCACCGAGCCGCCGACCCGACTCCGCAGCATCCGGCCGGCATCGACGAGCCCGTCAAGGCCGCAGCTCCCAGCGACTCCCGGTGCACACTCCGTGTACCGCCGGATCACCACCGCGTTCAGGGCGACCTTGACCGGCTCGACGGCCGCCCTCCACTGCTCCGCCATCGGGTCGGTGGCTCTCCCTGGCCGGCCAGCGTGGGGCACATTTGGGGCACACGAGAGATGCGCCCTGCGGCAGCCACCGTCATACGACCGGAACGACACAAAGCTCTGACCTGCACGAATGTCACAGCCACGCAGGTGGCTACCCTTGGGTCGCAGTTCCGCTTCAACGTCTGAGAGACCGGCTCTCTCTGACCCGGCGTTGTCCTCCCGCCACACGCGTGCGCAGTTGACCGACGGGGGTTCAGCGCACCTAATGGTGAGGTGTCCACGCTGCGCGCCGTCGTGCTGGTCGAGGGGGCCAGCGACCGGGTGGCGCTGCACACCTTGGCGGAGCGCGGCGGCCGGGACCTCTCTGCCGAGGGCATCGAGGTCGTCGCGATGGGCGGGATCACCAACACCCGCACCTTCGCGACGCGATACGGGCCGCACGGGCTCGGAATCCCCCTGGCGGGGCTGTACGACGCCGCTGACGAGGCCAAGCTCCTCCACGGCCTGGCCGCTGCGGGCCTGGGCGGCGCACCCCTCGAGGCTGGGGTGCCGTCGGGTCTGGGCTTCTACAAGTGCTCGGCGGATCTGGAGGACGAGCTCATCAGGGCACTTGGTGCCGATGCCGTCGAGGGCGTCATCGAGGCGGCCGGCGAAGGGCGCTCGCTGCGGCTCCTGGCGGGCATGCCCGCGCAGCGGGACTGGGCGCGAGAGGCGGTGCTCCGGCGTTTCCTCGGGGCCCGGTCCGGGCGCAAGGCGCGCTACGCGGCGCTGCTGGTCGAGGCTCTGGAGCCCGGCCGCGTGCCCGAGCCGTTGGCTGCCGTGCTCGCCCGGGTCTGAGGGAGCCCGTCACTCCCGGGCATCGCCACCTGCGATGTTGACCAGCCAGGCGATGCCGAAGCGGTCGGAGCACATCCCGAACGTGTCGCCCCACATCTGCCTCTCGAGCGGCGTCGTCACCGTGCCGCCCTCGGACAGCTTGTCCCAGTAGCCGCGCAGTTCCTGCTCGTCGTCGCCGCTCAGGCTGATCGAGATGCTCTGTCCTGGCGTGTACGCCATTCCCTCCGGGGTGTCGGCGGCCATGAGCGTGAAGCCCGAGTCGGTCTCGAGCATGGCGTGCATGACCTTGTCGGCGTCGGGGCTGTCCACGGCGCCGAACTCGCCGAACGTGTTCATCGAGAGCGTTCCGCCGAAGACGCTCCGGTAGAACTCCATCGCCTCCCGAGCGTCGTCCTTGAAGCTGATGTAGGGGTTCAAGCGCGAAGCCATGGTCACTGCTCCTCTCGGTGGTCCAGCCGGTCGGGTGCCAGGGCGAGGCACGTCACCACCATGCCTCGCCGTCCGTCAGGACGCGAGCCCGCTGCTGCCCAGGTGGTGCTGGAGGACGGCCAGCCGTGGCTCCACCCGCAGGAGGCGCACCTTGGTCCAGGCGTGGAGCAGGCCGGTCAGGAGATCACAGGTCTCCCAGAGCAGCACGCGCTCACGGGAGACCGTGGCGTGCCGCTCGTAGGCGGAGAGGAACTCCTCGCACAGGCTGTCCATGAGGGCGAGGTGCTCCCCGAGGGGTGCGCCCGCGAGGGGCTGGCCGGTGTAGAGCAGCGAGCTGATGCCGATGTCGCGCAGCTTGGCCATGAACCGGCCCAGGTCGAGGGCGGGTTCGGCCATCGAGGCGCCGTCGAAGTCGATGAACCCGATGCGGCCGTGGTCGAGCAGCACCTGGGCGGGCCGGAAGTCGTGGTGCGCCGGCACGACCGGGTCGGCCGGGTGCCGCTGGGCCACCTCCTCCAGCCGGCTCAGCAGCGGCTCGGCCGCGCCCTCGATCTCCGGGATGGTCAGCTCCAGCCGGTCGAGCACCTCGCGGATCTCGGCGACCTCGTCCTCGAGGGTGGCCGTGCGGCCGTATGCCGCGCCCGAGCCGTGGAGTGCCGCGAGCGCGCGCCCCGTCCGGGCCAGCTCGGTGCGCAGCCGTGCCAGCAGCTCCGGGTCGCCGCCGGCGAAGGCCTGGCGAGCCAGCTCCTTGAGCGTGAGCTCCTCGCCGATGGGCCCCTGGACTAGGATGCGGTCCTCGGGAAGGAACGCCAGCGGCTGCGCCATCTCGACGATCCCGCGCCAGGCCTCTGGTCGTTCCCACAGGGCCGTCATGGCCGCCCACGCCGTCTGGCCCTTGTCGCCCTGGTGGGTCTTCAGCACCACCGGTGAGGGCGGTCGCGGGCCCGGCGTGGCGGCATACTCCACGCCCACCACGACGGTGCACCGGCTGCCGGGCTTGTAGCGGACCACGACCGGGTCGCAGGAGGTGATGGTGGCCTCCGGGTGGCCCGCCTGCCTCACGACGGGCTCGAGCAACGCCGCGACCGCATCGGGCTCGGTGAGCAGGGGCAGGGCCGGGAGGGCCACGTCGGTCTCCTCGTGGTGCAGGTGCAGGCGCAGGTCGGGCAGCCAGACCGACCACGCCCCCTGGCCCAGCGCCACTCCCTGCACCCCCGGCGCCACGCCGGGTGGTGCCGGCTGCGACGGTGCGACCAGGTTGCCGACGAGCACGACGTCGCGCTCACCGTCCGGGTCGGCCACACGCAGTCGGTAGCGCGCTATCCACTCGCCGTCCTTCGCGCGCAGGCGTTCGGGCTGGCACTCGACCAGAGTGGCTGCGCCGGAACGGAACTCGGGCACCGCGTCCCGGAGGCTGGCGGCGACCCGTTCGGGCTGCATGCCGGCGGCGAGCCACTCGGGCAGCACCGCGAAGGAGTTGAGGGCGTCGTTCACCTGGTTGCGGTCGGAGATCAGCGTCATTGGTCCACCCTCCTGGTGGGACGGGACTCGAGCAGGGACAGGGCCAGGTCGAGGCGGTAGGCCTTGAGCTGGCGGGCGGCACGCAGGGCGCTGCGGGACAGCGTTGCGCTGCGGTAGAAGGTGATCCGCTCGAAGGCCGAGGCTGCGGCCGACGTCCGCTTGCCCATGCCGCCGTAGCCGGCCAGGAACGAGCGGGCGAGCTCGCGGGCGAGGGTCCGGCCGGACCGGCCACCACGCTTCGCGGCGAGCAGCTCGAGGTGGGCGATGAAGCGGCCGAGGTCGAGGGCAGGGTCGGCCCAGCACAGGGTGTCGAGGTCCACGACGGCCGCGTTCCTCCCGTCGAGGAGCACCTGCGACGGGGTGAAGTCCCCGTGCGAGAGCACCACGTCGGGAGCCTCGGGAGGTGGCTCGAGCAGCACGGGGCTGCTCGCCCGCACCCGGTCGGCGGCCTCGGGCCAGAAGCGGGACACCAGGTCCAGGCCCTGGACCAGGCCGTCCTTCTCGTCGGCCGCGGTGTGGACCGGTGCAGTGGCGAGGTCGCTCCCGTGCATCAGGGCGAGCGCCTCCCCGGCGGCCCGCACCGCGGCGTGCAGCTCGGCGCTCTCCTTGCCGAGCTCGGCGGCCAGCGGCGTGGCCAGCACCGAGCCCAGCAGCCTGGGGATGACCGGCTCCCCGGGAAGGGCCTCGGTCACCAACAGGTGCAGGCCCGGTGCGTAGATCACCGGCTCCGGGAAGCGCCGGCCGTTTGCACGACCGGCCGACGCACGCCCGCTCGCGCGTCCGGCCCCGCGTCCGGCAGCAGTCCTCGCACCGCGCGGCTGGCGCCCGAGCGCGCGGAGGAAACTGTCCACCGCCTCGCCCTCGAGCCCGGGATACACCTTGCCGTACAGGCGTCGCGGCCCGCTGTCGTCCTCCCCGGCAAGGGTGTAGCGCAGGACGCAGGCTCCTTCACGCGGGTGGTGCACCACCTCGACCAGGGGCGGCTCGGCGCTGCTGAGCGGGCTGTGGGCCAGCCGGGCCACCGTGCGGGGGTTCATCGCCTGCCGCAGCGTCGGCAGGTCGGGATCGACGGGGAAGACGTGCAGCGCCAGCGCGGCCTCGGGCACGACGGCTGCCCGCGCTCGCCATGGCGGTCCGGCGGCGCGCCGCCCGTCGGCCAGGGGCCGCAGCCGTTGCTCGAGGTAGGCACGCGCCGAGTCCTCGTCCTGGTGCACCCGTCCGAGGACGACGTGCTCGCTCTCGGCCCCCTCGGGGGTGACGACCCGCACGTCGTAGCGCAGCGTGCAGCTGCCGTCGTCGCGCAGCCAGAACGTGCCGGGGCTGACGCTGCGCACCCAGTGGCGCGTGTCGAGGAGGCACTCGCCGATCCGCTCCGCCATGCGAGCGGGGTCCAGGGCGTGGACCAGGCCGGGCAGGTGCTCGTGCAGCCTCGGGCTGACGGGCACCGCCGGTGACGGCTCGGCGACCGGCTCGGGCGGCGGGGCCACCTCGGCTCCCGCGCCCGCGGCATACAGCTCGGCGAAGTGGCCCCGGCCGCGCATCAGGGCCTCCGGCGTGCCGGACTCCACGATGCGGCCACGGGAGATGACGAGCACCCGGTCGGCACCCTGCACGAGGCCGGGGTCGTGCGAGATGACGATCGTCGTGGTGCCGCGCATCAGCTCGCGCAGCGCGCTCACGACGGTATGCGCCGACTCGGCGTCGAGGCCCGTCGTCGGCTCGTCGAGGATGAGGATGGGAGCTCGCCGGATGAAGGCCCGCGCGATGGCCAGGCGCTGCCGCTGCCCGCCGGAGAGGGTCGAGCCCCGCTCGCCGAGCACCGTGTCGTAGCCGTCCGGCATGGCCATGATGAAGTCGTGCGCGTTGGCCATCCGGGCCGCCGCCTCGATCTCCTCAGGGGTGGCGTCGGCGATGCCGTAGCCGATGTTCTCGGCCACGGTGCCGCTGAGCAGCACCGTCTCCTGGAGGACCAGGCTGACCTGGCTGCGCAGCGAGGCGAGGGTGAGCCCGCGCACGTCCATGTCGTCGACGAGCACCGCGCCGGAGTCGGGGTCGTAGAGCCGCGGGACCAGCTGGGCGATCGTGCTCTTGCCCGCTCCGCTGAACCCGACGAGCGCGACGACCTCGCCGGGGGCGACGTCGAAGTCGATGTCCCGCAGCACCTGGGGCCGGGAGGTGGCAGCCGAGCCGTCCTCGTGCTCGGCGGGGTAGGTGAAGCTGACGTGCTGGAACGTGAGGCGGCCCTCCAGCGGCGGCGCGGGCTGGGCGTGCGGGCTGTCGGTGACCACCACCTCCCGGTCGAGCAGGTCCTCGATCCGCTCGACGCTGGCGAAGACCTTACCGATCTTGTACCACTCGCTGACGATCTTGCGCGCCGGCTTGAACATGTTCTGCAGCAGCAGGACGAAGAGCACCAGGGTGCCGATGCTGATGGCGCTGCGGTCGACCAGCCACACGCCGAGCCACACCACGGCGGAGATGGAGAGGGCCTCGACGAGAGCGATGACGAAGCTGAACTTGGCCTGGATGTTGGCCGCCTTCAGGGAGGCCAGCATGCTGCTTCCGGTCTGGTCGGAGAACTTCTCGAGGTCGACGGTGCCGCGGCCGTAGCTCTGCACGAGGCGGATCGAGGACAGCATCTCCTGGGCCGTGGAGGCGAGGTCGCCCTCCCGGTCGCGCTGGGTCTTCGACGCCACCTTGATCCGGCGCGAGTAGTGGTTCGACACCAGCGCGAGGGATGGGACGACGACCACCGCGACGAGGGCGACCGTCCACGACTGCCACAGCAGGAAGACGAAGCTGCCGACGAGCACCATGAGGCTGCCGAGGATGTTGCTGACCGACTTCACGACGAAGTCCTCCACCACGAGCACGTCGCCGGTGACGCGGGTGAGCACGTCACCGGTGCGCTTCTTGTCGTGGTAGCCGAGCGGGAGCCTCTGCAGGTGCGAGTACATCTCGACGCGGATGCTGTAGCCGAGCGACCGGCCACCGCGCGCCATGCAGACCTCCGTGAGGGAGTCGGCCGCGCTGTTCACCGTCGCGATCCCGATGATCGCGATGGTCAGCAGCAGGATCGTCTCGAAGCGCTCCGAGGCCAGCACCTGCGGCGCCCCCAGGTCGCGCAGGCTCTCGCGGCTGCCCTGGAGGAAGTCGATGAGGAACGCGATCGGCCACGGCTCGAACACCGCGGTGACCGCCTCCACGACGAGGAACAGCACGCCGAGCACGTACA
Source organism: Knoellia sp. 3-2P3 (assembly GCF_029223115.1). Lineage (NCBI taxonomy): Bacteria > Bacillati > Actinomycetota > Actinomycetes > Micrococcales > Intrasporangiaceae > Knoellia > Knoellia sp. 3-2P3. The sequence goes on from NZ_JARGZE010000004.1 coordinate 180,985, forward strand.
CCTTCCGGCCGCCCATGAACCGCCGGAACAGCCGCACGGTCCTGCGGAGGTCACCGGCCGGCCGCCGCTGCCCCTGGTGCCTGTGCCTGGTCACGCTGCCTCCCTGAGGTCGTCGAGGCACCGTTGTGCCTCCTGGATGAGTGCCGCCGCCATCGGGGAGCGGGGAGCCCGCGCGAAGGCGCGCAGTGCCTTGCGCTCCAGGGCGACGGCCACGTGCCAGTGGATGCGCGGCAGGTCGCCGACCTCTCCGCCTGCCCGCAGGTAGCCGTCGAGGAACGATGCGGCCAGCGTGTCGAGTGCCTCGTCGGCCGGCCCCCGGTTCGCGAGCCGTCGCCGGATGCCCTGCTGGCGCAGCGACGCGAGGAACGTCCCCACGTCACCGGCCTGGTCGGAGACGCCGACGTGGTCGAGGTCGAGCACGCACACGCGGGTGCGCCCGAGCAGGAACTGGCTCGGCTTGCAGTCGCCGTGGACCGGTCCCACGCGCGGTGGTGGCAGGAGGCGCTGGGTCGCGCCCAGCCGGTGCGCGAGTGCGGCTGCGGCCTCGCCGAGGCCACGGTCGACAGTGCCGACCCGGGCCGCCCGCTCGCCGAACCGCGTGAGCTCGCGGTCCACCGGGCGCTGGCGCGTGGTCACCACCGCCTGCTGGTGGAGCTCGGCGAGCGCGGCGGCAGCACGGACGACCCCGGCGCGGGCGGCCGCGGTGTCGGGGCGCCGTGACGTGGTGAGCGCGTCCAGTGGGGTGCCCGACACGACCTCCTGCACCACGAGCGCCAGCTCGGGCACGTATGCCGCGGTGCGCGCGAAGGCGAGCACGCCGCCTCTGCCGCCCCTCGGGCTCGGGGCCTCGGCGACGACGGCCGCCGCCTTGTCGTCGCGGTGGTAGGCCTTGGCGACCAGGGCCAGCGCGGATCCGGAGTGTGTGGCCAGGACTGTGGCGCGCTTCTCCGGGCGGTAGCGCAGCAGGGCGAGGCGCACCAGGTCGGGCCGGCGCGCCCACGCCGAGTCGCGCTCGACGGACCCGCACTCGACCAGGGCCGCGGCCAGCAGCGGGCCGAGCTCGGCCGGGTCCATGACCCGCGGCAGGCTGGGCAGGTCGGGGTCGTGGGGGAAGGGGGAGAGGCGCACGCCCGGATCGACCACGACGCCCCCCGAGCCCCCGGCCGGCAGGACGTCGCCGCGCACCAGCCGTCCGGCCGTCTCGTAGAGCACGACCGCCCGCACCCCTGGCTCGAGCTTGGCGTCGAGGACGTGGCACCGTGCCGTGCCGGTGCCCAGCGCGGCCCCGAGGCGAGGCCCCATGACCCGCGCCGACAGGGCCACGCCGAAGCGGTCGGCCAGCGAGCTCTCGAGGCGGGCGGTCACGCGGGCACCTCCATCGTCGGTGCGCCGGCGGTGAAGAGCGCGTGGAGCCGGCGGGCCGCGTCGTCCACGTCGTAGCCCGCCACGACCGATGCCCTTGCGGCGGTGCCGAGACGTTCCCGGAGCCGGGGGTCCTTCAGGGCCTGGTGGAGCGAGTCGGCCAGTGCCGCAACGTTTCCGGGCTCGACGACCAGGCCGTCGTGCTGGTCGTGCACCAGCTCGGGGATCCCGCCGACGGCCGTCGTCACCACCGGCAGCCCGCACGCCATGGCCTCGACCAGCACGTTGGGGATGCCGTCGCGGTCGCCGTCGTCGGTGACCCGCGGAGCGAGGGTGAACACGTCGGTGGACGCCAGGGCCGCGACCACCTCGTCATTGTCTCGCGCGCCCATGAGGTCCACGCGCGAGCCGAGGCCGAGCTCGTCGCGCAGTGCCACCAACCGGTCGTGAAGCGGCCCCTCGCCGTAGAGCCGGAAGCCGAAGTCGACCCCACGGTCGCGCAGGAGCGCGAGGGCGCGCAGCAAGTCCTCGAAGCCCTTCTTCTCGACGAGCCGGCCGACCGAGGTGATGACAGGGGTGCCGTCTGCGCCCTCAGCCCGCGGCGGCACGGGAGCGAACCGGCTGAGCTCGACACCGTGGTGGACGACGAGGACGGGCGGCAGGTGCTCCGCCGGCACCGCTTCGCGGATGTAGTCGGCGTTCGCCTCGCAGCACGTGACGACTGCGGAGGCGGCCCTCGCCCGGGCAGCCAGGCTGCTCGCCGGGATCTGCAACAGGTCTCGCGCGTGCCCGGTGAACGTGAAGGGCAGGCCGGTCAGCTCGGCCGCCATCAGCCCGACCAGCGCGGGGTCGTGCGCGAAGTGGGCGTGCAGGTGGGTCACCTGCTCGCCGGCCGAGCGCCGCCGGACGGTGGCGGCGGCCACGGCGACGGCGTGCCCGAGGCACTCCAGCGCCGTGGCCTCGCCGTACCCCCAGGCGAGGTCGGGGTGGCGCAGTGCCAGCCAGGCCATGCGCGCCAGGCCCAGCGGTGAGCGCGAGGACAGCGTCGCGACGTCGCGGGCCAGGGCCCTCACGCGGCCGACACCCCGGCCGTCCAGGTGGACGACGTCGGCGCGCACCTGTGCCACCTGGGGCTGCACGAGCGTCTCGCCCGACCGTGCCAGCGCGAAGACCGTGAGCTCCACACCCCGCCGCTCGAGCGCCAGGATCTCGTTGACCACGAAGGTCTGCGAGAGCCGCGGCCAGCTCCGCACGATGTACATCACCCGCTCAGCCATGTGACCCCCCTCGTCAGAGCGTGAGCCACCCCGGCTGCGCGCTCGCCACTCGTGCTGCCACGGCACGGACCGGTGCCCCCGGCCCACTGCCGCGCGATCTTCAGCCACGCGTATGCCGCGTAGCGCGGCAACGTCTCGCTGCCCCGCCAACCCGTGGCGGCGGCATACGTGTCGACGAAGGCCTTGGCGAGCGTCCCGTCGTCGGCGCCGAACGCCTCCAGGTAGGCGCAGAAGTGCGCGACGTCGAAGGCCGGGTCGCCCTGCCGCGCCTCGTCGAGGTCCACCACGCAGACGGAGCTGCCCACGAGCACGTGCCCGGGGTGGAAGTCCTTGTGCAGCGGCACCTGCCGCGCGGGGGAGGCGGGCATGGCGTCGGCCCAGCCGCGGGCGAGCAGGTGTGCCGTCTCGGCGTGCTCGGGGTGGGCTGTGGCGACGAGGTCCGCCCACACCTGCGTGCTGGCGCGCTCCTGGGCGTGCGACAGGGTCCGGGGGAGCACGACGGCAGACGTGTGCAGCCGCGCCAGCCAGCGGGCGGCCTGCTCCACCCCGGCGAGGGCCTCGGGGCCCGGTGGCAGGAGGGAGACCGGCGTCCCCTCGCCGCAGCGGTAGAGCACGACGGTGTCGTCGGCCAGCAGCGCGAGCGGCTCGGGCACGCGGAGGTCGTCGCCGACGAACACGGCCTCGGACAGCAGGCGCAGGTGGTGATGGAGGAGCCGGGCGCGCAGCGGCTCGCTGAAGGACTTGCCGACGAGGGTGACCGGCGAGGGACCGTCCAGCCCGCGAACCGTGCACCGCACCACGCTGCGCCGGCCGGCGACCACCGTCAGCTCCTCCGTCGTGTCGACCTCCAGCTCCTGCGGGTCTGGCCTGTTCGCCTGCAGGGCAGTCCTGAGCAGGACGGTCAGGCGCGGGCCGTCGAGGAGCACCGGCAGCGGCGCGGGCTGCTCGGCCACCAGGTCCTCGGCCACCAGGTCCTGGGCCGCGTCGACCAGGCTCGCGGCCAGCCCCCAGCTCTGGGTCTCGAGCCGGCGGAACCGACGGGCCGCGACCTGCAGCAGCCCGGCCGTTCGCCACCAGCGCAGCGACTCGGGCGCGACGGGGCCGACCGTCTCCTCGTAGGCCGAGACCACGGTGGACCCAGCGGCCCCGAGGGCCTCCCGCAGGTGCGGCAACCTCAGCCCCTGCCAGGCCAGGTGGGCCAACAGCGCGCCGAGGTCGCGGCCGCCGTCACCGCGGCACAGGCCGTCGAGGTCGAGCAGGGTGAGGTGGCCGTCGGCGTCGACCACGAGCTGCCCCGCGCGGAACCCCCCGTGCGCCAGCACCGGCGTCGCGGGGGAGGGCACCGTCCGGGCGAGGGCAGCCACCACCTCTGCACACTTCTCACCCAGCCGCGGTGCCGCGACGTCGACGGCACGAAGCTGACGGGAGAGCGTGGCGAGCTGGTCGGCCGGCGTGAACGCCGGCACGACGAGGCCTTCGTGCAGGTGCAGCACCGCCAGGAGCCGGCCGACGGCGCCGGCCACGGCCTCCCGCTCGACGCCGGCGAGGTCAGGGTCGCCCAGCACGGCCGACCCGGAGCGGCCCACGGCGCCTCGGACGACCACGGCACGCAGGTCGGGCCAGACGGCGACGACGCCGGGCACCGCTCCCGCCAGCGCCGGAGCGGCGGCCAACGCGTCCGCGACCGAGGAAACGGCCCGGAAACCGTCGTGCGACAGGACCTTCGCGAACAGGGTGAGCTGGCCCTGCGGCACCTGGACGTCGTAACGGACCACGCACCTCGAGCCGGCGCGGTAGCGCACGGGCTCCACCGTGCAGCGCAGCCGTCCGCCGAACAGCGGGGCGAGCCGGGCGCTGACGGCGCCGGGGTCCAGCGCGGTCGCGAGGCCGGGGAGGCCCGGGTCATCGAGAAAATGGGAGGTCGCCACGCCGTCGGGGCCGACCCTGACGTCGTGGAAGGAGGTCACCGCTCCTGCCTGGCCGGGCGCCCGGAAGGCGAGCCGGCACCCCTCTCCCGGGGCCCAGCGCGCGTCGTGGCGCTGCCAGCCGGCTGCCTCCGCACGGGCCAGGGCAGCCTCGAGGTGGCGCAGGGCGGGATCGACCTCGGCCAGCGCGAGAGCGGGGCTGCCGTGGGCAGCGACGGAGGTCGTCATGACGCGGCCCCGCTGAGGGTGGCTCGTGCCGCCGCGGCGACCTGGGCCCGCACCCGGTTCGTCCAGCTCGGCTCGTGCACGGGGCAGCGTCGGGCAGCGAACCGGAGCATGAAGACGGGCACCAGCGCCTCAGCCCGTGCCCAGCGGTCCTCGGCAGCAGGCCCGTAACCACGCCGCAGGGCGGCGACCAACCCCGCCGGCCCGGTCGTCGTCGGGGCGGGCGACCACCAGTGCAGGTCGGCCACAAGCTTGGCCAGGTCGACCGCAGGGTCGCCCAGCGCGGCCCGGTCGAGGTCGAGGAGGTGCAGCTGGCGGCCCGCGAGGAGGTTGTCGGCCTTGAGGTCACCGTGGACCAGAGTCGGGGACCCGGGCGGGAGCGACGCGAGGGCAGCTGCGCTGGCTCGCACGATGTCGTGGAGGCTGTGGCTGACGGAGGGCAGCAGGGTCTGCAGGTGCTCGGCGGCCCGCAGCGTGGCCGCCAGCTCACCGCCCGGCTCGGTCAGCGGCAGCACCTGGCGAAGTCTCTCGGCCGCGCCGACGTCGTCGTGCACGAGCCGCAGGGCCCGCCCCACCAGCTCGAGGTGCGGGGTGCTGTCGCGCCCGGGGTCCGCCAGGCGTCGCGACAGGGGCAGCCCCTCCGCCAGTCGCCAGAGCGCGGCACGGTCCCCGGGCACCCACCCGAGGGGCTCCACGGGTGCGACGCGAGGGCTGCGGGTGCCCAGTGTGCGGTGCAGCTCTGCCGCCACGCGCACGGCCACCTCGCCGGAGCCCTCGCGGTCGGTCTTCACGACGACCCCGCCTCGCAGCGTGCCGGCCGTGGCACGCAGCACGTGGCGCTGGCCGGGTCGGTAGCGGACCGTGCGGATCCGCAGCACGTCGTGCAGGAGGGGTGGCGAGGACGTCAGGTGCCCGACCACCTCGGCGAGGTGCACCGGGTCGCTGAGGCGGGCCAGCTGGGGTATGTCGGGGTCGAGGGGGAAGGCCAGCACCGAGATGTGCTCGCCGTCGGCGCCGTGCGGCTCGAGGTGCCAGGTCACCGCCAGGTGCACGGGCGCCCCGACGGTGTGCAGAAGGTAGTAGGCGCGCAGCCGCCGCCCGGGCTTGAAGTTGCTGCGCAGGATCTCGACGCTGCCGACGCGGTGGGTGGGAACGGCGTGGGACAGCGCTGTCGCCAGGCCGTGCCGCCAGGGGTCGAGCACGAGGCGGCGCACCTCGCCCACGCCGAGCGAGCCGGAGAGCACCTCGGCCAGGCCCGGGGCCTGCGGGCCGTCGTGCAGCGAGCTCACGAACACCGTCACGCCTCGTTCGCGAGGGCACCCTGTGTGAGCACCGTCTGCCCGGGCACGGCGAAGCTCCCGGCGGCGGGGGACAGCAGGTGCTCGACGGCCCGCTGCCGGCCGTGCAGGTCGGGCTCCGGCCCGGCGGCGCGGACCGGCCCGTCCAGGGCCGCGCTCATGGCGTCGGCGAGCCGCCGCTCCCCGAGCTCCTCCGGTTTCAGCCAGTGCACCCAGCCGCGGTCGGCGAACGCCTGGGCCCGCAGCCGCTGCTCGGCGCTGGGCCCCGAGCGGGGCACCAGCAGCGCACGCGTCTTCAGCGAGAGGATCTCGGCGGTCGTGTTGTAGCCCGCCATCGCGACGACGAGGTCGGCGGCGTCGATGTAGCTCAGCGTGTCGGGCACGCTCGGGCGCAGCGTGACCGGCAGGTCCCTCGTCATCTCGGCCAACCGGTCGCGCTGGTGCGCCGGCAGGAAGGGCCCCGTCACGATGACCACCGCGCACTCACGCTCGGCGAGCAGGTGGGGCACCGCCCGCGCCACGGTCTCGAAGAGCGGGTAGCCGTCCGCCCCTCCGCCGGCCATGACGACCACCACGTCGGCGTTCGGGTTCTTGCGCAGCAGGCGCTCGCGCACGCGCCGGCGCCGTCTGATCGGTGCCGGCGCGCAGATGTAGCCGCAGTAGCGCAGGCGACTCTTCAGGGGCGCGGGCCAGTCGTACTCGGTGGCGATGTCGAAGACCTCGGGAGACCCGTAGACCAGCACCTCGTCGTAGTGCCGTTCGACCGCCTCGAACGCGCCCTCGAGGTGCCACCGCTGCCGCACCGTGTTCGGGGCGTCGAGGATGTCCCGCAGGCCGAGGATCATGCGAACGCCACGACGCTCCAGGCTCTCCAGAGCGGGCACCAGCTCGCCCATCGCGCCGTGCGGCATGTGGTCGACGAGCAGGATGTCGGGGGCGAAGCTCTCGGCGGTGGCCCTGATGATCTCGGTGCGCATGGCGAGCACGTCGGCGAAGGGCATCGACAGCGACACGGGGTGCCAGTCACCCGGGCCCACTTTGCGCACCGAGGGCAGCTTCAGGTGCTCGTGCCCCGGTGCGGTGGCGAAGAAGTGGCCCAGCGGGGAGTCGCACAGCGTCAGCACGGTGGCGTCACTGCGGGCGGACAGGAACTCCCGCGCCAGCAGAGTCGTGCGGCGCTGGTGGCCGAGTCCCAAGCCGTCCTGCGAGTAGATCAGCAGGCGCGGGCCGCTGGCCGTCGCCATGGTCAGGCCCCGACTGCGGGCAGGAGGGCCAGGTCGTCCGGCTCGCGCCGCCGACGCAGCGCGGTGTGCCACTCCACCTGGCGCTGCAGGCCTGCACGCAGGTCGGTCGTGGCGGCCCAGCCGAGACGCTGCTGGGTGATGGCGATGTTGCCCTCGGTGCGCGGCACGTCACCGCGGCGCTCCTCGCACTGCTGCACCGCAGCGCCGGCGACGCCGAGCAGCTCGTTGAGGCAGCCGATCAGGGTGCTGACCGCAGTGGGCCGACCGCTCGCCACATCGAGGACCGCAGCCGGAGGGAGGTCCGCGGTGAGCGACCTGACCGTCGCGGCCACGATGTCCCCGACATACGTGAAGTCCCGCACCTGGCTGCCGTCCCCGAAGACGGTCAGGGGGCGCCCGTCGAGCAGCGACTCGATGAACCGGTGCGCCGCCATGTCAGGACGTTGCCGGGGGCCGTAGACGGAGAAGTAGCGCAGCGACACCGTCGACAGGCCGTGGCCGACGGCATACGCGCCGACCAGTGTCTCGGCGGCCAGCTTGCTCACGCCGTAGGGGCTGTACGGGCGTGGTTCGGCGCGGGCGATGAGGGCCTCCGCCTCCCCGCCGTACACGGAGGAGCTGGAGGCGTACACGAGACGCTGCACCGTGCCGGAGTGCGCGGCGGCCTCCAGCAGGCGCTGGGTCGCCATGACGTTGCGCTCCACGTAGCGCCTGAACGAAGGCCCCCAGGACGTGGAAACACCTGGCTCCCCGGCCAGGTGGACGATCGCGGTGACGCCGTCGAGCGTCGCCCCCAGGTCGACATGGAGCAGGTCGTCCTCGACCAGCGCGAAGCCCGGATGCCCCATGGCCTCGCGAAGGTTGTCGCGCTTGCGGGTCGGGTCGTAGAACTCGGTGAAGGCGTCCAGTCCCCTGACCCGCCACCCCTGCTCCAGCAGCGCCTCGCAGAGGTGGCTGCCGATGAAACCTGCCGCCCCGGTCACCAGGATCCATCCGTCGCTCATTGATTTCCTCCAAACACCGTCGGTCCCCCCGATGACGAGCGGGTGAACTCGTCCCCTCCGTCGAGCAAATCAGGGAACGTACGGTCGGGGATCGGGCTGAAGCCGTACAGCCCGCTGTGCCCCGGTGCGACGGTCGGTTGAGGGTCGGCTCATGTAGCCGGACTACGGCGCGACGGGGCCGGCGTCCGGGCGGCCCGCACACGGCGGGAGGAAGAGGTTCCCCTCGGGGGCGGTCATGTGCTCCAGTGTCCGGGTGGACGCGAAAGCGGTGGCGCGAACCTTCGGCCTCGGCCGGGGCGGATGCCTGTCGGAGGGACCCGTGGCCAGGGGCAGGCAGGGGCTGGTCTGGCGGCTGGAGACGGCGGATGGCCGCTGGGCGGTGAAGGTTGCGCTGCACCGGAGCACCGAGGAGGAGGTCGAGCCGGCCACCGCCTTCCACGAGCAGGCGTGGGCCTGCGGTGTGCCGACCCCACGCGTGGTGCGCACCCTCGAGGGCTCGGTCCTGGCCGAGGTCGGTGAGCACCAGGTCCGCCTCTACGAGTGGGTCGACCTGTTGCCTCCCGACCCGCAGGTCGATCCCGTGCTGGTCGGGGCGGTGGTGGCGGCCGTCCACCGTGTGGTCGTGCCTGCCTCTGGTCCGCCCGACGCGTGGAGCCAAGAGCCGGTGGGCGCCGCGCGCTGGGACGAGCTGGTGCGCCGGCTCACGCAGGAGGGCGCGCCCTTCGCCCCGAGGCTCGCGGACCTGCGCGACGAGCTCGTGGCGCTGGAGTCCTGGATCGAGCCGCCCCAGGTCCTGCAGACCTGTCACCGAGACCTCTGGGCCGACAACGTCCTGCCGACGGCTGACGGTGGTCTGTGCGTCATCGACTGGGAGAACAGCGGACCCGCCGACCCCAGCCACGAGCTGGGCTGTGTGCTCTTCGAGTTCGCCCGCACCGACCCTGACCGGGTCAGGACGCTGCTGTCCGCCTACCGTGGGTCGGGCGGTTCGGCGAGGGTGGAGCGACGGGGGCAGTTCTCGATGCTCATCGCGCAGCTCGGGCACATCACCGAGATCGCTGCACGCGACTGGTTGACGCCGAACCCGAGGTCTCCTCGCCGCGAGGACGCGCAGGCATGGATCAGCGAGGTCTTCGACGAGCCGCACACCCGTGCGGTGCTCGACGACCTCCTGCGGCAGGCGCGGCCGGTCTGGGGCGCCCCGTCGGTGTCAGCGCCCTGAGTGTCAGCGCCCAGAGACGGCGTCCAGGGCAGCCTGCAGGCGCGTGCCCGCGTCGGTGGACACCTCCGACAGGGCGTCGTTGCCGGTCAGCTCCACCATCGTGGCCGGGTCGAGGGCCTCGACCACGGTCTGGTCCGCGCCGGTGCTGCGCACCACGACGTTGCAGGGCAGCAGGAGGCCCACCGACGGCTCGGCCTGCAGGGCGGCGTGCGCGAGGGGTGGCCGGCAGGCGCCGAGGATGACCTGCGGCTCGATGTCCGCGTCGATCTTCGCCTTCAGGGTCGCCTTGAGGTCGATCTCGGTGAGGACGCCGAAGCCCTGTTCCTGCAGGGCCGTGCGAACGGACTCCAGGGTCTCGTCGAACGGGCGGTTGACGGTCGTGCTGAGGGCGTAGCCCATCGGTGCTGCCTCCTCGCGTCGCAGGCGTCTGCCAACGTCCGCAGCATACTGGGCCGGGTATCGCCGGACCATCGGAGCGCAGGGCAGTCCGCGGTCAGCGGCGGGGGAGCCGGAGCACGACGTACGCGGCGGCGACCATGACCACGGCCAGCACCGCCATGACCCCGTCGAGCAGGGCCTGAGCGGTCGGAGTGCTGAGGTGGAGGGAGTCCCGCAGGGCTACGGCGGCAAGAGGCAGGGTCAGGGCAAGAGCCGCGACGATGCCGAATGCCCTGTGCCACAGGGGAACCCGTCTCATGGCTCATGGTGGGGCCAGACTCGGGGGCGGCACCTGCGGCAGGAGGGTGAGATCTCGGCGCGCCGGCATCACCCCTTTGAGCGATCGTCGACGCGGTGCACCAGCCACGAGGAGGTCGCCATGGTGACGGCGAGCACGACGCCCAGGGCGCCGTAGCCGGGTCCGGCGAGCACGGCCCCGCCCACGACGGCGCCGACCAGGTAGCCGGACTGCGTCGCGGCCGTGCGGGCAGCCATCATCGCCGCCGGGTGGTCGGGAAGCTGCTCGAGCGCGAGCCCGGCCGACGCGGGGGTCCGGATGCCCGCGACGAACCCGATGAGGCAGAAGAGCGGGGCGGCCAGCTCGGCGCTGCGCGGACCGCTCAGCATCGCCGGCAGGAGGCCGGCCATGACCAGGGCTGACGTCCACACGAGGCGGCGTGGTGGCACCCGCCGCGCCATCCGGCCGGCGCCGCTCGAGGCGGCGAGGTAGGCCGCAGCCCCGGCGGCGAGCAGCCACCCGGCGAGGGCCTCGGGGACCCCGAGCTGCTCGATGAAGTAGGCGCCGGAGAAGGTCAGCAGGCAGGTCCACGCGGCGAAGGCGGTGACCTCGCTCACGATCCACCGGCGGGCAGGCGTCACGGTGAGGGGCTCCAACAGCCGACCGGGGACCCTGCCCCACGGCACCGGTACGGCGCGCCCCGCTGTCACGAGTGCCGCCACGGCGATCAGGGCGGGCACCGCCATCGCGGCGCGCCAGGACACCCGCGCCGTGAGACCGGACGTCAAGGGGTTCACCACGATCCAGGCCAGGGCGTTGGCGCCCGCGACGTACCCGGTCGCCCACGCCCGCCGGTCCGGTCCGAAGGCGGCGATGCCGGCGAAGCCGCCGGAGAGCAACGGGGCGAAGGCCAGGCCCACCAGCACGTGGGCAGAGAGGAAGGCGGCGGTGCTGCCCGAGGCGGCCACGAGCCCGCAGGCCACCACCGCCAGGGCGGACCCGGTGCGCAGCAGGGTGCGCACGGCCAGGCGGTCGGCCCGCGCCGTGATCGCCAGCGAGGCGGTCACGGAGACCAGCGCCGTGACGGAGCGCGCCTGCCCCACCGTGGCCACCGGCGCCCGCAGCTCGGTGCTGATCGCGACCATCGTCGGGGCGAGGACGACGAGCAGTGACTGGGACGCCATGGTGGCCAGCACCAGGGGCGACAGCATGCGCCAGGGCTGGACGTCCACGCCGCAGATGGCCGCTCAGCCGGCGGCGCTGTGCAGGTGCGGCGGCTCGGGGTCGCTGGTCCGGTCGATGAACTCGCGCACCACCTCGGCGAACCGCTCCGGCTCGTCAAGGTGCGGGAAGTGTCCGGCCCCCTCGAACAGCTCGACGCGGCATCCCGGGATCGACCTGTGGGCCAGGACGGCGTGCCAGGCCGGGATCATCCGGTCGCGGGTGCCCCAGACGACCAGGGCGGGCATGCCGGCGATCTCGGGCAGGAAGTCGCGCGCGCTGACGCTCTGGCCACCGGGGTCGATGACGGCTCGGGTCGTGGCGAGGAAGGCACGCCGGCTGTCGGCGTCGCAGAGCGAGGTGAACCCGTGCCACACCGCCGTGAGGTCGGCCCCCGGTCGCCACCCGACCTTGCCCAGGGCCCGGCCCACCATCTCCACCCCTCCGAGCAGCCATCCCGACGCCGCGACCTGGAGCACCAGCTCGGCCCCCGGCAGGGTGGCGGAGCGCAGGAGGGGGCTGACCTCCCGTCCCAGCCCGCCGGTGCCGACCAGCACGAGGCGCTCGACGCGCTCGGGGAACAGGTAGCAGAACTCCAGCGAGATGCCACCGCCGAGGGAGTGCCCGACCAGGGTCACCCGTTCGATGTCGAGGCGGTCGAGCAGGTCCCTGAGGGTGGCCGCATGGGCGCCGAGGGAGTAGTCGCCCGCGGGCTTGGCAGAGGCGCCGTGGCCGAAGAGGTCGGGCACGACCACCCGGTGCGCGTCGTCGAGGCGGTCGATGAGGTGCCGCCAGTTGCGGTGGGACCCCAGCAGCCCGTGCACGAAGAGCACCGCGGGGCCACTGCCGCTGTCCACGTAGGAGAGGTCCTGGCCGTGCAGCGTCATCCTGAGGGGGCTGATCTCGCTCATGGCGCCTCCCGGGTCACCGCTACTTCAGGGTAGCCAGCGCGCCCGCCGCTCCGCAGCGATTCGGGAGGAGACCGTCGTCGCCGCGACAGGCGAGTGCCAGGCGGCGGTCGCAGGCGCCTGGCACCCGTTCTCCCTTGGGGCAGCTAGAGCGGGAGGGTGTCGTCCTCGCCGAGGTGCGTCACTCCCGCAGGCCCGGCACGCCGGCCGGCGACGACGGCGACCATGGACGTAACCGTCGCCGCTGCGGCCAGCGCGATGAGGTCGGGCGACCACGGGCCCGGGTGGGCCCCGTGCCGGAGCACCGCTCGCGCGGTGTCGGTGCGGTCACCTGTCCTCATGGCCCCATGCTCGGTGCGGCGCCGGCCCGGGCACAGGGCCCAAAGGCCCCAGGGGTATGCCGTCAGTCCTCTCCCAGCGCCGTGCGCACCGCCGCCTCGAGCCGGCCGGGTTCCCGCTCGCGGAGGTCGTACCGCGCGCGGACGACGGGCTTGGACACGGTGAGCACCCGCCTCAGGTCGATGGGGGTCCCGGAGACGACGACGTCGCAGGGAGTGGCCTCGATGGTCGCGGCGAGGTCCGCCACCTGCTGGGCTCCGTACCCCATGGCCGGGAGCACACCGCGGGCGTTCGGGTACTGGTCGTAGGTGGCGGCCAGCGACCCCACGGCATACGGGCTGGGGTCGACGATGGCCTCGGCGCCCGCGGCACGGGCGCCCACGACCCCGGCCCCCCACGACATCGAGCCGTGGGTCAGGGTCGGTCCGTCCTCGACCACGACCACCTTGCGGCCCGCCACGGACGCACCGTCGTCGAGGGTGACGGGGCTGTCGGCGCGCAGGACGGTCGCCGCGGGGTTGAGCGCGCGCACCGACGCCTCGACGGCTTCGATGTCCTCCGCCGCGGCGGAGTCGCACTTGCCCACGATCACGAGGTCGGCCATCCGGACGTTGGTCTCACCCGGGTGGTAGGCCTGCTCGTCGCCCGGCCGGAGCGGGTCGGCGACGACGATGTGCAGGTCGGGCACGTAGAAGGGCAGGTCGTTGTTGCCCCCGTCCCAGAGGATGACGTCGGCCTCCTGCTCGGCCGCAGCGAGGATCTGGGCGTAGTCCACGCCCGCGTAGACCACCGCGCCGCTGTCGATGTGCGGCTCGTACTCCTCGCGCTCCTCGATGGTGCAGTCGTGGCGGTCGAGGTCGGCGTGGTCGGCGAAGCGCTGGCAGGCCTGCTTCTCGAGGTCGCCGTAGGGCATGGGGTGGCGGATGGCGACCACGCGCTTTCCCATGTCGCGCAACAGCTTCGAGAGGTAACGGGTGGTCTGGCTCTTGCCGGCGCCCGTCCGCACGGCGGTGACGGCGATGACGGGCACCGACGAGCGCAGCATGGTGTGGGCAGCGCTCTGCAGCAGGAAGTCGGCCCCTGCGGCGAGGCACTGGGACGCGAGGTGCATCACCTGGGTGTGGGGCACGTCCGAGTACGCGAAGACGGCGACGTCGACCTTCTCGCGCTCGATGAGCTCCGCGAGACCGGACTCGGGGACGATCGGGATTCCCTGTGGGTACTGGGAACCCGCGAGGCCGGGTGGATAGGCGCGTCCGGAGATGTTGGGGATCTGCGTCGCCGTGAACGCCACGACCACGTCGTCGGCGCTGTCACGGAACACGGTGTTGAAGTTGTGGAAGTCGCGGCCGGCGGCTCCGAGGATGACGACCCTGCGCTGTCTGCCCATGGCCGAAGGGTAGAGACGGAAACGGGGGCTATCCCGGGGCGGAAGTCCCGGAACAGCCCCCGCTTCGACGAGGGGCCTGGGCGGTCGTCAGCCGGCAGGCGCGAAGTCGAACGCCTCCTCGAGCCAGTCCTGCACCGCCGGGATGTCGACGCGCTGCAGCCCGTCGAGGTAGCGGCAGTTGCTGGTGTAGCCGTAGCTGGTCACGGTCACCTGCAGGTCGTCGTGGAAGGTCGGGCCGCCGGAGTCGCCGAAGCAGCTGCCGCCGCCGCCGCGAGGGTCGTTCTCGTTGCCGTTGACCTGGAGGATCTGCGGGGTGAGCTTCTGGCCGGGCGCGTCGGTGTAGCGACGGACCATCGGGTAGCTCTCGGGGGTCGGCTTCATGTTGCCGTTGTCCGCAGCGTCCTGACGGACCTCGGTGCCGTAGCCGACGATCGTGAACAGCGTCTTGTTGAGCGTCTTCGGGGCGAACTGGTCGAGGTACCCGACCGGCGCGAGCTCGACCGGTTTGATGTCGTCGTTGACCGGCTTGTCGAGGACGACGACACCGACGTCGTTCCAGTTCCTCAGGTCGGTGAAGTTCGAGTAGTCGGGGTGGGTGTTGGCATCGCCCGAGAGGTAACCGGCTTCCTGCAGCTGCGCCTGGGTGTACCCCGCGTCCGGGTCCTTGGCAGTGGGCAGCGGTGACGGCGGGGCCTCGGCGACCTTCCAGTCGAAGGTGACGGCGACCTTGCCGGTGACCCCGTCGGTGCAGTGGGCCGCCGTGAGGAGCAGGGTGGGCGAGATCAGGCTCGCGCTGCACCGGTAGCGGGCGCCCTCGGAGTAGAACGCGATCAGGGCGACGTTCGAGTACGTGTTCCCCGAGTCGACGGTGCCGCCGGTGATCGCGGACGCCGCGAGGGCCGTGCCGGCGACCAGGGTCCCGGTCACGGCTGCCACTGTGGTTGAGCGGGCAAGTCTCATCTGTCCTCCAGGAATGAGTTGGTGTCTCCCTCACGACGCCGCCGTCCCGCCGGCGCCGAGGGCAGTCAATCCGCCGCCTGCGCCGCTGTCCACCACTGCCGCGGCGCGCTGCCGAACTCGGTCCGGCATATCACGACAGAACGGGTCATGACGCCACGGATCGGCCATCGGCAGGACTAGGGCAAACGTGGGTCCGTCCCGTGCTGCCCCCGCAGGAGGATGGGCCCGTGCGGGAGAAGCGACGGTGGAAGGACCTCGACGAGGGGCAGCGCCGGATGGTGGTGGTAGGCGCCGTCATCCAGGTCACCCTGCAGCTCCTCGCCCTGCGTGACCTGCGGCGGAGGCCGAAGGAGCTGGTCCGGGGCCCGAAGTGGGCGTGGGTGCCCGCGACCTCGGTGAACTTCGCGGGGCCGATCGCCTACTTCGTCCTCGGGCGCCGCCGCAGTCCCGCAGGGGGCTGAGGAGCCCGGGGCACAAAGGCCCTACCCGGCAGGGGGACGCCGGCGCGACGCTGCAGTCATGACGGGCACGTCCATCGTGCGCACGCACGGCCTGACCAAGCACTACGGTCACACCGTCGCGCTGCGGGACCTCGACCTCGAGGTGGAGCGCGGCGAGGTGTTCGGCTACCTCGGCCCCAACGGGGCCGGGAAGACCACCACGCTGCGGCTGCTCATGGGGCTGCTGCGGCCCACCAGCGGGTCGGCGGAGATCGACGGGCTCGACACCTGGCGACAGTCGGTCGACGTGCGCCGCCGGGTCGGCTACCTCTCCGGCGAGCCGGCGCTCTACGGCAAGCTGACCGGGGCACAGCACGTCGGCTACCTGGGCCACCTGCGCGGGGAGGACGGCACGGCGGCCGCCGGTCGCTACGCCGAGCGCCTCGACCTCGACCTCACCAGGCCGGCACGCGAGCTGTCGAAGGGCAACCGGCAGAAGCTCGCCCTGGTGCTCGCCCTCATGTCCCAGCCCGCGCTGCTGGTGCTGGACGAGCCCACCGGTGGCCTGGATCCCCTTGCGCAGCAGGAGTTCTACGCGATCCTGCACGAGCACACCGCCGACGGACGTTCGGTGCTGCTCAGCTCGCACGTCCTCAGCGAGGTGCAGCGCGTCGCCGACCGCGTGGGGGTGCTGCGCGAGGGCCGCCTCATCGCCGTCGACCGGCTCGCCAACTTGCGGGAGCGCTCGCTCCACCACATCCGCGCGACCTTCGCCGACGACGTCGAACAGGGCGACTTCGCCGCGCTCCCCGGCCTGCGGGACCTCAAGGTCGACGACCACTCGTTCTCGTGCAGCGCGCCGGAGAGCGCGCTCGACGCGGTGATCAAGGAGGTCGGCCGGCACACCGTCCTCGACTTCGAGTGTGCCGAGGCCGAGCTCGAGGAGACCTTCCTCGCCTACTACGAGAAGGAGGCCGTCCATGCTCCGTAGCGTCTTCGCCAAGACCGCCTACGAGCAGCGGCGCTCACTGCTGGGCTGGGCCACGGCGATCGTGCTGCTCGTGCTGATGTATGCCGCCATCTGGCCGGGGATCCGCGACCAGCCGTCGCTGAACGACTTCCTCGACACGATGCCGGAGGCGTTCCGCTCCCTCTTCGCCTCCTCCGGCGCCGACATGTCGACGCCCGTCGGCTACATCCAGATCGAGCTGATGTCCTTCATGGGTCCCATCCTCGTGATCCTGTATGCCGTGGCGCAGGGTTCGCGGGGCGTGGCCGGCGAGGAGGACCGCCGGACCATGGACCTGCTCCTCGCCGAGCCGGTCAGCCGCACCCGCGTGCTGCTCGAGAAGGCCGGCGCCATGGTGGCCGGCACGTTCGTGCTGTCGGCCACCCTCGGTCTCGCGCTGGTCGTGGAGGGCAGGCTCTTCGACATGGTGATCCCGGTCGACCGGGTCGCCGCCGCCATGCTGCACCTCGCCCTCCTCGGGCTCGTCTTCGGGGCGATGGCGCTCGCGGTGGGCGCGGTGACCGGCGACGTCGGCCTGAGCCGGGCGATCCCGACCGGTGTCGCGGTCGTGGCCTACCTCGTCAACGGGCTCGGCGCGATGGTCTCGTGGCTCGAGCCGTTGCAGCCCTACTCGCCCTTCTACCAGTACATCGCCCACGACCCGTTGCGCACCGGCGTCTCCGGACCAGCAGCCGCCGTCGCGGCTGCGACCGTGGTCGTCTTCGTGGCCGTCGGCGTGTGGGGTTTCCGGCGCCGCGACGTCCGCGGGTGAGCCGCCGGGCGCGCGAGCCCGGCGGCTACGGGCCGGCGTGGTCGACCGACGGCGGCGTGAGCCGCACCCGCGTGATGGCGTGGTGGCCCACCTCGAGCACCTCGATGCGCCAGCCGTCCACGGTGACCTCGTCGCCCGGCGCCTCGGGCACCCGGCCGAGGTGGCTGAGGACGAGCCCGGCAACGGTCGTGTAGTCGCCGGTCGCCGACTCCAGGCGCACACCCACGTCGTCGAGGTCGTGGACGGGGAAGGTGCCCGGCAGCGTCACCGCGCCGTCCGCGGACCGCTCGGCGCCGAGGACGTCGCGGTCGGTCTCGTCCCAGATCTCACCGACGATCTCCTCCAGCAGGTCCTCGAGCGTGACGATCCCGTCGACGGCGCCGTGCTCGTCGACGACCAGCGCCATCTGCTGGCGCTCGGCCTTGAAATGGCGCAGCGCGTCGGAGACCCGCACGGTGTCCGGCAGCACGAGGGCCGGCGCGGCGACCGAGGACACCGGTTCGTCGCCGCCCTCGAGCACCGACGCCCAGTGCGCGATGCCCACGACGTCGTCGAGGTGGTGGCGCCGGGTCACCGGAATGCGGGAGTGGCCGGCCGCGGCCATGGCCGCCCGAGCCTCGGTGAGGGTCGCCGAGCCGTTGACGGTGACGACGGAACCGCGCGGGACGAGCACCTCGCGGAGCATGCGCTCGTGGATCTCCAGCGCCCCGCTGATGATCTCGCGCTGCTCGGGGTTGAGGTCGCGGTGGCTCGTGACGAGGTCCCGCAGCTCCTCGGGTGAGATGTGCTCCTCCTCGGACTCCGAGCGGCCCCCGAACAGGCGGACGACGGCGTCGGTCGACGCTCCCAGCAGCGCCACGGCCGGCCGCGAGACCGTGGAGAGCACGTCGAGGGGGCGCGCCACGGCGAGGGCCCAGGGCAGGGCCGTCTGCATGGCCAGGCGCTTGGGCGCCAGCTCGCCGAAGACCAGGGTCAGGAAGGTCAGCACCAGGGTCACGCCGGCGACCGCCACCGGCTGGGCCGCGGCCCCGAGGCCGGAGAGCAACGGCACGAGCGGCTCGGCCAGGGAGACCGCCGCGGTCGCCGAGGCGAGGAAGCCGGCGAGGGTGATGCCGATCTGGATGGTCGCGAGGAACCGGTTGGGATCGCGGGCGAGGCGGACCAGGCGCAGTGCCCGGGTGCCGCCCTGCCTCTCGAGCTGCTTGAGCTGCCCCTCCCTCAGCGACACGAGGGCCATCTCGCTGCCGGCGAAGGCCGCGTTGAGGAGCACGAGGAGGCCGACCAGGGCGATGTCGAGCCAGTAGCCAGACATGGAGGAGTAGCTCACCGCTTCCGCTTGGGGGAGGAGTGCGGACAACGTCCGGGGCACAGCTGGGGTTCCGCCCGACGACGAGGGGGCAGTGGGCCGTTCGGCCGACCGGCCGCCGATGTGCGTGTGTCGCGGAGGGCCGACGCCTAGCCTGTGCCGGTCCCCCCGCACCCGAGGTTCCCCGAGACGCCCCCAGATGTCCTCACGAGCACGACCCCCGCGGCTCGCCTGGCTGGTCGGCTGCGCCCTCCTCGCCGCAGCCCTCGTCTGGCCCGGCCTCTCCGGCCAGGCCGAGCCCGCCGGCACCGTGGCCGGACCGCCGGCCACCGTGGCGCCCAGCAGCGAGGAGGCGGCGCCGTCGCCCGGCGTCCCACCCGCGGCCACACCCTCGTCGCCACCCTCTTCGACACCCGCGGCGCGCACCGAGCCGGTCACGACACCGAGCAGGCCGGTGCCCCGGGCGGGCACCGCCCTGGCCGCCCTAGCCACCCTCCCGGTCAAGGGACGGGCGCCCCGCACCGGCTACGAGCGCGAGGTGTTCGGACAGGCGTGGTCCGACGTCGACCGCAACGGCTGCGACACCCGCAACGACATCCTGCGCCGCGACCTCACGGCCTACACCCTCAAGGCGGGCACGCGAGGCTGCCTCGTCCTGCGCGGCACCCTGGACGACCCCTACACCGGGGCCACCATCGCGTTCGTCCGCGGGCAGGACACCTCCAGCCGGGTGCAGGTCGACCACGTCGTCGCGCTGTCCGACGCCTGGCAGAAGGGTGCGCAGCAGCTGTCGTTCGCGCGGCGGACCGCGTTCGCCAACGACCCGTTGAACCTGCTCGCCGTCGAGGGCACGGCCAACCAGCGCAAGGGCGACGGCGACGCCGCCACCTGGCTGCCGCCGAGGCGGGCGTACCGGTGCGCGTACGTCGCGCGCCAGGTCGCCGTGAAGCAGCGCTACGGCCTGTGGGTCACCGCCGCCGAGCGTGACGCGGTCAGCCGGGTGCTCTCCGGCTGCCCCGGTGAGCCCCTGCCCCGTGCTGGGCAGGTGCCGCTGGGCGGCGGGCCGGAGGAGGCCGCCACGGCTCCCTCGGCGCCGCGGCCCAGCCCGAGCAGCACCGCCGCCGTCGCGCCCGCCGCACGCCCGGCAGGGAGCGACCCTCGCTTCGAAACGTGCTCGGCGGCGACGTCAGCCGGCTACGGGCCGTACGTGTCCGGTCGGGACCCCGAGTACGACTGGTACCGGGACCGTGACGGCGACGGCGTCGTCTGCGAGTAGCCCGACCTACCGGCCCGCGGGTTCCGCGCCGGCACGGCTGAGCAGCCAGGCAGCGCCGAGCAGGACGGCGCCGGCGGCGGGGGCGAACCGCTGGCCCGCGAGGGCGATCCCGCTGCGCTCCAGCGGGTCGGCGAAGCCCGCGCAGGCGAGCATGGTGAGGCCTGCGACGGACAGGACCGCGGCGACCCCACCCCACCGGGCCGTCGCGGAGCGCGCGCGAGCCGCGGCGGCGCGCTCCACCGGGCCGAAGAGCAGCACCAGACCGGTGGTGACCACTGCCGCGGCCAACAGCCAGAGCGGCTTCTCGAGCCACCAGCGGGCCGAGCCGATCGCCGGCAGCGGCAGGCCCGACAGGTAGGCGGCCCCCGCCGCCAGCACGAGGCCGGTGAGGTGCCAGAGGAAGACGGTCACCACCACGGCGCTGGCGGCCACCGTCGCCCGCCACACCCGCGGTCGCTCGAGCCAGCGCAGCAGTGCGGGCCTGGCGAGCATGACGATCCCGAGCTGCACGACGCCGACCGCGACCACGCACACGCTCGGCGGCAGCATGTTCGACACCCGCTGGCCGGGCAGGCCCAGCATGCTCACCGGGTAGGGGCCCGGCCCGGTCAGCAGCAGCAGCGCGCCGAGCGCACCGGCGGTGGCGAGCAGCCACCAGCGGCGACGGGCGCGCACGAGCGCCCCGTCGGCATACAGGAATCCCAGCTGCTGGCTGAAGCCGAACACCACCAGGTAGTTGAGGTAGCCCAGCGGGGTCAGCGCCGTGCCCTGGGCGCGGTCCAGCACCACGGCGAGCACCGGAAGGACGGCCAGGAGGAGCCACGGACGGCGGCGGTGCAACCGGTGCTGCACCGGGGCGACCATGGCGAGGAGCAGGAAGACCGCGAGGAACCACAGCGGCATGGCCGCGGCGTCACCGGCGGCGTCGACGACCGGCGCCGGCACGCCGACCCGGACGAGGACCCACGAGAGCACCAGCCAGACCGCGACGAGGACCACCGTCGGCGGGAGCACGCGCACCAGACGGGTGGCGACGAAGGCGGACCAGCTGCGGTGGTGCCGCCGCAGGGCCAGGGCGCTGGTGAAACCTGCGGCGAAGAAGAGCAGCGGCATGACCTGGAACACCCAGGTGAGCGCGTGCGCCCACGGCGTGACCTCGAGGATGTTGCGCAGCCGCAGACCGCCGTCCGGGCGGGGTTCGAGCGCGGCCATGGTCCAGTGCCCCACGGCGACCACCAGGATGCTGGCGGCCCGCACCAGGTCGACGAGCCGATCGCGGTCGGTCGGTGTGGCGTCGGCGAGCGCGGCCAGCCCCGGTGAGGCGGGTCCGCGGCGCGCTCGCATGGGACCAGTGTCAGACGGCGATGCCGACGAGGGAGCCGATCGCGTAGGTGACCGCCATGGCCAGGGCGCCGCCACCGACGTTGCGCACGATCGCCGGCCGCGTCGCGGCGCCACCCATCCGGGCGCTGATCCAGCCGGTGAGCGCCAGGGCGAGCACCACGGACGCCGCGGTCAGCGGGATCCGCCCGGTCGCCGACGGGAGCAGGATCGCGATGAGCGGCAGCAGCGCACCCACCGTGAACGCCAGCATCGACGCCCAGGCCGCGTGCCACGGGTTGGTCAGCTCGTTCGGGTCGATGCCGAGCTCGACCTCGGCATGGGCGGCGAGGGCGTCGTGCTCCGTGAGTTCGACGGCCACCTGCTGCGCCAGGGCCCGGCTGAGGCCCCGTTGCTCGTAGAGCGCTGCCAGCTCGGCGAGCTCCTCCTCGGGCATCTCGGCCAGCTCGCGGCGTTCCTTGGCGAGCAGCGCCCGCTCGGTGTCGCGCTGGGTGCTCACCGAGACGTACTCGCCCGCAGCCATGCTCATCGCGCCGGCAGCCAGGCCGGCGAGGCCGGCGGTGAGGATCGCCCCACGGTCGCTCGTGGCCGCTGCGACGCCGATGACCAGACCCGCGGTGGACACGATGCCGTCGTTGGCCCCCAGCACCCCGGCGCGCAACCAGTTGAGGCGCGCAGCGTGGTTCTGGTCGTGGGGCTCGTCCGCGTGCAGCTGGTCCTCAGCCACGGGCGTGCACCCCCAGCAGCGTGGCCGCCCGGGCGATGCGGTGGGCCAGCTCGATGTCGAGCTGGGTGAGCCCGCTCTCGGAGTGGGTGGACAGGCGCCAGTGGGTGGTGCGCCAGCGGATGTCGATGTCGGGGTGGTGGTTCATCTCCTCTGCCTCCACGGCCACCTCGTCCACGAGCCGGACCGCCGTGGGGAAGTCGGGGGCCTCGAGGGTGGCCACGATGGCGGCTCCCTCGCGGGACCAGCCGGGCAGGTCGCCGAGCTGCCGCTCGACCTCGTCGTCAGTCAGCAGGCGGGCCATGGGCACACTCTGGCAAACGAGCAGTCCGCTGTCATGGAGGGAGGGGCACCCCGGCGTCGTGGCGTGGGCCACCGAGCCGGAGGCGGACCACGGCTCCGCTCTCGTCGGTGGACACTTCCGCGGAGCCGCCCGACCGCTGGGCCAGGCGCTGGGCGATGTCGAGGCCGAGGCCGCTCGAACCGGCTCGGCTCTCCCCGCGGCGGAGGATGTGCTCGTCCGGGAAACCCGGACCCGTGTCATGGACGGTGAGGGTGGCGCCGCCCGCGTCGTGGGGTTCGACGACGACGGTGAAGTCCGTGCCCTCGGGGGTGTGGGCGAAGACGTTGTCGAGCAGGGCGTCGAGGGCGGCACAGACCTCGTCCCGGCGGGCGGCCACGAGGCACGGGCCCGGCGGCAGCGCCATCGTCACGTGCCGCGCCTGCTCGTCGGCGAGCACCCTCCAGAAGTCCATCCGGTCGGCCACCACCTCCACCACGTCGGTCGCGGCAGGGGGCCGCTCGCTGACGGGTCGGCGGGCGTGGTCGATGACCGCGTCGATCTGGGCCACGAGCTCGTCGACGTCGGCCCCGAGCCGGGCGCGCTCCGCCGGGTCCCGCAGCGTCTCGGCGTCGAGCCGCAGGGCGGTCACGGGGGTGCGCAGCCGGTGGGAGAGGTCGGCGACGGCCTCCCGCTCGGTCGCCAGCAGCGACGTGATGCGCTGGGCCATCGTGTTCAGGGCCGCGGCGACGTTGCGGATCTCGGGTGGGCCCTCCGGGCGCACCGTGGTCTCCAGGTCGCCGCCACCCAGGCGCTCAGCCGCCGCCGCGAGGTCGGCGGCCGGGCGCGTGATCGACCGGGCGAGCCGGTCGGCCACCAGCAGCGAGAGCGCCACCAGCACGGTCCCGAGGGTCAGCAGGACACCCCAGGCGTGCCAGACCCCCCGGTCCAGCCTGCTGGAGGACACCCTCGTGCTGATCACGGCGGTCCCGTCGGCGCGGAACACCGGCTGGTCCACCACGGCACTCCCGTCCGGCAGCCTTCGCTGCACCGCCGTCCTGATCTCCCCGCGCGGCCGACCACCGCGCCACCCGGCTGTCTGGGTGGTCAGGGTCCTGCCGTCAGGAAGGAAGATGGCGACGCTGTACCCGCTTCCGGAGACCGCCCGTGCCGCCTCGAGCGCCGCCGTGTTGTCGGCTGTCGCCACGAACGGCGCGATCGACTGGCCGCGCCTGGTGGCCGCCGCGATCGCGGCGGTGTCGGCAGTGCGGTCCACGAGGAGTGCCAGGGGCAGGACGAAGGCGAGCATGACCAGCGACGTGGTCGCACCCACCAGGAGCCAGACCTGCCGTCGCACAGCCGCCTCGTGTCACGGCGTCGTGGCCGGCACGAGCTTGACCCCGACGTTGCGCACGGTGTGGATCAGGCGCGGGTTGCTGGCGGACTCGCCGAGCTTGCGCCGCAGCCAGGACACGTGCACGTCGACGGTCTTGTCCGCACCGCCATAGGGCAGGTGCCAGACCTCGGCCATGATCTCGCGGCGCGAGACGACCACGCCCGGCCGGCCGGCCAGGAAGGCGAGCAGCTCGAACTCGCGGGGCCGCAGGTCGAGCAGCCTTCCGCCGAGCCGGGCGGTGCGTCCGGCGAGGTCGACCGTGAGTGTCCCGACGTGGAGGACCTCCTCGCGCGTGCCGGCGTCGCTGCGACGGAGGACGGCGGCGATCCGGGCCCCCAGCGTCGAGGAGGAGAAGGGCTTGACCACGTAGTCGTCCGCACCGTGCTCGAGGAGGTCGACGACCGAGGCGTCGTCGTCGCGCGCCGTGGTCACGATCACCGGGATGCTGCTCACGGCCCTCAGCATGCGCAGCAGCTGGGCGCCGTCGATGTCGGGGAGTCCGAGGTCGAGCACGACGAGGTCGTGCCTGCCCTCGATGGCCTGCTCGAGGCCTGACCTGCCCGTCGCCGTCCACGTGACGGCATGACCCCGCTCGCTCAGCGCGCGCAGCAGCGCACAGCGGATGCGGGTGTCGTCCTCGACGAGCAGCAGGGACGCCATGAGCGCACGGTACGGGCGGACCCCCCGCTCCACCCACGGCCATCTGGCGTAGTCGGCCGTGGCATCGGTCGTACTTATGGTGCGCCTTCCACCCGTTTAGTGCGCCCTTAACCTCGCGGTGCCGACAATGGGGACATGAGGCGGGTGCTGCTCCTGGCGGCCCTGTGGCTGGTCTTCGCCGTCGCTTCGGTGGGCGTCGGGTTCACCGCTGCCGGGCTGATCGAGGGGCCGTTGGCCACCGTTGCGGGACCGCGGGCCGTGGCAGCGGCCGCCACCACGCCCGCCACGGCGGAGGGGCCCTCCGCGACTGCTTCGGCCGCCGACCCGCTGCCCTCCGGCGCGACGCGCGGCATCGCCACCGCTGGAGGCTACGTCAGCGGCGTCTGCGAGGCCGGCCTGATCAGGCTCAGTGCATCTCCGGAGCCCGGCTGGGAGCTCGTCGAGCTCTCCAACTCCGACACCGAGGACGACCCGGACGGGCTGCGGGGCGGCGACGTGGAGTTCGAGCAGGCCGGGGTGGGCACCGGCGCGGTCTCGGTGGAGGCCTGGTGCAGCGACGGCATCCCCAGGTTCGTGGTCGAGGCTGACCAGGACGACATGTTCGACGACGACGACTGAGGTCCGGCCCCGCGGCGAGCAGAGGGGACCGCCGGGGCTTAACCGGGCGTTAGCGCACGTTTAGGGCTGACCGGCCCACGATGGCATCGTGACGCGGATCGCGCTCTACTCGCACGACGCACTGGGCCTCGGGCACGTCAGGCGCAGCCTCGCGCTTGCCCAGGCCTTCAGCGGCCTGGGCCCGCGTCCCGACCTCCTGGTGCTCAGCAGCGTCCCCGAGGCGGCGCTCCTCCCGCGACCTCGTGGCTGCGACGTCCTTACGCTGCCCGGCCTGCTCAGGCGCGGCCAGGAGCGGTATGCCGCCCGCGACCTCCTCGGCGTGCCGCCGCCGGAGGTGCGCCTGCTCAGGTCGGTCGCGTTGCGGGCGGCGCTCACGGCCTTCGCTCCCGACCTCCTCGTCGTCGACCGGCACCCCCGGGGAGCCCACGCAGAGCTCGAGACGGCGCTGGCCGCGCTCCCGTCCACGACCCGGGTGGTCCTCGGGCTGCGGGACGTGCTCGACGAGCCGGTCGCTGCGGCCGGCGAGTGGACGGCGCATCGTTGCACGGAGGCGCTCGACGCCTGGTACGACGCGGTCTGGGTCTACGGCGACCGCGTTCTGCACGACCCCACCGAGCACATCCGCATCCCTCACCGGCTGCGGGACGACGTGGTGTTCACGGGTTACCTCGCCCCGGCCCGGCGCCGCCCCTCGCCGCCAGCGGACCAGGAGGGCACACCGGGACCCGTGCTCGGCCTCGTCGGCGGCGGGGCCGACGGGGCGGCAACCGCGCACGCCTTCGTCGCAGCGGCCTGCCTCCACGGACGCCCCGCCGTCCTGGTGCTGGGCCCGCAGATGCCGGGGGAGGAGCGAGTCGCCCTGCGCTCGGCGGCCCTGGGCGTGCCCACCCTCCTCGTGCACGACTTCGTCCGTGACACCGCGTCGCTGCTGGACCGCTCGTCGGCCGTGGTGGCCATGGGCGGCTACGGCACCACGTGCGAGGTGCTCGCGAGCGGCCTGCCCGCGCTCGTGGTGCCGCGCACCAGGCCGCGGCGCGAACAGATGCTGCGCGCCTCCCTGCTGGCCCGGCGCCGGCTGGTGGACCTGCTGCACCCGGACGACCTGGGGCCCGAGGCCGTGGCCAGCTGGGTGAGCGGCGTCAGCGGGGGCCGCAGGCCCGCAGGGTCGTACGGCGTCGACCTCGACGGCCTGGCCCGTGTGCGGGACCTCGCCGCCGCCGTGCTGGAGGGCAGGCGGCCGGTCCATGTCGCCGTGTGAGCCGCCGCCGTGTGAGCGGCCCTGCCGCACGCCGCGTCGAGCTGCCCTCCCGCCCGCCGCGTCGAGCCGGCGTCACCGGACCCCTCACCCAGCCCGGTGACGCCCTCGAGCGGCGGCCACCGCCGTCAGCCGCTCGCCTCCGGCTCTCCGCCCGTCACGCCGCCGTGGGCTCGACCAGCTTGACGCCGACGTTGCGGACGGTGCGGATGAGGCGAGGCTCGTCCGCGCTCTCCCCGAGCTTGCGCCTCAGCCAGGAGAGGTGGGCGTCCACCGTCTTGTCCGCCCCGCCACAGGGCAGGTGCCACACCTGCGCCATGATCTCCCGCCTCGAGACGACCACGCCCGGCCGGGAGGCCAGGAAGGCCAGCAGCTCGAACTCGCGCGGCCGCAGGTCGAGGAGGTGACCGCCGAGCTCCACCGTGTGGGCGCGCAGGTCGACCACGAGGTCGCCCACCACCAGGCGCTGGTCCGGGGTGGCCGCACCAGCCCGGCGCAGCACCGCGGTGATGCGCGCGCTGAGGTGCGCGGCGGTGAACGGCTTGATGACGTAGTCGTCGGCCCCGTGCTCGAGCAGGTCCACCACCGACTCGTCGTCGTCGCGCGCGGTGACGACGATGACCGGCACCCTGCTGACGGCTCGCAGCATGCGCAACATGGGCGCCCCGTCGATGTCCGGCAGGCCGAGATCCAGGACGACGAGGTCGAGCCCGTCCTCCAGCGCGCGCTGGAGGCCTGAGCGGCCGGTGGCGGCCCACGCGACGGTGTGGCCACGGGCCGCCAGGGCGCGCAGCAGGGCGCTGCCGAACCGGGCGTCGTCCTCCACGAGCAGCAGGGAGGCCATGCGGGCACGCTAACGCGGGGGCCGCGCCCGGCAGCACGGTTGTTCGGCGTAGTCAGCGCGCCCTCGACCTCCGCCTTGCAGACGGTCCGGCACGGGCACGGACCACCGTTTACCGCGCGTTAGCGTGCCTTTAAGGGCCGGGCTCGCAGCCTGACATGGTGACCCGCATCGCGCTGTACTGCCACGACGCGCTGGGTCTCGGCCACATCCGGCGCACGCTCTCCCTGGCCCGGGCCTTCAGCGACCTGGCCCCCCGCCCGGACATCCTCGTCCTCAGCGGAGCGCAGGAGGCTCTCGCGCTCCCCAGGCCCCCGGGCTGCGACGTGCTGCGGCTCCCCGGCTTGGTCAAGCAGGGCCGGGACAGGTATGCCGCGCGGGACCTGCCCGGGGTCGCCCCCGCAGAGCTGTGTGCCCTGCGCTCGGGCGTCGCAGCCGCTGCGCTGACGTCCTTCGCGCCTGACCTGCTGGTGGTCGACCGGCACCCGCGTGGGGTGGGCGGGGAGCTGGAGGCCGCCCTGATGGCCCTGGCTGGGCGCTCGACCGTCGTGCTGGGCCTGCGAGACGTGCTCGACGACCCCGCCGCTGCCGGGCGGGAGTGGTTCGCGCACCGGTGCGCCGCGGCGCTGGACGCGTGGTACGACGCGGTGTGGGTGTACGGCGACCGGCGCGTGTACGACGTCACCGCGGACATCGTCGTGCCCCCGCGCCTGCGAGAGGCGGTGCACTTCACCGGATACCTCGCGCACGGCCGTGACGAGCGGACGGCTCGGACGGGCGCGCGCCGGACCGTGCTGGGGCTCGTCGGTGGCGGCGGCGACGGCGCTGAGCTGGCACGCGCCTTCGTCGAGGCGGCGCCGTTGCACGGCAGGAGCGCCACCCTGGTGCTCGGACCGCAGATGCCATGGGAGGACCGCACCTGGCTCCACGCCACCGCTCGTGACGTTTCCACCCTCCGGGTGCTGGACTTCGTGAGCGACATGGCGGTGCTGCTGGACCAGGCCCGGGCCGTGGTCGCCATGGCCGGCTACAACACCGCCTGCGAGGTCTTGGACCGCCGGCTGCCCACCCTGATGGTGCCCCGGGTGACGCCGCGCGCGGAGCAGCTGGTGCGTGCGGCCCGGCTCGAGGACCACGGCCTGGTCACGTTGCTGCGCCCCGGCGACCTGACCCCCCAGTCGGTGGCCTCCTGGGTCGCCGGGGCCATGTCGCGAGCCGGTCGCGGTCCGCTTCCGGTGCCCCGGCTGGATGGGCTGTCGCAGGTCAACCGCCTCGCGGCCGCGCTGCTCGAGGAGAGGCGGGCTGCGCATGTCGCGGTCTGAGCCGCGGGTCGGCTACGTCGCCAAGATGTATCCGCGTTTCTCGGAGACGTTCGTGGTCAACGAGATCAGGGCGCGTGAGGCACAAGGGGAGCAGATCGAGGTCTTCTCGCTCCGGCCACCCATCGATGGTCGCTTCCACGGCACGCTCGCCGAGGTGCGGGCACCGGTGACCTACCTCAGCCACTCGAGCCTGCGCGCGAGCCAGCTGTGGGACCTGGCCCGTGCGGCGCAGGCGGCCCACCCGACCGTGGGCCGCCACCTCGAGGCACTCCTCGGCCTCGAGGCGCTGGAGGCCGCCGAGGCGCTCGAGCTGGCCACGTGTGTCGCGCAACGGGGGATCGACCACCTGCACGCCCACTTCGGCAGCTCCGCGACCAGTGTGGCCCGGGTCGCCGCGCGCATCTCCGGGCGGCCCTACTCCTTCACTGCCCACGCCAAGGACATCTTCCACACCGAGGTCGACCACCGCGACCTCGAGCGCAAACTGGCCGACGCACACCACGTCGTCACGGTGAGTGACTACAACCTGCAGCACCTGCGCCACGTCTTCCCCACCGCCAGCCGAGCGGTCCACCGGGTCTACAACGGGGTGGACCTCGACCGCTTCGGCTTCGAGCCGGGGCCGCGCCGGAACGAGGTCGTCGCCGTGGGCCGGCTCGTGGAGAAGAAGGGCTTCGCCGTCCTGGTCGACGCCGTGGCCCTGCTCGCCGCACGGGGCCATGAGGTTCCGTGCCTGGTCGCCGGGGACGGGCCGCTCGCCGAAGAGCTGGCGGCTCGGGCCCGTGCGGCCGGGGTGCAGCACCTGGTGCGCTTTCTCGGGCCGCTGCCGGAGAACGAGATTCGGGCACTGGTGGCCGGTGCGGCGGTGCTCGCGGCCCCCTGCGTGGTCGGTGCCGACGGCAACGCGGACGGGCTCCCGACGGTGCTGCTCGAGGCCTTGGCCCTGGGCACACCCTGCGTCTCGACCTACGTGACCGGCATCCCGGAGGCCGTGCGTCACGAGTCGACCGGGCTGCTGGTGCCGCCGGGTGACGCGTCCGCCCTGGCAGGGGCGCTGGAGCGCCTGCTCGCTGACGAGGCGTTGCGGGAGCGGTTGGCACGGCAGGGGCGCGCCCTGGTGGAGGCGGAGTTCGACCTGCGGCGGCAGGCGCGGGTGCTGCGCTCGCTGGTCGGCTCCCGTGGGTTGGCGCGAAGCGGCGAGGTGGCGTGATGCGCGTCGCGTACGTCTGCGCCGACCCCGGCGTGCCCGTCTTCGGGACGAAGGGCAGCTCCATCCACGTGCAGGAGGTGCTGCGCCAGCTGGCGCGCAGAGGCGTGCAGCTGACCCTCTGGTGCGCCCGGACCGGTGGCGCACCGGCTGCTGGGCTGGAGGAGGTGGAGGTGCGCTGCCTCCCGCCGGCGGGGGGCGGCCCCCCCGCGCAGCGCGAGGAGCAGCAGCGCAGCACCGACCTCGAGCTGGCCGCGCGGCTGGGTGAGGGGCCCCGGGTCGACCTCGTCTACGAGCGGTACTCCCTGTGGGGCACGGCCGGCATGCGGCACGCCAGCCTGCTCGGGGTGCCGGGCCTGCTCGAGGTCAACGCCCCGCTCGTCGAGGAGCAGGCGCGCCACCGTCAGCTGGTCGACCGCGACGGGGCGCTGGCCCGGGCCGGGGCCGTCTTCGCCCTGGCCCGCTCGGTGCTGTGCGTGTCCGAGCCGGTGGCCTCCTGGGTGCGCGAGGTCGCCCCGGGTGCCCGCACCGTGGTCCTGCCCAACGGCGTGGACCCGGCCCGGTTCACGCCCGGACCCGAACCGGCTGGGCCGTTCACCGTGGGATTCGTCGGGACGCTCAAGCCGTGGCACGGCGTCGACGTCCTGGTCCGGGCGGTCGCCCTGCTGGACGGGGTGCGGCTCCGCGTCATCGGGGACGGCCCGGAACGCGAGGCCCTCGAGCGGCTCGCGGTCCGGCTGCTCGGCGCGCACCGCGCGGACTTCGTGGGCGCGGTGCCGCCCCGGCAGCTTCCCGCCGAGCTCGCCCGTCTGCACGTCGCGGCGGCGCCGTACCCCGTCGCGGACACGTACTTCTCGCCGCTCAAGGTCTTCGAGTACCTCGCGGCGGGGCTTCCCGTGGTGGCCAGCCGGTCCGGCCAGCTGTCGCAGCTCCTGGCTGACGGCGTCGACGGGCTGCTCACCCCCGCGGGTGACGTGGTGGCCCTGGCCGCGGCGATCGCCAGGCTGCGCTCCGAGCCCGAGCTCAGGGTGAGGCTGGGACGGGCGGCACGGCACACGGCGCAGCGGCACACCTGGGAGGCCGTCGTCGACGCGTCGCTGGCCTCGGCCGGCCTCCCGCTCCGGCCGCCCGCACCGGTGGTGGTGTGATGGGCCGGCACCAGGCCACGCTGACCGAGGCGGTCCCCAGCCTCCGGCACACGATGCGGATGCTGGGCCCGTACGTGCGATCGCAGCGAGCCCTCCTGGCGGGTGGGCTGGCGGCAATGCTGGCCGAGGTCGCCTTCCGGCTCCTCGAGCCGTGGCCGCTGAAGGTCGTCATCGACGCGGTGGTGGCCCCGGGGGCGGCCGGCCAGCCCGGCATCACCCGGCTGCTCGTGCTGGCCTCGCTGGCGATCGTCGCAGTCGCAGCCCTGCGGGCCGGGGCGTCGTACCTGTCGACGGTGTGCCTGGCGCTCGCCGGGACCCGCGCCATGACCCAGGTCCGCGCAGTGCTGTTCGACCACCTGCTGGGCCTGTCGCTGCGCTACCACGGAACGGCCCGCACCGGAGATCTGGTCACCCGCCTGATCACCGACGTCGGCCGTCTCCAGGACGTCGCTGTCACCGCCGCCCTGCCGCTGGTGGGCAACGTGATCACGCTGGTGGGGATGGTCGTGGTGATGATGGTCCTCGACCCCCTGATGGGGCTGATCGTCGTCGCCGCCCTCCCGGTGTTCCTGCTCATGAGCGGCCGTCGCAGCCGCAGGATCACCGGCGCTGCGCGCGAACAGCGGCGCAGGGAGGGCCAGCTCGCCAACACCGCCGCCGAGGGACTGAGCGCGATGCCGGTCGTGCACGCGTACGGGCTCGAGCGGGTGCTTCGAGGTCAGTTCGCGGCCAGCAACCAGCGCAGCCTTGCCGAGGGGGCCAGGGCGACCCGGCTGTCCGCCGGGCTGGAGCGGCACACCGACCTGCTCGTGGGGGTGGCCACGGCGGCAGTGGTGCTGGTCGGCGCCACCCGCGTCCTGCATGGCCAGCTCACCGTGGGTGAGCTCGTGGTGTTCGTGAGCTACCTCAAGGGCGCCTTCAAACCGATGCGGGACATGGCCAAGTACACCGGGCGGATCGCCAAGGCGGCGGCCTCGGGCGAGCGGATCCTGGGTGTGCTGGCCGTTCCGGCCGACGTGACCGACCGCCCCGATGCGGTGGTCGCACCCCGCCTGCGCGGCGAGCTCCGGCTCGAGGACGTGACCGTCGACTTCGGTCGTGGGGAGCCGGCGCTGCGCGGGGTGAGCCTGCACGTGCCGGCCGGGACCCGGCTCGGGCTGGTCGGACCGTCCGGCTCGGGGAAGTCGACCGTGGCCGCCCTGCTCCTTCGCCTGCACGACGTGGACAGCGGCCGGGTCCTGGTCGACGGGGTCGACGTCCGCGAGTACGTCCTGGCGTCGCTGCGCGCCCAGCAGGCCATCGTCCTGCAGGAGTCGGTGCTGTTCGCCGGCTCGGTGCGGGAGAACATCCGCCTGGGCCGGCCGGACGCCAGCGATGCCGACGTCGAACGGGCTGCCCGTCTGGCCCGCGCCCACACCTTCATCACCGAGGTGCTGGGCGGCTACGACGCCCTGCTCGGGGAACGCGGTGCCACCCTCTCGGGCGGCCAGCGGCAGCGCCTGGCCATCGCACGGGCCATCCTGCGCGACCCGTCGGTGATCATCCTCGACGAGGCCACCACGGGGCTGGACCCGGTCAACCAGCGCGAGGTGCAGGCCGCGCTGTCCAACCTGTGCTCAGGTCGGACCGCCGTGGTGATCTCCCACGACCTCCACGCGGTGCTGGACTGCGACGTCGTGGCCTGCCTCGACGGTGGGCGGGTCGTCGAGGTGGGGCCACCCGCAGAGCTGCTGGCCCGCCGCGACGGCGTCCTGGCGACGCTGCACCAGCTCGACGGAAGCGGCGGGAGGAGCGGTGCTCTCACCTGACGACGCGGAAGTGGTGGCCCGGGACCCGGAGGTGCTCGCGATGGCAGACCTGCTGGACCCGGACCGCGCCGCGCGCCGGATCGCCGCCGTGGCCGCCCCGGACTGGGGCACGGTGGCCTCTGCCCGCGTCACGTACCTGAGGTACAAGCCCGGTGTCAGCCTCACGGCCGCCGTGGAGGCGGTCACACCCTCCGGGGTGCGCCACGGGTACGCCGTGGCGGGGACGGCCACCACGGCCGACAAGCTGGCCAAGCCGGTGCTCCGGGGCCGGCAGGCACCCGGGGACTTCGCTCCGTGCCTGGCCGACGACGTGCTCCTCCTCGGCCCCCTCACGGCCGACCCGGCCCTGCGGGCGGCCCGAAGGGTGGTCGCCGAACCGGCGGACCTGGTCCCCGGCGCGGTGCGGACCACCGTGCTCACCTACAAGCCGGCGCGCCGCCTCGTCGCCCGCCTGGACGGCGCCGGGGGGCCCGTGCGCGTCGCCAGGGTGCAGCCCACCGGCACGACGCTGCCCACCGCCGCGGCGGCCCGGTGCTGGGCCGAGCTGGGCGTCGAGGTGGCCGCGGTGCACCGCCCGCGTCGCGGTGGCCGGGTCACCCTGGTCGACTTCCTCCAGGGAGCGCACCCGGTGGACGGGACGGAGCCCGGGCTGTTGGCAGAGGCAGGCGCGCTGCTCGCCCGGGCTCACCGGGCCCAGCCCTTCCGCGGGGCTGCCTCCGCCGACCACCGGGCCAGTGCCCGGGCCGCGGTCCGTTCCGTCATCGCGGTCGCCCCGCACCTCGGCGCCGCCGCGACCGCCGTCGCGGCCCGCCTTGGGGCCCTGCTCGACCCCCGGGCGCCGGGCGTGCTGGTGCACGGCGACCTGTCAGTCGACCAGGTCCTGGTGCGCGGCCGCGGCCTGGCGCTGCTCGACCTCGACCGGGTCCGCGTGGACCTGCCGGCAGCCGATGCCGCCTCGTGGTTCGCTGCCGAGGTCCTGGCCGGCCGGTGGCCCCCGGACGCCGACCCCGTGGACGTGCTCCAGCCGATGATCCGCGCGTATGCCGCGGGGCCCGCGGGGCGGCTTACCGACCGCCTGCGCCCGTTGGCCGCCCTGGCCCTGCTGCAGCGCGCGGGTGAACCGTTCCGGCTGCGGCAGGGGGACGGGGAGTGGGCCGAGCGAGTGGCGGCCCTCGTGCAGGGCGCCGCGGCACAGACGGGCCGGCGGTGAACACGGGGAGCCTCGCGGCCGCGGCCCGGCTGGAGGCCGCCGCCGGGCCGCTGGGGCTTCGTCGCGCCTGGCCGCGCCCGGACGGCTCCCTCCACCTCGAGTACGTCGACGCCCGCGGAGACACCGTGGCGGCGCAGCTGCTGCCGGACCGGGCCCGCGCCGAGACCGTGGTGACGGCAGCGGGCAGGGGCGCGGAGCTGCACCCGGCACAGCCCGTGGTCCTGCACTGGTCCGGGGCGGACGGCCGGCTCGGCGCCCTGCCCGGACTGGTGCGTCGCGGAGCCCGGGTCGTCAGCCACCGGCCGGAGCGCCGGGCGGTGGTGCAGCGCCCGGACGGCGCCTACGCCAAGGTGGTGCGGCCGGGCACCAGCTCGGGGCTGGTGGCGACCAGCGAGCGGACGCGCCTGGCGGCCCGGCGCGCGTTTCTCGTGCCCCGCGTGCTGGCGCACGACCTGTCCGCGGGGGTGGTCACGTGGGAGGAGGTCCCCGGCCCCACCCTGCTGCAGGTCGGACGCAGTGCGCCGGGCCCGGTCGACCTCGTCCAGGCCTGGACGGCCGCCGGCCGCGCCGTCGCCGACCTGCACCGGCACGACGCCACGGACCTGCCGGTCCACGACGCCCGCGACGAGGTGCGCACGACCGAGGGGTGGGTGGAGTCGGCCGTCGCCTGGGGCCTGCTGCCCGCGGCAGCCGACCCGGCGGCATACCGGCTCCTGCTGGCCGGTCCGCCGGGGCCGGTGGGGGTGCTGCACCGGGACCTGCACGACAAGCAGGTGGTGCTGGCCCGGGACGGCGTCGGCGTCCTGGACCTCGACACCCTCGCCGTGGGTGAGCGAGCCCTGGACCTCGGGAACGTCCTGGCGCACCTCGAGCTGCGCGTTGCCCAGGGCCTGCTCGGCGAGCGGGCAGCCCAGCTGGCGGGGGCGGCGTTCCTGGCGGGCGCCGCCCCCGACGCCGACACGCTGCGCCGCGTCCCCGCCTACCAGCAGGTGGCCCGGCTGCGGCTGGCCGGCGTCTACGCCTTCCGGCCGGGCTGGAACGCGCTGGCTCGGCGGTGGTGGGCCAGCGCTACATCGCCTCGGTGACCGAGGCGGGCCCCACGAACTCGTCGCCGCCGGCGCCGGTGTCGGTCTGCTCGGTCAGCAGGGTCGCCACCTCGTGCGGCTGGATCTCGCCGGACTCGATCTGCTCGGCCCAGTGGCACGCGACGCGGTGCGACGACGGGACGCCGTCGACCTGCACGACCCGCAGCTGGGGGCGCTCGGTGTCGCACTTGGTCTCCTGCCGCCACGGGCAGCGGGTGTGGAACCGGCAGCCCCGGGGCGGGTTGGCGGGGGAGGGCAGGTCGCCCTTGAGCAGGATGCGCTCGCGGCGGTCCTCCACCAGCGGGTCGGGAACCGGGACCGCCGACATCAGGGCCCGGGTGTACGGGTGCAGCGGCTGCGCGTAGAGGTCGTCGGCCGCGGCCTCCTCGACCAGCGCACCGAGGTACATCACGCCGATGCGGTCGCTGATGTGGCGGACGACGGCGAGGTCGTGGGCCACGACGAGGTAGGTCAGGCCGAACTCGTCCTGGAGGTCCTGCAGGAGGTTGATGACCTGCGCCTGCACGGAGACGTCGAGGGCGCTGACCGGCTCGTCGGCGACGATGAGCTTCGGGTTCACCGACAGGGCGCGGGCGATGCCGATGCGCTGGCGCTGACCGCCGGAGAACTCGTGCGGGTACTTCTTCAGGGCCGCCGGGGGCAGGCCGACCGCCGCGAGGAGCTCGCGCAGCCGCTTGGCGGCGCTCTTCTCGTCCTTGGCGAGGCCGTGGGCCTTCATCCCCTCGATCAGCAGCGACTCGACCGACTGCCGCGGGTCGAGGCTGCCCATGGGGTCCTGGAACACCATCTGGATGTCCTGGCGCTTGTGGCGCAGCGCCTCACCGCTGAGGGAGGCGATGTCCTCGCCGTCGAAGACGACCGAGCCCTCGGTCGGGGTCTCCAGGTTGAGGATGGCCCGGCCCAGGGTGGACTTGCCGCAGCCCGACTCGCCCACCAGGCCGTAGGTCTCGCCGCGGCGGATCTGCAGGTCCACCCCGTCGACGGCGTAGACGAAGCCGACGACCTTGTCGAAGATGACCCCCTTCTTGATGGGGAAGTGCACCTTGACGCCCTTGACGTCGACGAGGACGTCGTCGGCTCCTGCCTTCTCGGTCGTGGCCGTCGTCTCGCTGACGGTCATCGGGTCACCTCCAGGGGGTTCTCCACGGGGTTGTGGCAGCGCAGCCAGCGGCCGCCGCCGTCGTCGAGCAGCTCGGGCCGCACCTCGCGGCACTTCTCGAGCGCGTTGGGGCAGCGCGGCGCGAAGGCGCAGGCGTGCTCCCAGGGCAGGTTGTCCGACACCGAGCCGGGGATGGGCGTCAGCTTCTCGCCGCGCGCCCCGTCGAGCCGGGGGATCGACCCGAGCAGCCCCACGGTGTAGGGGTGGCGCGGGTGGGCGAACAGCGGGTGCCGGTCACCGCGCTCGACGATCTTGCCGCCGTAGAGGACGTTGACGCGGTCGCACAGGCCGGCCACGACGCCGAGGTCGTGGGTGATCATGACCAGCGCGGTGCCGGTGTCCTGCACCAGCTCCTTGAGCAGGGCCAGGATCTGGGCCTGGATCGTCACGTCGAGCGCCGTGGTCGGCTCGTCGGCGATGAGCACGCGCGGCTGGCAGGCCAGGGCCATCGCGATGAGGGCGCGCTGGCGCATGCCACCGGAGAGCTGGTGCGGGTAGTCCTTGAGGCGCCGGTCGGGGTCGGGGATGCCGACCTTGTCGAGCATCTCGCGGGCCACCGGGGTCGCGGCCTTGCGGGACATCCCGCGGTGGCGCTCGAGCACCTCGGTCACCTGCACGCCGATGGGCACGACGGGGTTCAGGGACGACAGCGGGTCCTGGAAGATCATGCCCAGGTCGCGGCCCCGACGGTCACGCATCTGCTCGTCGGACTGCCGGAGCAGGTCGGTGCCCTGGAAGTCGACCTCGCCCTCGACCGTCACGGCCCGCTTGGGCAGCAGGCCCATGATGGCGAGCGAGGTCACGGACTTGCCGCAGCCCGACTCGCCCACGAGGCCGACGGTCTCGCCCGGCCGGACGTCGAAGCTGACGCCGTCGACGGCGACGAACGGCTTCTCCCCGTGGCGCTGGAAGGTCACCCGCAGGTCGCGGACGCTGAGCAGCGGCTCGTTCCGGTTGGTCTGGGTCTGGACGTTCTCGATGGTCTCGGTCATGCCCTTACCTCCGGGTCTTCGGGTCGAGCGCCTCGCGCAGCGACTCGCCCATGAGCGTGAAGCCGAGGGCGACGATGATGATGCACGCGGCCGGGTAGAACGCCAGGTGCGGGTAGTCGCCGAGGAACTCCTGGGCCTGGCCGAGCATCTGGCCCCACTCCGGCCTGCGGTCGTCCGGGTTGCCGAGGCCGAGGAAGGACAGCGCCGCGGCGTCGATGATCGCGGTGGCCAGCACGATCGTGGCCTGCACGATCACCGGCGCCAGGGAGTTCGGGATGATGTGCCGGAACACGATCGCCGACTTCTTCACGCCCAGGGCCCTGGCCGCCAGCACGTGGTCGCTGTGGCGCACTGCCAGCATCGAGCCGCGCAGCAGGCGGGCGAAGATCGGGATCTGCACGATGGCGATGGCGATGATGACCGTCCACATGCTGGGGCGCGCTGCCACCGCGGCGATCGACATGGCCAGCAGCAGCGACGGGATGGAGAGCATCACGTCGACGACCCGCATGACGAAGGAGTCGACCCAGCCGCCGAAGGCGCCTGCCAGGGTGCCGAGGAACAGGCCGCCGATCAGGCCCAGGACCGTCGACACGACGCCGACGATGAGGGTCTGCTGGGCGCCCACGATGAGGCGGGACAGCAGGTCGCGCCCACGGTTGTCGGCCCCGAGCGGGAAGCCGGGCTCCGGCCCCGGGATCGGGTTGGACTGCTGGCGCACCTTGTCGAGCAGCAGGCCCTCCGTGGGGTCGTGCGGTGCGACCCAGGGGGCGACCAGCGCGAGGACCACGAAGGCCAGGGTGATGCCGGCTCCGACCAGGAACACCGGGTTGCGGCGCAGCCGGCGCCACGCGCTCGCGATGAGGGAGACGCCGGGCGCCTCCTCGATCTCACCCGCGCCGGTCACGGTGCCGCCGCCGGCGGTGGCGGCGAGGCTGTCGATCCGCTCCTTGCGCCGGTCGGCCTGGGTCTTGAGGGGGTTGCGGTTCATGGGGCTCACCTCGTGCGGACGCGCGGGTCGATGACGGCGTAGGCGACGTCGACGATCAGGTTGATCACCACGAAGGTGACGGCCGCCGCCAGGATGAGGATCTGGAGCACGGCGTAGTCGCGCAGCGTGAACGCGTTCGCGAGGGCGTCGCCGATGCCGCCCCACGAGAAGACGCGTTCGGTGAGCACGGCGCCGACCAGCAGGCCACCGGTCTGCAGGCCGATGGTCGTGATGACGGGCAGCAGCGCGTTGCGCAGGATGTGGCGGCCACGGATGGTGCTGTTGGCCAGGCCCTTGGACTCGGCGGTGCGCACGTAGTCCTCGTCCATCACCTCGAGCACCGAGGCGCGCGTGATGCGGAAGATCACCGCGAACGGGATGCTCGACAGGGCCAGCGCGGGCAGGATCAGGTGCTTGAACGAGTCCCAGGCCGCGTCCCACTCGCGGGTGAGCACGCCGTCGAGCACGAAGAACCCGGTGACCCGGGTCGCGTCGATGCCGGTGCTCTGGCGGCCCGACACGGGCAGCACGCCGAGCTCCTCGGCGAAGATGAACTTGAGGACGAACGCCAGGAAGAAGACCGGCACCGCGACCCCGACGAGCGACCCCACGATCGAGGTGTTGTCGAGGGTCGAGCCGCGCCGCCGGGCAGCGACGTAGCCGAGCGGGATGCCCGCGGCGATCGCGATGACCATCGCGACGATGGCCAGCTCGATGGTGGCCGGCATCCGGGTCAGGAAGATGTCGAGGGCGTCACGGCCGGGCAGGACGCCCGTGGAGACGCCGAAGTCACCGCTCAGCACCCGCTGCACGAAGCGGCCGTACTGCACCCAGATGGGCTGGTCGAGCCCGAGCTCCTTGGTCAGCCGGGCCGTCGACTCCGGCGTCGCGCGGTCTCCCAGCATGGCCGAGACCGTGCCCCCCGGCAGGGATCTCAGCCAGATGAACAGCAGCAGCGACAGGACGATGACCACCCCCACCATCTGGATCAGTCGCCGCACAATGAACCTCAGCACGCGGTGGTCTCCTCACTCCTTCGTGACGGTGGCCGCCCCAGCGTATGTGCTGGGACGGCCACCGGGTACTGCCTGGATGGTGCTTGCCGTCTAGAGAACGGCGGTCACCTTACTTGCCGACGGTCACGCCGGAGAACTCCTCCGCCGTCAGCGGCGACGGGACGACGCCCTCGACCTTCGGGCCGGTGACGAGCGCCGGCGGCGAGTGGCTGATCGCCAGACCCGGGAGGTACTCCTCCATGATCTGCTTGTTGACCTCTTCGTAGGCCTTGGTGCGCTCCGCCTCGTCGACGATGCCGTCGGCCTTGGCGAGGTCCTCGGACAGCTTCTTGCCGTAGTCGGTGACCTTGGTGTGGAAGTCGTTGACCGACAGGTTGCCGAAGAAGGTGCCGATGAAGTTGTCGGCCGAGTCGTAGTCGCCGGTCCAGCCGAGCAGCCAGGCGTCGAACTGACCGTTGTCGACACCGTCGAGGTAGCCGCCGTTCCACGGCTTGGTGACGACGTTGACCTTGATGCCGACCTTCTCGAGGTCCGTGCGCAGCGCGTCGTGGATCTTCTGCGGGTTCGGCATGTACGGACGCGAGACCTCGGACGGGTACGCGAAGGTCAGGCTCATGCCCGTGGCGCCGGCCTCGGCGAGCAGGCTCTTGGCCTTCTCGGGGTCGTAGGCGTAGGGCTGCAGGTCCTTGTTGTAGCCCTTGACCGCCTCAGGCATGAACTGGGTGGCCACCGTCGCGCCCTCGGGCAGCTGGGTCTTGACCAGCTGGTCCCGGTTGAGGGCGTGGTAGAGGGCCTGGCGGACCTTGATGTCCTTGAGCTTCGGGTTCTTCTCCGGGTTCAGGCCCATGTAGAGGATGTTGAACGCGGGACGCACCTCGACCTTGTTGCCGTCGCTCTCGAGACCCTTCCAGTCCACCGGGTTCGGCAGGTCGTAGGCGTCGATGCTGCCGGCCTTGAGCTCCTGGCGACGGGTGCTCTCGTCGGGGATGATCTTGAAGATGATCTTCGAGGTCTTGGCCTTCTCGCCCCAGTAGTCGTCGTTGCGCACGAGCGTGACCGTCTTGTTGGCCTCGTCGTACTTGTCGAGCTTGTAGGGGCCGGTGCCGACGGGGGCCTGCGAGTAGGCCGGGTAGGCGAAGCCCTCACCCTGGGTCTTGACGTCGTTGGCCTTGCCCGCCTCGAGCGCCTTCGGCGACTGCATGGAGAAGGAGTCCAGCGACAGCATGGTCGGGAACTTCGAGGTGGCGCGGGCGACCTTGAGCACGGCGGTCGACTCGTCCTTGGCCTCGCAGCCCTGGAACAGCGACTCGGCGGCCTTGTCCTTGAAGGCACCCATCGTGTAGCCCCAGTACTCGGCCGGGCCCGCCTGGGCGGCCGCGTTCTGGTCGAACATGCGCTCGAAGTTGTAGCAGACGGCCTCGGCGTTGAAGGGCTCGCCGTCGGTGAACTTCACGCCCTTGCGCAGGGTGAAGGTCCAGGTCTTGCCGTCGTCGGAGGGCTCCCACTTCTCGGCGAGCTCGGGCTCGACCTCGGCGGTGCCGGCCTTGATGCCGACCAGCCCCTCCATCATCTGGCGGGTGATCCGGAAGGTCTCGCCGTCAGTGGCGTAGAAGGGGTCGAAGACCTCGGGAGCGCCGGCCGCACCGAAGGTGAAGGTGTCCTTGGTGTCACCGCCGCCCGCGGTGTTCTCGCCGCCGGATTCGCGCTCCGACTGGGCGCAGGCCGCCAGCGTCAGGGCCAGCGTCGTCGCCAAGACGACCGGAGTCGCCTTCCGCGTGTACTTCATCGAATACCTCGCTTGGTGTGCGAACTCCCGGGACCCCGGTCGGGTGCCCAGGATGTGCGTTGTGAGTGGTGCGCCGCAGGGCGTGACAGCACGTCTTCTACGGTTGGTCGCTGACACTAGCGAGATATGCGGTGGGCACGGGGCCGTGCCGCAGATATTTACCGGAGTGAAACACGATGGGGTCAGGGGAGGGCGGCACGCGCCGCGAGGTCGTGGGGGCGGCCATCGTCGACGACCTGCGACGGCCGGGGCTGCTGCTCTCGGCGCGGCGCACCGAGCCCTCGGCCCTCGCCGGCGGCTGGGAGTTCCCCGGCGGCAAGGTCGACCCGGGTGAGGAGCACGCCGAGGCCCTGCGGCGCGAGCTGCGCGAGGAGCTCGGCGTCGAGGTCGAGCTCGGCGAGCTGCTCGAGGGCCCGCTCGAGCGCGGGGGCTGGCCGCTGGGCGACGACTTCGTCATCTGGGTGTGGTGGGCCGTGGTCGTCGACGGCGAGCCACAGCCGCTCGAGGACCACGACCTGCTCCGCTGGCTGGGCCGCGACAGCCTGTATGCCGTGCCCTGGCTCCCGGCGGACCTCCCCATCGTGCGTGCGGTCGAGGAACGCCTCGGGCTCTCTTGACCGCAGATCACTCTGCGTTGCAGAGTTAGTGCAAGGTGGAGAGCGGAGGGCGTCATGTCACTGGAGGAGATCGGCCTGCTGTCGGAGCAGGAGCGCCTGCGCGCCCGGGCGCGCGGCGACCAGCACCTCTCGTCGGTCCCGCTGCTCGGGCTGGCCCTGCTCGTCGCGGGCAGCGCGCCGCTGGCGACCTCGAGGGGCCTGCAGGACCTGCTCTACTGGCTCATCGCCACGCCCGCGCTGTTCGTCGGACTGTGGTGGTGGCGGCGCCGCACGGTGCGGCTCACCGGACTGGGCCGCCCCAGCGCCGGTTACGGGGTCGGTGCGGTCTTCGTGGTCCTGGTGTTCCTGCTCGTGTTCCCGGTGCTCTTCCTGGCCCCCCTGGCCGCCGCCTGCGCGGTGCTCCTGGTGCTGGGCCTGCGCCAGCGCAACGGCTACCTGGCCGGCTGGTCCGCGCTTCTGGGGGTGACGGGGGCCTTGACCCATCTCGGCTTCTTCGACAACCGGCTGTACGAGCTGAACCGGTGGCTGCAGGACTACCGCGCCGCCGACGAGGGCTGGTTCGAGGGGTCGCCCGTCCTCACGCGACTCGCTCTGGCTGCGCTCGCCGCTGCAGGCGGGCTCTGGGCGCTGCGGCGGGAGCGTCGGTGACCTCGCAGGAGCCCCACCCCACCTCCGGGCTCGACGACACGGTCCACCAGCGGGCCCGGCTCGGCATCCTCACGATCCTCGACGAGTCCGACCGGGCCGACTTCGCCTACCTGAAGAAGGTGCTGGGCCTGACCGACGGCAACCTGGGCCGGCACCTCGAGGTGCTGGGCAGCCAGGACCTCGTGGCACTGGAGAAGGTGTTCGAGGGAAGGCGGCCCCGCACCTGGGTCAGCATCACCCCGGCGGGCCGCCGCGCGCTGGCGACGGAGATCGCGGCGCTGCGCGCCCTGGTGCGCCGCTTCGACGCGTCCCGGTGACGCGCGGGGCCCTCACGACCCGGCGCCACGGCATACCCGCCGGTGTGCCCGAGGTCACCGCCCCCACGGCGCTGGTTCGGAGCACGGGCAAATCCCTGAGAGAATGTCCGCCATGCCCATGAAGACCCGCGGTGACATCCGCAATGTCGCCATCGTTGCCCACGTCGACCACGGAAAGACCACGCTGGTCGACAAGATGCTGTGGGAGGCCGGCGCGTTCGGCGAGCACCAGCACGTCGACGAGCGCGCGATGGACAGCGGTGACCTCGAGCGGGAGAAGGGCATCACCATCCTCGCGAAGAACACCGCCATCCGGTATGCCGGCAAGGCGGCGGCGGACGCCGGCCTCACCGACGGCGTCACGATCAACATCATCGACACCCCCGGCCACGCCGACTTCGGTGGCGAGGTCGAGCGAGGCCTGTCGATGGTCGACGGTGTCGTGCTGCTCGTCGACGCCTCCGAGGGCCCGCTGCCGCA
Organism: Knoellia sp. 3-2P3; assembly: GCF_029223115.1. Taxonomy (NCBI): domain Bacteria; kingdom Bacillati; phylum Actinomycetota; class Actinomycetes; order Micrococcales; family Intrasporangiaceae; genus Knoellia; species Knoellia sp. 3-2P3. The sequence goes on from NZ_JARGZE010000004.1 coordinate 223,761, forward strand.
GACCCGTTTCGTGCTGCGCAAGGCGCTCGCGGCGAAGATGCCGGTCGTCCTGTGCATCAACAAGGTGGACCGGCCCGACTCGCGCATCCAGGAGGTCGTCGACGAGGTCTACGAGCTCTTCATGGACCTCGACGCCGACGAGAGCCAGATCGAGTTCCCGATCGTCTACGCCTCCGCCAAGGCCGGGCGCGCCTCGCTGAACCGCCCCGAGAACGGCGGCCTGCCGGACGCGGACGACCTCGAGGCGCTGTTCGCCACGATCCTCCAGACCATCCCGGCCCCCACCTACGACGACGAGGCCCCGCTGCAGGCCCACGTCACCAACCTCGACGCCTCCAACTTCCTCGGACGCCTGGCGCTGCTGCGCGTGCACAACGGCACGATCCGCAAGGGCCAGCAGGTGGCCTGGTGCAAGATCGACGGCTCCATCGAGCGGGTCAAGATCACCGAGCTGCTCATGACCGAGGCCCTCGAGCGCAAGCCCGCCGACGAGGCCGGCCCCGGCGACATCATCGCGATCGCGGGCATCGCCGACATCATGATCGGCGAGACCCTGGCCGACGCCGAGAACCCCGTGCCGCTGCCGGTCATCACCGTCGACGAGCCCGCCATATCGATGACCATCGGCACCAACACCAGCCCCATGGTCGGCCGGGTGCGCGGAGCCAAGGTCACCGCCCGCATGGTCAAGGACCGCCTCGACAAGGAGCTCGTCGGCAACGTGTCGCTGCGGGTGCTGCCCACCGAGCGCCCCGACGCCTGGGAGGTCCAGGGCCGCGGCGAGCTCGCGCTGGCCATCCTCGTGGAGCAGATGCGCCGCGAGGGCTACGAGCTGACCGTCGGCAAGCCCCAGGTGGTCACCCGCGAGGTCGACGGCAAGCTGCACGAGCCCGTCGAGCGGCTCACCATCGACACCCCCGAGGAGTTCCTCGGGGCGATCACCCAGATCCTCGCCGCCCGCAAGGGCCGCATGGAGCAGATGACCAACCACGGTACGGGCTGGATCCGGATGGAGTTCCTCGTCCCGTCGCGCGGGCTCATCGGCTTCCGCACCGAGTTCCTCACCGAGACCCGCGGCACGGGCATCGCCCACCACGTGTTCGAGGACTACGAGCCTTGGTTCGGCACCATCACGACCCGCACGAGCGGCTCGCTCGTCGCCGACCGTACCGGCGCCGTGACCGCCTACGCGATGGTGAACCTCCAGGAGCGCGGCACGCTGTTCGTCGAGCCGGGCACCGAGGTCTACGAGGGCATGATCGTCGGCGAGAACAGCCGCGCCGACGACATGGACGTCAACATCACCAAGGAGAAGAAGCTCACCAACGTGCGCGCCTCCTCGGCCGACAACTTCGAGAAGATCGTGCCCGCCCGCAAGCTCAGCCTCGAGCAGTCGCTGGAGTTCTGCCGCGAGGACGAGTGCGTCGAGGTCACCCCCGAGGCCGTGCGCATCCGCAAGGTCGAGCTGGACCAGACGGTGCGAGCCCGGACGGCGGCGCGGGCCCGCAACCGGTAGGGCATGCGCTCCACGCGACGACTGCTCGGCGCCGTCGGGGCCCTGGTGGCCCCGGCGCTCGCTGCGGGCTGCTCGGCGGTCTCCTTCGACCAGGCCGGCGGCACCGACGAGGGGACCCTCACCGCGGTCTCGCTCGGCCCGGCCGCGACCTGGGACCCGCAGCGGATGACCTCGCAGAAGGACATGGCCTTCGCGGGGAGGGTCTTCATGCGCACGCTCACGGCGTTCCCGGCCGGTGCCGACGCCGCTGAGCAGAGCCGCCTCGTGGGCGACCTGGCCACGGACACCGGCCGGCCGAGCAAGGACCTGCGGACCTGGTCGTTCACGCTGCGCGACGGCGTGTCCTGGCAGGACGGCTCGCCGGTCACCTGCGAGGACGTGCGCTACGGCGTGGCCCGCTCGTTCGCCGAGCCCATCGCCACCGAGGGCCTGAACTACCCGCTGGCCGCGCTCGACCTGCCGAGGAAGGCCGACGGCAGCGCCACCTACCGCGGGCCATGGAGCGGCGGGGGCGGCTCCGGTGCCAAGGCCTTCGACAAGGCGGTGTCCTGCAAGGGCCGCACCATCACGTTCCGGCTCACGGAGCCGCGCGCCGACTTCAGCCAGATGGTCTCGCTGGCGCCCTTCGCCCCCTACAAGAAGAGCGCCGACAAGAGGGAGGCGTCCAAGCACGCCGTGTTCTCCAACGGGCCCTACCTGCTCAAGGGCGGCTGGGACGAGGGCACGGGCGGCACCTTCGAGCGCAACCCCCACTGGCAGCAGGCGTCCGACCCGGTGCGCCGACCGACCGCGGCGCGGATCCGCTACCAGGAGGGGGTGGAGGCGCAGACCGCGACCCAGCACATCATGGCCGACGACGACGAGAACCGGCGCGCCGTCGCGCTCGACTCGGCCCCACCGGCCATGCAGCACAGCATCACGAGCAGTGACGGCCTGCGAAGCCGGTCGGTGAACCCCCGTCTCGCCCTGGTCGACTACCTGGCCGTCAACGTGGCGCGCGGCCCGCTCACCAAGGCCGAGGCCCGCCAGGCGCTGGCGGTGGCCACCAACCGCGAGGGCTACGTCACCGCCCTGGGTGGCCCCACCGCGGCGACGCCGGCGTACTCCGTCGTGGGGGGCGCGGTGCCGGAGCACCCCGGCAGCGACCTGCTCGAGGCGGGGCCACGGGGCAACACGGCGGTGGCCCGCGCGCTGCTGCGGGACAGCGGCCTGACCCTGCCCGTGCGGCTGCGGGTCGCCTACCGGTCGACCCCGACGGCCGACAAGGCCATGGCAGCGCTGGAGAACGGCTGGGAGGCCGCGGGCTTCGACATCGCGCTCCAGCCGGTCGAGAAGGACTACTTCGCGGCCGTCTCGTCGCCGGGACGCACCCGGGAGAGCGAGGTCATCTGGGCCAACTGGGCGGCCGACTGGCCGTCGGCCTCGACCGTCCTCCCCCCGCTCTTCGACAGCAGGATCAACCTCTCGGCCGCTGGCTCCGGGCGCGACTACGGCCGCTTCTCCGACGACAAGGCCAACGCGCGGATGACCGAGATCCAGGGCGTCCGCGACCGCACCCGGCGCGAGCAGGCCTGGGCGGAGCTCGACTCCAGCCTCGTCCGCGCCGGCGTCTACGTCCCCCTGGTGCAGCACCGGGCCCTGTTCACCGCGGGTTCCGAGGTGACGGGCCTGGCCGCCAACGAGGCGCTCGGCGGCTGGGTCGACCTCGCCCGGGTGGGTGTGCGGTGAGCAACGGACGTGAGGTGCTGCTCTTCGTCCACGCCCACCCCGACGACGAGAGCCTCGCCACGGGAGTGGCGCTCGCACACCACGCCCGGCAGGGCCACGAGGTGCACGTGCTCACCTGCACGCTGGGGGAGGAGGGCGAGATCATCCCCGCCGACCTGGCCCACCTGGCGTCCGACCGCGACGACGCCCTCGGTCCGTGGCGCCGTGAGGAGCTGCGCAGGGCCATGGCGACGCTGGGGGTGCACCACCGCGTGCTCGGGGAGGACCCCGGGCGAGGGGTCCTCTCCCGCTGGCGCGACTCCGGCATGGCCGACACCCCGACGGCCGCCAACCCGGCGGCCTTCGTGAACGCCGATCCCGCCGAGGCGGCAGCCCTCGTCGCCGCCGTGGTCGCCGAGGTCCGGCCCTCGGTCGTGGTGACCTACGACGCGCACGGCGGCTACGGCCACCCCGACCACATCCAGGTGCACCGGGTCACCTGCGCCGCCGTGGCAGGCCTCCCCGAGCGCGAGCGCCCCGCCCTGTATGCCGTGGTGACGCCGCGGTCGTGGGCGCTGGAGGACCGCGCCTGGCTGGAGGAGCACGTGCCCGCAGGCTCCGGCTGGCGCGTCCCGGGCCCGGGTGACCCCTTCCCGCCCTCCGTCGTCGACGATGGAGCCGTGACCCACGAGATCGTCGACCCCTCGGTGCTGCCCCTGCAGACCGCGGCCCTGCGCGAGCACCGCACGCAGGTCAGCGTGGGCGAGGGCTGCTTCGCGCTGTCCAACGACGTCGCCGCCCGGCTCCCCGGCCGCGAGGGGTTCGCCCTGCTCGACCCGTCGACCGGGGGCCTGGTGCCCGCCGCCGACGGTGTGCGCAGGACCTCGCTGCTTCCCGGTGAGGACGCATGAGGGAGGAGCCCACCCAGGACCGCTTCCGCCTGGCCATGGGCCGCTTCGCCACCGGTGTCAGCATCCTCACCACCGTGTCGGGCGGCCACGACCACGCGATGACCGCCAACGCCATCGCCTCGGTGTCCATGGACCCGATGCTCGTCCTCGCTTGCATCGAGGTCGACGCCCGGTTCCACGACGCCGTCAAGGACGCGGGCACGTGGGGGGTCAGCGTGCTGGCTGCCGACCAGCGGCCCACCGCGGACTGGCTCGCCACCCAGGGCCGCCCCCTGCACGGCCAGCTCGACCGCGTGCCGCACCACCGCGGCACCACGGGGGTCGCCCTGCTCGACGGCGCCTTGGCAACGATTGAGTGTCAGACCACCGACATCCACCCCGCTGGCGACCACAGCATCGTGGTGGGCGAAGTAGTGTCGCTGGGAGTTGCCGAGCACCCCGGGGCGGCACTGATGTACTACCGCAGCCGGTACGGGTCCCTGGCGTGAGAGAAGAGAGTGTCCTAGTGCGACGTGGTGAACGGGGCGGGGCCGCCCTGCGCCTGGCCATTGCCCTGGCCGTCCTCGCGGCCGGGTACATCGGCCTGGCCGCCTTCCTGGGCCGGCACGTCCCCGCCAACGCCTCCGTGGCCGGCATCCCGATCGGCGGGAAGTCACCCGCCGACGCGGAGGCGACCCTCAAGCGGCAGCTGGCCTCGCAGGCGTCCGCGCCCGTCCGGCTCGAGGCCGGGGGCAAGACCATCGACATCGACCCCTCCGCCGCCGGACTGTCGCTCGACCTCGAGGAGACCCTGCAGGGGTTGAGCGGCTTCTCCCTCAAGCCCGGCGACATCTGGAACAAGCTCAACGGTGGCGAGGACCAGCCCCTGAGGACCGATGTCGACCGCGACCGCCTGCGCGCCGTGCTCACGGAGACGGCCAAGGGGGTCGACAAGGGCGCCCAGGAGGGATCCATCACCTTCCCCGGCGGACAGGTCAAGGTCGTCGCGCCCGTGTCAGGGGTGTCCCTGCAGGTCGAGGAGACGGGCGACGCCATCGCCGCGGCCTGGCCCACGACCAAGCCCGTCAAGGGGGTCGTCAACACCGTCGCGCCCAAGGTCTCCGCGGAGGAGATCCAGCGGGCCCGCACCGAGTTCGCGTCCAAGGCGATGTCCGCGCCCCTGCGCGTGGCGGTGGGCCGGACCGCGCTCGTCCTGCGGCAGGCGGAGTTCGCACCGGCCATCACCCTGAAGGCCGACGGCGAGGGCCGTCTCGCGCCGGCCTACGACAGCAAGAAGCTGCTCGCCGCCGTGCGGGCGGCGGCCGCGGAGAAGGGGCTGGAGCCCAAGGCGCAGGACGCCACCTTCCGGTTGCAGGGCGGCAAGGCGGTGCTCGTGCCGGCGGTGACCGGGCTGCAGATCGACGAGAAGTCGCTGGTCGACGCCTTCGGGCCCGCGCTCACCTCGAGCAGCCGCACCCTGAACGCCAAGACCACCGTCGTCCAGCCGGAGCTGACGACGGAGGAGGCCCGGAAGATCGCGCCGAAGCAGGCCATCTCGACCTTCACGACGTACTTCCCGAACAACCCGCCGCGCACCGAGAACATCATGATCGCGGCGCGCACCCTCAACGGGGCCTTCGTGCCCCCGGGCAAGTCGTTCAGCCTCAACGAGCGTCTGGGCCAGCGCACCGGTGCCAAGGGCTACAACCCGGCCCCGGTCATCATCAACGGCCGGCTCACCAAGGACTACGGCGGCGGCATCTCCCAGCTGTCGACGACGCTGTTCAACGCGATCTTCTTCTCCGGTGCCCGCATCGAGGAGCACCACCCGCACAGCTTCTACATCGCCCGCTACCCCGAGGGCCGCGAGGCGACCATCTCCTGGCCGGACGTCGACAACCGGTTCACCAACGACACCGCGGGCGGCATCCTCATCCAGTCCTACGTCTCCGGCAACAGCGTTACGGTGACCTTCTACGGCACCAAGACGTGGGACGTCCAGGCCACCAAGGGGCCGCGGCGCAACATCGTCAAGCCCAAGAAGATCGTCGACGACAAGCCCACCTGTGTGCCGCAGGAGCCGACTCCCGGCTTCGACGTCACGGTGACCCGGATCTTCAAGAAGGGCGGCGCAGAGGTGAAGCGCTCGACCTTCAACACCCACTACATCCCCGAGGACGACGTCACCTGCACCCACCCGAAGGCGCAGTAGGCGACGGGGCTCCGCCCGCCGTGCTGCGCGGTCACCGAACCAGGTGCGCGTAGGGGTCCGGTCGCTCGGACTCGCTCCTCAGCACGCAGAACTCGTTGCCCTCGGGGTCGGCCAGCGTTGCCCACCCGGTGCCGGGTCCGCGGTGGTCGCGCAGGTCGTGGACCATGGAGGCACCCATGGCCAGCAGACGGTCCACCTCCTCGTCCATGGTCCGGTCCGTCGGCCAGAGGTCGAAGTGGATCCGGTTCTTGACCGCCTTGCCCTCCGGCACCTCGATGAAGAGCACGCGCTGCCGGCCGTCGGGGGAGAAGACCATGCACTCCTCGTGCCCGGGCTCGTTGGGGTCGCGGGGGTCCTCGGAGAAGCCGAGCACCTGTCCCCACCAGACGGACTGGGCGTGGGCGTCCCGGGAGTCGACGGTCGTGTGCGAGATTCGAGAGGTCATGGCGACACCCTGTCGTTGCCACGGGCGACGCGCTACCGGGTTTGCGGTGCGGTGAGGTACGCGTACGACGAGTGGGTGTCGAAGCCCATCCGCCGGTAGAGCCCGGTCGCCGTGGCGTTGTCGTGCTCGACCTGCAGGTGGATCAGGTGGACACCCTCGCGGCGCACCTGCGCGGCGAGCTGGGCGGTGAGGTGCGCGGCCAGGCCGCGACCGCGGTATGCCGGGTCGGTCCAGACCGCGCCGAGCCCCGCCCACCCGTGCGCGATGCCCAGGCGTCCCAGTGCGATCGGTGTGGTGCCGGCCGCGTCCGGGGGCCGCAGCCCGAGCTGCTGGGACAGGCCGCCGCCGGGGGCGATGTGGCCGAACAGCTGGCGCGGGCTGCCCATGAGCACCTGCTCGGTCACACCCGGCACCGTCGTCCTGGTCCGCTGGTAGGCCTTCAGCCAGTCTCCGGCTGGCTCGGGGCGGGTGAGGACCGCCGGCCCGCCGGGGTCGGCGGCCGCGACCGTGTCGGTGGTGGCCGTGAGGTTCAGCGTGAGGCTGCCGACCGTGTAGCCGCGGCCCAGCAGCACCCGGCCGAGTGCGTCGCCGGCCGGGTCGAAGCCGTGCGGACCCGCGACGACGAACTTCGCCGGGAGGCCGCGCGCGGCATACCAGCGCTCCGCCTCGCCGACGGCGTCCTCGAGCGGCAGCCCCGGGTCGCCGAGGGGCACCACCGAGTTCCCGCGCTGCGTGAAGCCCGACGACGCGCGCAGCTGCCACTCCCCGAGCCGCTCACGCTCCACGGCTCCCCAGGACGGGACGGACACGCGCTGCAGGTCCTCGATGCCGATGGCCCGGTGCGGGGCGCCCCGCCGGGTGGGCTTCGGGGGCACCTCCTTGGCCGCGACCAGCCGGGCCCGCTCGACGACCACGAGGCCACGCGAGGTCTCCACGGTGAGGGTGCGCTCGTCGCTGGCCGTCAGGGTGCCGACGGTGTCGGTGAGGGTGGCTCCGGTCGCGGCGTCGGCGGTCTCGAGCCGCCACCTGACGACGACACGGCCGCCGACGGGGAGTGCTGCGGCGAGGTCGGACACGGGTGCATAGTATGTGCGCTATGACCTACGTGATCGCCCAGCCTTGCGTCGACCTGAAGGACAAGGCGTGCATCGAGGAATGCCCCGTCGACTGCATCTACGAGGGCGAGCGGTCCCTGTACATCCACCCCGACGAGTGCGTCGACTGCGGTGCCTGTGAGCCGGTCTGCCCGGTCGAGGCGATCTACTACGAGGACGACGTCCCGGAGCAGTGGGCCGACTACTACAAGGCCAACGTCGAGTTCTTCGACGACCTCGGCAGCCCCGGCGGCGCCGCCAAGCTGGGTCTGATCAACAAGGACCACCCGATCATCTCCGCGCTGCCGCCGCAGGAGCACGACGAGTGACCTGTGCTGCTTCCTGACTTTCCCTGGGACTCGCTCGCTCCGTACACGGAGCGGGCGAGTGCCGTCTCCGCCGACCTGCCGGGCGCGGGCCTGGTCGACCTCTCGGTCGGCACGCCGGTCGACCCGACCCCCGCCGTTGTGCAGGACGCGCTGCGGGCCGCTGCGGACGCGCCCGGCTACCCCCAGACCTGGGGCACTCCGGCGCTGCGTGAGGCCGTGGCCCGGTGGTTCGAGCGGCGCCGTGGGGTGCCGGGGCTCGACCCGGACGGCGTGCTGCCGACCATCGGCAGCAAGGAGCTCGTCGCGTGGCTGCCGAGCCTGCTCGGCCTGGGCGCGGGCGACGTCGTCGGCTTCCCGCGCGTCGCCTACCCGACCTACGACGTCGGCGCCCGGCTGGCCGGGGCAGTGCCCACCGTCGTCGACGGCCTGGCGGCGCTGGGGCCGCTCACGCCTTCGACCACGCCGAAGCTGTTGTGGCTCAACAGCCCTGGCAACCCCACCGGCAAGGTGCTCGGGGTCGAGCACCTCGCCAAGGTGGTCGCCTGGGCCCGCCGCCACGGCGTGGTCGTCGCCAGCGACGAGTGCTATGCCGAGCTCGACTGGCGGGAGCGGGACCCCTCGAGCGAGGAGCCCCCGACGACGCCGAGCATCCTCGACCCGCGGGTGACCGACGGCAGCCACGAAGGGCTGCTCGCCGTCTACTCGCTGAGCAAGCAGTCCAACCTCGCCGGCTACCGTGCGGCCTTCGTGGCCGGCGACCCCTCGCTCGTCGGGCGGCTGCTCGAGGTGCGCAAGCACGCGGGGATGATCATGCCGGCGCCGGTGCAGAGCGCCATGGCCGCGGCCCTCGACGACGACACCCACGTGGCCGAGCAGAAGGCGCGGTACGCCGCCCGGCGCGCCCGCCTCAAGCCTGCCGTCGAGGGCGCCGGCCTGCGCGTCGACGACTCCGAGGCGGGGCTCTACCTGTGGTGCACCAGGGGTGAGGACGCCTGGGCGACCGTCGGCTGGCTGGCCGACCGCGGCATCCTCGTGGCCCCGGGGACGTTCTACGGTGCCGCGGGTAGCCAGCACGTGCGAATCGCCTTGACTGCCAGCGACGAGCGGATCGAGGCGGCCGCGGAGCGCCTGGCCTGACGGGCGCGTCCGGACTGCCCGTTTTTTCGCCTCGGGAGCACCTGGGGTACCGTCGCTGTTGCGCTGGGCGCGCCAAGCCAGGGTGCCCGCATTCACACTTCGAGGATGGGTTGATGAGCAACGACGGATCCGGTGCCACGCTGAAGACCGGGGACAGCGAGCTGTCCCTCCCTCTGGTCAAGGCCACCGAGGGCAACCACGGATACGACGTCTCCAAGCTGCTGAAGGAGACCGGCAACGTCACCCTCGACATCGGGTTCGTCAACACCGCCTCGTGCACCAGCGCGATCACCTACATCGACGGCGACGAGGGCATCCTGCGCTACCGCGGGTACCCGATCGAGCAGCTGGCCGAGAAGTCGAGCTTCCTCGAGACCTCCTACCTGCTCATCTACGGCGAGCTCCCGAGCCCGCAGCAGCTGAGCGACTTCGACCAGCGCATCCGCCGTCACACGCTGCTGCACGAGGACCTCAAGGCGTTCTTCGGCGGCTTCCCCCGCGACGCCCACCCGATGCCGGTGCTGTCGTCGGCCGTCTCCGCGCTGTCGACCTTCTACCAGGACAGCCTCGACCCGTTCGACGAGGAGCAGGTCGAGATCTCGACGGTGCGGCTCATGGCCAAGCTGCCGACGATCGCGGCGTACGCGTACAAGAAGAGCGTCGGCCAGCCGTTCCTCTACCCGGACAACTCGCTGTCGCTGACCGAGAACTTCCTGCGCATGACGTTCGGCTTTCCCGCGGAGCCCTACGACCTCGACCCCGACATGGTCAAGGCGCTCGACCTGCTGCTCATCCTCCACGCCGACCACGAGCAGAACTGCTCGACCTCCACGGTGCGCCTCGTCGGCTCCTCGAACGCGAACCTCTTCGCCTCCATCTCGGCCGGCATCAACGCGCTCTTCGGCCCGCTGCACGGCGGCGCCAACCAGTCGGTGCTCGAGATGCTCGACGGCATCCAGAAGGCCGGCGGCGACGTCGACGCCTTCGTGCGCAAGGTGAAGAACAAGGAAGACGGCGTGAAGCTCATGGGCTTCGGCCACCGCGTCTACAAGAACTACGACCCGCGCGCGGCCATCGTGAAGGAGACCGCCCACAAGATCCTGAACAAGGACGGCGTCTCCGACCCGATGCTCGACATCGCCTTGAAGCTCGAGCAGACCGCGCTCGAGGACGACTACTTCGTCGAGCGCAAGCTCTACCCGAACGTCGACTTCTACACGGGCCTGATCTACAAGTCGATGGGCTTCCCGACCCGGATGTTCACCGTGCTCTTCGCGCTCGGCCGCCTGCCCGGCTGGATCGCCCAGTGGCGCGAGATGATCCAGGACCCGCAGACGAAGATCGGCCGCCCCCGCCAGATCTACGTCGGCGCCACCGAGCGCGACTACGTCGCTCTCGACCAGCGCTGACGGCTCGGTCGCTCCAGGCCGAACACGAGGCCCGCACCGTGGGACACGGTGCGGGCCTCGTTCTGTCCTCCGCGCGCCCTGCGCGCGGATCCTGGGCGGGTGCCGGTCGGCTCGGGGTCAGGCTGCGGGCGGAGCCGCGAAGGTGATGGTCACCGTGCGGGCGGCGCCCGACCCGGAGACCTTCTGCCACGACCAGCCGTCCTCGTCACGGGTGCGGGTCCACTGGCGGTCGCCGACGCGCACGCGGGTGACACCGTGGGCGCTGGCCTTGGCGACGGCCCACGACCCGACGTTCCACGCCTGCAGGTCCGAGCCGGCCCTGACGGTGATGGTGCGGCCCTGCGGCGTTCCCCGGACGCCGAGCTCGGTGCGCAGCGCGGCGGCCAGCCCCTCCGGGTCGCCGGCCTCGGCCGGGTCGAGGCGGCAGCCGAGACCGGCGGGGGAGTGCCCGCTGAGGGCCGACGCGAGGATGCGGCCCTCCTGCTCGTGGTCGGCGTATGCCGCTGGGTAGGCGCTCTTCTGCACCTCCTGGGCGACCTTGGTGATCTCCATCTGCTCGTAGCCCTTGACCTTCTCCAGCGCGTCGTAGAAGGCGTTCGTGGCGTAGACGGGGTCGAGGATCTGCTGCTCGGTGCCCCAGCCCTGCGAGGGCCGCTGCTGGAAGAGGCCGAGCGAGTCGCGGTCGCCGTAGCGCAGGTTGCGCAGCTTCGACTCCTGGATGGCCGTCGCGATCGCGACGGTCGCCGCCCGCGGGGGCATGCCCCGCTTCACCGCCAGGGCGGTGAGGGTGGCGGCATACCCGGTCTGTGAGGGGTCGAAGTCGACACTGTTGCCCATGGCGGTGGCCTGGCAGCGGGGGCCGCCGAAGTTGTGCAGGAAGCCCTGCACCCCCACGTAGCCGGCCACGACGAGCCCGAGGGCGAACAGGGCGAGCACCGCTCGGGTCAGGATGCGCCGGCCGCGCGAGCGGGGCTGCTCCTCGGAGAGGACCAGCCCGCCGCGCCTGGTGCCGCCTCGCCTAGTCGTTCGCATGCAGCGCGGAGTTCAGGACGATGCCGTGGCCGTCGCGGGCGCGGGCCTCGACGGTGCCGGTGACGGAGTTGCGCAGGAAGAGCAGGCTGTCCTGGCCGGAGAGCTCGAGGGCCTTGACGACCTGGCCGTCGGGCAGGGTCACCTTGGTCCCGGCGGTCAGGTAGAGCCCCGCCTCGACGACGCAGTCGTTGCCGAGCGCGATGCCCAGGCCCGACTCCGCGCCGAGCAGGCAGCGCTCGCCGATGCGCACCCGCTCGGTGCCGCCACCGGAGAGCGTCCCCATCGTGGAGGCGCCGCCGCCGATGTCGGAGCCGTCGCCGACGACCACGCCCTGGCTGATCCGTCCCTCGACCATGGACGTCCCGAGGGTGCCGGCGTTGAAGTTCACGAAGCCCTCGTGCATGACCGTGGTGCCCGGCGCCAGGTGGGCTCCGAGACGGACCCGGTCGGCGTCGCCGATGCGCACGCCGGCCGGCACGACGTAGTCGGTCATGCGCGGGAACTTGTCGACCCCGAACACCTGCACCGGACCGCGAGCACGCATCCGGGCACGCGTCATCTCGAAGCCCTCGACGGCACAGGGGCCCTGGCTGGTCCAGACGACGTTGGCCAGCTTCCCGAACAGGCCGTCGAGGTTGACGGTGTTCGGCTCGACCAGGCAGTGGGACAGCAGGTGAAGGCGCAGATAGGCGTCGGAGGCGTCGGCTGGGGCGGCGTCGAGGTCGATGACGGTCTGCACCAGCTCGCGGCGCACCCGGCGGACCTCGTCCTTGCCGACCAGCGCCTCGAGCTCCTCGGGGGCGGAGGCGTCCGCCGGCGCCTGGCCCAGCGCGGGCTCGGGGTACCAGGTGTCGAGGGTGACACCGTCGTCGGTGATGGTCGCGAGTCCGAATCCCCATGCGCTGCGCTCGTTGCTCATGCGGGACAGCGTAGGCGAGTCGGATGGGCGGACGGTGCACCGGCGCTGGCTAGGCTGGCGCCCATGAGCGCAGCGCCCACCACCGTGCCCACCCTCGACCTCTCGGTCGACGTCACGACCCTGACGGCCGCCCTGTGCGACATCGAGTCGGTCAGCCACGACGAGGCGACCATCTGCGACGCGATCGAGGCGGCACTGGGCCCGCTGGCGCACCTCGAGGTCACCCGCATCGGCAACTCCGTGGTCGCCCGCACGTCACTCGGACGTCCCCAGCGCGTCGTCCTCGCCGGACACATTGACACCGTGCCGCTGACCAAGGACCCGGTGAACCTGCCGACGCGACGGGAGGGCGACGACCTCGTGGGGCGTGGCACCGTCGACATGAAGGGCGGCGTGGCCGTCCAGCTCAAGGTCGCCGCCGAGGTGCGCGAGCCCGCGCACGACCTGACGTTCGTCTTCTACGAGGGCGAGGAGGTCGACAGCCAGTTCAACGGCCTGCGGCTCATCCAGCAGGCCCGCCCCGACCTCCTCGAGGCCGACTTCGCCGTCCTGCTCGAGCCCACCGCGGTCCAGGTCGAGGGTGGCTGCAAGGGCACGCTGCGGGCGCTGGTCACCACCCGCGGCGTCGCCGCGCACTCGGCCCGTCCGTGGAAGGGGCGCAACGCGATCCACGACGCGGGGCAGATCATCGGCCGGCTCACGGCATACGAGCCCCGCAGGGTCACCGTCGACGGGCTGGAGTACCGCGAGGCCCTCAACGCCACCGGCATCAGCGGCGGCATCGCGGGCAACGTCATCCCCGACGAGTGCGTCGTCACGGTGAACTACCGCTACGCGCCCGACCTGTCCGAGGCCGAGGCAGCCGCCCACGTCCGGGAGCTCTTCGACGGCTTCGAGGTGGAGATCGTCGACAACGCCGGAGGGGCCCGCCCGGGGCTCGACCTGCCTGCGGCGAAGGCGTTCGTCGAGGCGCTCGGGGTGCCGGTCCTGGCCAAGGAGGGCTGGACCGACGTGGCCCGCTTCGCCGCCCTCGGCATCCCCGCCGTCAACTTCGGCCCGGGCGACCCCAACCTCGCCCACCACGACGACGAGCGTTGCCCGGTGGCCCAGCTCGTGGCCGCCGAAGCCGCGCTGCTGCGCTGGCTGGCGTAGGTTGCCGGGCATGACCGATACGGAGAGCGGACCGCAGGGCAGTTCGCACCGCGAGGAGTGGGAGTACCACACCGGACCGGTGACGCTGCGCCGGTCGCGCCTGCCCGGCACGACCACCGACCAGCGGCTGCTCGACAACAAGGGCCGCGCCGACTGGGTCCACACCGACCCCTGGCGGGTCATGCGGATCCAGAGCGAGTTCGTCGAGGGCTTCGGCGCGCTCGCCGAGCTCGGGCCCGCGGTCAGCGTCTTCGGCTCGGCGCGCACCAAGGTCGACAGCCCGCACTACGCCCTCGGCCGCGAGGTCGGCCGAGCACTCGCCAGGGCCGGGTACGCCGTGATCACCGGCGGCGGCCCCGGCGCCATGGAGGCGGCGAACCGGGGTGCCCTCGAGGCCGGCGGCGCCTCGGTGGGGCTGGGCATCGAGCTGCCGTTCGAGGCGGGCCTCAACCCGTACGTCGACCTCGGCGTGAACTTCCGCTACTTCTTCGCCCGCAAGACGATGTTCGTCAAGTACGCGCAGGGCTTCATCGTGCTGCCCGGCGGGTTCGGCACCCTCGACGAGCTGTTCGAGGCGCTGACCCTGGTGCAGACGCAGAAGGTGACCTCCTTCCCCCTGGTGCTGCTCGGCTCCGACTACTGGGGCGGCCTGCTCGACTGGCTGAAGGGGACGCTCGCCGACCACGGCATGATCACCGGCGAAGACCTCGGGCTGCTCCAGCTCACCGACGACGTCGACGAGGCCGTGCGCATCATCATCGAGTCCGACCCGAACGTGGCGCCGAAGCGCCCGGAGTGAGACCCGGCCCCAGCGGGGCCGGCCGCCCCCGGCGGGTGGATGTGTCGCGAGCGCCGCGACATGCGACGATCAGGCCGTGATCTGGGTGCTCCTCACTGTCGTCGCCGTGCTGCTCGTCGGCGTGTTCGCAGGCATGCTGGCCGGCCGCATCGGCTACGACCCCCTCGCCGACCCGGTCCGCTCCCAGCCCGATGTCGGGCTGTCGGACGGCTTCACGGCGCGGAGCATCTCCGAGGTGCACTTCGACACCGCGCTGCGCGGCTACCGCATGGACCAGGTCGACCGGGTGCTCGACACCCTGCAGGACCGGATCGCCGAGCAGGAGCGGGAGCTCGCGTCCCTGCGTCCCGCCGTTGCCGTCCCACCGGCGGTGCAGCGTCCGGAGCCCGAGCTGGTGCAGGAGCCGGAGCCCGAGCCGGTGCGGGAGTCGGAGCCGACGTCGGAGCGCGACGGCGGCCGATGACCGCCTTCACCCTCCACCGCACGTGCCCGGCCGGCCCCGTCGAGGTCTGGGACGTGCTGACCGACTTCGCGGGCCACCAGAGGTGGATCCCGATGACGACCATGCGCGTCGACCCGGGTGAGCCCCGCGTGGGCTGGGGGTGGGCCGGCATCAGCGGCATCGGCCCCCTCGGCTTCGCCGACGCCATGGTGCTGACCCGTTGGGAGCCGCCGGCGGAGCAGGGACGGGGTCGCTTCTCGATGCTCAAGGTGGGCCGGGTGCTCGACGGCTGGGCCGACGTGCGCGTCGAGCCTGCCCCCGGTGGGGGTGCCACGGTCACCTGGGCCGAGGACATCTCGCTGCGCCCGCGGCCGGTGCGCCGGCTCAGCCAGCCGCTGGTCGACCGGGCTGCCCGGGCCATGTTCGGCTCGGCCCTCGACGCGATGCTCCGCGAGGCCGCGCGACGCGCCGCCCGGGCCGGCACATGAGCGGCCTGGTGGTGGGCGAGGACGGCCTCGCCCGGTGCGCGTGGGCGGGAGCCGCCCCTGACTACCTGGCCTACCACGACACCGAGTGGGGCGTTCCCGTGCGCGGCGAGCAGGCGCTCTACGAGCGGCTCACCCTGGAGGCGTTCCAGTCCGGCCTGTCGTGGCTGACGATCCTGCGCAAGCGGGAGGCCTTCCGGAACGCCTTCGCCGGCTTCGACCCGGAGCGGGTGGCCGCCTTCGACGACTCCGACCGGTCGCGCCTCATGGCCGACGCCTCGATCGTGCGCAACCGCCTGAAGATCGATGCGGCGGTCACCAACGCGCGAGCCGTGGTCGGGCTGCGCGAGCACGGGGGCCTCGACGCGCTCTTCTGGTCGTTCGCCCCGACCGGCCGGGGGCGCCCGGCCGGTCCGGACGAGGTGCCCGCCACGTCGCCGGAGTCGGTGGCGCTCGCGCGCGCGCTCAAGCGGGCCGGGTTCGTCTTCGTCGGCCCCACGACGATGTATGCCGCGATGCAGGCCTGCGGGGTCGTGGACGACCACCTCGAGGGGTGCCACCGGGCTGGTGCCCGGTGACCCGTTCCCTCGCCCTGCGCGCAGCGGGCGTCTACCTGCTCCTGCGTGCCGTCACCACGGTGATGCTCCTCCTCGCGGTGGACCGGCAGGTGCCGGTGCTGTCGTGGACGGGGCCGACGGTCGACTACTTCGACCTGACCGTGCTGTGGGACGGCAGCTGGTACCGCACGGTGGCCGAGCAGGGCTACCCCCGCGAGCTGCCGCTGCACCCCGAGAGCGGCACGCCCTCGCAGAACGCGTGGGCCTTCTACCCGCTGTTCCCCCTCCTCGCCCGGGGCGTGATGGGCGTGACCGGGCTGTCGTTCCCGGTGGTCGCCTCCAGCCTCGCCCTGCTCTGCGGCCTCGGTGCCGCCGTGCTGATGGCCGGGCTGCTCGCAGACCGGGTGCACCCCCGGGTGGCGCTGGCCGCTGTCGCGGTGTGGGCCGCCTACCCGGCCTCGGTCTCCCTGCAGCTGGCCTACACCGAGTCGCTCGCGATGCTCGTGCTGTGCGGGTTCCTGTGGGCGGTGATGCGCGAGCGGTGGGTCGCGGCCGCCGCGCTCGTCCTGGTGCTCGGCGTCACCCGTCCGATCGCCCTGCCCGCAGGAGCGGTGGTGGCCGTGGCGCTGGCCCTGCGCTGGCGGGCCCGGCGCGCCCGCCGCATCACCCCCGGTGAGTATGCCGCCGGGGCGGCGGCGCTCGTGGCGTGCGGCGTCTCGGGGCTCACCTGGCCGACGATCGCCTGGGCGGTGACGGGCTCACCCACCGCCTACACCGACACGATGGCGGCGTGGCGGGCCGGGGGCGAGATCGTCCCGCTCAAGCCGTGGCTGTGGATGTCGGAGTGGGTCTTTCGTGAGTTCGACCTGGCCGACACCTACGGCCCGGTCGCCCTCGCCCTCACCGTCACCACGCTGGTGGTCATGGTGCTGGGCCCCTGGGCCCGCGCGCTGGGACCGGAGCTGCGGACCTGGTGCCTGGCCTACCCGGCATACCTCGCCCTCGTGCTCGATCCCTTCACCAGCATCTTCCGCTACCTGCTGCCGCTCTTCCCGCTGCTGGTCGTCATGCTCGGAGGGGGCTGGGTGGCTCGGTCGCCGCGGTTCCTGTCGTGGCGGGCCGGGACCCTCGTCGTGCTCGGCGTCATCGGGCAGGCCGTCTGGATCACCGAGCTGCTGGTGTTCGTGCCGCCGTCGGACTACCCGCCGTGATGGCCACCCTCCTGACCGCCGAGCGGCGCAGCGAGCTCGCCGGCCGGGCGCTGCGCCGCCCCCTGCTCACCCTCATGGCCTGGTACGCCGCGACCCGGGTGCTCGCCCTCGTCGCGATGCAGGTGGCCGCCGCGTGGTTCCAGACGCCGGCGGGGGTGGGCCACCTCGACCCCTCGGTCGGCGACATCCTCGGCCTCTGGGACGGCGTCTGGTACCGGCGGATCGCCGAGGGGGGATACCCGCTGCCGCTGCCGGCCGACCCCGACACCGGGCTGCTGACCTACAGCGCGTGGGCCTTCTACCCCGGCTTCCCCCTGCTGGTGCGCGGGCTCATGCAGACCGGCCTGCCCTTCACCGCCGCGGCCGTCGCGCTGAACGTGGCGCTCGGCGCGGTGGCCGTGCTGCTGGTCTGGCAGGCCTTCCGCTTCGCGCTCCACGCCGCTCCGCAGCCGGCCCGAGAGCGGCTCGCCCTGGTTGCGGCGGCGCTGTGGTGCCTCTACCCGGCCACCGGCATCCTGCTCATGCCGTACACCGAGGCCCTCGCCTGCGTGCTGGTGGCCGCTGCCCTGCTGCTGCTCATGCGCCGGCAGTACGTCTGGGTGGGCGTGGTGGCGCTCGCCCTGGGCTTCACCCGGGGGGTGGCGCCCGCCCTGGCCTGCGCGGCCCTGGCCCACCTGGTGATCCGCTGGCGCGAGGACCGTGCGGCAGGGACGGTCCCGTTGCGCGGACAGCGGGGGAGCGCTGCGGTCATGCTGGCCGCCACCGTCGCCTCGGCCGTCGCCTGGCCGGTGCTGGTCGGGGTGGCCAGCGGCCTGCCCGGGGCCTTCTTCGACGTGCAGGCGGCCTGGGGCCAGCAGCCCGACCGGGGGCCCTTCGTGCTGTGGGTGAGCTGGGCCTGGGGTGAGCGCGGCGTCTTCGGTGTGGTGGTCCTGCTCGCCCTGGTCGCGACCTACGTCGCGCTGGTGCTCGGGAGGCACGGCCGCTGGCTCGCCATCGAGCTGCGGGCCTGGGCGCTGGCCTACCCGCTCTACCTCATGGCGGTGGTGCGCCCCATCACGAGCATGTGGCGCTTCCTCCTGCTCGACTTCCCGCTCGCGGCGCTGGTCGCCAGCGTGGCGATGCGCACCTCCACCGGCGCCGCCGTCGTGCCGCACTGGCGGCGCCGGGTCGCGGTGGTCGTGCTCGCGCTGGGGGTGGGCGTCTTCTGGTTCACCGCGGCGCTGCTCACCTTCACCCCGTGGGACGCCGCCCCGCCGTGACCGGTCGGGCCCTCAGGCGCCGGTGAAGACGGGCTTCTGCTTGGCCAGGAACGCGTCGACCGCCGCCTTGTGGTCGGCGCTCTCGCCGGTGCTCGCCATGTACTCGCCCTCCCGGGCCAGCGACTCGCCCAGGGGGTGGCC
The DNA here is from genome assembly GCF_029223115.1 of Knoellia sp. 3-2P3. Classification (NCBI taxonomy): domain Bacteria; kingdom Bacillati; phylum Actinomycetota; class Actinomycetes; order Micrococcales; family Intrasporangiaceae; genus Knoellia; species Knoellia sp. 3-2P3. Next base: position 242,497 of record NZ_JARGZE010000004.1, read on the forward strand.
GGCGCTGTAGGCGACCGCGTTGCGGATGCACCCGTAGGCCATCGTCGGCCCGGCAGCCAGCGTCGAGGTGAGCTGCTCGACCGCTGAGTCGAACCCGTCGGCCGGCACCACCGTGGTGACCAGCCCGAGGTCGAGGCACTCCTGCGCCGGGATGGTGCGCGGCAGGAGGAGCAGCTCCTTGGCCCGGGCGGGCCCGACCAGCCGCGGCAGGGTCCACGACGACCCGCTGTCGCAGGAGAGCGCGATGCCGGCGAAGGCCAGGTTGATGCCGCCGGTGTCGACCATGACCCGGAAGTCGGCGGCGAACGCGAAGGATGCACCGGCGCCGGCAGCGACGCCGTTGACGGCCGCGACGACCGGCTTCTCCATGGTGACGAGCAGCTCGACGATGGGGTTGTAGTGCTCGGCGACGGTGGCGAACAGCGCCTGGTCGGCCGACTGGAGCAGCTCGACGTGCTCGCGCAGGTCCTGCCCGACGCAGAAGGCACGGCCGGTGCCGGTCAGCACCACGCACCGCACCGCCGGGTCCTCGGCCACCTGGCGCAGGGTCTGCAGCAGCAGCTCCTTGGTCTCGACGTCGAGGGCGTTCATGGCGTCCGGGCGGTTGAGCCGCACGGTCGCCACGCCCTCCGGCGAGGTCTCGAGCAGGACGGGCGGCTGGGTCTGCGGGGTCTGGCCTGTCATGGGCCCCATCATTCCTATAGTGAGGGCGTGGGACAGCACCGGGCCGACCGTGTCGTGAGCACCCCCGCCGACCCCGCGCTCCTGCGCCGGATCCGGGACTCGGTCATCGGCGACGACCAGGTCATGCTCGGGCCCTACGGCCCGCGCCGCGTGACGTATGCCGACTACACCGCCTCCGGTCGAGCCCTGACCTTCATCGAGGACTTCATCCGCGACGAGGTCCTCCCGCGCTACGCCAACACCCACACCGAGAGCTCGGGCACCGGCCTGCAGACGACCCGGCTGCGCGAGGACGCCCGGCGCATCATCCGCGACGCGGTGGGCGGCGACGACGACACCATCGTCATGTTCGCCGGTTCGGGCTGCACCGGGGCCATCGACAAGCTGGTGGGCATGCTCGGGCTGCGGGTCCCGTCCAACCTCGAGGACCGCTACCACTTCGCCGAATCCATCGCCCCCCACGAGCGGCCCGTGGTCTTCATCGGGCCCTACGAGCACCACAGCAACGAGCTCGTCTGGCGTGAGTCGATCGCCGACGTCGTGGTCATCCCGCAGGACGCCGACGGCCACATCGACCTCCACCGCCTGGCTGAGGAGCTCACGCGCCACGCCGGGCGGCCCCTGAAGATCGGGTCCTTCTCGGCGGCCAGCAACGTCACGGGGATCGTCAGCGACACCGACGCCATCGCGACCCTGCTGCACGACCACGGCGCGCTGTCCTTCTGGGACTTCGCCGCGGCCGGTCCCTACGTGGACATCGAGATGTACGGGTCCCCGGGCGCCGGCCCCGCGGCCTACAAGGACGCGGTGTTCCTCAGCCCGCACAAGTTCATCGGCGGCCCGGCGACCCCCGGTGTGCTCGTGGTGCGCCGTGAGCTGACCGCGAACCGGGTGCCCGACGTGCCCGGCGGCGGCACCGTCGCCTTCGTCAACAAGGACGAGCACCGCTACCTCGACGACCCGGCGCACCGCGAGGAGGGCGGCACGCCGGCCATCATCGAGTCCATCCGCGCGGGCCTCGTCTTCCAGCTCAAGCAGGCCGTCGGCGTCCAGACCATCCGTGAGCGCGAGGACCACTTCCTCCGGAGGGCCGTGGAGGCCTGGCAGCAGGAGCCGGCCATCGAGATCCTCGGCAACCTCGGCGCCGACCGGCTCTCGATCGTCTCCTTCGTGGTGCGTGCCCCGGGGGAGCGGGGCAGGTTCCTGCACCACAACTTCGTCGTGGCGGTGCTCAACGACCTCTTCGGCATCCAGTCACGCGGCGGCTGCTCGTGCGCCGGCCCCTACGGCCACTACCTGCTCGGCATCGACATCGACCGCAGCCACGAGTTCGAGCGCGAGATCGGCCACGGCTGCGAGGGCATCAAGCCCGGCTGGGTGCGGGTGAACTTCAACTACTTCATCTCCGAGGCCGTCTTCGAGTACGTCGTCGAGGCCGTGCGCCTCGTGGCTCGGGAGGGCTGGCGCCTGCTCGGCGACTACCGCTTCGACCCCGCCACCGGCCGCTGGCACCACCGCCGGGGCCCCGTTGAGCCGCCCCTGCGCCTGCACCAGGTCGGCTACGACGCCGACGGCGTCATGACCTACCCGCGCCAGCACGACACCGCACCCGAGTCGGCGCTGCAGGACTACCTGCGGGAGGCCGAGGACATCTTCCGCGCGGCGACGCCGTGCGAGGGGGACGGCTCGGTCAACGACGACTTCGACCACCTGCGGTGGTTCGAGCTGCCGCCGGCGAGCCTGTCAGGCGCCTGACCGCCGCTGCGCGCCTGCGCCCGGGCCGCCCGCCAGCCAGGTGTCGACCCACGCGCGGGCCTGCGGCAGGAGGGCGCGGGCCTGCCGGTCGAACAGCTCGGCCGCCTCCCTGCCCGGCCAGTGCGCCGGCAGCACCTCCTCGGGCAGCCCGGGGTCGCTGAAGAGGAAGAGCCGCCACGCGTGCACCAGCCCGGACCTCGAGGCGAAGGCCTGCTCGGGGTCGTCGGGCAGGCCCGCCTCGCGGGCCGCCTCGGCGAAGCGTCGGTATGCCGTGCCCAGCGCCTCGAGGTCCCAGACCCGGCTCACGAGCGCCGAGCCCTCGCCCTGGAAGCTCGCCGTGAAGCCGTCGTGGTGGACCCCCTCGCGGCCGAGCACCTCGGCCAGCTCCGGGCTCTGGCGCGGCGCGACCCAGGTGTCGGCCCCGAGCGACCCGTAGCCGAGGAAGCGCAGCGACTGGGCCACCCTGGCCCGGGTGTTGCGGTCGGCCTGGTGCTCGACGGACACCAGGTGCCAGTGCCCGTCCCACGGGGTCTGCGCCGTGCGGTAGATGCGCCCGTGCGCCTCCTCGAGGCGCGCGCGGGCGCGGGCCGTCGCGGCATACCCGCGGCCGTCGCGCTCCTGCGGCTCGAGCCACCCCTCGCGGACCATGCGCGAGACCGCCGTGCGCACCGCGGGGGCGGTGATCTCGAGACTGCCGAGCAGCCCGACGACCGCCGCGATGGGCGCCCACCCGTCGCGTGCGAGCAGGTGGTCGCCGTAGAGGTCGAAGAGGGCTGAGCGCGCGTGCACGATGCACAGTCTGGCGGATGGACGAGTGGTGGATTTCACCATCGGCGCAGTTCACGGGATAATGAACTGACATCTGGCGCGACCGGGACAGACATGCCGGCGTGGACCCGCGTGCCGTCAACAGATCCACGCCCACGGAAGGGGAGTCCCGATGGCGGCAATGAAGCCGAGGACCGGAGATGGCCCGCTCGAGGTCACCAAGGAAGGTCGCGGAATCGTTCTGCGCATGCCGCTCGAGGGCGGCGGCCGCCTCGTCGTCGAGATGACCCCCGAGGAGGCCAAGGAGCTCGGCGCCGCGATCGACAACTGCGAGGGCCTGGCCTGAGCGTCCTGCGGCACTGACGAAGCACCGACGAGACCCCCGACGGCACCAGCCGGCGGGGGTCTCGTCTGCCCACCGCACCCCCGAGTCGTCGCGGGCGGGGTCGATAGGCTCGCAGGCGTGCCTGACGACAACACCCCCGACCTGCTGAACCCCGCCTCGAGCCGCTGGGAGACCACCGAACGGGCCCTGGCCGACGTGCTCGCCGGGGGGGAACCGGCGGGCCTCGTGCTCGCGCTGCCCGTCGCCGAGGGCGGGCTGGCCACCGAGGGCCCCGACGCCGAGGCCGTCGCACTGCTGGGCCTGGACGCCACGTGGCTGGCCGAGGCCTACGAGCCGGAGGCCAAGCCCGGCGCGGTGACCACGGTGCCGCTCCCGCCCGGGCGCCCGGCCCGCGTGCTCGTGCTGGTCGGCACGGGGTCCGGGTCGGACGCAGACCTGCGCACGGCCGGCGCGGCCCTCGGGCGCGAGGCCAGGGGGCGTGAGCACCTCGTGACGCCGATCCCCGCGGGCGGGGACGCCTCGGCGCTCGCCGCCTTCGTCGAGGGCTGCTGCCTCGGTGGCTACACGCCGCCGCGGTGGAGCGGCAAGCCGGCCGACCCGAAGACGGCCGCCGTCGGCGCCGTCACCCTCACGGGCGCCCCGGACGCCGAGGTGGTGCGACGGGCCGTCGTGCGGGCCCGGGCGACCATGTTGGCCCGCAACCTCGCCGTCACGCCGTCGAACATCAAGAACCCGGCGTGGATGGCCACCCAGGCGGAGACCATCGCCAAGCGCACCGGACTGGGTTCGCGCGTGTGGTCGGACGCAGACCTGCGCCGCGAGGGTTTCGGGGGCCTGCTCGCCGTCGGCGGTGGCTCGGCCACGCCCCCACGCCTGGTGCAGCTCGACCACACCCCGTCGGGCGCGTCGCGGAAGACCCCGCGGGTCGTGCTCGTGGGCAAGGGCATCACGTTCGACACGGGCGGCCTCGACATCAAGCCGGCCGAGGGCATGCTCGCCATGAAGACCGACATGTCGGGCTCGGCGATCGTGCTCGCCGTGCTCGCCGCCTGTCGCGACCTCGACGTGCCCGTGCGCGTCACCGGCCTCCTCGCCCTGGCCGAGAACGCCGTCGGGGCGGCGTCCTACCGCCCCGGCGACGTCGTCACGCAGTACGGCGGCCGCACCGTCGAGATCGGCAACACCGACGCCGAGGGCCGCATCGTCATGGCCGACGCCCTCGCCTACGCCGACCGGCACCTCGACCCCGACGTCCTGCTCGACATCGCCACGCTGACCGGGGCCGCGCGGGTGGCCTTCGGCCGCAGCATGGCGCCGGTCTACGCCACCGACGACGCACTGCGCGAGCAGCTCGTCGCCGCAGGTCAGCGCACCGGGGAGACCCTCTGGCCGCTGCCGCTGGTCGAGGACTACCGGCCCGACCTCGACAGCGAGGTCGCCGACATCAACCACATAGCGGGACCGAAGAGCGGCGCGGGCTCGATCACGGCAGCCTTGTTCCTGCGCGAGTTCGCCGGCGACCGCCGGTGGGCGCACCTCGACATCGCCGGCACCGGCCGATCCGATGTCGACCGCGGACTGCTGAGCAAGGGAGCCACCGGCTTCGGAGCGCGGCTGCTGCTGACCCTGCTGGAGGACATGCAATGAATGCCGGATACGGACTGACCGTGCGCTGGTCGCTCGAGGACAGCGACCCCGCGGTGGGCCAGAAGCTGCGCGACTACGTCATCGGCACGTCGATGGCCAAGTTCATGTTCCTCGACGGGCTGGCCTTCAAGACCTGGCGGATGAGCGAGGGCCGCTGGTTCGAGGGTACCTACGTCTTCGACGAGGCGGTCTACCGCGACGACTTCCAGAGCGAGTTCGAGCAGGAGGCGGCCAACTCGGCGGGCACCAGGATCATCGGGTCCGCGCCTGTCACCATCGAGCCGTTCGAGGTCGTGGCGATCGCCGAGGGGCCAGCGGGATTCCGGCGCGGCCCCGGCCCCGGCACCGCCTGAGGCCTCTTCATCCCCGTTCGAGGCAAAAACGCCGGTAGACACCGGCGTTTTACCTCGAACCGGAAGAGTCTCTAGCGCTTGACGGCGGCGAGGACCCCGTCGCCCACCGGCAGCAGCGCAGGCAGGAGCCGGTCGTCGTCGCGCAGGGTCTTGCCGAGGTCGCGCAGCACGGTGGTCTGCTCGTCGCGGGCCGCGGGGTCGGCCACCCGGTCGTGCCACAGCATGTTGTCGAGCACCAGCACCCCGCCGGAGCGCAGCAGCCGGATGGCGTGCTCGACGTAGGCCGGGTACTCCGACTTCTCGGCGTCGACGACGACCATGTCGTAGGCGCCGTCGGTCATGCGGGGCAGCACCTCGAGGGCGCGGCCGCTGATGACGCGGGTGCGCTGCGGGGCGATGCCGGCCTCGCGGTAGGCCTGCCGGGCGGCGGCCTGGTGCTCGGGCTCGACGTCGATGGTCGTGAGGATGCCGTCGGCGGGCATGCCCTGGAGCAGCCACAGGCCCGAGGTGCCGGCGCCGGTGCCGATCTCGATGACCGAACGCGCCTTCGAGGCGGCCGCGAGCAGGCGCAGGACCACCCCCGCGCCGTTGCCGACCGGGGAGGCGCCGAGCTCCTCGCCACGGCGGCGAGCCTGCTCCACCACCGGCGTCTCGGTGACGAACTCCTCGGCGTAGGCCCAGCTGGCAGGCTTCTGTGCGGTCATGCGGGCAACCCTAGCGCCGCAGATGCCCCGATTCGCGCACCCATCCGCGCGGCCACGCCGCACGAATGCCGGGTGGAGCGGACGAGGTGCGCGCCCCGCACACAGGGAACGTTCAGGTTGGTGGGGAACCATCGACGGTGCGCGGTCGTCCAGACCGGCAACCAGCGCGCGCAGCGCGCGCCCTACGGAGGTGAGCGACGTGACCGCGACCGACCAGATCGGCGCGCCGGACCGGGCTGCCGTGGCTGTCTCGCCCGAGCAGCCGTGGGTCCCTCCGACCTGGGAGGAGATCGTCGAGCAGCACTCCGCGCGGGTGTACCGGCTGGCCTACCGCCTGACCGGCAACGTCCACGACGCCGAGGACCTCACGCACGACGTCTTCATCCGGGTGTTCCGCTCGCTGCACTCCTACCAGCCGGGCACCTTCGAGGGCTGGCTGCACCGCATCACCACCAACGTCTTCCTCGACCGGATGCGCCGCAAGCAGCGGATCCGGTTCGACGCGCTCTCGGAGGAGTCCGCCGCCCGCCTGCCCACCCGTGAGGCCGGGCCCGAGCAGGCCTTCGAGGCCAACCACTTCAACGACGACGTCCAGCGCGCCCTCGACGCGCTGCCGCCGGACTTCCGTGCCGCCGTCGTCCTGTGCGACATCGAGGGTCTGTCCTACGAGGAGATCGCCACCACGCTGGGCATCAAGCTCGGCACGGTGCGCTCGCGCATCCACCGTGGCCGCGCCCTGCTGCGCGAGGCCCTGGCCCACCGCGCCCCCGGTACGCGCCCCGTCGAGCCCACGTCGCCCGCCGAGTCCAGCCCGGGCTCCGCGTCCTCCCGGCGGCGCCTGCCGGTGCTGCGGCGAGCGGTGCCGGAGGCGCGGTGAGCAGGATCCCTTCCGGTCCCCGGCCGCTGCAGCGGTGCCTGGGACCCGAGCTGACGGCGTATGCCGACCGGGCCCTGTCCCCGGCTGAGCTGCGGTCGTGGGACCGCCACCTGGTGGCGTGCACCTGCTGTCGCCAGGCCGTGGAGGCGGAGAAGCGGGTGCTCCGTGCCCTCCGGGCATCGGCAGGGCCTGCGGTGCCGAGCGACCTGCGAGCCGTGCTGCTGTCGATGGCCTCCGGTGGCGGCCACGCCGACGGCCCGGCCGGTGCCCCCTGCGCAGACGGCCTGGCCGCGCCCGCCCGTGAGGTGCAGCCGCTGCGCATCCCACCACCACCGGTGCCGGTCGTCGACCGCTGCGCCCCCGCCATGCACCGCTCCGTGATGCGCGCGACCGTCTTCGCCGGGCTGGCTGCCGGCGCCTCGGCCGCCGCGGCCTGGAGCTTCGCCGTGGTCGGCAGCCCACTGGCGCCGACTGGCCCGGCGACCCCGGCGCCCGGAACCGCCGTGCAGCGCGCCCGGCCGGTCAGCCCGTCGTTCACCAGCGCCTCCTTCGGGGCCTCGCTGCGGGCCCGCGCGCAGCTTCCGGTGTCGGCCACGACGGTCGTCTTCAGTGGCGCCGGCAGACCCGTCGTGAGCGGCACCCCGCGCGGTTCGGCAGAATCGGTGCCATGACCGAGCCCCGCGAACGCTGGCACGACGAGCCCGATGGGCGTGATGCCGCGTGGACACCGCCGGCACCCGAGCACCAGCCCGCAGAGAGGGCCGACCAGGCCCCGCCGGTCGACCAGGCCCAGCCGGTCGAACAGACCCAGCCGGTCGACCAGACCCAGCCGGTCGACCTGAGCAACACCCAGGCCATCCCGCCGCCGCCGGTCGGTGCGGGCGAGCCGGCCCTCCAGCCGTCGTGGACCTACGACCCCCAGCCGCCCCCCCACGGCCAGACCGGCTGGCCCGCCGCGCAGCACGAGGCCGGGTGGCCTGCTGCGCAGGGACAGACCGGGTGGCCGGGCCAGCCGGGTCCCGGCGCTCAGGCGTCCGGCCAGTGGGACCAGCCGCAGGGGGACCACCAGCGGTGGGACCACCAGCAGTGGGACCAGGGCTGGCAGCAGGCGGCCCCGACCCAGGACTGGACGCAGTCGCACCATGCCATGACGCAGGGCCGGCCCCCGCGCCGCGGTCCGGGCTGGCCGGCGCTGCTGTCCGTGGCGGTGGTGAGCGCGCTGCTCGCGGGCCTGCTCGGCGGTCTCGCCGGCGGCTGGCTCGGGGCGAACGACCGGCTCGGCTTCGGCGGCCTGGGCGGCTCCCCGTCGCCCCTGCCGACCGTGGGCAGCGGCGCCACCAGCCGCCCGGACGGGTCCATCGCCAACATCGCGGCCAAGGCGCTGCCCAGCGTCGTGACCATCAAGGTGCAGGGCGCCGACGGCAACGGCACCGGCTCGGGGTTCGTCGCCGACCAGCAGGGCCACATCATCACCAACAACCACGTCGTGGCCGGAGCCGCCGGCGAGGGCACCATCCGCATCCAGCTCGCCAACGGCACCGAGATCGCCGCGACGATCGCCGGTCGTGACAGCTCCTACGACATCGCGGTCCTCAAGACCGGACGCAGCGACCTCCAGCCGCTGGTCCTCGGCTCGTCCGGTGACGTCGTGGTGGGGGACCACGTCATCGCCCTCGGTGCGCCCCTCGGCCTCGAGAACACCGTCACCTCAGGGATCGTCAGTGCCCTCAACCGTCCGGTGAGCCCCGGTGGCGACGGTGACGAGCAGTCGTTCATCAACGCCCTCCAGACCGACGCCGCGATCAACCCGGGCAACTCAGGGGGGCCGCTGCTCGACATGCAGGGCCGCGTCATCGGCGTCAACTCCGCCATCGCCCGCGTGCCCGGCAGCTCGGGGGAGCAGTCGGGCAACATCGGCGTCGGCTTCTCCATCCCGGTCGACCAGGTCCGCAAGACCGCCGACCAGCTCATCCGCACCGGCAAGGCGGAGCACCCCGTCATCGGTGTGATCCTCGACCGCCAGTACGACGGCGCCGACGGGGTCAAGATCCTCGAGGAGTCGACGGCGCAGCGCGAGTCGGTGACCCCTGACGGCCCCGCCGGCAAGGCGGGAGTCAAGCCGGGCGACCTCATCATCGAGTTCGACGGTCGCCGGGTCACCGATCCCGACGACCTCGTGGTCCTCATCCGCGCGAAGAGCGTCGGCGACGAGGTCACCATGAAGGTGCGTCGCGGTTCCCGCGAGATCAGTGTCAGGATGACCCTGCAGGGCAACACCGACCAGTGACGAGGGCAGGAACCGGCGCGTGAACATCACCGGATGGGAGTTCATCCTCCTCATCGTGCTCGCCGTGCTCATCCTCGGGCCCGAGCGGCTGCCGGAGTATGCCGCCAAGCTGGGCCGGCTGGTGCGCCAGGCCAAGTCCATGGCCGAGTCGGCGAAGGGGCAGCTGCGCGAGCAGATGGGGCCGGAGTTCGACGACATCGACTGGCGCCAGTACGACCCGCGCCAGTACGACCCTCGGCGCATCGTGCGCGAGGCGCTGCTCGACGACACCCCGTTCGACGCCAAGGCGGCCTCCGCCGACGGCCCCGGCGCCAACGGCGGCCGGGCCAACGGCAGCAGGGCCTACGACCCGACGCGCCCGACCCCGTACGACCTCGACGCCACCTGAGCCCCGACTTCGTCTGCGTCGGGAGCGGTTCCACGGCCCGTGTGGGTCATGAGCCGCTCCCGCGGCATACAGAGTCGTATGCCGTCAGCGGCCGGTGGGGGTCAGGCCGAGTGAGCGGCCGGCGAGGCCGCGTGCCCGGGAGCCCAGGCCGCGCGCGATCGCGCGCAGCACGACCGCGGCCGGGCTGTCCGGGTCGCGCAGCACGACGGGCGTGCCCTGGTCGGCGCCCTCGCGCAGGTTGGTGTCGAGCGGCACCTGGCCGAGCAGCGGCACCTCGGCGCCGACGGACCGGCTGAGCGACTCCGCGACCGCCCGGCCGCCGCCGGAGCCGAAGATCTCCTGGCGGGAGCCGTCGGGCAGCTCGAGCCAGCTCATGTTCTCGATGACCCCGACGATGCGCTGGTGCGTCTGGAGGGCGATCGAACCGGCCCGCTCCGCCACCTCGGCGGCTGCCTGCTGCGGGGTCGTCACGACGAGGATCTCGGCGCCGGGGATGAGCTGGGCCACCGAGATCGCGATGTCGCCGGTGCCGGGCGGCAGGTCGAGCAGGAGCACGTCGAGGTCGCCCCAGAAGACGTCGCCGAGGAACTGCTGGAGGGCCCGGTGCAGCATCGGGCCGCGCCAGACGACCGGCTGGTTGCCGGGCACGAACATGCCGATCGAGATGACCTTCACGTCGTGGCTGACGGGGGGAAGGATCATGTCGTCGACCTGGGTGGGCCGGTGCTCGACGCCGAGCATGCGGGGCACGGAGAAGCCGTAGACGTCGGCGTCGACGACGCCGACGCGCAGCCCGCTCTCGGCGAGGGCCGCGGCGAGGTTGACCGTGACCGACGACTTGCCGACGCCACCCTTGCCGGACGCCACGGCATACACGCGGGTGAGGCTGTTGGGCTTCGCGAAGGGGATCTCGCGCTCGGGGGCACCGCCGCGCAGCTGCTGGCGCAGGGCGGTGCGCTGCTCGTCGCTCATGACGCCCAGGGTGACCTTGACGCCGTTGACGCCGGGCACCTTGGCCAGCGCCGCGGTGGTGTCCTTGGTGAGGGTGTCCTTCATGGGGCACCCCGACACGGTGAGCAGGATCGTCACCGCCACGTGCCCGGCCTCGTCGACCGAGACGCTCTCGACCATGCCGAGCTCGGTCACGGGCTTGCGGATCTCGGGGTCGATGACCGTCGAGAGGGCCGCGTACAGGGCGTCGTCGGTCACGGGGGCAGCAGGGGCGGACATGCCCCCCATGCTAGGTCGCGGGCCGGTCAGGCGCGGAACCGGTGGCCCCCGGCCCGCTGTCGGGCTCGTCACGCCGGCGCACCTCGAGGCCGCGCTCCTCGAAGTCCTCGAGCAGGCCGCGGAGCTCGGAGCGCACGAAGTCGCGCGTCGCCGTGTCGCTCAGGGCCAGGCGCAGCGCGGCGACCTCGCGGGTGAGGAACTCGGTGTCGGCGAGGTTCCGCTCGTCGCGGGCGCGGTCCTGCTCCAGCGCCACGCGGTCACGGTCGGCCTGCCGGTTCTGCGCGAGCAGGATCAGCGGCGCGGCGTACGAGGCCTGCAGGCTCAGCATCAGCGTGAGGAAGATGAAGGCGTAGGGGTCCCAGCGCAGGTCGGGCGGGCCCACGGCGTTCCAGGTGATCCAGAGGGCGACGAACGCCGTCATGTAGATCAGGAAGCGGGGCGTGCCCATGAAGCGCGCGAAGCGCTCGCTCCACACGCCGAAGGTCTCCTGCGAGACCGTGGGCCGCGGCAGGAGCGCCCGCCGCACCTCGCGCGGCTGGTCGAGGCGTGTCGGGGCGGTGCGGCTCGGGCGCTCAGTCACGGGTCACCTCGTGCCGCTCCTCACGCCAGTCGTCGGGAAGGATGTGGTCGAGCACGTCGTCGACCGTGACGGCGCCGACGAGGCGTCCCTCGTCGTCGACGATGGGCACACCGGTGAGGTTGTAGGTGGCCAGCACCCGGGTCACCTGGCCGAGCGGGGAGTGCGGGCGCAGCGGCTCGAGCTCCTTGTCGAGGATGCCGCCGATCGGGTTGTGCGGCGGCTCCCGCAGGAGTCGCTGGATGTGCACGATGCCGAGGAACTTGCCGGTGGGCGTCTCCAGCGGCGGCCGGCACACGAAGACGGTCGAGGCCAGGGCGGGGGAGAGCTCGACCTTGCGGACCACCGCCAGCGCGTGGGCGATCGTCGCGTCGGGGGCGAGGATCACCGGCTCGGTGGTCATCATGCCGCCGGCGGTGTTCTCGTCGTAGGTCAGCAGCCGGCGCAGCGGTGCCGCCTCGTCGGGCTCCATGTGGCCGAGCAGCTCCTCGCGCTGCTCGGGGGTGAGCTCCTTGAGCAGGTCGGTGGCGTCGTCGGGCTCCATCGCCTCGAGCACGTCGGCGGCGCGCTCGCGCTCCAGCGTCGCGAGGATCTGCACCTGGTCGTCCTCGGGCAGCTCCTCGAGCACGTCGGCGAGCCGCTCGTCGTCGAGGGCGGCGGCCACCTCGGCACGGCGCTTGGGCGCCAGGTCGTGGATCACCTCGGCCAGGTCGGCGGGCTTGAGGTCGTCGTAGTTCTCGAGCAGCCGGGCGGCGCTCTGCGCCGGGGTCGAGCGGTGGATGCCGGTGACGTCCTCGACGGGGACCAGCACCGTGGCGCCGCGGCGGCGCCGGAACGGTCCGAGGTGGCCGCGGGCCGGTCCCTGGCGGACGAAGACCTTCGAGACCGCCCAGTCGCGGGTGCGCTCGCGCTCGATGGCGATGTCCTCGACCGTCGCGGTGTAGTCGCCCTCGGGGTCGCGCACCGTCACCTGCCGGTCGAGCAGCTCGGCCATCACGAGCACCTCGTTGGCGCGCTGCTCGAACCGCCGCATGTTGACCAGTCCCGTGGTGATGACCTGGCCGCCGTCGACGGAGGTCACCCGCGTCATCGGGACGAACACGCGGCGCCGGCCGGGCACCTCGACCACGAGGCCGATGACCCGGGGCCGCCGCCGCGAGGCGCCGAAGGTGACGACGACGTCGCGCACGCGGCCCACCTGGTCGCCGAGCGGGTCGAACACGCTCAGGCTGGTCAGGCGGCCGACGAAGACGCGCGACGGGGTGCTCACGCGAGCAAGGCTATCCGGCGCCGCCGCGGTCGTCGGGGAAGCGCGTGCCGCGGCGCCGCTGTGGGCGGCCGCCGAGGTGCCAGGGCCGCCAGCCGGTGGTGGTGGCCTCGCTCGGTGGCACCGGGGCCGCGCCGGAGGTGTCGCCGTAGTGGCCGGGCGCCTCGAGCGGGGTGCCGTAGGGCCGCAGCGCCCGGACGGTGCACGAGGTCGCCCAGCGGGCGACCACGTCGTCGGTGGCGTTGAGGCGGCTGGCCTTGAGCGCGTCGGTCGCGGTCGGCCACTGCGGGTCGTCGGGGGTGAGGGTGCGGGCCGTCGCGTGCACGGTGAGCAGCCGGCCGCCGGTGTCCTTGCTGCGCAGGATGAGCGCCACCTCGTCGGGCAGCCAGGGCAGGGTCTGCTCGCCCGGCCCCGAGACCACGAACACGGTGTCGTCGGCCCAGGCGTGCCACGCCGGCCAGGCCCGGTCGCCCGGCACGTCGATCCACAACAGGCCCGACTTGCCGGCCGCCTCGGCGAACAGCGCGGTGACGTTGACGTGCGGCTGCTCGGTGGTGGTCACCTCGACGGGCTCGGTCACACCGTGAACTGTGTCATAACCGCCGTGCTGGCGTCTGCGCTAGCGTCCGCGCATGCGCAGCGCCAAGGACTTCTTCAAGCCCCTTGCCGTGGGGGCCCCACGACCGGTGACCGAGGTGCCCGCCCGGCCCTCGCGGGTCATCCACTTCTTCGACCCGAGCAACGAGAAGATGGCGGCCAAGGTCCCCGCCATGGTGGGCACCGTCGACGTGCTGCTCGGCAACCTCGAGGACGCCGTCAAGGCCGACAGGAAGGTCGCCGCGCGCGAGGGCCTGGTGAGGATCGCCAAGGCCACGGACTTCGGCGAGAACACCCAGCTGTGGACCCGCGTCAACGCGCTCGACAGCCCGTGGGTGCTCGACGACCTCGTCACGCTGGTCACCGAGATCGGCGACAAGCTCGACGTCATCATGGTGCCGAAGGTCGAGGGGCCCGAGGACATCCACTACGTCGACCGGCTGCTCGCCCAGCTCGAGGCGCGCGCCGGGCTGGAGCGCCCGATCCTCGTGCACGCCATCCTCGAGACGGCCCGGGGCATGGCCAACGTCGAGGAGATCTGTGGCGCGAGCCCGCGGATGCAGGGCCTGTCGCTCGGCCCGGCAGACCTGGCGGCCGACCGGCGGATGAAGACCACCCGCGTCGGCGGCGGCCACCCGGGCTACCTCGTGCGCCAGGACCCGGTGGGTGGCGACGTCCAGGGCCAGCGCGCGACCTACCAGCAGGACCTGTGGCACTACACGATCGCGCGGATGGTCGACGCCTGCGCGATGCACGGGATCCTCCCGTACTACGGCCCGTTCGGGGACATCAAGGACGTCGTCGCCTGCGAGGACCAGTTCCGCAACGCCTTCCTCCTCGGCTGCGTGGGCACGTGGTCGCTGCACCCGGTGCAGATCGAGATCGCCAAGCGCGTCTTCAGCCCCTCGGCCGAGGACGTCGCGCACGCCCGGCGCGTCGTCGCCGCCATGGGCGACGGCACCGGTGCCGTCATGCTCGACGGCAAGATGGAGGACGACGCCAGCCTCAAGCAGTGCCTGGTGATCGTCGAGCTAGCCGAGCGCCTCTCGCGCACCGACCCCGAGCTCGCCGAGCTGTATGCCGCCGTGCCCGACGGCGGTGCCGATGCCGGCACCGGCGCGGAGGGGAGCGCGACGTGAGCGGCGAGCACACGGCATACCGGCCGCGTCGTTCGGTCCTCTACATGCCCAGCTCCAACGAGCGGGCGCTGGAGAAGGCGAAGACCCTCATGGTCGACGCGCTCATCTTCGACCTCGAGGACGCCGTCGCCCCCGACGCGAAGGAGCAGGCTCGCGAGAACGCCTGTGCCGCAGCACGATCAGGGGAGTACGGCCGTCGCGAGGTCACCATCCGCGTCAACGGGATCGGCACCCAGTGGCACGACGCCGACCTCGCCGCAGCGTGCGCCGCGGGCCCGGACGGCATCGTGGTGCCGAAGGTGGGCTCGGGCGACGAGGTGCGCCAGCTCGTCGGTGCGATGGAGGCGGCTGGTGCGCCGGAGCACACGAAGCTCTGGGCCATGGTCGAGACGCCGCAGGCGATGCTGCACTGCGAGGAGATCGCCGGTGCGTCCGAACGGCTCGCCGTGCTCGTCATGGGCACCAACGACCTCGCCAAGGAGCTGCACGCCGAGCACGTGCCCGGCCGGCAGCCGCTGCTGACCGGTCTGGGGCTCTGCCTCTTGGCGGCCCGTGCCACCGGGACGGTGATCCTCGACGGCGTCTACAACAACGTCAAGGACGCCGAAGGGTTCGAGGCAGAGTGCCTCCAGGGGCGGCAGATGGGCTTCGACGGCAAGACGCTGATCCACCCGGGACAGGTCGAGGCGTGCAACGCCGCCTTCGCGCCGAGCGCTGAGCAGGTCGAGGAGGCCCGCGGCATCCTTCAGGCGTGGGAGGACGGCGCGGGCTCGGGCGTGGTGACCTTCGGCGGTCGCATGGTCGAGAGCCTGCACGTCGACACCGCGCGGCGGGTGCTCGAGACTCACGAGGCGATCCGTGCGCTGGAGGCCGAGGCCGACCGCTGACCCGCCGGTGATGCCCTTCCGCAAGACCCGGTCCCTGCGACGCAACCTTGGAGTGCCGCCGCGCGTCTGAGTGGGTGCGGCCGCCCTTCACGAGGAGGGCGGCCGCACCAGCCACGCAGTTGCCAAGGTCTCGATCTGTTCACGAATCGGGTAACCGGCGTGTGGCACGAGCCACAACGGGCGGGGTTCCCCGAGGATGGGTGCCCGGTTCAGACGACAGGCGTCGCGCACGGCGTCGGAACGGGGGACATCGATGGGGCGACACCCAGGGGACGTGGCGGGGGCGGCGGCACGGGCGGCCGCGGTGCTCGCGGCGGCGGCCCTCGGCCTGACCGGCTGCGGCATGGTCACGGTCGAGGGCGCTGAGACCGCGGCACCCTCGACCGTGACCTCGCGCGCGGTCGCGTCGCCGTCGTCCACCACAGCCGCCCCGTCGAGCCCGGAACCGGTGACGGAACCGACGACGACCCCAGCGCCCACGGAGACGCCCTCGCCGACCACGAGCGCCCCGGTGCCGAAGCCCTCGACCACCAAGCCGGCGCCCAGGCCGACCCCCACCGTGAAGCCGACGCCCAAGGAGGGCGACACCCTGCATCCCGGTGACTCCGGTGCCTACGTGCTGTCGGTGCAGCAGCGGCTGTCGTCGCTCGGCTACTGGCTCGGCACACCGGACGGCACCTACGGCTACCTGACCTCGCAGGCGGTGATGGCGCTGCAGAAGTCCGCCGGCCTCGGGCGTGACGGGGTTTTCGGCCCCGCCACCCGCCGGGCCCTGCAGGCGGGGGTGCGGCCGCAGTCGCGCATCGGGGGCACGGGCCTGGAGATCGACCTGCAGCGCCAGGTGCTCCTCGTCGTGCGCGGCGGGGCGGTCACGACGATCCTCAACACCAGCACGGGCAACGGCGAGCCCTTCGAGTACTACGGCCGAACGGCGCGCGCCGTGACCCCTGCCGGCACGTACTCGGTGTTCCGCACCGTCGACGGCAACGACGAGGGCCCGCTCGGCGACCTGTGGCGCCCGCGCTACTTCAACGGCGGGATCGCGGTGCACGGCGCCGCGTCGGTGCCGGCCTACCCCGCCTCGCACGGCTGCGCCCGGGTGAGCAACGCCGCCATGGACATGATCTGGGCCCGGGCCCTGATGCCGGTCGGGAGCCGGGTCGTCGTCTACTGACGCCGGCTCAGCGGCCGCCGTCGAGGCGCGCCGCGACCCAGTCGAGCTGGGCCCTGGCGTGGTCGCGCCAGTAGCCCGTGTCGTGACCCCCGGCGTCGACCGTGAGCCGCGCCGAGGGCAGCCGCTCGGCGAAGGCGCGGTTGGCCTCGACGAACGGGTCGGCGTCGCCGCAGTCGAGCCGGACGGGGAGCTGCGCGAGCACCTCGGTGCGCGAGCGGTCGAAGACGTCGTGGGCCTCGAAGTCGGCCCGGTCGTCGAACGCCCCGGGCGCACTCGCCCCGGGGTCGGTCCAAAGGGCCGCTGACTGCGCCACCACCGCACCGACGGTCCGCGGCCCGAGCACGCTGGCGAGGAGCAGCGAGCCGTAGCCGCCCATCGACCACCCCAGGAAGGCGACGGGCCCGGCATACCCGGTCTGGGCCCGCAGCAGCGGGAGGAGCTCGTCGGTGACCATGCGTCCGGGGTCGGCCCCCGACCGGCGCCGGTGCCAGTAGAGGTCGCCGCCCTCGACGGAGGCGACGGCCAGGCCGGTGCGCGCCACGTGGTCGTGCAGGTGCAGCTCGTCGAAGGCGGTGTCGGCGTTGCCGCCCCGGCCGTGCAGCACCAGCACGACCGGTGGCGGCCGGTCGCCCTCGCGGGGCACGGCGAGCCGCCAGCGCGGCTGGTGCCCGGGCCAGTGGGCCGTCCGCAGGCGGCCGGACCGCCAGGCCACCTCGCCGTCGCCGCACGCGCCGAGCCCACCCGCGAGCGCCGTGCCCAGCGCGCCGGCGAGGACGCTGCGACGGGTGGGGAAGGCCATGACGGCACCCTAGGACGCGCGGGCTCGCCGGCGGACGCCCCGGGTTACCAGCGCGACGTGGCAGCGGCGACGAGGTCGCCGAGCAGCTCGCCCTCCTCGACGTCGAGGCCCCGGCTGCGGAACCACCGGCACATGTTCGCGACGTCGCGCCCGAGGAACTCGAACCCGCGCGGGTTGCCGATGACGTCGACGATCTGCGGCCAGTCGATCAGCACCAGCCGCTCGCCGTCGAGCAGCACGTTGTAGGGCGACAGGTCGCCGTGCGCCCAGCCCCGTTGCGCGAGCAGGGTGAGCGACCCGCGCAGCTGCTCGAACAGCTCGGCCAGCAGGTCCGGCGCGGGCCGGGTCTGGGCGAGGCGGGGCGCGGCCTGCCCGGCGGCGCCGACGAACTGCATCAGCATCTCGCGGTCGCTCAGCTGCACCGGGTAGGGGACCGGCAGGCCGAGCTCCCACAGCGTGCCGAGCGCCTCGAACTCGGCCGAGGCCCACTGCCCCGACAGCAGCTCGCGGCCGAACTCGGTGCGCCGGGCCATGGCCCGCATCTCCCGGCTGCGGCGGACCCGGCGGCCCTCCTGGTAGCCGGCGTCGCGGTGGAACATGCGGTGCTCGCTGGTGCGGTAGCGCTTGGCGGCGAGCAGGGTGTCGTGCGCGGGGCGGTTCGTGCCGTCAGGGATCCACCGGCGGACGACGTGGACGTCGGCCTCCTTGCCGGTCTTGAGGATCCCCAGGTCGGACTCGACGGCGCCGAGCGCGGTGATCACCCAGTCGGGTCGGGGTTTCGGCCCGTGGGTGGCGCCGTCCCAGGTGGACCAGCGCTCGCCCTCCGGCGGGTCGTCGGGGCGGCTGTCAAACGAGAACTTTGCGTTCTCCGAGAATGCGTGCAAGGCAAGACTCCAGGGTGAGAAGGGTGTGGGCACGAAGGCGGCCCAGGACAGTCGTGGACATGTCGCGCCTCCCTTCTTCCGCAGTGGAGTCGGTGCACAGCCGGTATGCCGTGCGGCTTGCTCCCAGCGTGGCAGCCGTCCCGACTGATGCGCCACCGGTTTTCCGGGGGTTCCCTCGGCACGGGATAGGGCGTACCTTGACCCCGGGTTCTCCAGCAGGGGTCTGGGGGAGTGAGTGAGGGGAATCAGCCATGCGCCGTTGTGTTGCCAGTGTCGTCACTGCGCTCGTCACCGGAGGTGCGGCCACCGTGGCCCTCGCCCTGCCGGCTGCAGCGATCAACAGCTACAACGCCCAGCCGGCTCCAGAGCGCACGGAGGTAGGGGCCTTCGTCGCCCTGTGGGACCGCGACGAGGACGGCACTTACGACCGCTTCGACTGGGTGTGCAGCGGGGCCATGGTCGACGACGACACCTTCCTCACGGCCGCGCACTGCACTGACGACTGGCCCGCAGGCACGCGCTTCTTCGTCTCCCTCGAGGAGGACGTCCAGAGCAAGCTCGACGCAGCTGTCGAGGACGGGCTGACTCCGGCCGAGCAGGCGGAGCTGTTCCTCGACGAGGGCTGGATCGTCGAGGGCGACCCGCACCAGGACCCGGCCTACCCCGGCAACTCCGCCGACAGCCATGACATCGGCGTCCTCGACTTCGCCGACCGCGACGTCACGCCGCAGGACGTCTGGAACTTCGAGCCGGCGACCCTGCCCGAGGCCGGGCAGCTCGACAGCCTCGGCTCCCGGGCTCTCGACGCGGCGCAGTGGTGGGCAGTCGGATACGGCACCGAAGAGGCCCTGCGCGGGCCGGGCGGCCACCAGCACCTCGGGGGCGGTGTGCGGATGAAGGCGATGGAGGACTTCAGCGCCCTCAACAAGACGTGGGTGCGCCTGTCCATGAACGAGTCCCGTGACCTCGGCGGGGCGTGCTACGGCGACTCCGGCGGGCCGAACTTCGTCGTGCTCGACGGCGAGTGGGTGCTGGCGGCCACGACGATCACCGGGGACGTCCCCTGCTACGCCACCAACGTGGCGTACCGCATGGACACCGAGAGCGCCCGGGACTTCCTCGAGCCGTTCGTCGACCTTCCCTGACGGCCTGACCCGATAAAGGTTCGGAGGGGTGGTGGGACTCACACGGAGTTCCACTGTCCCCTCTGGTGAGCACTCGGCATACTCGCGGCAGGTCCTATCCCGCGACGCAAGGTGGCGAAAGCGCATGTCCCGACTCCAGCAGACCGATGGCCTGACCGAGGAGCAGAACGAGCTCGTCAAGCTCGTGCGCGAGTTCGTCGACGAGCAGATCATCCCCGTCGCCACCGAGCTGGAGCACAAGGACGAGTACCCCACGCAGATCGTCGAGGGCATGAAGGAGATGGGGATCTTCGGCCTGATGATCCCCGAGGAGTACGGCGGCCTGGGCGAGTCGCTGCTGACCTACGCGCTCTGCGTCGAGGAGATCGCGCGCGGCTGGATGTCGGTCAGCGGCATCATCAACACCCACTTCATCGTCGCCCACATGATCCTCCAGCACGGCACCGAGGAGCAGAAGCAGCACTACCTGCCGAAGATGGCGACCGGCGAGATCCGCGGAGCCTTCTCGATGTCCGAGCCGGGCTGCGGTTCCGACGTCGCGGCGATCAAGACCAAGGCCGTGCGCGACGGCGACTCCGACGACTGGACCATCAACGGCCAGAAGATGTGGCTGACCAACGGCGGCTCGGCGAATCTCGTTGCGGTGCTGGTGAAGACGGACACCGGCGCCGACTCGGTCTACAAGAACATGACGACCTTCCTCATCGACAAGACCGAGGGGTTCGGCGAGACCGCCCAGGGCGTCACGGTGCCGGGCAAGATCGAGAAGATGGGCTACAAGGGCGTCGACACGACGGAGCTCGTGTTCGAGGGGCACCGGACCACGTCGGCCCAGATCCTCGGCGGGGAGCCGGGCAAGGGCTTCTACCAGATGATGGACGGCGTCGAGGTGGGCCGCGTCAACGTCGCCGCCCGCGGCTGCGGCGTCGCCCGCCGCGCCTTCGAGCTCGGCGTGTCCTACGCGCAGCAGCGCGAGACGTTCGGCAAGAAGATCGCCGAGCACCAGGCCGTGCTGTTCCGCCTGGCCGACATGGCGGTCAAGGTCGAGGCGGCCCACGAGATGATGGTCAAGGCGGCCCGCAAGAAGGACTCGGGGGAGCGCAACGACCTCGAGGCCGGCATGGCGAAGTACCTTGCGTCCGAGTACTGCTCGCAGGTCGTCGAGGACTCCTTCCGGATCCACGGCGGCTATGGCTACTCCAAGGAGTACGAGATCGAGCGGCTCTACCGTGAAGCGCCGATGCTGCTGATCGGGGAGGGCACGGCCGACATCCAGCGCATGATCATCGGGCGGCGCCTGCTCGAGGACTACCGGCTCAAGGGCTGAGAGCCGGCGCCCCGAGCCCGCAGTGTGCGCCACCTGCAGGAAACGTCCAGCCTGCTTTGACAGACTGTGGGCATGAGCACCCAGTCGAACGCGTTGTCACGGTCCCGCGCCAGCCTGACGCTGGAGTACCCGATGAGCGTCGGTCGGTACGAGAAGTACGAGGAGGCGCAGAAGGCCGTCGACTACCTCTCCGACCACGACTTCCCGGTGCAGAACGTGCTGATCGTCGGCACGGACCTCAAGCAGCTCGAGCGGGTCACCGGCCGGCTCACCCGCGGCCGGGTCGCCGCCGGTGGCATCCTGTCGGGCATGTGGCTCGGCCTGTTCGTCGGGCTGATCTTCGCGCTGTTCGACCCCCAGGCCTCGGGAACCGGCAGCATCCTGCTGACGGTGCTGTTCGGCGCCGGCTTCGGCCTGATGTGGGCCGTCCTCGGCTACCAGTTCACCGGTGGGCACCGGGACTTCACCTCGGTCACCCAGGTGGTGGCTACCCAGTACGAGGTGCTCGTCGAGCACCGGCACGTGCAGCGCGCCCGCGAGCTGCTCGCCCAGATGGACCCGATGGCCGCGGCCCAGGCCGAGGTCCGGGCGGCCCGGGAGGCCGAGGCCGCGGCTGCTGCTGCCGCGCAGAGGGCCCAGACGACCGCTCCGTCCGCGTCACCGACCGGCGAGGTGCCCCAGCCGCCCCAGCAGCCCCAGCCCCCGGCCGGCAGCTGAGCCGAACCGACCCCGGCAGGCGAGCCCGCGGCATACCGTTGGGCGCATGACGGAGCGCCCGCAGCTGGCCGAGTTCGGTGACGACTTCTCGCGCGTCCTGTGCGTCGTGGCGCACCCGGACGACATCGAGTACGGCACGGCCGCAGCGGTGGACCGCTGGACGAAGGCCGGCAAGGTCGTCACCTACTTCCTGCTCACGCGCGGCGAGGCCGGGATCGACACCATGCAGCCGGCGAAGTCCGGTCCGCTGCGGGAGCAGGAGGAACGCGACGGCGCCGCGCTGGTGGGCGTGACCGAGGTCGACTTCGGTGACTACCGTGACGGGCACATCGAGTACGGCCTGGACCTGCGCCGCGACATCGCCCGGGAGATCCGGCGCCGCCGGCCCGAGGTCGTCATCACCGGCGACTACCACGACCGGTTCTTCGGCGGCATGCCCAACCAGGCCGACCACCGGGCGGTCGGGCTGGCGACGCTCGACGCCTGTGCCGATGCCGGCAACCGGTGGATCTTCCCCGAGCTCGCCGCGGAGGGGTTCGAGCCGTGGGGCGGGGTGGCCCTGGTCGGTTTCGGGGGCTCACCCCAGCCGTCGCACTACGTCGACGTGACGGGCCACTTCGAGGCGGCCGTGTCCTCGCTCGAGGCGCACCGCGAGTACAACGCGGCCCTGGGGCCGGACTTCCCGCCGCCCCGCGACCTCATCCAGATGATCCTGGGCAGAGGCGGCGAGGCGTCCGGGGTCGAGCACGCGCTGCTGCTCGACGTCGTCCAGCGCCGCTGAGGCTCAGCGCTCCCAGATGCGGGCGATCCAGGCCTCGACCTCGGTGGAGGTGCGGGGCATGGCTGCGGAGAGGTTCTCGCACCCGTCCTCGGTGACGAGCACGTCGTCCTCGATGCGCACGCCGATGCCGCGGAACCGCTCGGGGGCCTTGAGGTCGTCGGCCTTGAAGTAGAGCCCGGGCTCCACGGTGAGCACCATCCCGGGCTCCAGCTCGGCGTCCATGTACTGCTCGCGGGTGGCGAGGGCGCAGTCGTGCACGTCGATGCCGAGGTGGTGCGAGGTGCCGTGCACCATCCAGCGCCGGTGGTACTGGCCGTGCTCCTTGTCGAGGGTGCCCTCGACGTCGACGCCCTCGGGCAGCAGGCCCCACTTCTCGAGGTGCTCGGCGATGACCCGGATGGCGGCGGCGTGCACGTCGGAGAACTTGTTGCCCGGCTTGACCGCTGCCAGGCCGGCCTCCTGCGCGGCGTAGACGGCGTCGTAGATCTCGCGCTGGGCGGCGGTGAAGGTGCCGCTGACGGGCAGCGTGCGGGTGATGTCGGCGGTGAAGAGCGAGTCGACCTCGACCCCGGCGTCGAGCAGGATGAGGTCCCCCTCCTTGAGGTCACCGGTGTTCTTGATCCAGTGCAGCGTCGTCGCGTGGTCGCCGGCGGCGCAGATGGAGTCGTAGCCGATGCCGTTGCCCTGGTGGCGGGCGTGCAGCCCGAAGACACCCTCGACCCAGCGCTCGCCGCGGCCCTTCGCGACCGCTTCGGGCAGGTCGGCGATGACGGCCTCGAATCCGACGTGGGTGGCGGCGACGGCCTTGCGCATCTCGCCGACCTCCCACTCGTCCTTGAGCAGGCGGAGGGTGGAGAGGAACGCCGCGAGCTCGTCGTCGGCCTCCTCCAGCGTGGACGCGTCGGCGCCCTCGGTGGTGCGGGCGGCGTCGAGCTGGCGGGCCAGGTCGCGGTCGGCGTCACGCACCAGGCGCACGGTGACCTCGCCGGCGTCCTTCGCCGCGGCGTCGGCGAACTCGTCGATGTGGCGGGCGGTCAGGCCCAGCTCGGTCTCGATGTCCTCGATGGTGGGACGCGCGCCGACCCAGAACTCGCCGTAGCGGGTGTCGGCGAAGAACTCGTCGGTGTCGCGGCCGGCCAGCGGGCGGAAGTAGAGGATCGCCTCGTGGCCGCCACCGTGCTCGGCGTCCCGCGGCTCCAGGACGAGCACGGCGTCCGGCTCGCGGTCACCGCCGAGGCCGGTGAGGTGCGCGAAGGCGCTGTGCGGGCGGAACACGTAGTCGGTGTCGTTGCTGCGCACCTTCAGGCCGCCGGCGGGCACGACGAGCCGCTCGCCCGGGAAGGCCTCGCTGACGCGGGCCCGGCGCGCGGCGGCATACGGGGCGGCCTCGGACGGCGCGGTGGCGCCGGGACGCCGCGGTGCCCAGTCCTCGGCCACGAAGGCGCGGAACTCGTCGGTGGTGGGACGCGCCCGGTTGTCGGCCTGCTTCTGCTCTTCGCTGGTCACCGGTCCATCGTCGCATGAGCCGCGCGGCTGCCGGGGCCGTGGTGTGCTGCGCGGGAATGCGAACCTGAGGTTCCCTTTCTGTGAACCTCGGGTTCGTTTCCCCCGCAGAGGTATGCCGCCCGCTCGCCGCTCGGGTTGCCCGTCGCGAGCCCAGCCGGCTGTGGAAAGCCCGACGGACGGGACCGCGCCCCTGGGCAGACTGGCGGTGTGGCGCGCTTCGTGGGTGAGCGGGGGACACCTGCCGAGCTGGAGGCGCTGCCACACCTCCTGCGCCGCGCGACGGCCTCCATGGATCGCCTCTTGCTGCAGACGCTCGAGGGGCGTGGCTTCGCCGACGTCGGCGCCACCGGGCTGCACGTCCTGCTGCTGGTGCGGAGCCCCCGGCCCGTCAGCCTGCTCGCTGAGTCGCTGCGCATGACGCCTCAGGCCATGGGGCGGGTGGTGAAGCGGATGGAGGCCCGAGAGCTGGTGGTGCGCTACGAGCACCCCTACGACGCCAGGTCGCTCATGGTGGAGCTGACCGACGACGGAGCAGACCTCGCGAGCATCGTGCGCGAGGCGCTGCAGGACGCGCTCCACGTGGTCTCCGACGACCTCGAGGGCGAGCGCCTCGGGCAGCTCGTGGACGACCTCGCCGTGGTCGCGGAGGTGGGGGAGGACCCGCACCCGTGGCAGCGGTGGTGACCTGTGCCCTGTCTCGGCGGGCGGGGAGTGTGAGGGAGGGCACGGCCGCAGCGGGTGCCGGACGGCGCCGCCAGTCGGCAGGATGGGCCGCAACCAGCCGCACCAGCACCACCGCACAGGCACACGCCGCACAAGGGAGTCGGAATGCAGTTCGGGCGCACGTACGAGGAGTTCGAGGTCGGTGCGGTGTACAAGCACTGGCCCGGGAAGACGGTCACCGAGTACGACGACCACCTCTTCTGCCTCATCACCATGAACCACCACCCGCTGCACCTGGACTCGCACTACGCGGAGGAGACCACGCAGTTCGGCAGGAACGTGGTGGTCGGCAACTACGTCTACTCGCTGCTGCTCGGCATGAGCGTGCCCGACGTCTCCGGCAAGGCCATCGCCAACCTCGAGGTCGAGTCGCTGCGCCACGTGGCCCCGACCTTCCACGGCGACACCATCTACGGCGAGACGACCGTGCTCGACAAGTGGGAGTCGACGAGCAAGGACGACCGCGGCGTGGTGCACGTCGAGACCATCGGCTACAACCAGGACGGCAAGGTCGTCTGCATCTTCCGCCGCAAGGTCATGGTGCCCAAGCAGAGCTACCTCGACGCCCGCGGCGGCGAGCAGCCCGGACGCCCGACCCCCCAGCAGGACAAGAACTGGCCGGGGCAGCAGGCCGAGCCCTCCGCCTA
This sequence comes from Knoellia sp. 3-2P3, assembly GCF_029223115.1. Lineage (NCBI taxonomy): Bacteria > Bacillati > Actinomycetota > Actinomycetes > Micrococcales > Intrasporangiaceae > Knoellia > Knoellia sp. 3-2P3. Next base: position 267,706 of record NZ_JARGZE010000004.1, read on the forward strand.
GCCCCTGCTGACCTCCCGGGACTGCTTGGCCCCGCGAACGTGGCGAACGCGGCGTCGCGCTCGGCCTTGCCCTGCCTGCCCATGGTGCCCCCGCTCGTCGTTGGTCCGTTCACCCTGCACTACGACGGAGGGGCCACAGAGGTTGCCCTGCGGGCGGACCTCCTACCCGCCGTGGTCCCGGCCCACCGGGATGGCCGGCTCCTCCGAGGAGTGGGACGGGTGCCGCTGCTGGTAGGACAGCGCCCGGCACAGCCCGAGCAGCGCCAGGTTGACGAAGACCAGCAGGTAGCCGGCGAACTCCTCGTCGAGCAGGCGGAAGAACTGCACGATGAACAGCTGGGCGAGCAGGGCGATCTCGAACAGCCGCAGTGCCTGCGCCCGCTGGTCTCGGAGCCACCGCCGCGTCGCCGCGATCGCCACCGCCACCGAGGCCAGCGCGAAGGCGGCGTAGACCACGTCGACGACGTCCGGTCCCTGGAAGATGAGCACGGTGGGCCGCAGCGCCGAGAACACGACGAAGACCAGGAAGGCGACGACCGCGGTGCGCTTGATCGCCTCCAGCCGCGGGAGGCCGATGACGAAACCGCGGACGGCCGCGTAGCCCTGGGAGACGAACGAGCGTGAGGGCTCCTCGCTGGGCAGGGCCTCGAGCGCCTCCCGCAGCGGGGCGGCGAGGGGCTCGGAGGGCCCCACGCTGCGCAGCAGCTCGATGGCGCGCTGGCGCTCGGCGTGGTCCATGTCGTGGGCCGCGGACTCCTTGAGCAGCTCGACCGCGTTGACGACCAGCTCGCGGTCGCTGAGCGGGTGTCGCTGCACCACGAAGGTCACGACCAGGTAGGTGCCCACAAAGGTGCCGTAGATGATGGCGGCGACGGGCTCGTAGAAGTAGTTGTTGTCGCCGGTGACGAACTTGCCGACCTCGTCGATGAACAGGCCGAACCCGATGCCCGAGAGCACCGTCGCGACGTTGCGCACGGCCCTGCTGAGGAAGAGCATGAACATCAGCTGCGCGACGAGCATGGCGAGCCCGCCCCAGAGCAGGTGGGCGAGGTGGAGGCCGTCGCCGCCGAGCTGCGGGAAGCCCGTGGCCACGAGGAAGATCCGCGTCACGGCGATGGACAGCACCGAGCTGACGAGGAAGACCTCGAACCGGTCTGCCCCCTCGGCATCGCGGATCGGGAGGTGGGTCTTCAGGGCCACCCTCCGATCATGGCACGCGGGAGTGAGGCCCTAGCCTTGCCCCGTGGCGATCGACCTGCACACCCACTCCAACGCGAGTGACGGCACCCACGACCCCGCCCGGGTCGTCGCCGAGGCCGCCGCCCACGGCCTGACCACCATCGCCCTCACCGACCACGACACGACCGCCGGGTGGGCCGAGGCCGCCGCTGCCGCCCTCGAGCTCGGCGTCGACCTCGTGCCCGGGGTCGAGCTGTCCACCCAGCACCACGGAGTCAGCGTCCACCTCCTCGGCTACCTCGTCGACCCCGACCACGCCGGGCTGCGCCACGAGATGGAGCGGGCCCGCTCGAGCCGGGACACGAGGATGGAGCGGATGGTCGCGAGGATGGCGGCCGACGGCATACCGGTCGACCTCGCGGTGGTGCGCGCGCAGGCAAAGGCGGGGGCGACCCTCGGTCGTCCCCACCTCGCCGACGCGCTCGTCGAGGTCGGCTACGTGCCGGACCGGGACGCGGCCTTCGCCGACCTGCTGCACGACCGCAGCCCCTACTACGTGCACCACTACGCGCCCGAGGTCCTGCGGGCGATCGCCCTGGTCCGCGAGGCCGGTGGGGTCCCCGTGATGGCCCACCCCTTCGCGAACCGCCGCGGGCGCACCGTCAGCGACCACGTGATCGAGCAGATGGCCGAGGCCGGCCTCGCCGGGCTCGAGGCCTACCACCGCGACCACCTCGGCCCCGAGCGGGCGCACGCGGTCGCGCTCGCCGACCGGCTCGGGCTGTTCGTCACGGGGTCGAGCGACTACCACGGCACGGGCAAGGAGAACCGCATCGGTGAGAACCTCACCGAACCGGAGGTGCTGGCCCAGATCGAGGAGCAGGCCACGAGCGGGACCGCGGTGGTGCGCTCGTGAGCCCGGTCGACCTCGAGATCCTCGTCTCGATGTTCGTCACCCTGCTGGTGATCATGGACCCGCCCGGGATCCTGCCGGTCTTCCTCGGCCTGACCAAGAGCCTGACCCACCGCCAGCGGGTGGCCGCCGCCCGCCGGGCCGCGCTCGTGGCGCTCGGCGTCATCACGGCGTTCGGCGTGTTCGGCCAGCAGATCCTCCAGTACCTGCACATCTCGCTCCCGGCCCTGCAGGGAGCCGGCGGCCTGCTGCTGCTCCTCGTGGCCCTCGAGCTGCTGACGGGCAAGGAGTCCGAGCAGCACGCCGACGTCGGTGTCAACGTGGCCATGGTGCCGCTCGGCACCCCGCTGCTGGCCGGACCGGGAGCCATCGTCGCGACCATGCTGGAGGTGCAGAAGGCCGACCGGGTCGGCGAGTACACCGCCGTGGCGCTGGCGCTGCTCGGCGCCCTCTTCGTCGTGTGGCTGTTCCTCCGCTTCGCCAGCCGGGTGCACGGCCTGCTGCGCGACAGCGGCACGACCCTGCTCACCCGCATCGCCGGCCTGCTGCTGTCGGCGATCGCCGTGCAGATGCTCGCCAACAGCGTCCGGGCCTTTGTCAGCGGCGAGGGATAGCGTGCGCGCATGACCGTGGGGGCACAGCGTTTCGAGCAGCAGGAGCTCGGCGGCATGCCGGCGCGCCTGTTCCGGGCCAGCCCGTCCCGGCTGCACGCGTGGCTCGACTGCCCGCGGCGCTACCGGCTGCAGTACCTCGACCGCCCGCGACCGCAGGCCCGCCCGCAGCGCGCGCACACGTCCGTCGGCGTCGCGGTGCACAACGCGCTGCGTGACTGGTGGGACCTGCCAGCGGCCCAGCGCACCACTGCCGCCGGGGCCGAGCTGGTGCGCACGTCGTGGATCGAGCTCGGCTTCCGCGACGCCGACCAGTCGCAGCGCTGGCGCACCAGGGCCCAGCAGCAGGTCCACGCCTACCTCGAGAACGTCGACCCCTCGCGGCAGCCGCTCGGCATCGAGCGCACCGTGTCGCTGAAGACCGAGCGGCTCGCCCTCCAGGGCCGGATCGACCGCCTCGACGAGCGCGACGGCGAGCTCGTGGTCGTCGACTACAAGACCAGCCGCGTGCCGCCCACCGACGACGAGGCCCGCACCTCCCTGCCGCTGGCGCTGTATGCCGCGGCGGCCTGGAAGATGTTCCGGCGCCGCTGCGTGCGGGTCGAGCTGCACCACCTGCCCACGGGGTCCGTCGCCGCGCACGAGCACACGGGGGAGTCGCTGAAGCGCAAGATCGACGAGGCGGAGTCGATCGCCCGCGACGCGCAGCGGGCCGAGGCCGACTACGCCGAGTTCGGCGTCGACTCGGGCCGCTTCCCCGCCAACGTGACCCCCTTGTGCCGGTGGTGCGACTTCCGGGCGCACTGCCCGGCGGGCCAGGCCGCGGGGCCGGAGCAGTCCGACTGGGCGGCGCTCGACGGGGAGGAGCCGTGAGTGTCATGACGGGCGCCGTGAACATCGAGACCCCACGGCTGTTGCTGCGGCAGTGGCGCGAGGACGACCTCGCGCCCTTCGCAGCCCTGAACCGCGACCCCGAGGTGATGCGCTTCTTCGAGGAGCCGCTGACGCAGGAGCGGTCCGACGGGTGGGCCCGCTACATCGCGGACAGGATCGACGAGCTCGGCTGGGGCCTGTGGGCGCTCGAGCGACGCGACACGGGTGAGTTCATCGGGTTCACCGGGCTGCAGGTGCCGCGCCACGACCTGCCGTGCAACCCCTGCGTGGAGGTGGGGTGGCGCCTCGCCCGCGCGGCGTGGGGGCACGGCTTCGCCACCGAGGCGGGCCGGGCCAGCCTCGCCCACGCGTTCGGGCCCCTCGCCCTCGAGGAGGTGGTCTCCATGACCGCCGTGCCCAACACCCCGTCCCGCCGCGTCATGGAGCGGCTCGGCATGGTGCGCGACGAGGCCGGCGACTTCGACCACCCGGGGGTCTCCGCCGGCCACCCCCTCCAGCGGCACGTGCTGTACCGCATCAGCGCGCAGCGGTGGCGTTCGCTGCCGACGACGTGACCGAGATCGCGCGCGTGTCGTGCCCGCGGGCCAGCAGTGCACCGGCGCCGACCTGAGAGACTGTGCCGCACGGCATACCCGCTCTCGTCGAAAGGTCACCAGTGGCGAAGTCCCGCACGAAGAAGCCGGCCACGGTCATCTCCGTCGCGAACCAGAAGGGCGGCGTCGCCAAGACCACCTCGGTGGCGTCCCTCGGCGCGGCCTTCGCCGAGCACGGCAAGCGCGTCCTGCTCGTCGACCTCGACGCACAGGCCTGCCTGACCTTCAGCATGGGGGTCGACCCCGACGTCGTCGAGCTGTCGGTCAACGAGGTGCTGCTCGGCCAGGCTGCCGTCGAGGACGTGCGGGTGGAGTGCGAGGACGGGGTCGACCTCGTGCCCAGCGTGATCGACCTCGCCGGCGCCGAGGCACAGCTGCTGCCGCGCCCGGGGCGCGAGTACGTGCTGCGGACCGCGCTCGAGGACGTGCGCGAGGAGTACGACGTCATCCTGCTGGACTGCTCGCCGAGCCTCGGGGTGCTCACCCTCAACGCGCTGACCGCGAGCCAGGGACTCATCATCCCCATGCCGTGCGAGATGCTCAGCCACCGCGGCGTGGGCCAGCTGCTCGACACCGTCGCCGACGTCAAGAAGATCCTCAACAAGGACCTCGCGGTCTACGGCATCCTCCCCACGCTCTTCGACGGCCGGAGCAACCACGCCCGGGAGGTGCTCTCCGACGTCGGTGAGCGCTACAGCCTGCCGGTGCTCGACCCGCCGATCCCGAAGACCGTCCGCTTCGCGGAGGCGCCGGCGGTGGGCCGCTCGATCCTGGCCACGTCGCGCACGTCCAAGGGCGCCCAGGCCTACCGGGCCGTGGCCAGGAGCCTGCTGCCGAAGGTCTGAGCGGGCCCGCGCCGAGAGGGGCCCGCCCGCGGCGGAATACGACGGCCCGGCGAGGACTTTTCCCTTGACGGACCATTCGCGACCGAAGGAGACCACGTGTCCCGCACCGCAGCCCTGTCCGCCCCCTCCGCCGGCGCCCCGCTCGAGGCGACCACGATCGAGCGACGTGCCCTGCGCGACGACGACATACGGATCGACATCGCGTTCGCCGGCATCTGCCACAGCGACATCCACCAGGTGCGCGAGGAGTGGGGCAGCGCCTCGTTCCCCATGGTGCCCGGCCACGAGATCGCCGGCGTCGTCTCCGCCGTCGGTGACGGCGTCACGAAGTACAAGGTCGGCGACCGTGTGGGTGTCGGCTGCATGGTCGACTCCTGCGGCGCGTGCGCCCAGTGCAAGGACGGCCACGAGAACTTCTGCGAGAACCGCACCGTCTGGACCTACAACGACACGAACCTCGACGGCGAGCCGGCGATGGGCGGCTACAGCCAGCAGATCGTCGTCTCCGAGCGGTTCGCCGTGCGCATCCCCGACGACCTCGAGCTCGACGTGGCGGCCCCGCTGCTGTGCGCCGGCATCACCGTCTACACGCCGCTCAAGCGCTGGGGCGCCGGGCCGGGCAGGAAGGTCGCCGTCGTCGGCATGGGCGGCCTCGGGCACATGGCCGTGAAGATCGCCAGTGCCATGGGCGCCGAGGTGACCGTGCTCAGCCAGGGCACGAGCAAGGAGGCGGACGGGCGCCGGTTCGGAGCGACGGACTACCGCGCCACCGCGGACGGCAGCGTCTTCACGGACCTGCGCGGCCGGTTCGACCTCATCGTCAGCACCATCAGCGCCAGCTTCGACGTCGACGCCTACCTCGGCCTGCTCAAGCCGTTCGGGGCCTTCGTCACCGTGGGCCTGCCGCCCGAGGCCCAGGCCGTCAGCCTCGGCGCGCTGATCAGCGGCGACAAGGTCCTCGCCGGCTCCAACATCGGCGGCATCGAGCTCACCCAGGAGATGCTCGACTTCTGCGCCGAGCACGGCATCGGCGCCGAGGTCGAGAGGATCTCGGCTGAGCAGGTGAACGAGGCCTACGACCGCGTGGTGGGCTCCGACGTCCGCTACCGGTTCGTCATCGACACCGCCACCATCTCGCCCGCCTCCTAGGGGAGGTCATGGCCGGCCCACCGGGCGGGTATGCCGTGGAGTTCCGGCGCGTCGAGCGCGCCGACTTCCCGCTGCTCGCCCGGTGGCTGGCCACCGAGCCCGTGCGCCGCTGGTGGTGCCACGAATGGTCGCCCGAGGCGGTCGAGCGCGACTTCGGACCCAGCGTCGACGGCCTGGAGCCGAACGAGGACTGGCTCGCGCTGGTCGACGGCGAGCCGGTGGGGCTGGTGCAGCGCTCGCGGGTCGCCGACTACGACGAGAACCTGCGCGACTTCGCCTCGCTCGTGGAGGTGCCGGCGGGTGCCGCCACCCTCGACTACCTCGTCGGTGACCCGCAGCGGCTCGGCCGCGGCCTCGGCACGTCCATGATCGCCGCGATGGTCGAGCGCACCTGGCGCGACCTGCCCGACGCCCCCTGCGTGCTGGTGGCCGTTGTCGCGGCCAACACGGCCTCGTGGCGGGCGCTGGAGAAGGCCGGCTTTCGGGTCGTCGCCTCGGGTGAGCTGCCGCCGGACAACCCGGTCGACGACCCCCTGCACCACGTCCTGCGCCTCGACCGGCCGCACTGACCCGCACCTCACTCCGCCGAGATGGACCTCAGCCCCGCGGCACGCCGTCGTGGGGCGTGACGGGCCCCATCTCGGCGAGAGACACGTATGCCGTGTGGCCCCCGGTCGGGGCCACACGGCATACGTCGTGCGGGAGGTGGGCGTCAGCCCTGCTGCGCCTCGCCGGCGGGCTTGCCGCCGCGGGTGCGACGACGGTTGCGGCTGCGACGCGGCTTGGTCTCGCCCTCACCGGTGGTGGGCTGGGGTCGCTCGCTGCTGCGTCCTGCGCCGCCCGGACGGCCGCCACGGCCACCGGTGCCGCCGTGGTCGCTGCGGCCGGGACCCTTGCGGCCGGCGCCCTTGCCGGTCTCACCGAGGTCCTCGAGCTCCTCGGCCTCGAGGCCGGCGCGCTTCTGCTCCGACTTGGGCAGGCGGCCCTTCGCCTCGCGCGGGATGTCGAGCTCGGAGTAGAGGTGGTCGGACGAGGAGTAGGTCTCCTCGGGCTCGGGGATGCCGAGGTCGAGGGCCTTGTTGATCAGGCCCCAGCGCGGGATGTCGTCCCAGTCGACGAAGGTGACGGCGATGCCGGTGTTGCCGGCCCGGCCGGTGCGCCCGATGCGGTGGACGTAGGTCTTCTCGTCCTCGGGGCACTGGAAGTTGATGACGTGCGTGACGTTCTCGACGTCGATGCCGCGGGCGGCGACGTCGGTGGCGACGAGGACGTCGACCTTGCCGTTGCGGAACGCGCGCAGGGCCTGCTCGCGGGCACCCTGCCCGAGGTCGCCGTGGATCGCGGCCGCGGCGAACCCGCGGTCGGTGAGCTCGTCGGCGACCTTGGCCGCGGTGCGCTTGGTGCGGCTGAAGATGATCGTCAGGCCGCGGTCCTTGGCCTGGAGGATGCGCGCGAGCATCTCGGTCTTGTCCATCGCGTGGGCGCGGTAGACGAACTGCTCGATGGCCTTGACGGTGTGGCCGTCGTCGCCCTCCTCGCTCATGGCGCGGATGTGGGTGGGCTGGGTCATGTAGCGGCGGGCCAGGGCCACCACAGCACCCGGCATGGTGGCCGAGAAGAGCATGGTCTGGCGCGAGGCCGGCGTCATGGCCAGCAGCTTCTCGACGTCGGGCAGGAAGCCGAGGTCGAGCATCTCGTCGGCCTCGTCGAGCACCACGGTCTTGGCGCGGGAGAGGTCGAGGTGGCCCTGCTTGGCGAGGTCGATCAGGCGGCCGGGCGTGCCGACGACGACCTCGACGCCCTTCTGGAGGGCCTCGATCTGCGGCTCGTAGGCGCGGCCGCCGTAGACGGTGAGCACCCGGACGCCGCGCAGCTTGCCGGCGCGCTCGAGGTCCTTGGCGACCTGGACGGCGAGCTCACGGGTGGGGGCCACGGCCAGCGCCTGCGGCTTGCCGGCGTCGGGGAGGCCGTCGAACTCGGGGTCGCGCGGCGAGACGACGCGGTCGAGCATCGGCACGCCGAACCCGAGGGTCTTGCCGGTGCCGGTCTTGGCCTGGCCGATGATGTCGTGGCCGGCGAGGGCCACCGGCAGGGTCATCGCCTGGATGGGGAAGGGGTGGACGATGCCGGCCTCGGACAGGGAGGCGACGATGTCGGGGTGGACGTCGAAGTCCGCGAAGGTGGGCGTGGGTGCGGGCGTGTTGGTGTCAGTCACTCGGGTATCTCTCGATCGGGGACCGTCCCACGTCAGGGGAGGTCTGCACACAGCGGGCCGATCGGAGGTCTTCGAAGTGGGGGCCGCAGGAACCCTCCCGCGGGCGTGAGTCGTGCCGACCGGGCACCGATAACGCTTCGAGTGTAGCCGCAGCGCCGTGGTGCGGCCGACTCCGCCGTCTAGGGTGTGCCCCATGAGCCCGGAGGAGAGCACCCCAGAGCCCCCCGTCGTCGCGGCCACGGACTGGCTGGCCGACCCGCAGTACCGCGAGGCCGTGGTCGACCTGCTCGGAGTCCTCGCCTATGGCGAGCTGACCGCGTTCACCCGCCTCGCGGGCGACTCCGACCTCGCGCCGAGCCAGCCGCTGAGGGCGGCGGTGGCGGGCCTGGCCGTCGCCGAGTTCCGTCACTACGAGTTCCTCGTGAAGCGGCTCGAGGAGATGGGCGCCGACCCCCAGGCCGCGATGGCTCCGTTCATCGCCGCCATCGACGCCTTCCACGAGCGCACCCGGCCCAGCACCTGGCTCGAGGGACTGGTGAAGGCCTACGTCGGCGACGGCATCGCGACCGACTTCTACCGCGAGATCTCCGCCTACGTCGACCCCTCGACGGCGGCGCTCGTGCACGACGTCATGCAGGACGTCGGCCAGGCCGAGTTCGTCGTCAAGGTCGTGCGCGAGGCCATCAAGGCCGACGAGCGCGTCGCCGGCCGTCTGGCGCTGTGGGGGCGCCGGCTCGTTGGTGAGGCGCTCTCGCAGGCCCAGCAGGTGGCCGTGGAACGCGACGCGCTGTCCTCGCTGCTCGTCGGCGGCGTCGGCGCGCAGCACCGGCCGAGTGCCGACCTCGCCGAGCTCGGGCGCATGTTCGCCCGCCTGACCGACGAGCACACCCGGCGGATGGGGCGCCTCGGCCTCGCCGCCTAGACCCACCTTGTATGCCGTGGGAGCGGTTTCGGTGCCGTGGCGCCCGCACAAGCGCTCCTGCGGCATACGAGGTCCGGCACGACGAAGGCCCCGTCCGAGTGGACGGGGCCTTCGGTGCGCCTGTGGCGCTCAGACGTGGTGGGTGTTCCTGCGACCCGTCACCGCGATGTAGCCGGCGATGAGCGCGGCGGCAACGATGATGCTGATGATCCAGCGGATCCAGTCGATCCCACTGGTGGACTCAACTCCGAGCGCTGCGGCGAGGTACCAGCCGATGAGCACGCCGAGGACGCCCAGGACCACGGTGATGAGTGCGCTGATGTTCTGTCGGCCAGGCATGACGACACGAGCGAGTGCGCCAATGACGATGCCGGCGATGATGACACCGATGATTTCCATGTCAGCTCCTTCTGCGCGGTGTTGCCGCGCTGTCGGGGCCGGTTACCCGGCTCACGACAACTGGACCACGGGTGCCGGAAAAGCGCATTTCGAAGGCGAAGGTCAGGGGTCTGCCGAGTGCGTGAAGACGGCAGTGGCCGGCCCATTCCCTCGGTGCTGACGGTTCAGCGCCGAATGAAAGGACCGGCCACTCGCGTGCGCGGTCAGAGGGTGCCGAAGCCGACCCCGCGGCGCTCGCTCTCCCCGAGGGAGACGTAGCCCAGCGCAGCACCGGGAACGATGAGCTGGCGGCCCTTGTCGTCGGTCAGGGTGAGCAGGGTGCCCTTCTCGATCGCCTCGGCCACGGCCTTGGCGACGTCCTGCGAGCTGGCGTCGGTTTCGAACGTGATCTCGCGCGCGACGTTCTGCACGCCGATCTTGACCTCCACGTCAGTGGCCTTTCGTCGAAGCGGTGGCCCACGGCATACGTGTCGTGCGCCTGTCTGCCCACAGGCTAACCAGCCTGGTGCGGTGTTCCTTCCCCCGACACCTTCGGGAAGTAGCCGAGCCCGCGCCAGGCGAGGGTGCCGACGAGGCGGGCGGCCTCGTCCTGGGGGATGGCCGGGCCCTGCGCGAGCCAGTGCCGGGCGCTCACCTGGGCCAGCCCGGTGAGGGCCATTCCGAGCAGGGAGGCCTCGGCGTCGGGCAGGTCGGTGTCCTCGGCGATGACCTCGGCCACCGCGTCGGCGCAGACCAGGCCGATGGCGTCGAGCCGGTTGCGCACCGCCGACTCGTTGGTGAGGTCGGACTCGAAGATGAGGCGGAAGGCGGCGCCGTCCCGGGAGACGAAGTCGAAGTAGGCCGCGATGGCCGCGTAGACCCGCTCCTTGTTGTCGGTGGTCGACGCCAGAGCCTCGCGCACGAGCCCCTCGAGGATGTCGGTGTGGCTGTCGAGCAGGGCGAGGTAGAGCTCGAGCTTGCCCGGGAAGTGCTGGTAGAGAACGGGTTTGGACACGCCGGCGCGCTCGGCGATGTCGTCCATGGCGGCGGCGTGGTAGCCGTTCTCGACGAACGCGGCCTGGGCGGCCTCGAGGAGCTGGGCGCGGCGGGCGGAGCGGGGCAGCCGCTGGCCCCGCGACGCGTCGGGTCGCGACTCTGCGCTGATCGACATGGTGTCCTCTCTCCTGCTCTCCTCGGGCGTGTGCCCCATGGTACGGGTGGGTAACCTCGGTCACATGGCCATCCCGCCGCTGGTCGCCCCAGCGCCCGACCTCACCAGCGAGGAGCGGGCCCGCTACGCGCGCCACATCCTGCTGCCCGACATCGGGCTGGAGGGCCAGCGGAGGCTGAAGAACGCCCGGGTCCTCGTCGTGGGTGCGGGTGGCCTCGGGTCGCCCGCCCTGCTCTACCTCGCGGCCGCCGGGGTCGGCACGATCGGCGTGGTCGACGACGACGTGGTCGACGCCTCCAACCTCCAGCGCCAGGTCGTCCACGGCACGCCCGACGTCGGCCGGCCCAAGACCGAGTCGGCGGCCGAGGCGGTCGGCCGGGCCAACCCGCTCGTGCGCGTGGTGCGCCACGACCTGCGGCTGGACTCGACCAACGCCCTCGACGTCATCGCGGGCTACGACGTGGTGCTCGACGGCACCGACAACTTCCCGACCCGCTACCTGCTCAACGACGCCTGCGCCCTGCTCGGCAAGCCGCACGTCTGGGGGTCGATCTACCGGTTCGACGGGCAGGTCAGCGTGTGGTTCGCGGGCCACGGCCCGTGCTACCGCTGCGTGTTCACCGACCCGCCCCCGCCCGGCTCGGTGCCCTCGTGCGCCACCGGGGGCGTGCTCGGCGTGCTGTGCGCCGCGATCGGGTCCGTGCAGGTTGCCGAGACCATCAAGCTCATTGTCGGACAAGGTGATCCGCTCGTCGGACGCCTGCTCGTGCACGACTCGCTCCGCCAGTCGTGGGACACCCTGCGCGTCGCGCGCAACCCCGACTGCCCCCTGTGCGGCGACCACCGGACGGTCACCGAGCTCATCGACTACGAGGCCTTCTGCGGGGTCGCCGGCGGTGTGCCGGGTGGCGAGTCCGCGGCCGGGGCGGACGAGGTGGCGGCCGGGTTCGGCGAGGTCTCGGCGCGCGAGCTGGCGCAGATGCTGGGCGCCCGGGAGCGGGGGGAGCAGGCCTTCGAGCTGGTCGACGTCCGCGACGAGGGCGAGCTGGAGGTCGTGTCGGTGCCGGGCGCGCGCGCCATCCACCTCGAGGAGTTCCGCGCGGGAACGGCGCTCGAGAAGCTGGCCGACGGCATACCGGTCGTCGTCATGTGCAAGTCGGGGGTGCGCTCGGCGGAGGCGGCGGGCCTGCTGGCCGGCGCCGGGCGCACCGACGTGCACAACCTCACCGGCGGGGTGCTCGCGTGGGTGCGCGACGTCGACCCGAGCCAGCCGGTCTACTGACCACATGGTGACCACGGCCCGCGACTTCGGCCCGCCGAGCGAGTTCGCCGACGACGTGCTCGACGTCGTCGACCAGATCCCCGAGGGCATGGTGATGACCTACGGCGACATCGCCGAGCTGCTCGGCCGTGGCGGTGCCCGCGGGGTCGGCACGGTCATGGCGCGCTACGGGTCCGACGTGCCGTGGTGGCGGGTGATCCGGGCCGGCGGGCACTTCCCGCAGGGTCTCGAGGACGAGGCCCTGGCCCACTACCGCGAGGAGGGCACTCCTCTGGTCAGGGGGCAGGTCGACGGCCGCCGGGTCGACCTGGCAAGGGCACGCTGGACGGGGCCGCCGCGGAACGGGTGACCGGCCGATCCGGGGTGCCGCGAAGGGGCTGTCGGGTCCGGGTGATGGAATCTGGGGCGTGCTGACCCTGCGCCGATCCCCGGGCCTGGCCGTCGACGCCCCGCGGCTCGACGCGCAGCAGCGCGCTGCCGTCGAGCACCGCGGACCGGTGCTGCGGGTGCTCGGTGGCCCGGGCACGGGCAAGAGCACCGTGGCGGTGGAGGTCGTCGTCCACCGGGTGACGACCGGCGGGGTCGAGCCTGACGAGTGCCTGCTGCTCACCTCCTCGCGGCTGGCCGCGGCGGGGCTGCGTGAGCGCGTCACCGCCCGGCTGGCCCGGACCTCGACCGAACCCCTGGCCCGCACCCACCAGTCGTTCGGGTTCGGCATCCTGCGCCAGGCCGCGGCCCTGCGCGGCGACCCGGCCCCCCGGCTGCTCAGCGGCCCCGAGCAGGACGTCATCCTCCGCGACCTGCTCGAGGGGCACCGACGCGGCGACAGCCCCGCGCCCGACTGGCCCGAGCGCGTGCACGAGGCCCTGGCCACGCGCGGGTTCCGCGCCGAGCTGCGCGACCTGCTCATGCGCGCGGTCGAGCACGGACTCGAGGCGTCGGACCTCGCGGCGCTGGGCCGCGTCCACGGCCGCGACGAGTGGGTGGCCGCAGCCCAGGTGCTGGCCGAGTACGACGAGGTGACCGCCCTGTCGGCGCCCGGGGCATACGACCCCGCGTGGATCCTGGGCGCTGCCGCAGACCTGCTCGAGGACGACGCCGACGCACTCGACCGCCTCCGCTCCTCGGTGCGCCTCGTCGTGGTCGACGACGCCCAGGAGATGACCGCCGCGGCGGCCAGGCTGCTGCAGGTCGTGGTCGGCCCGGCCACCGACGTCGTGCTGCTCGGCGACCCCGACAGCGCGGTGCAGACCTTCCGCGGAGCGGACCCCCGCCACCTGGCGTCCGGGTGGACCGCCCTGGGTGAGGGGCCGACGGTGGTGCTGCCCACGGCATACCGGCTGCCTGCCGCGGTGGCCCGGGCGGCAGCGGCGGTCACCCCCAAGATCGGGGCGCTCGGAGGCGGGCTGCAGCGCGAGGCGACCCCGAAGTCGGACGGCGGTCGCGTCGACGTGCACCTGCTGCGCGCGGTCTCGCAGGAGGCGACGATGGTGGCGGCCGAGCTGCGCGAGGCGCACCTGCGCGGCGGTATGCCGTGGTCGGACATGGCGGTCATCGTCCGCGGGCAGGGACGCACCGCGACGCTGCGCCGCGTGCTCATGGCTGCCGGCGTGCCCGTCGCGGGCTCGGCCACCGACCTGCCGGTGCGCGACGAGGTGGCGGTGCGGCCGCTGCTCGCGCTGCTCCGGGTGGTGCTCGACCTCGCGAGGGGGCAGGCGGCGGGCGTGGACCCGCAGGTGGCCGTCGACACCCTGTTGTCGCCGATCGGCGGTGCCGACGCGGTGGCGCTGCGGCGCCTGCGCCGTGCCCTGCGACGCGAGGAGCTCGCCGGGGGCGGCGGCCGCACCAGCGACGAGCTGCTCGCCGAGGCGCTCGTGCACCCCGACCGACTGGCGACCCTCGGCGCCGAGGCGTTCCCCGCCCGACGGGTGGCCCGCACGATCGCCGCCGGTGTCGAGGCAGCCCGGGTGCGCGACGACGGGGGCGTCGTGCGGTGGGAGACCGGCGTGAGCGCCGAGTCGGTGCTCTGGGCCATGTGGTCGGCCACCGGGCTGGCGAGCGCGTGGCAGGAAACCGCCCTCGGGTGGGGCCCGGGCGCCCAGCGCGCCGACCGCGACCTCGACGCCGTGCTGGGGCTGTTCGACGCCGCGGCGAAGTTCGCCGACCGGCTGCCGCAGGCCGGCCCGGAGGAGTTCCTCACCCACATCCAGAGCCAGGACATCCCCGGCGACACCCTCGTCGCGCGTTCGCCGGTGGGCGAGAGCGTCACGCTGATCACCCCCCAGGCCGCGGCCGGGCGGGAGTGGCGCTTCGTCGTCGTCGCCGGTGTGCAGGAGGGCGTGTGGCCCGACCTGCGGCTGCGGGGCTCCCTCCTCGGCTCGGAGCAGCTCGTCGACGTGGTCACCGGGCGCAGCGGGTCGTTCCGCGGCGCCCAGGCGGCCGTGCGCTACGACGAGACCCGGCTGTTCCTCGTGGCCCTCACGCGGGCCAGGGAGCGCGTGCTGGTGACCGCGGTGCGCAGCGACGACGAGCAGCCGTCGGTCTACCTCGACATCGTCGACCCCCTCCCCGACGAGAGTGACGGGCAGCGGCCGTTCACCGAGGTGCGCCGGGCCATGACCCTGCCGACGCTCGTGGCCCAGCTGCGGCGCGAGCTGGTCGACGCCGACGAGGACAAGCGAGCCGTGGCGGTCGGGGCACTGGCCCGGCTGGCGGCCGAGGGCGTGCCCGGCGCCGACCCGTCGGGCTGGTGGGCCCTGCGCGACCTCAGCGACGACCGGCCGCTGCGCGGTGCCGACGAACCTGTGCGGATCTCGCCCTCGAAGGTCGAGTCGTTCGGCCAGTGCGGGCTGCGCTGGCTGTTCAGCGCCTGTGGGGGCGACGGGCCGTCGGTCGGAGCCGCGAGCATCGGCACCCTCGTCCACGACATCGCCGCCGAGCTCGGTGACGTCGACGCCGCCAGGCTGCGGGCCGAGGTCGACGCCCGGTGGGGGCGCCTCGGGCTGCCCGCCGGTTGGGCCTCGGACCGCAAGCGCACCGAGGCGCACGCGATGGTGGGCTGGCTGGCCCGCTACTTCGAGCGGGCCGAGCGCGAGGGCTGGCAGCGGCTCGGCGCCGAGCTCGAGATGAAGGTCACCCTCGGCCGGGCGGTCGTGAGCGGCCGGGTCGACCGGCTCGAGCGCCTGCCCGACGGCTCGCTGCGCGTCATCGACTACAAGACCGGGTCGTCGAAGCCTCGCGAGGACGACCTGCCCACCCACCCCCAGCTCGGCGCCTACCAGGTGGCAGTCGACGCCGGCGCGTTCGGCGAGCACGGCACCACCTCCGGTGGCGCGGCCCTGCTGCAGATCGGCAAGGGCGCCAACAGGCGCGACATCACCCTGCAGGAGCAGCGGCCGCTGCACACCCACGACGACCCGCAGTGGGCGCAGCGGCTCATCGCCGAGACCGCCGACGGCATGGCCGGCGCGACGTTCACCGCCACGGTCGGCACGTGGTGCGAGCAGTGCGCCGTGAGGTCGAGCTGCCCTGCCCAGCCCGAGGGGAAGACGCTGTGACGACCCGGACCGACCTCGCTGGCACCTCGCCCACGGCCACGGCCACGCTGGCCTACAGTGCCGACGACATCGCGACCGCGCTCGAGATGCACCGGCCGACCGACGAGCAGCGCGCCGTCATCGAGGCGCCCCTCGCGCCCCTGCTCGTCGTGGCCGGCGCCGGGTCGGGCAAGACCGAGACCATGGCGTCGCGCGTCGTCTGGCTGGTGGCCAACGGGCTCGTCGACCCCGACCAGGTGCTGGGCCTGACCTTCACCCGCAAGGCAGCCACCGAGCTCGCCGAGCGCATCACCCAGCGCCTGCGCCGCCTCCAGCGCGCCGGCCTGTGGACCCCCGAGGACGAGGAGGACGCCGAGACCCTCGGCGGCACGCCGACCGTCTCGACCTACCACTCGTATGCCGGTCGGCTGGTGCGCGAGCACGCGCTGCGGCTCGGCTACGAGTCGGAGTCCCGGCTGCTGTCCGAGGCGGCGGCCTGGCAGTACGCCGCCGAGGTGGTCGCCTCCTACGACGGGCCCATGGACGCCGTGACCAAGGCCGAGAGCACGATCACCGCAGCCGTCGTCGACCTCGCGGGCGAGATGGCCGAGCACCTGCTCACCCCGGCCGACGTCGGCGACTACCTCGCCCGGGTCGACGCCGCGCTCGCCGCGCTGCCCAAGGGCTCCAGCCGCGCCAAGGACCTGCCCAAGGAGACCAGGGCCGCGCGCGACGCCCTGCGGGAGCGGGCCGCCGTGCTGCCCATCGTGGAGCGCTACCTGCGGCTCAAGCGCGAGCGCGACGCCATGGACTTCGCCGACCAGATGGCCCTCGCCGCCCGGCTGGCGACCCGGTTCGACGACATCGGCGCCATCGAGCGGCAGCGGTTCAAGGCGGTGCTGCTCGACGAGTTCCAGGACACCTCGGAGGCCCAGCTCGAGCTGCTGCGGGCGCTGTTCGTGGCACCGGGGGAGCCGGTGCCGGTGACCGCGGTCGGCGACCCCAACCAGTCGATCTACGGTTGGCGCGGGGCGAGTGCGACGACCCTCAGCCGCTTCCCCCGTGCCTTCCGCGAGGAGCAGGACGCCCTCCAGCTGCCGCTGTCGACCAGCTGGCGCAACCACCGGGCGATCCTCACCGTGGCCAACCACGTCGCGGCCCCACTGCGGGAGGCCGCCAGGGTGCACGTCGAGGAGCTGCGGCCGTCGCCCAGCGCCGGACCGGGGCGGGTCGGCGTGGCCCGACTGCTCACGGTCGAGGAGGAGGCCGCCCACGTGGCCGAGTGGATCGCCGACCGACGGACCGCCGGGGCGCAGACCGCGGCGGTGCTCTGCCGCAAGCGGTCGCAGTTCGCCCCGGTGATCGACGCGCTCGAGAGCCGTGACATCCCCTACGAGGTGGTCGGGCTCGGCGGTCTGCTGCTGACCCCCGAGGTCGAGGACATCGTGGCCCTGCTCCACGTCGTGCAGGACCCGACCCGCGGCGACCAGCTCATGCGGCTGCTCACGGGTCCGCTCTGCCGGCTCGGACCGGCCGACCTCGACGGCCTCATGGCCTGGGCGCGCCACCAGCAACGGGTCCGCAGCGGGCTGGCGCCGGACGACGCCGCTGCCGGCGCGGCTGCCGGCGCGGGCGAGGCGACCGCCGAGCCTGCTGGCAACGGCGACGAGGACGGGCCGGTCACCGACCCCTCGGGGGTGCGCGAGCAGTCGCCCGACGCCGTCGACCAGCCGAGCATCGTCGAGGCCATCGACGACCTGCCCCGCCCCGGGTGGCGCAGCCACACCGGGCAGTGGGTGAGCGAGCCCGCGCTGCAGCGCCTGGCCGGGCTCCAGCAGGTCATCCGACGGCTGCGGTCACTCACCGGCCTGCCGCTGGCCGACCTCGTGGGGGAGGCCGAGCGGGCGCTGGGCCTCGACATCGAGGTGCTGTCCCGACCCGGCTACAGCCCTGCGGCGGCCCGGGCCCACCTCGACGCCTTCGCCGACGTCGCGGCCGGCTTCACCGCCAGCGCCGACCGGCCCAACCTCGCGGGCTTCCTCAGCTGGCTGGAGGCGGCCCTGAAGGAGGAGCGCGGCCTCGACAAGGGCTACATCGAGGCCTCGCCCGACGCGGTGCAGATCCTCACGGTGCACGCCGCCAAGGGGCTGGAGTGGGACGCCGTGGCGGTGCCCGGCCTGGTCGAGGGGTCCTTCCCGGCGCTCAACTACGCCAAGTCGACCCACGACGGCGCCGAGTGGGTCGTGGCCGCCCCCAAGGACCGCGGCTGGTGCGGGGGGCTGTCGGGCGTGCCCTACGACCTGCGCGGCGACCGCGACGGCCTGCCGGTGTGGGAGTGGCGCAGCGCCGAGGACTGGACCGACGTCGAGGCCAAGGCCAACGCGTTCATCCAGGCCGGGGGAGAGCACGGAGTCGTCGAGGAGCGCCGGCTCGCCTACGTCGCCCTCACCCGCGCACGCGGCGAGATGCTGCTGACCGCCCCGGTCTGGGCCGGCCCCGGCACTCCGAGGGTGACCTCACGCTTCCTCACCGAGGTGGTCGAGACGCCCGGGCTGCCCGTCGAGCGGCAGGTGTGGGTCGAGATGCCCGACCCGGAGAAGCCCGAGACCTGCCAGAACCCCCGTGACGCCGAGGCCCTCGCGGTGCAGTGGCCGGCCAGCCCCGAGCGGGCCGAGGACCTCGTGCGCGCGGCGGCGGCCGTCAGGTCGGCCGTGGAGACGGCCGTCCCCACCCGCAGCGAGCCGCGCGGCATCGACGGCCAGGCCCCCCTGCCGATCCCCGGTGAGGAGGTGCCGATCCTCGAGGAGCTCGAGCTGCTGCTCGCCGAGCGCGCACGGCTGACCCAGCGCCGTGAACAGGTTGTCGCCGTGCCGCGCCACCTCTCGACGTCGGCGCTGGTGGCGCTCGCACAGGACGCCGGCGCCTTCGCCACCTCGCTGCGCAGGCCGATGCCGCAGCCGCCGGCGCTCGCCGCCCGCCGGGGCACCGCCTTCCACGCCTGGGTGGAGCAGCACTACGCCCGGGCGGCCATGGTCGACCTGCTCGAGCTCCCCGGCAGCGCCGACGAGGACCCGGGCGACGACGCGGAGCTCCCCGCCATGAAGGAGCACTTCCTCGCCAGCGAGTGGGCCGGCCGCGCCCCGGTGGAGATCGAGATCGCCGTCGAGACCGTCATCGACGCGATGGCGGTGCGTGGGCGCATCGACGCGGTCTTCCGCCGGCCCGACGGCGGGTTCACCATCGTCGACTGGAAGACCGGTGCCAAGCCGACCGGTGAGGCCGCCCGGACCCGGGCGCTCCAGCTGGCCGCCTACCGGGTGGCGTTCGCCCGACTGCGCGGCCTGGACCTCGAGCAGGTGGACGCCGCGTTCTACTACGCCGTCAGTGGCGAGACCGTCTGGCCCGACCTTCCCGACGAGGCGGGCCTGGCCGAGGTGCTCGGCGGCATCCCGAGCTGACCGGCCTCAGGGCCGGGGGTCGTAGCCGGGTTCGAACTGCGGGCCGGGCTCCTCGAACTCGACCTCACGCCGGGACCCCTCGGCGTCGGCGGGGTCGGTGGGGTCGGCCCCCTCCGGTGGCGCGTCCTCGTCGGAGGCGGTCCTGGCGAACATCACCGCGACGTCGTGGTCGACGTCGTCCTCGTGGTCGTCGTCGCCGAGGTCGAAGTGCGGCGGCACCAGCAGCGGACCGGTGCGGGCCGGGCGCACCTCGGCGGCGTGGCGGTAGTCATCGGCCGCCTCCGCCTCGGCGTGCACGCGGTCGTCGAGCCGCCGCAGGGCCGCCGCGTGGCGGTCGATGAGCCTGCGGTCGTCGGAGGCCACCGCCCCCATGAGGTCGGTGACGACGCGCATCTCGGCGGCCAGGCGGGCCCGCTGCTCGAGGTTCTTGTCGGGCCGCTCGACCCGCGCGTGCGCGTAGGCCTCGAGCACCGTCTCGAAGGCCTCCGGGGAGGCTTGCCACACGAGGGAGGCGAAGTCGTCGGCGGGGTCGGCCACCTTGGCGTCCTCCCAGCCGGTGAACGCCCGGATGCGTCCCGTGGAGACGTCGCCCTCGTCGTCGAAGACCGCGAGCACCTGGTCGCCCGTGAGGTCGCCATGGGTCGGAGTCGGGGCGAACCGCCACAGCGAGACGTCCTCGAGGGCACGCTCCCACCGGCCGAGCAGCGCGGTGGGCACGTGGCCGGTGGCCGCGGCCCGGTCGAGCTCGGCGAGCCGGCGGGTGCGGTAGGTGTCGGGGTCGTAGGCCGGGAGGCCCGCCTCGTCGAAGAGCTGGTGGTCTGCGTTGTGCAGCGCCGCGATGGTGCGGCCGAGCTCAGCGGCCAGGCCGGGGCCGGGCGGCAGCGCCGCGAAGCTGATGTTCTGTCCGGCCAGGTAGGGGTAGACGGCGGCGCGCCCGCCCTCCTTCAGCTGGGCGAACCCCTTCGGTGTGGGGACCGCGAACGGCAGGCGGCGGGCCAGGAGTCCCAGCAGCGCCACCGTGACGTCCATCTGCGCCCCGGCTGCCTGGGTGCGTGGCGCCCGCACGACCCACCGCCGGTGCTGGGTGTCCTGCACGAAGGCCACGTCGAAGAGCTGGCCCGGCTCGCTCGGCAGGGCCTCGACGCTCGCCGGGTCGAGGCCCGGCACGGCAGCGCTGGCCAGGGCGGCGAGGTAGAGGGGGCTGCGATCCACGCGCCCACCGTATGCCGGGGACCGGCCCTAGGGTTGGACCTGTGGGCCGACCCCCCGAAACTCTCACGAATCTGTCCCTCGCCCGGACCGCGCTCGACCGCGCGGCCCACCGCCGCGACGACCCGCAGCTGGTGGCGGGCCTCCTGGACGACCCGGCCACCCGGGTGCTCGCAGTGGTCGACGGCTCGGCCGAGGTCTGCCAGCAGGACGGCCGGCCGGCCCTGGCCCTGCGGGGTCCGCTCCCGGCGGACCGCAACGCGCTCGCGGTCTTCCTCGGCGAGGACGGTGACGGCACGGCATACCTCGCAGTGGACGAGACCGCGGCCGACAACGCCGATGCGCGCGACCTGCGCACCCTGCGGCAGGTCGGGGTCGACCTCGACGCTCGTGACGCCGGACTGATGACGACCGCGCTCGGGCTGCTCAACTGGCACCGGACCCACGGGCACTGCCCGCGCTGCGGCACCCCGACCGTGCCGGAGCAGGGCGGCTGGCTGCGCCGCTGCCCGGCCGACGGCAGCGAGCACTACCCGCGCACCGACCCGGCGGTGATCATGTCGGTGGTCGACGACGCCGGCCGGCTGCTGCTGGCTCGCGGGCCGCAGTGGGCGGAGCGGCGCTACTCGGTGCTGGCCGGCTTCGTGGAGCCGGGGGAGAGCCTGGAGGCCGCGGTGGCCAGGGAGGTGCTCGAGGAGGTGGGGGTGCGGGTGGCCGACGTGCGCTTCCTCGGCAACCAGCCGTGGCCGTTCCCCTCCTCGCTGATGCTGGGGTTCACCGCCCGGGCCCTCGACACCGACCTGACACTGCAGGCGGGCGAGATCGCCGAGGCCCGGTGGGTCACCCGCGAGGAGCTGCTGGCCGAGCTGGCCGAGGGCGGCACGGGCATCCCGCCGCGGCTGTCGATCGCCCGCAGCCTCATCGAGCACTGGCTGGGGCAGGAGGTGCCGGGCCGCCCCTGAGGGCTCAGCTCAGGCGCGCCTTGACCTCGTTGATCGAGGGGTTGGTGGCCGCCGAGCCGTCGGGGAAGAGCAGGGTCGGGACGGTCTGGTTGCCGCCGTTGACCTTCATGACGAACTCCGCGCTCTGCGGGTGCTCCTCGATGTTCACCTCGGTGAAGTCGATGCCCTCCCGGTTCATCTGGGACTTGAGCCGTACGCAGTAGCCGCACCACGACGTGGTGAACATGGTGACGGTGCCGGCAGCGGGAGCCTCGATGGTCATGGGCCAACTCTCGTTGAGGGGTCAATTAACAGGCGGTTCAACGCCGCAATCCTCTCAAAACTTCCCGATCGAGCTCCGTCGGGGAGGTCTGAGAGACTCACCTGCGATGTCGACGACCAGCCCTGCCCTCCCCACCCATCCCACCGCCGACGCCGTCCTGGCCGCGCTCGACCCCGAGCAGCGCGAGGTGGCGGCGAGCCCGCTGGGGCCGATGTGCGTGCTCGCCGGGGCAGGCACCGGCAAGACCAGGGCGATCACCCACCGCATCGCCTACGGCGTCCTCGCCGGCGCCTACCAGCCGCAGCGGGTGCTGGCTGTGACCTTCACGGCGCGTGCGGCCGGTGAGATGCGCACCCGGCTGCGCGACCTCGGCGTCGGCGGCGTTCAGGCCCGTACCTTCCACGCCGCTGCGCTTCGCCAGCTCCACTACTTCTGGCCCCAGGCCGTCGGCGGAGCGGCGCCGGAGGTGATGAGCCACAAGGCGCCCGCCGTGGCGCAGGCCGCGGCGTCGCTGCGGCTGCAGTTCGACCGCACCGGCATCCGTGACCTCGCCGCCGAGGTGGAGTGGGCCAAGGTCAACATGCTCACCCCCGAGACGTATGCCGCGGCCGCCACCGCCGCGCGTCGGGAGCCACCGGGCATCGACGCGACGGGGATGGCTCGACTCCTCGAGGTCTACGAGGGGGTCAAGGCCGACCGGGGCGTCATCGACTTCGAGGACGTGCTGCTGGTGACGGTGGGCATCCTCGCCGAGCACGACGACATCGCGCGCACGGTGCGCCAGCAGTACCGCCACTTCGTCGTCGACGAGTACCAGGACGTCAACGCCCTCCAGCAGCGCCTGCTCGACCTGTGGGTGGGCGAGCGCGACGACGTCTGCGTGGTGGGCGACCCCGCCCAGACCATCTACTCCTTCACGGGCGCCAGCCCTCGGCACCTGCTCGGGTTCACGCAGAAGCACCCCCGGGCCAAGGTGGTGCGGCTCGTGCGCAACTACCGGTCCACGCCCCAGATCGTCTCGCTGGCCAACCTCGTGGTCCGCGGCCCCGGAGGCCAGGCGCGCAGCCACAGCGTCCAGCTCGAGGCCCAGGGCGAGCCAGGGCCGCAGCCCGTGCTCAGCTCCCACCCCGACGACCCGGCCGAGGCCGCGGCCATTGCGGGGGAGATCGCCGAGCGGGTGGCTGCCGGCGCCTCGCCCGCCGACATGGCGATCCTCTTCCGCACCAACGGGCAGTCCGAGGCCTTCGAGTCGGCGCTGGCCGAGCGCGACATCCCCTACCTCGTGCGGGGTGGTGAGCGCTTCTTCGCCCGCAAGGAGGTGCGCGACGCCATCCTGCTGATGCGCGGCGGGGCCCGCTCCGACGACGGCAGCCAGCCCCTGACCGACCTCGTGCGCGACATCCTCGTCGGCGCTGGGTGGACGCGCGAAGCCCCCTCGAGCGGAGGAGCGACCCGTGAGCGCTGGGAGTCGCTGGCGGCGCTCGCCGCGCTCGCCGACGAGCTCGTCGCGACCAGTCCCGACGCGCGGCTGTCCCAGTTCGTGCGCGAGCTCGACGAGCGGGCCGCCGCCCAGCACGCGCCCACCGTGCAGGGCGTGACGCTGGCGTCGCTGCACGCCGCCAAGGGCCTGGAGTGGGACACCGTCTTCCTCGCCGGGGTCTCCGACGGCTTCCTGCCGATCACCATGGCCGACACCGCGGAGGCGATCGAGGAGGAGCGTCGCCTGATGTACGTCGGCATGACCCGCGCCCGCCGCGAGCTGCGCCTGTCGTGGGCCGGGGCCCGCACCCCCGGCGCGCGGGCCACGCGGCGGCCCTCGCGCTTCCTCGACGGCACGGCGAGCATCCTCGGCGACGGTGCGCGGGCGCCCCGCAAGGCGGCCCGTGCCGCAGGCTCGCGGGGAGCCTCCCTCAAGCCGTCCCTGCCGGCGAAGTGCCGCGGCTGTGGCGCCGAGCTGGCCACTGCGGCCCAGCGCAAGACCGGCCGGTGCGACGAGTGCCCGCCGAGCTACGACGAGGCGACCTTCGAGCGCCTGCGCGAGTGGCGGCTGGCCACCGCGCGCGCGGCGAGCGTGCCGGCCTACGTCGTCTTCACGGACGCGACGCTGACCGCCATTGCCGAGGCGGAGCCGGCCGACGAGTCCGATCTGTCACGCATTGCCGGTGTGGGCGCACGCAAGCTCGGCCTCTACGGCGCGCAGGTCCTGGCCATCCTCGGTGGGTCCGACGCCGTCGAGGTCTTCGAAAGCGCCTCTGCCGCAAGGGAATCCGGGGGCTGAAAGGAAGTCCTGCAAATTCTTGGCAGGAAACCCGATAAATACGTTGCTGGCCCTTCTCGCCAGCCGCTACTCTTTTCGAACGTCAAGCCCAGCGGCCCGCCGGCCGGCTGGGGACCGCGAGAAACAGAAGGAGGGATGGCCCTGATGGAGAGCATCACCATGACGACGACGACGCAGATCTCCAGCGTCCTTTCCGTCTGCCCGCAGGCCAACCCGATCCGCCTCGCGGACACTCGTGTCTGGATCCAGGGGACCACTGTGTCCGGCGTCGCCTCCGATGCCCGTGGCGTGTTCGCCGTCAAGGTGCGCCCGGCCTTCTACGCCGGTCGCCGCTTCGGCGCCACCGCCCCCAAGACCACCGTTCTCGACCACATGGATGTCGTCCACCTCCGCACCGGAGAGCCACCTGTCTAGGCGAAAGCCCCAGGTCTCTCCAAAGGCCGCGGAACCCGACATCCGGGATCCGCGGCCTTTCTGTTTGTCCCAGCAGACGGGTTTGCCTCGGACCACACCAGCAAAGGCAGACCAGCACCAGATGGCAGCACCACCGATGAATGAGCAGGACAGCACCGATCAGTACCGGTCGAAGGCCCTCCACCAGGGGTTCGGAGACCTGACCAGCAGCCGAGAGGCCGTCACCACCGTGACGGGGACGAAAAGGGGAGGTGACACCCGATGCAGTTGAGCGCACTCCACGACCTGAACGAGCAGGCCGCTGTGGCCGGCGCCGGCATCCCGTGTCAGGAGAACGACGCCGAGATGTGGTTCGCCGAGAGCCCGGAGGGGGTCGAGTTCGCCAAGGCGCTCTGCGGCACGTGCCCGGCCCGCGCCGCGTGCCTGGCGGGAGCCATCGACCGCGCCGAGCCGTGGGGCGTCTGGGGCGGTGAGCTCTTCATCCAGGGGGCGATCGTCGCCCGCAAGCGTCCCCGTGGCCGCCCGCGCAAGAACCCGGTGGCTGCCTGATGACGACCACCGCCGCCCTCCACACCTCCGGTGCGCTCGTGGGCTCGGCCGTTGCCGCCGAGCCCGCGGGCCGCACCCACCCACCAGATGTCTTCAGTCTTGTCCTCACCAGGAGATCCACCATGTTCCAGTCCTTGCACGCGGACCTCGCCCGAGCCCATCGCAGGCGCCGCCAGCGCGAGTTCGAGCGCCAGCTCCAGCGGCGCGCCCAGCAGGAGCTGATGCTCCAGCTGCCGCGCATGCTGGCCCGATGAGGTGACGCACCACCACGCGAACCCACCCGGACGCCGAGTCCGGGTGGGTTCGCCGTTGTGCGGCAAGGGGCGCCCCTAGGGTTGGGCCATGTCCCGTGATGCCGTCATCGCCGCGCTGTGCGCCCCCGACCTCGCCGCCATGGTCGACCTCGTGCTGTGGGTGGAGACCGCGGGTGACGGCAGCCGCGTGGCACACGCCGCCAACCACCTCGGCCGGGTGAGGCTGCACCCCGGTGGTCGGCACGAGGTGCTCGAGGGCACCGACCCGATCGCCAGCGAGGACCCGATGGCGTTCCTGCCGTACGAGCGGGAGATCGACGGCGAGGGGCCGCGGGTGTCCACCGACAACGCCTACCCCTATGCCGCCGAGCGCATCCTCTCGCTGTTCGCCCACCCCGAGCGCAGCCCCGACGTCGCAGTCGTGCACACCCCGCGCCACTTCTTCCCCGATGAGGGCGGGCACCACGGCGAGCACGGCTCCCTCGACGTCATCCAGTCCCGGGCGCCGCTCATCCTCTCGGGGGCGCGGGTCACCCGCCGTGGGCCGGTCGACGAGCACGCGCGGCTGGTCGACGTCGGGCCCACCCTGGCCCACCTGGCCGGCGTGCCAGACTCCGACCTCGTTGACGGAGAAGGGGACCCGCTCGACGGCAGCCCGCTCACGGCATACCTCGAACCACTGCCCGAAGGGCAGCCGCGCCGGGTCGTCGGCATCCTGTGGGACGGCGCCCACTGCAGCGACCTGCTGCACCTCGCCGAGAAGGGCGAGCTGCCGGGCGTGGCCCGGCTCATCGAGCGCGGAGTGGCCCTGCGCGGCGGTGCGGTGGCGGAGTTCCCCAGCGTCACGCTGACCAACCACACCTCGATCCTCACCGGACTGGGGCCGGGGCGGCACGGCGTGCTGGGCAACGTCTACTTCGACCGGGCCACCGGCGAGCGCGTCGTGCCCAACGACGAGGCGACGTGGCACCGCAGCGCCGAGTGGCTGCACCCCGAGGCCCGCACCGTCTTCGAGATGGTGAACGACCACGTGCCGCCGCGGCAGGGCCCGCGCACGGCCAGCGTCGACGAGGCCATCGACCGCGGCGCCGACTACGCGACGATGCAGCTCATCCGGGCCAGCGGCAACAGCCGGGGCGCAGGCGGGCTCGGTGACCAGCTGCCCGACCCGCACACCTCGCCGTTCCTGGGCGACCCGGCGTACCTCGACGACGGCTACTTCCGCTGGGGGGTCCAGGTCGACGACCTCGGCCTGCAGCAGATGCTGCAGCTGTGGGCCGACCCGGCCACCGCGCCGGTGCTCACCTGGTGGGCCAACGTCGTCACCGACGCCGGCCACCACGGGGCGGGTCCGCGCTCCGACATGGCGCGTGACGCCTTCCGGCAGGCCGACCGGCGGCTGGTGGCGTTCCTCGACCACCTCGACGCCCTGGGGGTCACCGACGAGGTGACGTTCCTGCTGACCGCCGACCACGGGTTCGAGGGCGCCGACCAGACCGTGACCGGCTCGTGGGCCCCGGCGCTCGACGCGCTCGGCATCCCCTACCGCGACGAGGGACCGGGGTTCGTCTACCTGCACTGACCCACGCACGGGTACCGGCCGCCGCGCGCCGCTGGCTACGCTGCCGCCATGGCCACCGCCCAGCCCACCATCCGCATCGCCCAGGACGAGCACGCAGACGAGGTGCTGAGCAGCGACCCGTTCGCCCTCCTGGTGGGGATGCTGCTCGACCAGCAGTACCCGATGGAGCACGCCTTCCGTGGCCCCGCCAAGGTGCTCGACCGGTTCGGCACGCTCGACCCGGCGCGCATCGCCGAGGCCGAGCCGGAGGCCTTCGCCGACCTGTGCGCGACGCCCCCGGCGATCCACCGCTACGGCCGCTCCATGGCCGGGCGCATCCAGGCGCTCGCCGCCGTGGTGCGCGACGACTACG
Organism: Knoellia sp. 3-2P3; assembly: GCF_029223115.1. Taxonomy (NCBI): domain Bacteria; kingdom Bacillati; phylum Actinomycetota; class Actinomycetes; order Micrococcales; family Intrasporangiaceae; genus Knoellia; species Knoellia sp. 3-2P3. The sequence continues at coordinate 294,714 of NZ_JARGZE010000004.1, forward strand.
ACGGCCGGGCCGAGACCCTGTGGACGGAGGCGGCTGACGGCGCCGACCTGCTGGCCAGGCTCAAGGCGCTGCCCGGGTTCGGCGACCAGAAGGCGCGCATCTTCGCCGCCCTCCTCGGCAAGCAGCTCGGGGTCCGGCCGGCCGGTTGGCAGGAGGCGATCGGCCCCTACGCCGAGGACGGCTCCTACCGTTCCGTCGCCGACGTCGTCGACCCGGCGTCGCTGCAGAAGGTGCGGGAGTTCAAGCAGGCCGCCAAGGCGGCGGCCAAGGCGTCCGGCCCGAAGAAGGGCTGAGGGGTATGCCGGGGGGACCGGACCCCGCCGAGACGCCGGCCGCGGTGGGGCAGGCGGGCCCCGTGGTGTGCACCACCTGTGGCGCGACCCCCGGGGACGAGGCGCTGGCCCGGCTCACCTGGACCCGAGGGGCGGAGAACGGCCGCGACGTCTGGACCTGCGACCGGTGCAGCCGGCAGCACCTGCGCAGCATCGAGGGCAAGCTCGACTCGTCGTGGTGGTGATCAGTCGGTGGCGGGCGGCAGGTGGCGCAGCCGCATGCCCGGCATGTGCTCGATGATGATCGCGCGCGCAGGGACCACGCCGTCGAGCTGGCACAGGACGCCGATGCCGCCGAGCCAGACCCGGTGGATCAGCAGGTAGGACGGCGGCAGGTTCAGCTTCATCCCGGTGAGGAACTCGGGCTGGCGCACGTCGTTGATGTGCTGGGCCATGCCGCGCAGCCAGGCCCGGCTGAACTCGAACTCCTCGTGGCGCATCGGCTCGATGAGCGGGTCGAGGTAGGTCAGCACCTCGTGCGGGTCGACCTGCATCGCCGGCTTGATGAAGCCCTCGCGGCGCAGGCCGTCGGCGAGCGCGAGCGCGTCGCCCTCGAGCGCGTCGGAGATGAGCTCTCCCATCGCCGAGGGCAGGCCGCCGGGGAGCCGGTTGACGGCCCCGAAGTCGATGACGCCGAGCCGGCCGTCGGGCGTGAGCCGGAAGTTGCCCGGGTGCGGGTCGGCGTGCAGCAGGCCTGCACGGTGCGGGCCGACCATGAGGAACTCCAGGTAGAGCCGGGAGGCCTCGTTGCGCTGCTCTCGGGTGCCGGAGGCCACGATCTGCGACAGCGGGGTGCCGTCGAGCCACTCCGAGACGATGACGTGCTCGCTGTTCACCAGCACGTCGGGCACCACGAAGTGCGGGTCGTCGCGGAACACCTTGGCGAAGCGCCGCTGGCTGGCCGCCTCGAGGTTGTAGTCGAGCTCCTCGCGCATCCGCGACTTGAGCTCGTCGGTGATCGGCTTGATGTCGATGCCGGGGATCCAGCCACCGGCCACCCGGGCCACCCGGGCCAGCTGGTTCAGGTCGCTGACGAGGGCCTCCGCCGCCCCGGGGTACTGGATCTTCACGGCCACCGGCCGCCCGTCGCGCCAGACCGCCCGGTGCACCTGCCCGATGGAGGCGGCCGCCGCGGGGGTGTCGTCGAAGGACTGGAACTTCGCGGTGCGCCAGCGTGGCCCGAGCTCCTCCGCCAGCACCCGGTGCACGGTGGCGGCGGGCATGGGCGGGGCGGCCTCCTGCAGCTTGGTGAGGGTCGCCCGGTAGGGCCCGGCGATCTCCTCGGGCATGGCCGCCTCCATGACGGACAGTGCCTGGCCGAACTTCATGGCGCCGCCCTTGAGCTCGCCGAGGACCTTGAACAGCTGCTCGGCTGTGCGGGCCTGCAGCTCGGCGGCCACCGCCTCCGCGGGCTTGCCACCGACGCGCTTGCCGAGCCCCACAGCGGTCCGCCCGGCGAACCCCAGCGGGAGGCTGGCGAGGCGGGCGGTGCGGCTGACCGCTTTGCGCGGAAGGTCACTCACCCCGCCATTGTCGCTGACGCACCGGAGGATCGGCGCTCCGGCTCGGGCTTTGCCCCACCCGCCCCAGCCGGGGCGTCACCGGCGGGGCAGCCGCACTGCGGGTGCGGTGCCCAGACCCGCTCGCTCAGGCGGGGGACCGACAGGCCGATCCGGACGGAGGTGCCGGGGGCGCTCTCGTGGCCGTCGAGCGCGGCCAGCACCGTCATGGCCGCCAGGCCCGCCGTGGCGAAGACCAGCGAGGTCTCGCCCGAGACCTCCGCCGGCGGGCCCACCGCGGCCGGGGTCAGCTGGGCCAGCACGGCGGGCCAGGCGGGGTCGTGGTCGGCCCGGGTGAGGTCGAGGCAGCGCAGGCACGGCCCGGTGCCGGGCACGACCAAGGGGCCGACCTCGGCGCTGGTGCCGTGCAGCACCACCGGCAGGTGCGGCACGCGGGCGCGCACCCAGGCGTTTGCCGCGTCAGCAGCCAGCGCGCCGACGGCGACGAGCACCACGACGTCGGGCGGTGCCCCGGTTGGCGCGTCGGCCGCGTACCGCCCGCTCGTGACCAGGCCCACCCCGGCCTGCCGCAGCGCCTGCGCGAGCAGGGCCGGCAGGCTGCCGGCGCCCACCACCAGGACCCGGCGGCGCGTGCGGCGGCCGAGCACGGCATACCCGTCGTCGCGGTTGCGGTAGGCGCAGGCGAGGGCCTCGGCGTCCGGGCGCAGGGTGGCGCGCAGCGGCGAGGGCAGGCTGGCGAGGTCGAGCCGGTGCGCCGGCGACTCCACCGTGAGGGCGTGGCTGCGCAGGGTGTGCAGGATGGCGGCCACCCGTTCGGACGGGATGCCGCGCTCGGCCGCCCAGGCGGTGGCGCCGGGCTCGTCGAGGCTGCCGTCGAGCCGCTCGAGCAGGCAGATCTCGTCGTCGGCGAGCCCCTCGAGCACCACCCCGACGGCGGGGTCGAGCCCGAGCTGCACCTGCCCGGCACCACGCCGCAAGGGGCGGAACTGCGCCTTCAGGCGGGGCCGGGCGACCATCGACCGCCTCCTCGCGGGCCGGGCTGGTGGGGTGGAACGCCCAATCTGGCACAGCGCGGGGGAGCCGCAGCGGCGTCGTCCACAGGGCCCCCCACCGCCGCAGCGCCCGCCGGGCACGCGAGAGGGGCGGGACCCGGCCGAAGCCGGACGTCCCGCCCCTCGCGCGTTGGCTAGCTGGGTGAGGCTGTGCCTCAGGCCTTGCCGAGAATGCGGTTGAGGTTGGTGCCGCAGACGGGGCACACACCCTTGGCCATGCGGCGGCCGTTGGTCTCGACGACCTTGCCCTCGGCCTCGCGCTTCTCCTTGCACTTCACGCAGTAGAACTCGCCCTTGTAGGTCTCGTCAGCCATCGCGTCTGTCTCCTTGTCGATATCACCGCACGGTTGCGGTGCTGGACTTCGGCAACCGTAGACCATGCTGAGCACAAAATCGCGTACCGGGGCGTGTCGGCCGTGCTCAGCGGGACCCCCCTAGGCTCTCGCCCATGACCCCCGAATCGCCGGCGCAGTGGTGGACCAGCCCCTTCGAGGACCTGCGGGTGGAGGCGCGGGAGGCCTCCGGCCGACGGATCGCCGTCGTCACCTTCGACCTGCCCGAGCGCCGCAACTCGATGAGCACGGCGATGACCCGGTCGTGGGTCCGGCTCGTGGGGCTGCTCCGCGAGGACCCCGGGCTGGCCGCCGTGGTCGTCACCGGCGAGGGCTCGGCGTTCAACGCCGGCGGCGACCTGTCGTGGATCGTCTCCGAGCCCGACGCACCCGTCGTCGACCTGCGCGAACGCATGCTGGCGTTCTACCGCTCATGGCTGACGGTCAAGCAGCTCGAGGTGCCGACCATCGCGGCCCTCAACGGCCACGCCATCGGGGCCGGCTTCGCGCTCGCCCTCGCCATGGACATCCGGTATGCCGCCGATGACGCCAGGCTGGGGGTGCCGTTCACCTCCCTGGGGCTGCACCCCGGCATGGCGACGACCTGGTCGCTGCCCGACGTCGCCGGTCACGCCGTGGCCCGCGACCTGCTGCTCACCGGTCGCATCGTCACAGGTCAGGAGGCTGTCGGCCTGGGGCTGGTCTCGCTGGCGGCGCCGGCCGAGGAGGTGCTCGGCCACGCCCTCGAGGCGGCCGACCGGATCGCCGCGGCCGCCCCGATCGCGACCCGGCTGACGCTGCAGGCGGTGCGCGACGGCGGCCACGCCACCTTCGAGCGGGCGCTGGAGTGGGAGGCCCTCGCGCAAGCCGTCACGCTGGCGAGCGAGGACCTGCACGAGGGCATCGCGGCCGCCGCGCAGAAGCGTGCGCCGGTCTTCCACGGCCGCTGACCTGCTTCCCCGTTCGGGGTATTCGCGCGCATCATGACCCTCGCAGATACCCCGACCCGGTGTGGGGTTGGCCGCAAAAACCTAGGTCAGCGGGCATCGGTGGCCTATGTTCGGGGAGTGGACACGCCCGAGGTCGAGGTCCGGCGCAGTCGCCGGCGCCGTCGCACGGTGAGCGCCTACCGCGAGGACGGGCGCACCGTCGTGCTGATCCCTGCCCGCTTCACCAAGGCCGAGGAACGCCAGTGGGTGTCGACGATGGTCCACCGGCTCGACGCCGGTGACCGCCGTCGCAGCCCCAGCGACGCGGAGCTGACCGCCCGCGCCGAGGAGCTCTCCCGGCGACACCTCGGCGGGCTCGCCAAGCCGGCCAGCATCCGGTGGGTCGACAACCAGCAGTCCCGGTGGGGGTCGTGCACCCCGGCCGACGGCAGCATCCGCATCTCCACGCGGGTACGCGGCATGCCCGGCTACGTCCTCGACTACGTCGTGCTGCACGAGCTCGCCCACCTGATCGTGCCCGGGCACGGCAAGGACTTCTGGTCGCTCGTCGGCGGCTTCCCCCGCACGGAGCGGGCCCGGGGCTACCTCGAGGGCGTCGCTGCCGCGGCCCAGCTCGACCTGGCGCAGGCCGGCTCCGGCGGGGAGCCCGAGGAGGCCAGGGGGCAGGACGGCGTCGCCGCGCTCGAGGTCGACCCGCCGCCGGGCTCAGCCGAGTAGCCGGCGCGCGGCTCGGGCCAGGGGCAGGATCTCCTCGCCGCTGTCTGCGGGCAGGTCGTCCACGTCCCACCAGCGCACGTCGAGCGACTCCTCGCTGACGGCGAACCCGGCCTCGTCGGTGGCCACGCCGGCATACCGCAGGTCGAGGTGCTCGCGGCAGCGCCCGAACCCCGACGCGATGAGGCGGTGCCGGTCGACGTGCACCAGCGCCGGGACCAGTTCCAGGGCGGCGATCCCGGACTCCTCGCGGGCTTCGCGCGTGGCCGCTGCCAGCACCGAGGTGTCCTGCGGCTCGAAGTGGCCGCCGAACTGCAGCCACAGGCCTGCCTTGGCGTGCAGGGTGAGCAGCACCTTGTCGAGGCTGGGGTTGAGCACCAGAGCGCTCGCGGTCAGGTGGGCGGGCGGTCCCTGCTTCCACATGGCGTCCTCGTGCACGTCGAGGTGCTCGAGCAGCTCGACGCGCAGCGCGTCCTGCTGCGCGTCCGGGGCGTCCCACGAGCGCAGCACGGCGCGCGCGTCCTCGCGCAGCGCGAGGTATGCCGTGGGGGCACCCGTCGAGGCAGCCGTCACCGGCCGTCCCCGCCGGTGCCGCCCTCGCCGCCGGTCCCGTCCTCGCGCAGCAGCTCGTCGAGGGCGGCATCGAGGTCGCTGCCGGTGGGGGACCCGACGCGCTCGACGTAGCCGAGCGGGTCGTCGAGGTCGGCTGCGGTCGGTGCCACGTCGGGGTGGCCCCAGGCGGCGTCGCGGGCGGCGGCACCGTGCTTGGCCTCCACCGCTGCGAAGAGGTTGGCGGCGTCGCGCAGGCGTCGCGGGCGCAGCTCGAGGCCGACCAGCCCGCTGAACACCTTCTCCGCCGGCCCACCGGTGGCCCGGCGGCGGCGCACCGCCTCCCCGAGGGCCGCGGTCTGCGGCAGGTGGTCGCGGGTGGCGCGCTCGGTGACGACGTCGACCCAGCCCTCGACGAGCGCGAGGTAGGTCTCGAGCCGGCCGAGGGCGGCCTTCTGGGCAGGGCTGGGGTCGGGTCGGAAGAGCTGGTCCTGCAGCGCGGCCTGCAGGGCCTCGGCGTTGGTGGGGTCGACCTGCTGGAGGCCGGCCTCGATCCGCTCGGTGTCGATGGTGATGTCGCGTGCGTAGTCGCGCACCGCGGCGAGCAGCTGGGGCCCGAGCCAGGGCACGTCGGCGAACAGCCGCACCCGGGCGGCCTCGCGCACGGCGAGGTAGATCCGGACCTGGTCGAGGTCGACCTCGAGGCCCTCCGCGAACGCCGCGACGTTGGCCGGCAGCAGGGCCACGGCCTGGTCGCTGACCAGGGGGAGCCCGACCTCGGTGCCGCTGACGATCTCCTGGGCGAGCGCGCCAACCGCCTGGCCGACCTGGAGGCCGAACATCGAGCCGCTCATCCGGGCGAGCATCGGCTCCACCTGCCCGAGCAGCGTCTTGGGGTCCATGCCGGCAGGGAGCACGCCCTCGGGCAGGGCGCCCTCGCCGAGCTGCTCGAGCTGGCCGCGCATGGCCGCGCTGATCGCGCGTCCGACGCCCTCGGCGACGGGCTCGACCAGGCTGCGCCAGGTGGGCATGGTGGCCTCGACCCACTCCGAACGGCTCCACGCGTGGGTGCTGATCCCGGGCGGGCCGAAGTCGGTCACCTGGTCGAGCCAAAGACCGGCCACCGAGGCGGCCTGAGCGACCTTGGCCGCCTCCGAGGCGGAGACCGACGGGTCACCGGCGGCGGCCACGGCCTTGCGCGCGGCGTCGGTGGCCATGGCGAGGTTGAAGGGCTCGTCGCTCGAGCCGGAGAACATCGCCTGCACCTGCGCGGTCATCATCTGGAGCATGGCGGGGTCGATGTTCTCGATGCCCATGCCCTGCAGCATCCGGGCCATCTCGGGGTCGAGGCCCTGACCTCCGGTGAGGCCGGAGAGCATCGCCTCGATCTCCGGCGGGAGCCCGGAGCCGCCGGTGCCCTCGCCCGGAGCCGCCCCGGCTCCGGCTCCGAAGCCGGCGGGGCGCGACGGGCCGGGCGTGCCGGACTGGCCGGGCGAGCTGGGGCGCAGCGGCTCGAAGCGCGGCCTGCCGTCGCCCTGGTCGCCCGCGTCGGGCTGGTCGGGCTGCTCCCTGTCGTCACCCCGCTGGTCCCGCTGCTCGTCATCGGGATCGGATGGTCCGGGGGTGATGGGCTGGTCTGGCACGACGGCTCCTGTGGCCTGCTGCGAGGATGTGTCTCCACTAGACAACCACGTGGAGGCCACAGTGAGTTCCCCCCGGGGCGCGGTTCGCTCCCGGCGTAGCGCCGTCACCGTCGCCGTGGTCGGCGCGCCGGGGCCCGTCGGCCGTGCCGTGCTGCGCGAGCTCGTGGGGGCGGCAGCCCGTGGCGGTGCGGGCGAGCGCGGCGGCGCCCGCATCGCGTCGGTGGTGGCGGTCAGCCCCGAGCCTCCCGAGGTGGGCGGCACCGAGTGGCGCCAGGGCGACCCAGGCGACCCGTCCCTGGCCGCAGCCTTGCACGACGTCGACACCGCGGTCTACGTGGCGGCGCGCGACGACCTCGCCCGCGAGCTCGCGGAGGGGCGGGCCGTCCGCCGGGACCGCAGCCTGCGGCGGGCGCAGACGGTCATCACCGCGGCGGCGGCGGCCGGCGTGGGCCACCTGGTCGTCGTCACCAGCGCGAAGGTCTTCGGTGCGCGACCGGACAACCCCGTGCCCCTCGACGACGACGCGCCGCTGAGGGCGGTGGCCGACGGGGGCCAGGTGGGCGACCTGATGGACGTCGAGCAGCTGGTGGCGGTGGCGCGTGAGGTCCACCCGGGGCTGCGGATCACGGTGCTGCGGCCGGCCGCCCTGGTCGGCGACGGCGTCGACACGGTCATCACGCGTCACTTCGAGGCCCCGCGGCTGCTCACCGTCAAGGGCGCCGAGCCGGTGTGGCAGTTCTGCCACGTCGACGACCTCGGATCGGCGGTTGCCGTGGTCGCCAGCCACGGTCTCGGCCCCGCCCTGACGGTGGGCAGCGAGGGTTGGCTGACCCAGGACGAGGTGGAGCGCCTCACGGGCATGCGGCGGGTCGAGCTGAGCCTCGCCGTCGCCCAGGGAACCGCGGACCGGCTCCACCGCGTTGGGGTGTTGCCGACCCCGGCCAGTGACCTGGCCTTCGTGCTCCACCCGTGGGTGGTGTCCTCCGGGACCCTGCGCGCACACGGCTGGGAACCGGCATACGACAATGCAACGTGTCTCGGCGTCCTGCTCGACGGGATCCGGGGATCGCACGCGGTGGCCGCCCGACGGCTCGACCGCAAGGACGCGGCGCTCGGCGCCGCCAGCGCCGCAGTGGCCATGGTGGGCACGGCGGCGATCATGCGGCGCAGGCGCCGCAGGGGAGGTGGATCGTGACCAGGCTGACCGGCGAGGGTGCCACGAGCGGCGAGGACGCCGCTGCGGCAGCACCGCCCACCACGGTGGTGCTGTGCGACGTGCGCGAGGAGCGGCTGTCGGTGGACGAGGTGCTCACGGCGGTGAGGCACCCCGAGTGCGGCGGCATCGCGCTCTTCGTCGGCGTGGTGCGCGACCACGACCACGGCAGTGACGTCGCGGCGCTGGACTACTCCGCGCACCCGAGCGCCGTCGAGACCCTGCGGCGGGTGTGCGAGGAGGTGGGTGGCCGGCACGGCATCGGGCGCCTGGCCGCCGTGCACCGCACGGGCCACCTCGAGGTGGGCGACACCGCAGTCGTGGTCGCCGTGGCCGCCCCGCACCGGGGCGAGGCGTTCACCGCCTGCCGCGACCTCATCGACACCCTCAAGTCGACCGTGCCGATCTGGAAGCACCAGCGCTTCTCCGACGGCTCCGACGAGTGGGTCGGCCTCCCGTGACCCGGATGCCCAGCCCTCCGCCCCCGTCGTCCGGGCCGCCTGCACCGGCGCTCGACGGTCCCGACCCCTACCGGTTGTCCCGCCGCTCGGTCTACACGCTCGCCGGGGTCTTCCTCGGCATCGCGCTCGCGGCCGTGCTGTCGATCGTCGGCATGCCCTACGTGGTGATGCAGCCGGGTCCGATCTCCAACACCCTCGGCACGATCGAGGACAAGCCGCTGATCACGGTCAAGGGCGCCGAGACCTTCCCCACGAGCGGGACCCTCGACTTCACGACCGTGCGCGTGCTCGGCGGCCCCGGCGACAAGGTCAACGCCTGGGAGGTGCTCTGGGCCGCGATCGACCCGACCAGCGACCTCTACGACGAGGAGCTCATCTTCCCCAAGGGCCTGACCAGCAAGCAGGTCGAGGAGGAGAACACCGCCGAGATGGTCGGCTCCCAGCAGGAGGCCATCGCGGTGGCCCTCAAGGCGCTCGGCAAGCCGGTCACCGAGCGGGTGACCATCGCCAAGGTCGCGGACGACGCGCCGTCGGCCGACCAGCTGAGGAAGGACGACCAGATCGTCGCCGTCGACGGCCAGCCGATCCGCAGCTCCGAGGACGTGCGCACGGTGATCCAGAAGCACGAGCCCGGCGACACCGTGTCGATGCAGCTGCGCCGGGACGGCTCCCTGGTCGACGTGGAGGCCACGACCCGCGACTCCGACGGGCGCGCGACGATCGGCGTCTTCCTCGGGCGCGAGTTCGACTTCCCGGTCGACGTGCAGATCCACGCCGGCGACGTGGGCGGTCCGTCGGCGGGCACCATGTTCGCCCTGGGCATCTACGACACCCTCACGCCCGGAGCCCTGACCGGCGGGCAGCACATCGCCGGCACCGGGACGATCGACTCCTCCGGCGCGGTCGGGCCGATCGGAGGCATCCGGCAGAAGCTGGTGGGTGCCCGCGACGGCGGTGCGAAGTGGTTCCTCGCCCCTGCGGACAACTGCGACGAGGTCGTCGACCACGTGCCCGACGGGCTCCGGGTCGTGCGGGTCTCGACGTTCGACGAGGCGCGCAAGGCCGTGCAGGACATCGCCGCGAAGCAGGCGGACGCCCTGCCGACCTGCACGCGCTGACGCGCAGCCCTGCCGGTATGCCGCGTGCAGGGCTCAGTCCTGCAGCGTCGCCCTGAGCGCGTGCACCAGGCCGGGGGCGAGGTCCTCGCCCATGGCGACCTGGTCGTCGCTGTCGTGGGCGCGCTGGCGCAGCAGGCAGCGGCTCTGCCCGTCACGGGTCACGGCGACGAGCAGCCGCACGTCACGCCGGTCGGGGTGGCCGGCGAGCGCCTCCACCGCCTGCTCCGGGTTGGCGGGCAGGTCGCGCTCGGCCTCCGGCGGCACCACGACGCGCTCGACGGCGAGGGCGACGCCCACCACGGTCTCGGGCCACGACATCCGGCCCAGCAGCGACTCCATCGAGGAGGTGCGGGGCAGGTCCTCCTGCTCGACCGCCGACAGGGCGCCGGGTGCGAGGTCCGGGCCGCTCAGGCCGGCCCGCAGGTGCGGCTCGCGCTCGAGCAGGTCCGCGGTGGGCACGAGCGCGAAGATCCGGGGGTTCTGGTCCCACCCCGAGGCGGCGACGTGGCGCTCGGTGTCGAGGGCGGCGATGGTCAGCGGGTCCGCGACGGGCTGGGGCTGGGAGGTCACGGGGCCATGGTGCCCCATGCCCGGCGGCACACGGCACGGGGGCCGGACCCGGTATTCGCAGACCCTGTGGGGAACCCCGACAGCACTCGGTAAGTTGGCACTGAATGAGGCGGTGCTTCGGGTGCCCGCCCCAGGCAGATCGGGCGTGTCGTGAGTTCTTCAGAGTGGTTTGGCGCCGGTGGCCCTCCGCACGAGGGCGGTCGGCCCACGCCCCCGGGCATGGGACGCCCCGGCGGTGGGCGTCCGGGCGGACGTGGTCCGCTGGGCCTGCGCAGGAAGCGGGGACCGCTCGGACCCACGGTCGCGATCCTAGGTGCCCTGGCTGTGCTGGTGTCGCTCGCGGCAGGCCTGTGGACCGACATCCTGTGGTTCGACTCCCTCGGCTACACCCACGTCTTCACCACGGAGGTCACCACCAAGGTCCTGCTCTTCACGGTGGGGTTCATCCTCACCGCGGGCCTGGTCGCCTCGAGCCTGGTCGTCGGCTACCGGACCCGGCCGGTCTACGCGCCCGTCACGCCGCAGCAGCAGAACCTCGACCAGTACCGCGAGGCCATCGAGCCGCTGCGCCGCGTCGCGACGATCGGCATCCCGGTGATCCTCGGGTTCCTCGCCGGCACCGGCGCCGCAGGGCAGTGGAAGGCGTTCCTCCTGTGGCGCAACAGCGTGCCGTTCGGGAAGAAGGACCCGCACTTCGGCATCGACATCGCGTTCTTCGTCTTCACGCTGCCCTGGCTCAGGTTCGTGCTGGGCTTCCTGACGATGATGCTGATCATGGCGCTGATCGCGGCGGCCTTCACGCACTACGTCTACGGCGGGGTGCAGCTCCAGGGCCGCGGGGAGCGCACGACCCGGGCGGCCCGCACCCACCTCGCCGTCCTGGTCGCCGCCCTCGTGGTCGTCCGCGCCGGCAGCTACTGGGTCGACCGCTACTCGCTGGTGACCAAGGAGTCGGACCTGCTGACCGGCCTCAAGTACACCGACGCCACGGCCGTCATGCCCACCAAGGCGATCCTCGCCGTCGCGTCGCTGATGACGGCAGCCCTGTTCATCGCCTCCATCTGGACGCGCTCGTGGCGCCTGCCGGTCATCGGCGTGGCGCTGCTGACGGTGACCGCGGTCGTGGTCGGCGGGATCTACCCGGCCCTCATGCAGAACTTCCGCGTCAAGCCGTCGGAGAAGACGTACGAGGCGAAGTACCTCGACCGCAGCATCAGGGCGACCCGGGCCGCCTACGGCCTCGAGGGGGTCGAGACACAGGTCTACGAGGCCGGCACCACGGCGACGCGGAACCAGCTGCGCGACGACGCCGACACCATCCCCGGGATCCGGCTGGTCGACCCCAACGTCGTGTCGCCGACGTTCCAGCAGCTGCAGGCGGTGAAGTCCTACTACGGCTTCCCTGACTCCCTGGACGTCGACCGCTACACCATCGACGGCAAGAAGCAGGACACCGTCATCGCGGTGCGCGAGCTCGACCTGGCCGGCGTGCCCGCGAACCAGCGCAACTGGCTCAACGACCACACGGTCTACACCCATGGCTTCGGGCTCGTGGCGGCCTACGGCAACCGTCGCGGCGAGGACGGGCAGCCGGTCTTCTACCAGCAGAACATCCCGCCGGTCGGCAAGCTCCCTACGTTCGAGCCGCGCATCTACTTCGGCGAGAAATCGCCGACCTACTCCATCGTCGGTGCCTCGGAAGGCACCCGGCCGCGCGAGTTCGACTACCCGGACAGCAGCGCGGCGGGTCAGAAGAACAACACCTACAACGGCAGCGGCGGCGTGGAGATCGGGTCGTTCATGCGCCAGGCGGCCTACGCCATCAAGTACCGCGAGCTGAAGTTCCTGCTGTCCGACGCGGTGAACGAGGACTCCCGGCTGCTCTACACGCGTGAGCCGCTCGAGCGCGTCAAGAAGGTCGCGCCCTGGCTGACCCTCGACGGGAACCCCTACCCGGCCGTGGTCGGCGGCCGGATCCAGTGGATCGTCGACGGCTACACGACCTCGGCCGACTACCCGTACTCGCGCCTGCAGGACATCGACAACGCCACGTCGGACTCGGTCACCGAGACCTCGAGCGCGGTCCGGGCCATCAGCACGGGGCAGATCAACTACATCCGCAACTCCGTCAAGGCGACGGTCGACGCGTTCGACGGCAGCGTGCGGCTCTACACCTGGGACGAGCAGGACCCCGTGCTGAAGGCGTGGTCGAAGGCCTTCGACGGCACGGTGCGGCCGATGAGCGAGATCAGCGGCGACCTGATGTCGCACCTGCGCTACCCGGAGGACCTGTTCAAGGTGCAGCGCATGGTGCTGTCGCGCTACCACGTGACCGACGCGGACTCCTTCTACGGCGGCCAGGACTTCTGGCGTGTGCCCAACGACCCGACCCGGGAGGACACCGCCTCCGCCGTCTACCAGCCGCCCTACTACCTGACGCTCGCCATGCCCGGCCAGCAGTCGCCGAGCTTCTCGCTGACGACGACCTTCCAGCCCACGGGTGACCGCGAGGTGCTCTCGGGCTTCCTCGCCGTGGACGCAGACGCAGGCTCCGAGGACGGCACGCGCAAGGCCGGCTACGGCAAGCTGCGGCTGCTCGAGCTGCCGCGCGACACCACCGTCAAGGGTCCGGGTCAGGTCGCGAACGACATCAACTCCTCGAACGTGACGTCCGAGGCGTTCACGCTGACGCTGAACCAGTTCCTCAACCAGAGCCGGCAGCAGGGCTCGCGCGTCACGATGGGCAACCTGCTGACGCTCCCGGTCGGCGGCGGGCTGCTCTACGTGCAGCCGATCTACGTCCGTGCCAGCGGGACCTCCGCCTACCCGCTGTCGCGGGCGACCGTGGTGGCCTTCGGTGACAAGCTGGCGTGGTCCGACACCCTCACCGGCGCCCTCGACGGGCTCTTCGGGGGCAGCTCCGGCGCCGAGGCCGGCGACACCGGCAGCGGGTCCGGACCAACGCCGACGAAGCCGCCGACCGGCAGCGATGCTGCTGCGCTCGCCCAGGCGCTCGAGGACATCCAGGCCGCCTACGACGACGGCCGGGAGGCGCTCAAGAACGGTGACTTCGCGGCCTACGGGGAGGCGCAGAAGCGCCTCGACGACGCCATCCAGCGGGCGGTCGAGGCCGCTCCGCAGGGCGGCACGGCCACGGTCACCCCGACCCCGACGGGCACCGCCACGCCGACCCCGACGACGACCAGGTGAGGCAGCCGGGGGCGGGTGCGCCCGACCCGGTCCGGGGGCGGATTTGCCCCTGAAAGGCCCGCTCGCGTAAGGTTGGTCCTACCGACGCGGGGTGGAGCAGCTCGGTAGCTCGCCGGGCTCATAACCCGGAGGTCGCAGGTTCAAATCCTGCCCCCGCTACTGAAGGCAGTAGCCCGAAAGCGGCCCTCACAGACACTGTGAGGGCCGCTTCCGTCTGTCCACCGGTCACCCGTCGGATCGCGGGCCTCGCCCACTCGGAGCCCGTGCCTCATCCGTTCGGCCACAAAGAGCAGGCCGCAGGTCCCGTCCACGCCCCGGCGCGCCCTCGTCGCCGCCGCCGACACCTAGCCTTGCGCCGGCCGATGTCCACCCGGACGGCCCCCGTGCCACAGCGAAGGACTGCCCACGGCCATGACGACCCCGCCTGCCACCTCCCGCCGACGGATGATCGCCACCGTGCTCGCCACCGCCCTCATCGGCACGGTGGCCTTGGCGGCCACCGGGCTCGACGCCTACCGGTTGCTGGCGAGTGGTCCGCAGGCCGCCGTCCTGGGGCCGCTGGACTGTCCCAGCGGCCTCGAGCGCATCCCGCCGGCCGCGGGCTCCACGCTGTGGTCGTGCGGCCACGGTGACGTGGCCCCGCCGGGGGTCGACGTCACCAAGGCGCGCGGCACCGCTGAGCTGGTGGCGCGCGACGGCGCCGCGGAGGCCGCCATCGACGCTGCCGAGGTCGCCGGCGTGCCCACCCCCGAGGCGCTGGAGGCGGCCGCCACCACGGGGTCGCGCAACGTGACGTGCGACGGCGACGGCACGTCCGGCTACCGGGTCCAGGCGATGTACGCCTACGACCCGGCCAAGGCGGCGGGGAGCGCTGGGGGAGACCGGTATGCCGCCCTCAAGGCCAGCATCCAGACCTGGGCGGCCGGCGTCGACACCGTCTACAACCGCTCTGCCGCCCTCACCGGCGGCTACCGCAAGATCCGCTGGGTCACCGAGCCCGACGGCGCCGGAGGCTGTGTGCCCTCGGTCGTCAAGGTGCCCGTCCCGGGCACTGCCCTGGCCAGCGGCTCGCTGACCCCCACCCGCGACGCCCTGGTCGCAGCCGGCTACAACGCGAACATCCGCAAGTACGCGGTCTGGGCCGATGCCACCACCCTCTGCGGCATCGCCAGCGTCTACTCGCAGGGCAACCTCGGCGGCCGGTACTCCACGCCCACTCAGGACAACTGGAACAACGGCTTCGCGGCATCCCACGCCCGCATCGACACCGGCTGCTGGGGCCTAAGCGACTCCGTCGAGGCGCACGAGATCTCGCACATGCTCGGTGCGGTGCTCAACACGGCCCCCAACGCCACGGCATACGGCCACTGCACCGATGGCGCGGACCGGATGTGCTACCAGGACGGGGCCGGCACCGTGATGCGCAACGTGTGCCCGCCCGACACCGAGGCCCTGCTCGACTGCAACGGCAACGACTACTTCTCCACCTACCCCGGCCCCGGCACCTTCCTGGACCAGAACTGGAACAGCGCGAGCTCCCGGTTCCTGCTCGGCGGCGGCAACGGCGCCACGGGCGGCACGGCCGGCACGAACCGGGTCGCAGTCCTGGGCAACGACGGGGCCGCCGGCCTGCCGACCCAGGTGTCGGCCGCCGTGACGGTCCCCGTGGGCCGCACCCACACCACGGCGTGGAGCACCCGCACCGGCGGCTGCGCGCTCACCGCCGAGGGCGGCCAGGCGACGGTGCGCTGCTCCCCGTCGGTGGCCGAGGCAGCGGTCACCGCGACGGTCACCGACTCCGAGGGCGTGGTGTCCACCGGCTCGCTCCGCCTCGTGTTCGACCAGGCCGCGCGGCCGTCCACCCTGGCCCTCAGCAGCCAGGGCACCGCGGCGTGCCTGCCCGCGTCGCCCGCCCTGGCTGCCCGCCTCACCGACACGGCCACCGGGGCAGGGGTGTACGGCGCGCAGGTGCAGTTCGTCCAGGACGGCGCCCTGGTCGCGCAGGCCACGACCGACGCCACCGGTGTCGCGCGAGCCACCCCGACCATCAACGCCCCCGGAACGGTCACCGCGGTGGTGGTGGACCCCATGTACTCCGGAGCCACCCGCACCGGCGTCGTCACCATCACCGACGAGTGCCCGCCCACGGGCGTCGCCGGTGCCCTGTCGGCCACCTCCATCCGCCACGGCGACCCCGTCAGCGCCTCCGGCACCGTCACCGGCGTGCGGGGCGGGGTGCCGGACCAGGCCGTCGCCGTCACCGTCGGCGGCAGCACCACCACCGTGCGCACCGACGCCTCGGGGGTGTGGACGGCCTCGTTCACCGGCGTGACCGCCGGGGGACCGGCCAGCGTGGCGGTGGCCGGACTGCCGCCGGTGTCCCTCGGCACCCTCACCGTGGCCTCGTGGCAGACCACGCTCGCCACCGGCTCGGTCAGCGTCGACGCCGGCTCCGCCGCGGTCCTGACCGGCCGCCTGTACGCCTACGACCCCGTGACCGGCCGCACCACCGCGCCCGGCCCGACCGCCATCACCGTGGCGGGGGGCGGCTGGACCGGGACGGCCACCACCGCCGCGGACGGCACGTTCGAGGTCGAGACGCCGCCGCTCTCCGAGGCGACGCGGTTCACCATCACGTCACCGGCCAGCGCCGCCCTCGCCGGTGCCACCGCCACCGTGCTCGCCGGCATCCGTGGGACGGGCACCCACGGCTCTGCGCTGGCCCTGACCGGCCCGGAGTCGGTGTGGTCCGGCGCGAGTGCCACCCTGTCCGGCACGCTGACCGTCACCGGCGCCGACGGCACCGCCAGCCACCCGGGCGGGCAGGAGGTGGCGGTGACCTGGTCCCGGGCCGGCAGCGAGGCCGTGTCGGTCGTCCCGGTGGTCACCGACGCCGACGGCTCCTTCTCGCTGGTGCTCGACGACGTCACCGCCGATGTCACGGCGTATGCCGCGTTCGCGGGCTCCGACGCGGGCCCGGCGGTTACGAGCGCGACGGTGACGGTCACGGCCACCCCCGTCACCTATGCCACCACCACCGCGATCACGGCGGTCCCGTCCTCGGTGCTCTACGGCACGACCCCGACGGTCACCGGCACCCTGGCTGTCACGGCCTCCACCGGTGAGACGGTGGGCACGGCCGGTGCCCGGGTCCGCGTCGTCCACACCCCCTCGGGGCTCTCCCCGGTCACCGCCTACGCGACGGTCGCCTCCACCGGCACCTGGAGCCTGCGGCTCCCCGCCCAGACGCGCGCGACCACGGTGGCCGCGTACTTCGACGGCACCGACCTGTGGCCGGCCTCGAGCTCGGGGTCCGCCCGGACGATCGCGGTGGCCAGCTACACCGCTCTGCCGGCCGTCAGCTCTTCCACGGCCGCGCTCACCGGCGCCGGCACGACCACCGTGACCGGGACCGCCTACAAGACCTTCGGCACCACCAAGGTGCTCATGCCCGGTGCCAGGGTCTCGGTCGTGCACCACGACGCCTACGGGAAGGCTCGCGGTGTCGGCACGGTCACCGCCGACGGTTACGGGATGTTCACCGTCCGGGGCACCGTGCACTTCACCGGGACCCTGCGCACGTCCATCGCCTCAGCGGCCGGCGTCACGGCGGCAACCGCGCCGGCACGTTCCATCACGGTCAGGGCCAGGCCGGCCATGGCCGCCTCGACCAGGTCGACCTACTACAAGCGGTCGGTGACGTTCTACCTGTCCACGTCGCCGGTGCGCTCCTCCAAGACCGTCTACCTCCAGCGCTACCACGGCGGCAGGTGGGCCACCGTCAGCTCGGTGAAGACCGGCACGACCGGCAAGGCCTCGCGGGCGTACACCCAGACGATCCGGGGCACGGTCGGCTACCGCTGGTACTTCCCCGGTGACCGCTACAACACCACCGGGTACTCGGCGAACCTCTGGGTGAGCGTCCGGTGAGCCCCGCGCAGGGGTGAGGCGACCCCGAACCCCGGCGAACAGCCGTCCCGGACCACGTCGGTGGTCCGGGACCGCTGTCGGTTCGTGCCGTCAGTGGCAGGTGGTCGTGCCCTTGTCGGTGAAGACCGGTGAGGCCGGGTAGGCCTGGACGTACTCCCAGTCGTAGCTGCTTGCGCCGAGGTCGAGCCTGAGGACGCCGAACGTCTTGTCGTCGCCGGCCTCGAAGTTCGGCAGCCTGGGGCTGGCGAGCGTGGAGTGGCTCTTGCCGCCCGTGCCGACGATGAAGGCCCGCAGCCCCTTGGCGGTGTCGACCTTGCTGTCCGGGTTCTGCTGCGCGTACCGCGCGTACAGGTGCGAGTTGCCGGTCAGCACCACGTCGGCACCGCCGTCGTAGAGGGCCTGGATGATCGGCTTGAACTTCCGCACCGTGTTGCCGTTGGACCAGTAGGGCCGGTGCATGACGGCCATGATGCAGCGCGCGTTGGTGTCGGCCAGGTCCTGCTTGAGCCACTTCACCTGGGGGCTGCTGCCGCTGCAGCCGCCGACGCCCGGTTCGGCACATGCGGTGTTCAGGGCCACCACGTGCCAGTTGTCCCCGATGTCGTAGCTGTACCAACCCTTGCACGCCTTGGTGCAGTCGCCCTGCTGGGCCCGGGAGGCGAAGTAGGTGAAGTAGCCGGAGGCGCCGGGCGTCGAGCAGCCGCCACCCGAGTACTCGTCCTCACCGACGACGGGGTAGGTCTTGTCGAGGTACTTCCCCCAGGTCTTGTCGTACGCGTTGTAGTACGCGTTCAGCTGTCCGCAGTTGTACTGGTTGTCGCCGACGGTCAGCACGTGCGTGGCGTCCGCCAGCTTCTCCGCCGTCAGGTCGTCGCGGCACTTCCGGCCGCGGCTCGAGCCCGGGGCGCAGGCGATGTCGCCTGCGACCATGACCACCGGGTCGCCCGTCAGCTCTGCCGTGGCACCGGTCGTGGTTCCCCCCGGCGTGGCGGCCACCGCGCTGGTGCCCCATCCGAGACCTGCCACGGTGAGCACCGCGGCGGCCACTCCTGCGGCCGTTCGCCCCCACGTTCGTCGCATACCCATCCCCTCTGCTGTGTTGTCAGTCGACGTCGCTGCCGGCCGGCAGCTGTACGAGTGAGAGTCGACCGCCTTCGGCGGCCATGGCAGTGAACGACCCCCGACCCACGGGGATGCGCCACTGCTCGCCATCGGTGCCCTCGAGCGCCGCCACGGCCAGCCGGATCATGACCGCGTGCGAGATCACCGCGACGCGCTCTCCCTCGTGGCGGGCGGCGATGATCTGCAGCGCTTCCAGCATGCGCTTCTGCGCGTCACGCAGGCGCTCGCCGTTGGGACAGACCGCCGTCGAGGGTGAGGTGCGGTAGGCCTCGAAGGCCTCCGGGTCGTACATCTGCGCCTCGTGGGCGGTCAGGCCCTCCCACGCCCCGTAGTCGACGTTGATGAGCCCGTGCATCACGCGGATGTCCGGGATCCTCGCCTCGTCGGCGATGATCTGCGCCGTGGCGATGGTCCGGCGCAGGCCACCGGTGTAGACCGCCTTGAGGCCCACCTTGGAGAGCTGGCGCGCCGCGTCCACGGCGTCCTGGTAGCCCTGCGCGTCGAGCGGGACGTCGCACCGGCCTCGATAGCGGTTCTCGACGTTCATGGTCGTCGTCCCGTGCCGGACGACGTACATCAGGCAGGTCTTCTCGTTGAGTGGCAGCTCCCACGCCGGCGTGCGTGGCGCCACGATCTCCTGTGTCACTGGTGTCTCCCCTCAGTTGTGCCCCGGCGCCGAGTCGGTGAGCTCGTAGCCGTAGGTGGCAAGCGGTTTGGCGATGGTGCGCTCGAGCATGTGGACCTGCTCGGCGCTGAGGTCCCGCTGCCAGGCCACACCGCGGCTGGCCTGGAACGTGTGCCTGCGGAAGCCGGCCTCGTACTGCGGCGTCCACTCCAGCCCGAGGAAGTCGATCACCTCCGCGGTCTTGCCGCGCGGGTCCTCCATGAGGTCCTCGAGACGCACGTCGAGCCACTGGTCCTCGGGGACCAGCGCACGGGCCTGGTCGATGGCGTCGATCAGGATCCGCCAGCCGAGCCCGGCGAGGACCACGAACGAGCGGTTGGACTCCTCCCACTCCTGGCGGTCGGCGTGGGAGAGCGGGCCGAGGTACCAGCTGTCCGGTCCCCGGTACCCGTCCCACCAGCCCATCTGGAGCCACGAGTTGGCGACGGCGCGCCCGTCCCTGACGACGTGCACGAACCGGGCCTGCGGGTACACCGTCCTCAGCAGGCCCGAGCGGGGCCAGCCCGTCAGGTGGTGCACGAACACGGGCTTGCCCTGGGCCTCCATGCGGCTGTCGAAGAAGTCGGCGATGCGCTTCTGCAGCCAGGGCGTGGCGTCCGCGGCGACGAGGTCACGACACGGCTGGGGGAACATCGCGGAGACCTGACGCTCCAGCACCTCCCAGCCCTCGGACGGCGCGACCCGGAAGCGGCCCGGCTCGATGACCTGGCGCCGGTCCTTGAACGGCCGCAGCGACGGGTCCCGCTCGGACGAGCGGTTGAAGAGCGCGTTGTTCCACCGGCCCTTGAGGTTCAGCAGCCCGAACTTGTCGTCGACGTTGGAGATGAAGCCGACGTCAGGATGACGAGCGGCCAGCTCAGTGACCAGCGTGGACCCGCACCTGCCCGAACCCAGAACGAACGACAGCACGCCGCAACCCCCTCTGTCGCAGACCCTCGGCGGCCCTTCCCGCCCGTGGTGACTCGCCAGCATAGGCATGTCGTAGACGGTGTTAGTCCGCTGTTTGCATGGGGTCCGCCGCACCGCGGCAAATGGTCGCCGAAGTGTCCGGAAACGCGCCGATTTCGTTGTGTCGCAAGGGAAAAATATGGCCCGTGCGGGCTAGTCCGCGGGCTAGTGCACGACGTACGTCAATTGCGGGTGCTGGGGCCCCCGGGGACACCGGCCCGTGGCAACGTCGCCCGGTCGTCCGGGCGCAGCGGCCGCCCGGAGCGGACGATGTGGCCGAGCCAGGTGCCGGCCAGCATGGAGGTGACGAGGGCCAGCATCACCAGGGCTGCGTAGAACTCCTGGCTGATGATGCCCGCGGCATACGTGACCGAGGCGAGCACGATGCCGGGGCCGCCGCGGGCGTTGGTGGCGATCGCCAGGTTGCGCGAGGCGCGGGATCCCTCACCGGCCAGCCGGGCACCCAGGTAGACGCTGCCGGACTTCGCGAGGCAGGCGAAGAGGAGGAACCAGGCGAAGAACACGATGTCGAAGTGACGCACCAGGTCGAGCTGGAGGCCGACGGTGGCGAAGTAGACCGGGATGAAGAAGGCGAAGGAGATCGACCGGATCGACTCCCTGGCGGCGACGACCTTCGGCCCCTTGGCCGCACTGGCCGCGATGCCGGCCAGGAACGCGCCGAAGAGAGCCGTCACCCCCAGCGCGATGCACAGCAGCGCCCCGCCGAAGATGAACAGCAGCAGGTAGGCGAGCGGGTTGCTGCTGGCCACGAGGTTCCAGCGCTGGCGCCGGGTCCAGCGGAAGCCGCGCGGCCCGAGGGTCAGCATGAGGGCGAAGACGGCCAGCGTCGCGAGCCCGTGGAACACCATGCTGCCGGTGCTGCCGGCCTCCAGGCCCAGCAGGCCGGGCACACCGAAGTCCGCGCTGCCCTCCACGCTGACCATGCCGAGGGCGAGGGCGAGCACCACGTAGACCACGACGTCCTCGATGACCGCCACCCCGAGCACGATCCGGGCGAAGGACGACTCGATGACGCCGAGATCGAGCATGATCCTCGAGATCACGGGGATGCTCGTCACCGCGATCGCGAGCCCGAAGACGAGCATCAGGGCCGTCCCGTTCTGGGCCGGCCCGAGCAGCTCCTCGGAGTCCAGGAACCTGAACAGCAGCGCGCCTGCCGCGAACGGCAGCACCACGCCGGTCACGGTGACCAGGCCGACCAGACGGCTCTCGTCGCGGCGGAAGAGGGAGCGCATCTCGGCGCCCGAGCAGAACATCAGCAGCAAAAGCCCGAGCTGTGAGGCCCAGCCGAGCACCGCCGCGACCGACCCCTCGGTCGGGAACACGCGGGCCTGCAGGTCGGGCCACAGGTACCCGAGCAGCGTCGGGCCCAGCACGAGGCCTCCGGCGATCTCGCCGATGACGCGCGGCTGGCGCAGCAGGGTGAACAGGTGGCCGACGCCGTGGGCGGCCGCGAGCAGCAGGGCCAGCGCCACCAGTGTGTGTGCGAAGTCGGCTCCGCCCATGGTCAGCTGGCCCCTCTCCCGTGCCGGGTACCCCCACAGCTCTCCTGACGAAGCGTGACACGCCCGGGGGAGGACCACCGACCGATTGGCCAAACCCCATTCGGTCCGGGAGCCCGGCGGGGCACGTGGTCCGCGGCATACCGGACCTTTGCCGCACGGCGACTCGGCCGGGAGGGGCATCGGGCGGTACTATCGGTGGTGAAGGGGACCCGGCCCACGCCAGTGCGCCGCCTCGGCGGCGGGCAGCTCGTCGTCGACGAGGAGCCGGGGGTCACCGCTGGACGGTCCGTCGAGGGTCGCATCCGGTCGTCGTTGGCAGCGCGTTCTGCTGGTCATCGCGACGGAGACCCGCTGGGAGTGCCCAGCCGGCCCGTTCCCCTTCGCTGACACAGCGCCCCGGCCGCAGGGCCGGGGGACACGGGTATGCCGTGTTCCCACCTGCACGCCGCGGCACCCCTGAGGAGGAGTTCTTGGCTCAACGAGGCCAGCGCCAGGCCGGCGCGACCCGCACCGCACCCCGCGCGCAGCGGCGCTACCGCGAGCGTGACGACGAGGGTCTCTTCCCCGTGCTCGCCAAGGCGGTGCGCGAGGTGGAGGGGGCGGCCCAGCGCGGTCGCCTGCGGCCGTCGTCGCGCACCAAGTTCCAGGTCATCGCGCTGCTGGTGCGCGAGGAGCGCGCCCGCCTCAAGGACGACGCGACGGTGACCGAGGGCCAGCGGGCCGAGCAGCTCAAGCGCCTCGACGGCATCGCCACGATCCTCGCCAAGACCGCGGCCCGCGACACCTCGCTGCTGTCGCTGCTCGCCGAGGACGCCGTCGTGGCCGGCGCCGCGAAGGCGCTGCGGCAGGAGATGCTCGCTGCCGCGGGGATGGAGCCCGAGCCGGAGCCTGAGCCGGAGCCGGAGCAGACCGTCACGACGGCCCCCGCGGAGCGGCGCGTCGTGCCCCAGTCAGTGGTCTCCCGCCAGCTCGCCAACCCCTTCCTCGCCCCCGACTTCTCCGCCGTCCCGCAGCGCCGGGTCCGCCACGGGAGACTCTCCGGCTGGGAGCTGCTCGGCCCGCTGTTCCGCTCCTTCGAGGAGGGCGGCGGCTCGTCCTGCATGGACCTGCCCGAGCCGACCTCGCTCCAGGCGCCCGGGGGGCACGAGCTGATGCACCACCAGGCGCAGGTGGTCGAGGCGGCCCGCGAGGGCCACCGCACCTTCCTCCTCGCCGACGAGCCGGGCCTGGGCAAGACCGCCCAGGCGCTGCTGGCGGCGCAGGCTGCGGACGCCTACCCGCTGCTCGCGGTCGTCCCGAACGTCGTCAAGGCCAACTGGGCCCGTGAGGCGCAGCTGTGGACGCCGAAGCACAAGGCCACCGTCATCCATGGCGACGGCCACACGATCGACGGCTTCGCCGACATCATCGTCGTCAACTACGAGGTGCTCGACCGGCACGTCGGCTGGCTGGGCGACCTCGGTTTCCGCGGCATGGTGGTCGACGAGGCGCACTTCATCAAGAACAAGTCCTCGCAGCGCTCGCAGCACGTGCTCCAGCTCGCGGAGCGGATCCGCCAGCGCACCGCCAACCCGCTGCTGATGGCGCTCACCGGCACCCCCCTGATCAACGACATCGAGGACTTCCGGGCCATCTGGCAGTTCCTCGGCTGGATCGACGACAAGCAGCCGCGGCCCCGCCTCATGGAGAAGCTCGAGGAGGTCGGGCTGAGCCCGGCCGACGCCGGCTTCTACGCGTCGGCCCGCGCGAGCGTCATCGACCTCGGCATCGTCCGGCGCCGCAAGGTCGACGTGGCCTCCGACATCCCGGCCCGTCGCATCGCCGACCTCCCGGTCGAGCTCGACGACGAGGCGGGCCGGTCGATCCGCGCCGCCGAGCGCGAGCTGGCCCGTCGCCTGGTCCAGCGCTACGAGAGCGCGCTGGCCGCCCGCGGCACCGGCGCGCCCGTCGAGGGCATCGACCACGACCTGGTGCGGCGTGTGGCCACCTGGGAGCGCGAGGAGGCGAACGCGAGCAAGGCCGACGGCAACGTCTTCGGCATGCTGCGCCGCATCGGCCGGGCCAAGGCCGAGCTCGCCGCCGACTACGCCGCCCAGCTGGCCCGCAGCGTCGGCAAGGTCGTCTTCTTCGCCAAGCACGTTGACGTCATGGACGCCGCCGAGGAGCTGTTCGCCAAGCGCGGCATCCGCTACTCCTCGATCCGCGGCGACCAGACCTCCAAGGTGCGCCAGCAGCAGGTCGACGCCTTCATGACCGACCCCGACGTCGCGGTCGCGGTGTGCTCGCTGACCGCGGCCGGCGTCGGCCTCAACCTGCAGGTCGCCTCCAACGTGGTGCTGGCCGAGCTGTCGTGGACCGACGCGGAGCAGACCCAGGCGATCGACCGCGTGCACCGCATCGGCCAGGGCGACCCCGTCACGGCATGGCGCATCATCGCCGCCCAGACGATGGACACCAAGATCGCCCAGCTCATCGACAGCAAGGCCGGGCTGGCGGCCCGCGCGCTCGACGGTTCCGACGAGGAGGTGTCGTCCTCGGCCGACATCCAGCTCGAGGCCCTGGTGGCGCTGCTCACCGACGCGCTGACCGCGCAGCTGCCCGCCTCCTCGTAGACCGACGTGCCCGCTCAGCTCGGGGGCGGCACCTGGGCTCGGCGGGGCAGGCCACGCACCGGCAGGTCCGCGGTGGGTTCACCGTGCGGCGCGCCCGCTCCGGCGGCGCGCTGCCGGTGTCCGTAGCGGGCGGCCAGGGGGCCCGCGCTGACGCCGTGGGCCAGCACGCTGAGGAAGACGGTCACGGCGATGACCGACACCGCCTCCTCGGCGCCCGGTCCGAGCTCTTCCAGGGCGAGCAGCGCGAAGACCAGGGACGCCAGTCCCCGCGGCCCGAACCAGCCGATGAACAGCACCGTCTCGCGGTCGAGCCGGGCCCCCAGGGAGCCCAGCGCGACGGGGACCATCCGCACGAGCGTGAGGCTCAGCACGGCATACAGCAAGGTGGTGGGGTCGGGGTCGTCGACCACGATCGGCACGGCGATGGCGCCGAAGGCAAGCCACACGAGCAGGGACACCAGGCCGCTCGCCTGTTCGAGGAACATGAGCTCGGCAGGGCCGCGCCGCCCGGCCGTGGCGCCGAAGGCGAGCCCACCCATGAAGGCCGCGACGAACCCGTTGCCGTCCACGCTCGTCGACGCCACGTAGGAGAGCAGGGCCAGGGCGAGCACCGCGATGCCGGCGAACTCCTCCGAGGCCCAGTGGGCGCGACGGGCCCTGCGCAGGAGCCATCCGCCGCCGGCGCCGACGGCGATCCCCACGCCCGCGCCGATCAGGAGCTGGACCGCTGCATCGCCCAGACCCGCGCTCTCCGGCAGCGACTCGGCGGCGGCTGCACCCGCGATCGCCATCATCACCACCGGCGTCGCGATGCCGTCGTTGAGGCCGCTCTCGACGGTGATGAGGCGCCGCACCCGTGAGGGCACCACGGGGTTCGTCACCACCGGCACCCCCAGGGCGGCATCGGTGGGCGCCAGGGCGGCCGCCACCAGCAGCGCCAGCCACACACCGAGCGACGGGAACAACCAGGCGGCCAGACCCCATCCCAGCAGGATGGTCAGCGGCAGGCCGATCGCGAGCAGCCGCACGCACACACCGAGGTCGGTGCGAAGGTCCTGCAGCCTGAGGCGGGCGGCGTCAGAGAAGAGCACCCACACGAGGGTGATCTCGACCAGGGGCTTGACCGTCTCGGGCGCCGATGGTCCGTCGACCGCGCCGACGCCGGCCAGCACCGCCCCGACCGCCATGAAGACGATCGGGGCCGTGAGGTCGGCCCGCTCGAGCCGAGCGGAGATGACGCCCCAGAGGAAGATCGAGGCGGCAAGGACCAGCACGATGGTCTGGCTCATCTGTGCCTACTGCCTGGCCATGGCGACGCGCAGCTCGCTCTCCTTGTCCTGGATCAGCTCGCCGGAGAGGTCCACCGTGACCTTGTGCAGTCTGCCGGTGAAGCGGAACGGCGCAGCGTATGCCGTCGTGACCGGCGAGCCCGGGTCGGCGCCGCAGGTCAGGGCGCCGGGGTTGAATGCGAAGGGCGTGGTCCAGGGGACATCCCGGGACCCGACCAGCTCGTTGTCCACGTAGAGCTGGAAGCGGCCGGGCATGCCATGGCCCTTGGCGAGGTCCGGCTCGCCCCGCGGCTCGAACTCGAACCGCAGCTCGTGGTCGCCGGAGGGCACCGGCTCGTTGGAGGCGACGGCGAACAGCTCACGGCCCACCCAGTTGTGCACGTAGTGCAGGCGCCCGTCCTGGACGTAGAAGGAGAACCCGCCGGCGCCGGTGCCCTGGGCCAGCAGCACGCCCTCGGCCCCGTCCTCGGGGATGCTGACCGCCGCCGAGATGCTGTGCGGGCGGTTGAGCAGGCGCGGCCCCGCGAAGAACGGCACCGACTGCGTGTGGGGGTAGAACGTGTAGGAGCTGCGGGGCGGCGCCACGAGGGGCTTGTCCGCCGCGAAGCGGGCGAGTCCGCTGCCGTCGACGGGAAGGACGTCGTACTTGCCGGCCTCGGCGTACCAGGTGGCGATGAGCGCGATCAGGGTGTCGCGGTTGCCGTCGGCGACGTTGTGGCACTCCGCGAAGTCCTCGGCGACGTGGTAGAGCTCCCAGCCGTGCGCGTCGAGGTCGCTGAGCGTGACCGCGGAGATCGGCTCGCCGAACCCCTTGCCCGCCTCGGCGAAGGACGGGCCCGGCCAGGGGCAGACCGCGCGCCACCCGTCGTGGTAGAGCGAACGGTGCCCCAGCATCTCGAAGTACTGCGTCCGGTGGCGGCTCTCCGCCTGACCATCGCCCAGGGAGTAGCCGAAGCTCACGCCCTGCAGGGGTGACTGTGTGACCCCGCGGATCGTCCGGGGCGGCTCGATGCCCAGCAGCTCGAGGACGGTCGGCACGATGTCGATGATGTGGGTGTACTGCTGGCGCACCTCGCCCGTCGCGCTGACGCCCTGTGGCCAGCTGACGATGAACGGGTCGGAGGTGCCGCCCCGGTACGTCTCACGCTTCCAGCGGCGGAACGGCGTGTTCCCGGCCCAGGTCCAGCCCCACGGGTAGTGGTTGAAGTGGTTGGGGCCGCCGATCTCGTCGATGGCGGCCAGGCTGTCCTCGAACGGCTCCGGGGCATTGTTGAAGAACTGCGCCTCGTTGGTCGTGCCCGTCGGTCCGCCCTCGGAGCTGGCGCCGTTGTCGGAGATCACCATCACGAGGGTGTTGTCGAGCTCACCGATGCCCTCGAGGTAGTCGAGCACCCTCCCGATGTGGTGGTCGGTGTGGGAGAGGAAGCCGGCGAAGACCTCCATCATCCGGGCGTAGAGCCGGCGCTGGTCGGCGCTGAGGGTGCCCCACTCCGGCACGTCGGGGTCGTGCCGCGACAGCTCCGCCGTCTCGGGCACGATGCCGAGCTCCTTCTGCCGGGTGAAGACGCCCTCGCGGTAGGCCTCCCACCCGTCGTCGAAGGCCCCGCGGTAGCGGTCCGCCCACTCCCTCGGCACGTGGTGCGGAGCGTGCGTGGCGCCGGGGCAGAAGTGCAGGTAGAAGGGCTTGCCCGGGTCGATCTGCTTGGCGTCGGCGATGAACTCGATCGCCTTGTCGGCGAGGTCCTCGGTGAGGTGGTAGCCCTCCGCCGGTGTCCTCGGCGGCTCGACCTGGTGGTTGTCGTAGACGAGGTCGGGGTCCCACTGGCTGGTGTCGCCCCCGAGGAAGCCGTAGAAGCGCTGGAAGCCTCGACCGAGCGGCCAGCGGTCGTAGGGACCGGCGGGGGTCTCCTCGCTGCTCGGCAGCAGGTGGTACTTGCCGACCATGTACGTGCTGTAACCGTGCTGCAGCAGCATCTCCGACAGGAAGCCGTTCTCGAACGGGATCGACCCGTTGTAGCCCGGGTAGCCGGTCGCCCCCTCGGTGACGCACGCCATGGCGTTGCTGTGGTGGTTGCGCCCGGTCACGATGCAGGAGCGGCTCGGGGAGCAGAGCGCCGTCGTGTGCATGTTGTTGTAGCGCAGGCCACGCGCGGCCAGCCGGTCCAGGTTCGGCGTGGCGATCGGGCTGCCGTAGCACCCGAGCTGCCCGAAGCCGGTGTCGTCCAGCACGACGATCACGACGTTGGGCGATCCCGCGACGGCGCGCACCGGCCGGGGCCAGGCAGGGACCGACTCGTCAGCTGTGCGTCCGATGACGCCGGGGAAGCTGGTGCCCGGCTCGTACTCCGTGAAGGACATGGGGGAGTCACCTTTCTGTGGAAGCGTTCGCTCCACCGTCGGGTGACTGGGCGTCCCTCGGCATCACCCGAGGGGGGTGAGGTGCTGCGGCGCTAGCGGGGCACGCTCTCGAGCAGCCCGACCAGCTGCCGGCAGACGGTGCTCGCCGTGAGGTGGGTCCAGCGGTGTGCCGTCAGGAACGCCACGAGGGCGTCGGCGCGCGGGTCGTCGGCCGGCGCCGGCTCGACCTCGCGCCACAGACCGGGGGAGGCGCCCGGCACGCCGGCCAGCAGCCGCTCCACCGCGTGGCGGTCCCACTGGGCCAGCGCCAGCCTGGCGAGCAGCTGCGGGGTGAAGCTGCGCCACGGGTACCGCTCGAGGGTGAGGCGCAGGGCTGCGGCGACAGGGTCGTCGTGGGGGCGGGTCGGCGTCATGAACGGTCCTGCCTGGCGTCTGCTTTGTGCGCTTTGTTCTCGTGCACGAGGGCACCCTCTCACCCCGAGGGGGTGATGTGGGGCTTAGGCGCCGGGCAGAGCATGGCAGGACCGCGAGGACCGCTTCCCAGGTCCTTTCCCCTGAGCGCAGGAGGCATGACCATGACCGACCAGCTGAGCCGGGAGACCGCTGAGTCCGTTGACGAGCTCGGCCCCGTCGACTGGCTGGTGGTGGAGTTTCCCGGGAGCCGCTTCAAGGGCGAGATCGCCCCGGCGCTCGACGAGCTGGTGGAGGCAGGCACCATCCGGGTGCTCGACCTCCTCCTGATCAAGAAGGGCGAGGACGGCAGTCTCGACTTCTACGAGCTCAGCGACCTCGAGGAGAGCGAGCTCGGGACGCTGCGGGCGTATGAGGCAGCGCTCGCGACGCTGCTGAGCGCCGAGGACGTCGAGGCCGTCGCCGAAGCCGTCGAGCCGGGCAGCAGCGCGGCCCTGCTCGTGTGGGAGAACTCCTGGGCGGCGCCGTTCGCGTCGGCCGTGCGACGCGCCGGCGGACAGCTCGTGGCCACGGGACGCATCCCGATCCAGGCGCTGCTCGCGGCTGTGGAGGCCGACCTCGAGGACGCCGAGGACAAGACGGACGAGACCAACGAGAAGGAGGACTGACATGCCACTCGCAGCACGCAGGGCACGCAGGGGCGGCGTCATCGGGCCAGCGCCCGTGGCGCGCACCGCCGCCACGGTGGGCACGGTCGCAGTCGTTGCCCACGGGGTCGATCGACGCAGTGACCGGCGCGAGGACCGCAGGGACCGGCGGCGTTGAGCCTGACCGCACCCGCGGCCTTCCACGTGATGGCGAAGCCGACCGGCGCCATCTGCAACCTGGACTGCGAGTACTGCTTCTTCCTCTCGAAGGACCAGCTCTACCCGGACGGCGTCTTCCGCATGGACACGGAGGTCCACGCGGCATACATCGGCCAGCTCCTGGCGGCCCACGGCGGCGCCGACGAGGTGGTCGTCGCGTTCCAGGGCGGGGAGCCGACCCTCATGGGCCTGGACTTCATGCGCCGGACGCTGGCGCTCGAGGAGCAGCTCCGCCGTCCCGGGCAGCGGGTGCTCAACACCCTGCAGACCAACGGCACCCGGCTCGACGACGAGTGGGGTGCGTTCCTGAAGGAGCACGGCTTCCTGGTGGGGCTGTCGATCGACGGCCCGCGCGAGATGCACGACGCCTACCGGGTCGACAAGGGCGGCAAGCCCACCTTCGACCGCGTCCTGCGCGGCCTCGGCGTCCTGCAGCGCCACGGCGTCGAGTGGAACGCCCTCACGACCATCAACGCCGCCAACGGTGACCACGGCCGGGAGGTCTACACGTTCCTGCGCGACGAGCTCGGTGCGCAGTTCATCCAGCTCATCCCCATCGTGGAGCGGGTGACGGCCGAGCAGCTGCCGCTGGCCGAGGCCGGGTGGGGCCGGCGCAGTGGTCAGCGTCCGCTCTACCGCCAGGAGGGCGACCTCGTCACCCACCGCACGGTCGGCGCCGAGCAGTTCGGGCAGTTCCTGGTCGAGGTCTTCGAGGAGTGGGTGCGCCACGACGTCGGCGACGTCTTCGTGCAGATGTTCGACACCGCGCTCGCGCACTGGATGGGCATGGACCAGATGGGGATGTGCGTCCACGCCCGGACGTGTGGCTCCGCCCTGGCGCTCGAGCACAACGGCGACCTCTACTCGTGCGACCACTACGTCGAGGAGAAGTACCTGCTGGGCAACATCAGGGGTGGCCGGACGCTGCTGCAGCTCGCGACGTCACCGCAGCAGCAGGCGTTCGGTGAGGCCAAGTCCACGACCCTGCCGGCGTACTGCCGCAGCTGCGACGTGCGGTTCGCCTGCAACGGCGGCTGCCCCAAGGACCGGTTCCTGACGACACCCGACGGCGAGCCGGGCCTGCACTACCTCTGCACCGGCTACCAGCGCTTCTTCCGGCACGCCGACGAGCCGATGCGGGTGATGGCCGCGCTGCTGCGCCAGGGGGCGGACGCCACGGGCATCCGGGACTGGTATGCCGCGCGCGACGCCTGCGCGTCCGCGGTCGCGGACGAGACGACCCCAGCGCGTTGACCCTCGCTGGGTGGGCAGCGGATGATCGACGGGGTGGAGCCGCAGACGCGCTACGCCCGGAGCGGGGACCTCTCGATCGCCTACCAGGTGGTGGGCGACGGCCCGCACGACGTGGTCCTCGCGCCCGGCTTCGTCTCCCACGTGGAGCTGGCCTGGGAGCAGCCGGCCCTGCGCCGGTTCCTGCTGCGACTGGCCGCGTTCAGCCGGCTCCTCATCTTCGACAAGCGCGGCACGGGCCTGTCCGACCCGGTCGCGGTGGCCCCGACCCTGGAGGAGCGGGCCGACGACCTGCGCGCCGTGATGGACGCCGCAGGCATGGAGCGGGCCGCGGTGCTCGGCGTCTCGGAGGGCGGGACCATGGCGCTGATGTTCGCGGCGAGCCATCCCGAACGGACCTCGGCGATCGTGCTGTACGGCACCTGGGCCCGGCTGGCTGTGGGGCCGGACTACCCCGAGGGCGTCGACCCGGCCCTGCTCGAGGACCTGGTCGGGCTGGTCGACCGGTGGGGCACCGGGGTGGGGCTGTCCGCCTGGGCGCCCTCGCGTGCCCAGGACCAACAGATGCGCGAGTGGTGGGCCCGGCTCCAGCGCTCGTCCGCCAGCCCGGCGATGGCCCGCGCCCTGTTCGCGTCCTACGCCGACCTCGACGCCCGCTGCCTGCTCCCCACGATCCAGGCGCCGGCCCTGGTGCTGCACCGGCGCGGCGACAGGCTCGTGCCGTTCGCCATGGGCCGCTACCTCGCGGAGCACCTTCCGCACGCCACGCTCGTGGAGCTGCCGGGCGACGACCACCTCTTCTTCGTCGGTGACACCGACACCGTCCTCGACGAGATCGAGCTGTTCCTCACGGGCACCCGCCCGGCCCAGCCCGTCGACCGCCTCGTCACCAGCGTGCTGTTCACCGACGTGGTGGGCTCCACGGCGCTTGCGGCCGACCTCGGCGACCAGCGCTGGCGCGAGCTGCTCGAGGGGTTCAAGGACGTGGTGCGCCGCGAGGTGGAGCGCGGCGGTGGACGGGTGGTCGACTTCGCCGGCGACGGCGCGATGGCCGCCTTCGACGGCCCAGCACGGGCCATCCGGTGCGGCGTCGCCCTGCACAAGGCGGTGGCGCCGCTGGCCCTGGAGCTGCGGGTGGGCGTCCACACGGGCGAGGTGGAGCACCTTCCCGGCGGCGACCTCGGCGGGCTCGCGGTGCACCTGGCGGCCCGGGTGATGGGCGCGGCAGGGGCGGGCGAGGTGCTGGTGTCGAGCACGGTGCGCGACCTCGTCGTCGGCTCGGGCATCGGCTTCACCCCCCGAGGCACCCGCACGCTCAAGGGCATCCCGGGGGAGTGGGCCCTCCTCGCGGTGGACGCGTGACCCGCCGGCTCACCACCCAGGGGTGAGGCAGGCCCACCCGCGGAGGCAGGAGGCTGGGCACGAACCGACAGGAGAAAGCCGATGCGTGAGCAGCACGTGTTCGAGACCCCGGAAGCCAGGGCGGCGAAGGGCCTGGCCGCGCGCAAGCGGCTCCCGCCCGAGGCCCACGCGGCGCTGGACCTGCGCGCCGACCGCGACCCCGTGAGCGTGCTGGCCCAGCAGCTGCCCTCACGCCTGCCCGACCTGGTCGGCCTGCGCAACGAACGGATGTCGGCCTCGCCGTTCGCCTTCTACCGCGGGGGTGCGGCCGTGATGGCCGCGGACCTCGCCCCCAGCGCCCACACCGGGCTCTTCGCGCAGCTCTGCGGTGACGCCCACCTGGCGAACTTCGGGATGTTCGCCTCCCCGGAGCGCAACCTGCTGTTCGACATCAACGACTTCGACGAGACCAGCCCCGGGCCGTGGGAGTGGGACGTCAAGCGACTGGTGGCGAGCCTGGTGGTGGCCGGGAGGTCCAACGGGTTCACGGAGAAGCAGAACCGCAAGGTCGTCGTCGCCGCCGCGCGCCGGTACCAGGACGCGATGAACGGTTTCGCCGTCCAGGGGAACCTCGCGGTCTGGTACGCCCGGGTGTCCGTCACCGAGCTGCGCAGCCTGCTCGCCGACGACATCGACGCCAAGGCGAGCAAGCGGTTCGACAAGGTCATCGCCAAGGCCATGGGGCGCGACCACCTCCGCTCGGTGGCGACCTTGACGCAGGTCGTCGACGGGGTCCGCCGCATCAACAGCGACCCGCCGCTGCTGGTCCCGGTCGCCGAGCTGGCCCCGGGAGTCACGCGCGACGAGCTCGAGGAGTCGATGGAGAACCTGCTGTGGGACTACGCCGACTCGCTCGCTCCCGGTCACCGTGAGCTGGCGCGCTCGTACTCGTTCGTCGACATGGCCCGCAAGGTGGTCGGGGTCGGCAGCGTCGGCACCCGCTGCTGGGTCGTGCTGATGCGCGGACGCGACGACGGCGACCCGTTGCTGCTCCAGGTCAAGGAGGCGCAGCCGTCGGTGGTCGCCGCGCACCTCGGCCTGCCGAAGCAGCGGCACGAGGGCGTGCGCGTCGTCGCGGGCCAGCGGGTCATGCAGGCGGCAAGCGACATGTTCCTGGGCTGGCAGCGCGCCATGGGTCTCGACCAGAAGATCCGCGACTTCTACATCCGGCAGCTGCACGACTGGAAGGGCTCGGCCACGATCGAGGACATGGTCCCCAAGGGCCTGCGCCTCTACGCCGAGGTCTGCGCGTGGACTCTGGCCCGGGCGCATGCCCGGTCCGGCGACCGCATCGCCATCGCGGCCTACCTCGGCGAGGACGAGCAGTTCGCGCAGGCGATGGCATCCTTCGCCGACTCCTACGCCGAGGTGAACGCCCGCGACCACGCCCGGTTCGTCGAGGCGGTGCGCAGCGGGGCACCCATGCTCACGGCCTGAAGCCGCGCCGGGTCACGTCACCCTCTGCGGTCCGCGCGGCGCCGGAGCAGCCAGATGGTCAGGCAGGCCAGCGCTCCCGCGAGTGGCAGCACCGGTGTCGACAGAGCAGCGAGGAACACGGTCCCGTCATACGGCGTGAGGGTGCAGCCGAAGCCGATTCCCTCGCACTGGCCGCTGCTGTTGTGGTCGGGCGCCGTGAGGAGCAGGGCCGCGAAGACGACGGCGGGCAGGGCCCACAGGAGGCCCAGCGCCCAGACGTAGGGCATGCGGCTGCGGTGGTTCGTCATGGGCAGAGGGTGGACCCGTCGGGGCCGCCCTGTCATGGGCGCGGGTACTCAGGTCTCGTTCACCGCCGCCGGATCAGGGAGCGCAGGACGAGGAACATGACGATGGCCACCAGCTGCCCGCCCAGGACGACCCGGTTGACGTCGACCGACGGGCGCCAGGTGACCTCACCGTTCTTGACGACGTAGACCCCGGCGGGCTCGGCGGTGAACCCGCCACCGCCCCCGCTGCCCGAGCCCTCGTTGTCGGGACCGGTGCCGGTGCCACCACCCCCGCCGGCGCGCACGCGGGCGACGGGCACGAGCATCACGTCGCCCTCATGGATCGGCTCGCCGAAGACGCGGGAGACCTTGGCGGCGTCGGTGGCCTGGCTCAGGAGCTGCTCGATGTCC
This sequence comes from Knoellia sp. 3-2P3, assembly GCF_029223115.1. NCBI lineage: Bacteria > Bacillati > Actinomycetota > Actinomycetes > Micrococcales > Intrasporangiaceae > Knoellia > Knoellia sp. 3-2P3. The sequence continues at coordinate 328,891 of NZ_JARGZE010000004.1, forward strand.
ATGGCGCCACCGTAGGCAGGGCGTCACGGCGCGGCGCACACCCAAAAGTCCTAGCCCGGCACTCGGGCTCACACGACCTGGCGCACGCCGGGCGCGCGGACGAGCAGGGCGGCCAGCGCGAACGACGACGCCACGCCACCCGCGGCGACGACCAGCGCCTTGACCTCGGCCGGCGCCGGCACCGGGCGCAGCGCCACGGCCAGGGCGAGCAGGGGGAGACCCTGGACCAGGAAGGCGGGGTAGGACCACCGGGCCAGCTCGGTGCCGCGCGGGCGGGGGCGGGCGAGCCGGCGCTGTGCCAGCGCCAGCAGCCAGACCGAGCCGAAGACCGTGAGCACGCCCTCCAGCACCACGAAGACCGCTGACTCCCAACGCAGTCCGCCGGTCAGGGCCGCGAAGTCCATGCCGAGCGGCCCGGCCAGGCCGACGTATGCCGCGGCGCCGAGGACGGCTGCTCCCGTCACCTGCCCGGCCCTGCGGGCGAGCGGGCGCGGCACCACCTCGAGCCACCCCTGCCCGGCGGCCACCACGCCGAGCCCGAAGAGCCCGGCGCACTCGGGCCACTGCCACTCGTTGAGGTCCAGCGGCGCCTCGCTGGCGTAGGGGATCCACAGCCGGACGACGAACGAGGCGGCGGCGACAGCGGTGGCGAGCAGGGCCAGCGACCCGGCGGTGACGGGACGGCGCCGGCGCCGCGCCCAGGCGCGGTGGGCGCGCAGCGCCGCCCACGCGGCATACAGGAGCGAGAGCACCAGCAGCACCCCGATGAACCAGGCCGGCCCGGTGTCGGGGACGTTGAGGCGTGTCTCGGTCCAGAAGGAGCCGGACACGTGACCCAGGGGCCGGTAGAGGGCGTAGAGGAGGACCGGCCACACCAGGGCGACGAAGACGAGGAACGGCACCCCGAGGCGCAGGAGGCGGTCGCGGACGAAGCGGCGGACACCCTTGCAGCGCAAGGCTCCCGGCGTCAGCAGGCCTGCGACGAGAAACAGCAGGGCCATAAGGAAGATGGCGAACGGCCCCGCCGCCGCGAGGGCCGCGACGTGGCTGGGCTCGGCCAGGGTGGTCTCGCGCACCAGCGCGTACGGCCACACCTCCAGCGGCGAGTAGCTCAGCAGCCCGTGCAGTGCGATGACCCCGGCGATGAGGACCACCTTGAGGTTGTCGAGGTAGGTCCACCGCATGGTCCGACCCTCCGCCGGTCAGCGGTGGGTGCCCCGCACCAATGTGACCAGCGCGGCGACGATGCCGATGGCGCTGCCGACGATGCCGACCGCGAGAACCCAGCGGCACAGCGTGTCCCACGGGAAGCCGTCGGGGTCGAAGGAGAACGGGAAGACCTGCCAGATCCGCACCATCGCCGCCAGGCCGATGCTGATCGTCACGAGGTCACCCAGGGAGCGCAGGCGCGGTGGGTCGGCGACGAGGTAGACGAGGTTCGCGGCGACGCCGGCGACGATCGAGGCGTTGACCAGCCCGAGCACCTGCTCGGTCTCGGCGGTCAGGAACGGCACGGCCTCCCAGCCGGGGCGCCGGTTGACGAGGTAGAGGAGCAGGCCGTTGATCAGGGCGGCGGCCACGTAGCCTGACCGCCGCGCGGCGACCGTCGGTCGCTTCCTGGCAGCGGCGGTGGCCACGGCGCCTCCGGTCAGCCGACGGGGTGCAGTCCGAGGAGGGTGATGCGCGAGGACTCGTTCACCAGGAACCGGACTCCCTCGTGGATGGTCCACAGGCTGTCCGCGTCGGCGTCGTCGAGGTGGACCTCGAAGCCCGCCAGGTCGCTCAGCGTGGTGACGAACCGCCGGAAGCGCTCCTGGTCGAGGCGGCACACGTACCGGACGTCGGCGCCGGCACGGACGGCGGCGAGGTCGGCCTCCGGGGCGACGGCGCGAACCGCCTTGAGGTAGGTCGCGCGTGCTTGGTCGGGGGTCACGGGCACTCCACGTCAGGTCAAGCCGGACTGCTCCGGCGTCGGGTCCTTCCCCTGCACTGTGCAATATGGATGAGGGTCCTGTCCGTCAAACAGGGGCCATAGGCCCTGGCAGGCACCAGAATTCGCCGCGCCGGCCTCCCGGGATGTCCCCATGGGTCCCCGGTTGTCCCGATAGGTCCGGTGGCTCGGGAACACCGCCGGTGGGCTCGCCCGGGTCTGCTCGTCTCGGGGTCTCAGTCGCCCAGTGCCCAGGACTCGCCGGGGTGCAGCACGACCGGCTCGCAGTCCGGAGCCAGGCGCCTTACGTCGCGGGCGAAGGCCAGCCCCGGCCGGTCCATCCAGCCGCGGGGGAGGTGCTTGCCCGCAGGGACGTGCAGGGTGCCCCAGTGCACGGGGATCGCGTACCGCGCGCCGACGAGGTCGCACGCCCGGGCCGCCTCCTCGTGGTTCATGTGGCCGCCCGACAGCCGGGGGGCCCAGCCCGACACCGGCACCACCGCGAGGTCGATCGGGGCGCCGGCCAGCGCGGCCAGCTCGCCCATGTCGGGGTAGAGCTCGGTGTCGCCGGCCACCCAGACGGTCGCCGTGGCGGACTGCACGAGGTGGCCGTGGGCGTCGTTGGGGCGGTGCGGCATGGGCCGGTGCGCGTGCACGGCGCGCACCAGGCGCACCCGTGCCTGCGACCGCACCCCGACCGTGGCCCACTCCCCGCCCTCCAGCCCGGTGCCGCCGTCGATGCCCTTGCCCTCGAGCCACCCCGCACAGGCGGGAGCGGTGAGCACCGGTGTGCCGGACAGCTGCCGGAGCGAGGCGAGGTGGGCGTGGTCGTGGTGCAGGTGGGAGAGCAGCACCGCGTCGGCGCCCTCCCACGCGTGGGCGCGCGGTGTCTCGAACCGGCGTCGCAAGATCCCCGCGTGGCGTTCGAGGAGCGGGTCCGAGACCAGCCGGGCGCCGTCGATGTCGAGGACGACGGTCGAGTGGCCCAGCCAGGTGACACGCAGGCTCACGGGCGCACCCCGAGCTGCCTCATCCACGCCACGAGCTGCTCGTGCACCGTCTCCGCCCCCACCAGGGGCGCCCGGCGGTCCAGGGGCAGGTCGGCGGGATGGAGGAGCACGGCCTCATTCTGCTGCCCTCCGATGCCGCCGTGCGAGCCGACCTGCTCCTCGAAGGCGTGCACCTGCCCGGAAGGGTCGACGGAGGAGACGATGACCAGGTCGCCGGTGTTGGCCAGCCCGGCCAGCCGCAGCAGGTCCTCGCGACCGTGCGGGCCGTACTGCGGCAGGGGGTCGTCGCCCTCGACCGTGCCGTCGCGCAGCAGGCACAGCCCGGACACGCCGATGGCCACCGGACCGCGGCTCTCCGTCTCGGCGATGACCACCCCGATCGACCTGCGGTTGACCAGGCCCGGGACCAGCCGGGGCCAGCGCTCGTGGATCTCCTCCAGCGTGAGCCGGCCCGGCAGCCGCGGGAACCACACCATGCCCAGGTTGCCGGAGGCGATCACCGCGAGCTCGGGGAGCCGCGCCGTCGCCGCGGTCTCGGGGAGGTGGCGGTCGGGGCCGACCACGACGGTGCGGCGGGCGGGGCGGGTGTTGAGCAGGGTGGTGAGCAGGGTGTTCACCGGGCCCCACGCCTCGCCCTCGAAGGCCTCGACCGACTCGCTGTCCGGAACCTGCAGCAGCCGGCGGCACATGGTCGCGAGGTCGGCGCCCTCCATCTGGCGGAAGGTGGCGCCCAGGCTCTGGCCGTGGTCGGAGAGCACGACGATGCGGTAGGCCCGCCCCGAGGCCCGCACCACCTGCTCGAGCAGGCCCAGGACGCCGTCGAGGCCCTCCAGGGCGCGCAGCGCCTCGGGTCTGCTCGGTCCCGCGTGGTGGGCGATCTCGTCGTAGTCGACGAGGTTGACGTAGATGGCCGGCGTGCCTCGCACCAGGTGCTCGGCGACGAGGGAGACGTTGAGGTCGCGCAGCAGCACGTTGCTGATGCCGCGCAGCACGACGTACCACCCCCGACGCCGGACCCGGGGTACGACCTGGCGCACCCGCTGCCGCCTGCCCTGGTAGAGCTCCTTGAGCATCTCGACGAGGCTGCGGCTGAGCGCCCGCGAGAGGACGAACGGGCTGGCGAAGAAGCGCAGGAAGCTCGGCCCCGGCCCAAGGCCGCCGCCGCTGCCGGCCGCGCTCATGACCAGCAGACGCGTCGGGGCGTCGCCGGAGAACATGGTGCTGATGGCCGCGCCGCCGTGGGCCAGCAGGCCGTTGCCGTCACTGACGCGCGACTCGACCAGCGCGGAGTCCTGCGGGCGGTTGGCCACCACCAGGCGCCCGAGGTCCTTGTCCCACCAGCGGAAGGCGGGGACGGGGTGGCTGTTGCCGTGCAGCAGGCCGGCCTGCGCGGCTGGGGTCGTCGAGGGCACCCGCGACCACCAGGGGGTCAGGAGGTGGCTGCCCTCGCGCAGCCAGCGAGCCATGGTCGGCGCGAGGCCGCCCTCGATGGCCTGCCGGAGCGCGGTGTGGGACAGGCCGTCCAGCTGCACCACCAGCAGCCCCGCCTCGGTGGGCAGCGCCGCCTCGCCCTCCCGCTCCCGGGCCCGCTCGTGGGAGCGGGCCCTGCGCAAGATGTCGCCCAGCACGTACGAGCTGTCGTTGGCGCCGACCAGCCAGCGGCCGAGGGCCATGATGGCGGAGGCGACGACGACGACGGCGAGCACGGCCCGCCAGTCGGCGACGCCGATGCCCGGCACCAGGGCGAGCGCCGCCCATGCGATGAGCATCTGGACCACCAGGCCGGCCACCATGGCGCCGACGGCGCCCACACCCAGGGCCAGCAGCCGCAGCCCGGGGCGCAGCAGGAGGTCGCCGGTCGACACGGCGACCGCCACGAGCATCACCGGCAGCGGCCCGTCAGCGGTCGCGCCGTCGACGACCGCGATCGCCGCCCCCAGGCCGAGGCTCGTGGTGAGCAGCCCCCAGCCGGCGTCGGCGAGATCGCGCAGCGTGGGGACGAGGGGCCCCCTACGGGCCAGGTGCGGCACGTCCCGACCCTATCGACCAGCAGGCGGCGTCAAGGTCGCGTCAGCCAAAAGCCGTGGCTGCCGGGCCGGCCGGCGCCCATACTCCTCAGGTGCCACCGCGCCGCCTCGACGCCCACCGGACCTGGCTCGTGTATGCCGGGGCGTGGGCCTTCGTGGGCACCCTCTCGTGGACGACGGCCGCGGTCCTCCTGGTGCGCGAGGTGGGCCTGTCGCCGCTTCAGCTCGTGCTGGCGGGCACGGCCCTCGAGGTCGCCTACTTCCTCGCGGAGGTGCCGACCGGCGTCCTGGCCGACCTGTACTCGCGCCGACTGTCCCTGGTCGTGTCCGCGCTGGCCTGCGGGCTCGGCATGGTCGGCGTCGGGATCGCGGAGGGTGCGCCGGCGGTGTTCGCCGCGATGGCGCTGTGGGGGTTCGGCTGGACCTTCCGCAGCGGAGCCGAGGACGCCTGGCTGGCCGACGAGGTGGGACCGGAGCGGCTCGGCGCGGCATACCAGCGCGGCGCACAGGTGGAGCGCGTGGCAGGGCTGGCGGGCATCATCGCTGCGGTCGCGCTCGCCACGGTCGACCTCCGCCTGCCCCTGCTCTGTGCGGGCGCCGTCGCGGCGGTGCTGGGTCTCTTCCTCGCAGTGGCGATGCCCGAGCGCGGTCACGCCCGCCAGCCCCGGTCGTCCGGGGCCGTCGGGCCGCTGCGGTCGGCCCTGGCCACGGTGGCCGCCGGGCGACGCGAGGTGGCCGCCCGCCCGGTGCTGCTCGCCGTGCTGGGCATCGTCGCCGCGCTCGGGGCCTGGAGCGAGGGGTGGGACCGCCTGTGGGAGGCGCACCTGCTGCTCGACGTCGGACTGCCGCCGCTGTTCGGGTTCGACGACGTCGCGTGGTTCGGCGTGCTCGCCGCCGGCACCCTGGTCATCTCCTTCGCGGTGGCGGCACCGTTGGTGGCGCGGATCGAGGGGCTCGGCCCGGCGCGGCTGGCGCGGCTGCTGGTGGTGCTGCACGCGGTGCTCGTCGCCTGTGCGCTGGGCTTCGCGCTCGCGGACCGGCTGTGGGTGGCCGTCGCGGCCTACTGGGCGACGACCGTGGTTCGGTCGCTGGCCTCCGCGCCCTTCCGCACGTGGCTGAACCTCGGCATCGGCGACTCCTCGACGCGGGCCACGGTGCTGTCGATCGCCAACGTCGCGGGCAGCGCCGGAGAATGGGGCGGTGGGCCACTGCTGGGCTGGGTGGGCACCCGCTGGACGGTGCGCGCGGCCCTCGCCACCGGCGCTGCGCTGCTCCTGCCCGCGGTCGTCCTGCTGGCCCGGGCCGGGCGCGGCACCGCCGGCGCCCGGTGGCAGGTGCGGCCCAGACGGTGGGTCAGACGGGGTGCGGCGTCCCGCGACTGAGCAGGCCGACGATGGCGTCGATGGTGCGCAGGTCCTCGTCCTCCTCGACGCGGAAGCCGGCGCCCTGGCTGAGGCGTTCCACGACCTCGACGAAGTCGAGCGAGTCCAGCTCGTACCTCTCGCGCAGGTCGGTGTCGCCGGGCAGGCCGCTCAGGTCCGCCTCGGGAACGATGGCTCGCAGCGACTGCTCCAGCAGGTCGCGGGCCTGGTCGGGTGTCATAGCTCCTCCGGTTTGCGCAGAAGTCGGTCGAGGTGCTTGAGGTACCGGGCGCCGACCGCGCCGTCGCTGGCGCGGTGGTCACCTGCCAGCGTCGCGGTCACCAGCGGCCGGACGCCGAGCAGGCCGTCGACCGCCCACGGTCGCTCGGAGACGGCCCCGAGCCCGACGAGGGCGACCTGCGGCGGGTAGATGACGCCCAGCACGCTCTCAACGCCCTGGTCGCCGAGGTTCGAGACGGTGATGCTGGGCTGGACCAGGTCCGAGCCGCGCAGCCGTCCGGCCCGGGCGCGGCTGGTCAGCTCCCGCACCGCGGCCATCATCTCCGGCACGCCCAGGCTGTCGGCCCGGGCGATGGCGGGCACCAGCAGCCCGCCCCGGCGCAGCGAGAGGATGAGGCCGAGGTCGACGGACCCGCTCGGGCGGAACCCACCGTCGACCCAGTGCCCGTTCAGGTCGGGCACCGCCCGCGCGGACCGGGCGGCCGCCACGAGCATGAGGGCCGCAGGCACGAGACGCTGCTCGACGGGCAGCTCGCGGTTGCGCGCGCGCATCCACTCCAGCGCCGCGGTCAGGTCGATCGTGGTGCTCAGGTAGTAGTGGGGGATCTCCCGGTTCGACACCGTCATGAGGGCCGCGATGCTCTGGCGCATGCTGTCGGCGTCAGCGCGGCGGGCTGGGGCCGCAGCCGCCCTCGCCTCTGGCGCCTCTGGCTCCGGACGCGCAGGAGCCGCCGCGCGGCGCACGTCCGCCGCGATGACGGCACCCGCCGCACCGGTTCCCCGTATGCCGTCGAGCGCGGTCCCCGCCTCGCGTGCCAGCCGGCGTGCGTAGGGTGACACACGTTGGCGCTCAGGGGTTTCGGAGGGCTGGGGTGTGCTGGGGGTCGGGGTGGCCGCGGCGCGCTCGAGGTCCTTGCGCGTCACGGCGCCGTGCCGACCGGTGCCCGTGACGGTGGCGAGGTCGATGCCGAGCTCGTGGGCCCGGTGGCGCAGCACCGGCGAGACGGGAGGCACGTGCGCCGCGGGTGCCGGCACTGGCGGGCCCGGCTCGGGGCGCACGACGGGCACGGGGGCGGCAGGCACGGCGGCGGCAGGCACGGTTGCAGCAGGCACGGCGGCGGTCTCGAGCCGGGCGAGCACCCCGCCGACCGGCACGACGTCGCCCTCGCGGGCGAGCAGCTCGGCGACGGTGCCGTCCTCGAAGCACTCGACCTCGACGGCGGACTTCGGCGTCTCGACCACGGCGATGACGTCACCACGCCTGACCCGGTCGCCCGGGTGGACGAGCCACTCGATGAAGGTGCCCTCGACCATGTCGGCGCCCAGGGAGGGCATCACGAAGTCACCCATCGCCGTGCACCGCGCGCCGGGCAGCGGCGGCAATCCCCTCCGGCTGCGGAAGGGCGGCCTGCTCGAGGTGCGCGGCATACGGCAGTGGCACCTCCGCGCCGCAGACACGCTCGACGGGGGCGTCGAGGTCGTAGAAGCCCTTCTCCGACAGGCGTGCCGACACCTCCGCGGCGAGGCTCCCGGAGCGCCAGGCCTCGTCGACGACCACGGCCCGGTGGGTCTTCGCGAGCGAGCCGAGGAGGGTGGCCTCGTCGAGCGGCCGCAGCACGCGCAGGTCGACCACCTCGGCCTCGATGCCTTCCGCCGCAAGCAGGTCCGCGGCCGCCACGGTCTTTCCCAGACCTCCGCCGTACGCGACGAGCGTGACGTCGCCGCCGGCCCGGCGGATGGCCGCGTGCGCGATGTCTACCTCCGGCGGCGGGTCGGGCAGGGTGCCCTTGAGCGGGTAGAGCGAGCCGTGCTCGAAGATGAGCACCGGGTCGGGGTCCTCCAGGGCGGGCCAGAGCATCCCGCGCGCGTCCTCGAGGGTGGCGGGGGCGAGCACCCGCAGCCCGGGGATGTGGGCGTACCAGCCCTCGAGGGAGTGCGAGTGCTGGGCGGCGAGCTGTCGTCCGCCTCCGGTGGTCATGCGGATCAGCAGGGGCACGGCCAGCTGCCCGCCGGACATGTGCAGGAGGGTGGCTGCGTTGTTGAGGATCTGGTCGAGGGCCAGCAGGCTGAAGTTGACCGTCATGATCTCGACGATCGGCCGCATCCCGCGCAGGGCGGCACCGATGCCGGCCCCGGTGAAGGCCGACTCCGAGAGCGGTGTGTCGCGGACGCGCTCCTCGCCGAACTCCTCGGCCAGCCCGAGGCTGACGGCGAAGGAGCCTCCGTAGCGGGCCACGTCCTCGCCCATGAGGAAGACGCGTGGGTCGCGCCGCAGGGCCTCGCGGTGCGCCTCGCGCAGCGCCTCGCGGTAGGTCGTCACGGCCGCGTCCGGCGAGGGGGAGTCGGCGGGCCTGGCCCAGGTGGTGGTCATCGTGGTGGGCCCTCGCTCGTGACGAAGCGGGTGAGGTCCTCGACCGGCTCGAGCGGGGCGACCTCGGCCGCCTGCACGGCCGCGGCGATCTCCTGCTCGATCTCGGCCTCCCACGTGGCCACCTCTGCCTCGGCCAGCGCCTCCTGGGCCAGCAGGTCCGAGGTGAGCCGGGGGATCGGGTCGGACGCGCGCCACTGCTCGACCTCGGCCTTGTCGCGGTAACGGTCGGGGTCGTACATCGAGTGGGCCCTGAACCGGTAGGTGCGCAGCTCGAGGAAGCACGGACCGCCACCGCCGCGGACCAGGGCGGTCGCGCGCTGCGCCGCCTCCTGCACGGCCAGGACGTCCATGCCGTCGGCGGTCCAGGCGACCATGCCGTAGGAGGCCGCGCGGGCCGTCAGGTCGGTCTCCGCGTGCTCGCGGGCCAGCGCGGTGCCCATGGCGTAGCGGTTGTTCTCGCAGACGAAGAGCACCGGCAGCTCCCAGAGGGCGGCCAGGTTCGCGCTCTCGTGCCACGCGCCCTCGGCCATGGCGCCCTCGCCGAAGATGCAGGCGGTGACGTCGCTCCGGCCGTTCATCTGGTCGGCGAGCGCCATGCCGACCGAGGGTGGCATCCCGCCTCCGACGATCGCGTTGCCGCCGTAGAAACGGCGCTCGGCGTCGAAGAGGTGCATCGAGCCGCCGCGGCCGTGGCTGCAGCCGGTGGCCTTGCCGAACATCTCCGCCATCAGCGAGGCCATCGGCACCCCACGGGCGAGCGCGTGCCCGTGCTCACGGTAGGTGGACACGACGGCGTCGCCCGGCGCGAGCGAGGAGATGACGCCGACCGCGACGGCCTCCTCCCCGATGCACAGGTGCAGGAAGCCGCGGATCTTGGTGGCGCTGTAGAGCTCGACGCACTTCTCCTCGAAGCGCCGGACACGGATCATCTGGCGGAGCAGGGCCGGCGCCCCGGCGGCCAGCAGCGCCTCGCGGTCGTGGGCCAGCGCGGTCATGTGGGGCGCTCCACGGTGGACAGGTCGCCCTCGGGCAGTCCGAGCTCACGGGCCTTGAGCAGCCGGCGCATCACCTTCCCACTGCGCGTGTGCGGGAGGTGCTCCTCGAAGGCGATCTCACGAGGGGCCACGGACCCCAGGCGTTTTCGGCCGAAGGTGATGAGCTCGCGCCTCAGCGCGTCACTCGGTACGGCGTCGGCCTTCAGCGTGACGAAGGCCTTGACGACCTCACCGGCCAGCGGGTCGGGCTTGCCGATCACGCCCACCTCGGCGACCGCCGGGTGCTCCATCAGCGCGCTCTCGACCTCGAACGGCCCGATGAGGTGCCCGGCCGACTTGATGACGTCGTCGGCCCGCCCCACGAACCACAGGTAGCCGTCGGCGTCGATGCGCGCGAGGTCGCCCGTGAGGTACCACCCGTCGACGAACGCCTTGGCGTAGCGCTCGGGCTCCCCGAGGTAGTCGCGGAACATCGACGGCCACCCGGGGCGGATGGCGAGCTCGCCCACGGTCTCGGGGTCGTCCATCGCCCTCACGTGGCCGTCGACGACCGCGGCGCGCCCGTCCGCGCCGCGCTCGAGCACCCCCACCTCCACCCCCGGCACCGGACGTCCCATCGAGCCCGGCCGGACCGGCATACCGGGGTAGTTGCTCACGATGATCGCCCCGGTCTCGGTCTGCCACCACGTGTCGTGCACGGGCAGCCCGAACGCCTCGAGACCCCACACCACGGCCTCGGGGTTGAGCGGCTCGCCGACGCTGACGACGTGGCGCAGCGACGTCAGGTCGTGGTCGTGGGCGAGTTCGACGCCCTTGCGCATGAGCATCCGCAGCGCGGTCGGCGCGGTGTAGAACACCTCGACGTGCTCGTCCTGGAGGATCGAGTACCAGCGCCTGGCGTCGAAGTCCGCCGAGTCGGTCACGATCGTGGCCCCGCAGGTGAGTGGGCCGATGACGCCGTACGACGTGCCGGTCACCCATCCGGGGTCCGCGGTGCACCAGTAGATGTCGCCCGGCGACAGGTCGAGCGAGAAGCGCGCGGTGGCGTGGTGGGCGACGACCGCCTCGTGCACGTGCACAGCACCCTTGGGCCGGCCCGTGGTGCCGCTCGTGAAGTGCAACAGCGCTGGGTCCTCCGGCGCCGTGGCGACGATCTCGAAACCGTTGCGCTCCAAGGCTGCCCAGGACTGCTCCATGACCACCGCCCAGGAGAGGGTGCCGGGTTCAGGGGCCTCGCCGGCAGGGACGTCGATGAGCAGCACGGCCTCCAGGGCCGGCAGCCGGTCGCAGACGGGGACGATCTTCTTGGCGTAGGACTCCCGGTCGGTGACGAGGACGCGCACGCCGCCGAGCTCGAGGCGCTGGCGCACCGGCTCCATCCCGAAGGCGGGGAACAGCGGGCAGTACACCGCGCCCGCCTTGAGGGTGCCGAGGGCCGTCAGGTAGAGCTCGGGCGAGCGCGGGAGCAGGCTGCACACCCGGTCGCCGCGTCCGACGCCGAGTCCCTGCAGCGCCACCGCCGCGATGTCGGTGTGCCGGGCCAGCTCGCCGTAGGTGAGCTCGGTGGTGGGCTGGGTGCGGCTGAGGAAGCGCACCGCGACCGCGTCGGAAAGCGCCCCGCGGGCGTGCCGGTCGACCGCCTCGTGGGCGATGTTCAGCCCGCCGCCGGGCAGGCCGTCGAGCCAGCCGCGGGCCTGCTGCCAGGTGAAGGTCCGGCGCCGCACGGCGTAATCGCCGATGAGGGGTGGGCGCGCCGGCGCCATGTCGATCGGAGGCCGCCGGCCCCTGCGGCCACCGGCCCCTTCCCCGCGCTCGAGCAGGGCCTCGCCCATGTGCTCACGATGCGCCGCGCAGGTGCGGGCCGGACAGGGACCTAAGCCACTGTTTGGCCCGGGCCGCCCGGCGTGGACTGGACGCTGGCCCAGCGTGTGGCTGCGGGGCCCGACACCACCGACCAGAGGAGGCAGCCAATGAGTACGAACGCCACGAGCCGGTCCACCGAGCTGCGGCGCCGTTCGCCGTGGGAGGACTTCGCGATCGCCCCGTGGAGCCACCGGATGCGTGAGCTCATGGAGGACGTCTTCCAGGGGCTGCCGTCCGGTGTGGACTTCGCCCCGGGCGGAGAGCTGCAGGAGACCGACGAGGCCTTCACCGTCGAGCTGGACCTGCCCGGCGTCGACAAGAAGGACATCAACATCGAGCTGTCCGACCGCCGGCTGACCGTGCGCGGCGAGCGGGTCGTCCGGGAGAAGGAAGGCGTGCTGCGGCACACGACCCGGGTCACCGGGACGTTCAGCTACGAGGCGCTCCTGCCCTGCCCGATCGACGAGGCGAAGGTCACGGCTGCCCTGAGCGACGGCGTGCTGACCATCACGATGCCCAAGGCCAGCGAGGCCAAGAGCACGCACATCACCGTGAAGTGAGCGGGCCGCCGGGTGGCTGGTGTGAGGGGTGAGGCGATGCGGGCCTGGGCGGTCGGCCGCCCGGGCCCGCTCGCGACGCGTCCGATGCGGCCCGTGGAGCGGCAGCGGCCCACACCGGGGGCCGGCGAGGTGCTCGTGCGCGTGCGCGTCTGCGGGGTCTGCCGCACCGACCTGCACCTGGCCGAGGGCGACCTCGCCCCCCGCCGCCACGACACCGTCCCGGGGCACGAGGTCGTGGGCGAGGTGGCGGGCAGCGGACCCGGGGCCCACCGCTTCGCCCCCGGTGACCGCATCGGCATCGCCTGGCTGCGGCACACGTGCGGGGCGTGCCGGTGGTGCCGCAGCGGCCGCGAGAACCTCTGTCAGCAGTCGCGCTACACCGGGTGGGACGACGACGGCGGCTACGCCGAGTTCGCCGTCGTGCCAGAGGGTTTCGCGTACCGGCTGCCGTCGAACTTCAGCGACGAGCAGGCTGCACCCCTGCTGTGCGCCGGCATCATCGGCTACCGCTCGCTGCTGCGGGCCAGGGTGCCGGCCGGCGGCACGCTCGGCATCTACGGCTTCGGCGCGAGCGCCCACCTGACCGCCCAGGTCGCGATCGCGCAGGGGGTGGAGGTCCACGTCCTCACCCGCGGCGAGGACGCCCAGGCCCTGGCCCGCGAGCTGGGCGCCGCGTCGGTGGGTGGAGCGCGGGACGCGCCGCCGGTGCCGCTCGACTCGGCCATCATCTTCGCGCCTGCGGGCGACCTCGTCCCGCTGGCGCTCGAGGCGCTGGACGCCGGCGGCACGCTGGCCCTCGCGGGCATCCACATGAGCGACATCCCGGCCCTCGACTACCAGCGGCACCTCTTCCGGGAGCGGTCGCTGTGCTCGGTCACGAGCAACACCCGCCGCGACGGCGAGGAGTTCCTGGCCCTCGCGGCTCGGCTGGGCCTGCGGCCCAGCACCACGGCATACCCCTTGGAGCGCGCCGACGAGGCGCTCGGGCACGTGGCGGCCGGCGACCTGCGCGGCGCCGCGGTCCTGCGCGTCAGCAACGGGGCGAGGTAGGACGCCGTCAGTCGGCGAGCACCCGCTCCCCGAGGCGCGGCACCGCCACGGTCCAGCCGGTCTCGTGCCGGATCCGGTCGGCGAGCGTCCGGGCCGCCTCGAGCTCGCCGTGCACGAGGTAGACCGTCTCCGGCGGCTCGGGCAGCTCGAGCAGCCAGTCCAGCAGCTCGGAGGAGTCGGCGTGCACCGAGAACTCCTCGTCGACCACGACCTCGGCACGCACGGGCACGTACCGGCCCATGATCTTCACCTCGTGCGCCCCGTCGGCGAGCGCGCGGCCGCGCGTGCCGGCGGCCTGGTAGCCGGTGAGCAGCACGGTGTTGTGGGCGTCGGGGAGCAGGGAGGCCAGGTGGTGCACGACCCGCCCGCCGGAGGCCATGCCCGACGCCGAGATGATGATCGAGGGGCGCTTGGGGTGGTTCAGCGCCCGCGACTCGTCGGCGCTGTGCGCGGGGTGCAGTCCCGGCCACCGCTCGATCCCCGGCACGGAGCCGGGCTTCAGCTCGGCGCCGTAACGGGACCGCCGGTAGACCTGGAGCGCCGCGAGGGCCATCGGGCTGTCGACGTGGACCGGTGCGGACGGGATGACCCCCCGCTCCAGCATGTCGGCCAGGGTCGCGAGCACCAGCTCGGTGCGGTCGACGGCGAAGGCCGGGATGAGCACCGACCCGCCGCGGCGGATGGTGCGCCGGATGGCGTCGGCGAACGCCGCGTGCGGTTGTGCCCCCGGCTCGGGGTGGTCGCGGTCGCCGTAGGTCGACTCGAGCACCACGGTCCGGGCGGCCGGGGGACCCTCGCGCGGGAGCAGCACGGGGTGGTCGGGTCGGCCGAGGTCGCCGGAGAACAGGATGCTGCTGTCGTCGGCCTCCACGAGCAGCGTGGCGGAGCCGAGGATGTGGCCGGCCCGGCGGAACGAGAGCCGCAGGCCGTCGCCGAGGTCGTGGACCTGGTGGAACGGCAGGGCCCGCAGCGTCTTGATGGCCACCTCGGCGTCGGCCTCGGTGTAGAGCGGCAGGGGAGGGTCGTGGCGCGAGTAGCCGCCCCGCCGGGCGTACTCGGCGTCCTCCTCCTGCAGGTGCGCGCTGTCCCGCAGGATGATCGCCGCCAGCTCCACGGTGCCCTCGGTCGCCCAGGTGGGGCCCGAGAACCCCTGCCGCACCAGGGCGGGCAGGTAGCCGCAGTGGTCGAGGTGCGAGTGGGTCAGCACCACGTCGTCGATCGTGTCCGGCGGCACGGGGAGCGGCTTCCAGTTCAGCCGGCGCCACTCCCGCTCACCCTGGTAGAGCCCGCAGTCGACCATGAGCCGGCGCGGGCCGCGCTCGATCAGGAACTTGCTCCCGGTCACCGTGCCTGCAGCGCCCAGGAACGTCAGCGAGGTGGGCATGGTCTCCTCCGTCCGCGGGGCTCGGGTCGCACCACCAGCGTCCGCGCGGGGCTGCCGCGCGGTGAAGGGCCGTTGGGCCCGCGGCGGCTCAGGCGCTGCGCCGTCGCGGATGGGGCAGCGCCGGGGCGGCCTAGGACAAACAGTGGATCAGAGCCGCGCGGGGCCCGTGCGACGGTGTCCCGGACACCCCCTTCCCGAGCCGTGATCCCGGCTGCCTGTCGGCGGCCGCGGCCGGTGGAGGTACACGACACGACGAAGGGCAGGACCCCCATGGTGCGCACGGGTTACGGCAACTACCAGTGGCTGGCGCCCGGCAGCCGGGCCCTGCGGCTCGGCGACGCCGGTGAGGACGTGCGGTTCCTGCAGCGCCACGTCGGCGCCGAGCCCGACGGCTACTTCGGGCCGCAGACCGCCGTGGCCCTGGCGGAGTACACCCGGGCGGCTCGCCGCGACGACGCGCCCGAGGCGCCGCCGGCGGGCGACGCCCTCGGGGTGCTGGCCGGGCGCGAGCTGTGGTCGATGATCCTGGGCAGCCACAACCCGCTGCCGCGCACCCGGCGGCGCTGGCGACTCGGCGGGGACGCCCGGCTCCTGCGCCGCTGACCGTCGGCCGTGGCGCGGCCGTGGCGCGGCCGGGGGCGGGTCCGCCTAGGCTCGCCGACGTGACCTGCGTCTTCTGCGCCATCGTGGAGGGATCGGTGCATGCCGACGTGGTGCTCGACGAGCCCGAGGTGCTCGGCATCCTCGACGCCCGCCCGGTCTTCAAGGGGCACGTGCTGCTCCTGCCGCGCGCGCACGTGCCGACACTGCTCGAGGTCTCGCCGGAGCTCCTGCCGGTGCTGATGGGGGCTGCCCAGCGGGTCGCCGCCGCTGTGGTCGACGGGTTCGGCGCGCAGGGGTCGTTCGTGGCGATGAACAACGTCGTCAGCCAGAGCGTGCCGCACCTGCACGTGCACGTCGTGCCGCGCACCAAGGGCGACGGCCTGCGCGGGTTCTTCTGGCCCCGCACGAGATACGCGGACAGCGACGAGGCCCAGGCGTATGCCGCGCGGCTGAGGGCCGCGCTCGCCCCACCTGCGTGAGCCGGCCGGGCCGGGTCACCTGCGTGGGCCGACCCGGGCCGCGGTCGCGACCGGTCAGTCGCGGGCGGTCGAGGTGAGCGGCACCCACCAGACGACCTCGGTGCCACCGCCCGGCGCCGGAGAGATCGTCAGGCTGCCGCCGTGGGCCTCGGCCCGGGCCTGCAGGTTGGACAGGCCGCTGCGGCGCGACAGGCTGGCCGGCATGCCGGTGCCGTTGTCGGTGACCGAGGCCTCGAGGGCGCTGCCCACCCGCACCTCCACCTGCACGGCGGTGGCGTCGGCGTGCTTGGCGGCGTTGGTCAGCGACTCGCGCAGCACGGCGATGAGGTCGGCGCCCACCTCGTCGGGGACCGCGCTGAGGGGGCCGTCGGTGCGCAGCGAGGGGGCGAAGCCGAGTGCGTCCTCGGCGTGCTCGAGCACCTCGTCGATCTCCGAGCGCAGGCCGCCGGCGCCGGCCGGTCCGGCGTGCAGCTGGTAGATCGTGCGCCGCACGTCCTTGATCGTCTCGTCGAGGTCGTCGACCACCCGCTCGAGACGGGTGGCCACCGTGGGCTTCACGACGTCGCGGGCGGCACCCTGCACCGACAGGCCGACGGCGAAGAGGCGCTGGATCACCAGGTCGTGCAGGTCGCGGGCGATGCGGTCGCGGTCCTCGAGCACGGCGATGCGCTCGCGGTCGGCCTGGGCCTCGGCCACGGCCATCGCGAGGGCGACCCGCTCCCCGAAGGTGGTCGCCTGCAGCAGGTCGATCGGGGCGGAGGGGTTGACCTCCGGCCAGAGGAAGAGCACCACGCCCTGCAGCCGCTCGCCGGCCCACATCGGCGCTCCGGCGGCCGACTGGGGCGTCTTGCAGCCGAGCAGGTCGGCCACCTCCTGCGGCTCCACCACGGCGGCCGACCCCGCGGTGACCAGCTCCACGATCCCCGCGGGCACGACGCTCGCCGGCGTCTCGGTGACCTCGAGCAGGCCCCGCTGCGCCACGGCATACAGGCTCCCGGCCGGGTCGAGCTCGGGCTCGGCAGGGCGCAGCATGACGACCACGGGCGCACCCGAGGCGGCGTGCGCCGACGACACCACCTGGTCGTAGCCCGTGCGCACCTGCGAGTCGCTGGTCAGCGTGCGGGTGCACTCGGCGGCGGCTCGCAGCCAGGCCTCGCGGTTGCGGCTCTGTTCGTAGAGGCGGGCGTTCTCGACGGCGACACCGGCGGCCGCGGCCAGCGCCGTCACGACCTCCTCGTCGGCGGCGGAGAAGTCCTCGCCGCTCTCCTTGTCGGAGAGGTAGAGGTTGCCGAAGACCTCGTCGCGCACGAGCAGCGGCACGCCGAGGAAGCTGTGCATCGGCGGGTGGTTGGCGGGGAAGCCCACCGACTTGGGGTGCTCGGAGATCTCGTGCAGGCGCAGCGCCTTCGGCTCCTTGATGAGAAGTCCGAGCACGCCGTGGCCGTGGGGGATGTCGCCGATGGCGGCGCGGGTCTCGTCGTCGAGGCCGTGGGTGATGAACTGCACGAGCTGGTCGCGCTCGGGGCTGAGCACGCCGAGGGCGCCGTAGCGGGCGCCGACGAGGGAGCAGGCGGTGCTGACGATGCGCTGGAGCACGGCGGCGAGGTCGAGCTCGCTCGAGACGGCGACGACGGCGCCGAGGAGCCCGCTCAGGCGTTCGTGGGCCTCGCGCACGGCACCGGCGCGGTCACGGAGCTCGCCGAGGAGGTCGTCGAGGTCGATTCCGGACAGCGACGGGACGAACTCGTGCCTGCCCTGCTGCCGCTCCATGCCCCAAGTCTAGGAGGGGCGGGACCGGCCGTCCGGCACTCGCCGGAGGTCGGCGCGTGTGGGTCGGCGCGTGCAGGCCCGCGCGCCACCGGCCCGGCAAGGGGCTAGGAGGCCGCGACCTCCTCCTTGAGGATCCGCCGGCCGGAGAGGATGCCGGGGGTGATGCGCACGAAGTGACGGCGCTCGCCGCCGGCCCACGGCGCCAGGGGCAGCTGTTCGGCGCGCAGCACCGCACTGACGGCGGTGACCTCGCGCAGCGTGCCCGTGATCAGCACCGACCAGCCCGTCATCGTGCTCTCGTCGAGGTTGTCGACCTCGAACGCGACGACTGCGCCGCCCGCCCGGGCGGCCCGCAGGATCGCGCCGTCGGTCGTGCGGATCAGGATGGACCCGCCGTCGACGGCGTAGTTGACGGGCAGGATGACGGGGAGCGCATCACGGGTCACGGCAATCCGGCCCACACTTGCCGTCGACAGCAGGTGCAGGCACTCCTCGGTGCTCAGGGCCTGGATTCGTTCCACGCGTCCGAGTATCAGTGGCCTGCAGTGGACCGGGGGAGGGCCAATGGTCCCTTTGCGCCCGATCCGGCGAGGCGCCTGTGCACCAGCGCGGCGCTGGGGCGAGAATGTCCGGCATGGAGAACCAGCCCACCGCGGCACCGCCGGCTGAGCCGGCACCCGACCGCAAGGTCCGCGTCTACCTGCTCGACGACCACGAGATCGTGCGGCGCGGGTTGCGCGAGCTGCTCGAGAACGACGGGCGCATCGAGGTCGTCGGCGAGTCGGGACTGGCCGAGGAGGCCACCCGCCGCATCCCCGCGCTGCGCCCCGACGTGGCCGTGCTCGACGGCCGGCTGCCCGACGGCAGCGGCATCGACGTGTGCCGTGACGTGCGCTCGGTCGACCCCTCCATCGCCTGCCTCATCCTCACCTCCTACGACGACGACGAGGCGCTCTTCCACGCGATCATGGCCGGCGCGGCCGGTTACGTGCTGAAGCAGATCCGCGGCAACGAGCTCATCGACGCCATCCTGCGGGTCGCCCAGGGGCAGTCGCTGCTCGACCCGCAGGTCACCGCACGGGTGCTCGAGCGCCTGCGCGGCGGCCACGAGGAGGACTCGGCCCTCTCCGGCCTCACCGAGCAGGAGCGCCGGGTGCTCATGCACATCGCCGACGGCCTGACCAACCGGCAGATCGGCAAGGAGATGTTCCTGGCCGAGAAGACGGTGAAGAACTACGTCTCGAGCATCCTCGCCAAGCTCGGCATGGAGCGCCGCACGCAGGCTGCGGTGTTCGCCTCCCGGCTGCGCGAGAAGGAGTCGTAGCCGAACCGGTCAGCCCGTAGCGTGAAGTCCCAGCCCCCGCGCCTCACCACCGCGTGAGGCGCGAGAGCTGGGACTTCGCCTTTCAGGGCAGGGCCCGAGGCAGTCCCAGCATTCATGGCCGGCCGCCTCGACCAGATGGCGTAGCCCCTGCGACGCCTCGCCTAGCCCGCTGTGGCTGGTGCCTGGCCCTTCCTGACCATTTCGCCCACCGGGGGTGGTCTTCCTCGAGGCGGCCGGGTCACGATGGCCGGGGAAGGGGGGACCTCTTTTGCATCTTCGGCTGACGGCAGTGATGCTCGCCGGGCTCGTGGCGTTTGCCGGAAGCGGGCCGCGGGCGACGCCGGAGCACCGCACGGCCCCGAGCACGCCGTACTCCCTTCCGTCCTACGACCGGTTCGACGACCTCGGGCCGACCGCTCCGCCGCCGTCCACCGGGCCCGCGAGGGTGGAGCGGGTCACGCTCTCGACGCGCCCCATCCCGCGCCCCGCCACGAGGTCCGCCCACCCGGTCACCGAGAGCGACCTCGACCGCTCCGGCGTCCTGGTGGCGGCCTACCGCGCCGCCGCCGCGGCCGCCCCGGCGTCGTGCAACCTGCCGGTCGCCCTGCTCGCGGCGATCGGGCAGGTCGAGTCCGGCTCGGCGGGCGGGCGCGAGATCGGCAGCGACCACCGCGTCCGACCGGGCATCTACGGTCCCCTGCTCGACGGCGGCCCGTTCGCCGTCATCCGCGACAGCGACGGCGGCCACTACGACGGCCACAGCGAGTGGGACCGTGCGGTGGGGCCGATGCAGTTCATCCCCAGCACCTGGGCCTGGGCCGGCGTCGACGGCGACGGCGACGGCCGGGCCGACCCGCAGAACGTCTACGACGCCGCCCACTCCGCAGCGGGCTACCTCTGCCGCTACGGCCGCGACCTGTCCGAGGCCGACGACCTCCACGCCGCGATCTGGTCCTACAACCAGTCGATCGACTACGTCGTCGCGGTGGTGGAGTGGCAGGAGTACTTCGAGGCCGAGGGCCTCGAGGCGGTCGGCGCCGTCGGCTTCCGGGTCGCCTCGGGCGGCCGGGCCAGCCTGCTGCCCGCCCTCGAGAGCAGCGCCGCGGCCACCTCGGCGCCCACCACCGCGTCCGCAGAGCCGTCGACCGCGACGACCGCCGTCCCGCAGCCGGTGACGACGACGCCCAGCGCGACCGCCACGAGCACCACCGAAGCACCCACCACCACGCCCACCGGGCCGACGTCGGCCACGCCGACCTGCACCACGGACGACAAGGCCGACCCGACGGCCACCGAGACCGACACCGAGACCGACACGGAGACCGAGACCGACACCGAGACGGAGGCGAGCACGGAGACCGCGACAGAGGCACCGCAGCCGACGGCCACGACGCCACCACCGGCCACCACCACGCCGACGCCGCGCACCACCACCTCGCTCACCCCGACGACGAGCACGACGAGCGAGACCTCGCCGGACGAGCCCACCGAGTCGGGCTGCCCGACCACCAGGCGCCCGAGGACGACCACGACGACGGTCACCGTGACCGTCACGACGACCGTGACGACGACCACGACCGCCACCGAGGGCGCCACCGCGTCGACGCGGTGACGCGGTGACGTCCACGCTGTGAGAACGCCGGGCGCCCCCGGCCCCCGGTGACGTGACGCGCGTCGCACCCCGCGCACGCGCGGCCGGGAACGGCATACGGGCTGCCCTAGCGTTGTTGACGCGAGTGCACCCATGGCGTCAGCGAGGACGGCACCCCTGGTGGGGTGGCCGTCCTTTCGCGTGAAGAGGAGAGTGACCGTATGCCGTCGCAGGAGTCATCAGCCACCCCGCGCCACCGGGTGGTCGTCATCGGGTCCGGGTTCGGGGGCCTGTTCGGGACGCAGGCGCTGAAGCGGGCCGACGTCGACATCACGCTGGTCGCCAAGACCACCCACCACCTGTTCCAGCCGCTGCTCTACCAGGTGGCCACCGGCATCCTGTCCGAGGGCGAGATCGCGCCGGCCACCCGTGAGGTGCTCGCCCGGCAGAGGAACGCCCGGGTCATCCTCGGCACGGTCACCCACATCGACCTCGAGGCGAAGACGGTCACCTCGCGCGTGCTCGACCGCGACACCGTGACCCCCTACGACACGCTCCTCGTCGCAGCCGGGGCCGGGCAGTCCTACTTCGGCAACGACCACTTCGCCCGCTACGCCCCCGGCATGAAGAGCATCGACGACGCCCTCGAGCTGCGCGGTCGCATCTTCGGCGCCTTCGAGACCGCCGAGCTGGCCAGCACCCCCAAGGAGATCGAGCGGCTGATGACCTTCGTGGTCGTCGGCGCCGGGCCGACCGGAGTCGAGATGGCGGGCCAGATCGCCGAGCTCGCGCACCGCACCCTCAAGCGCGACTTCCGCCGGATCGACCCCAGCCGGGCGCGGATCGTCCTGCTCGACGCCGCACCCCAGGTGCTGTCGGCGTTCGGCGAGGACCTCGGCGCCAAGGCCACCCGCAAGCTCCAGCAGCTCGGGGTCGAGGTCCAGCTCGGCGCCAAGGTCGTCGGCGTCGACTCGACCGGCATCGAGGTCGAGGACGGCAGCGGCCAGCGCCGCCGCATCGAGTCGGTCACCAAGGTGTGGGCCGCGGGCGTGCAGGCCTCCGAGCTGGGCCAGATGCTGGCCGAGCAGTCGGGCGCCGAGGTCGACCGGGCCGGGCGCGTGAAGGTGAACGACGACCTGACGCTGCCGGGCCACCCCGAGGTGTTCGTGGTGGGCGACATGGCCGCGCTCAAGGGCTACCCGGGCGTGGCCCAGGTGGCGATCCAGGGCGCCCGGTATGCCGCCGAGCAGATCAAGCGCCGGCTCGCCGGCCAGCCGCCCAAGGGCCCGTTCGAGTACAAGGACAAGGGCTCGATGGCGACCATCTCGCGGTTCAGCGCCGTGGCGAGCATCGGCAAGCTCCGCTTCGGCGGCTTCGTCGCCTGGCTGCTCTGGCTGGCCGTGCACCTCGTCTACATCATCGGGTTCAAGCACCGCCTGACCACACTGCTGCACTGGGCCGTCAGCTTCCTCGGGCGCGGCCGCGCCGAGCGCACGGTCACCGAGCAGCAGGTCTTCGCCCGCAACGCGATCGCCGACCTGGGCGAGGAGTACTCCCCGTCGCTGCCCAGGGTGCCCGGGGACAAGAAGCCCGAGCACCTGTCGGTGGCCGAGGCCCGCGAGCGCGCCTACCGCTCCTCCTGACCCCCGCCTTCCCCCACCACCACCCCCACCCCCTGCAGCAACTTCTGCTAGCAGCGGTTGCTGCCGCCAGGGCAGGTTGCTACATGCCTCTGCGGCAGCAACCTGTGCTGAGTGCGCCGCGGTGGTCGCGTCTGGGGCGCACGTGTCACCTAGGGTGTCGCCATGGCGCTGGACTACCCGATCCACGAGAAGACCCTGGCCAACGGCCTCAGGGTGGTCGTCTCACCCGACACGAGCGTGCCCAACGTGACCGTCAACCTCTGGGTCAACGTGGGGTCTCGGCACGAGGCGCCGGGTCGCACCGGGTTCGCCCACCTCTTCGAGCACCTGATGTTCCAGGGCTCGCGCAACGTCGCCAGCGGCGAGCACTTCACCCGGCTCATGGCCGAGGGCGGCCGGCTCAACGCGACGACCTGGTTCGACCGCACCAACTACTTCGAGACGGTCCCCAAGGGCGCCTACGAACTCGCCCTCTGGATGGAGGCCGACCGGCACGGCTACCTGCTCGACGCCGTCAACCAGGCCAACCTCGACAACCAGCGCGACGTGGTCAAGGAGGAGAAGCGGCAGCGCTACGACAACGTGCCCTACGGCAACGCGCTCATCGACACCTACGCCACGGTCTTCCCGCCCGAGCACCCCTACCACCACCCGACGATCGGGTCGATGGAGGACCTCGACGCCGCCAGCCTCGAGGACGTGCACGCGTTCTTCCGCCGCTACTACGGCCCCAACAACACCGTGCTCACCCTGGTCGGCGACCTGACGCCGGAGGAGGGCTTCGCCGCAGCCGAGCGCTACTTCGGCGAGCTGCCGGCCTCGGCCCAGCCGCAGCGGTCCAACCACGACCAGCTCGGCCCCATCACCGAGCCGGTGCGGTTCGAGCGGCGTGACCAGGTGCCCAACGACCGGCTGCACATGGCCTTCCGCCTGCCGGTCGACAACACCGAGGAGTTCTTCGCCGCCTCGCTGGCCCTCGACGTCATCGGCGGGCTGACCACCTCCAGGCTGGTGCAGCGCCTGGTGCGCCGCGAGCAGGTGGCCAACGCGGTGCAGGCCCACAGCATGGGGTTCGTCGACGGGGTCTCGCTCGGCTTCATCGTGCTCGACATCGCCGACGGCCAGGACCCCGACACCGTGGAGGCCCGGGCGCTCGAGGAGCTCGAGCGGTTCGCGCAGGAGGGACCCACCGACGTCGAGATGGAGTCGGCGCTGGCCCAGGCCGAGCGCTCGTGGCTGCACGCCCTCGCCAGCCAGGAGGAGCGGGCCGACGCGATCAGCCAGCACACCCTGCTGCACGACGACCCGCAGTTCATCAACACCTACCTCGACCGGCTGACCGCCGTCACCGCCGAGCAGGTCCAGGCGATGGCCCAGACGTGGCTGCGCCCCCACAACCGAGCCGTCGTGGCGCACCTCGTCGCCGTGGAGGAGGAGGCCGCGTGAGCGCCCGACCCGAGGTCGTCCCGCCCCAGCCGTGGGCGTTTCCCGAGCCGCAGCGGCACACACTGTCCAACGGCATCTCGCTCCTGGCCTACGACATCCCCGGCCAGTACGTCGTCTCGGTGCGCACCGTGCTGCCGCTGCCGCTCACCGTCGAGCCGCGCGAGCGCGAGGGCGTCGCGGCGCTCACCGCGCGGCTGCTCGACGAGGGGACGAAGCGGCACACCTCCGAGGAGTTCGCCCAGCTGCTCGAGCGCAAGGGGATCGCCATGGGCGCCGGGATGAGCGACAGCGGCCTCAGCGTCGACCTCGACGTGCCCAAGCGGCGGCTCGGCGAGGCGCTCGACCTGCTCCAGCAGGCGCTGGGCGAGCCGGTCTTCCCCGAGGCCGAGGTGACCCGGCACGTCAAGACGCGTCTGGCCGAGATCGAGCAGGAGCGGGCGATGGCCCCGCACCGGGCCGCCCGCGAGTTCATCGCCACCTTCTTCGACAGCGGTGAGCGCGCCTCCCGGCCGGGTGCCGGCAGCCACGAGACGGTCTCGTCGCTGACCCGCGACGACTTCGTCGACTTCCACCGCCGGTTCATCGGGCCGCAGGGGATGACCGTCGTGGTTGCCGGCGATCTGACGGACCTCGACGTCGCGGCCCTGGCCGACGAGTCGCTGGGGCAGTGGCGCACCGACGGCCAGGAGGTCGCGGAGCCGAGCGCCGAGCCACCGGCCCGCGCGGCCGACGCCGCACGCATCGTGCTCGTCGACCGGCCCGGCTCGGTGCAGAGCGAGCTCTCGGTGGGCTGCGCGGGCCCGGACCGCCGCGCGGAAGGCGGCTGGGCGGCATACCCCGTCCTGGCCTTCGTCGTGGGCGGCTCCCCGAACGCGCGCGTCGACGCGGTGCTGCGCGAGGAGAAGGGCTTCACCTACGGCATCCGGTCCAGCTTCCGGCCCCGGCGCCGCGGCGGGCTCTTCCTCACCAACGGCTCGGTGCGCGCCGACTCGACCGTGGAGTCGGTGAAGCTGCTGCTGGAGATCCTGGAGTCGGGCCGAGAGGGCTTCAACGAGGCCGAGGTCCGCGCGGGCATCGACTTCATCAGCAAGACCGCGCCGGGTCGCTACGCCACCGCCGACGCCGTGGCCGACGAGGCCGCGACGATGGCGCTCGATGGCCTGACCACGCAGTTCACCACCGACAACCTGCTCGCCATGCAGGCGCTCGACGGCGACGCGCTCGTTCAGGCCTACCGCCGCTGGGTCGACGGGCAGTGGACCGTGGTGGTGGTGGGCGACGCCGGCCTGTATGCCGACCAGCTGAAGGAGCTGGGCAGGGGAGAGGTCACGGTCGTCCCCAACTAGCTCCCCCCACCCTCTTCCCGATCGAGGTACAAACGCCGGGGAACACCGGCGTTTCCACGTCGAACCAGAGGGCAACCGGCGGGGCTGTGGACAGCGGCCAGGACAGCGGCGCGGGCTCGGCGACCCTTCACGGGTGACGACGCGACGCACTCCTCGCGCTGCCCTCAGGGCCGTGGCCCATGACGGGGTCCTCTCCCGCGCCGAGCTGCGTCGCCACGGGTGGGACCGCGACGCCGTCGCCCGTCAGGTGGTCGCCGACCGGTGGAGCTGCCACGGCCACCAGACCGTCGCCCTGCACACCTCCCACCTCGGCGAGGAGGCTCGGCGATGGCGGGCCGTATGGGAGGTGGGTCTCGGGGTCGCCGCCCTCGACGGCGTGAGCGCTCTCCAGGCGGCGGGCCTGGTGGGTTTCGCGGACGAGCGGGTCCACGTGTCGGTCAAGCACACTGCCACCGTGACCGAGGTGTCCGGGGTTCGCGTGCACAAGGTGATCCGGCGCAGCGCGGGGGGGCTGGTGGAGGGCGGCATACCGCGAACCACACCTGCAGTGGCGGCTGTCAGGGCGGCCCACTGGGCGGTCAGCGACCGGCAGGCGGCGCTGCTGATGGTGATGCCCGTGCAGCAACGGATCATCACCGGCGACCAGCTGGTCGACGCCACCAGGCGGGTTCGTGGGCGGACCCGGCGACGGTTCATCCCTCTCATCGCGCGTGACATCGCTGACGGCGCACAGTCCCTCGGCGAGCTCGACTTCGCGGCACTCTGCCGCGCCCGGGGCCTGCCGGAGCCGAGTCGACAGGTGGTCCAGCGAGGACCTCAGGGCAGGGTCCACCTCGACGTGCGGTGGGACGACGCCGACCTCGTCGTCGAGATCGACGGCGCCCAGCACACGTGGGGACTGGCCGCGACGGACGACCAGTTCCGGCAGAACGCCGTCGTCCTCCGCGGGGACCGGGTGCTCCGCATGACGTTGCTGGGTCTGCGGCTGGCTCCTGAGGCGTTCATGGACCAGGTGTGCCAGGCGCACGCCCGCTTCCGCCGCCGGTGACGCTGCTGGTCGGCTGCCGGTTCGACGTGGAAACGCCGGGAAACACCGGCGTTTTTACCTCGACTCGGGGGAGGGGAGAGCAGGGGCTACGCGGTGCCGATGCGCGCCAGCACCTCGTCGTGGAGCAGGCCGTTGGTGGCCACGGCGTTGCCGCCCCACGGGCCCGGCTTGCCGGCGAGCGAGGTGAACCGGCCGCCGGCCTCGGTGACGATCGGCACCAGCGCGGCCATGTCGTAGACCGCGAGCTCGGGCTCTGCTGCGATGTCGACCGCGCCCTCGGCGACGAGCATGTAGGACCAGAAGTCGCCGTAGGCCCGGGTGCGCCAGCAGTCGTCGGTCAGCGCCAGGAACTCCTCGTGCCGGCCGACGTCGCGCCAGCCCTTGAGGCTCGAGTAGGACAGCGAGGCGTCCTCGACGCGCGAGACCTTCGAGACGTGCACGCGCTTGGCGGCGGCGAGGCTGCGGCCCGACCAGGCGCCCGACCCGTTCGCGGCCCACCAGCGGCGCCCGAGCGCCGGGGCCGCGACCAGACCAAGCACCGGCATCTCGTTGTCCACCAACGAGATCAGCGTCGCCCACACCGGCAGCCCGCGCACGAAGTTGTGGGTGCCGTCGATGGGGTCGATGACCCAGCGGCGGGGTCCGTGGCCGGTGGTCTCGAACTCCTCGCCCTCGACGGCGTCGCGTGGACGGGTGCGCTTGAGCTGCATCCGGACGAGCTCCTCCGCAGCCTTGTCGGCGTCGCTGACGAGCGTGAGGTCGGGCTTGGACTCGACCGTCAGGTCCTCGGCACGGAAGCGCGACATGGTGATCCGCTCCACCGCGTCGGCCAGCACGTGCGCCAGGCGGAGGTCATCGTCATAGGTGGCCACGCTGCCAAACTAGCCCGTCCCGGGGCGGCGGTGGTGCACCTGCCCCGACACGCGGTCGTATGCCGGGTGGCCGGCTCCCAGCGAACTCACAGGTGTCGGGCGTGGCCGCCGGCGCACCGCGAGGGCTAGCGTCTGCGCAGGGAACCACCGAGAGGGAAGGCGGCCACGGTGTTCGACACGGTCTTCGGTCTGCCGGTGCACGCGCTCGTCGTGCACGGTGTCGTGGTGCTGCTGCCGTTGATGACGGTGGTGACGACGGCGTGGGCGTTCCTGCCCAGGTTGAGCCGGGTCGTCGGCTGGGCCGTGGTCGTCGCCAACGCGGGGACGGCCGCCCTCACCTTCGTGGCCAAGGAGAGCGGCCAGGCGCTGCAGCAGCGGATGGGCGGGCAGGTCGCGCAGGAGCACGCGGAGGTCGCCGACGTGCTGCCCTTCTTCGCCCTGGCCCTGCTCTTCGCGTCCGTGCTCGTGCAGGCCCTGCGCACGCGGGACGTCGCGGTGCCGGAGCGGCTTCCTGCGGTGCTGACCCTGGTCGTCGCGGCCGCGGCGCTCTACTGGGCGGTCCGCACCGGTCATTCCGGCAGCGAGGCCGTCTGGAGCGGCATCGTGCAGCAGACCGGGGGCTAGCCCACTCTTTTTGCGCACGTCGCGACGCCACGGCGCAGGTTCGGCAGCGATTGGCCAACAAGTCGGTCACGTTTCGATTTCGGCTTCGTCGGGGTTGTCGCATTTGGGCTGCGTCTGCTCTTTCATGGGGTCCACACAACGACGCCTTGAGCGTTACAGGGCTGCGCTCCACCCGGTGCGCGTCCGGACCCACCGTTCGACCTGAACGGGCTGACCTTACGTAGGAGGACATCCATGCGAGGAACTACTCGCACGGTGGCCACGTTCGCTGGCATCTCTGCCGCCGCGCTGCTTGCCGCAGCGTGTGGCGGTGGCGAGTCGGGCGAAGCGGCCAACACCGGTGCTGCCGGTAGCAAGACCGGCGGAGCCATCACGGTCCGGGGCTGCAACCCCGAGAACCCGCTGGTTCCCACCAACACCACCGAGACCTGTGGTGGCAACGTCCTGGACGCCTCGACCGCGAAGCTGGTCCACTACAACCCGGAGACCGCTGCTCCCGAGAACGACATCGCGGAGTCGATCACCACCGAGGACAACCAGAACTTCACCGTCAAGCTCGTCAAGGGCTACAAGTTCCACGACGGCACCGAGGTCAAGGCCAAGAACTTCGTGGACGCCTGGAACTACGGCGCCTACGGCCCGAACGCCCAGTCCTCCGGCTACTTCATGGAGCCCATCGAGGGCTTCGGTGACATGCAGTGCTCCGACGAGGAGTGCAAGGCCAAGCCGAAGGCTGACAAGCTCACCGGTCTGAAGGTCGTCGACGACCACACCTTCACCATCAAGACCACCGAGAAGGTCTCCAACCTCCCGGTCCGCCTGGGCTACACCGCCTTCGCCCCGCTCCCGGACGCCTTCTTCAAGGACCCGAAGGCCTACGGCGAGAAGCCGATCGGCGCGGGCCCCTACAAGGTCGACGTCTGGACCAAGAACACCGAGATCAAGCTCTCGAAGTTCGCCGAGTACTCCGGCAAGTTCGCCGGCAAGGTCGACAGCATCAACTTCAAGATCTACCAGGACGCTGACGCCGCGTACAACGACGTCATCGCCAACCAGCTGGACATCACCGACGAGGTCCCGTCCAGCGCGCAGATCGACGACAAGTACAAGACGGACCTGCCTGACCGCAACGCGCAGAAGGCCGTCGGTGTCATCCAGACGATCACCCTCCCGCCGACCAAGGTCGACCCGAACTACGCGGACCCGAAGGTGCGTCAGGCGATCTCCATGGCGATCGACCGCGACACCATCATCAAGCAGATCTTCAACAACACCCGCAAGCCCGCCACCGGCTGGGTCTCCCCGGTCGTGGACGGCTACAAGGCCGACCAGTGTGGCGAGTTCTGCAAGTTCGACCCGGCCAAGGCCAAGGCCAAGCTTGCTGAGGCCGGCGGCTTCAAGGGTGGCAAGATCACGCTGTCCTACAACGCCGACGCTTCCCACAAGGGCTGGACCGAGGCGACCTGCAACTCCATCAAGAGCGCCCTCGGTGTCGACTGTGTCGCCACCCCGGTCGTGGACTTCTCCACCTTCCGCACGCAGATCGGCGAGCGCAAGATGAAGGGCATGTTCCGCACCGGCTGGCAGATGGACTACCCGTCGATCGAGAACTTCCTGGCTCCGATCTTCAAGACCGGCGCGTCGTCCAACGACGGTGACTACAGCAACCCGGCCTTCGACAAGCTGCTCGTCGAGGCTGCTGCCGCCACCGACCCGGCCGAGGCCAACAAGAAGTACCAGGAGGCCGAGGCTCTCCTCGCCAACGACTTCCCGGCCATCCCGATGTGGTACTCCACCGCCACCATGGGCTGGTCCGACAAGGTCACCGGCGTGAAGATCACGGCCTTCGGCACCATCGACTGGTCGTCCGTCTCCGTCAAGTGAGGCAAACACCTGGACACAGGTGACAGCAGTGAAGTCATCGGCCTGCCAGCTCGAGCAGCTGGCAGGCCGATGGCCTGCTCATCAGCAGGTGGACACACCTGCTCGACGGCAGGTGGACGACCTGCCCAACAGCAGGTGAACGACCTGCTCGGCGGAGGGCTTATCCTGTCCTACGCTGACCCCCGCCAAGCGGACTATGTTGTCTAGGTCGAGATAGTCACGGGGCCCACGGGCACCCGGTCGCTGAAGGCGGATGGTTCCCACGACCACGCACCCGGTCCCACCCCTGCACCGGTGCGTCAGATTTATTAGGAGGTGACGTGGGCAAGTACATCGTGCGGCGGTTGCTCCAGATGATCCCCGTGATTCTTGGCGCTACGTTCCTGATTTTCGCCATGGTGTTCGCCCTCCCCGGCGACCCCACGGCAGGCAAGTGCGGTGAGCGTCCGTGCTCCCCGGCCTACGTCGCGAAGTTCCGCGAGGAGCACAACCTCAACGACCCGCTGCTGATCCAGTACGGCAAGTACCTGGGCAAGCTCGCCCAGGGTGACCTGGGCACCAACTTCTACGGCATCCCCGTGAAGGAGGAGCTCTCCAAGCGGTACGTCACGACCGGCAAGCTGGCCCTCATGGCCATCGCGTGGGAGGCCGTCATCGGCATCTTCGCGGGCGTGCTGGCGGGCATCCGCAAGGGCAGGTTCATCGACAACCTCGTCCTGGTGAGCACGCTCTTCGTCATCTCCATCCCCATCTTCGTCATCGGCGCGACGCTGCAGATGTTCCTCGGCGTCCGGCTCGGCCTCTTCCCGGTCACGGTCTCGCCTCAGGCCACGTTCTACGAGCTCCTGCTGCCCTCCCTGGTGCTCGGCTCCGCGTCGGTCGCCTACATCGCCCGCCTGACCCGCACCAACATGGTCGAGAACCTGCGCGCCGACTACGTGCGCACCGCCATCGCCAAGGGCCTCACCAGGCGCCGCGCGGTCGGCCTGCACACGCTGCGCAACTCGCTGATCCCCGTCGTCACCTACCTCGGTGTCGACATCGGCGCCCTCCTCGGCGGCGCCATCGTCACCGAGCGGATCTTCAACATCCAGGGCGTCGGCGGCTACCTCTTCCGCAGCATCGGGGCCCGTGACGGCGTGGCCGTCGTCGGCACGGTGACCGCGCTGGTCGTCGTCTACCTCTTCGCCAACCTGCTCGTCGACCTCCTGTACGGCGTGCTCGACCCGAGGATCAGCCATGACTGAGGCCACCACGATCGCCGTCGGCCAGGAGACCCACGTCGCGGATGCCACCGAGGGCGGCGCACGCTCCCTCACCTCCGACGCCTGGCGCCAGCTGAAGAAGAACCCGATCTTCTGGGTGTCCGTCGTGCTCATCACCCTCTTCGTGGTCATGGCCGCGGTGCCCCAGCTGTTCACCTCCACCGACCCCACCGAGGCGGTGCTGAAGGACGCCCGCATGCGCCCGGGCTCCGAGGCGTGGTTCGGCCGCGACATCCAGGGCTACGACATCTACGCCCGCACCATCTACGGCGCCCGCGCCTCGATCCTGGTCGGCGTGTTCACCACGATCGGCACGGTCATCCTCGGCGGTCTCCTGGGCGTCGTCGCCGGCTTCTCCAGCGGGTGGGGCGACACGCTGATCTCCCGGATCACGGACGTCTTCCTGGCCGTCCCGCTGCTGCTCGGCGGCATCCTGTTCATGTCGACGTTCCCCAACGACGCCAACTCGGCCTACCTCGTGGTGGTCTTCAAGGTGGTGCTGGCGCTGACGATCCTGGGCTGGCCGGGCCTCACGCGCCTGATGCGCTCGAGCGTGCTGCAGGTCAAGCCCAACGACTACGTCCAGGCTGCCCGCGCGCTGGGTGCGAGCCCGATCAGGATCATCCGCTCGCACATCCTCCCCAACGCGATGGCTCCGCTCATCGTCGTGGCGACGATCAACCTCGGTGTCTACATCGCGCTGGAGGCGACCCTGTCGTTCCTCGGCATCGGCCTGACCCCGCCGGCGATCTCGTGGGGCGTCTCCATCTCCGACGCCCTGGTCGCGCTGCGGACCACCCCCCACATCCTGCTGTTCCCGAGCCTCTTCCTGAGCCTCACGGTCCTGGCCTTCATCATGCTCGGCGACGCCGTGCGTGACGCCTTCGACCCGAAGACGCGCTGAGTCCGAGAGTCGGGAGAAAGACGCACATGACAACCACTGAATCCAGCACCGCCGCCACCCGCGGCGAAGCGCGCCGGCAGGCGACCGCGGACTCGGCCTACAAGCCGAAGGACGGTCTGCTGCTCGAGGTCGACGACCTCTTCGTGGAGTTCCACACCGACGACGGGGTGGCCAAGGCCATCAACGGTGTCTCGTTCGACCTCTACCAGGGCGAGACCCTGGCCATCCTCGGTGAGTCCGGCTCGGGCAAGTCGGTGACGGCCCAGGCCATCATGGGCATCCTCGACATGCCCCCGGCCCGCATCACCGGCGGCCAGGTGCGCTACTGCGGCCAGGACCTGCTCACCATGCCCGACGAGCAGCGTCGCAAGACCCGGGGCCCCGAGATCTCGATGGTCTTCCAGGACGCGCTGTCGTCGCTGAACCCGGTGTTCCCGGTCGGCTGGCAGATCGCCGAGATGTTCCGCCAGCACCGCGGCATGAACAAGTCCGACGCCCTCGAGCGTGCGATCAAGCTCATGCAGCGGGTGCAGATCCCGGCGGCCAAGGAGCGGGTCAAGGCCTACCCGCACCAGTTCTCGGGCGGCATGCGCCAGCGCATCATGATCGCGATGTCCATCGCGCTCGACCCGGCGGTGCTCATCGCCGACGAGCCCACCACGGCGCTCGACGTGACCGTGCAGGCGCAGATCATGGCCCTCCTGCAGGAGCTGCAGGAGGAGCGCCAGATGGGGCTCATCCTCATCACGCACGACCTCGGCGTGGTCGCCGACGTCGCCGACAAGATCGCGGTCATGTATGCCGGCCGGATCGTCGAGCGCTCCGACGTCTACGACCTCTACCGCCAGCCGGCCCACCCCTACACCAAGGGCCTGCTCGAGTCGATCCCGCGCCTGGACCTCAAGGGCCAGAACCTCGCGGCGATCGGTGGTCTCCCGCCGAACCTGATGCGGATCCCGCCGGGCTGCGCGTTCAACCCGCGCTGCCGCTACGCCCAGCCGGTCTGCACCCAGGACCGGCCGGAGCTGCGGGAGGTCCTGCCCGGCCGCGAGGCGGCCTGCCACTTCTCCGAGGAGGTCCTCAATGGCTGAGGCCATTCTGACCGCGACCGACCTGGTCAAGCACTACCCGATCAAGGGTGGCGTGCTGCGTCGGACGGTCGGGCACGTCAAGGCCGTCGACGGCGTCAGCTTCGAGCTCTACAAGGGCGAGACGCTGGGCATCGTGGGCGAGTCCGGCTGTGGCAAGTCCACCCTCGGCCGCCTGCTGATGCGCCTGGAGGAGCCCACCTCGGGCTCCCTCATCTTCGACGGTGTCGACGTCTACAGCCAGCGTGGCCGCGCCATGCGCAAGCTGCGTCGCGACATCCAGATCGTGTTCCAGGACCCCTACACGTCGCTGAACCCGCGCAAGACGGTCGGCGACATCATCGGGGAGCCCTTCGACATCCACCCCGACGTGGTGCCGAAGCAGGGTCGTCGCAAGCGGGTGCAGGAGCTGCTCGACCTCGTGGGCCTCAACCCCGAGCACATCAACCGCTACCCGCACCAGTTCTCCGGTGGCCAGCGCCAGCGCATCGGCATCGCCCGTGGCATCGCGCTGAACCCGAAGGTGCTGATCTGCGACGAGCCGGTCTCGGCGCTCGACGTGTCGGTGCAGGCGCAGGTCGTCAACCTGATGGAGAAGCTGCAGGACGAGCTCGGCCTGTCCTACGTCTTCATCGCCCACGACCTGTCGGTGGTGCGGCACATCTCCGACCGGGTCGGTGTGATGTACCTCGGCAAGATGGCGGAGATCGGCGACGAGGACCAGGTGTACTCGCGCCCGACGCACCCCTACACGCAGGCGCTGCTGTCGGCGGTGCCGGTGCCCGACCCGACGCTGCGCAACAAGCGCGAGCAGATCGTCCTGCAGGGTGACGTGCCCTCGCCGGCGAACCCGCCGTCGGGCTGCCGCTTCCACACCCGGTGCTTCAAGGCGCAGGAGAAGTGCAAGGTCGACGTCCCCGAGCTGGTCAACCGGCCGGACGGCGCGGGCGAGCACCCCTCCGCGTGCCACTTCGCCGCCCCGCGGGAGATCATCGAGACGATCGACGTCTCGCAGGTGCAGACGCCGGCCGGTGGCTACGCCACCACCGCCGACTCGATCTGAGGCACGGCCGGGACCACCCGGCATACACACGACACCGCGCCGCCCCCTCACGAGGGGGCGGCGCGGTGTCGTTCGTGGTGGTGGGTGTGCCGGGCGGCGGGCGTTCAGAGCCTGCCCACCTTGTCGGGGAGGCGGCGGTTGAGGGAGAACAGCCGGCCGAGCACGGGCATGAGCACGATGTTGAGGCCGTGCAGCACGCCGATGATGAGCAGGATGCCGCCGATGCGCTCGACCTCGAACTTCAGCTGCCCGGCCGTGGCGGTGGTGACCAGGTTGGTGTGCGACCACGAGTTGTCGGGCTCGAAGCGCACCGTGAAGAGGATGTAGGCCGCGAAGATCAGGTAGTAGACGACGTCGGTGAGCACGATGTAGCTCTTGCCGGTGAGCGGGTTGTCGTGGAAGACGTCGGCGGCGTAGGCCCGTCCGAAGCGCTTGATGAACGGGCCGAGCCACAGGGCGATGGCGACCAGGCCGAGGGTCGTCGCGATCTCGAGAACCCACCAGGGCATGCCGACTCCTTCTCTCTGCAGGGTGATGACGCCGGCGGTGGCCAGTGCGAGGCCGACCCCCCAGGCGGTGGCGGTGCGGCGGAGGCGGCGCCGGCGGCGGCGGTCGTCGTCGATGCTGCCGACGACCCGGGCGAACAGGTCGGGGGAGAGGGTGCGGCCGGGGTCGTCCCCGGTCAGCGCCTCGTGCAGGCGGTCCTCGAGCGAGCTCATCGCGCCTCTCCCATCTCCTGCGGCGCCCTCTGTTCAGGCAGCACAGCCTTGTCCTGCAGCGCGGCGGCCATGCCGCGCAGGCCCCGCTGCAGGTGGGTCTTGACCGAGTTGACCGACAGCCCGAGCGTCTCGGCGATCTCGGGAACGGGCAGCTCGAGGTAGTAGCGCAGCGCCACGCAGTCGCGCTGCCGCTTCGGCAGGCCCCGCAGCGCCGCCACGACCTCGCGGCGCGACTCGCGCCCGGTGGCCTGCTCCTCGGCCGAGGGCTCGTCCTCGACGGCGGGCGGCCGGTGGCGCAGGGAGACCAGCCCGCGGCGGTTGTGGTCGCGGGCGAGGTTGATGACGATCGAGCGCAGGTAGGCCGCGGCGCGCGCCTCGTCGTGGATGCGGTGCGAGCTGCGCGCGAGCCGAATGAAGGCCTCCTGGACGAGGTCCTCGGCGGCGGTGCGGTCGTCGACGAAGAAGCGGGCGAGGGACACCAGACGAGCAGCCTCCGTGGTGAAGAGCGTGACGACGAGCGGGTCCACGCCCTGCGCGGACCCGTCCTGCTGTGCCCCCCGAGCGAGCACGCCCACAGCCTCCATCACCTCGACAGACGATGCAGGCGGCGAGGTGGGTGACACCGGATACCCAGAAATAAAAAGAGGTTTCGGCTGTCGCCCGCCGCCGCCGGTGCACCGTCGGTTGCAGTGTCAGACATCTTCTTACGAGCAAGGACTCGACCATGAGCCGTTTGCAGGAATCACTCGTCCCCGGCGGAAGCCGCCACCCGGTGTTGAGGGGCGCGCTCGTCGGAGCCGGCCTCGGGGTGCTATGGGGCATCGGTGCCCGGGTGTTCATGCGCCTGGTGAGCACCGACCCGAGCTTCAGCTGGGCGGGCAGCGCGTTCATCGTCGGCCTCGCGGGACTGCTCGGCACGGGGCTCGGCACGGTGGCGGCCGCCCAGGCCGTCGGCGCCCGGCGCTGGTGGCTGCTGGCCGTCCTCCCGGGACTGATGCTGCTCGCCGGGCCGGGCGTGCCCTTCGTGCCGGCGTTCGCCATCGGGGGACTGGCGTTCAGCCGTCGCCACCTGGCGCTTCGTGTGCTGGGCGCCCTGGCCATCGTCGTGCCGGCCGTGGTGCTCTGGTGGGTGACGAGGCTGGACGAGGAGACCATGCTGGCCATGCCGACCCACCTGCAGGTGCGCGGCGTGGTCGGCTTCACGATCCTGTCGGTGGCGCTGGCGGCGGGCTCGTCGGTGCTGTGGCGCCGCTGGGCGCCGCGGGCGGCCGGGGCTCAGGAGCAGGTGCCCCTGCCGGCGTCGAGCGGCCTGCTGGCGCCGGCGGCGCCGACGAGCGCCCACTCGTAGCCACCGTCGGTGAGCTGCAGCCGCAGCACTGCGTGGACGCCGGTGATGCGCCGCTCGCTGTTGGGGGCGCGGTCGGCGAAGGCGCGGCTCTCGGCGCCGCCGGTGCCGACCACGAACTGCCGTATGCCGTCGCGGGCCGCTCCACCGTCCGGCCGCTGGGGCGCGAACCGCTCGTAGTCGTGGTCGTGGCCGCTGAGCACGATGTCGGCGCGCGCCTTGGCGAGGGCGTCCCAGAAGTCTGCGGTGCGGTCGCTCGACCCGTGCCAGCCCGAGCTGAACCGCGGGTGGTGCCAGTAGGCGAGGGTGCACCGGCTCCGGTTGCGGGCCAGGTCGTCGCGCAGCCAGCGACCCTGCGCGGAGCCGGCGTCGCAGCCACCGATCTCGTCGCAGTTGGAGTTCAGCGCCACGAGGTGCCAGCTCCCGAGGTTGAAGGAGTACCAGCCCTTGCCGCGTTCGCCGGCGGCCTTGCCGAAGTAGGCGAAGTAGCCGGCGGCGTCGCGGGTGTCGTAGTCGTGGTTGCCGGCGGCAGGCCGCACCCGGGGGGTGAGCCGGCCCCAGCTGGGGTGGTAGCAGGTCCTGAAATCCTCGGCGGAGCCGTCGGGGTAGGCATGGTCGCCCAGGGTGAGCACGGCGGCGTCGGGCGAGCCGCTCAGCAGCTTGGCCGTGATGTCGGCGGTGACGTCGTCACCCCGGTTGCCGCACTGGGCGATGTCGCCGACGGAGATTATCGTGGCGGGCCGGGCGGCTTTGCCGCCGCCGCCGCCGCCGGCGCCGGTGCCGCCGCCGGCACCGGCGGTGCCGGTCGGGGCAGCCGTCGCCGGGGTGCTCGTGGTGTCGCCGGGGCGGCCCCCCGCAGGCGCCGTCCCCGTGCACCCCGTCGCGAGCAGGAGCAGCAGTCCCGCGACGGCAGCCGCGGGTGTCGCCGTCACCACGCCCGTGCCCCCACCACGCGCTCGGCGATCATCTCGCCGATGGGCAGGGCCGACGTAGCGGCGGGGGAGGGTGCGTTGGCCACGTGCAGCTGCCGACGGCTCTCGCGCAGCAGGAAGTCGTGCACCAGGGTGCCGTCGTGCATCACCGCCTGGGCGCGGATGCCGGCCTCGTGCGGCCGGAGGTCGTCGAGGGTGAGGTCGGGGCAGTAGCGCCGGCACTCGGCGAGGTAGCCGCGGCGGGAGAGCGAGTTGCGCACCTCGACGGCTCCGGTGCGCAGGTTGGCGCGGGCCACCTTCCACATGCCGGGGAAGCGCGCGTAGTCGGCGACGTCGCGCAGCGAGACCTGGCTCTTGCGGTAGCCCTCGCGGGCCAGGCCGAGCACGGCGTTCGGCCCGACCGTGATGCGGCCGTCGATCGTGGGGCTGAGGTGCACGCCGAGGAAGGGCAGGTCGGGGTCGGGCACCGGGTAGATGAGGTGCTTGACCAGCCCGGCCCGCGACGGGGGCAGCTCGTAGTACTCGCCGCGGAACGGCACGATGCGGAAGTCGGTGTCGAGGCCGCCCATCCGCGCGACCCGGTCGGCCTGCAGCCCGGCGCAGGCGATGAGGTGCCGGGCGGTGAGCACCCCGTGCTCGGTGAGCACCTGCACGCCCTCGTCGTCCTCACGGATGCCGCTGACCTCGATGCCGGTGCGCACCTCGCCGCCGGCGAGCCGGATCTCCTCGGCCATCGCCCGGCTGACCTGGCGGTAGTCGACGATGCCGGTGCTGTGGACGAGCAGCGCCTCGAGGCCCCTGACGTAGGGCTCCAGCTCGCGCAGCCGCGACCCGCTGACGGGCTCGACGTCGATGCCGTTCTCGCCGGCCCGCACGCGCAGGTCGTGCAGCCGCGCCACCTCGACGTCGGAGGTGGCGACGACGAGCTTGCCGATGGTCAGAGCAGGTATGCCGTGTGCCCGGCAGAACTCCTTGGTCGCCTTCTCGCCGGCCCGGCAGAGACGGGCCTTGAGCGAGCCGGGCGCGTAGTAGATGCCGGCGTGGATCACCCCGGAGTTGTGCCCGGTCTGGTGGGTGGCGAGCGCCGGCTCCTTCTCGAGGACGACCACGCCGGCCCCGGGCCGGCGCTGCAGCAGGTGGAGTGCGGTCGAGAGCCCGACGATCCCGCCCCCGATGACGACGTACTCGCGCTCCATACGCGTGACCTCCCCAGCCGCTGACCTCAGGCTAGCCGCTCTCCCTCGGCCGGTTCGGGGTATTGCCGAGCGCCATCCCGCGCGTCAATACCCCGACCCGGAGTCGGCCTCGCCGGAACGGGCCCGCAGCAGCCGGCGCAGCGACTCCAGGCGGGAGACGCCGGCCGGACCCGCGTGCCCGGAGGCGACCCACTCGTCGAGCGCGCACTCCTCCTCGTCGTGCGAGCACGAGCGGGGGCAGCCGGTCGTGCCGGGCTCGAGGTCGGGGAAGTGCTCGATGATGCGGTGCAGGTCGACGTGGGCGAGGCCGAAGGAGCGCACCCCGGGGGTGTCGATGACCCAGCCCTGGTCGCCCGGCAGCCGCAGCGCGACGGCGGAGGTCGAGGTGTGCCGCCCGCGCCCGGTCACGACGTTGACGATGCCGATGGCGCGCTGGGCGTCCGGCACGAGGCCGTTGACGAGGGTGGACTTGCCGACGCCGGAGTGGCCGACGAACACGCTGACCCGGCCGATCAGCTTGTCCTGCAACGCCTCCAGGCCCTCGAACCCGCCGCCGAACTCGTCGTCGACTCCCTTGGTGGACGTCACCACGTAGGGCACGTCGAGCGGGGCGTAGGTGGCGAGGAACTCCGCGGGGTCGAGCAGGTCGGCCTTGGTCAGCACCAGCAGCGGGTCGAGGCCGGCGTCGTAGGCCGCCACCAGGGCCCGGTCGATCAGCCGGGGGCGCGGCTCGGGGTTCGCCAGCGCCGAGACGATGACGAGCTGGTCGGCGTTGGCGACGATGACCCGCTCGACGGGGTCGGTGTCGTCGGCGGTGCGGCGCAGCACCGACCTCCGCGGGGTGAGCCTGACGATGCGGGCGAGCGCGTCGGGGCCGCCGGAGGTGTCGCCCACCAGGCCGACCTCGTCGCCGACGACGATGCCCTTGCGGCCGATCTCGCGGGCCTTCATCGCGGTGACGACCCGCTCCGGCATCTTGCGGCCGCCCACGCCTTCGCCGACGAGCACGGTGTAGCGGCCACGGTCGACGGCGGTCACGAAGCCGGGGATGGCGTCCTCGTGGGTGGGACGGTCCTTCGACCGGGGACGGGAGCCGCGGCGGCTGGGGCGGATCCGGACGTCGCTCTCGTCGTAGTCCGAGGCGCGGCGGGGGCTCATGCGGCCCTGCTCATGCGACCGGGCTCATGCGGAGGCTGCGTCCGGGGTGGCTGAGGCGCGGCCGGGTCCGCCGAGCATGCCCTCCCAGAGGTCGACGAAGGTCGGCAGCGTCTTGGCGACCGTGCCGACGTCCTCGACGACGACTCCCGGCACCCGCAGGCCCAGCACCGCGGCGGCCATGACCATCCGGTGGTCGGCGTAGGTGCGGAAGTCCCCGCCGGTCAGGGGGCGGGGGCGGAGCAGCAGGCCGTCGTCGGTCTCGTTGACCTCCGAGCCGAGCGCCCCGAGCTCGCGCGACAGCGCGGCCAGCCGGTCGGTCTCGTGCCCGCGGATGTGGGCGACGCCGCGGATGACGGTGGGGGAGTCGGCCAGCGCCGCGACGGCCGCCACCACCGGGGTCAGCTCGCTCGCGTCGTGCAGGTCGACGTCGACGCCGGAGACCTCGCCGGTGCCGGTGACGGTGAGGCCCTCACGGGTCAGCGTCACGTCGGCGCCCATGGCGTCGAGGATGTCGCGGATCGCGTCGCCCGCCTGCGTCGTGTGCTGCGGCCAGCCGGGCACGGTGACCCGGCCCCCGGTGACGAGGGCGGCGGCGAGGAACGGCGCGGCGTTCGACAGGTCGGGCTCGACCTGCACGTCGAGGGCGTTGATCTCCGAGGGCTCGACCCGCCACACGTCGGGCTCCGAGTCGTCGACGATGGCGCCGGCGTCGCGCAGCGTCTCCACCGTCATCTCGATGTGGGGCTCGGACGGCACCGGCGGGCCCACGTGGCGCACCGTGACGCCGCCGTCGTAGCGGGGCCCGGCGAGCAGCAGCGCGGAGACGAACTGCGAGGAGGCGGAGGCGTCGAGGGTGACCTCGCCACCCGGCATACGGCCCGTGCCGTGCACGGTGAAGGGGAGCGTGCCGCGGCCGCCGTCGTCGATGCTGGCGCCCAGGCCGCGCAACGCGTCGAGCACCGGACCCATCGGGCGCACCCGGGCCTGCTCGTCGCCGTCGAACTCGACCGGCCCGTCGCACAGCGCGGCCACCGGGGGCAGGAAGCGCATCACCGTGCCGGCCAGGCCGCAGTCGACGCGTCCGCCGCCGCGCAGGCTGGCCGGGGTGACGATCCAGTCGGCGCTGCCGGTGGAGTCGGTGGTGCCGTCGTCGATGCCGGCGCCGAGGGAGCGCAGGGCCTCGGCCATGAGCAGGGTGTCGCGCGAGCGCAGGGGCCGCCGCAGCCGGGAGGTGCCGCCGGCGAGCGCGGCGAGGACGAGGAAGCGGTTGGTCAGGGACTTGCTGCCGGGAAGGGTGACGAGCGCCTCGATCCGCTCACCAGCCACCGGCGCGGGCCAGTCAGGTGAGGGCATCGTGTGCCTGGCGGGCGCGCAGCCTGGCTTCGCGCTTGGCGGCCTTCGAGGCGTGCCGGGCCTCGCGACGCGTGGTCTTCGCGGCGCGCTCGGCCCGGTTGCTGACCATGTGCATGCGGTAGGCGACACCGGGTCGGCCCTCGGTGTCGACGGTCGCGAGGAGCAGCCCGCCGAGCACGGCGAGGCTCTTCATGAAGGCGCGGCGCTCGTGGGCGCGCTGGGTGGAGTCCTTCTCGGCCCAGAAGGGGTGGCTCACGTAGGTCGAGGGCACCATGCTCGCCGCCAGCACCATCGCGGACGTGCGCGGCATGCGGCCCATCGCCAGCATCGCGCCGCCGCCGATCTGGGCGGCGCCGTTGGCGCGCACGAGCAGCTCGGGGTCGTTGGGCAGGTGCAGGGCGGGAGCGGCCTGGTCCGCGAGCGGCGCCAGCTTGGAGGCCGACCTGGCAGGGTGGCGAAGCTGGTCGAGCCCGCTGGCGATGAAGCTCGCGGCGATCATCGGTCGGGCCACGCGGCGGATCAGGCTCATGAGCACTCCTTGTGGGCTGGTGTCACGACATTCCTACCGTAGTGGGGGTCCGGCTGCCCTGCGTAGCCTGTCCACCATGTGCGGACGGTACGCGGCCACGGCCAACCCGGGTGAGCTCGTCGAGGAGTTCGAGGTCGAGCAGGACCGCACCGCTGAGCCGGCCCGCAGCGTGATGGCCCGCCCGCAGTCGCCGCCGCCCGGCACGCCCGACTACAACATGGCGCCCACCAAGCAGGCGCCCGTGGTGCTCAGCCGCGTGCCCAAGGACGAGACCAGAGAGCGGTATGCCGAGGGCGCACCTCCCGTGCGCCAGCTGCGGCTGCTCACGTGGGGCCTGGTGCCGAGCTGGGCGAAGGACACCAAGATCGGCATGCGGATGATCAACGCGCGGGCCGAGTCGGTGCTCCAGAAGGGCTCGTTCGCCAAGGCGGCCGCCACTCGCCGGTGCCTTGTGCCGGCGGCCGGCTGGTACGAGTGGCAGAAGTCGCCGACGGTCACGGACGCCAAGGGCAAGCCGCGCAAGCAGCCGTTCTTCACCCACCGGGCCGACGGGCACCCGGTGGCCATGGCGGGGCTCTACGAGTTCTGGCGCGACAAGTCGGTGAAGGACAACGACGACCCCAACGCCTGGCTGACCACCTTCACGATCATCACGACCGACGCCGAGCCCGGGCTCGACCGCATCCACGACCGGCAGCCGCTCATCCTCGAGCCGGAGGACTGGGCCACCTGGCTCGACCCGACGATGCAGGACATCGACGAGGTCAAGCGGCTGCTGTCGTTCCACCGGCCGGGCCGCTTCGAGGCCTACCCGATCTCGACCGCGGTCAACGCGACCGGCAACAACGGCGCGCACCTGCTCGACCCGGTGCCCGAGTCCGAGCTCGAGGGGGTGGTCGACCCGATGACCGGGGAGATCATCGGCGGCGACTCGTGAAGCCGACCCGGGTGGTCGAGGTCGCGACGCCGGCTGGGCCGGCGAGGATCCACCTCACCCGTCCCGCGGGCGACCAGCGCGGGACCCTGGTGCTCACCCATGGAGCCGGTGGGCGGCTGACGGCCTCGGAGTTCGCCCCGATCCGCACCACGATGGTCGAGCTCGGCTGGGCGTTTGCGCTGGTCGAGCAGGCGTGGGTGCTCGCTGGGCAGAAGCTGCCTCCGCAGCCGCCGAGGCAGGACCCGGCTTGGCTTCCGGTCGTCGCCTCCTTGCGCTCGGGGCGCCGTCGGCTGCACGGCCCGTTCGTCGTTGGCGGCAAGAGCAACGGCGCCCGCGTGGCCTTCCGCACCGCCCACGCCTGCGGTGCCGACGCCGCGCTGGCCCTGTCGTTCCCCTTGCACCCGCCCGGCAAGCCGGAGGCCTCACGGGCGGAGGAGCTGCGCGCACCGCTGCCACACGGCATACCACTGCACGTCATCCAAGGCACCAACGACCCGTTCGGGACCCCCGAGGAGGTGCGCGCCGAGCTGCCGGACCCCGCCCTGGTGACGGAGGTGGCCGGGGGGCACTCGTTCCCGCGCAACCCGGTCGACGTGGTCGGGGCGGTGAGGGACTTCCTCGACTCACTACGACACTGATCGCAGATCCGGATCAGTGTCGTAGTGGGGCGCTCGGTTGGGGGCGCGCCGGTCTGTTGCGGGCGCCGTCTCTGGCTAGAGCGCGCCGCCGGCCGCGGCAGGCGCTGACGCGTCCTCGCCGCCGTCGCCGACCTTCTCGCGGGCGAGGTGGTCCTCGATCTGGAACCAGTCGTGGCCGGCACGCTCGGCGATCGCGAGCAGCGTGCTCATCGCGGCGACCTCCTCGACCTGCTCCTTGAGGAACCACAGCATGAACTGCTCGGAGA
The DNA here is from genome assembly GCF_029223115.1 of Knoellia sp. 3-2P3. Taxonomy (NCBI): domain Bacteria; kingdom Bacillati; phylum Actinomycetota; class Actinomycetes; order Micrococcales; family Intrasporangiaceae; genus Knoellia; species Knoellia sp. 3-2P3. The sequence continues at coordinate 371,705 of NZ_JARGZE010000004.1, forward strand.
GCACGTCGCCCTCGGAGCGGGCAGCACGGAAGAGGCGCTCGCACTGGCCGGTGACGCTCTTCTCCTGCTCGAGCGCGAGGGCGATGGGCTCGACCGGCTTCTCGAAGGCGTTGCGCACCTCGTCGACGCCGGGGATGGCGACGGGCCAGCCGCGGTCGAGCTGGTACTGCACCATCATCATCGCGTGGTTGCGCTCCTCGACCGACTGCGAGTAGAAGTGCGCCGCCAGGCGGGGGAGGTCGTGGTCGTCGAACCAGACCGCCATCGCGAGGTACTGCTGGCTCGCGGTGAACTCGTGCCGGACCTGCTCGGTGAGCAGGTCGACGAAGGCGGCATCGGTGGTGCTGGGGGTCGACATGGCGGCAAATCTACCGGCGGGCCCCGGGGCCGTGCGGACCGGCTGGGAATGAGCCGAGCGGGGGTGCCGTTGACCACCACAGATGTTCTGCCGAAGGGAGTCCCACCTGTGCTCGTGCTCGACGTTCCGTCCGAAGTGAGCCCCCGCACCGCAGCCGGTCTAGGCTGGAGCGCGATGACCGAGACCCCTGCCTCTGACGCAACTGTCGACGTGGCTCGCGAGACCCCCGAGGAGCGGCACGCCCGCTTCGAGCGCGAGGCCATGCCCCTGCTGGACCAGCTCTACTCCGCCGCGCTGCGCACGACGCGCAACCCCGCCGACGCCGAGGACCTGGTGCAGGAGACCTATGCGAAGGCCTACGCCGCCTTCCACCAGTACAAGCCGGGCACCAACTTCAAGGCCTGGATGTACCGCATCCTCACCAACACCTACATCAACACCTACCGCAAGAAGCAGCGTGAGCCCCAGCAGTCCGACGCCGCGGAGGTCGAGGACTACCAGCTCGCCCGCGCCGAGTCGCACACCTCGAGCGGGCTGCGCTCGGCGGAGACCGAGGCCCTCGACCGGCTGCCGGACACCGAGGTCAAGCGCGCGCTGCAGGAGCTGCCCGAGGACTTCCGCCTGGCGGTCTACCTCGCGGATGTCGAAGGGTTCGCCTACAAGGAGATCGCGGAGATCATGGACACCCCCATCGGGACGGTGATGTCGCGGCTGCACCGCGGCCGCCGCCAGCTGCGCGAGCTCCTGAACGACTATGCCGCTGAACGCGGCTTCGTGAAGCAGGGAGCGGAGTCATGAGCGAGCACGCTGACCACACGGACTGCTCGGAGACCTTGCACCGGGTGTACGAGTACCTCGACGGCGAGATGACGCGGGACGACACCAAGAAGATCGCCCAGCACCTCCACGAGTGTGCTCCGTGCTTCGAGCAGTACAACCTCGACAAGGCCCTCAAGGCCCTGGTCAAGCGGTCGTGCCAGTGCGAGGAGGCCCCGGTGGCCCTGCGCACGCAGATCATGGCCCGGATCACGACGATCCGGCTGCAGACCTCCGACTGAGTCAGCCCCACCACTCGTGCCGGCCCCACGTGAAGGCCGGGTCCGGCCCGGGTTGGTAGATCCACTCCCACCGCGTCATGCCCCTGCGCGGCCGGGCGACGTGGTCAGGAAACCGCCGCCCGCCCCGGTCGCGGAACTGCCAGGTGTCGTAGACCGGTTCCCAGGCGTCGGCCTCGGCGTCGACGACCGCGAGGTGGAAGCCTGCCGCGGTGAGCACCCGCTGGAGCTCTCGGACCGCCCCGAGCCCATCGCCCTGCTCCAGCCGCGCCAGCCGTGACTTGCTGAGGCCGACGAGCGCGGCGAACTCGCGCTGGCTCATCCGCCGGCGTGCCCGGGCGAGGTGGAGCGCGTAGTCGAGGTCGGCGAAGAAGGGGTCGTCGCCCTTGCCCTCCGGGTCTGCGCCGTCCTCCATACGTCCCACCGTGCCGTGGCCCGGACCTTCGTGGGAGACCGGACGTCGCGCGTGTGGACGGTGGGGATGCGCCCGGCCTGCTGTGGAGGGAGCGCGGCCGGCGAGGTGAGGCGTCCGGCCGGGGTGAGGTGTGAGCGCGGCTAACCCGTGCCCCAACCAGCGGGGCAGGGGTTAGTCAGGGGACCCTCTAGCGTGCAGGGGTCGTGGTATGCCGTGCGGCCGGGTGAGGCGGCCGGGTGAGGCGGCCGGGTGAGGCGGCCGGGTGAGCGTTGGGGGGACCGGGCGCCTACACGTGAACGGGGCGCCGGTGCAAGTCCGTGGACTCGCTCCGGCGCCCCGTTCGGCGTCTGGTGGCTGCTCAGGCGTTGGGCTTGCGGCCGTGGTTGGCCGCGTTGCCCTTGCGCGAGCGGCGCTTGCGGGCGCGCTTGCTCATGGGTCACTCCGTTGCTGGTGGCTTCGGCGCGTGCGGGCGCCTCGATCGCCCGCCATTGTCGCACAGGAGTCCCCGAGGTCTTAATCGGCGCCGTTTCTTCAAGATTTGGTCAAGAAACGTTCTGTATTCGTGAAAAAGGTGCAGAGCGGGGCATCATTAGTCGTGCTGAGGTGCCCCACCCCCCTGCAGGTGCCCGAGTTGCCCTGCTTGCCGACGCACGCTGTTAGCTTCCGCAGGACGCAAAAGGAGACTCCGCCATGAAGGCTCTCATCGACATCGACCCCACCACCGCTGCTGGCCCGCGCATCCAGACCGTCTGGGGTTGGGGCGGCTAAGCCCGATATACAGAGTTTGCCCCGATGGCCGTCTAGATTGACCTCATGACGGCGGGGACTTCGGGCGAGAAGCCTGCGCGAGGCATCAGTGCCTTTGCGCAGGCTTTCGTCGTGTTCGTGGCCTGTTTGGCGGCGGGCTTGCTCGCCGTCGGCTGGTGGCTGACCGGCGGGCCCTACGACTGGGGCGCCCTCCTCGTGCTTCTCACGCTGGGCGTCTTCAGCTGGGTCGTCAGGGACCCGGACATCGGCACACGGGTCCAGATCTCCTTGACCAGCGTCATCCTCCTCGCGTCGGCGGTCATCGTCGGGCCCGTGGGGGCCGGCCTGGTCGGAGCGGCATCCACGGCGCTTGTGCCCCGGCGAGCTCCGTTGAGGGTGCGCGTCTTCAACATGGCGATGATCAGCGTCATCGGCTCCGTGGGCGGGCTGGTCTACCTGGCCGCCGGTGGGGCGCGGGACCTCTCGGGCCTCGACGGGGCGATCGACATCGTCAGCTGGGTCGGGCTGCCCCTGATCGCCGCCGACGTCGCCCAGTGCCTGGTCAACGCGGTGCTGCTGGCCGGCATCATGCGCGTCTACAACGGCATCCCGATGCGCGCCCAGCTCGTCAAGCTGCTGAGCACCACGGGCCCGGCCTACATCGGCTACGGCATCATCGGCTTCCTGTTCGTGGTGCTCTGGATCCCCGCGGGGGTGGGCTGGTTCAGCGCCGTGCTCGTGCTGGCGCCCCTGGCCGTCGCCCAGTGGGCCTTCCGCCAGTACGGCGACGAGGTGCGCGCGCACGAGCGCACCCTCGACGCGCTCGTCGCCTCCGTCGAGGCCAAGGACCCGGCGAGCGTCGGCCACAGCGCCCGGGTCGCCAAGCTGTGCGAGTGGATGGCCGACGCCCTGGGCCTGGGCTTCCGCGAGGCGCAGGAGGTGCGCACCGCCGGCATGCTGCACGACCTCGGCACGCTCGCCATCCCGTCGCGGGTGCTGCGGCTCCCGCGCGAGCGCAACGAGGCCGAGCAGCAGGTCATGGCCGAGCACCCGGTCCACGCGGTCGACATGCTCGGCGACATCGAGTTCGTCAAGGGCTCGCTCCCAGCCATCGCGCACCACCACGAGCGCTACGACGGCCGCGGCTACCCCTTCGGGCTGGCGGGGGAGGCCATCCCCCTCGCCGCCCGCATCATCGCCGTCGCCGACGCCTTCGACGCGCTGACCACCGCGCGCTCCTACCGTCCGGCGCTGACGCCCGAGAAGGCGATGCAGGAGCTCCACCGCCGCGCGGGCACCCACCTCGACCCGCACGTCGTCTCGGCCCTCGCGCGTGCCCTCACGCGGCATACCTGGTCGGTGACCGAGCGGTCGGTCGAGCTGCTGACCGTCGCCGGGGCCAACCGCGACCACGACGACCCCGAGTGCTCGGACGACTACGCCGAGCGCGCCGACCTGCGCGCCAGGCTGGCGCGCACGGCCGAGCAGCACCTGCCCGCCGAGGCACAGCCGTGAGGCGCCGCCCCCACGCCCCGCGGATCGACGCCGCCAAGGCGACCATCGGCCTGGCCGGCCTCATCGTCGCGGCGTCGGTGTGGTGGAGCCTCGACGACGTCGAGCTCCTGCAGGTCCCCGACGCCGCCGGCATGCTCGTGCTCTTCATGGTGGCGATCACGATCGGCGAGATCGCCCGCCTGACCATCCTGGGCCGTCGCGAGACGGCCCCGCTGTCGACCGCCGCCGCGCTCGCGCTCACCATGACCTCGCTCGTGCCGAGCGAGGACGAGCTGTTCGTCCCGTCGTCGGTAGTGGTGGTTGCGACCGCCTTTGCCATGGGCATCGGGGTGCTGGTGCACGCGGTGCGCCGCCAGCCCATCGGCCTGCCCGAGGTGGCCGCGCGCATCGTCGGCCTGTCGGTGGCGTCGGTGCTCTACCGGCGGGTGCCGTTCGAGGGCCGGACGCTGCTGGAGTGGCAGGGCGCGTGGGCCGACCGGCGGTGGCTGATCGCCGTGGTGATGCTGCTGGTCTCGCTCGTGGCGGTGCTGGTGAGCCTCGGCCTCGAGGGCGCGATCCGCTCGCAGCAGGAGCACTCGCCGCTGCTGCGCACCATCGTCAACGAGTACCGCGAGGCGGTCGGCCTCACCACCGCGCTGGTGACCACCGGGGCGCTGATCGCGCTCGCCGAGGTGGCACTCGACTACCTCGCGCTGCCGCTGTTCCTCTTCCCGCTGCTGCTGACCCAGTTCGCGGTGCGGCGCTACGGCGCGATCCGCGAGACCTACCGGCAGACGATCGGGGCGCTCTCGTGCCTCACCGAGCGGGCGGGCTACACCCGCGAGGAGCACGCGTCGCGGGTCACCGAGCTGGCCGTGGCGATCGGCCGCGACCTCGGCATGACGCCGCGCGAGGTCACCGAGCTGGAGTATGCCGCGCTGCTGCACGACCTCGGCCAGGTCGCCCTGCGCGACCCGATCCCCGGCGGGTCGACGATCCTCGCGGCGCCGGCGGACCAGCAGCGCATCGCCCGCGACGGCGCCGAGATCGTGCGGCGCACCGGCGTGCTCGACAACGTCGCCCACATCCTCGAGGCGCAGACCACCCCCTACCGGCAGGTGCGCGAGTTCGGCCAGGACCTGCCGATGCCGAGCCGCATCATCAAGGTGGTCAACGCCTTCGACGACCTCTCGGGCGGGCGGTATGCCGGCCCCGACGAGGAGCGCGCCATGGAGCGGATCCACCTCGGGCTGGGCTACGAGTACGACCCGCGGGTGGTCGACGCGCTGTCGCGCGTGCTCGAGCGCCGCAACGCGCGCACCAGCCCGCTCACCCCCGCCTGAGCCAGCGCGCCGGCGCCGCAACCTTCGGGCCTGCCGCCCTCGCCCTTGGTCGGCTGAACGGCTGATGGGATCCGACGCCTTCCTTACGGATAGTTGACGGGGGCCGGAGGAAATCCGGTACGTCTTTGGGGGGTTCCTTTGCCAAACCATGCCGTCGCAGGTTCGTCGTTCACCAAGAGGCTCACGCGGGCGGCCGTCGTGCCCGCTGTGGCCTTCTCGCTCCTGGCCGTCGCCGCGCCGGCACAGGCCCAGTCGTCGCCCGGCATCTGCAACGGTGTGGTGAACCAGCTCGCCCACCGCGGCGTGGTGCAGGAGAACCTGCTCAGGGCCGCGGCCCGCCGGAACGCCGTTGCGATCGCTGCGCTGCAGTCCGAGCGCGCCGCACTGCAGGCGCAGGCCGACTCCCTGAGCGCGGAGATCGCCGGCCTCACCGACGCCATCGCCGAGATCGACGCGCAGGCCCTCGCCCTCGACCAGCAGCTCGCCGCAGCCGAGGCGGACCTCGCCAGGCTGACCGCCGACCACGTAGCCACGGCCGCCGCGATCACCTCGGCGCAGGACGCCCTGGCGGCGCTCGAGGAGAGCAAGGTCGAGGTGCAGGACCGGCTCGCGCCGCTGCAGTCCGAGCTCGCCGCCGCCCAGGCCCAGGCGGCCGAGCTGAAGCAGCAGAAGGAGCAGGTCGCCGCGCAGGTCGAGGCCACAGCGGCCGAGATCGGCCGGGCCGAGTCCGAGCTGGTGGGGCTGCGGTCGGCCGCCGCCTCGGCAGCCGACGCCCTGGCCTCGAAGCAGACCCAGGTGACCGACGCGCAGGGCGAGCTCGTGCGGCTGGCCCAGGTGGCCCAGGACGCGGCCGCCGCCGTCGAGGGCGCCGAGCAGAACGTCGCCGACGCCGAGGCCGAGCTGCAGCGCCTCGAGGGCCTCGAGGCAGTCGCCGAAGCCGAGCTCGAGGCCCAGCGGGCCAAGGTCGCCACCGCCAAGGGTGTGCTGGCCGACCTCCAGGACGAGGCGGCCGTCGCTGCCGACGCGGTCGAGGACAAGAACGCCGAGATCGCCACGGCCGAGGGCGAGCTCGCGACGCTGCAGGAGGCGGCTGACGACGCTGCCGACGCGCTCGCGGCCAAGAACGCTCAGATCTCCGCCGCTCAGGCCGAGCTCGTGACGCTGCAGGCAAAGGAGCGGGAGGCCTCCGACGCGGTGGCCGCCAACCAGGCCGCCATCACCTTGCTGAACAGCCAGATCGCGACCCTCACCGCCCAGATCGCGACCGTGAACGCCCAGATCGCGACGAAGCAGACACAGCTGACGACGGCCCAGGGTGAGCTCGCGACGCTGACCGCGCAGCAGAGCACGCTGCAGTCCGAGATCGCGGCCCTGAACCAGCGCATCGCGACCGAGTTCCCGCCAAACAGCAACAGCAAGGAGAAGCGCGACCTCATGGCCCAGCGCGACGCCAAGCAGGTGCTGCTGAACACCGTCAACTCCCAGATCGCCGACAAGAACACCCTCATCTCCGGTCTCCAGGGCGACCTCGCCACGCTCCAGACCCAGGTCAACGCCCTCAACGCCCAGCTGCTCAGCAAGCAGCAGGAGAGCAGCGCCCTTCAGCAGCAGGCAGCCCCGCTGCAGGCGAGCCTCGACGCCGCTCGCTCGGCCGTGGCCGCCAAGCAGGGTGAGATCACCACGCTCCAGGGCCAGCTCCCGGCGCTGCAGGAGGCGGTCACGTCGGCCAACGCCGCCGTGACGGCCAAGCAGGGCGAGCTTGCCACCCTCAGGGGCGAGCTGCCGGCGCTGCAGGAAGCGCTGGCCGCCGCCAACGCGGAGGTCGCCGCCCAGCAGCAGGTCGTCGACGAGCTCGAGGCCGCACTGCCCGGCCTGACCGAGGGGCTCGAGGCCGCCCGCCAGGCGGTCGCCGACCAGAGGGCGGTCCTCGAGACGCGCAGGGCCGAGCTTGCCCGGGCCGAGGCGGCCTTGGCTGCCGCGAACGACGCGGTCGCCGCCAAGGAGCGCGAGATCGCCGACCTCCAGGCGCAGCTGCCGGCCCTTGAGGCCGCAGTCGCGCGGGCCAACGCGGCGGTGGCCGCCAAGCAGGGCGAGATCGCCTCGCTCAACGCGCAGATGGACACGCTCGTCGCGCAGTTGCAGGACCTCAACGGCCGGATCGCCGTGACGGAGAACGAGATCCTGTCCCTCCAGGCCCGGGTCGCTCCGCTGCTGGCCCAGCTCAGCGCGCTCAATGACGAGATCTCAGCCGCCGAGGCACAGCTGAAGTCGCTGCAGGGCGAGCTGAGCACGCTCGACAAGCAGGTGACCGAGGCGCAGGTGACGCTGCGCAGCCTGGAGGCACAGAAGAAGGCCAACAAGGAGGCGATCGCCACGCAGAAGGCGACGCTGGCCACGCTGCAGCAGCAGCTCGGTGCCGTGCAGCAGCAGATCAAGGCGATCGACGACACCATCGCCCTCGGAGGCTGCGTGGCCTGAGGACACAGCGGCAGATTGCCCGGCAGGCAGGACCCTCGACTCTTGCTCCTCCTCACCAACAGCAGGTGAATGAGCGCAGGCGGGGTCAACAGCAACCACAGCAGGGGTGCGCTCCGCCAGCAGGGGAGGTGGAGGTCCATGAACGTCGCCACCACGTCGAGCGGGGGCACGCAGACCGCGGTGGTGCCGGTGTCGCGTCATCGGCTCCAGGTGTGTCTGAGGAGCACGGACTTCTGGGTGGAGGAGCTGCCGCGCTACGCGGACCGCAAGCAGAAGGCGGCTGACTTCTGGGCGCTGCTGTCGGGAGTGATTGCCGCGCTGACCGGTCTGGCGATCTGGCCTGTGGTCAACAGCGAGTCCGGTGCCGGCGCCAAGGCCCTGGTGTCGGTCGCGGCGCTCATCGCGGCCGTGTGCGCGCTGGTCCCTCGGGTGATGAGCTACGGCGAGCTGGCGGGCCAGGCGCGCGAGCTGAGCAGCCGCTACGGAGAGCTCAAGGGCAGCCTCATCGACCTCGTCGAGATGCCCGTCGTCGACCAGGGCGCAGCGCACGACGTGGTCGCCCGCTTCCAGGGGGCGAAGGAGAAGAAGGACTCGCTGCGCGGTCTGCCCGACCGGGTCGCCCTGCAGCAGCAGGCTGCGATGCAGCAACGCCGCGACGCCGAGGCGCGGCTGCGCGCGGAGGGGAGGGTCAAGGCAGCCAAGGAGGCCCTGGCCCGGTGAACCGGGCCGCGCGGCATACCGGCTGGGCATGAGAACGGGGGCCCGCACCCAAAGGTGCGAGCCCCCGTTCCCGTATGCCGTGCGGCAGGTTCCCGTTACGGGTTGCCGGTCTGCAGGTGGATGGGCGTGTCGAGCTTCTCGACCCGGGGGTCGCCGGCGTCGGCGAAGTAGTCGCCCATGATGGTCTCGTCGGTGCCGCGGTCGACGTTCATCGCGTTGAAGATGAACGTCAGGACGGCCGCGATGATGACGTTGATGGCGAAGGCGGTCAGGGCGATGTAGCCCATGTCGCCGATCATCGGGATGGCTGCCAGCGAGCCGCCGAAGTGGTTGCCCGTCACCGGGTTGATCACGTTGTAGGCGGTGACGGTGCCGTAGACCATGCCCACGGCCCAGCCGGCGACGAGCGCCCAGCGGTGGAACCAGCGGGTGTAGAGCCCGAAGACGATCGCTGGGAAGGTCTGCAGGATCCAGATGCCGCCGAGGAGCTGGAAGTTGATGGCGTTCTGCTTGTCGAGCGTCAGCACGAAGATCAGGGCGAAGGCCTTGACCAGCAGGGAGACCAGCTTGGAGATCTGGGCCTCCTGCTTGTGCGTGGCGTCGGGCTTGAGGAACTCCTTGTAGATGTTGCGGGTGAAGGTGTTGGCCGCCGCGATCGACATGATGGCCGCCGGCACCAGGGCGCCGATGGCGATGGCCGCGAAGGCCACGCCGGCGAACCACGACGGGAACGCGTCCTCGAACAGCTGGGGGATGACCAGCTGCGCGTTGGGCTTGCCGTCGAGGCCGATCGGCTTGGTGCCCGCGGCGATGGCGACCCAGCCGAGCAGGGCCAGCAGGCCGAGCACGAAGGAGTAGGCCGGCAGGATCGAGGCGTTGCGGCGGATGGTGTTGCGGCTGCCGCTGGAGAGGGTCGCCGTGATCGAGTGCGGGTACATGAACAGCGCCATGGCCGAGCCGAACGCGAGCGTCGCGTAGGCCCAGTACTGCTGGCTGTTGGGGATGAACGCGCCGTTGGGCTTGTTGGTCGCCGGGTTGGTGGCGGCCATCTTCTCCTCGGCGGCACCGAAGATCGCCTCCCAGCCGCCGAACTTCGACGGCAGGTAGATGACGGCGACGATGATGACGAGGTAGATCAGCGTGTCCTTGACGAACGCGATGACCGCCGGGGCGCGCAGGCCCGAGCTGTAGGTGTAGGCCGCCAGCAGGGCGAAGGCGATGAACAGCGGCAGGTCCTTGGCCAGCAGCGACTCACCACCGACGCCGGTCACCTCGAGCACGGCCTGGATGCCGACGAGCTGGAGCGCGATGTAGGGCATCGTCGCGAGCAGGCCGGTGACCGACACGGCGAGCGAGAGCCCGCGCGAGCCGTAGCGGCCGCGCACGAAGTCGGCCGGGGTGACGTAGCCGTGGCGGTGGCTGACCGACCACAGGCGCGACATGAAGATGAAGATGATCGGGTAGAGCACGATCGTGTAGGGGACCGCGAAGAACCCGGCGACCGACCCGAGGGCGAACATCGCCGCCGGCACGGCGACGAACGTGTATGCCGTGTAGAGGTCGCCGCCGAGGAGGAACCAGGTCACCCAGGTGCCGAACTTGCGACCGCCGAGGCCCCACTCGTCGAGCGACTCCATCGAGGTGGCGGCGCGCCAGCGGGTGGCCCAGAAGCCCATCACGGTGACGAGCAGGAAGAGTGCGATGAGCACCGCGAGGGCGACGTAGTTGACGCCCGTGTTGGTCGCGGCGGGCAGCAGGGCGGTCATCGGCCGGCCTCCTCGTCACGTCGGCGGGTCTCGTCGTCGCGGTGGCCGGGCAGGGGGCGGTGCGGCCGGGCCTTGAGCACCAGCTTGTAGGCGCCGTAGGTCATGGCCGAGCACAGGAACACCCACAGGAACTGGTACCAGATGAAGAACGGGAAGCCGCCGAGCTTGGGCTCGACCTTCGCGTAGCTGCCGACCCAGGCCAGCGCGATCATGGGCAGCGCCAGCAGCACGCCCGCGACGGCGAGCATGCCCTTGTTGGCGGGTGGGACGGTGTCGTGGTCGACGTCGTCGAACTCGGGATTCACCATTGAACCTCCAGGTGAGTGGTCGCCTGCGGTCGCAGACCGTCTCTCACCGTATTCAGTTACCCACCGGGAATGGGGATATGCAGCCCTCCGCATAGGTAACAAATTGGGACACCAGCCCCACTGGTTGCGCGGAGTCACCTCGCGCACCCCGGCCCACCTCGAGGCACATGACCTGTATGCCGTGGCGCGCCCAGGTGCGCGAAGTCACGTCGCGCACGACCTCGCCCGCGCGGACGTGAGCAGTGCCGCTTGGCGCAGACCCTCGCGGATCCTGGCCATGACGAGCGCCGGACGGGCCAGCTCGTCCCACGTGAGCCGCACGACGGCATACCCCAGGGCGCGGATGCGGTCCTCGCGGCGCTTCTCTGCCTCGACGATCCGTTGCGCCGCCTGCGGGTCCCCTCCGTCGGCTGCGCGGTACTTCTTCATGCCGTCGAACTCGACCACCAGCCCGTCGCCGACGAGGAAGTCCGCGCGGGCCCACACCTGACCGCGCCCGTCGGTGAAAGGGAACTGCGGCTGCACCTCGGGCAGGTCGGCCATGGCCAACAGCAGGAGCCGGGTGCGGGTCTCGCCGACCGACTCGGTGAGCGGCTCGACGGATGCCAGCACCTGACGCGCGGTGGCGAGGCCGGGCCGTCTCGGCATCCGGCTCACCCAGTGCTCGAGCTCGTCGAGGGTGGCGACGTCGCGGTGCAGGGCCGCGTCGGCGGCGGCGAGTCCGGCCTCGAAGCCGTCGACGAGCGCTGTGCTGACGACGGCGAGCGCGGGGGAGACGGCCTCGAACCCGCTGACGGTGGTCAGGCCGTCGAGGGGGAACGCCTCGTGGATCCTCAGCTGCCCACGCCGACGAGAGGTGGTGCCGGTGCGACGGGCAACGTGCACGATCGACTCACTCACCTGCCAGAAGGGCAGGTCGTGCACGGCCAGCGCCGAGTGGTGGCTGGCGACGACTCGCCCGCCGAACGAACGCAGGACGGCAGTCGCCCTGAGCCGGTGCCGCTGTTCAGGGGTGGAGGCCTGCTGCCAGGCCGTGGCCGTCACGAAGGCACGCGGCCCGATGCGCACCACTTCTTGGGAGCGTTCGAGCGCGGCGAGGGCGTTGTCACCGACCCCGCACGAGGTCGCGTCCGCGGTCGTGAAGACCCCGCCCAGCGAGAGGGCACGGGCTGCCAGCTGTGTCTCCATGGCAGGAGGCTCGTGGCTGGGCGATCAGCCGGCGACCCTCGCTCGACGTCCTGTGGAGGGTGTGGCGCTGCTCCGCGGCATGTGAACGAGTCACCTCGGCCCCCCAGCCCACCTCGATGCCCATGGCATGTATGCCGCTGCGCGCCCGGGTTCCCGGAGTCACCTCGCGCACGCGAAAGGGGCCGCCCGCAACAGCGGGACGGCCCCTTTGCAGAGGAGGGAAGGCTCAGGCGGCCTTGGTCTCCTTGAAGATCCGGTCGATCTCGTCGATCTTGCCGAGCAGCTGCTGGGCGGCGTCGGCGTCGAACGAGCCCTTGGTGCCCGAGGCGCCGGCGAGCTTGGTGGCCTCGTTGAAGAGGGTGTGAAGCTCGGGGTACTTCTCGAAGTGCGGGGGCTTGAAGTAGTCGGTCCACAGCACCCACAGGTGGTGCTTGACCAGCTCGGAGCGCTGCTCCTTGATGATCGCCGCGCGCATCCGGAAGTCCGCGTCGTTGTTGTCTGCGACCTTCTCGCAGATCTTGGCGATGGACTCGGCCTCGATGCGGGCCTGGGCGGGGTCGTACACGCCACACGGAAGGTCGCAGTGGGCGCTGACCTCAACGGTGGTGAAGAAACGGGAGAGCATGCGAATCCCTTCTGCAAAGTCGGACGATCACGTGCACCCGCAAACCTACCCCCGCCCGGAAGACCCCGCACGGCGCCCCCACAACCTCGCCGGCAGCCGCAGCCGCTGGGGGATGCGGAAGAGCACCCGGGCCCGGATGTGCTCGCGGGGGAGGGAGTGCCCCAGGGTCCACGAGTCGACCACGCCCTCGGCGCCCTGGTTGTCGGCCTCCACCCAGTAGCGGCTCGGGTCGTCGGGGTCGCGCATGGTCACGCGCTTGATCGCGAGCGGCCGGGGCGCCCCGTGGTCGTCGGGGGGCAGCCGCACGATGGCCAGGCGGCCGAGCTTGGGCGGCACGCCGTTGAGCACGACCATGCGGTCGCCGGTGTGCAGCGTCGGCTCCATCGAGCGCCCGGTCACCTTCACCAACCCCAGAGCGATCATCGCGTCCCCAGACCTCCTGACGTCACGGCCCCACCGTGTGCCCATCATGCCCCCGCGTATGCCGTGCGCGCCCGTCGGCGGGAGCCCACGGCATACGAACGAACGCAGGGTCAGACGCTGCGCGGCTCCTGCCGCATGCGCTGCAGGAACTTGCGGGTGCGCTCGTGCTGCGGGTTGTCGATGCACTCGCTCGGCGGGCCCTCCTCGACGACCACGCCGGCGTCCATGAAGACGACCCGGTCGGCCACGTCGTGGGCGAAGGACATCTCGTGGGTGACGACGATCATCGTCATGCCCTCCTTGGCCAGCTGGCGCATGACGTCGAGCACCTCGCCAACGAGCTCGGGGTCGAGCGCTGAGGTGGGCTCGTCGAAGAGCATCAGCTTGGGGTCCATCGCCAGCGCGCGGGCGATGGCCACGCGCTGCTGCTGGCCGCCGGAGAGCTGGGCGGGGTAGGCCTTCTCCTTGTCGGCCAGCCCCACCTGCTCGAGCAGGTCGAGGGCGCGCGTCCTGGCGTCGCTCTTGTTCCGCCGCTTGACCTGGACCGGCCCTTCCATGACGTTCTCGATGGCGGTCAGGTGGGGGAACAGGTTGAACCGCTGGAACACCATGCCGATGTCGCGGCGCTGGGCGGCGATGTCCTTGTCGTGCAGCCGGTGGAGCCGGCCGCCCTTGTCGGCGTAGCCCATCAGGTCGCCGTCGACCCAGATGCGGCCGCCGTCGATGTCCTCGAGCTGGTTGATGCAGCGCAGGAAGGTCGTCTTGCCCGAGCCGGAGGGCCCGAGCAGGCAGACGACCTCGCCCTTGTGCACGTCCATGTCGATGCCCTTGAGCACCTCGTTGCGCCCGAAGGCCTTGGTGACGTTGACCGCGTGGACCAGGGCCTCGGCCGCGCGCTGCGGCTCCTGGCGGGGGGTCTCGGCGGTCTCAGGTGCGGTGCTCAATGTGCTGCGCCCCTTCCGAGCAGGCGGGAGACCATGCCCTCGGTGTCCGACGGCTGGCCGAACCCGCGGCCGAAGCGCTTCTCCAGGAAGTACTGCCCGACCATGAAGGCGCTGGTGATGACCAGGTAGAACAGGATCGCCGCGACGAACGACGGGAACACCTGGTAGGTGCGCGAGCCGATCGACTGGAGCTGGAAGAACAGCTCGGTGATCAGGGGCAGGCCGATCAGCAGCGAGGTGTCCTTCACCATGGCGATCGTCTCGTTACCGGTCGGCGGCACGATCACGCGCATCGCCTGCGGCAGCACGATGCGGCGCATGGTCTGGCTGCTGCTCATACCGATCGCCTCGGCGGCCTCCCGCTGCCCGGGGTCGACCGAGAGGATGCCCGCCCGGGCGATCTCGGCCATGTAGGCCGCCTCGCTGAGTCCCAGGCCGATCGCACCGCCGGTGATACCGACGAAGACCTGGTTGGCGTCCAGGGTGAGGAAGCGCAGCTCAGCGTCGAGGCCGAGTAGGTTCATGATCTGGGTGTCGAACGGCACCCCGAAGGACAGACCTTCCTGGAAGAGGATGCCCAGGGCACCCATCGTGGTCAGCAGCACCAGTCGGGGCACCGAGCGGAAGAACCAGGTGAAGACCCAGGCGCTGTAGGAGAGCACCGGGTTGGGCGAGAGCCGCATCACCGCGAGGATGATGCCGCCGGTGATGCCGATCACCATGGCCAGCACGGTGACGAGGATGGTGCCCTTCCACAGGCCCTCGAGCACGGCGTTCTGCTGCATGGCCTCGAAGACGAACGGCCAGTTGAACGCCTCGTTGGTCAACACCATGTTGAGGAACATGGCGATGAGCACCGCGATCACCGCGACGGCCACCCACCGCAGCGGGTGGCGCACCGGGACGGCGTCGATCCGTCCCGGGCGCTCCACTGTGTCGGTGCGTGCGCTCATCAGGGGTTGACGGCGAAGTCGCTGATCGCGCCGGCCTCGACGCCCCAGTTGCCCAGCGCCTTCTTGTAGTCGCCGGACTCGTCGAGGGCCTTGAGGGCCTCGGTGATCGCCTCGGCGAACGCGGTGTCGGCCTTGGCAACGACGTAGCCGTAGGGGGCGGCGTCGTAGATGTCGCCGACCGCCTCGATCTTGCCGCCCGACTGCTTCACGGCGTAGGCGACGATGGGGGAGTCGGCCAGCATGGCGTCGGCCTTGCCGGTGGCGACGGCCGAGGTGGCCTGGTCCTGGCCGGTGAACGGCAGCACCTCGAGCGGCTTGCCCTCGGCCTCGCAGGCCTTGGCCTTGGCCGGCAGGTCCTCCTCCTGCTGCACGGTGCCCTTCTGCACGGCGACCTTCAGGCCACACGGCTTCTGCGGGTCGACCTTCTTGGGGTTGCCCGGGGCGGCCGCCCACTGGGTGCCGGCGTTGAAGTAGCTCACCATGTTGACCTGCTCTTTGCGCTTGTCGTTGATGGTGAAGCTCGAGACGCCGATGTCGTACTTGCCGGACTGGACGCCGACGATGATCGAGTCGAAGTTGGCCGGCACCCACTGGGTCTTGAGGCCGAACTTCTGGGCGACCGCGTTGAAGAGGTCGACGTCGAAGCCCTGCACGGTCTTGCCGTCGCCGGCAAGGAACTCGTTGGGGGCATAGGAGGCGTCGACGCCGATGGCGATGGTGCCCTTGGACTTGATCTTCTCGGGGACCTTGGCGGCGAGGTCCTCCTGGACGCTCGCGGAGGTGACCGGCTGGGAGGTGGCGCCGCCGCCCGTGGTGAGCGAGTCGGAGCCACAGGCGCTCAGGGCAAGGCCTGCCGAGGCCAGACCCGCCAGGAGCATGACGGCGGGACGGGTGCGTGAGGTCATCGAGGACGATCCTTCCGGGTATGCCGTGCGGCGGGGACCAGAGGACGGCCACCGGCCACCGCCTTGTGGATAACCGCATCCTGCCACCTTCACCTGCGTAACGCGTCACACTCGCGTAACACCTGTGGTGGGCCCTGCCCGATGTGTGCCACAGTGGGTGAAGCGGGCAACCCCCGCGCTCTTTGTTGAATCCGCGTTTGAGTGGCCACACCCCCGGCTATCCGTGTCGTAGGTGCTGCTGTGAGCCCCACGCAATTCCCTTTCTTCGGTCCTTATGTGGCCTTTCCCCCTTGAGGTGTTTCCGCAATGACTGCGCATCCGTCGTACCCGCTGTTCGACCCCACCGACCCGGTGTTCCGGGCGCACGAGGGCGGCAAGCTCGGGGTACACGCCACGCAGCCGCTGCGCGACCGGGCCGACCTCTCGCTCCTCTACACGCCCGGCGTCGCGGACGTCTCCCGGGCGATCGCCGCCGACCCGGTACTGGCCGCCCGCTACACCGCCAAGCGCAACACGGTCGCCGTGGTCACCGACGGCACGGCGGTGCTCGGCCTCGGCGACATCGGCCCGCTGGCCGCCCTGCCGGTGATGGAGGGCAAGGCGGTGCTCTTCAAGCACTTCGCCGGGGTGGACGCCGTGCCCGTGTGCATGGAGACCGGCACCGTCGACGAGCTGGTCGAGGCGATCGCGCGCATCGCGCCGTCGTATGGCGGGATCAACCTCGAGGACATCTCGGCGCCGCGCTGCTTCGAGATCGAGCGCCGTCTCCAGGAGCGGCTCGACATCCCCGTCCTCCACGACGACCAGCACGGCACGGCGATCGTGGTGCTCGCCGGCCTCATCAACGCCGCCAAGGTGGTGGGGCGTTCACTGGAGTCCCTGAAGGTGGTCGTGTCGGGCGCCGGGGCGGCTGGCGTGGCCGTGGCCAAGCTGCTGGCTCGGGCCGGGGTGGGCGACATCGTGGTCTGCGACTCGCGGGGGATCATCTCGCCGGCGCGCCCCGACCTGGTGGAGCACAAGCACCGCCTTGCCGCGACGACGAACCCGCATGGGCTGACCGGGTCTCTGGCCGACGCCCTGGTGGGGGCAGACGTCTTCGTGGGTGTCTCGGGTGGTCAGGTGCTCGAGGCGGACATCGCGCGGATGGCTCCGGACTCGATCATCTTCGCGCTCGCGAACCCCGACCCCGAGGTGCACCCCGACGTGGCGCAAAAGTATGCCGCGGTGGTGGCGACGGGCCGGTCGGACTTCCCGAACCAGATCAACAACGTGCTGGCCTTCCCCGGGATCTTCCGTGGGGCGCTCGACTCGGGAGCGCCGCAGATCACCGAGGCGATGAAGCTGGCCGCGGCGCGAGCCATCGCCGACCTGGTGGAGCAGCCCACGGCCGAGGAGATCGTCCCCAGCGTCTTCGCTGACGGAGTGGCCGAGGCAGTTGCCGACGCAGTGATCCGATAACGAAATACGGCAGAGGTCGGCCGAACGGCCGACCGCTGCCGGTCGAGAGCGACCTGTAGCAGCGGTAGGATCTACCCGTTTGTGACGCTTTCGGGGTTATGGGGTTTCCGGTGAAAATCACCGTCGTTGGTTTGGGCAAGATCGGCCTGCCGTTGGCGGTGCAGTTCGCCAGGTCCGGGCACGAGGTGTTCGGTGCTGACGTGAACGCGTCGGTGGTGGAGCTGGTCAATGCGGGGACCGAGCCGTTCCCGGGGGAGGCGCACCTGGGGGAGTACCTGCAGGAGGTCACCG
>NZ_JARGZE010000005.1:0-378197 GCF_029223115.1 Knoellia sp. 3-2P3
GGGGGGGGCGCGGCATACCGGCTCATCGATTTGCCGCGACACGTTAGCCTTGCGGGAGGCGCGCAGTGCTCGCGCCGTCACACACGAACTTCCAGGGCTCTTTTCAAAGGCAGAGGTGGGCAGTGCCTACAGGCAAGGTCAGGTTCTACGACGCGGACAAGGGCTTCGGCTTCATCGCCGGTGACGAGGGTGAGGACGTGTTCCTGCACGCCAGCGCCCTGCCGGAGGGCGTCACCACGCTGAAGAAGGGCACCCGCGTCGACTTCGGCATCGTCGAGGGTCGCCGCGGCGCCCAGGCCCTGTCGGTGCGCGTGCTCGAGCCGTCGCCCAGCGTCGCCGCGGGCAAGCGCGAGCAGACCCGCAAGAAGCCCGAGGAGATGGTCGTCCTCATCGAGGACACCATCAAGCTGCTCGACGACGCCTCCACCTCCCTCCGCCGCGGTCGCCGGCCCGACAAGGCGCACGGCGACAAGCTCGCCACCGTGCTGCGCTTCCTCGCCGACCAGCTGGAGTCCTGAGGTGGCTGCCCCCAAGCACGACGCCGTGCTGAAGGCCTCGGTCGATCTGGCCCGCGAGGCCGCCGAGTCGATCGCCGAGACCGGCAGCGTCGGCGGCCACCTCGGCATGGAGATGGTCGACGAGCGGCTGGCCACGCACTACTTCGCCTGCACCGCCAAGGCCTACCCCGGCTGGCGCTGGGCGATCACGGTCGCCCGGGTGCCCCGCGGCAAGGTCGCCACGGTGTGCGAGACCAACCTCGTGCCCGGCGAGGGCGCGCTGCTCTCGCCGGAGTGGGTGCCGTATGCCGAGCGGCTCGCGCCCGGTGACGTCGGGCCCGGCGACGTGCTCCCCTACCGGGAGGACGACCCCAACCTCGAGCCCGGCTTCGAGGCCACCGGCGACGAGGACGTCGACCAGATGGCGCTCTGGGAGCTGGGACTGGGGCGCAAGCGCGTGCTGTCGGCCGAGGGCCGCGAGGCCGCGGCCCAGCGCTGGTACGAGGGCGACAGCGGTCCGCACTCCGAGGTCGCCGAGAAGGCCCCGGCCCCGTGCTCGACGTGCGGCTACTTCCTGCCCATGGCGGGAGCGCTGAGGTCTTTTTTCGGCGTGTGCGCCAACGCCTGGTCCCCGAGCGACGCCCGCGTCGTGAGTCTTGACCACGGCTGCGGCGCCCACTCCGAGGTCGACGTGGAGAAGCAGCTGCCGGTGCCCGTGGGCGAGCCGCTGGTGGACGAGCAGGCCTACGACCTGGTCTGAGCGCCGGTCCGAGCCCCGGTCTGAGGTGCGGTTGCTGGTGCGGTCGGTGGTTCGGGTGGTGCTGCGGCCCTGCCCTCAGCGGGCGTCGGAGGCGTTGCCACGCCCGCGGCGCACGTAGCCGTAGCCGAGGAAGCCGAGCACGATCCCGGCGACACACACCCACGGCCACCACGAACGGTCGCCGGTGTGCAGGGCCGGCACGGCGAGGGTGACGACCAGCGCCACGGCCCAGATCGCGATGCCCCACAGCACGACGTGGGTCGTGCGCCACGGCAGCGGCTGCGGCTCGGTGACCTGGGGTGTCGAGCGGCTGGTCGGGCCGTTGGTCGGCCGGCTGGCGCTGGACTGTCTCACGTCTGCAGCCTAGCCGCAGGACAAACCGCCACAGGCCCTACTCTTCTGTCCATGTCGAAGTCCTCCACCGCGACGCGCAGGGCCGTCTCCACCGGCGCCCTCGACTCGTTCTTCCAGATCACCGAGCGTGGCTCGACCGTCGGACGCGAGGTCCGCGGCGGTCTGGCCACCTTCTTCACGATGGCCTACATCATCGTGCTCAACCCGCTCATCATCGGCACCCAGGCCGACTCCACCGGGCAGTTCCTCGGGGGCGGCACCGCCCCGAACCTGCACATGGTGGCCGCCGCGACCGCCTTGGTCGCCGGTGTGATGACCCTGCTCATGGGTGTCGTCGCCAACTACCCGCTGGCACTGGCCACCGGCCTCGGCCTCAACGCCTTCGTCACGTTCGGCGTGGCCAAGCTCCCGGAGATGACCTGGGCCGACGCCATGGGCCTGGTGGTGCTCGAGGGCATCATCATCACGGTGCTGGTGCTCACCGGCTTCCGGCAGGCGGTCTTCAAGGCGATCCCCGCCCAGCTCAAGACCGCGATCAGCGTCGGCATCGGCCTGTTCATCACCATCATCGGGTTCGTCGACGCGGGCTTCGTGCGCAAGCCGGCCGGCGGCCCGGTGCCGGTCGAGCTCGGCATCGGCGGCTTCCTCACGGGCTGGCCGCTGCTGGTCTTCGTCGCCGGCCTGCTGGCCATCATCGTCATGATGGTCAAGGGCGTGAAGGGAGCGATCCTCTACGGCATCGTCGGCGCCACCGTGCTCGCGGTCGTCGTCGAGACCATCGCCAAGATCGGCGGTCAGGCCAACGACAAGGGCGAGGTCGTCAACCCGGCCGGCTGGGGCCTGAACGTCCCGGCGATCCCCAAGACGATCGTCGACCTGCCGGACTTCGGCCTGCTCGGCCAGTTCAGCCTGCTCGGCTCGTTCTCGAAGATCGGCGGCGTGGCCGCCCTGCTGCTGGTCTTCACCCTGCTGCTGGCCGACTTCTTCGACACGATGGGCACGATGGTCGCGATCGGCTCCGAGGCCAAGCTGCTCGACAAGGAGGGCAACCCGCCCAACGCCGAGAAGATCCTCATCGTCGACTCCGTCGCCGCCATGGCCGGTGGCGCCGCCTCGGTCTCGTCGAACACCTCCTACATCGAGTCGGCCTCCGGTGTCGGCGAGGGCGCGCGCACCGGTCTGGCATCGGTGGTCACCGGTGTGCTGTTCCTGCTGGCGACCTTCCTGGCGCCGCTCGTCAACATCGTCCCCTACGAGGCGGCCACGCCCGCGCTCGTCATCGTCGGCTTCCTGATGATGCAGCAGGTCAAGGGCATCGACTGGGACGACCTCGAGATCGCCATCCCCGCGTTCCTCACCATCGTGCTGATGCCGTTCACCTACTCCATCACCGTGGGCATCGGCGCGGGCTTCGTCGTCTACACCCTGATCAAGGTCGTCCGCGGCAAGACCGCCCAGATCCACCCCATCCTCTGGGGTGTCTCGGCGCTGTTCGTGGTCTACTTCGCGATCGATCCGCTGCGCAGCGCCGCCGGCCTCTGACCTTCGGCGCCCCGCGCGTATGCCGGGTGGTCCCCGCACGGGGCCACCCGGCATACGCGTCTGCGGGGTTGTCACCCCTCGCCGGAATAGTTAGCACAGGTAATGAGTTGTGCTAAACATCTAGTGAGGAGGGACCCATGAGGTCATCGGACCGCCGCGCGGTGAGCGCGGGCCTGTCGCCCTCCGCTGTCGCCGCCGTGGCCGGCGAGATCCGCCTGGCCTGCATGCGCATCTCGCGCCGCATCCGTTTCGAGAGCACCCACGAGGTGCCGCCGCACCAGTTCAGCGTGCTGGCACGGCTGCAGGAGGCGCCGCGCACGCCGGGTGAGCTGGCGGAGATCGAGCGGGTCAGCGCCCCCAGCATGACGCGCACGGTGGCCGCGCTCGTGGAGCGTGGCCTCGTCGCACGCACCGCCGACCCCTCGGACGGGCGGCAGGTCATCCTGTCGCTGACCGACGAGGCGAAGCGGGTGCTCAAGGAGATCCGCCGCCGACGCGACCAGTGGATGACCGTGCGCGTCAAGGCGCTCAGCCCCGAGGACCAGGAGGTCCTGCGCAAGGCCGCCGCCATCCTGACGAGGGTGGCCAGCGAATGAGCCCGACGTTCTCGTCGCTGTCCATCCGCAACTACCGCATCTACGCCACCGGCGCCTTCATCTCCAACATCGGCACGTGGATGGGCCGGGTCGCCCAGGACTGGCTGGTGCTCACCGAGCTCACCGACCACTCGTCGCAGGCGCTGGGCATCGTCACCGGGCTGCAGTTCCTGCCCTTCCTGCTGCTGGCGCCGTGGGCCGGCATGATCGCCGACCGGTTCCCCAAGCGGCGCACGCTCGTCCTCACCCAGACCGGGCTGGCGGCCTCGAGCCTGTTGCTCGGCCTGCTCGTCGTCACGGGGGTGGCCGAGCTGTGGATGGTCTACGCCATCGCGCTGTTCACCGGTGTCGCCACCGCCATCGACAACCCGGCCCGCCAGTCGTTCGTCTCCGAGATGGTGCCGCGCGACAAGCTGGCCAACGCCGTCTCCCTCAACAGCGCGTCGTTCAACGCCGGGCGGCTGATCGGCCCGGGCATCGCCGGCCTGACCATCGCCTGGTTCAACACCGGCGTGGCGCTTCTGCTCAACACCCTGACCTTCGTGGCGGTGCTCGTCGCGCTCGTGCTGCTGCGGCCGAGGGAGCTGCGGCCCGCTCCGGTCACCCGGGGCAAGGGCGCCATCACCGACGGGCTGCGCTACGTCAGGAACCGGCCCGACCTCATCCTCGTCATGGGCCTGGTGTTCGTGCTCGGCACCTTCGGCATGAACTTCCAGATCACCACCGCCCTGATGGCGACCCGCGAGTTCGACAAGGGGCCCGAGGAGTACGGCCTGCTCGGCTCGATCATGGCGATCGGGTCGCTGGCCGCGGCCCTGCTCTCGGCTCGCCGCTCCGAGCCGCGGCTGCGCATCCTGCTCACGGCCCTCGTGGGCTTCGTGCTGGCGACCGCTGCGGCTGCGCTCGCGCCGACCTACACGCTCTTCGCCGTCGCCCTCGTGCCGGTGGGCCTCGCCGCCCTGACCGCGCTGACCACCGCCAACGCGATGGTGCAGCTGCGCGTCGAGCCCTACATGCGGGGCCGGGTCATGGCGCTCTACATGGCGATCTTCATGGGCGGCACGCCCGTCGGGGCGCCCATCATCGGCTGGATCGGCGACGTCTTCGGGCCCCGCTGGACCATCGCGATCGGCACCGTGGCCGTGGGAATGGCGCTGGCCGGTGTTTCGGTCTGGCTGGCCCGCCACGAGAATGTCCGCGTGAGCTACGAGTCGCAGCGACGTCCCCGGTTCCGGGTCAGCACCTCGCCGGTGTCCGAGGCCGTGCCCGAGGCGGCCCGGTGACCCCGGCGTTCCGGCGACGGGTCACCATCGCGGTGCTGGTGGCCGTGGTCGCCGTGGCCGTGGTCGCCGCGCTCGTCGGCTGACTGGTTCGGTCGGCGGCTGACTACTTCGGGTAGCACATCGGCGGAACGGTGAGCCGCAGCTCGTACCCGGCGGGGCAGACGAGCTGACCCAGCGCGTTGGTGACGGGCTCGACCGGCTCGGGCGCCGACGTCGTGGTGGGGGAGGGGCTCGAGGTCGACGTGGGGGTCGACGTCGGCTTCGGCTTCAGCGGCTTTGTCAGGTCTTCGACGACACCGCCCACGCCCGTGGTCGACGAGGGTGAGGGGGTCGGGCTGGTGGTCGCCTCGTCGCCCGAGCCGCCGGTGGTGCCCGAGCCGGAGCCGGAGCCGCCGGCCGCGCGAGCCGACGGCGTCGAGCGCGGGGACGGTGCCGACGCGGTGGAGCCCTTCGCTGCGGTCCCGCCCTCCGGTGCGGAGGACCCCGAGGGGAGGTAGGGGGTCGCGGCGCGCTGGGCCGCGGAGAGGTCGCCGCTGGGCAGCACGGTGACTCCGCGCCGGTAGCCGTCGGCGATGGCGACGACCTGGCTGACGTAGGCGTCGCTGTGGTTGTAGCGCAGGACCGCCGAGCGGAGGTCGGAGCCCTGGGTGAGGTCACCGGGGCCGGAGCAGAGGTAGACGGCGGTCGAGGTGGCCGCGTCGGACATGTTCTGCGGGTTCTTCGTGCCGTCGCCGTCGGCGTCGACCCCCACCGTGCGCCAGGTGCCGGGGATGAACTGCATCGGCCCCACGGCGCGGTCCCACTCGGTGTCGCGGTCGAGGGCGCCGCCGTCGGTGTCGCGGATGACCGCGGTGTCGTTGCTGCCGTCCAGCGGCAGCCCGTAGATGCCCGGGCGGACGGTGCCGGACTCGTCGAGGCCGTTACCGGCATACCGTCCGTGGTCGCTCTCGACCTTGCCGATCGCGGCGATGAGCGCCCAGTCGATCCCGCATGCGGGGTCGGCCGCGTCGACCAGCGTGGCGCCCCGCTTGTAGGCGTCGAGGGCGCGCGAGGGGATGCCGCTGGCCGCGAGGGCAGGGGCGAGGTCGGGGCTGGTGGCCGACGGCAGCGAGGGCGCCACCTCGTCGGGGATGGGCGGCAGCGGCGGCAGCACCGGGGCCGCGGGACGCGTCAGCGGTGTGGCGGGCACCGTCACGATGGGCTTGGACCCGGCGGTGACGTGCTCCGCCGACGCCCCACCGGTGCCGACGAGCACCGATCCGCTGCCGATCAGGGCCACCGCCGGCAGGGCGCCGGCAAAGGTGCGCCAGGTCAGTCGCACGTCCCGCGTCATTGCGTGCTTCTCCTCGTGTCCGCGTGCCCCATCCCCGGGGTGGTCCACCCGGACCAACGACGGGCCGGCGCGCAGGTTACGCCCGAAAGGGCGCGTTCGCAGGTCAGAGGCGCTCGACGATGTGCTCCACACAGGCGATCAGGGCCGACACGTCGTCGGGCTCGACGGAGGGGAACGTCGCCACGCGCAGCTGGTTGCGGCCCAGCTTGCGGTAGGGCTCGACGTCGACGACGCCGTTGGCGCGCAGGGTCTTGGCCACCGCGGCCGCGTCGACGTCGTCGGCGAAGTCGATGGTCGCCACGACCTGGGAGCGCGCGGCCGGGTCGGCCACGTAGGGCGTGGTGTAGGACGTGCGCTCGGCCCAGTCGTAGAGACGCCCGCTGGAGTCGGCCGTGCGCTTGACCGCCCAGTCGAGACCGCCGTTGCCGTTGATCCACTCGAGCTGGGCCTTGAGCAGGGCCAGGGTGCCGACGGCCGGGGTGTTGTAGGTCTGGTTCTTGCGGGAGTTGTCGATCGCGGTCGGCAGCGAGAAGAAGTCGGGCACCCAGCGGCCTGACGCGGCGATCTCCTCGACCCGGGCCAGGGCGGTCGGGGAGAAGACCGCCAGCCAGAGGCCGCCGTCGGCCGCGAAGCACTTCTGCGGGCCGAAGTAGTAGACGTCGGACTCGCGGACGTCGACGGGCAGGCCGCCGGCGCCGGAGGTCGCGTCGATGAGCACGAGGGAGCCCTCGTCGGCGCCGGCGACCCGCTTGACCGGGGCCATGACGCCGGTGGAGGTCTCGTTGTGCGGCCAGGCGTAGACGTCGACACCGGCCTCGGCCTGCGGGGAGCTCAGCGTGCCGGGCTCGGCCTTGATGACGGTCGAGTCGCCGAGGAAGGGGGCGTTCTGGGTGACGCTGGCGAACTTGGACGAGAACTCGCCGAAGCTCAGGTGCTGGGCGCGTTCGCGGACCAGGCCGAAGGCGGCGATGTCCCAGAAGGCCGTCGAGCCGCCGTTGCCGAGGACGACCTCGTAGCCGTCGGGCAGGCCGAACAGCTCGCCGATGCCCTCGCGGACCGCGCCGACGAGGTTCTTCACCGGGGCCTGGCGGTGCGAGGTGCCGAGCACGGTCGTGCCGAGGGAGGCGAGGTAGTCGACCTGCTCGGGCCGGACCTTCGACGGACCGGAGCCGAACCGCCCGTCCTGGGGCAGCAGCTCGGCGGGGAGGGTCAGCGGGGCGCTCTCGGTCACGTCAAGTCACCTTCGGGTTCGGTGGCCGCGGTCTGCGGTCGGCTGGCTGGTGGTCTGGCGACGCCGTTGTCGGCCACCAGTCTGGCACCGCTGTCCGCTCTGTGGGACGTGAGGTCCACCAACCGGACGTTCCGCCCGCCTTTCGTGCAGCAACTTCTGCTAGCAGAAGTTGCTGCCGCCGACCCACGTTGCTGCATACCCGTGCGGCAGCATCCTGTGCTGTGTCGTGATGAGTCGAGTCGCAGCGGACCCGTTGAGGTCAGGCTCCGAGGCGGCCGCGTGCCCGCGCGATGGCCGCGTCGAGCCGGGTCCGCACCACGGGGGCGTCATCGGCCTCTGCCCAGACGAAGCGCACCACCTCGCGCTCGGTGCTGCGCAGTCGGTCCTCGCGCCACTTCTCCAGGGCGAGCGCCTTGCGCAGCTGTTCTGGCGCCGGGTTCATGAGCCCGCCTGAGTACTTCGCGAGGCCGTCGAACTCCACGATGACCGGGTCGTCGTCGAGTACGAAGTCAACCCGCCAGCGCCGACCCCCGGCGGTCACCTTCACCTGCGGCGTGAACTGGTAGCCCAGGGCGCGCATGGTGTGTGCCAACCGGGTCTCCCCGACCGACTCGTGGCGACCATCCGCGTGCGCGAGGAGGGTCCGCACCCCATGAATGCCGGGGAGCCGGCTGTGCGCCCTGACCGCGGCCTCGAGCTCCTCCTTGGTGACCAGGCCGTCGTGGAGTGCGCCGTCTGCCGCCACCAGGCTCTCGAAGGGGAATGGCGGGAGACCGTCTCGTGGAGCGTGGAGGCCGGCCTGGACGACCGCGGTCGCGACCGGCACGGTGAGGAAGCCGTCAGCGGTCTTCACCGGATCGACACCGCACGCCGGGTGCAGGACGGCCGCCGCTCGCCGACGGGTGTGGTCGTCGTCGGTGCGGCAGACGTGGGCGGTCTCGAGGTCCGACTTCCACAGCCGAACACCGTGGAGCACCAGCGCGGACTGGTGACTCGCCACTACGCGGCCCTCGAACGACCGCAACAGGGCGATGGTCAGGAGGCGGTGTTCGGCCCGGGCAGTCTCCCACTCGTCCTCGCCCTCCCACGGTGGACGGTCCGCGTCGGGCGAGCCGACGGCATACCAGCCGCGGATGAGCCGGCGGATCTCGCCCTGCCTGACCATCCGGCGCAGATCGGACGGTCCGAGTCCCAGCGTGGTGGCGTCGCGGGTCGACACCACGTTGTGCCGGGCGAGGTCGTGCAGCTCCATCCCGGCAGGGTGCCGGATGCAGCAAGGTCGGCGCTGCGGGCCTGTGGACAACTCGGGTCGCGCAGGCCGTTGCGGTCGCCCGACTCAGCAGAGACTGCTGCCGCAGGGGTATGCAGCAACATAGGTAGTCGGCAGCAACCCCTGCTAGCAGAAGTTGCTGCAGGGGAAGGCGGTCAGCCGCGCCAGCCGGCGACGGACTCCACGGGCCGCGGGCCGGGGCCGACGTAGCGCGAGCTGGGCCGGATGAGGCGCCCGGTCTTCTTCTGCTCGAGGATGTGCGCCGACCAGCCGGCCGAGCGGGCGCAGGTGAACATGGGCGTGAACATCGACGCGGGCACCTCGGCGAAGTCGAGGAGCACGGCCGCCCAGAACTCCACGTTGGTCGCCAGCACCCGGTCGGGGCGCCGGGCGTGCAGCTCGTCGAGGGCAGCCTTCTCCAAGGCGGCCGCCACCTCGAAGCGGGGCGCGCCCAGCCGCTCACAGGTCGCCCGCAGCACCCGGGCGCGGGGGTCCTCGGCGCGGTAGACGCGGTGGCCGAAGCCCATGAGCCGCTCGCCCTTGTCGAGCACGTCCTTGACGTAGGCCGTGGCGTCGCCGGTCTGCTCGACGCCCTCGATCATGTGCAGCACCCGCGAGGGGGCACCACCGTGCAGCGGGCCCGACATCGCCCCGACGGCACCGGACAGGCAGGCGGCCACGTCGGCGCCGGTGGAGGCGATGACGCGGGCGCTGAAGGTCGAGGCGTTCATGCCGTGCTCGGCAGCCGAGACCCAGTAGGCGTCGACGGCTTCGACGTGACGCGGGTCGGGCTCGCCGCGCCAGCGGATCATGAACCGCTCGACGATGGTCTTTCCCCTGTCTACCTCGCGCTGCGGGATCATCGGCTGCTGCAGCCCACGGGCCGACTGCGCCACGAACGACAGCGCCGTCACCGAGGCGCGGGCGAGGTTGTCGCGGGCGGTCTCGGGGTCGATGTCGAGCAGCGGCCGGAACCCCCACAGCGGGGCGAGGGTCGCCAGCGCGGCCTGGACGTCGACCCGCACGTCACCGGAGTGGATCGGCAGCGGGAACGGCTCGGCGGGCGGCAGGCCCGGGTCGAACTCGTTGTCGACGAGTAGCCCCCACACCTGGCCGAAGGAGACCCGGCCGACGAGGTCGTTGATGTCGACGCCGCGGTACCGGAGGGCGCCGCCCTCCTTGTCGGGCTCGGCGATCTCGGACTCGAACGCGATGACTCCCTCGAGCCCTGGCTTGAAGTCACTGTCGGACATCGGAGGTCCCCATCCCTTGCTCGGCGTCGTTGTCGGCGCTGCCATTCTGCACTGTCGGCGTGATGGGCCAACATGGCGTCCATGCACATGTCTGCGACGCCCGTATGGTGACCCCTCGCCTGACCGCCGACGGCGACTTCGACGCCGAGGTCTTCACCGGTGACCTGACCGGGCAGGACGCCGGGAGCGCACGCTTCCTGGAGTGCCGGTTCGAGGAGTGCGACCTCACCGAGCTGCGGGCACCGCGGGCTCGCTTCGCGGACACGACCCTGTATGCCGTGCGCGGAGCCGGCGTCGACCTCGCCGAGAGCGAGTGGCTGGACTGCGTCGTCTCGGGGGCGCGACTGGGGGCGGTGCAGCTCCACGGGTCCGAGCTGCGGCGGGTGCGGGTCGAGGGCGGCAAGATCGACTACCTCAACCTGCGCGGGGCAGACCTGCGGGAGGTGGCGTTCGTCGACTGCGTGCTGACCGAGCCCGACTTCGGTGCTGCGACCCTGCAGCAGGTCACCTTCGAGGGCTGCCGGCTCGTGGGTCCCGACTTCAACCAGGCGCAGATGAAGGCGGTCGACCTCAGCGGGGCACACCTGGCGGCACCGCGCGGGCTGGCCAGCCTGTCGGGCGCGACGATCTCCCGCCTCCAGCTGTTCGACCTCGCCCCCGGGCTGGCCGACCAGCTCGGCATCACCGTCGCCGACTGAGCCCTATTGCCTGCCGTCCCTGGCGACCCGCTTGTCCCGCACGGCGAGGGTGGGCTTGCCCTCGTCCTTCATGTCGAACAGGTCGGTCGCCTCGAGCAGCCTGCTGAGCTTGGCGTAGCCGTAGTTGCGCGGGTCGAACGACGACTGGTTCGCGATGTGCTGGCCGACGGTTCCCACGAGCGCCCAGCCGTCGTCGTCGGCGGCCCCCTGAACGGCCCGGCGGAGCAGCGTGACGAGCTTGGCGTCCTTCTTGAGCTCGGTGGTGGGCACCCGCAGCCGCGCAGGCCGGGCCTCGGCCTCGGTCGTGTCGGCCGCCGCGGTCTCCTCCTCCTCGACGTCGAGCTGGTCGAGCACGAGGAACCGCGAGCAGGCGCTCTTGAAGGGCTCCGGGGTCTTGCGCTCGCCGAACCCGTAGACGGCTGCGCCCTTCTCGCGCAGGTGCATGACGAGGGGGGTGAAGTCGCCGTCGGAGGAGACGATCGCGAAGGCCTCGGGCCGGTCGGTGTAGAGCAGGGCCATGGCGTCGACGACGAGCGCCATGTCGCTGGCGTTCTTGCCGCTGGTGTAGTCGTACTGCTGCATGGGCCGGATGGCGTTCTCGTGGAGCACCCCCGCCCACCCCCGCAGCTCGGGCTTGGTCCAGTTGCCGTAGGCGCGCCGGATGCTCGTCTCGCCATAGCCGGACAGCTCGTTGAGGATGAGGTCGATCCGGCGGGCCGACACGTTGTCGGCGTCGATGAGCAGCGCGATCCGCGCCTTGGCTTCCATGCGGCTGCACGCTAGCCGACACCGCGTCGTAGGGTCCTGCCTGTGCCCTTGCTGCTCGACCTGACGCCGCTGCGCGTCAGCCCCGAGTACCGGCGGCTCTACACCGGCTTCACGTTCAGCAACATCGGCTCGCAGATGGCCACGGTGACCATCGGCCTGCAGGTCTACGACCTCACGAAGTCCACGGCCGCGGTCGGTCTCGTCGGTCTCTTCGCGCTGGTGCCACTCGTCGGGCTCGGGCTCTACGGCGGCTCGCTCGCCGACCACCACGACCGCCGGCTGGTCGCGCTCGCGGCCCAAGGCGCCAGCTGGCTCACCAGCATCCTGTGCGCGGTGCAGGCCTTCCTGGGCAACACCAACGTCTGGGTGCTCTATGCCCTGGTCGCCATGTGGAACGGCTCGTTCGCCGTGGCCTCGCCGTCGCGCACCTCGATCTACCCGCGCATCCTCGAGTCCCGCCTGGTGCCGGCGGCCAACGCGCTCTCGGTGTTCGCCATGAACGCCTCGCTCACCGTCGGCCCGCTGCTCGCGGGCGTGCTGGTCGACTGGGGAGGCTTCCGCACGGCCTACGCCGTCGACGCCGTCGTCACGACGGCCGCGCTGTGGGGGCTCTGGCGCCTGCGTGCCCTGCCGCCCGAGCCGCACGACGACGAGCACGCCGCGACGAGGCCCGGGCTGCGTTCGGTGCTCGACGGCTTCCGCTTCCTCAGCACCCGGCCCAACGTGCGCATGACCTTCGTGGCCGACATCGCCGCGATGCTGCTGGCCCAGCCCCGGGTGCTGTTCCCGGCTGCCGGCGCCGTCATCTTCGGCGGCGGCGCCAAGACGGTCGGCGCCCTCAGCGCCGCCGCGGCGGTGGGCGGCATCGTGGCCATGGCGTTCTCGGGCCGGCTCGGCCACGTGCGACGCCAGGGCGTGGCGATCCTCGTCAGCATCGTCGGGTGGGGCTTCGCCATCGCGGGCTTCGGCGTGGCGATGCTCGCCAGCGGTGGCGCCCTCACCCAGCAGCAGGCGCTGTGGGCCGGGCTCGCCTGCATGGCCGTGGCCGGGGCGTCCGACTCCGTGAGCGCCGTCTTCCGCACGACCATCCTGCAGTCGGCCACGCCCGACCACCTGCGCGGGCGCCTCCAGGGCGTCTTCATCGTCGTCGTCGCGGGCGGCCCGCGGCTCGGGGAGCTGGCCGGCGGCCTCGCGACGAAGGTGCTGGGGGAGGGCTGGACCGCCGTGGTCGGTGGCCTGCTGTGTGTCCTGGCCATCGGCGTCCTCGCCCGCCTGCAGCCCGGCTTCGTCCGCTACGACTCCCGCCACCCGACGCCCTGACGGCGCGCCAGGTGCGCGTGGGCGAGGGCTGCGATCAGGCCGAGCGGCGGTGGCGCACGTCCTCGTCGGTGCGCATCGCCCAGCGCACCACCGCGGTCGCCGCACCACCGAGCGGCCGCCCCACCAGGTGCTCGGTGACCGGCAGCCACGGCAGCCGCAGCGGCCGGCGGGCCCACCGGGGCAGCATCGCCACGGCACCGGCCGCCAGCGCGGCATACCCGGTTCGTGCGGCCAGCGGCAGCGGCGGGTGCACGAGCAGGAAGCGGGCCGCCTCGCGCGCCTCGGGGGTGCTGGCGAGCTCGGGGCGGTAGGCCTCGATGCCCTCACGCAGCTGCGC
The DNA here is from genome assembly GCF_029223115.1 of Knoellia sp. 3-2P3. Classification (NCBI taxonomy): domain Bacteria; kingdom Bacillati; phylum Actinomycetota; class Actinomycetes; order Micrococcales; family Intrasporangiaceae; genus Knoellia; species Knoellia sp. 3-2P3. The sequence continues at coordinate 13,243 of NZ_JARGZE010000005.1, forward strand.
CACGGTCGTCGGCGGGTCGAGCACCCCGAGGCGGCTGGCGACGACGGCGGTCTGCTCGACGTAGGTGTCGGCCTCCCCGGGGGTGAGGGGCTGCTGGGCGTAGCGCTGGTAGGAGGTGAGGAAGCTGTCGGCCTCGGTGAGGTGCACCCAGCGCAGCAGGTGCGGGTCGTCGGCGGCGTAGGCCCGACCGTCCGGGGCGACCCCGCGCACCCGGCGGTGGATGCCGCGCACCCGGGCGATCTGCCGCTCCGCGTGCTCGATCGTGCCGAACGTCGTCGTGGCGAGGAACTCGCTGGTGCGCTGCAGGCGGCCCCACGGGTCGCCCTTGTAGCCGGAGTGGCCCGCGACGCCGGCCATGGCCAGCGGGTGCAGCGACTGCAGCAGCAGGGCGCGGATGCCGGCCGGGAACATCGAGGCGTCGGCGTGCACCCGCCAGATGGGGTCGTCAGGGGCGAACCACCGTGGGCCCTCGGTGAGCCAGATCGCTGCGGCCTTCTCCCGGGCGTCCTCACCGGCCACTCGCGACCGCAGGGCGCTCGCGAGCTGGGTGCGCGCCAGGCTGAGGGCGGGGTCGAGTGGGCTCACGTGACGTCGAACGGCACAGCGGCGCTCGAGGTTCCGCCCGTTCAGGCCTCGCCCGGGCGCACCAGACCGGTCTCGTAGGCGGCGACCACGGCCTGCACCCGGTCACGCAGGCCCAGCTTCATCAGCACGCTCGAGACGTGGGTCTTCACCGTCGCCTCGCCGAGGTAGAGGTCGGCGGCGATCTCGGCGTTCGACATCCCGCGGGCCAGCAGGGCGAGCACGTCGCGCTCGCGGGCGGTCAGCGTGTCGAGCACGGCCGACCGCTGGGTCCGTCCGGGCGGCGCGGCGGCGAACGACTCGATCACCCGCAGCGTGACCGAGGGGTCGAGCAGCCCACCGCCACCGGCCACCGCGCGCACGGCGTCGATGAGCTGCTCCGGCGGCGAGACCTTGAGCAGGAAACCGCTCACCCCCGCCCGCAGCGCGCCCTCGAGGTACTCGTCCTCGCCGAAGGTCGTGAGGACGACGACCCTCGTCTGGGGGCTGGCGGCCAGCACCCGCCGTGACCCCTCGATGCCGTCGACGTGGGGCATCCGCACGTCCATCAGCACGACGTCCGGGCTGGTCTGCGCCACGACGTCGACGGCAGCCGCGCCGTCCGCGGCCTCGCCGACCACCTCGATGTCGGGCTCGGCCGACAGCACCATGCGCAGCCCGACCCGCACCATGGCCTCGTCGTCGACCAGCGCCACCCTGATGGTCATGACCACCTCCGGTCGAGGGGGAAGCGGGCGTCGACCTCGAAGCCGCCGCCCGGCACCGGCCCGGCGTCGAACGACCCGCCGAACATCGCGGTGCGCTCCCGCAGCCCCACCAGGCCGTGCCCGCCGACCGTGCCGGTGGCGGGCTCCGCCCCGTCGCGGTCGGTCACGCCCGAACGCCCCGCGCCCCGGCCGTCGTCGGCGACCACGACGCGGATGTCGTTGTCCTGCCGGTGGATCCGCACTTGGGCGTGAGCCTGAGGTGCGTGCCGGAGCACGTTGGTCAGGCCCTCCTGCACGACCCGGTATGCCGCGACGTCCAGGGCGCGGGGCAGCTCGCCGAGGTCGCCGCTCACCTCCAGGCTCACGTCGAGCCCCGCGGCGCGCACGTCGGCCACCAGCTCGTCGGCCCGGGCGAGCGATGCCGGGGCCACGGGCGCTGGCGTCTCGGAGTCGTCGCGCAGGATGCCCACGGTCGCCCGCAGCTCCTCCACCGACTGCCGCCCGAGCCGCTCGAGGCCGAGCATGACCTCGCGCTCGGCCGGGCGGTCGCGCAGCACGTCGTCGAGCTGGCGGCGCAGGCCCCCGATCTGCAGGGTCATCACGCTCACCGAGTGCGCCACCGAGTCGTGCACCTCGCGGGCGATCCGGGCGCGCTCCTCCACCACGGCGGCGTGGGCGCCGGCCTCGCGCTGGGCGTCGATCTCGGCGGCCATCGCGGCGAGCTGCCGGCTGCGCTGCTGCTCCCGCCGCACGAGGGTGCCGGTCCACCAGGCGGGCACGAAGATCGCGGGGAAGAAGATGGTGTCCCAGGTGAGGCCGTGCTGCACGGCATCGGTGGCGACGAAGACGGCGATGCTGACCAGCACGGCCGCCCGCGACCGGGTGCGGGTGTCGGCGAAGCCGGCCCACGCCACGGCGATGAGCATGGAGATGAGGCCGGTGCCGCCCGGACCGGGTGCGCCGAGCAGGGTGCTGAACGGGTAGAAGCAGGCCACCGCGACGGCCCCCACAGCGGGCCAGCGAGCGGCGACGAGGAAGCCCGCACTGATCCAGGCCGAGGCGAGTGCGAGCTCGGCGAAGTGGACGTGGAACTCGGGGTCGAACCACGCCTCGTTGAGGCCGAGCAGGCCCATGGCCACGGCCGCGGCATACGGCACGAGCCGCGGGTCGCGCAGGCGGGCGGTGGTCGACATGGCCGAAACCCTAGGGCGGCAGGGGCGCCGGCGTATCCCCCTTGGGAGGGAGAGGTCGGCGAGGAGGTCCGCCTCGTGGGGGAGGCCGGCTCGGTGCGCCGCGGGGGAGCCGCGCTGAGGGCGGGCCGGCGGAGGGTTGTCCCGTCGCCGAGCACCGGTGGACGCCCGGAGGGTCCGGGCCACGAGAACGACCTCGAGAAGGAATCGCCATGACCGCCAACACCTCCACCCTCGGCGCCACCGACCGCGCCGCCGCACCGTCCACCTCCGGGGCCGCCGAGGATGCCCGGCGCGCCTCGTCCCGGGTCCTGCCCGTGGCTGCCGCGACCGCCCTCGTCGCCGGACCCGTCCTCTGGTCGCTGGGGATGTTCACCTCCCCGCCGTCCGACTCCATGGCCGATGCCGACTACATCGCCTCCCTGGCGCGTGACACGACGATGACCCAGGTCTCGGCGCTCTTCCTGCACTACGGCAACCTCGCGATCGCCCTCGGGGTGCTGGCCGCGCCGTCGCTGGTGCGCCGGGCCCGTGGCGCGTGGCTGACGGTGGTCGGGGCGCTGCTCACGACCATCGGCTTCGCCAACGTGTCGGGCATGGTGCTCAGCGACTGGTGGAACGCCTCGGCCGGCCGCGCGCTCTCCAGCGAGCAGGCCGTCGAGGTCTTCCGCGGCGTCAAGGAGGCCTCGCTGCTGTGGATGTGGGACGGCACCGAGCTGTTCAGCCTGGTCGGGCCGATCCTGCTGCTGGTCGGGCTCGCCCGGGCCGGGGTGCTGGGCTGGTGGACCATCGCACCGTTCCTCGGTGGCGTCGCCGGGCTGATGGCCTTCGGGGCCGGCTCGCCCGTCGTGGTCGCGGTGATGGTGCTCATCGGGTTCTCGCCCTTCGCCCTCATCGGCCTCCGGCTCGTGCAGCGCAGCCGCCTGCACCAGTAGGCCCGCACAGCACGGGACCCATCACGACGGCGCCCGCCCTCCGCGTTGACGGAGGGCGGGCGCCGTGGTGCTCATGGGGCCTTCGAGCGGGAGACCCCCTACCGCGGCCGGCGCTTGGGCAGCTGGCGGGGGAGCTGCCGCACCCGCTCGGACGTGGAGGGCATCTCGTGAGGCGCCTTGCGCATGGTCAGGTCACTGCGGGCGACGAGCTCGGCCAGCGGCGTGGTGGTGGTGGGATGCGCCGCGATCGGCTCCTCACCGGAGAACACGACCCAGACCGGCTCGTCCGACTCCTGCCGCGGGTCGAAGGTCTTCAGCACACTGCCCTCCCGCACGGTGGCGGCGTGCTCCACCGCGCGGCGGCGGGCCTTCTGGCGCTCCATCGCCTTCTTGGCCGCCGCCATCGCCGGGTCCTTGGCCTGTTGCGCGAGCACGACGACGTGGGGGCCGTACTTCACGCCCCACTTGACGATGTTGCCGACTGCCTTGCCCCGATCTGGCATTCGCGCCTCCCTGTGTCGTGGCTGGGCTCTCACCCTAATCTCGTGCCATGACCGATGCGCACCGTGTGGACTACACCGGCGAGGGGCTCTCCGAGGTAGATGTCGCCCCGACACCCTGGCAGCAGGCGCAGCAGTGGGTGGCCGAGGCCCAGGCGCGCTCGCGCGAGCTCGGAGACGTGCCCGAGCCGCTCGCGCTGTCCGTGGCCACCGTCGACCCCGACGGCCGGCCCAACGTGCGCACGGTGCTCATGCGCTTCTTCGACGAGCGGGGGCCGGGGTTCGTCACCAACACCGAGTCGACCAAGGGCCTGGAGATCGCCGCGACCGGCGGCATCGCCGCCTCGCTCACCTGGCCGGCGATGTTCCGCGCCATCCGGTTCCGCGGGGCCGCCGAGCCGCTGACCCGTGAGGAGGTCGCGGGCTACTTCGGTTCGCGGCCCTGGGCCTCGCGCATCAGCGCCTGGGCCTCGCAGCAGTCGCGGCCGATCGAGGGCAGGGCGGACCTCGAGGAGGCCTACGAGCGGTATGCCGCGCAGTGGCCGGACCGCGGCAACGTCGACGACGTGCCCGTCCCCGACTTCTGGGGCGGCTACCGGGTGGTCTGCGACGAGGTCGAGTTCTGGGCCGGCCGGCGCAGCCGGTTGCACGACCGCCTCGTGTTCACGCGCGTGGGGGAGGGCTCGCTCGACGAGCCCACCGCGTGGCGGCTGCACCGCCGCCAGCCCTAGCCGTCCTCAGCCGGTTGCCGGGGAGGGCTCGGTCAGGTCCGGCCTGCCGTCGCTGTCGCGGTCGCCCTCGGTCGGCTCGCGCTCCTTGCGGCGCAGCAGGAAGCCGGCCACCGAGAGCACGACGATGGTGGCGGTGAGGATGCCGATGAGCCAGATCATGTCCTGGAACTCCGGCTTGCCGAGCAGCTCGGGCGCCTTCACCGACAGGACGACGATCTCCTTCAGGGACGCGATGATGCCGACGAGGATGAACGGCTCTGCGACGAGCTCGCGCCGCGAGAGCGTGGTGCGCACGGCGAAGAGCAGCTCGACGACGATGAACACCAGCAGCAGCAGGTCGAGCACCTTCGCGGCGACGTCGGTGACATCGTTCGTGCCCAGCTTGAGGAACTCGAGGACGGCACGGACGAGGACGACGGCGGCGATGACGAACAGGATCGCCGCGACCACGAGGTAGACGACGTTCTCGGCCCGCTCGATGGCCTTCTCGGTCCAGTCCTTCATGGGGGCATCCTCGCGCCGAGCCGGGGCTCAGCACCACGACACGCCGAGTGGTCGTGTGACGGAACCCCATCTCGCGACGTGGTCTACCCGTCCGTATGACGGGATGGGGTGGCGGGGTTCTGGAGTCGGGGACGTCGCTGGCCCTAGTGTGACCGGTGCCACACCAGACGCGAGCGCCACCGTCGCCGTTCGCCCGTGGCCCCTTTCCGGGCCGCCTGCGAACCGCGAGGAGAACACCGTGCCCCGTCCTGCCCTGCCCGTCCATCCTGTCGTCGCCGACGTCACCGCGAAGGTGGCCGAGCGCAGCCGTGCCAGCCGCGCGGCATACCTCTCGCGCATCTCGACGGCCGCGGCCGAGCGCGGCCTGCGGCCGGCTCGGGCCGACCTCGGGTGCAGCAACCTCGCCCACGCCGTCGCCGCGTGTGGCGGCTCGGACCGGGTCGCGATGACCGGGGCGAGCGCGGTCAGCCTCGGGATCGTCACGTCCTACAACGACATGCTCTCGGCCCACGCGCCCTACGAGCACTACCCGCAGGCCATCAAGGAGACCGCCCGGGAGGTCGGGGCCGTGGCGCGGGTGGCCGGCGGCGTGCCGGCCATGTGCGACGGCATCACCCAGGGCCGGGCCGGCATGGAGCTGAGCCTCTTCAGCCGCGACGTCATCGCCATGTCGACCGCGATCGCCCTCTCGCACGACGTCTTCGACGGTGCGCTGATGCTCGGCGTCTGCGACAAGATCGTGCCCGGCCTGGTGGAGGGGGCCCTGACCTTCGGGCACCTGCCGACCGCGTTCGTGCCCGCCGGCCCGATGGCCTCGGGGCGGTCGAACGCCGAGAAGGCCGAGGTGCGCAGGGCGTTCGCCGACGGGAAGGCGGGGCGCGAGGAGCTGCTCGAGTCCGAGATCGCCAGCTACCACTCACCGGGCACCTGCACCTTCTACGGCACGGCGAACTCCAACCAGCTGCTCATGGACGTCATGGGGCTGCACCTGCCGGGCGCCGCGTTCGTGCACCCCGACGACCCGGTGCGCGCGGCCCTGACCGACGCGGCCACCCGGCGGGTCGCCGAGATCGCCTCGGGTGAGCAGGTCTACGGCATCGGCCAGGTCGTCGACGAGAGGGCGGTCGTCAACGGGGTCGTCGCGCTGCTGGCCACCGGCGGCTCGACCAACCACACCATGCACCTGGTCGCCATGGCCGCCGCGGCGGGCATCCACCTGACGTGGGACGACTTCGATGAGCTGTCGGCGGTGGTGCCGCTGCTCGCCCGGATCTACCCCAACGGCCCCGCCGACGTGAACCACTTCCACGCCGCCGGTGGCACCTCCTACCTCGTGCGCACCCTGCTCGACGCGGGCCTGCTTCACGAGGACGTGCAGACCCTCGCCGGGCCGGGCCTGTCCCTCTACACCCAGCGTCCCGTCCTCGACGCCGAGGGCGCCCTGGTGTGGGAGGACGTGCCGCTGGAGTCGGGCGACCGCGACGTGCTGCGCCCGGCGACCGACCCCTTCGCGCCCGACGGCGGTCTGCGGATGCTGCGCGGCTCGCTCGGCAACGCCGTCATCAAGGTCTCGGCGGTCGCGGAGGAGCACCGGGTCGTCGAGGCGCCGGCGCGGGTGTTCACCGACCAGGTCGGCTTCCTCACCGCCTTCTCGCGGCGCGAGCTCGACCGCGACGTCGTGGTCGTCATCCGCGAGCAGGGCCCGTCGGCCAACGGCATGCCCGAGCTGCACGCCCTCACGCCCTCGCTCGGCGTGCTCCAGAAGCGGGGGTATGCCGTGGCGCTGGTGACCGACGGCCGCATGAGCGGGGCGTCGGGCGCGATCCCCGCGGCCATCCACGTGACGCCGGAGTCGGTGCACGCGGGGCCGATCAGCCGGGTGCGCGACGGCGACGTGGTCCGCCTCGACGCCGATGCCGGCACGATCGACGTGCTGGTCGACCCCGTCGAGCTCGCCTCCCGCCCGCCGGCGATGCGGGCGGCACCGGAGGAATACGGCACCGGGCGCGAGCTCTTCCACCCGCTGCGCACCGCCGTCGGCCGCGCCGACGAGGGTGCCCACGTCTTTGCCACACTGGCTCGCACCGCCGAGCTCGGTGACCACACCCTGACCCCCACCATCACCCCCCAGCAGGAGCAGACCCGGTGAGCCCCACCTTGCAGCACCACGAGATCCGCAGCGGCGCCGACGTGCTCGACATCTCGCCCGTCATCCCCGTGGTGGTTGTGGAGTCCGCCGAGCAGGCGGTGCCGCTCGCGCAGGCCCTGCTGCGCGGCGGCATACCGATCATCGAGATCACGCTGCGCTCGGAGGCCGGGCTGGCCGCGATCGAGGCGGTGGCCAGCGAGGTCGAGGGCATGGTGGTCGGCGCCGGCACCGTGCTGACGCCCGAGCAGGTGGCCCAGGTGCGTGACGCCGGGGCGCAGTTCCTGGTGACACCCGGCTCACCGCCGCGGCTGCTCGAGGCGGCCGTGGGCTCCGGCCTGCCGCTGCTGGCGGGTGCCGGCACCCTCACCGAGATGCTCACCCTGGCCGAGGCCGGGCTGACCGCGATGAAGTTCTTCCCGGCCGAGGCCAGTGGCGGTCGGCCGTACCTCTCGGCCGTCGCCGGCCCGTGCCCGCACCTGCGGTTCTGCCCGACCGGCGGGGTGACGCCTGAGAACGCCCGCGACTACCTGGCCCTGCCCAACGTCGGCTGCGTCGGGGGCTCGTGGCTGACGCCGAAGGACGCGCTGGCCCGGGGCGACTGGGCGCGGGTCGAGACCGTGGCCGCCCAGGCCGCCGCCCTGCGCCCCTGAACGACCTTCGGTGTCGGCGGGCATGGAACAGCCCGCGGGCCTGCCTGCCGAGACGAGCGGCTGGCACTGTGCAGGGGACGACCTGCACGACCCGCGGGCTGCGGTGATGCTGGTGGGATTGCGCGTCAGCGCAGTTGCCGTGCGCCTAGCGCCCAGTCACCTCACGCGTCCAATGAGAAATCACTTCCTGGACCACCTCCCTTCCGTGTGCCACGACGGTAAGCCGGGGTTCGGCGTCGAGGCAACACATTTCGGGCACCGAGATGGATGGCGGTCCGAGGCCGGACTCAGACCGAGGCGACGACCTCGTCGTAGTCGAGACGGGGGAGGCGCTGGAGCCAGGCGTCCTCGCCCGGCTTGCCGATGTTCATGACCACGAGGGTGCGGTGGCGGCCGTCGGGGAAGAACTCGCGGTCGACCGCCTCGGCGTCGAGGCCGGTCATCGGTCCGACGGCCAGGCCGGCCGCGCGCACGCCCATGGTGAAGTAGCCGATCTGCAGGGCGGCGTTGAGCTTGGCCGCCTCCTCCCGGGCGCTCTCGTTGCCGGCGAAGAGGTCGCGGGCGCCGGGGAAGTGGGGGAACACCCTCGGCAACTCGTCGTGGAAGTCGACGTCGGCGGCCAGGATCGCGACGAGCGGGGCGCTCTCGGTCTTGGCCTTGTTGCCGTCGGCCATGAGACCCACCAGGCGGGCGCGGGCCTCGTCGCTGCGGACCAGCACGATGCGCAGCGGCTGGTTGTTCATCGAGGTCGGCGCCCACTTCACCAGGTGGTAGATCGCCTTGACCTGCTCGTCGGTGACGGGCTCGTCGGCGAAGGTGTTGGCGGTGCGGGCCTCGCGGAACAGCAGGTCCTGGGCCTCGGGGTCGAGCGCGAGGGGGGCGTCGAACTCGGCCTCGTAGTCGGTCAGGGTGTCGGGGGAGATCTGCGTCATGCCTCGTTGAACGTTCAACGAGAGGCTCCTATTCCGCCGCGGGAGGAATATCTGCCGGGGTTTTTGCCCTCACTCGCCCAGAGATGTCCGTTCCGTCCCCACCGTAGCGGCTGGCAGGGCCGGGCCGTCCCACGGGCACCCGCACGAGCCGCGCACCACGACCCGGGTGGGCAGCACCTGGGGCTCGACGTCGCGGGTGCGCCCCTGGATCCGTTCGTGCAGCCGGATCGCGCCCCACCGGCCGAGCTCGGCGGTGGGCTGCTGCACCGTGGTCAGGCCGGGGGCGACGTACCGCGACGCCATGAGGTCGTCGAAGCCCACCAGGGCGACGTCGTCGGGCACCCGCACCCCGCGGCGGGCCAGGTGCGCCATCGTCGCGAGGGCCAGCTCGTCGTTGGCGCAGACGAGGCCGTCGACGCGCCCCGGGTTGGCCATGAGCACGTCGACGGTCTGCGGCGCGGACTCCTCGTCGAACCACGCCGGCACGGGCGGGAGCGCCTCCGCGACCCCGGCGGCCGCCAGCGCGCCGGTGAACCCGGCATACCGCTCGTGGATGTCGTAGGACGCCTCGGGGTCGCCGGCGAAGAGCAGGCGGGTGCGTCCGTGGCCGAGCAGGTGCTCGGTCAACGCCGCGGCACTCTCGCGGTTCTCCGTGACGACGCTGTCGCACCCCTCGAGCGGTGCCCGGCCGAGGAGCACGGTCGGGGTGCTGCGGGCGAGGGAGCGGACCAGCGCGTCGCTGGCGGTGCCGTGGGTGAGCACCAGCCCGTCGACGCGGGCGGTGAGCGAGCGCAGGGTCGCCTCGAGGTCGGCGGCCGACCCGGACAGCACCACCACGACCGACTGGCCGTACTGCGCCGCCGTCGACTCGAAGCCCGCCAGGAGCTCGGCGAAGTAGGGCCCGGTCAGGCCCGGCAGCACCAGCCCGTGGGCCTCGTGGCGCGGGGTGTCGACTGCCCGGGAGGCGCGCAGCGGCACGTAGTCGAGCTCCTCGACGGCCCGCAGCACCTTCTGCCGGGTGACCGGGGACGTGCGCGCCGAGCCCTGGAGCACGCGGGAGACCGTGGCGATCGAGACCCCCGCACGCTCCGCGACGCTGTAGATCGTGACCGGGCGGTCGTCGCCCGGGCTCACGCCGGTGCCTCCATGGGAGGTCACCCTGCCGGGGAGCCCGACAAAGCACAAGGGCACCGCCGGACCCGGCCGGGGGTACACCCTCAGGACACCTGCTCGAAGGGGTTGGGGATGGCCTCCAGCAGGGTGCGGGTGTAGCTGTCGGTGGGGTTGCGGATGACGTCGAGCGCCGGGCCCTGCTCGACGACGCGGCCGCCGTTGAGCACGATGATCTCGTCGGCCAGCAGCCGGGCGCTCAGCAGGTCGTGGGTGATGTAGAGGACCCCGAGGTCGCGGGTGCGGACGAGCTCGTGGAGGAGCTCGAGGATCTCGGCGCGGATCGAGACGTCGAGGCTCGAGATCGGCTCGTCCGCCACGACCAGCTGGGGGTCGGCGGCCAGGGCGCGGGCGATGACCACGCGCTGGCGCTGCCCGCCGGACAGCTCGTACGGGTAGCGGTCGAGGAACCGTGCGCTCGGCGTCAGCGCCACCGTCTCGAACAGCTCGGCCGCGGCCGCGTCGGCGTCCTTGGCGCCCAGCCCCCGGTGGTTCCGCAGCGGGCGGGTCAGGGTGTAGCGCAGGGTGAGTGCCGGGTTGAGGGAGGAGTACGGGTCCTGGAAGACCATCTGCACGTTGCGCCGGTAGTCGCGCAGCGAGCGGGTCCGCAGCCGCTCGACCGCGGTCTGGGTGCCGTCGCTGCCGGTGAAGCGGATGGTGCCCGCGGTCGGCCGCTCCACCCCGGTGATCATCCGGGCCAGCGTGGTCTTGCCGCTGCCGCTCTGGCCGACGAGCGCCGTGACCTCGCCCCGGCGGAGCTCGAAGCTGACGTCGGTGACGGCGTCGGTGCGCTCGACCCGCAGCCCGCGGCGGCGCTCGAACACCTTGGACACGCCGTCGACGGTGAGGAAGACCGGCGCCTGCAGGGCCCGCTCGGAGTCCGCGCTCGTCTTGACGAACTCCGGTCCGGCGAACCGGCGGGTCGGCTCGGGCAGGTCGGCGACCGTGTCGGCGCCGGGGGTGCGCTGGAGCCGGGCCACGTGGCAGGCGGCGCTGCCCCGGCCGAGCGGGGCGAACTCCGGCTCGACGCTGGTGCAGCGCTCGATCGCCTCCGGGCACCGCGGCGCGAACCGGCAGCCGTCGAGCGGCCGGCTCAGGTCCGGCGGACGGCCCGGGATGTAGGTGACTCGCACGGTGTCGGCCCGGGGGTTGCTGTAGGAGCCGAGCAGCCCCTTGGAGTAGGGGTGCAGCGGGTCGGCCACCAGTCCGGCGGCCGGCTGCTCCTCGGCCAGCCGGCCGGCATACATCACCAGGATCCGGTCGGAGAGCTCCATCACCGTGCCGATGTCGTGGCTGATGAACAGCACCGCGAAGCCGAGCTCCTTCTGGAGCCGGCGCACCGCGTCGAGGATGGAGCGCTGCACGACGACGTCGAGCCCGGTGGTGGGCTCGTCGAGCAGCACGAAGCGCGGCCGGTTGACCAGGGCGAGGGCGAGGTTGACCCGCTGCTTCATGCCGCCTGAGAGCTCGTGCGGGTAGGCGCTCATGAACTTCGGGTCGATCATGACCATCTCGAACAGCTCGCGGACCCGGCCGCGCACGGCGTCCCCGCGCAGGTCGCTGTGCTGCTCGATGGCGTCGCGGAACTGCGCCTCCACCCGCATCACGGGGTTGAGCGAGTTCATGCTGCTCTGGAACACGGTGGCGATGTCGCGCCAGCGCCGCACCCGCAGGTCGTCCTCGGGGGCGGTGGTGATGTCGTCGCCGTCGAAGGTGATGGAGCCGCCGCTGATCCGGCCCGGCCGCTCGAGCAGCCGCAGCAGGGCCATGGCCAGGGTGCTCTTGCCGCTGCCCGACTCGCCGATGAGGCCGACGAACTCGCCGTCGGCGATGTCGAGGCTCACCCGGTCGACCGCGGTCAGCGACGGCTGGCTCCGGGGCTCGTAGCGCACGCTGAGGTCGCGCACCTGGAGAAGGGTCATGACGGTCAGTCCTCTCGCAGGTGCGGGTTGCTCAGCAGGTCGACGCCGAAGTTGATGAACGTCAGGCTGGTGATGAGGAGCGCCAGGGTCAGGCCGGGTACCAGCACCCACAGCCAGAGGCCTTGTGCCACAGCGCCTTGCGCATCGGCCTGGTAGAGCATCGTGCCCCAGGAGATGGAGCCGGGGTCGCCGAGGCCGAGGAACGACAGGCCCGCCTCGGCGCCGATCGCGCCGGTCGCCGCCCCGACGAAGCCGGCCGCGACCAGCGACGTCATGCTCGGCATGATCTCGCGGAAGATGATGCGCCAGGTGCCCTCGCCGGCGAACTTGGCGGCGGTGACGAAGTCACGGTTGCGCAGCGTGATGATCTGGGCGCGCTTGGCCCGCGCGTGCCCGGCCCACGACGTGATGCCGATGACGAAGACGATGAGCGGCACTCCGCGCACCTCGGAGTAGGCGACCAGCACGATCATCAGCGGCAGCACCGGCACGACGAGCGCGACGTTCGTGAAGAACGACAGGACGTCGTCGGTGAGGGTGCCCTCCTTGTAGCCCGAGATCATCCCGATGATGAGCGCGATGACCGTGGCGAAGAGGCCACCGAAGAGCCCGACCAGCAACGAGACCCGGGTGCCGTAGACGAGCTGCGAGAAGATGTCGCCGCCCTGGCTGGTGGTGCCCAGCAGGTGCTCGCCGCTCGGGGGCAGGAGGGGCCCGAAGTCGGTGCGGGTGCCCTCGTAGGGGGCGATGAGCGGCGCGAACACCGCGACGAGCACGAAACCGAGCAGCAGGAGGATGCCCACCCTTGCCTTGGTGCTGCTCCAGATGAGCTGCCACCAGCGCGTCTCCGGTGGGGCGACGACCTCGTGGGTCTCGCTGCCGACGGGCAGCTCGTCGGTGCCTGTCTGGACGACTCCGGCGGTCATGACTGTGCCTCTCTCATGATTGGGCCTTTCATGACTCGGCCCTTCTCGCGCGCGGGTCCAGCACGCCGTAGAGCATGTCGGCGACGAGGTTGGCCAGGAGGACGCCGACGATGATGAACAGCAGCAGGGTCTGCAGCAGGGGGAAGTCGCGGTTGCCGATGGCCTCTCCCATGAGGCGGCCCATGCCCGGGTAGTCGAAGATCGTCTCGACGAGGATCGACCCGCCGAGCACTCCACCGAGGGCGATCGCAAAGCCGGTGACGCTGGGCAGCAACGCGTTTCGCGCGGCATACCGCAAGGCGACGACGCGGTCGGGCAGGCCCTTGGCTTTGGCGAGGCGGATGTAGTCCTCGCCCAGGTTCATGACCATGGTGTTGCGCATTCCCAGGATCCAGCCGATCGGGGCCGTCACCAGCAGCGCCATGGCCGGGAGGATGGAGTGGTATGCCGCGTCGGCCACGAAGCCGGCGTTCCACCCCGGCTGCGAAGCGCCGTAGCCGCCGGCGGTGGGGAACCAGCCGAGCGTGTAGCCGAACCCGAAGAGCAGCAGCAGGGCGATCCAGAACGACGGCAGCGTGCCGACGAACGTCGAGCCGAGCGTCACCACGCTGTCGAACCGGCTGTTGCGCCGCCAGGCGGCGTAGGCGCCGAGGGTCACCCCGATGACGAAGGCCAGGGTCTGGGTCACGCCCACGAGGACCAGCGTCCACGGGACCGCCTGACCGATGACCTCCGTCACCGGGTAGGGGTAGTAGGTGTAGGAGAGCCCGAAGTCACCGCGCACCAACGCCTTCAGGTAGGCGATGTACTGCTCGAACAGGCTCCCGTCAGGGGCACCGAGCATGGCCCGCATGGCCTCGACCGCCGCCGGGTTCAGCTGGGTGTCCCGGCCGGCGAGCTTCTGCACCATGACCTCGGCCGGGTCGCCCGGCTGCATCCTGGGGATGATGAAGTTCAAGGTGATGGCAGCCCAGAGCGTGGCGAGGAAGAACCCGATCCGGCGGGCGAAGTACCTCATGCGGGCCGCCCGTCAGCTGTCCGAGCCCGGCGCGCGCAACCGCGTCAGGATCAGCAGGCGGTCATCGGCGGGCTGGGCGTAGGGGTCCTCCTCGCTGGGCCAGCCGACGGCCTTGTCGCTGCGGTAGATGATGCGCGCGGGAGCGTAGACCAGCGCGGTCACGGGGTACTTCGTCATCATCGTCTCGACGAGGTCGCCCACCAGGCGCTTCTGCTCCTCGGGGTCGATCGCGGCGCTGAGCTCCTTGACCGTGGCGTCGGTCTGCGGGTCCTTCCAGCGCTGGACGTTCGGCAGGATCTCGGTCTTGGTCGGGATCTGGTTCGAGGCGAGCTTGGCGCCGAGGTTCTTGGCGACCTCGCAGCCGCCGTGGAGGTACTCGAGCATCATCTGGTAGTCGCCCGACTTCTTCTGGGCGTCGACGGACTCCGGCGCCGTGGCGACGACCTTCGACGTGACGCCGACCTCGTTGAGGTTGCGCACGACGACGTCGGCAGTGGCCTGGTAGTCGATCCAGCCCGCCTGCACGGTGAAGGTGAGGCTGAGCGGCTGGCCGTCAGGGGTCGTCCGCTTGCCGTTCGCGCCCTTCTTGTAGCCGGCGGCGTCGAGCATCTGGTTGGCCTTGGCCGCGTCGAACGCCGTGACGGTCTCCTGCTTGGCCAGCTCCTCGGGCAGCAGCTTGGCGGCCAGGGGCAGCTTCAGGCCGGTCTGGCTGGCCGGCTTCATGATGCCGTAGGTCGCCTTGTCGGAGATCTCCTGGCGGTTGATCGCGGGCGCGATCGCCTCGCGGAACTTCGCGTCGTCGAACGGCTTCTTCTCGACGTTGGGGCTCAGGACCGTCGTGCCGTTGGGCGCGTAGTAGAAGTGGTTGTTCTTGGGGTCGGCGTCGACGAACGACCTCTGCGGGTTGGGGATCTCGCCCCAGTAGGCGTCGAGCTGGCCGGAGCGGAGCTTGAGCGAGGCCTGCGCGGCGTCGTACTGGCCCTCGAGCACGAGCTGCTGCACCTTGACCTTGTCGGCCTGCCAGTAGGCGGCGTTGCGCTGGAGCACCAGGCGGCGGCCGTTGTAGCTGCCGACGGTGAAGGGCCCGGTGCCGACGGGCTTCTTGTCGATGTACTTCGACGGGTCGCCCACCGATCCGTAGACGTGCTCGGGGAGCATCTGCAGCTTGACGAGCTCGTCGAACTTGGGAGCGGCGTTGCCGCCGAACGCGATCACGACCTTGTTGCCCTCGGCGGTGACGGAGGTCGCCGCCGCGCCGAACGTGTCGGTCCACAGCCCCGCGCGGTCGATGCCGGGGTACTGCTTGCCGAGGTTGAGGGTGAAGGCGACGTCCTTGGCGGTGAACGGCTTGCCGTCGCTCCACTTCACGCCGTCGCGGATCGTGAAGGTCAGGCCCTTGGCACCGTCGGTCCACTCGAAGTCGGTGGCCAGCCAGGGCGTGATCTCACAGGAGAGGCCGTTGCGGATCATGAGCGGTTCGTAGAGCCACGTCTTCGTCAGCGCGTTGGGGGAGTAGGGGTTGTAGTCGACGAGACCCCCGATCGTGTTCGGCGCGTCGGAGGGGAAGGTCAGCTGCTTGATCATGCCGCCGCCTCCACCGGCTCCTGCCTGCTGGGCGTTCGAACCGCCCTGACAGGCCGCGAGTCCGAACGATGCGCACACCGCGACCGCGACAACCGAAAAGCGCTTAGTCACCATTGACTTGACCTCCGTGGTGGGAATTTCCCGCCACCTTAGGAGCGCCGATGAAAGCGCTGTCAATGGTCTTGACCATGAAAGTACTTTCATGAGCAGGTTTCGTGCTTGGTGCTGAGTTTCATTTATTTACAAGGGTTTCCGGCATGGGCAGGCGAAGCGGCCGCTGCTATACAACTCGGGTGGCCACCTCCCAGACAGCTTCCCTGACGGGCTCCCGACACGCCTTCGCCAACGACGCCGGCCTGCGCGCCGTCTTCACCGACACCGCCGGTCTCGCGCGGCTCGACGTCGGCGACGTGAGCTTGCTGATGTACCCCTCGGGCGAGCTCGAGTCGGGCCCGGCCAACCTGTTCCTGCGCCGGCTCGACGCCGGTCGCGCGCGGTTCGTGCCCCTCTTCGGGCCCGAGAGCCCGAGCCGGGTCGGCTGGTCCGCGGAGGGCCCGGTCGTGCGCGGAGCGTGGGACGGGCTTCGGTATGCCGCCGTGTTCCGGATGGAGCCGGACTCACCACGGTGGTCGTGGTTCGTGGAGGTCGAGAACTCCACGGGTGTGGAGTCGACCGTCGACGTGGTGCTCACCTTCGACCCGGCGTTGGCGCCATGGGGCGCCGTGCGCACCAACGAGTTCTACGTGAGCCAGTACCTCGACCTCACCCCGGTCGAGACGGGGCGGAACGGGACCGCGCTGGCGGTGCGCCAGAACATGCCGGGACCCGTCGTGCCGTGGATGGTGCTGTGCTCCCTGCGCGAGGGCTCGTCCTGGGCCACCGACACGCTCCAGCTGGTCGGCGACCGCGCGAGCGGCGGGCACTTCCGCGCGCTCGAGGAGGCGCACCTGCCGGCCGGGAGGCTGCAGCACGAGCACGCCCTGGTCGCCCTGCAGGACGCACCGGTCACCCTGGCGCCGGGGGCGCGGCACACCACCGGCTTCGCCGGCGCCTTCGTGGCCGACCACCCCTCCGCCACTGGCCCGGACGACGCAGCCGCTGCCGAGCAGGCCGTGTCGGCGGCGCTGGCCTCGCACACGGCGCTGGGGGAGGGCGGCGACCACCAGGAGGGCGAGCAGCAGGGTTCCCTGTTCTCGCAGTCGCCGGTGCTGCCGCCGCGTGAGCTCGACGACGACCGCCTCGACGTCTTCGCCGGGGCGAGCGCACGGCTCCACGTCGAGAGCGACGACGACGGAGCGCCGCTGGCGTGGTTCACGGCCGAGGGCACCCACGTCGTCACCGTCGCGAAGGAGCGCCAGGTGCTGCGGCCCCACGGGCACATCCTGCGCACCGGCGACACCCTGGTGCCCGACACCGCTGCCCTGACCTCGACCGCCTGGATAGGCGGCACGTTCCACTCGCAGGTGACCCGCGGGCACGTGGGCCGTGACCGGGTCCTGTCGACCCGTCGCGGCTACCTCGGCCTGCACCGGGCCCACGGCCTGCGCGCCTTCGTGGAGGACCCCGACTCGCCGACCGGCTGGACCCTGCTGGCCACGCCGAGCGCCTGGGCCGTCTCGCCCCAGGAGTGCCGGTGGCTGTATGCCGCGTCGTGGGGAACCCTCGAGGTCACCGCCTCGGCACCCACCGGCGCCGACGAGCTGCGGCTCGGGGCCCGGTTCGTCGAGGGGCAGCCACGCCGCCTGCTGGTCGTGCTGAACCTGGCCGCGGGTGACGACGGGCACGACCCCGCCCCCGTTGACGTCTCCCAGGCCGGGGACGTCGTGGGGGTCCGCAGCGAGGACGGGCGGGCGCTGGACGTGGAGGTGCGCCGGGGCTCGCTCGAGTCGGTGGAGCGCGACGGTCCGCTCTTCACCGACGGCCACTCCCGCGGGCTGCCGTGGGTCAGCCTCACCACGGCGGCCACGGCCGAGCTCGACCTGGCCCTCACGGTGCCCCTGGCCGCCCCCGAGCAGGAGGACCGGGCGGACGGCCAGCGCCACCTGGGCGAGGCGTGGGACGCCGCCGTGCCCCACGGCATACGGCTCACGGCTCCGGAGGCCTCGGAGCTGGCCGGGGAGGTCGCGAGGCTGGACGCCGTGCTGCCGTGGTTCGCCCAGAACGCCCTGGTGCACTACCTGTCACCGCGGGGCCTCGAGCAGTACTCCGGTGGGGCGTGGGGCACCCGTGACGTCTGCCAGGGGCCGGTCGGCATCCTCACCGCCCTCGGGCGCACCACCGAGCTGCGCGAGGTGCTGCTGCGCGTCCTGCGGGCCCAGAATGCCCGTGGCGACTGGCCGCAGGCCTTCGAGTTCCTGCCGCCGCTGCCCGTGGCCGGCCAGCACGACTCGCACGGCGACGTGGTGTTCTGGCCGCTGCTCGCCGTCGGTGACTACCTCCAGGGCACGGCCGACGCCTCGCTGCTGGGGGAGCGGCTGCCCTTCGTCGGGGACGACGGCTTGACCCCGGCCGCGCCGGTGCTCGACCACCTGAGTCGGGCGCTCGCGCGGATCAGGGGTATGCGGGTGCCCGGCACACCCCTGCCGGCCTACGGCCACGGCGACTGGAACGACTCGCTCCAGCCGGCCGACCCGCGGCTGGCGGCCCACATGGTCTCGACGTGGACGACCGTGCTGCTCGTGCAGTCGCTGCGCTCCGTCGCCGCCGGGCTGCGCTCGTGCACCGGTGCCCACGTAGTCGACCACCCTGACGAGGTTGCTGCCCTCGCCGACGAGGCCGCCGCCATGGCCGACGCGGCGCACGAGGCCCTCACCTCCGAGCTCCTGGTCGACGGCGTGCTGCCCGGCTACGTCGTGCTCGACGGCGACCACCGCGAACCGCTCGTGCACCCGCGCGACACGCGCACCGGGCTCACCTACGGCGTCCTGCCGTGGATCCACGCGATCAGCAGCGACCTGCTCGCACCCGACGACGCCCGGCACCACCTCGCGCTGCTGCGTGAGCACCTGCTGGGTCCCGACGGTGCGCGCCTGTTCGACCGCCCGGTGGCATACTCCGGCGGGCCGATGCACGTCTTCCAGCGCGCCGAGTCGAGCACCTTCTGGGGCCGGGAGATCGGCCTGATGTACATGCATGCGCACCTGCGCTTCGCCGAGGCGCTGGCCCGGGTCGGCGAAGCCGAGCAGCTCTTCGAGGCCTTCATGCTGGCCAACCCCGTGGGGGTGACCGGGCGCGTGGCGCAGGCGCGGCCCCGGCAGAGCACCACCTACTACTCGTCCTCCGACGGCGTGTTCGCCGACCGCCACGACGCCTCCGAGCGCTACGCCGACCTGATGCGTGGCGAGGTGCCGCTCGAGGGCGGCTGGCGGGTCTACTCCTCGGGCCCGGGGCTCTTCCTGCGCCTGCTCACCGAGACGCTGCTCGGGGTGCGCGTGCGCGGCGACCGCGTCGAGGTCGACCCCGTGCTCGACCCGCGCCTCGACGGCCTGACCGTGCGTATGCCGTTGTGGGACAGGCGTGTCGAGGTCACCTTCCGGGTGGGGAGGCAGGGTCACGGGGTGGCTCGTCTCGCCGTCGACGGCCGCGAGCTGCCCTCCACCCCCTTGGTCAACCCCTACCGCCGAGCCGGTGCCTCGGTCGCCCTCGCCGACCTGACGGGTGCCTCGGCCGACGGCGTCATCACCCTCACGGTGGAGACTGCATGACCGCGCAGGGCCGGCCCTGGCTCGACGCCAGCCTCCCCGTCGCCGAGCGCGTCGACGCGCTCCTGGAGCGGATGACCCTGGAGGAGAAGGTCGGCCAGACCCACCAGGTGGCCAACATCCACCCGGACGACGACGCAGCGCTGCTGCGCCGGGGCAGCATCGGCTCCAGCCTCTTCGCCAGCGGCGCCACCGGTGGCAACGAGCGCGACGAGGGTGTGCTGGCCTACAACATCGACGCCGCCCAGCGGCACGCGGTCGAGGGCAGCCGGCTCGGCATCCCGGTGCTCTTCGGCCGCGACGTGATCCACGGCCACCGCACGGTGTTCCCGATACCGCTGGGGCTGGCCTCGGCGTGGGACGAGGAGCTGGCCGAGCAGGTGGGGGAGATCGCGGCCCACGAGGCCGTCGTCGACGGGGTGGCGTGGACCTTCGCCCCGATGGTGGACATCTCCGAGGAGCCGCGCTGGGGCCGCGTCGCCGAGTCGCTCGGCGAGACCCCGGTGCTGAGCGGGCGACTCGCCGCCGCGCTCGTGCGCGGTTTCCAGGGCGACGACCCGGGCCACGCCGACCGGATCGCCGCCTGTGCCAAGCACTTCGCGGGCTACGGCCTCGCGGCTGGTGGCCGCGACTACGACACCGTGTCAGCCGGCGAGAACACCCTGCGCAACCTGCACCTGCGCCCGTTCAAGGCCGCGGTCGACGCGGGCGTCACGACCGTCATGGCGGCGTTCAACGACGTCGACGGCATCCCGATGCACGCGCACCGGCACCTGCTGCGCGACGTGCTGAAGGGCGAGTGGGGCTTCGAGGGCCTCGTCGTGGCCGACTGGAACGGCGTCGGGCAGCTCGTGAACCAGGGCGTCGCGGCCGACCTGCGCGACGCGACGCGCCAGGCGATCGAAGGCGGGGTCGACCTCGACATGTGCTCGGGCGGCTACTCCGCCCACCTGGCCGACCTGGTGCGGGACGGCGAGGTCGCCGAGGAGCTGGTCGACGACGCGGTGCGCCGCATCCTGACCCTGAAGTTCCGGCTCGGGCTGTTCGAGCGCCCCTACGCCGGCGAGCCGACCCGCAGCAACGCCCCCACGGCACAGACGCGCGCGGTGGCGCGGCGGGCGGCGCACGCTGCGCACGTGCTGGTCTCCAACAACGGCGTCCTGCCGCTTCGCCCCGACTGCGGGACCGTCCACCTCAGCGGGCCGTTCGCCGAGGAGGGGGAGGCCCTGCTCGGCACCTGGACCCTCGACGGCCGCGGTGAGGACGTCGTCAGCCCGGCCAGCGCCTTCCGCGAGCGGCTCGGCCGTGAGCGCGTCCTCGTCACCGACGGCCGGTTCAGCGACCGCTCGGTGCAGCAGACGCGCAACGCCGACGTGACGGTCGCGGTCATCGGCGAGCACTCGTGGCGCTCGGGCGAGGCGAACTCGGTGAGTGACATCGGCCTGCCCGCGGGACAGCTCGACGCCCTGCGACAGCTCTCGCGGCTCGGCAAGCCGCTGGTCGCCGTCGTCTACACCGGCCGGCCGCTCGAGCTGGGCGACGTGATGGACGTCGCCGACGCCGTGCTGGTCGTCTGGCACCCCGGCGTCGAAGCCGGAAATGCGTTGGCCGACATCGTCTTCGGTAACGTCACCCCGCACGGCCGCCTGCCCATGACCTTCCCCCTGACGACGGGGCACATCCCTACGAGCACGCACCAGCGACCCACCGGGCGGTTCATCGAGCAGCACGAGGACGCCCGGCACGGCCGCTACCTCGACGACCTGGTCTTCCCCCGGCTGCCCTTCGGGCACGGGCTGTCCTACACGACCTTCGACCACGGCGAGCCGCGGTTGTCGGCGCCCCGGCTGGCGCGCTCCGGTGGCAGCGTGCAGCTCCAGGTGGACGTCACCAACACGGGCGACCGCCCGGGTCGCGAGGTGGTGCAGCTCTACTTCCGCGACCCGGTCGCCGAGGTCACCCGCCCCCTGGTCGAGCTCACCGACTGGGCGGTGATCGACCTCGCTCCGGGCGAGAAGGGGACGGTCGAGTTCTCCGTCACCGCAGACCAGTTCGCCTACTTCGGGCGGGACAACACGGCGCGCGTCGACGCCGGCGAGGTCGTCCTCCAGGTGGGGCCCGACGCCCTCACCGGCGCCCGCACCACCCTGACCGTCACCGACTGAGAGAAGAGCCCCATGATCGAGTACCGCGACAAGCAGCTCCTCATCGACGGCGAGCCCCGGGTGGTGATGGCCGGCGAGATCCACTACTTCCGGGTCGCCCGCGAGGAGTGGGAGCAGCGCATCCTGCTGCTCAAGGAGGCGGGCTGCACGGCCGTCGCCTCCTACATCCCCTGGCTGTTCCACGAGCTGCCCGACGGCAGCATCGACGTCAGCGGCACCACGCGGCCCGAGCGCGACGTGGCCGCCTTCATCGACCTCTGCCGCGAGCACGGCCTGTGGTTCATCGCCCGGCCGGGCCCCTTCGTCATGGCCGAGCTGAAGAACGAGGGCCTGCCCTACCGGCTCTACACCGAGCACCCGGAGATCGTGCCCAGCGGCTGGGACGGTGCGCCGGCACCTTCGCGCACCGTCGACTACCTCGCGCCGGCCTACCTCACCGAGTGCGAGCGCTGGTATGCCGCGATCATGCCGCTACTCGCGGAGCGCCTCCAGCGGCGGGGCGGCAACGTCATCGCGGTCCAGCTCGACAACGAGATCGGCATGCTGGCGTGGGTCACCAACACCCCCGACCTCACCGACCACCTGGTCGCCGACTTCGGGGAGTGGGTGCGCGCCCGTGGGCAGGCGGAGGCCGACGGTGGCCGCACGGCATACCCGGTGGAGCCCGGCAGCCCGGCGTGGGCCGAGGCGGTGCGGTCGCCGCAGGAGGCCTGGGCCGGTGCGCTGCGGGTCGACCTCGCGCGGTTCATGCGCGACCGGTTCCGCCGCTACGTCGAGGCGCTGCGGGTCATGGCCGAGCGCGGCGGCGTCGAGGGCGTGCCCTTCCTCGTCAACATCCACGGCACCGAGGGCGGCAGCGGTGAGTCGTTCCCCATCGGCATCAGCCAGCTGGTGGAGACGTATGCCGGCGTGCCCGGCGTGCTCTCCGGGTCCGACCACTACATGGGCGACATGACCATGGCGACGACGACCGACCTCTACGTCATCAACGCCTTCATGGACGCCGTGCACGACGCCGACCAACCCACCACGTCGCTGGAGTTCGAGGCGGGGTCGGGTGACTACGGCGGCGGGCTCGACCAGCAGTACGACCCGGCGTCGGTCGATCTCAAGACGAGACGCTCCGTGGCGCAGGGGAACCGGCTCATCAACTACTACCTCTTCGCCGGTGGGATCAACCCGCACCTCGACGAGCCGGTCGGCGACGGCAACGACCGCATCAGCTTCACCGGGGAGCGGCACGGCACCGCGGCGCCCGTCGGCCCGGAGGGGCAGCGGGGGATGACCTACGCGAGCACCTCGGCCGCGGTGCACGCGGTCAACGTCCACGAACGCTGGCTGGCCCGGATGCGCGAGGACCACGACCCCCTGCAGCTCGGCTTCGTGCTCGACCACTACGCCACGGAGTACCACCACACCGGGAGCCCGCTCATGGAGGAGGTCGTCGCCGACCTGCGCGCCCACCGCGGCGCGGGCCAGCGGCGGGCACTGGTGCGGTCACTGCTGCTCGACGGCTTCCGCTTCCCGGCCGTGCACCTGCAGCGCGACGAGCCCGCCGGCGTCGTGCTGCTCGCCACCGGGCGGCACCTCGGTGAGGACGTGCAGCAGCGGCTGGTGCGCCACGTGCAGGGCGGCGGTGGGTTGCTGCTGCTCGGCCGGCTGCCCGACCGCGACCTGCAGGGCCGGCCGTGCACCGTGCTGGCCGACGCGCTCGGGCTCAAGGCCGGTGAGGTCGTCCGCGACACCGGGCACTACTACCCCTCGGCAGTCGCCCGCGGATGGGCCGCCCCGTGGCCCGAGACCCGGGTCGGCTGGCGCCAGGAGCTGGTGCCGTCGAGCGGTGACGTCGTGCTCACCGACGTCACCGGCGCCGTGTGCGGGGTCGACGTGCCCCTGGGCGAGGGCCGAGCTGTCGTGCTGACCGCCGAGCTGCCCTCCAACCCAGTGCTGTTCGGCAGGGCGATGGAGCGGCTCGGCGTGCAGCCGGGCCTGGCCGTGCGGGCCGATGTGCCGGGCGTCTTCGCCACGACGACCTCGACCGACGACGGCCAGCGGCTGCTGCACGTCACCAACACCACCGGTCACCGGCCGGCCGTCGACCTCACGCTGGACGGCGAGCCGGTCAACCACGGCGTGCCGCTGCGGGTGCCGCCGCGCAGCGGCCACATGCTCGCCCTCGGTCTCGAGACCGGCCTCGGACGTGTCGAGTGGGCGAGCGCCGAGCTCGCCGAGGTGGGCACCGACCGGCTGGCGTTCCACCCGGGGCTCGGGCACGAGGAGGACGAAGCCGGCACCGTGGTCGTGCTCTCCGGCTGCGCCCCCGTGCGACCCGACCCGGCCCACGTCGTCGAGCAGGACGGAGACCGCCAGGTGGTGCGCACCCTGCCCGGCGCGGCCCCCGAGCGCCTGGTCATCCGCTTCGCCTGAGGTCGGCGCAGGAACCGCCGCCGGGGGAGTGGGTCAGGGCTCGCGGTACACCTTGTGGGGCGCCGCCTGCACCCGCGGCTTGATCACCAGCAGGTCGACGTTGACGTGGGCCGGGCGCGTCGCCATCCAGACGATCGCGTCGGCGACGTCGTCGGCGACGAGCGGCTGGGGCACACCGGCATACACGGCCTCAGCGCGCTCCCGGTCGCCACGGAACCGGGTCAGCGAGAAGCCTTCGGTGCGCACCATGCCGGGCGCGATCTCGGTGACCCGCACCGGCTGGTCGACCAGCTCGAGGCGCAGGGTCTCGGTCATCACGGCCAGGGCGTGCTTGGCGGCGGTGTAGCCACCGCCTCCCTCGTATGCCGTGCGGCCGGCAATCGAGCCGACGTTGACGATGATCCCCTCGCCGCCGGCCTTGAGGGCCGGCAGGAGGGCCTGGGTGACCTGCAGGGTGCCGATGACGTTGACCTCGTACATCGCCCGCCAGTCCTCCACCCGGGCCTCCTCGACCGACTCGAGGCCGAAGGCGCCGCCGGCGTTGTTGACGAGCACGTCGAGCCGGTCGCCCACAGCGTCGGCGAGGCGCTGCACGTCGGCGGGGTCGGTCACGTCGCACACGACGGCCACGCCGCCGATCTCGTCGGCCAGGGGCTCGATGCGCTGCGGCCGGCGGGCGGCGCAGAGCACCTCGAAGCCGGCGGCGGCCAGCTGGCGGGCGGTGGCCTCGCCGATGCCGCTGCTGGCGCCGGTGACGACGGCGGTCTTCCTGGGGGCGGCACTCACGGGGTGCTCCTCGGGTTGTCCCGGACGGGCCGGACGGCGGCGGGGTCGATGGCGATCCAGGTGGCGTCGGCGTGCGCGAGCAGCGTGCCGTTGGCGGCATACAGGGCGGTGCCGCACCAGTGCTTGCGGCCCTCGCTGCCGCGCGCCCAGGCCATCACCACGTGCTCCTCGCCGACCGCGGGAAGGCGGTCGACCTCGGCGGTCATGGTGCCGAGCACCATCGGGCGCCCGCCGACCCCGAGGGCCCACGCGCCGGGGCAGTCGAGGGCCGCCCACACGATCTCGGGGGTCGCCTCGGTGGGCACCCAGGCGGCGGCGTGCACGCCCTCACGGCCGGGCAGGGCGCCGGGACGCAGGCAGAGGGCGTCGCCGGGGTCGCGCTCGGTGCCGCACGAGAAGCAGGTGGGGAAAGGGTGGTCGTGCAGCCCGGCATACGACGGTGCGACCGACAGCGCCTCGGCAAAGGTGACGGCGGCCGGCAGCCCGGAGCGGGTCAGGGCGGGGGCGGGCTGGCCCGAGGCCACCGGCACGTCGCCGTCGACGACCTCGACCGCGCCGGCCATGCCTCGAAGCACCTGCATGGGGTGGTCGAGCGGCGGAGGGGTGCGCAGTCGCACGGAGACCGCGGGGAGCTCCTCGCTCGTCGGCACCAGTGTGGCCAGGTGCCCGCTGGTCCACCCCCCGTTGCCGGACTCGGGCGGGCCGCAGAACCGGGCGGGGACGGTGAAGGTCTCGGTCACGCCGCCGACGCTAGCCAACGCCGCCGGGCCACGCTCAGGTGGCTCACAGGAACACCCCTCACCATGGGGGGTCGGCCACTGCCTCCACCCACCCCTTCGGGAGCCCCATGCACCACCCCTCACTGCCGCCGCGCGCCCAGCGCCTGCTCAGCCGCGTCGACGCCTGGTCGAGCCGTGGGCGGGTGCGCGCGGTGACGGTGCGCGTCGGTGTGACGGTGCTCGGCCCGCTCGTGGTGCTGGCCGGGCTGGCGATGCTCGTGCTCCCGGGGCCCGGCCTGGTCGTCATCGCGCTCGGCCTCGCCCTGCTCGCGCTCGAGCACGACTGGGCCCGTCGGGTGCTGCATGTCGGCGGTCGCGGCCTCTCCCGTGCCCGCCGGGCGGCGCTCCCCGCGGGCGGTTCGCGTGGTCGCCGGGCGCTGGGCGTCCTGGCCACCGGCGGCGTGCTCGTCCTGACCACGGCCCTGACCGCCGCGGCCACGACCTACCTCGGATCGGTGACGCTGCTCTGACCCCGGGCGGCAGGTCGGCGGGCCCCGGTGCGCAGCCGAGGGCGACAATGGCGCGGTGCCCGTCGCCGAGGAGTCCTTCCGCCTGAGCCGGATCGCCGTCCCGGCCTTCGGGCCGACCGTGCTGGCCTCCCTCGGCCACGGCGCCGTCCTGCCCGTCCTCGCCCTGACGGCCCGCGACCTCCGCGCGTCGGTGGGGATGGCGGCGCTGACGGTCGCCCTGCTCGGGGTGGGGCAGCTCGCCGCTGCCCTCCCGTCGGGGGCGCTCGCTGCGCGCATCGGCGAGCGGCGGGCGCTGATGGTGGCGGCCGCCGTCGAGGGCGCCGCGATGACGGCAGCGCTGTTCGCCGGGGCCGTGTGGGTGCTGGCCGCGGCGGTCCTGGCCCTGGGCATGGCAGGGGCCCTGTTCAACCTCGCCCGGCAGGCCTACCTGACCGAGGTGGTGCCGGTGTCGATGCGGGCCCGGGCGCTCTCCACGCTCGGCGGCGTGCACCGCATCGGTCTGTTCGTGGGTCCCTTCGTGGGCGCCGCGGTGGTGTCGTGGTGGGACCTCAGGGCTGCGTATGCCGTGGCCGTGGCGGCGAGCGCCGCAGCCTTCCTCCTCGTGCTGGTGCTGCCCGACCTGACGGCGGGCCACGAGCGCGCCACGGCGGCCGGCCCGCGCCGCTCGGTGGGCTCGGTGCTCGTCGAGCACCGCCGCACCCTCGTGACGCTGGGGTCCGGCGTGCTCACCATCGCCGCCGCCCGCGGCGCCCGCACGTCGCTGCTGCCGCTGTGGGCCGAGCACATCGGGCTGAGCGCCACCGACACCGCACTGGTCTTCGGCATCGCGGGCGGGCTCGACATGCTGCTCTTCTACCCGGCCGGCGCGGTGATGGACCGCTTCGGCCGGGTCTGGGTCGCCGTGCCCACCGTCGTCGTGCTCGGCCTCGGCATGGCGGCCCTCCCGCTCACGTCGTCGATGCCGTCCCTCACGGTCGTGGCCCTCCTCATGGCGCTGGGCAACGGCATCGGGTCGGGCATCGTCATGACGCTCGGCGCCGACGCCGCGCCACCGGACGCGCGCCCGCAGTTCCTGGGCGGGTGGCGGCTCTTCGTCGACTCCGGCATCGCCGGCGGGCCACTGCTGGTCAGCGCGATCACGGTCGTCGCACCGCTGGCCGCGGCCTGCGTGGTGCTGGGCGGCGTCGCCCTCGCCGGCGGCGCCTGGCTCGCCCGCTGGGTGCCGCACTACGACCCGGTGCGGCGGGCCTCCTCGTAGCGGCGCAGGGCCTCCTCGCGCTCGGCCCGGTGGTCGACGATCCGCTCCGGGTAGCCCTGCGCGTAACCGTCGTCGTGCTCCCACGGCTCGTGGGCGGCCTTGCCCTCGAGGTGGCGCAGCTCGGGCACCCACCGCCGCACGTAGTCACCGTCCGGGTCGAACTTCAGGCCCTGGCTGACCGGGTTGAACACGCGGAAGTACGGCGCCGCGTCGGTGCCCGTGCCGGCCACCCACTGCCAGCCGTGGTTGTTGCTGGCGACGTCGCCGTCGCGCAGGTGGGCGAGGAAGTGCCGGGCGCCCTCCGGCCACCAGATGTGCAGGTCCTTGACGAGGAAGCTGGCGGTGATCATCCGCACCCGGTTGTGCATCCACCCCTCGGCGAGCAGCTGCCGCATGCCGGCGTCGACCATCGGGTAGCCGGTCTCGCCGCGCTGCCACGCCTCGAGGGGCTTGTGTGCCCGGGAGTACCTCATCGACGACAGGGCCGGCTTGAGGTCGTGCCAGGCCGACTCCGGGTGGTGCCACAGCACGTCGGCGTAGAACTCCCGCCAGCACAGCTCGTTGGTGTAGGTCCGCGCCGCCGTCGAGCGCGCCCCCTCGTGCGCGGCGATGTCGGCCAGCAGGGTGCGCGGGTGCAGCTCGCCGTACTTCAGCGGCACCGACATCCGGCTGGTGCTGTCGAGGTCGGGCCGGTCGCGCTCGCCGTCGTAGTCGCCGAGGTGCTGGTCGAGCCACCGCTTCCAGCGGCGCCGGGCGGACTCCTCGCCCGCGCCCTCGACGGCCGGCCCCTCCGGGATGCCCTCGGAGTCGGCGCGCGCCCAGCGCAGCCCGCGCGGCATGGGGGCGGGAGCCGGCCAGCCGTGCGCCCGCCACGCCTTCGAGAACGGCGTGAAGACCTGGTATGCCGTGCCGTCCGCCTTCGTCAGCGTGCCCGGGCCCACGGCATACGGCGTGCCGGTGGCCACCAGCGAGCGGCCGTCGCGCTCGAGGCGGCGGCGGACCCGCTCGTCGCGGCGGCGGCCGTAGGGCGTCGACTCCGCGGTGACGTGCACCGTGTCGGCGCCCACCTCGTCGGCGACGGCGGCGACGACCTGCTCGGGCCGGCCCCGGCGCACCACGAGGTGGCCGTCCATCGCGTCGTCGAGGGCGCGCAGCGAGGCGAGCAGGTGGTCGCGCCGCGGGGTGGCCCGGTCGACGAGGCGCGGGTCGAGGACGAACAGCGGCAGCACCGTGTCGCCGGCGTCGGCTGCTGCCGTCAGGGCGGGGTGGTCGCGCATGCGAAGATCACGTCTCACCCACACGACGGTGACGGTCATGAATGAGAGGCTAGGGGCTGTGACGGACCTGATCGACACGACCGAGATGTACCTGCGGACGATCTACGAGCTCGTCGAGGAGGGCATCGTCCCCCTCCGTGCCCGGATCGCCGAGCGTCTCGGCCACTCGGGTCCGACCGTGTCGCAGACCGTGGCCCGCATGCAGCGCGACGGCCTCCTGACCCTCTCGGGCGACCGCCACCTCGAGCTCACCGACGAGGGCCGGCTCATCGCCACCCGGGTCATGCGCAAGCACCGCCTGGCCGAGCGACTGCTGGTCGACGTCATCGGCCTCGAGTGGGAGTACGTCCACGAGGAGGCATGCCGCTGGGAGCACGTCATGTCCGAGCGGGTCGAGCGCAAGATCCTCGCGATGATCGGCGACCACCGCGAGTCGCCCTACGGCAACCCCATCCCCGGTCTCGACGAGCTCGGCGAGGAGCCCAACGAGGAGTTCCGGGTGGGGGTGAAGAGCCTGGCCGAGCTGGCCCTGCCCGACACCGCGACGGTGCTGGTGCGCCGCATCGGCGAGCCGGTGCAGGTCGACCACGAGGCCCTCAGCCTGCTCACCTCGGCCGGCCTGCTCCCGGGGCAGCGCGTCGACGTCCGCCGCGAGGACGGGCGCGTCATCGCCGTCCGGGAGGGCGCTGCGGAGTCGACCGGCGTCTCGCTGCCCCACGACGTCGCCCAGCACGTCTTCGCCGCCGTCGTCTGAGCTTTTCCGGCCCGGTGAGGGTCGTTTAGTGCGTTCTCCTGCTGTTGCATGAACTCGCCGTGACCGCAGTGTGACATTCGGTTTGCCCGTTGTGTACCGTGTCGGGGTCCTCCACCCCCCTGGGAGGACGGCTCGAAGCGGATCGCCTAGTCCTGTCACCGCCGAAGGTCTCAGCACACCGCTTGGCAGGAGCGGGGGACCCACTTCTGGGCGGCCCTGGTGCCGTCCTCGGGGTGAAGCCCTCACCGCGAGCGCCCGCTAGGACGGGTGGCAGACGGCAGGGCCGGGTGAAACCAACCTCCACCCGAACCCGACAGCTCACCTCGTAGGCGCTGGAGGTTCAACCGTGTCACATCACGCTGGGCGCCACCGTGCGCAAGGCCGTTTCAACCCCCTGTCCGAGCTGACCGACATCGTGGCGAAGTCCGCCGAGCCGGCCGTCAAGACCTCGGCCGTCCTCGCCGCCTCCGGTGGCCTCGTCGCCGCGTTCGCGATCCCCTCGCAGGCCGCGCCGGCCGAGAAGCCCAAGACCGGCTCGGCCGCCGCGCCGGTGGCGGTCAAGGCGCCCGAGGCCGCTGCGCCGGTCGCCCAGGACGCCTTCGGCGTCATCGGCTTCACGGCCACCGCGAAGCCCAGGCCGAAGCCGGCCCCCCGCCCGGAGCCCGCGCCCGAGCCGCAGCCCCAGCCGGAGCGCACCGAGCAGGCCGCCAGCCGCTCGGTCGAGCGGGCGCCGCTCAAGCCCGCAGCGGGCGGCATCCTCGGGATCGCCGCGCAGTACCAGGGCATCATGTACCACTACGGCGGCACGTCGCCCGAGACCGGCTTCGACTGCTCGGGCTACACCCAGTACGTCTTCCGCCAGATCGGGATCGACCTGCCCCGCACCGCCGAGGAGCAGCGCCAGGCCGTGACGCCGGTCTCCGACCCGCAGCCGGGCGACCTCGTGTTCTTCGGCGCCCCCGCCCACCACATGGGCATCTACGCCGGCGACGGCAAGATGTGGGACTCCCCGCGCACCGGCAAGGCTGTCGACCTGCGCGACATCTGGTCCTCCGACGTCACCTACGGACGTCCCTGACGGCTGACCTCCACGACGCCTCGCGGAACCGCCGAGGGCCCCCGACCACGTGGTCGGGGGCCGTCGCGTACGCCGGGCCGGAGCGCCGCGCAGGTGCTCGTTCGCTCCTAGTTCGCGCGCTCGTCCTTCATGGCCTTCATCTGCGCGATCTCGGCGGTCTGGGACTCGACTATGGACTGCGCCAGCTTCTTCGCCTCGGCGTTGGCGCCCTTGTCGAGCTCGGTGCGGGACATGGCGATCGCCCCCTCGTGGTGCTCGATCATCATGACCAGCCACATGCCCTCGAACCCGATGCCCTCGATCGCGTCGAGGTCGTCGAGCTCCTGCTGGGTCATCATCCCCATGCCGGAGTGGCCCATGTGGCCGCCGCCCTCGGGCACCGGCTGACCCCAGCCGGCCAGCCACCCCGACATCTGGTCGATCTCCGGCTTCTGCGCGGCCTTGATGGCCTTGGCGAGCGCGACGAACTCGTCGGTCCCACCGTGGGCGAGCGCCATGTCGGCCATGACCAGGGCCTGCTGGTGGTGCGGGACCATGCCCGCGGCGAAGTCGATGTCGGCCTGGTTGTGGGGTCCGGCGGCAGGGGTGCCGGCGGTGGCCGAGCCGGTCGCGCCGGGAGCGCTCGTCGTCGGCTGGACGCTGGGGGAGCCGCCGGCCGTCGCCGTGGTCGACGACATCATCGCGCCGTGATCGCCCATGGGCGTCGTGTCGTCGTCCCCGCAGGCGGCCAGGACGGTGGCAGCGGCAATCACGACAAGCACCGAGGCGGCAGACCGCCGCGCGTGCCGCGGCTGGGGCAGGTGGGTCCGGAGCGGTGGCTTCATGCCGTCATCGTAGGCAGGAGCGTCCTTTGGCCCCGGGCCCGACCCGCGCGTCCGTGTGAGGATGGGCCCATGAGCGAGGTGGAGATCGAGGTGTGGGTGGACGTCGTCTGCCCGTGGTCCTACATCGGCAAGCGGCGGCTCGAGCAGGCCATCGCGGAGAGCGCCCAGCCGTCCGAGGTGACGGTGACCTACCACGCGTTCGAGCTGGACCCGGGCAAGCCAGCCGGTGAGGGCGTCCTGGTGGTCGAGCGGCTGGCCCACCGGCACAGCACCAACCTCGACGAGGCCCGGCGCATGGTCGAGCGGGCCGCGATCATCGGCCGGCCGGACGGCATCGACATGGACATCGACGCCCAGGTCGACGCCAACTCCTTCGACGCCC
Organism: Knoellia sp. 3-2P3; assembly: GCF_029223115.1. Lineage (NCBI taxonomy): Bacteria > Bacillati > Actinomycetota > Actinomycetes > Micrococcales > Intrasporangiaceae > Knoellia > Knoellia sp. 3-2P3. Next base: position 44,644 of record NZ_JARGZE010000005.1, read on the forward strand.
ACCGCCTGGTGGCCCTGGGCCTGGTGCAGGGTGGCCCCGCGCTGCAGGCGGCGGTGCTCGAGCGCCTGTTCAGCGCCCACTTCAGCGAGGGCAAGTCGATCGACGACCACGAGGCCCTGCAGCGGCTCGCGGGCGAGGCCGGGCTCGACGGGCGCCGGGTCGCGGCCGTGCTCGCCGGTCGCGACTACGCCGACAAGGTGCGCGCCGACGAACAGGAGGCTGCCGAGCTCGGCGTCACCGCCGTGCCGTTCTTCGTCGCCAACCGCCAGGTCGCCCTGACCGGGGCACACTCCGTCGGGGTGCTCGGCAAGCTCATCACCGCCGCCCTCGAGGGTGAGCACGAGCCGGCCGGCCAGTCCTCGATCTGACCACGCGGCCCGGCTCGGGCTCAGGGGGCGATGGCGAGGAACACGAAGGCGGCCAGCAGCACGAGGTGCACGCCGCCCTGCAGCCGCGTCGCCCGGCCGGGCACCACAGTCAGCACGCTGACCACCACGGTGAGGGCGAGCAGCACCATCTGGGTCGGGCCGAGGCCCAGCAGCAGGGGTCCGTCGAGCCAGATCGTGGCGACGGCGATGGCGGGGATGGTCAGGCCGATGCTGGCCATGGCCGAGCCGAGCCCGAGGTTGAGGCTGGTCTGGAGGCGGTTGCGGCTCGCCGCCCGCACCGCTGCCAGCGTCTCGGGCGCCAGCACCAGCAGGGCGATCACGACACCGACGAAGGACTGCGGCAGCCCGGCCGCGGCAACCGCCGACTCGATCGCCGGCGACTCGACCTTGGCCAGGCCGACCACCGCCACCAGCGAGAGCAGCAGCAGGCCGAGGCTGGTGTACGCCTCGCGGTTCGTGGGCGGCTCTGCGTGCTCGTCGTCGAGCGGCATGCCCTCGGCGGAGACCGGCAGGAAGAAGTCGCGGTGGCGCACCGTCTGCGTCGAGACGAACATGCCGTAGAGGGCGAGCGAGGCCACCGCGGCGAACGTCAGCTGGGCGCCCGAGAACTCCGGGCCGGCTTCGCTGGTGGTGAAGGTCGGCACCACCATGGTCAGGACGGCGAGCGTGGTCACCGTGGCCAGTGCGGCGCCTGCGCCCTCGGCGTTGAAGGTGACCAGCCCGTGGCGGCGCGCCCCGACGAAGAGGCTGAGGCCCACGATGCCGTTGCAGGTGATCATCACGGCGGCGAAGACGGTGTCCCGCGCCAGCGAGGAGGTGTCCTTGCCCCCCGAGATCATCAGGGTGACGATCAGCGCCACCTCGATGACGGTCACCGCCACGGCCAGGACGAGCGACCCGAACGGCTCCCCGACCCGGTGCGCCACCACCTCCGCGTGGTGCACCGACGCCAGCACCGCGGCGGCGAGCAGGGCCGCCACGACCACCACGATGGGGGTGTTGAGGCCGCGTCCCCAGGTCAGTGCCAGGGCGACGAGGGCCCCGAAGGGCGCCAGGGTCGTCCAGGTGAGCAGGGGGCTGGTCGTTCGCGCGGCCATGCCTCAGCATTTCAGACGAGGCCGGTATGCCGGGTGGCCGGCCGGCTGGGTCGGGGTGTTACCGCGTGCTACAGCCCACGCGAGTACCCCGACCCGCGGAGGGGGTGGCCGGTGCTCGGCCCGAGCCGGCCGGTCCGCGCGGCCCACACCTCGAAGGCAGCGGTCGCGAACGGCGGCACGGCCGCGACGAGCCCGAGCAGGAGCGTGCCCCACGACCAGCGGCGCACCCGGGCGACCGCCAGGGTGAGCAGGCCGTAGAGCACGAAGATCCCGCCGTGGATCGGGCCGAACACCTTCACGCCCAGCTCGCCGGCGTCCGTCAGGTACTTGGCGTACATGCCCGCCAGCAGCCCGGCCCAGGAGACTGCCTCGGCGAAGGCGACGACACGGAACAGGGTGATGAGGCGGGAGGAACGCATGGACACAGAGGGTAGGCCGGGTGGCGGCGGACACGGAAAACCGGCCCGTGCGCACGGTGGCACCGAGCCGGCATACCGGGCAGTGGGTGGCGGTCAGGGTCGGGCGAAGACGTGCTCCACGAATTTGCTCAGGTGGGCGTCGTCGAGGTGCTGCGCGAGGTCGGCCTCGCTGATCATGCCCACGAGCCGGTGGTCCTGGATCACGGGCATGCGCTTGACCTGCTCGCGGCCCATGAGGTCGACGATGGCCTCCATGTCGGTGTCGGCCTCGACGTAGGTGACGTGGCCCTGCGCGAGCTCGGCGGCGGTGCACGAGCCGAGGTCCTTGCCCTCCGCCACCGCCTTGATGACGATGTCGCGGTCGGTGATGATGCCGTGCAGCTTCTGGTCGTTCCCGCAGATCGGCAGGGCGCCGACGCCCAGGTCGCGCATCATCTGCGCGGCCTCCAGCAGGGTCTGGTCCTCACCGATGCAGGTCGCACCGGTGTGCATGATGTCTCGAGCCGTCGTCATGGGGACTCCTTCGGTGTGGGTGGATGGAGGGGTGTGCGGCGGGTGTGACCGGGTCAGCCGCCGCGGGCGTGTCCACCGTCCACACAACACCCGGCCCGCGCCGGGACACGTCCCTCATCCGGCGTAGTCCACCGCCGCCAGCCGCAGGCCGCGGAACGAGGCCAGCGCCTCGGCCCCGGCCTCGACGGCACGTTCGGCAGCTCGGGTCCGACGGGCCCAGAGGCCGACGCTGACGGTGAGCGTCGACCCGCTCTTGCGCGGGCGCCACAGCCCGGCCACCTCGCGGCCGAGGAGCACCGCACCGGGCCGCCCCAGCACTGGGCGAAGGGCCTTGGCGTGTGCCGGGTCGGGCACCAGCAGGTCGCGCCGCGACCCTGGAGGAGCAGGTCGTACGGGCCGAGCAGGCGGTCGGCCACCGCCTCCGCACCCACCAGTGCGTCGAGGTCGTCAGCGAGCGCCCACCGCTGCTGGCCGTCGACCTCGACGGGGGTGACGTCGACGGGCCAGCGCGCCCGGACCCAGCAGGTGGAGGGTGGCGCGCACGACGTCGTGTCGGGGCTGCACCGCGGAAGCGCCCTCGGACGGAGGGATGAGGCCGTCGACGCGTTGCAGCACCGGCGGCGACGTGCGGCGCTCCGCGCAGGGTCCAGGCCGTGATGAGGTCGGCCGGGTCGACGGCCGTGGTGTCGACACCGCGCACCGCGAGCGCCCACAGCGCGCCATCGGGGCCGGTGTCGTGGGCGCCCATGTCGAGGAGGTCGGTGTCCGTGAGGGCGCCGGCGGCACGGTCGAGCTGCTGGCGGTGCACCCGGAAGGAGAGCACGTGTTGCCGCGTCACCGTCGTCATGAGCTCACCGTAGGCGTGCCGACCGACACGGTCGGAGGGGGATCAGGTGGTGCGGCGCAGCACCCGCGCCTCCCACGGGCGCAGCACGAGCGGCCCGGACGAGGGGGTGGAGGGCTCCGGGTGGGTGCCGAGCACCAGCTCGGCCGCCGCCCAATGCTCGGCCTCGGGCAGACCCTCGACGGGGTGCGGGTGGCCGCTGAAGTTGGCCACCACGAGCAGGGTCGTCTCACCGAGGGAGCGGGTGAACGCGTAGACCACGGGGTCGTCCGGCAGCAGCATGGTGAAGGTGCCCTCGGCCACCACCGGGTCGGTGTGGCGCAGCTCGATGAGCCGTCGGTAGTGGTGGAACACCGAGTCGGGGTTGGCCAGCGCCTGCTCGGCGTTGACCTCCCGGTGGTTGGGGTGCACCGGGAACCAGGGCGTTCCGGTCGTGAAGCCGGCGTGCCGGGAGGTGTCCCACTGGACGGGCGAGCGGGCGTTGTCACGGCTGCCGAGCCGCAGGGCGTCGAGCACCTCCTCGACGAGCAGGCCCTGGCCGGTCGCCGCGGCGTAGTAGTTGAGCGACTCGATGTCCTTGAACGAGCTGGCGTCGGCGAAGGGCACGTTGGTCATGCCGAGCTCCTCGCCCTGGTAGACGTAGGGCGTCCCGCGGTGCAGGTGCAGCACGGTGCCGAGCAGCTTGGCGGACTCGACGCGGTGCTGGCCGTCGTCGCCGAAGCGCGAGACGGCGCGCGGCTGGTCGTGGTTGTTCCAGTAGAGGCTGTTCCAGCCGACCTCGGCGAGGCCCTCCTGCCACCGGCCGAGCGACGCCTTGAGGTCGACGAGGCTGAGCGGCCGCCGGTCCCACTTGTGCTCGCCGTGGTCGAGGCCGACGTGCTCGAACTGGAAGACCATGTCGACCTCGCGACGGGCAGGGTCGGTGAAGAGGACGGCCTCCTCGACGGTGACGGCCGGCATCTCGCCGACGGTGAGCAGCGAGTCCTTGCGGCCCTCGAAGACCTCGCGGTGCATCTCCTGGAGGAACTCGTGGATCCGCGGCCCGCAGATGTAGAAGGGCGAGCCGTCACCCCAGGGGCCGGGGCCGATGAGCGGGCCGTCGCGCAGCGGAAGGTCCTTGGAGATCATGTTGATGACGTCCATCCGGAAGCCGTCGACGCCGCGGTCGAGCCACCAGCGCATCATCGCGTAGACCGCCTGGCGCACCTGCGGGTTCTCCCAGTTCAGGTCGGGCTGCTTGCGCGAGAACAGGTGCAGGTAGTACTCGCCGCTCTCCTCGTCGAGCTCCCAGGTGGAGCCGCTGAAGAAGGAGTGCCAGTTGGTGGGCTCGGCCCCCGGGACGCCGGCCTTCATCCCCTCCCGCGGCGGGCGCCACCAGTACCAGTCGCGCTTGGGCGAGTCCTTCGACGAGCGCGACTCGACGAACCAGGGGTGCTCGTCGGAGGTGTGGTTGACCACGAGGTCCATGACGATCCGTATGCCGCGGGCGTGCGCCTGCTCGACCAGCTCGTCGAAGTCCTCCAGTGTGCCGAACGTCGGGTCGATGTCCTGGTAGTCGCTGATGTCGTAGCCGTTGTCGTCCTGCGGCGAGGCGTAGATGGGCGACAGCCAGAGCACGTCGATGCCGAGGGTCGCGAGGTAGTCGAGACGCCGGATGACGCCGCGCAGGTCGCCTATCCCGTCGCCGTCACTGTCCTGGAAGCTGCGCGGGTAGACCTGGTAGACGACGGCGGAGTGGAACCATGGGCGCTCGGCTGGCATGCAGAGCAGTCTCCCGAAGGAGTGCGGTGGGCGCGAGCCGCGTCTCAGGCCGCGGGGCCGGCCCTCACTGGCTGCCCTCTTGTCAGCCGTGCGCGCTGGGCACCGTCCGCCTGCCGGATCCAGCCGATGAGCGGACACCCCGCCCGAACCCGTCATCTACCGGCACCTCGGGGATGCAGGTAGCGCCGTTCTGTCCGCACGTCTGGGACGGTCCGAACCCTCGCATCAGGCGTGAGAGCTGTCGTTCCGTCGCGAGGCAGCGGCCAACGTGCCAGGACGAATCACGTCAAGCCGTTACCCGCGTGGGCCGGTATCGCAGGGCGACCGCCCCCGACCGGAACTCATGGCGATCCACGAGCTCGAGCTGGATGCGCTCGCGCAGACCGGCGAGCAACGTCGGCCCGTGTCCGGCAAGGACCGGCTGCACAAGGAACACGTACTCGTCGATCAGTCCCAGATCTGCCAACGCCAGGGGGAGCGTCACGCCACCCACGAAGAGGCCCTCGCCCGGCTCCTGCTTGAGCCGCTGAACCGCTTTCCCCACGTCGCCTCGCACCAGCTCGGCATTCCAATCGACCCCGCTCAGCGTGCTCGACACGACGTACTTCTTCGTCCGGTCGATGGTCTCGGCGAACGGGATCTCCCACTCATCCATCCAGTCAGGCCACGTGCCCGTGGCCGGCCGCCGCCACGCCGACTCCATCATCTCGTAGGTCACCCGGCCGAACAGCAGGGCATCGGCTCGTTCCATCTCAGCGGTCCAGTAGCGCATCGACTCCTCGTCGGGCGGGAGCCCTGCCTCGTGATGGCAGCAGCCGTCGAGTGTGACGTTGATCGAGTATCGAAGTGGTCTCATCTCGTTGCTCTCCCTTGGTGCGCGCAGCGCGTTTTCACCGGACCGTACTCAGACCACTGTCGCCGCGATATCTCATCGGCGCCCGATCCCAGCGGTCACATGGTCCGGCTGGGGCGTGATCGAGCGGTCAAAAGCCGATGAGAAGACTCGCAGCCACCTCGGCCTCCAAGGTGGCGGACTTCGAGATCCGTGGAAACCATCCAACCCGTAGACGCAACCCGGCGCGGGAAACGAACGTCCGCTCGCCGCATTCCGTGCGACAGGGTGTCCGCATTCCACACGCCGCTACAGTCGGGGCATGCCGCCATCCCGCCGCGGGCCGGTCACCGCAACTGAGCTCCATAAGGAGCTCGAAGATCGGTACCGCAACGATCCGGCGTACAAGGCAAGCGTTGACCGCCAGGAAGCAGAACACCGGGCCAGACATGAGGAACTGAGGCGCGCAGAGCGCCCTTTGGTGTCCGCCCTTCAATCCGCTGGGATCCCGGTGGACTCAGTTTGGGAGTTGTACGAGTATCCCGAACTCGGCGAGACGGCGTATCCGCTGCTCCGGGAACACCTTGACCGGGACTACCCGGACCGTATCCTCGACGGCATCGCGCGTGCCTTCACCAAGGACGTCGCACGAACGCACTGGCAGGACCTGCTCGGCATCTACCTCAGCGACGGCCGTCCGGAGGTCCGGGACGGCCTAGCCGCAACATTGAGCGATTGTGCCGTCCGAACCCATTTCGACGACTTGATCGCGATCGTCGAGAACCAGGCACTTGGAGAGTCACGGATCTACTTCCTACGGCCGGTGAACCGCATCGGCAATCGCATGAGTGCGGGCGGCGGGCGGAAGGTCATCGAGCGTTTCGCGAACGACCCTCAGTTGGGCACCGAGGCGAACGCGATCCTGAAAGGACGCGGGCGCAACGACTAAGTCCGTGCGTCAGGATCTGGCGCAGTAAGTGAAAGAGCGAAACTGCCGATGACAGGACGACGGCGTGGACCACAGCTTCCGGCCGGACGCCTCGGGGGAGGATGCGCGCCATGACGGTGCAGCACCCCGAGAAGGGGCGTGAGCCCCTCAAGCGAGAGCAGGTTTGGGTGCGGTGCGAGCCAGTGGGGAAGGTCGACCTACTTGGTCCATCATTCGGCGGCGACCCGTACGGACTCTCCCTGGTGATCGAAGTCGTGGCGGGCGTAGCAGGCGGGCTGTGGCGGCTCGTGGTGGGCAGAGGCCGCTGGCGTGTTCTTGTGACCGAGCCCGGAAGCGACTCAGTGGTCTTCTCGCAGGTCTATAGGAACAAGAGGGCCGCCACCCACGAGGGCATGGCGCAGGTCGAGGCCCTGTTCATTTCCTAGGGCTGCTGGGGGCGCCGTGGGCGCGATCGGTGCCTGTAGTCCGGCATGCTGCAGAGCATGAAGGGTCTTGAGCCCCAGGCAGTGGATTGGCTCGGCTGGGCCGGCGACGACGAACCCCGTCACCTCCAGCAACGTTCGGAAACCCAGACGTTCCTTCGCTTCCTGGAATCACTAACGACCTACGGCGAGGGCTACGCCGAGGTCGCTAGAGGCGATCAGCCGTTTCCGAGGCTCGCGCTGTCGGCTGCATCAAGGCAAAGCGTCATCCACCAGTTCGAGTCCGAGGACAAGTCCTACTTGCTCCGCGGGGACAGGTCAGTCCAGGCCGGCGAAGTCGTCGTGCTCCCGGTGCTCGAGGGGCTGGCCACCTTTTCGGGTGACTTCGTCCTCACTCTTGACCTTGCGGTGGGTGCTGTCGAGGCGTTTGCTCGAGGTGCTGCTGTCGCACGGTTGGGCGAATGGGTCGCACTCTAGAAACACACCCACATGCCGCACTCCGGTCGTGCGGAAATGAGGATGTTGGTTCCGCGTTGTCGGGCTGTGACAACTGGGCCAAGGTACTGCGAACGAACGCTGTACTGTCGCCGCATGCGACCGGTGCGTCTCGCAGCGAGCCCATGGCGCTGGGCATGGCCGCCGTTGATGGCCCTGGCCACGGTCGTTGTGTTGTTCGCGATTACTCCTCCGGGTGGCCCGGGGTGCCCCTCCGTCTGGGGCGCGGCGCAGTACCCCGGGCACGGTCTCGGGGCGCGCTTCTACGACTGTCGGACCTGGGGAGAACAGACAGACGCCACGATCCAGTGGATGTACCTCAGCTTGGGACTCGGGCTATGCCTCCTGTTCGGTGGGTACGCATTCGAAGGGCTGCTGCACAACCGCCATCGTGCACACGAGGCCAGGGACCGGGCCGTCTAGCGCCGTGCTGCATGGGCAGATCGAGCGCTCCTGGGAGCGCTCCGATGCGACCTGGGTGTCGCGCAGTTCCCTGGCGTGCGAATGCAGGAGATTTCGGCGTCCAGCCTCGGGCAGACTGCGGAGCCGCGTATCCCCTCGTCCTGTCAGGCTGAGGGCCGCGGGGCAGCGACGACGGCCGTGCCCGGCGGAAGAGACCGTGTCGACGTGGAGTGCCGCCACAGTCGCAAAGGTCATTCCGGATCCCCCGCGCCGCGTCCAGGGTTGAGGAAGGGGACCGCATGCGTCGGTTTCTCACCAGAGCGGTCACGGGTGTGATCGGCGTCCTTGCGGCGTTGGCAACGACTGGAAGCATCGGGGAATGGCAGAAGGCGCGGGAGCGGGAGCAGATCGCTCACGCGCAGATCGTGACGCTCGAGCATCCGCTGCCGGCTCGACCCGAGCTCTGCCGGCGATCCGATCCTTGTTGGGTCGGTTCTCCGCAGGATCGGCGCCACGGCAAGGAGCTGCAGCAAGCGTTCGAGCGGGCCGGTTGGCTGCACGTGGATTCATACCAGGGCTTTGAGAACTGCTGGTTCCTGTTCGACTTTGTCACCGGCAGGTCCATGTTTCAGTGCTACCCGAAGGGTGGAGGCATGTCAGGAGGCTCCTCCGTACCGGACTACTCGTACCTGCCCCAAGGGGGATGGTGAAGGTCGCTGCCGAGGCCCCGGTGGTGGGGGCACTGGCCGCCACTGAGTATGGAGGGAACTGCAGGAGCGCAGCGCTGCACCTCCACGGGAGTCAACGCCCGCCTGGATGAGCCGAGATATCCGGTTGTCCGATCATGATGATCGCGTCAGGCTCTGGTGCCGTGCCTGCCGACGACGCCTTCGACCTGGGGCCTGTGCCGACCCGTATCCCCGTCACCGAGAAGCTGACGCGGAGTCTGGTGGCAGCGCAGTTCCCGCAGTGGAGCGAACTTCCGATCGAACCGGTGGCCCGCGGCGGCTGGGACAACTGGACCTTCCAACTCGGCACCGACATGGTGGTGCGCCTGCCCAGCGCGTCTGAGTACGCCCAGGCGGTGGAGAAGGAGCATCGCTGGCTTCCGGCGCTTGGCCCGCAACTGCCGTTGCCGGTCCCCGTCCCGCTCGCGAAAGGCGAGCCCACTCCGGAGTACCCACACGCATGGTCCATCTACGGGTGGCTCGACGGCGTGACTGCGACCGCGGACCGCATCGCCGAGCCGGTCCGGTTCGCCCTCGACCTCGCCGACTTCCTGGCCGCCCTGCAGAGCATCGACGCCGCTGAGGGCCCACAGCCGGGAGTCCACAACTGGTTCCGGGGCGGCACTCTGCGCACCTACGACGACTACACCCAGCGCGCGCTGGAGGAACTGGCCGGCCACGTCAACGTGGATCTGGCTCGCGAGATCTGGGCGAACGCACTGGCCGCGCCCTGGGACGGCGTGGACCGTTGGTTCCACGGCGACGTCGCCGAGGGGAATCTCCTGCTGCGAGACGGGCAGCTGGCCGCGGTCATCGACTTCGGGACCTGCGGCGTCGGCGACCCGGCCTGCGATCTGGCCATCGCCTGGACGTTGCTGCCCGACGACGCTCGGCAGGCGTTTCGGTATCGGCTGTCGGTGGATGCGGCGTCGTGGGCACGCGGCCGGGGCTGGGCGCTGTGGAAGGCACTCGCCACCTGCTCGAGCGCCTACGCGGATCCCGAGGACGCGGAGGAGTTTGCCAGTGCGAAGCGCGTCCTCGACGAGATCTTCTCTGAGTACTCAGGCAGTGACTCCGCCACGCCCACGGTCACGGTGGACCCGGGGCGGGGCGTCCGCCGGTAGCCGCGGATGGGGCGGTCGGTGCTGCCGATGCGCGCGCCTCGCCCGTCTTGTCCGGTAGAACGGTGAGCGACCGCGACTGATGGGCGAAGGGGCAGGTGAGCTGTGGAGAACCAAGACATGGGTGCGGCTGCCACATCGCGGGTGTACGTCGACATGGTTGGCGACCTGTTCCACGCGGGACACGTGTCGCTCCTCCGGCAGGCGCGTCGCCATGGTGACTGGCTGGTCGTCGGCGTGCTGTCCGACGACACCGCAGCCTCCTACAAGCGTCGTCCGATCATGACCCTCGCCGAGCGCGTCGCCGTGATCGAGTCGTGCAGGTACGTCGACGAGGTGATCGAGGACGCCCCGCTCCAGGTGACCGAAGAGTTCCTCGCCGAGCGCGGGATCACCAGCGTGGTGCACGGTGACGACTTGTCGCCCGAGGGGGCCGAGTTCGTGTACGGGCCCGCTGCAGCTGCCGGGAATCTCACGTACGTTCGTCGCACGGGAGGAATCTCGACCACGCAGTTGATACAGCGGGTGCTCGACGCGGCCGCCTCACGAAGTGAATGACCGGATCGGCCGCGAACAGGCGCGAACAGGTCGGGGTGGGCGCAGGCCCGATACGTTCACGTCATGCCTCAACTCCTCACGCCCGAGCAGTTCACCATGACCATCGCCGATGGCACGCCCACCATCACCCTGCAAGGCGTCACGCTCTCGACCACCGACGGTTGGTCGATTCTGAATCGGGAGACCCTGCTCGTCGTGGACGGGCCAGGAGAGGAGGGCTTCCTCCTGCCTCGAAGGACCAGCCCCGACGGCGACCTGGCACCGGAGGGCTGGGATGCCGCTGTGGCATCAGCTCGGTCGGTGCGGGTTCTGGCCTCAGGGGCCCGAGTTGCTGCAACCGTGATCGACTAGCACGCACGTCGCGTGTTGACGTCGACGGGCGTTGTTACCGCACCTGGTCGGGTGCAAACGAGCTCGACCGATGACCTCTCAGACGGGGTTGCGCGGAGCAGCCCGCAGGGCGTCAGCGCCCTCCCCGGTGAGGTGGCCGAGGGCGGCGTTCCGTCCGGTGAGCAGCAGCAGGAGGGCGCCGATCGGCCCGGCGACCTCGGGCCCGCTGCCGCGTGTCCAGTCGGCGTCGGTGGCCGTGAGGCGGTAGCCCTCGAGCGGCATCAGGCGGAAGACCGTGGCGAGCCAGCCGCCTCGTGTGTCCCACCGACGCGTCGCGGCGAGCGCGCTTGCCGACGGGGACATCTCGAGCTCCACGCCGAGCGGCACGGCGATGTCCTGGCTGTGCACGAGGATGTCGGTCAGCGTCTCGAGCGGCGTCACGAAGGTGTTGTGCCGCCGCGACCCGATCATCGCCCTGATCGTGCCGGTGATCTCCTCGGTGGGCAGCCGCGACTGGACCAGGGCCGAGTCGTGGATGATCGCGTTCAGCGTCACGCTGCGCAGCATGCTCGGGTTCCGGGCGACGAAGACCGCGACGTCGCGGACGCGCTGCTGCTGCATGGTCAGGTGGGCGGCGACGTCACGCACGGTCCAGCCCTGGCACAGCGACGGGTGCTGCCACTGCTCCTCGGTCAGCTTCTCGAGCAGGTCGGCGGTCCGTGCTCGCTGGTCGTCGATCGCAGCCCACACGGCATCCGCCTGAGCGTCTGTCATCGTGGCCATCTCACCCTCCCTCAGGTGAACACCGGCGGTCGCACCCGGGTGTGTAGTCCCAGGATCGGACCATTATAGTTCGACTGTAGGACTATCTCCAAGGGGTGTGTCATGACCGAGCAGCTGCCGACCAGCCTCCTGATGTACATCGCCTCGCGCGCTGCCTCGGACCGGATCTTCAGCGCCATGCACCACGCGGGGTACGACGTGACCATCGCCCAGGGCCGGCTCCTGATGGGCGTCGACGCCGAGGGCACCCGACTGAGCGTCCTGGCCGACCGCGCCCAGATCGCCAAGCAGACCGCCACCTCCCTCGTCGACAAGCTGGAGCGGGCCGGCTACGTCGAGCGCGTGCCCGACCCCTCCGACGGCAGGGCCCGTCTGGTGCGGCTGACGGCGCGCGCCGAGGCCGCCCGCCCGGTCGCCCGCGCCGAGGAGGCGCGCATCGAGGCCGAGTGGGAGGCCCACCTCGGCCCCGAGCGGATGCACCAGCTCCGGGAGGCCCTGACCGCTCTGCGCGAGATCACCGACCCGTACCGGTAGCCCGGTCCCGGTGGAGACCCTCTACGCCCGCACCAGCTCCTCGCGCTCCTCGCGGCCGGGCTGCCGGGCCAGCAGTGCCCAGAGGATGCACGCGAGGTCGACCGCCTCCTGCGTCCAGGCGCCGATGATCGCGGGCAGCAGGCCCACCGAGGCCACGAGCATGAGGGCCACCGACAGCCCGACCCCGAGCCCGATGGCCTGCCACGCGACCGCCATCGTGCGCCGCCCGATCCGCACGGCCTGCACGGCGCGGTAGAGGTCGTCGAGCAGCACCACGACGTCGGCGGACTCGCTCGCCGCCGTCGACCCGCGCGCCCCCATCGCCATCCCGACGTCGGCTGCCGCCAGCACGGGTGCGTCGTTCACCCCGTCGCCGACCATCATCACGGGGCGGTGCGGCAGGCCCGCGACGATGTCGACCTTGTCCTGCGGCAGCAGGCCGGCCCGCACGTCGTCGATGCCGATCTCCGCGCCCACGTGGGCCGCGGCCGCCGGCGCGTCACCGGTCAGCATCAGCACGTGCGGCACCCCGGCGGCCCGCAGGGCCGTGATGGTGCGACGGGTGTCGTCGCGCACGTGGTCCGACAGGGCCAGCCGACCGGCATACCGGCCGTCGACGGCCACGTGCACCCCGCTGGCGCCGGGCGCGAGGGGCAGGTCGGGTATGCCGCGGACGTGGCCCGCGACGAAGCCCTCCTTCCCGACGACGACGTCGTGGCCGCCCACGGTGGCGCTCACGCCGTGGGCGGTGGACTCGTGGGCGTCGTGGGCGCTGGGCACGCGGAGGCCGCGCTCGCGGGCGCCGGCGACGATCGCCTCGGCGAGGGGGTGGGTCGACAGCTGCTCCACGCCCGCCGCCATGGCGAGCAGCTCGTCGGCCTCGATCCCGTCGGAGACGTCGACGGCGGACAGCTCGGGCGCGCCGCGGGTCAGGGTGCCGGTCTTGTCGAAGGCCGCAGTGCGGATGCGGGCGAGCTGCTCGAGGGTGCCGCCGTTCTTCACGATGATGCCGTGTCGGGCGGCCCGCGACATGCCCGCCATGAACGCGACCGGCGCGGCGATCAGCAGGGGGCACGGGGTGGCCACCACCAGCACCTCGGCGAAGCGGATGGCCTCGCCGCTGAGCCACCAGGCCGCGCCCGCGATGGCGAACGACACCGCGGTGAAGGGCACGGCCACCCGGTCGGCGAGCCGCACGAACGGTGCCCGGGAGCGTTGGGCTTCGCTGACGAGGTTGATGATCTGCTGGTACTGCGAGTCGGCGGCGGAGGCGGTGGTGCGGATGAAGATCGGGCGCGAGCCGTTCACCGACCCGGACATGAGGCGCTCGCCCTGCACGTGCTCGACGGGCAGCGGTTCCCCGGTGAGCGAGGACTCGTCGAAGGCCGCGGAGGCGGTGGTGAGCGTCGCGTCGACCGGCAGCACCTCGCCCGGCTTCACCAGCAGCTCGTCGCCGGGGCGCACGTGGCCCACCGGCACGTCGGTGACGTGGTCGCCGTGGGGGTCGAGAAGGTGGGCCGTGCGGGGGGCTCGGGCCAGGAGGGCCGACAGCTCCCGCTCGGCACGGCCGGCGGCGAGCACCTCGAGGGCGCGGCCCGTGGTCATCATGAGGACGATCACCAGCGACGCCCAGTGCTCGTCGACGGCGACCGTGGAGACGATCGCGGTGATGGCCAGGATGTCGACGCCGTAGCGGCCGGCCCGCAGCTCGGCCACCATGTGGCCCGACCGCACCGCTGCGAAGGCGAGGGTGTAGGCCGACACGGCATACCGTGCCGCCTCCGGCAGGCCGAGGACCTCGAGCGCACCACCGACCGCGCCGACCAGCAGGGTCAGCGTGACCACCCAGTGCCGCCGCGCGAGGGCGGCCGCGGTGCGCATCGTCAGGCGACCTCCGCTGCCTCCGGCTCGACGAGGTGGATCGCGACCTCCGGCTCGATGGTGAGGGTGTTGTGCACGGTGCAGTGGCTCGCGTCGGCGAGCAGGGGCTCACGGCGCGACTCCGGCACCCCGGCCGGCAGCTGCAGCTCGAGGGTGACGGCCAAGACCCGCGCGGGCCGGGTGCCCAGCTCGTAGGCGGCCTCGACCGCGAGGCCCTCGGTGGGCAGGCCATGACGGGCAAGGTAGCGGCGGGCGTAGAAGGCCACGCAGGAGGCGAGGCTGGCGATGAACAGCTCGGTCGGGGTGGGAGCGGTGTCCTCGCCGCCGGCGTCGACCGGCTGGTCCACCGTGACGCGGTGCCCGCGGATGCCGATCTCGAAACGGTCGCCGTCGAGGTGGTCGACGTGCACGGCGGTGGTGGGCGTGCTCACGGGTGGTCCTTTCGCATCTTCCGAGTGTGGTCCCAGATCACCACGAATACCCCTGGGGGTAATAGGGACCTTCGGCACTATTGAGACCGCTGCCCGCCTCCTAGCGTCGTCCACAGCAGAGCAACCAGCACACCCAAGGAGTGGACTGTGATGAGGCGCCTCCTGGTCCTCGGTGGCGGCACCGCCGGCACGATGATCGTCAACAAGCTTCGGCGGAAGCTGGCCCGCGACCAGTGGGAGATCACCGTCGTCGACAAGGATGACGACCACCTCTACCAGCCCGGGTACCTGTTCATGCCGTTCGGCACCTACCGGCCCGAGCAGGTCGTGCGCAAGCGCCACTCGTTCATCACCGACGGGGTCGACCTGGTGCTGGGCGAGATCGACCGGGTGGACGCCGGGGCCAACACGGTGACCCTGGAGGACGGCCGGACCCTCGCCTACGACTACCTGGTCATCGCCACCGGCACCTCGCCCCGACCCGACCAGACCCCCGGCATGCTCGGCGAGCAGTGGCGCAAGAGCGTGTTCGACTTCTACTCCTTCGACGGCTCGAAGGCGCTGGCCGAGGCCATGCGGGACTTCGACCACGGCCGCCTGGTGGTGCACATCACCGAGATGCCCATCAAGTGCCCGGTGGCGCCGCTGGAGTTCACCTTCCTCGCCGACGCCTTCCTCCGCGAGCGCGGGATTCGCGACCGCGTCGAGCTGGTCTACGTCACGCCGCTCTCGGGCGCCTTCACCCAGCCGATCGCCTCCGCCCAGCTCGGGTCGATGCTCGAGGAGCGCAAGATCCTCGTCGAGCCCGACTTCATGGTCGAGAGCATCGACAACGAGAAGAAGGCCCTTGTCTCCTACGACGAGCGCGAGGTGCCCTTCGACCTGCTCGTGACGATCCCGCTCAACATGGGCGCCGACTTCGTCGCCCGCTCGGGTCTCGGCGACGAGCTCAACTACGTGCCGGTCGACAAGCACACCCTGCTGTCGAAGAAGCACGACAACATCTTCGCCATCGGGGACGCCTCCGACATCCCGGCCTCGAAGGCCGGCTCGGTGGCCCACTTCGCCGTCGACATCTTCATCGAGAACTTCCTGGCGCACATCGCGGGCAAGCCGATGACGGGGTCGTTCGACGGCCACGCCAACTGCTTCGTCGAGTCCGGCAACGGCAAGGGCCTGCTCATCGACTTCAACTACGACACCCAGCCGCTGCCCGGCAAGTTCCCCGTCCCCGTCGTCGGGCCGATGAGCCTCCTGAAGGAGACCCGCGCCAACCACCTCGGCAAGCTCGCGTTCCGCTGGATCTACTGGAACGTCCTGCTTCCCGGGCGTCCGATGCCCCTTCCGGTCCACATGTCGATGGCCGGCAAGGTCACCCCCGCAGACACCACCACCGGAAACAAGGAGTGAACACGATGCCCGTCACGACCATCGCCGGCCGCCAGGTGCAGGTCAACGAAGAGGGCTTCATGACCGAGCCCAGCGAGTGGGACGAGGCCCTCGGCGAGACCCTGGCCGCGCAGATCGGCATCGAGATGACCGACGAGCACTGGAAGGCGATCCGTTTCCTGCGCCAGGACTTCGCAGCCCAGGGCGAGACCCCGACGCTGCGCCGCGTCACCGTTGCCGGCGGCATCCCGACCAAGCAGCTGTTCCAGCTGTTCCCGCAGAAGCCGGCCAAGAAGATGGCCTACATCGCGGGCCTGCCCAAGCCCCACGGCTGCGTCTGACGACGTCGACCACGCCGACCACCGCACCGACCACCGCACCGAGAAAGGGTTCTCCATGAGCACCACCGAGACGGCCCCCGCCATCATCCCCGACTTCGGCGCCGAGGCGTCCGAGGGCCGCAAGCTCGCCATCATCTGCTCCAAGGGCAGCCTCGACATGGCCTACCCGGGCCTGATCCTGGCCAACGCCGCCCTCGGCGAGGGCGTGGAGACGCACCTGTTCTTCACGTTCTGGGGCTTCGACATGATCAACAAGAAGACGATGGGCGACCTGAAGTTCACGCCGCTGGGCAACCCGGCGACGCACATGCCTCAGGGCCTGGGAGGGCTCCCGGGCATCACGCACATGGCGACCTCAAAGCTGAAGAAGTCGATCGCCGAGCTCGACGTTCCCGAGGTGCCGGAGTTCCTCGAGCAGATCGTCGCCTCCGGGGGCCACCTGTGGGCCTGCCGCATGTCGGCCGACATGAACCACCTCACCGAGGAGGACCTCTACGAGGAGGTCGAGGCCATCATCAGCGCCAGCGACTTCATCGAGATGACCGAGGGCGCTCAGCTGCTCTTCATCTAGGGAGGCGGCGCGCGCCGGCAACGACCGGTGCGGGGCGGGTATGCCGTGCGGTCCCCGACGGGGTTACGGCACGGCATACCTGTGCGGTCACCGCGACCGCAGGCGCTCGCGCACCCAGGCCGGGCGCGGGTTCACCGCCGCCGAGCCGTCGACGAAGACCGTGGGCACCGTCTCGTTGCCGCCACTCGCCGCGCGCACCCGGGCGGACGCCGCAGGGTCCGAGCTGACGTCGACCCACACCGCGCGGCTGCCCAGACGACCGAGGGCCAGGCGCAGGCGCAGGCAGTAGCTGCACCCGGGGCGCCAGTAGATGACCGGTGCGCCGGTCTCCTCGGCGAGGCGTCGCGCCTCGTGGTCGCCCGGTGACGCGGGGAAGAACCGCGGCGAGAGCACCCACGCGGCGACGAGCATGGCCGCCGACACGGCCAGGTCGGACACCGAGGGTGGCGCGGTCAGGACCGGCAGGAGCACGGCGACGGCCGCCACCCAGCCGGGGAGCCACCAGTGCCGCACGGTCGACGACCTCGTGCGGGGCGGTGGGGGAGGGGCGGGCATGCGGCAACGGTAGCCGCCGGCGGTGCGTCGCCGGCACCGCGGCCCGGCTCCGCGGGGTGTCAGACGCCCCAGGTGTGCCCGCGCAGGTGCAGCTGTGCGCTGATCGCCCGCAGCTGTGCCGTGTGCAGCTCGACGGACACCGCGCGGCCGTCGTGGTGCCGACGCTCGTCGCCGGTGAACACGCCGTAGACGTAGGGGTAGGACGGCGGGCCGACCGGCCTGAGCCGCAAGAGCACCGCGCCGTCGGCGAAGCCGGTGCGGAGGCCGATCGACCGCGCGGTCGGGTGCGCGCCTCGCGCCAGGGCCGTGTTCGCCTCACGGATCTGGCGCATCTCGGTGGTGTGGGTCGTCACGGCCATGCCGTGCTCGGTCATCGGTTCCCTCCTCGGGGTGGCGCCGGAGGGGCGGCCCTCGCCCTTCCACCCCCCAGCCTGTGCGAGGGGCCCACGGCCGGTCAGAGGCGTTGGTCCCCCCGTCCCCGTGTGGGCCGGTGCCCCGTCACCTTCAGCCACAGCGGGACCAACGGCTCTGGTGGGCAAAGGAATCGGACGCCCACCGTGGAAAGAGGGAGGTGTTGTCGATGTCAGCGCTGAGGTGGGCAGGGTTCGCGGTGATGGCTACGTTCGGCGGCTTCACGTCGCTGATGCTCGTGGGTTACACGGTCACCGATGTGGGTGGTTGGAAGGCGATCGGCCTGATCGCCGCGGTGGGGGTGCCCCTCGGGTTGCTCTGTCTGCTGGCGTGGCTGCGCCCCTCGGTGGCCGTGCCCGTCCTCGCCGTGGTCAGCCTGGCGCCCATCGCCTTCGGCGTCCTGCAGCTGCTCGACTACCGGCGCTGGTCCGACTGGGAGGACCAGAACGGCCCGGTAGGGCTGGTGCTCGTGCTGCTCGTGGGGGTGGCGCTCGCGGTGCTGGGCCTCTCGCGTCCGGCCGAGGCCGGGGCACTGCTGCTCGCCATCGTCGTCGTGCCCCTGGTGCTGAGCATGGTCGGCGCAGGGGACCAGTGGGCCCGACCGCTGTCCATCGCGCTCGTCCTCGTTCCTGCGGTGGTCTCCGGGGTGCTGTTCCTGCTGGCCGCTCTCACAGGCTCCGCTGAGCAGTCCTCCTCTCGCGCAAGCCGGTTCGCGCACTAGGGGGTCGTGATGGGAAAGGTTGCAGCACGGTTGGACGGGCAGGGGCGCAGTTCCCTGGCGCGCTGGGCAGCCGACTGCGCCGAGCACGTGCTGCCCGTCTTCGAGCGGGCCTGCCCCGGGGACGACCGACCGCGCAGGGCAGTGCGGGCTGCACGCGCCTGGGCGGCGGGAGAGATCAGGACGGGCGAGGCCGCCGCGGCTGCCCTCGCGGCGCACGCCGCGGCCCGGCGGGCGGAAGGTCCCGCTGCCCGCGCCGCGGCACGGGCGGCCGGGCATGCGGCGGCGACGGCACACGCCACGCGTCACGCGTCGCACGCCGCGACGTACGCAGCGACCGCGGCCAGCCTGGCGGGAGTGGCGGACCCGGCTGCTTCGGCGGCGGAGCGACGGTGGCAGCACGCGCGCGTACCCCGGGGCCTGGAGCGGGTGGCCTTCCCCGCCTGACGAGGGGCGGCGACGGCGCACCTACGACGCCTGTACGAGGTCCCTACGCCAAATGGCTGAATTTGCTCCGAGATTGCGGATGAATGGGGCCAATCGGGCGGATTGCCTCTGGCAGTGACTAGTTCGTTCGAACTAGTCTCTGGCGCCAAGCCTCGACGCCACTCCCGGCCCACCAGGCAGACGGCAGGGCGCCGAGGACTCGCCCCCAGAGGGCTTCACAGTCCCCACCATCAGGTGGGGCGGTCCGCGCGGACGCCGAACCCCACCACTCGCGCGGGCGACAAGCCAGCAGCACCCTGACCGTGGTGGGGGCGGAGAACCCAGGCAGTGCGGGGCCCCGGCCGTCGAGGTCGTGAGGTCCCTTGGGGTGAAGCCGCATTGCGGCCGGGCCATCTTTCGGCGCCCGAACCCGACAGGTCACTCTTCGCAGGCGGATCCGAAAGATTGGCCGCCCCATGCTCACATCCACCCTGCGCATCCCCCTGCCCGCCCGCGCGGCATCCCTCCTCATGGCCCTGTTCCTCGCAGCCGGCCTGCTCGTCGCCCCCTCGTCCACCCAACGGGCGGAGGCCGCCGTCCCCGCCTCGGTCAGCTACCAGGCAGTGCGAGTCGCCGCTTCCCTCAGCGGAATTCGCTACACCTGGGGTGGGGCAAGCCCCAGCACCGGCTTCGACTGCTCCGGACTGACGATGTACGTCTACGGCAAGGTCGGCAGGCGCCTGCCTCGCACCGCCCAGCAGCAGTACGACGCCACGATCAAGATCCCGCGCACGAGTGCCCGCCCCGGCGACCTCGTGTTCTTCGGCGGGTCCCGCAGCATCTACCACGTCGGGATCTACGCCGGCAGCGGCTACATCTGGCACTCGCCGCGACCCGGCAAGGTCGTCTCGAAGGTCAGGCTCTGGACGTCGGCCGTCACGTTCGCCCGGGTCCGCTGACGTCGCCGGGTCCGCTGATCGGATCGCCGGCCCGAGCACGCCTCAACACGCCTAGTGTGGGTGTGGAGGCAGCAGGCAGCAGGCAGCAGGCAGCAGGCAGCAGGCAGCAGGCAGCAGGCAGCAGGCAGTGGCGATCGGAGCAGTGGTGGCGAAGGCGGACCGTGAAGGTCTCTCGATCCGGTACCGGATCATCTACCGGATCAAGCACCTCGGCTACCAGATCTACGGCCCGGCGCAGCTCGACGAGCACAACGACCCGGTGCGGCGCCTCGAGCAGGAGCGGGCCGACAAGGTCGCGGTAGCCCGCCGTGCCCGGCTCGACCGGGAGCGACGGGCGCGGGAGAAGCGCGGCTCCTGACGGCGGGCCACCGCCGTCAGGAGCGCGCCGCCATCCCGGCCTGGGCTGCCCGGAGCACGACGACCTCGAGCGAGGCGGAGCGGCCGCGGAGCTCCACCCTGCGGCGCTCGAGGCCCTCGATGTTGGTGCCGGAGGCCTCGGCGGCGGCCACGCTGACGATGACCTCTCCGGCACAGGCCAGTGACGCCAGCCGGGCGGTGGTGTTGACGGGGTCGCCGAGCGCCGTGAAGTCGTGGACCATTCCCTCCGGGCCGGTGGACCCCACGAACGCGTCGCCGGTGTGAACGGCAGTGCCGGCGGGGATCGGCCCCATGGGTGAGGCGTTGGGGCGGCTGGTCCGGTCGGCCAGCTCCGTCGCGGCGGCGATCGCGGCACCTGCGTGGTTCGGCCCGCTGATCCCGCCGAAGAACAGGCCGATGACCTCGTCACCGACGATCTTGTCGACGAGGCCGTCGTTGTGCACGATCGCGTCGGTGGCCAGGCGGTAGAAGCGGTCGAGGAAGTCCTTGAACTCGCTGGGGCGCATCCGCTCGCCGAGCGCCGTGGAGCCGCGGACGTCGGAGAAGAGCAGCGTCACCGGGATCTCGACCCCCGTCAGGCCCTGGTCTCGCAGCACCTTCTGGCACTTCACGCACATCGAGGGGTTGCCGGGGGAGCGGCCGAAGCCGGCGGCCTTGAACATGACGCCGCCGACGCCCCCGAACGGTGCGAGGCACAGCTTGCAGCGCGGGTTGGCGGGGATCCGCATGAACCGGCGGCGCTCCCGGGCGAACTCGGGACTCTCGCCGCGCATGAACGCGCGGACCTCGTCTGGTGTCCACTGGTGGCCCTTGTCGGCCATGCCATCGAATGTACGCCGGCAGGGTCCGGCCCGGCAGGCCCTTGCCGGGTTCGGTCGGGCCGCTCGCTCCCCTCCCGGTCGAGGGTGTCGGCGTTACTGGTCTCGGCCGTTGGGCGACTGGGCCGTCGCGGGGCCAGATGACCAGGACTCCCAGAGCAGCAGGAAGCCCACGGGGACCAGCAGCAGCCCGAGGACCGCCGCCCCCGGGCCGACCTCCTCCACCCCCGTGAGGAGGAGGAACCCGAGCACCACGGCGACGGCGCCCACGCCTGCGACGTCCCCCCTGCGCATGCGGTCGATGGTGTCATCTGGCGAGGTGGCGCGGTTCCGAATGGCCGAACACGCCTCGGCCAGCTTCACTTTGCGGCCACAATGCTCGCCTCGGGCCTGGTGGAGGAGATGGCGTGACTGGTCAGCTGAGGAAGGCGCTCGGGGTGGCAAGCGACCCGCCGCCGCCCCCGGGGACGTCGCGTTCGGTGGTGGTGTCCATCGTTGCGGGCGTCGTGTCGTCGAGCGTCGTGCTGGTCGCGCTGTCCGGGAGCGGACAGTGGTCGGCGACGCAGTGGTGGCGGGAGCTGGACGACTGGGCTCCGTTCGGCCGGGCGGTGGTGGTCGGGGTGGCCGCCTCGTGGGCTGGACTGGCGCTCTACGCGTGCGGTGTGGCGCTCGGTATGGCCTACTCCGGGCGGGCAGTGGGACAGTCGGGGCCGCCGCGCGCAAGCTTTATGGCTGTGGGGGCTGGAGCACTGACGGTGTTCGTGGGCCTCGTGCTCTTCGTGGGAGTGATCCCGGGGCTGGAACAGGCCCCATGAGTCCCGGCCCTACGGTGGGTGCATGTTCCTGGAGAACCTCGTCATGGATGCCGTCGACCCGCAGCGGCTGGGCCGGTTCTGGGAGGCGGTGGTCGGCGGCGAGCGGCTGACCGACGAGCCGGATGGCTTCGAGACGCGGCTCACCATCGAGGGCGGACCGGTGCTCGACCTGTGCTTCCAGCGCGTCCCCGAGCGGCCATCCGAGCCGCTGAGACTCCACCTGGACCTCTTGGGCGGGGCCCGCCAGTCCGAGGTGGTCCAGCGGCTGCTCGGGCTGGGCGCACGACACCTCGACATCGGTCAGCGCGATGTCCCCTGGGTGGTTCTCGCCGACCCTGAGGGCAACCCCTGCTGCGTCATGGAGGATCGAGCGGCGTATGCCGACACCGGACCCATTGCGGCGCTCCCGCTCGACTGTGCCGAGCCGGACAGGGACGCGGAGTTCTGGTCCTGGCTGACCGGCTGGACCGACGCGGTCGGCGTCGCACCCCGGTCCCTGCGCCACCCGTCGCTGCGCGGTCCCCTTCTGGAGCTGTGCCCCGAGCCAGCGCCCAAGGGGGAGACCAAGAACCGGCTGCACCTCGACATCCGGCTTGAGACCGGAGATGACCCCGACGCCGTCGCGGCAGGCATCGCCGAGCGCGGCGGCCGCGAGCTCCACCCGGAATGGGGCGAGCTGCCATGGCGGCTCTACGCGGACCCGTCCGGCAACGAGTTCTGCGTGCTGCCAGCGCGGTCGTGAGGATCAGCCCTGGCGCCCAAGGACCACGCCGAGCTCCCTCAGCGTCGTAGGGGTCGGCGGCGGGGCAGGGCGCTGTTTCAGGAACAGCCTGCCGCGGGGGACCGGCCTCCTCTACCTTCGAGAAGCCGGGTTGTGTTGGTCCAGCAGAAGGGCAGAGCA
The DNA here is from genome assembly GCF_029223115.1 of Knoellia sp. 3-2P3. Lineage (NCBI taxonomy): Bacteria > Bacillati > Actinomycetota > Actinomycetes > Micrococcales > Intrasporangiaceae > Knoellia > Knoellia sp. 3-2P3. The sequence continues at coordinate 67,415 of NZ_JARGZE010000005.1, forward strand.
ATGGCAGGGAAGTTCGAGCTCTACAAGGACTCCGGGGGCAAGTTCCGCTTTCGACTCAAGGCGAGCAATGGCCAGGTGATCGCGGTCGGCGAGGCCTATGAGACCAAGGCTGCTGCGATGGGCGGAATCGAGTCGGTGAAGAAGAACGCCGGCACCGCGACGGTGGACGACCAGACGGACTGACACACTCCGCTGGGTCGCACGTGAGCAGTGGGGGAACTGCACGCGGCGCGCTGTCTCGGAGCCTGAGGGTACCTTTCGCGGACACCTAGCCGGAGTGTTGACCGCTGCTCGGTGGCGCCACCACATCATCCGCTGTCCCTCGACGACTCCGACCAGGAATACGGAGGTCACGCCGCAAGAGCTCACTGATCACAAGCCCCGCGAGAAAGGCAGCCAGCCACGATCCCCAGCCGCGGTTCAGCATCGGGAGGACGAGGACGAGAGCCACACCGAACGCCATCAGCCATCGCCGCGACGGAACGGACAAGGCTGGTGGGTGGCTGTCACTCCTGGCCGGCATGCGGGCATCGTAGGTCCTGGCCAGCCGTGTCGAGATGGCTTCGTTCCCGGCAGGGTCCGTCGGCGGGGGCACCTTTCACTCGCTCCAGTACGAGGCTGGCGCGACCCCGACACATTGCACGCCGAGGTTCCCATCCTCGGTGTCGTACATTTCAGGTCGGCTCGACTTCGTCCGTGAGGCGAGAGGTGAGCTGGATGTCGTCCAGGAAGACCTCGTTGCGACCTTGTCCGTGGAAGACCTCGACGAGCTTCACGGTGCCGCTGTCGCCTCGACGGCGGCGCGAGTGTCTCCGATGTGGACGCCGGAGATGCCGACGCTCGGGGTGATCTGCATCTGCATGGGCGTCAGTACCAGCGGCGGACCGGTCTCGCGCCCGACTCTGAGGTGACTGGCTGAGTTCGAGCGTGCTTCCATTCAAGGACTCGTCGAGCCCTCACGCCTGCCACGCACATCACCCAACCACGAGCCAAGGTTGATGGCCGCGACGATGAGGGTCAGGACAGCCAGCCAGCTGAAGCCGTCCCGATGCAGGAACGCCGTGGCGAGGGCGATCCAGCCGGCCGACAGCGCAACCTCCATGGCGGCTCGGCGCCGACTGGGCCGCCATGACCCGACAGGTGGGCTCGCCGCCTCCTGCAGTGGCTTCATCGGCTCCATGCCGACATTGTGCTCAGCCCGCCGTCCGAATGCCGGCGATCTCGCGGTTGTGGCTGGGACAACAGGAAGCCCCCAGCCCGAAGTCGGAGCAGGGGAGCCCGGCCGGGGTGGCCCGGTCAAGGCTGGCCACCCTTGAGTACATGGGGTTGGGGCTCAGGACAGCGTCGCAAGCCGGGGCGCGACTTGGCTGAGGATCTGCTCGGTGAACTCGACCGGGTGACGGTCGGGGAGCACCTGGATCTCGGCAACCCCGAGTCTGGCGTAGGCCTCGGCCTCGGCCGGGAAGCCGTCGAGGTCCTTCAGCAGGGGTCGGCTGAACATGACGGTCTTGCGGATGGTGGCGAAGTCCGTGCCCTCGGTGTCGCAGTGTCCGCGCAGGACCTGCAGCTTGCGGCCCACCTCGTCGACACTGCGGGCGAAGACGTTGCAGGCGTCGCCGTATCGGGCCACCAGCAGGAGTGTCTTCTTCTCCCCGCCTCCGCCGATCATGACCATGGGGCGTCGCGAGCCGAGGGGTGCCGGCACGCAGATGGTCTCCTCGAGCTGGTAGTGCTTGCCCCTGTACGGCCCGTTGTCCTCGCCCCACATTTGCAGGCAGATCTGGACCGTCTCCTCCAGGCGTTCGAATCGCTCGCTAACCGGGACGACTGGATTGGCGGCCGACCTTCGGGAAATGTGGTGGTGCCCCCGGCAGGATTCGAACCTGCGACACCCGCTTTAGGAGTCCGGCCCTAGCGTCGCGGTCTTCGAGAAACCGTTGCGCGACAACCGGTTTGACGCTCCTCTATACGAGGGTGTTGCGGCTCGTTTCGAACCTACGGGTACCTCTCAGGCACCTTCTAGGGCCGAGGCCGAAGGCTTGGCTAGAGCCCGGCCATTTGAGCCGCCCCATAAGCCTGAGAAATGATGAAGACAGCGAGGGCCGCGCCCAGAATGCCGGTCAGGATGACCACTTGGGCGGACACGCCGCCGCCGGGGTTGTGGCGCCCGCAGGAGGGGCAAGTAGCAGCCTTCTTCGACACCTGGTGGCCGCAGGACTTGCAGGGCCGAAGCTTCTCGCTCATGGCGCAGATCGTAGAAAGAACCTCGCCGCCGAGCAGGCGCTTCTGCGGCGACTGGCCAAACGGACGACCAGAGCTAGGCGCCGACCCCATGGCGGAGAGTGGAGCGCAGGGTCGGCGGCGTCGTCAGGCACCCGACTCGTCCTCGAGGGCCTGGGCCAGGTGTAGGAGCTCGATGGTGGTCTCTGCGCTCCTAAGTCGCTCCTCGAGCAGTGCCCGCAGCGCATCCTCGACCTGCCGGCGATCAACGTCTTCCAAGGACGGCTTGAGGGTGGCGGCTATCCCGGCTATCGCTTTGATGCCTCGATACGCGCGGAGTTGGGTGTTCGATACTGCAACTGACCGGAACGGGCCCGCCGTGGCGCCGAGTGCTACGCGTCGAAGCGCGTCGGCTGGGGCGGTCTTGTCTGCAGACAGCGCGGCCCAGGTCGCAGCTCGACTTGATAGCTCAATGGGCTCCACTCCTAGGGCGGTTGCAAGCCCGCGCAAGGTCTTGGCCGATGGCGCCTTCGCGCCCTGCTCAACCTTCGCGACCATGTCGACGCCTACGCCGGCTGTCTTGGCCAGCTCAGGCCTAGTCATGCCACTCGCCTCACGGAGAGAACGGATGACATCGCCTAGGGTCTTACGCTCAGAGGCCTCCATGGGTGCCAGTATAGGCCTTACTCAGGGCGTGCCTCGCTTGCCCTGCGGCAGGAATAGGGCCTATGCTGGTACTCAACGGGCACCGAAGAAGCCCGAGGATGAAGGGGACGGTCATGGGGCAAGTTGTAATCAACATCGTGAAGCACCCGGTCGTGGTCGGGCTGGGCAAAGTGGCTGCGCAGGCGGTGGCCGCAGAGGTCGCACGGAGGCTGGCGGAACGCAAGGCCGTCTGAGACACGTGTGCGAGTCAAAGGAGCGCTCCCTGGTTGGGGCGCTCCTTTGCTGTACCTGGACGCGCGGGGTGCGATGGGGGTGCGCGTAGGGCGCGAAGCGCCCGGAGCGCGGGGGTCCCCATCGCGGGGCCCCGCGCGATCCGCGGCGAAGCCGCGCTTGAGCCAGTAAGGAAAGTGCTCACGATGTGTCGACAGCTTGGGCAGTAGTTCCACCGGTGGCGCTGTCTCTAACGTGGACTGCCCAAGCGTCGCTCATTAGGTTTGCTGGATTCGGAGCGCAGCACGTGCATGTCGGAGCACAGTGGCAGACTTCGGACATGCGCCCCGCTCTTGCCATCCAGAAGTTGCAGGAATTAAAGGATGAGGCTTCTAACCCGTCAGGTATGTACGCCGATGACTTCGGTGAAGGTTGGAAGAGCCGCGTGAGGGGCGTCGTTGCGCGCTCTCTGGGCGCCGGTCACCACCTGGTGAAGAAACTGGATGACAACTCCTACAGTCTGGGCTTCTTCAGCAGCAGCACCCCCGACAGTGCCTTCCGAGACGCGTTCACGTCGGGAGTGAGACGGGCCTGCGCGTACATCGATGCGGCGGTCTACGAGCTCGAACTCATGCAAGGGGAGGACGATCCTGTAGACGAGCGTGCGTTCGATGCGGAGTTGTGGGATCACGTGCGAGGTCTTGTCGAGACCGACGACTGGGACAAGATCCCAAGCACCGTTTGTACGTTCGTCGAGGACAAAGTCCGGACGTGGGCTGACATGGGGACTGACACTTACGGGAAAGGGCTCTACGGAGCCGCCATGGGGGATGCAGGAGAACTGAGAATGGGGAAGGGGAAAGGAGAATGGGAGGGCTGGCGGGCGCTGGGCATCGGATATGCCCAAGCCATAGGGAACGTCGATCGGCATCGCCTGCAACGCCGAAGTGATGCCCGCCGCTACGCAATTGGGGTGTTGGGCTTGGGGTCCCTCTTGCTGACGCAGTTGAGATACGAGCACCAGGACCTCATCGAGGAGCGAGAGGCGAGGACCTAAGGGGCACTTGATTCGACCTATAGATCGGGCTTGGAGTAGCCGTCCAGCGGTCTGGAGCGTCAGGCCGAACTAGGTCAAGGCAAGGGTTGCCTGCTTGCGGTCCTGCGATGAAGGGCCAACTTCGCTGGAGGAACCGACTGAGTCGTGGTTGTCGCCCTTGCCTGCGCGGGGATTGACGGGACGGTACTGTCTGGCGGTAGTGCTCGGGTGTTGGAGCCACGGCATATGCATGGACGGGATGTGTGGATGGTGGAGACACCGCTGAATGCGACTGCCACTTCTGTGGGAAACCTCGTGTCGAACTCGAGGTTCGTCGTACCGCCGTATCAGCGTGAGTACGCCTGGGGCATAGAAGAAGTGCGGGAGTTCTGGGAAGACATCCGAGGCGGCCTCGACGCCGGTTCCTACTTCTTAGGTCTTGTCATCCTCACCGATGAGGAATCAAGAAAGCATGTCGTGGACGGCCAACAGCGCCTTCTCACTATTACGCTGCTGGCTAACGCTCTGTATCACGAGGCGCTTAGAGCCGGTCGAAATGCCCTTGCCGATCGCCTGAAGTCTGACTTTCTAGCAGCTATCGATTATGACACTGACGACAGCCGGCCCCGCGTGACCCTGACAGACAAGCGGGACAATGCCACATTGCAGAGTCTGATTGCCACTGGGAAAACGCCGGCTGCTTCGGAAGTGCCGGACTCCGAGGGTATAGCGGATAAGTTGGTCGACGCATACGGTGCCATCTCGACGTTGCTAGGGGCGGATCTCGCGAGCGACCCCTTCAAGCGGCTGGGGATATGGGCTGAGTTCTTGACGAACAGAGTGTACCTGGCGGTGTTCGTTCACCCCGACGCCGCAGCTGCCTATCGGGTGTTCGAGGTCATCAATACGCGTGGTAAGGATCTAACCACCGCCGACCTACTGAAGAACTACATCATCAGCCAGACTGCTCCTGCACACCGAGATGATCGTTATCACTCATGGCAAAGAATAGCTCGTCCTCTCAGCCAGGCCGGGCCCAGCGCACTTGTCCAATACATCCGACATGTAGTCACTTTGCGCGCTGGACACGTGTTGCCTCGTGAACTGTTTGACTACTTGGCTGAGCGGAAGGTCAGCTCGAAGGACCGTCGGGGTCGGCCGCCGGGCGTCGAGGCCCTAATGGCCTCGTTGGGGGAATATTTGCCGCTCTACATGCAGATGATCGATCCGACCATTGACGGGCCGGCCGAAGCAGAGTGGCTCAAGGTATTTGAAGCTCTTAATGACCTGGGTGTTATAGCCGTTCGGCCACTCCTGCTGGCAACTGCCAAGACGACGAATCCAGACGAGGGGATGAGGGAGGTTCTTCGTTTGGTCGTGCGCCGTATCGTCGTCGGAAACCTAGGCACTGGCAACGTAGAACGGCGCCTCGGCGATGCCGCCCGGCGTGTCTTCACTGACGGTCGGTGGGAAGAAGCCCTTGCCGACCTGGGTGACCTCAACCCCAACCGCGAAGAGTTCATCGAGCGCCTCTCAAAGAGGTCATACAACAAGGGGACGTTGACCTTTATTCGTCGTTCACAGATACAAGGCACCGTCACGCCGGAGTCTGAAGGGACGTTGCATCTTATTCGCCCTCGCCAAGCCGGCGAATGGGAGGCTTTCCCGAGTGACGAGTTCGCTTACTGGGGATCCACCGTCGGTAACACGGTGTTGGCGAAGCCGGAGCGAAGGCCTAAGGGGGCTAGTACCTGGGCCGGCTTTGCGCAGAACTTGCTTCCTGAGGTGGTCGAGGGTGAGGACTTTGAGGAGTTGAGTGGGCTCACAGATTGGGATCCCACTGCTCTGGAGGTGCGCGGACAGCAGATCGCCGAACGCGCAGCAGATGTGTGGTTCGGGTGAGGACGACAGGTGCCAACTGAGGAGCTCAAGAAGGTTCGCGAAGTCCTCGGTCGTGAGGTACCCATTGATTCCTTAACGTCCCTCAAGCAGGCATTGAGTGCGCGGTCGACGCTTAGCAGTGAAGAGTTCGATGCCGCGGTGATCGCGTTGGACGCAAACGTATTGCTAAACATCGCCAAGGGACGCAAGGCCCCTGAGATTATCGACTACCTGGGCCAAAGGCACGCGGGGCCGATCATCTTGCCGTCGCAAGTTGTGCAAGAGTTTTGGAACAATCAGATGAGCGCGGTCCAAGGAGTTGCTGATCGCGTCCGGCAGGCGTTCGATTCTCTCTCGAAAGTCGTGCGAGAGATCGATCCTGCCTTCGCGGCGAGCCTTCAGTCCAAGGCTGAGGTGATTGTCCAAGAGTTCGTCGACGAGTTTGGGCACGTCCTCGACGAGAGGACGGCTGGTGATGTGTCTGCGCTTATTGACATGCTCGTGAACCGCGCCATATGCGCGCAGGTCCCGCGGTCTGATTTTAGAGATCTGGCTCGCCAGCGAAAGAGCACCAAGACGCCGCCAGGGTTCAAGGATGATGGAGACGGCGATTTCTTTGTGTGGGCCGATCTCTTATTGGGAATCGCGGAGGCGCGGGTATCCGGCTCCCAATTCCAGCACGTAATTCTGATTACTGAAGATGTGAAGAAGGACTGGAGCACCAAGGGCACAACCCACCCAATTCTTGTGGCCGAGGTGCAGGCGCTTGTTGGAGCGGGATTCCACACATGGAATCTGAATGCCTTGGAACGGAGTGTCGCCGAGCGATTGGGGAGCTAGCGGCACATGTTGTGAGGGGCGGACGCAATCCAGCCTTCCGTACTGGTTCCCAAGGCCGCAGCGTGGCCAGCACGCGCATCAGTTGCACTCGATCGTCATCGGCCGGGGCGAGTGTTGTTAGAACTAGATGACCTCTCGACAACCAGCACGGCGAGGTCGTCAGAAGGCTTGCTGCGCGGCCAGCGCCGCCCGTCAGGGTCGTGACTTTCAGCGCTTCTTACACGGTCGATGAATGCCTGCTGGTTGTGCATGACCATTTCTGCCAAAGTCCGCCAATTTCTGCAGACCTCGTACCGAGTGATCGCCGCCGCCGCGCCGTCACTGGCCAAAACAACCATGTCGAGCTCGCGTGAATCCGTCAACGTTAAGGCTTTAGAAGCGGCCGCTGGGTCGTCAGCTGCGATCCAGTAGCCGCCGTCGACATTGCGGCAGGCCCGTTCTGCTTGTCGTAGGCGTGCAAGGGTCTCCTCATGAGCGGTCCCGTAGCCTGCGCCCGCTTGGAGAGCTCTCTTGTAGCGTGATCGGTCCTCTTGGTCGACCTGCCCGAGCCTGCTGTCCTGCAGAACGCGTTCGGAGACTGGGAAAACGAGTGCTACGGCGACGTCTCCGAGACAGGCGACCTGGATCCCCTCTTCTGTCCATCGTGCGATGCCTACGGCGGCGGATGGAGCGCTTGGCTGTGGAAGCCCCAGGGTCTTGATAGCAGTCTTGATGCCACGCGCTAGGGCATCACTGGGTTCGCGCCTCGGGTCGCTCTGCACGGCGGCAAGCAGTCCCGCTCGTAGTGCGTCCGCGTAGTCACCTCCTGTGGGTCCCTGCGTCGCACTGGAGGAGGCGCCGTCAATGACGGCCGCCCAAGCCGTGCCATCCCGGGTCTGGTGAAATAGCCAGCGGTCCTCGCCCGGCCCGTCTCCAGCTGGGGCCTCGGCCACGGCAAACTCCCAGTTACTCATGGGGGCGAGGTTGCACGACTGTCTCGGTTCTGGTGATCCTCGGTCCGTCGTGCTCGCCAGCGATAACGGCGGTGAAGTCGCGGTCTCGCATCGTTCGCCAGACGTCGGCGGCGTTCTGATCCAGCCACTCGACCGCCGCCAGGGAGCCGATGGCGTGGATGCCAGCGATGTGTATCCGGACGCGGCCCTGGCTGTCGGTCACCTTCGACAGGTATGCAAGGTCAGTCGCGTCTCCCTCGGACATCGGGGAGGGCAGGTCGCGTTTCTCAGATCGGATGCGTATGTGCCACAGGCCTTTCCGCTGGACGAACGTGGCGACCGGGTCATCGTCAAGCCACTTCTGGACGACGGGCGAGCTCTTGGGTCCACAGATGACGACCGCGTCGCTTGCTGGTTGCCAGTCCGCGCTATCTGCTGGCACGTGGCGAAGGAACGCAGAGAACTGCAATCGGTCCAAAAGCTCGCGTACTCGCTCGCCGGCGTCCTGGTCCTCGGAGGCTACGACGGGCAGGTGCCGGCCTTCTAGCTTTCGCTCGGGAATCCAGATTTCGACAGGGCCCACGCCAAAGAGTGCCCGTTCCGCGCTTGGGGCTGACTTCCGTATCTGAGCGATGCGACCTTTGGAGAGGCCGAGCTCCTCAGCGAGAGTGGCATAGCTGACGGCCCCCTCCTTCAGCGCCTCGTCGATCGCTTCCCGTCTCAGGCGAGCAAGCTCGACGCCGCGCTGTTGGTACAGGCTGATGAGGCGTCCGGCCATGCGAGCACGTTCCGCAGGGTCACTCTCCCGGCGGACGGCTTCGAACTGAGCGTCGGACACGCCCGCAGTTTAGGGGGGCTTGACGGTCGTTGGCCAACGGTTCTATGGTCCGTTTAGTCCCTATAAACGCAGTTTGCGTGGATGCGGTTCCACCCGTTTAGGGGGTCTAGACATGGAGGTGTGTTGTGGCTATTCAGCCGAGGATTCGGGTGCTGTTTGAAGATGTCTTCCCTGACGGGGCGCTGATGCGCGGTGAGGTGACGGCAGTCGAGGACTTCGACGCTCTGCAGGCTGCTAAGGCGGCCGGTCGTGATCCGGGTGATGTGCAGCTGCGGGACAAGGTGACCGGGCTGCGTGTGTGGGAGGTACGGATCGTCGACCTGGACGAGAACGCTCGCAAGGGGCAGGGCGAGGTCACGGTGAAGATCTCCGCTGATGCGCAGCCGGTGCCGCCGCCGAAGCCGGAGGGGCAGAAGCTGCGCCCGGTCGAGTTCGAGAACCTGACGGCTACGGCGTGGATTGACGACCGGGGCAACCGTCCGAACATCGCGTGGTCATACCGCGCTGATGCCGTGCGTGCTCCAGGTTCCAAGCCTGCCAGCGGGTCGGGTGCCGGTCAGCGCCAGTCTGAGAAGGGGGCGGCGTGATGCGTCCGGTTGAGGCCGTGGCGTGGGCCGACGCGTTCGACGTCGACGTGAAGGACCTCCCCTCGGTTCTGACCCACGAGGTGGCCCGGGTCGACGGGGTCCGCAACGAGCTGGCACAGCTGGTGCGCGAGTTCGTGAACGCACCGGACGACGAGCTTCGGCGTGGTGTTTACCGGGCGTACTCCGCACTCGGTGCCGCGCAGTCTCGGGTGATGGCGGTCGCTTCCGACGCTCGTCGATCTGCCTGAGGGAGGAGGACGGTCGTGGGGGAGCGCAGGGGAGCGATGTTCGACAGTGACGAGCCTGTCGCGCTCATCTTCGAAGCGGTGGTCCGGCTGATCGTCTTCGCGGCGTGGTCGGTGTTCCGGGTGGCGAGGTTCGCGGTGCGTCGTCCAGTGCGTGCCCTGTCGGTCGTGGGGCTCGTGCTGTTGGACAGGTACGCCGGCCACGCGGCCGTCCTGCTCTTCCCGGCTTGTATCGGTGCCGGATTGCTCTCGTGGCGCCTTGCCTCGCCGGACTCCTACCGGCGCATGGTCCGGCCGCGCTTGAACGAGCTGTGGCTGTCGCTGACCTACCCGCGCAAATGGAGGCGGGTGGCTCACCGGGTGGGTCTGGTCGCCCACGATTACGACAACGGCCGCTCGCGCCGGTACGTATACGGCCTGCTGCACAAGGTGAAGGTGACTCCGGCCGGGATCGTCCGCCTCCATGTGGCGATCCCGGTCGGACTCACCCTCGACGACTACGCCCGTCGAGCCGATGCCCTGGCGGTGGCTTTCGGAGCGAGGGAAGCACGGGTCTCTGCCGCCGGTACTACGTCGGTGTGGGTCGAGCTGCACCGCTCCGACGTCCTCGCCTCAACGATCCGACCGCTCCCGGTTGAGCCTGCCCCGCACTTGAATCTCGCGGGGGTCCCCATCGGGCGGCACGAGGATGGCGCTCCGTGGCGGTTCTCCCTGTGGCAGACCCACGTCCTGATCGCGGGAGCCACCGGCGCGGGGAAGGGCTCCATCCTCTGGTCCCTGCTGCACGGACTGTCCCCGGCCATCAACGCGGGATGGGTGCAGGTGTGGGCCATCGACCCCAAGGGCGGCATGGAGCTGCGCCCCGGCGCCCGCCTGTTCTCGCGATTCGAGGACGGCACCCCCGAGACGATGTGCGGCCTCCTCGAGGACCTCGTCTTGGTCATGGATGCTCGCGCAAAGCGGCTTGCCGCTAAGGGGATCCGCAAGCATCACCCGTCGCCGGACTCACCGCACGTGCTGGCGGTCATAGACGAGTTGGCGACCCTGACGGCGTTCGCGGAACGGTCGGTGGTGCGCCGGATCGAGCAGGCGCTGGGGCTGCTGCTGACCAAGGGTCGCGCCGTGGGCATCACTGTCCTGGCGGCGGTGCAGGACCCGGGGAAGGACGTCGTTGGCTGGCGGGATCTGTTCCCGACGCGGGTCGCGATGCGCCTGGACAACCCGATCCAAGTGGACATGGTCCTCGGCGAGGGAGCCCGCGATCTCGGGGCCACCGCCGACCACATCTCCGAGCACACGCCTGGTGTGGCGTTCGTCCGCGTCGAGGGAACCCGTGCAATCCGACGCATGCGGGCCTCCTACCTCACGGACGACGACATCGCGGCTTTCGCGTCGTCCGTCATCGCATCTCCGGCCTTGAGCGCACCGCGACCGCCGAAACCGGTCGACCCGCTCGACGACCTCATGGTCAAGCCTGTCCCCGGGCCAACACCTGTAGCCGACTCCAAGCCTGACGCGGCGAGCAAGAGTGCTGCCCCGAGCCCGGCGCGCAAACCGCGGAAGTCGCGCAGGCCACGCAGCCGCGACGGATCGCAGGTGGCTTGACCATGGCCCAGGACACCGCGACGGGGTTCCAGCGCTTCTCCGGATACGGGGAGAACGCGCCGCTCGACCTAGACCTGAGCTCCGCTGCCGTGGCACGGCAGATCGCCAAACGGATGCTGTCGCCGGGCTTCGACGACTGGTCCGAAGCCGTCTCCCGTGTTGGCTTCTGCCTGCACCCGATCCACCTCGTGGGCTCCTCCACCACCGTGGACACCGGGACGGGGGAGGTGCTGTCCGTCTACTCATCCGACCATGAGCCGATGGGCACCACCTTGACCAGGTGCGGCAACCGCCGAGCCAGCGTGTGCCCGTCCTGCTCCCGGGTCTACGCGGCCGACATGTTCCACCTCATCCGGGCCGGGGTCAGCGGCGGCAAGGGTGTCCCCGCCACAGTCAGTGAGAACCCGCTCGTGTTCGCCACGGTGACCGCCCCGTCGTTTGGGCACGTCCACGGGAAGCGAGACAACGGCCGTCGCTGCCGACCGCACGCCAAGGAGAAGCGGTGCGAGCACGGCAGGCCGACGACCTGCTTTGCCACTCATGAGGATGGGGACTCGCTGCTCGGTCAGCCCTTGTGCTGGGAGTGCTACGACTACGCCTCCCACGTCGTTTGGCAGTGGTGGGCCCCGGAGTTGTGGCGGCGCTTCACCATCGCTCTCAAGCGCCTCCTCGCGGATCGGGTCGGGGTCAAGGAGAAGCAGCTGCCGGACTACGCGACGCTGCAGTACGCCAAGGTCGCCGAGTACCAGCTGCGCGGGCTCATCCACTTCCACGCCCTGATCCGCCTCGACGGACCCAAGACGGACACCGGCTTCGCTGCTGCGCCGGACTGGCTTACCGCCGACGTCGTCTCGGATCTCGTCGCAGAGGCAGCGGCAGCCGTGCAGTTCACCGCCCCACCGGTCTTCGAGGGCGACCTCCCACGGGTGCTGGCGTTCGGTGCCCAGGTCGACACGCGCCCGGTCCGCACGGGAAGACGCACCGACGACCCCGAGCAGGCCCTGACCGCCGAGCAGGTCGCCGGCTACCTCGCGAAGTACTCCACGAAGTCGGCCACCGACACGGTCGACGCCAACGGGCTGAACCCTCACCTGCGCAGGGTCGAGGAGGTCGCCACCGAGTTCGCCGGACTGGCCGAGGGTGCCTGGGCGCAGGCCGAGATCGACGTTCCGCTGAACGAGTGGCCCTACGGTCTGCTGCGGAAATGGGCTCCCTCGCTGGGGTTCCGGGGGCACTTCGCGACCAAGTCGCGCCGCTACTCGGTCACCCTCGGTGTCCTGCGCCGTGCCCGTCGTCGCGCCCAGGCACTCATCGCCGATGCTCAGCGAGATGGCCGCTCCATCGACCTGGCTGCGATCGAGGCCGACCTCCTCGCGGACGACGAGGACGAGACGACGCTCATCGTGGGTCAGTGGCGCTTCGTCGGCGTCGGCTGGGACAACGAGGGGGAGGTCGAGCTGGCCCGCGCTGCTGCCGCCCGGGCGAGGGAGTACGCGCAGCACCGTGCGGAGCAGAAGCGCATGAGGAAGCAGTAACCACAAGAGGATTCGAGTGAGAGGGGAGTGTCATGGATGGGCAGACGAACGAGGTGCAGGCTCCGGTCCTGCTGACGGTGGACGAGGCTGCTGCGTGGTGCCACGTCACGAGGAACACGCTGAACCACTTGCGGTTCCACGGCCGGTTCGCTCCGGCGATCAAGATCGGGAAGCGTTGCTTCTGGCGTCCGGAGGACCTGCTGGAGTGGCTGGAGCAGCAGAAGGAATCGGCGTGATCGTCAAGACTCCCTACGGCACATGGCGAGTCCAGGTGAAGTACCGGAGCGTCGTCGTGGCCGACCGGACGTTCCAACGCAAGGGCGACGCCGTGCGTTGGGAGATGGAGCAGAAGCGGCTCTTGCTCTCGGGGGAGTTCGTCTCGCCATCGGCCGGGAAGATCACGGTGCGCGAGCTGGCGGAGGAGTACCGCGACTCTCGGCAGGGCCAAGTGTCGGTGCGGGCGTGGGAGTCGGACGAGAGTGCGCTGCGCGTCCACATCGTGCCGGCCTTCGGGAGGCTCCCCATCTCATCGGTCGCATCGGTGCAGATCGAGCGATTCCTGACCGACCTCGCGGTGTCCCGGTCGGTCAGAACGGCGGCCCGGGTGCGCACCACCCTGCGCGGGCTGTTCCGGTATGCGGTGCGTACGCGGCGGCTCCAGGTGTCTCCGGCCGAATCCGTCCCGCTGCCTCACCCCGACTCGAGGACGGGCAAGATCGTGGAGGTCGATCCCTTCGCGCTGGACGTGCTGCTCGACGTCGTCAGGACCCAGCGGGAGTTCGCGGGGCGGTATGCCGACATCACGCTTGTGCTCGGCCTCACCGGCCTCCGCTTCGGCGAGCTCCGAGGTCTGCGGGTGCGGGATCTCGTCGACGTGCCCTACCCGGGGCTCGTGGTGAAACGCTCGGTTCCTCAGTCGGGGCGCACGGGCGCCGTCATCGAGCGGGCCACCACCAAGAGCGGCCGGTCCCGTCTCGTGCCGCTCACCGATCGGGTCAGGCCGGTTGTCGAGTCCTGGGCAGAAGGCCGAGAACCGGACGATCTGCTGTTCCCCGCACCGGAGGGTGGTTACCTGCACGCCCAGAACTGGCGGCGGTCGGTCACCTGGACGACGACGGGTCTGGGCCGGCGTCCGCACGACCTGCGGCACACGGCGGCCAGCCTCTGGATCGCGGCCGGAGTGGACATCAAGACGGTGTCGGCGTGGCTGGGTCACTCGACGGCAAAGCTGACGCTGGACACTTACGGCCACCTCATGGGCACGGACGCTGATCGGGCGGCTCTGGAACGGGTCAACCGCGTTCTCGGGTACGGCACGGGTACGGATGAGACCCGACGTCGGAACGAAGCGGGCGAGCAGGAGCGGCCAAATGGCGGCTGACCTGCGGAAACGCGGTGGTGCCCCCGGCAGGATTCGAACCTGCGACACCCGCTTTAGGAGAGCGGTGCTCTATCCCCTGAGCTACGAGGGCGGTGCATGGCTGAGACCCTCGCTGGAGACCTGGGTGGCGTCCAGACCGATATCGGCCCTGCTGCACAGGGAGGATAGTGGACTGGCCTGCGCGCCGGGACGGCAGCCCAGACCCGGACGAGATCCAGACCGGTAAGTCAGGTCCAGACCTGTCCAGCTCGCGGGAGCGGTGACCGAGACCCGCGCCAGTCCGGGGCGGCGACCGGTCAGTGGCCGGCGACGCGACCGATGAGTTCTGGCAGAGGTTCGAGCTCAGGCGACTGCTGCCACGAGCGGCACGCTCTCGAGGCCGCTCGTCTGCTCCGAGTGACGTCGTGCCAAGCCCTCCGCCTCCCGCGCGGGCAGGAAGCCCGAGTCGGCCTGGCAGCAGTGGCAGACGGCCACGGCGCGGTGACCGAGGTGGACGACCTCGACGCAGTGCGGGTGGCACTCCTCGGCTGTCCTGTCGTGCCGGTGGTCCCGGCGGTGCGCGGCGGCCACGGTGCTGGCCGCCACCATGTCTACGCAATGTTCAAGTGTCTGGTGTTCATGTGGTTGGTCCTGCATGGCCCACCCTCCGTGCTGACGAACGTGCCGTCTCTCGTGCGAGTACAGCAGCGGTAACGCGAGCCGCGTGCCTTCGACACGCCGCGCGCCCCCACTGCTCATGGAACGCCTGGTGCACGTCTCAGCGGCATCGGGTAACCGGGCCCGTCAAGCCCGGCGAATGGAGGAGTCCTAACGACGTACCTCCACCCGAGGTGGTGCCGCCACCGCGCCCAGACGCGTGTGTGCAGCCCGAAAGGGCTGGCTACGACTGGGACGTGGGCGACGAGGCCCAGAGCCGCTCGAGCAGGGCGATCTCGCGACGACGGATGCGCCGCGCCACCCATGGGCCGACCGGCTCGATACGAGACCGGGAGAGGAAGAGCAGGGTCGGCATGAGCGCGAGCAACGCCAGGAACGTGACGGCGCGTCTGCTGCCGTCGAGGGCAAAACCCATGGCGGCCATGCTGAGGACGGGAAGGGTGAAGTAGACGAGGTACCGTGCCAGGCTCTGGCGCTGGTCCACCGTCAGTGGGCGGCGAAAGCCGCGGGGGGCGCGCGTCTTGCGGGGCGTGCCACTCAGACTCGACAGGGGGGTGTTGCGGGGGATCACCTGACCTATGGTGCCTGATGACTAGTCATTTCGGGCCATGCCGCGGGTAGTCATTTCAAAAAGTGGACGGACATCTGACACACCTGTCACACAAGGGCCTTCACGCCACGACCCCGGGCGGACCACGGCCCGTGACAGCACGGTCTACTCGGCCAGGGCCGGTCGGCTCCCGCTCTGCTGGGCGGCCAGCGCAAGCCCCGCCAGCCACCCCGGCGCCCTCCCGTTCGGCGGCGGCGCGATGCCTGCCACGTCGTGGTCGCTGCGGGCCAGCAGCCACGAGATGAGCGAGTTCGAGTTCCACATGTCCCCGGCCCCGAGCTCGTCCCGCCCCCAGGTGAGCGCCGGCACCTCGGGCACGAGGTCGAGCACCCGCGTGGCGCGCGAGGTGTCGCGGCTGAGCAGCACCGGGCTGGCCACCGCCTCGTCGGCATCGGGGATCACCCCGCCGCGCCAGCGCCGCACCTCGTAGCGGAACAGCGCCGACCTCCCCAGCAGCGGCAGTCCGACCGGACCGATCCTTACGACGCCGCGCTCCGGAGCATCACCGCTCCACACCGGGGCCATCTCGACCACGTAGCGCTCGCCGCGGAGGAGCACCTCCAGCGCCGAGTGGTAGAGGTCGGTGACCGTCCGGTGGCCGTAGCGTGCGGCGATGACCTCGTAGACCCGGCCGTTCCACCGCACCACATGGCCTCCCGCGCCGAGCGGCAGCCAGTAGAGCAGCACGCCCGCGCGCCGGTCCGCTCGACTCGGCCTGCTCGCCCCGCCCGTCATCTGCACCACCTCGTCGTCCCGACCTCACCGCCCAGTCGACGCCGCGGCGGTGCCAACCCCCAGAGGCCAACGGCCCGCGCCGGGGACCTAGGGCCCTCGACGCCGTCGCCGCGGGGCGTCACGATGAAGGAGCCGTTCCGGGTGGGCCCCGGCTCGGACGACAGGGAGGTCAGCGATGGAAGGCAACGTTCGTGGCATCGTCGTCGGGTACGACGGGTCGCCCGGCGCGGAGGTCGCCCTCATGTGGGCGGCCGCCTCGGCGAAGCGGCAGGGACGCCCGCTCACCGTGCTCCACTCCGGTGAGCCGGCCGCGTTCCCGGTCGAGCCGGCATACAGCGCGGAGCGCCTCGCCGAGGAGCTCGCCGACGAGTCCCAGGGCATCCTCAGGGCCGGCGTCGAGCGGGTCACCACGGTCCTCGACCCCTCCGAGGTGAGCGCCGTCTCCGCCCAGCAGAGCCCGGCGGCCGCCCTGGTGGAGGCCTCCGAGAAGGCCGACTTCGTCGTCACCGGGTGCCGGGGGAGGGGCCGGCTCGCGGCGGGCCTGCTCGGTTCGGTGTCGTATGCCGTGACCGCCCACTCCCGCTGCCCGGCGGTCGTCGTGCGCGGCGAGGCGCCCGCCCACCCCGACGCCGAGCACAAGGTGCTCGTCGGCGTCGACGACTCCCTGCCCTCCCAGCGGGCGCTGGACGCGGCGGCCGACATCGCGTCGCGGGCGGGTGCCCGGCTCCACGTCGTGCGGGTGGGCCACCTCCTCTCGCCCGAGGGCTGGGCCTACGCCGAGTCGGAGAAGGGTGGCACCAGTCACTCCCGCTCCGTCACCGACGAGGCACAGCAGACGCTGGACAACGCCCGCGCGCGGGTCACCGCGGCCCACCCCGACCTGCCCGTCGAGACCGAGGTGCTCTACGGCGACCCCGGCGAGGTGATGAGCGGCCTCGGGGCCACGGCAGGCCTGATCGTCGTGGGCAGCCGGGGGCGGGGCGGGTTCGCCGGGCTGCTGCTGGGCTCGGTGAGCCACAAGGTCATCCACGAGGCGGAGTGCCCCGTGATGGTGGTGCGCGCCGAGCAGTGAGCCGACACCGCGACGAGAGCTGACGTCCTCGGCCCGTGAGCCCGGGCCTACAGCGTCAGGCCGAGCACCATCATCAGGGTGAGCAGCGCCGCCAGGCCCACCCACGCGACCACGTCGGCGTTCGCCTCCACCATGGTGGCGACCCCCCGACCGAGGCGGCCACGACCCAGGGCTCCCTCGCCCGCTGCCACCCGCGTGATCCCGACTCCGGCCACGATGATGTTGACGGCGCAGCCGACGCAGAACAGGCAGAGCACCCCGATCGAGAGGGCGGACTGCTCGAGGTACCAGACGACGAACGCCGTCATGAAGAGGGTCACGCCGAAGACGGTCGCGAGGTGGCTGCGCGAGAGCCGGCTGCCGAGCACCCCCGCCAGGCCGGTCGTCGCGACGACCCCGAACACCGCCAGGGCGATGAGCGAGTTGGGCACGCCCAGCGCCGAGGACTGCCAGTGCGAGAACACGCTGCTGCACGACAGCACCGCGTTGATCTCGCACACCGACGACGCCGACGGGTCGGCCGCCCACGCGATGCGCTCCACCGTCTGCCACCCCGCGGTGAAGAGCCCGAGCGCACCCCCGACCAGCATCAGCGCGTACCACGGCCGCAGGCTCGTGGGGGTGGGAGCTGCCCCGGTGGCTGCGGGGCGCGCAAGGGTCGTGGTCATCGGTGGCCTCCGGGCACAGGTCGGCTTCGGCAGCCCGACGCTAGCCAGCCGGACCTCCTGGCCAGCAGGGCCGAAAGCCCCGATTCGTCCGTTGTGGGGGCTCCCTCGCCGGGCCGGGGACGGCGCCCGGCGCGGGCGGGCGGCGCGGGGCGGACCCGGGCCCGACGGCATACTGTCGTGGTGCCCATCTCCGGCGTAGCCACGCCCGCCGACCACGCGCTCCAGCGCCGCACCGTCAGCACCCTCGTCGGCTCGCAGATGCTCGGCGGCGTCGGTGTGTCGAGCGGCATCGCGGTCGGCTCCCTCCTCGCCGAGGAGATCCTCGGCTCGCCCGACCTGGCCGGGCTCGGCGGCACCTTCCAGGTGCTGGGCAGTGCCCTGATCGCGGTGCCGATGGCCCGGAT
This sequence comes from Knoellia sp. 3-2P3, assembly GCF_029223115.1. Taxonomy (NCBI): domain Bacteria; kingdom Bacillati; phylum Actinomycetota; class Actinomycetes; order Micrococcales; family Intrasporangiaceae; genus Knoellia; species Knoellia sp. 3-2P3. Next base: position 85,537 of record NZ_JARGZE010000005.1, read on the forward strand.
CATGGCCCGCCGCGGCCGCCGTCCGGGCCTGGACTTCGGCTACCTGCTCGGCATCGCCGGCGCCGTGGCTCTCGTCGCCGCCGGACTCATCGGGTCCTTCCCGCTGCTGCTCGCGGGCAGCGTGCTCTTCGGGGGTGCGACCGCCGCCAACAACCAGGCCCGGTATGCCGCGGCCGACCTCGCCGAGGAGCGCCACCGTGGGCGCGACCTCTCGATCGTCGTGTGGGCGACCACCATCGGCGCCGTGCTCGGCCCCAACCTCGTCGGCATCGCCGGTCGCGTGGCGCGGGGCCTCGGCCTCCCGTCCCTCACCGGCCCGTTCCTCTTCTCGCTGGCCGGGTTCGCGCTCGCGGCCCTGCTCCTCACCCTGCGCCTGCGCCCCGACCCCCTGCTCCACGCCCGCGCCCGTGCCGAGGCGGCCGCCGTCGAGCCGCTGGAGCACCACGGCTCCGTGCTCCGGGGCTTCCGCGTCGCGGCCGGCATCCCCGCCGCCCTGCTCGGCATGCTCACGGTCGGGCTCGGGCACGCCGTCATGGTCAGCGTCATGGTGATGACGCCCCTGCACATGCACCACGGCGGGGCCGAGCTGCGGGTCATTGGCTTCGTGATCAGCATCCACGTGCTGGGCATGTTCGCCTTCTCGCCCCTGGTCGGCTTCGCCGTCGACCGCTTCGGCGCCCGGCCCATGGTGCTGGCCGGTTCGGCGGTGCTTGTCGCCTCGGCCCTGCTGGCCGCCCAGGCCCCGACCGGCTGGTCGGTCGGCCTCACCGTGGCCCTCTTCCTGCTGGGGCTCGGCTGGTCGTTCACGCTGGTCAGCGGCTCGACGCTCATCGCCGGCTCGGTGCCGGTCGCCGAGCGCGCCGGGGTGCAGGGCGCCTCCGACCTGGCCATGGGCCTGGCGGCCGGCGGTGGCGGCGCGCTGGCCGGGCTGGTCGTCGGTCGGCTCGGCTACGACGTGCTCGGCATGGGAGCGGCGGTGCTGGCTGCCGTGATCGCCGTCGCGGCCCTCGTGGTGCGCCGCGCGACCACAACCGCCTGAGCCGCGCCGGTCTGTCACCGCGGTCGCCGGCGGTGCCGTTCGTTAGCCTGCTCGGGTGATTCGGCGACGCCCCAGACCTGCAGTCCCGCCCCCCGACGTCGCAGCCCCGCAGCCGCGCCGGGAGGACCGCGAGCCGGCAGGCGTGGGGGCTGAGGCGTTCGCTGCGGCGGCGCCCCCCGCGTCGCCCTCGCCCTCACCGGAGGCCGTCGACCCCGCCCCGGCCGACCCCCGGGCCGAGCGCGTCGCCGCCGCGGTGCAGGTCTGGCAGCGGCACCTCGTCGACCTCGGCGGCCGCAACACGCTGCTGTGGTACCGCGACCTGCCCAGCGGGACCCTCGACCTGACGACCGCCCACCCCGGTGGGGTCGCGATGCTGCTCGCGGGCCGCCCGACCCGCCTGTCCGACCTCGTGCGTGAGCCCGCCGCCCTCGACGAGGCCCGCCGCCGCGCCCGCACGATCCGGGCCAAGACCCTCGAGCTCGCCGAGGAGCGGGGCATCGCCGCCGGGTTCATCGCCATCGGCATGGCCACGTGGACGGTGCGCGGCGCCTCCCGGCCGCCGGCGGCGCCGGTGCTGCTGCGCTCGTGCGTGCTCAAGCCGACCGGTGCGGCCCAGGAGGACTTCAGCATCGACCTCGGCAACGAGGTGGAGTTCAACCCCGTGCTCGAGCACTACCTGCGCTCCGAGCAGGGCCTCGACATCGACACCGCCGCGCTGGAGGAGATGGCCAGCGCGGGCAACGGCTTCGACCCCTACCCCGTGTATGCCGCGCTCACGAGCCTGTGCGGGCAGGTGCCCGACTTCTCCGTGGCGCCGCGGCTCGTGCTCGGCACCTTCTCCTACGCGAAGCTGCCGATGGTGGCCGACCTCGCGGCGCAGGGGACCGAGCTCGCCAACCACGACGTGGTGGCGGCGCTGGCCGGTGACCCCGGCGCGCTGAAGGCGGTGCGCTCGACCGTGCCCGAGACGGCCGCCGACGCCGACCCCTCGCGCGAACACCTCATCCTCGACGCCGACTCCACCCAGCAGGCCGCCGTCGACGCCGTGCGCAGCGGCGCCCACCTCGTCATCAAGGGCCCGCCCGGCACCGGCAAGTCGCAGACCATCGCCAACCTCATCGCCTCCCTGGCCGGTGAGGGCAAGCGGGTGCTCTTCGTCGCCGAGAAGCGGGCCGCCATCGACGCCGTGCTCTCGCGCCTCGAGCGGGTCGGGCTGGCCGACCTCGTGCTCGACGCCTACGACGGGGCGAGCACCAAGCGCCGGCTGGCCCAGGAGTTCGGGGCCGCCCTCGAGCGCGGCACGGCCGCTGCCGAGCCCGACACCTCCGCGGTCGAGAAGGCCCTGGTCGAGCGTCGGGCGCGGCTCGTGGAGCACGCCAAGGCCCTGCACGAGGTGCGCCAGCCCTGGGGCGTCAGCGCCCACCAGGTGCAGGACGCCATCGCGACCCTCTCGGCGCGCCGCCACTCGCCGACCTCGCGCGTCCGCATCCGCGGCGAGCAGCTCACCGGCCTCAGCCGCGAGCGGGTGGACGAGCTGGCCCGCGAGCTCACCGAGGCGGCCTCGCTCGGCGCCTGGTCGACCGACGACGGCACCGACCCCTGGTACGCCGCCCGCATCACCACGGCCGAGGACGCGGTGCGCGCGCAGGACATCACCGGCCGGCTCAGCCAGAGCGGCCTGCAGGACGTGCAGAAGACCATCGACGAGGTCTTCGCCGAGGTGACGCTGCCGGCCGCCCGCCGGGTCGCCGACTGGGGCGACGTGCTCGACACGGTGGGCCGGGTGCGCGACACCCTCGAGGTCTTCCGCCCCGAGGTCTTCGACCTCCCGCTCGGCGACCTGGTCGCGGCAACCGGCACCTCGGAGTACCGCGAGCAGAACGGCGTGGCCCTGGGCTGGTACGCCCGGTGGCGGCTGCGCCGGCAGGCCCGCGGCCTGCTGCGGCCCGGCACGCCGCCCGCCGACCTGCACGCCGCCCTCGTCGACGCGCAGCACCAGCGCCAGGCCTGGCACCAGATGGCCGGCGCCGGCGGGCGCCCCGAGATCCCGGTCGACCTCGACCGGGCCCGCACGGCATACGACGCCCTGGCCGGCGACCTGCGCTGGCTGGGGGAGCGGCTCGCACCCACGGCCGAGGGCGGCGACCTGCTCGGCGCCGACATGGACGCGCTGCAGCAGCGGATGGCGGCGCTCGCGGCCCGGCCCGAGCGCCTCGCCGTGCTCCCACGCGTGCTCGGCACGGTCGATGCGCTGCGCGCGGCGGGCATGGGGGCCCTCGTCGACGACCTCGCCCGCCGCAAGGTCGACGTCGACGACGTGGCCTCCGAGCTCGAGTTCGTCTGGTGGACCTCGCTCGCCGAGCACCTCACCGTGCAGGACCCCGCCTACGGCGCCCACGACGGCGACCACCTGCGCCGCGTCGCCCGTGAGTACGTCGCCGCCGACCACGCCCACCTCAAGGGCAGCGCCGAGCGGGTGCGTGCCGCGGCCGGGCGACGGCTGCGCGAGGTGCTGGCCGACCACCCCGAGCAGGAGGCGCTGGTGCGCGCGGAGGCGGGCAAGGCGCGGCGCCACCGGCCGCTGCGCGAGCTGCTGCCGCGCGCCGGGCACACCCTCACGGCGATCAAGCCGGCCTGGGCGATGAGCCCCCTCGTGGTGGCCTCCGTCCTGCCGCCCGGGCGCTGGTTCGACGTCGTCATCTTCGACGAGGCCTCGCAGGTGCCGCCGGCCCAGGCGATCTCGGCGATCTCGCGCGCCCACCAGGTGGTCGTGGCGGGCGACGAGCGCCAGCTGCCGCCCACCTCGTTCTTCACCGCCGCGGTCGACGACGAGGGCGCGGCCGAGACCGAGGCGCTCACCGAGGGCTTCGAGTCGGTGCTCGACGTGCTCGCCGCCGCGCTGCCGACCCGGCGGCTCTCCTGGCACTACCGCTCCCTCGACGAGCGCCTCATCGCCTTCGCCAACCGCCACGTGTACGACGGCGGCCTGGTCACCTTCCCGGGCACGGGCAGCGACCCGGTCGTGCGACTCGAGGCCGTCGAGGGGGCTGGCGTGGTGCAGCCCGGCGAGGAGGCCATCGAGTCCACCGAGGCCGAGGTCGCCCGGGTCGTCGACCTGGTGCTCGAGCACGCCCGCACCCGGCCGCACGAGTCGCTCGGCGTCATCGCGCTCGGCATCAAGCACGCCGGCCGAATCGACGAGGCGCTGCGCCGGGCGCTCGTCGACGCCGACGGGGTCGGCGAATTCTTCGACGAGGACCGCCCCGAGCGCTTCTTCGTCAAGAACCTCGAGCGGGTGCAGGGCGACGAGCGCGACGCCGTCATCCTCTCCATCGGCTACGGCAAGACCCCGCACGGACGGGTGCTCCACCGGTTCGGGCCGCTCAACCTCGAGGGCGGCGAGCGCCGTCTCAACGTCGCCATCACCCGGGCCCGCCGCCGGATGACCGTGGTGTCGTCGCTGCTGGCGAGTGACCTCGACCCCACCCGCCTGAAGGCGCGCGGGGCCACCATGCTCCGCGACTTCCTCGCCTATGCCGAGTCGCAGGGCGCCGTGCTGCCCGCGCCGTCCGAGGGGGCGGGCGAGGTCGCAAGGAGTGCCGCACCGGCGGCGCCTGTCCCGACCACGACGGAGCCGGTGCGGGCCGAGTTCGCGCGGCGCCTGCGCGAGGCCGGCCTCGTGGTGCACGAGGCCTACGGCGGCTCGGCGCAGCCGATCGACCTCGCCGTAGAAGACCCCCGCCGGCCGGGCCACGTGCTCGTCGCGGTGGAGTCCGACGGACCCGCGTATGCCGCGATGCGCAGCACGCGTGACCGTGACCGCCTGCGGGTCGAGCAGCTCGGCCGGCTCGGCTGGGAGCACGTGCGGGTCTGGAGCACCGACCTGTTCCGCGACCCTGCGCGTGATGTCGCCCGGGTGGTGGCGCTGACCCAGCGGGCCTCGGAGAAGGCGCGCTCCGGAAGGCGTGACGAGCGGGAGACTGGGGTCGTGGCAGAGAACGAGAAGCAGGAGCAGCCGGTGCCTGCACAGGCCGACGAACAGGCACCCGACGCCGTCGAGCCGGCCGGTGCTGCCGACGCCCCCGGGCCGGACGAGATCGCTGCCGACACCGCAGCCGAGACCCTGTTCCCGGCTCCCGAGCAGGCGCCTGCGTCGGCCGAGGAGGACGGGCGGAAGCGCCGCGTGCTGCGGCGAAAGCCGAAGCGGGCCCCGGAGCAGACCAAGGACGACACCGACGCCGGCTGGGGCGAGCTCTTCGACGAGGGCGCCCACGACCGGTGGCTGCAGGAGCAGCGCCCGCCGCACTGGGGCAGGGACTGAGGAACGACTGAACTCCCCGGGCACCACACGCAGAAGGCGCCGACCCCGCGGGGGTCGGCGCCTTCTGCGCGTGGTGGTCGGACTACATGGTGCCGGTGGGGCGGCCGGCCAGCAGGTCGCGGATCTCCTTGAGCAGCTGGACGTCCTCCGGGGGAGCGGCGTCCTCCTCCTGCTTCACGAAGCGCTCTCGCGCCGCCTCGTAGGGCTTGACCACGAAGAAGTACACGACCGCGGCAATGATGATGAACGACACGAGTGCGGTCAGGAAGACGCCGACGGGGACGCCGCCCGGCCGATACGTGTCGAAGTTCGGTTGGCCGCCGACTTTGCCCAGCAAACTCATGAGCATGGCCGTGAACGCGGTCACGACCGTGGCGAACGCTGCGCCCATGACGAACGCGACGGCCAGCTCGACGAGATTGCCCCGCATGACGAAGTCCCTGAAGCCCTTCATGAACTGCCCCGCCTTTCAGTTTCGGACGTACCCGTGGTGCACGGAGGTACCGGTGACCCTCACCGTAGCGACGAGCCGCTGCGCAGGACCACGGTCACCGCCGAGCCTCCCAGTTCATCCGGCGGAGCGCTCGCCAGACGTCGGGCCTGCTCGGCGGTGACCGCCGCGACCACGCCGCCCCCTCCGACGGGCAGGGCGGTGAAGCCACCGGCGCCGGCCTCGGACCCGCTGACGACCGCCAGGACGGTGACCGCTGCGGCCACCGTCTCGCCGGTCGGGGCCAACAGGTCGACGGTGTCACCCGGTTGCACCAGGGCGAGCGCGCCCGGGTCGGCAACGGGGACGTGCACGGCCCGAGTCCCGGGGGACTGGCCGTCGAGCAGACCGGGCCCCACCAGCCGACCGGATGTGAGCACCTCGCCGGCGCCGACCGGCCCGGCCAGCCGGCGGCCGGAGACCGCACCCACCTCCTGCAGCGGGGTGCTCGGCGCGAAGCCGGCCGGCCGGCTCTGCGCCACCACATCGGCCGGTCCGACCTCGTGACCGGCCCGCAGGTCGCGGGCCGCCACCAGCACGGTGACCCGTGGTCCGCCCTCCGGTGTGCGGGCCAAGGCCACGCTCCCCAGGACGGCGGCCCCTGCCAGCCCGGCCGAGAGCCCGCGCCGCAGCACCCGGCGGCGCCAGGCGCCCCGGCGTCCCTCACCCAGCAGCCGGGCGCCTCCCCCCAGGCCCCGCACGACCGGGTCAGCCCGGGAGCGGGGCGGGCATGGTGATGCCGTCGAGCGCGCGACGGCACGGGCACGAGGCCGCATCGTCCGGCTCGGTCTCGGGCATCGCGACGAGGGTGGAGCGGAGCACCCGCTTGAGGTCCTCGACGTTCTCGGCGAAGACCCGCAGCACCTCCTCGTGGGTGACGGCCTCGACGCCGTGCACCCCGGCGTCGTGGTCGGTGACGAGGGCGATGGTGGTGAAGCACATGGCCAGCTCGCGGGCCAGCGCCGCCTCGGGCATGGCGGTCATGCCGACCACGGTCCACCCCGCCTGCTGGTGCCACCGCGACTCGGCCTTGGAGGAGAACCGTGGGCCGTTGATGACCACGAGGGTGCCGCCGTCCTCGACCTGCTTGCCCGCAGCCCGGGCGGAGTCGATGACGACCTGACGCCCGTGCGGGCAGTAGGGGTCGGCGAACCCGACGTGCACCACCGGCCCCTCGGCGTCGTAGAGCGTGTGCTCCCGGCCCCACGTGCGGTCGACGACCTGGTCGGGCACGACGATCGTGCCGGGGCCGAGCTCTTCGCGCAGCGACCCCACGGCACACGGCGACAGCACCTGGCGGACGCCGACGGAGCGCAGCGCCCAGAGGTTGGCGCGGTAGTTCACCTTGTGCGGCTGGAAGCGGTGGTCGCGGCCGTGCCGGGCGAGGAACGCCACGCGGCGGCCGTCGAGGTCACCGATGACCAGGTCGTCGCTCGGGTCGCCGAACGGGGTCGACACCGGCACGCGCTCGGCATGGGTGAGGAACTCGTAGAAGCCGGAGCCCCCGATGACGCCCAGGTCGGCCCTCGGCCCGTCGGTGTGGGTGGGTGCGTGAGTCATGGGCCCGAGCCTACGAGGCGCGGCCCGGCCCGCTCGCGATCAGGAGCGTGGCTGTGGAAGCCGGCCACCCGGCATACCGGCTGTGGACAGCGCCGGGGGCGCACCGTCAGGTGAGAGCTGGGACGTCGCGCCATCCGCGCCGCCATCGGGCGAGATCTGGGATCTCGCGTGATGGCCCTGGCTCAAAAGCCGAGCCTCAGGCGGCGGAGCCGTCGGCCGAGGAGGCCGACGAGGAGGCCGACGGGGCCGAGGAGGACTTCTTCGAGTCCGCCGAGGCGGGCACCGACGAGGAGGAGCCGCTGCGCGAGTCCGTGCGGTAGAACCCGCCGCCCTTGAACACCACGCCCACGGCGTTGAACAGCTTGCGCAGCCGGCCGTCGCACTGCGGGCACTGCGACAGGGAGTCCTCGCTGAAGGACTGGAAGATCTCAAAGCGGTGATCGCACGCGGTGCACGCGTAGGCGTACGTCGGCACGGTTCCTCCCCGATTAGCACTGTCGGTCTTCGAGTGCCAAGTATACGCCGTCCGGCGAGGTCGCGACGCCAGCGCACCCAGAGCACAACCAGGGCACCACCAGCGCCGGCTCGACCGGAAACCGGGGTGTCAGCGTCGCCGGCGCCAGCCCGCCAGCCGGCCCGACTGGCTGACCGAGCGCACCCGCTGCTCGACCTTCTGCCGGGTCTCGGCGGTGGCGACGATGAGCAGCTGGTCGCCGCGCCGGATGGTCGTGTTGGGCGTGGGCACGAACCCCGAGCCGCCCCGCACCACGAGTGTGACGTTCGCGCCCTGCGGGAGGCGCAGCTCGAACACCTCCACGCCGTGCAGCTTCGAGGTTGGGCCGACCGTCACCTGGAACAGCTCGGCGCCCAGCTCCTCGAGCGGTGTGGACTCCACCGCCAGGTTGAGCGCCTGGTAGGTGTCGGCGACGCCGAGCCGGCGGGCCACCCAGGGCAGCGTCGGGCCCTGCACGAGGGTGAATACGACGACCAGCACGAAGACGAGGTCGAAGATCCAGTCCACGTCCGGCGCGCCCGCGGTCAGCGGCACCGTGGCCAGCACGACGGGCACCGCGCCGCGCAGGCCGGCCCAGGACAGGAACGCCTGGTCGTGCCACGGCACGCGGAACGGCGTCATCGACACCAGCACCGACAGCGGCCGGGCCACCAGCAGCAGGACCAGGCCGATGACGATGGCGGGGAGCACCTGGCTGCCCATCCCCAGCGGCGACGCCAGGAGCCCGAGCATCACGAACAGCCCGATCTGGGCGAACCAGCCCAGCGAGGTGGCGAAGGCCGAGACGGCCTGCCGGTGGGGCAGGGCCATGTTGCCGAGCACGAGCGCGGCGAGGTAGCAGGCGAGGAACCCGCTGGTGTGCACGGCGGCGGCAGCGGCATACGCCAGCACGGTGAGCGACATGATCCCGATGGAGAACAGGCCTGAGGACCCCGAGGCGGCCCGGCGCATGAACTGGCCGCCCAGCCAGCCGATCGCCAGCCCGACCACGGCCCCGCCGGCCAGCTCGACGGCCGCGTGCCAGCCCAGCACCCACCACGGAGCGGCGTGCGCGGGGTCGGCGCTCGCGGCCGCCAGGGCCGTCACCGCGATCACGACCGGGGCGTCGTTGAACCCCGACTCGGCCTCGAGCAGCCCGGTGATCCGCCGTGGCAGCGGCACCCTCCGCAGCACCGAGAAGACGGCGGCGGCGTCGGTGGAGCTGAGGATGGCGCCGACCATGAGGGCGGTGATCCAGGGCAGGTCCAGGAGGTAGCGGCAGGCCACCCCGACCACGGCCACCGACACGACGACACCCACGGTGGAGAGGGCGGCGGCCGGCGCCACGGAGTCCTTGATGCCGTCCCACTTCGTGCTCAGGCCGCCCTCGGCGAGGATCAGGACGAGCGCGGCGTACCCGAGCACCTGGGCGAGCGCGTTGTCGTCGAAGTTGATGCCGAAGCCCGCCTCGCCGATGGCCAGGCCGATGGCGAGGTAGAGCAGCAGCGACGGCAGCCCCGACTTCACCGACAGGCGCACGGCCGCGACGGACACGAGCAGCACGACGGAGCCGATGAGGAGCACTGGGGTGAGGTGTTCGAGCGTGAAGTCACCCTGCTCCGCGAGGAAAGTCGCGTCCACGGCCCCGTCATGTCCTCTCGCTCGCGGTGTGTCCTAGTCTCGCAGGGTGTCGCGCGCCATTCTTGTTCGTCGTATTGCCGTGTCGGTCGCCGCCCTCGTCGTGGTCCTCCTCGTGGTCGCCGCCATCCTCGGCGTCACGTGGGTGCGCCGGCCCTTCCCGACGGCCGACGGTGAGATCTCGGTCCCGGGGCTGAGCGGCAGTGTGACCGTGCTCCGCAACGACCGGGGCGTCCCGCAGATCTACGCCGACAACGCCCAGGACCTCTTCCGGGCGCAGGGCTTCGTGCACGCCCAGGACCGGTTCTTCGAGATGGACCTGCGCCGGCACATCACCGCCGGCCGACTCTCGGAGCTGGTGGGATCCAGCGGCCTCGAGACCGACAAGGTCATCCGCACCATGGGTTGGCGCCGCGTGGCCGAGGCCGAGCTGCCGATGCTCGCCCCGGAGACCCGCCGCTACCTCCAGGCCTACGCCGACGGGGTCAACGCCTACATCGACCGGCAGGGCAGCCCCTCGCGGATGTCTTTGGAGTACGTCGTGCTCGGCCAGCAGGTGAACGACTACCGCGTCGAGCCGTGGACCCCCGCCGACTCACTGGCCTGGCTGAAGGCGATGGCGTGGGACCTGCGAGGCGACTACGAGGGTGAGCTCATGCGGGCGCGGCTGTTCGGCCGGGTCCCCGTCGCGCAGATCAACGAGCTCTACCCGCCCTACCCCTACCGCCAGAACAAGCCGATCCTGTCGGCCCAGAACTGGAGCCCCGGGGCCGGCGGGCAGGGCGCAGCCTCCGCCGTGCCCGGGGCCGCCGTGCCCGAGGCGGTGCCGCTCGAGGAGCGCACCACCGGTGGGGCCAAAGAGGCGTATGCCGCGGTGCAGCGCGCGCTGGTCGCCGTGCCCCAGTCGGTGGGCCGGGGCCCGGGTGTCGGTTCCAACTCGTGGGTGGTGGGACCCGAGCGGTCGAGCACGGGCAAGCCGCTGCTCGCCAACGACCCGCACCTCGGCGTCAGCATCCCGGGCATCTGGGCCCAGGTCGGGCTTCACTGCCGGTCGGTGAGCAGTGAGTGCCCCTTCGACGTCAGCGGGTTCTCGTTCGCCGGGCTGCCCGGCGTGGTCATCGGGCACAACCAGCAGATCGCGTGGGGCTTCACCAACCTCGACCCCGACGTCACCGACTTCTTCCTCGAGCAGGTCCGCGGCGGCACCTACCAGCGCGACGGGAAGTACGTCGCCCTCGAGGAGCGCACCGAGACCATCAAGGTCGCCGGCGGCGGCGACCACACCATGACGGTCCGCAGCACGGTCCACGGCCCCCTGGTCTCGGAGGCGGTCAAGGAGCTCGACGAGACCGGGGACCGGGCCCCGGTCTCGGGCCGCCCCAGCGCCGGCAGGTACGAGGTGGCGCTCGCGTGGACCGCGCTGACCCCGAACCGGACCGCCGACGCGATCTTCGGCCTCAACACGGCGACCAACTTCGAGGAGTTCCGGCAGGCGGCGAAGTGGTTCGCGGTGCCCAGCCAGAACCTCGTCTACGCCGACCGCGAGGGCCACATCGGCTACCAGGCGCCCGGCATGATCCCCATCCGTCGCTCGGACACCCCCGGCGCCGTGCCCGGCTTCTGGCCCACCGCGGGCTGGCGCTCGGCCTGGGACTGGAAGGGCTACGTCCCCTTCGAGGACATGCCCTGGGTCTACGACCCGCCGGAGGGCCTGATCGTCACGGCGAACCAGGCCGTCACGGCCAGCCCCACGCCGTTCCTCACCACCGAGTGGGACTACGGCTACCGGGCCCACCGGATCCGCGCGCTGCTGGAGAAGGAGAAGAAGGTCACCCCCGAGCGGATGTCCCAGATCCAGGGCGACACCCGCAGCGAGTTCGCGCCGACCCTCGTCAAGCGCCTGCTCGAGGTCGACCTCGGCAGCGACGAGTTCACCAAGGAGGGCCAGGACCTGCTGCGCGGGTGGGACTTCACCAACCCCGTCGGCCGCTCCGACGCCAGCGCGTCGGCCGCCTACTTCAACGCGGTCTGGTCCAACCTCGTCGAGCTCACCTTCAACGACGAGCTGCCGGACGACCTGCGGGCCAACGGCAGCGACCAGTGGATGCAGGCCGTCACCACCCTGCTCGACAAGCCGCGCAGCGCCTGGTGGGACAACAAGCTCACCCCGGGTGTCACCGAGGGGGAGGCCGAGATCCTGCGCCAGGCCCTCGTCGAGGCCCGCCTCGACCTGACCAAGGAGCTGGGCAAGGACCCCGGGGCGTGGGAGTGGGGCAAGCTGCACGACCTGACCCTGGAGCACCGCGTGCTCGGCTCCGACACCGTGCCCGGCCCGGTCCGCATGCTGTTCAACCGCGGGCCCATCGCGGTGCCCGGCGGCCCGGCGGTCGTCAACGCCACCAGCTGGGACGCCAGCCAGGGCTTCGAGGCGCGCTTCGGGCCGTCGATGCGCATGGTCGTCGACCTCGGCAACCTCGACCGCTCGCGGTGGGTCAACGCCACTGGCAACAGCGGCCACGCCTTCCACGACAACTACGACGACCAGGTCGACGCCTGGACCAAGAACGAGACCTTCCCGTGGCCCTTCTCGGAGAAGGCGGTGCGGGAGGAGAGCGGCGACACGCTGCAGCTCGTCCCGGGCTCAGCCGAGTGAGCGCACCAGCCCGTCGGCGGTGATGACCTCGGTCACCGGCAGGTCGTGCGCCTCTCGGGGCAGCTGCTCGTCCCTGACCTCCCAAGGGTGCACGAGGGCCACGACGCGGGCGCCCGGGGCGCGCGGGAGCACCCGGTCGTAGCACCCGCCGCCCTGGCCCATCCGGGTGCCGCTCCGGTCAAGTGACAGGGCCGGCACGAAGACCACCTTGGCCCACCCGACGGCGTCCCGGCCCAGGGGCGCGCCGGCCCCCGCCTCGGCCCAGTCGAGGTCGAGGTCCGGGAGGGTGATGGGCACCATGACCCGTATGCCGCGCGCCCGCAGCGCGTCGACCAGGGCGTGGGTGGGCGGCTCGACGGGCGTCGACTCGTAGATGCCCACCCACTCGCCGGGGGCGACCCCCGTCTCGGCGACCACGGCCATGCCGGCCTCGGCGAGGGCGGCGGCGTCCGCCTCGCGCTCACGCAGCGCGGCACGCTCGCGGCGCTCGGCGCGGAAGCGCGCGCGCAGGGCCCGTTTGGAATCCTCGGCCGGCCCGCCGGCATACCCCGTCACACGCACAGTGTGACCTGTCCCGACCCGCCGTGCGGCGCCGTGACCGGCAAGTAGGGTGACCCCCATGAGTGTCACGAAGGCCGTCATCCCCGCCGCTGGACTGGGCACCCGCTTCCTGCCTGCGACCAAGGCCACGCCGAAGGAGATGCTGCCGGTCGTCGACAAGCCGGCCATCCAGTACGTCGTGGAGGAGTCGGTCCGGGCCGGGCTCGACGACATCCTCGTCATCACCGGGCGCAACAAGGGAGCCCTCGAGGACCACTTCGACCGCAACTGGGAGCTCGAGACCGCCCTCGAGGCCAAGGGCGACGAGCACCGGCTGAGGAGGGTCCGCGAGTCGGCCGACCTCGGTAAGGTGCACTTCGTGCGCCAGGGCCAGCCGCTCGGCCTCGGCCACGCCGTGCTGGTCGCCAAGGAGCACGTGGGCGACCACCCGTTCGCCGTCCTGCTGGGTGACGACCTCATCGACGGCCGCGACCACCTCCTCGAGGAGATGGTCCGCGTGCGCGAGGAGCGGGGCGGCAGCGTCATCGCCCTCATGGAGGTGCCGCGGGAGTCGGTCAACCTCTACGGCTGCGCCGCCGTCGAGCCCGTCGAGGGCGACGTCGTCAAGGTGACCGGGCTGGTCGAGAAGCCGTCGCCCGACGAGGCCCCGAGCAACCTCGCGATCATCGGCCGCTACGTGCTCGACCCGTCGGTGTTCGAGGTGCTCGAGCACACCAAGCCGGGCCGGGGCAACGAGATCCAGCTGACCGACGCCCTCCAGGAGCTCGCGGTCTCCGGCCAGCCGGGGGGTGGCGTCCACGGCGTCGTCTTCCGCGGCCGGCGCTACGACACCGGCGACCGCCTCGACTACCTGAAGGCCGTCGTGAAGCTGGGCCTGGTGCACCCCGAGCTGGGCAAGGACTTCGGCGCCTGGCTGGACGAGTTCGCCGAGGAGCGGGCTAAGCGGGCCGCCGAGGAGTCATGATCTCGGTCGAGGAGCACCTCGGGCGGATCCTGGGCACGGTCCAGCCCCTGCCCCCCTTAGAGCTCGGGGTGCCGGAGGCGCAGGGCTGCGTGCTCGCCGACGACGTCGTGGCGCAGGGGCAGCTGCCCGGCTTCACCAACTCGGCGATGGACGGGTATGCCGTGCACGCGGCGGACCTCGAGGGGGCCACCCCGGAGAGCCCCGTCGTGCTGCCGGTGGTCAACGACATCGCGGCCGGCAACACCAACGCCCTCTCGCTGGCGCAGGGCCAGACCATGCGCATCATGACCGGCGCCCCGATGCCGCGTGGCGCCGACGCCGTCGTGCCCGTCGAGGCGACCGACGGTGGCGTGGTGCACGTCTCGCTGCGGTCCGCGCCGGCACCGGGACAGCACGTCCGGCACGCCGGTGAGGACGTGCAGGCGGGCGAGGTCATCCTGCGCGCGGGCGCGCTGCTCGGTCCGGGGCAGATCGCCCTGCTCGCGGCGGCGGGCACCGCCCGGGTGCGAGTCGTGCCCAAGCCGCGCGTGGTCGTGCTCTCCACCGGCGACGAGCTCGTCGAGCCGGGGAGGGAGCCGGGGTTCGGCCAGGTCGTCGACTCCAACTCGCTCATGCTCACGGCGGCCGTGCGGGCCGTCGGCGCCACGCCCTACCGGGTCGGGGGAGTGCCCGACGACGCCCGCCAGCTGATGGAGGCCCTCGAGGGCCAGCTCGTGCGCGCCGACGCGATCATCACCACGGGCGGAGTGAGCATGGGCGCCTTCGACACCGTCAAGGAGGTGCTCTCGCGCGTGGGCACCGTGCAGTTCGACAAGGTCGCCATGCGCCCGGGCATGCCGCAGGGCTTCGGCGTGCTCGGGGTGGAGCGGGTGCCGGTCTTCACGCTGCCGGGCAACCCCGTCAGCGCGCTGGTCTCGTTCCACGTGTTCGTCGCTCCCGCGCTGCGCGCGATGGCCGGCCGGCCGGAGAAGGCGTGGCCCCCGGGGTTCGTGCCGGCGACCGCAGCCGAGTCGTGGCGCTCGGTGGAGGGGAAGATGGAGTTCACCCGGGTGGTGTTCGACGACGACCGGGTGCGCCTCGCCGGAGGGCAGGGCTCGCACATGCTCGGCGCGCTCGCTGCGGCCGAGGCGCTGGCCGTCGTCCCCCCGGAGGTCACCGAGGTGCACGAGGGCGACGAGCTGCTCTGCCTGCCGCTGCTCGGGACGGACGCGCCGTGAGCGAGGGCTCGGGCGAGCGCCTCACCCACGTCCGCGACGACGGCTCGGCGCACATGGTCGACGTCTCCGGCAAGCAGGTGACCGCGCGGCAGGCGAGCGCGAGGGGCCGGGTGCTGCTGTCCGCAGCCGCGGTGGCGGCGCTGCGCGCCGGGAACGTGCCCAAGGGTGACGCGCTCGCGGTGGCACGCATTGCCGGCATACAGGCGGTGAAGCGCACCCCGGACCTCATCCCGCTCGCGCACCCCATTGCCGTGCACGCCGTGGCGGTCGACCTCGAGGTGGTCGACGAGGGCGTGGAGATCGCGGCAACGGTCCGCACGGCGGACCGCACCGGCATCGAGATGGAGGCCCTGACCGCGGTGGGCGTCGCGGCGCTCACGGTCATCGACATGGTCAAGGCGGTCGACCGGCACGCCCGCATCACCGACGTGCGCGTCACCGCGAAGTCGGGTGGGCGCTCCGGTGACTGGGAGGAGGGGCAGTGAGTGCCCTGCGAGCCGCGGTGATCACGTGCTCGACGCGCGCGGCCACCGGTGTCTACGAGGACAGGGGCGGCCCGCAGATCACCGCGGCCCTGCGTGACTGGGGCTTCGACGCGGCCGACCCCGTGGTCGTCGCCGACGGCGAAGCCGTCTCCGAGGCGATCGCGGCGGCCCTGGAACGGCGCCCCGCGGTGCTCATCACCACAGGCGGCACGGGGTTGACCCCCACGGACCGCACACCGGAGGCGACCGCCCCCTTCATCACCCAGGAGGTACCCGGCATCGCCGAGGCGCTGCGGGCGGCGGGGATCGCAGGCGGCGTGCCGGCCGCGATGCTCTCGCGCGGGATCGCCGGCCTCGCCGGGTCGACCCTCGTGGTGAACCTGCCCGGCTCCGCGGGCGCGGTCCGCGACGGGCTGGCCGTGCTCGGGCCGGTGATGCCGCACATCGTCTCCCAGATCGGCGGCGGCGACCACTGATGGCCCGCTGGCCGGTGGTGCTGCGGGCGTCGACGCCCGCCGGGCAGGTCATCGAGCTCGGGCCCCTGCACCGGCGCGACCGCCGGGAGTGGCAGGCGGTGCGCCAGCAGAACCGGCCGTGGCTGGAGGAGTGGGAGGCCACCTCCCCGGACGGTCGCGCCCCGGGCCTGGGCTTCCCGGCGCTGGTGCGGCACTACAACCGGGAGGCGCGGGCGGGGCGGATGGTGCCGTTCGTGATCCGGTCGGAGGAGCGGATCATCGGCCAGATGCACCTGTTCGGCCTCTCGTGGGGGTCGCTGCTGTCGTGCGCGGCCGGCTACTGGGTGTCGCAGTCCGTGGCCGGTCGCGGCATCGCGCCGACCGCGCTCGCGGCGTCGGTCGACTTCGCCCTCGACGACCTCGGCCTGCACCGGGTGGAGGTCAACATCCGTCCTGACAACGCGGCCAGCCTGGCCGTGGTGCGCAAGCTGGGCTTCCGCGACGAGGGGCTGCGCGAGCGCTACCTGCACATCAACGGCGCCTGGCGCGACCACCGGACCTTCGCCCTGACCCGTGAGGACCTCGGTGGGACTACCCTCCTCGAGCGTTTTCACACAAACCACAACAGTCACATTGGCGACACACCGCCGCACGTCCCCGGTGGCGGCGCGGAGGGCACCTAACGTTTGTGCCCGTGCAGCCGAGCAGTCTGATCTTCCTTGTCATCATTGCGATCTGGGCTGCCTACTTCATCCAGCACTGGGTCCGCCGCCGCGAGCACCTCGCCACCGCCCGCTCCGTCGACCGGTTCTCGGAGTCGATGCGCGTCCTCGAGCACCGCTCGGCACTGCCCGTCGCCGACCTCTCTGCGCCGCAACCGCGTTCGTATGCCGTGAGCCCGGCTCGCACGGCCCGTCCGGAGATCCTGGTCAAGCGCGCCGGCCAGGCGCCGGCCGTCGACCCGGCCGCTGCTCCGGAAGCGGCGCCCGTGGCCACCGCCCGCCCGGCCTCCCGGCTCACTCGCAGGACCCGCGGCCTGACCCTGCTCGGCTCCCTGGCCGCCATCCTCGTCGCGGTCGGATTCGCCGCCTTCGGTGTCGTGCCGTGGGTCGCGGTCCTCGTGCCGGTGGGGGCCTTCGCCGGTGCCCTCGTGTGGGTGCGTCAGGGGCTGCGAGCCGAGCAGGCCGCCCGCCGCGCAGCCGTGGGGCCGATGGCGACCGGTCGACCCCAGGCCCGGGCCGCCCACGCTGCGCGTCCCGGTCAGGACGCGCGCCGCACCGACTCGTCCTCCGCGTCGTCTTCCGCAGCGCGCAGTTCCGTGCGCGAGAGCGCACCCGCCCCGGCCCCCGCGGCCGAGCGCCAGGCCCCGTCGTCCGCCGACGACGAGCCGGGCGCGCCGGTGCGCGAGTCCTTCTACGACATCGAGGCGGCTGAGCGCCCGAGCGTCGCGGTCGACCCCGCCGAGGCGGCCGACGAGGCGCCGGCCGTTCACGCTGCCCCGGCGATGCCGCTGGTCGACGAGGACGACATCCCCCTCACCTGGGACCCGGTGCCCGTCCCGCGCCCGACCTACACCATGAAGGCGGTCGCATCGCGCACGCCGGCTCCGCCGGTGGCCCCGGGCGTGCCCCCGGAGCTGGCCGAACCGGCATACGACGAGCCTGTGCGCCGCGTCGCCGGCGCCTGACGGCCACCCCCACGCCTCACCGGCCCCACACCGCTCGCGCGCCGGCCTCGCCCGTCAGGGCGACCACCACCGCAGTCCCTGCGGAGGAGATGACGACGGCTGCGGCGAGCACCCAGCGCCCGGTGGCGCCGCGGCGGCGTGGCCGGCGCAGGTAGAGCCACTGGGCGATCGTGGTCACCGCCAGCGCCGCGGCCCACGGCAGCACCTGCAGGCCGAGGTCACGGTGACGCGCGATGAAGGGCGGGTTGCCGAGGTCCTCGGCCAGGGCCGCGCCTGCCGCCGTGGTCAGCGGCACCACGAGCAGCCCTGCGACGGCGGCGAGTGGGACCAGGAAGGTCAGCTTCCGCTGCGCCGCAGGCCAGAGGCTCACGGCGACGGCGGCCGCAGCCGTGAGCGGCAGGACCACCACCGCGACGTGCACGAGGAGTGCGTGCGCGGGAAGGCCGTTGACCTCCATGGTCAGTAGGCGGGAGTGGCCGGGCGGCTGGAGGGCTTCTCGGTCACCATGGTTCCGTCCGGTCGCACGACGTACCAGACACCGCCGACCCCCTGGCCGAGGACGTCGCCTGCCTTGGAGTCCTTGGCGAACAGGTAGAGCGGCCGGCCGTTCACCGTCAGCTGCCTCGACCCGTCGGCGAGGGTGATCGTGCCGACCTGCCCGGTCACGCCGCTGACGGCGGGGCTCGACGACGTCGTCGTGATCGGCGGCCACGCCTGCAGGCAGGGTCCCGAGCAGGCGCTCTTGCCGGAGTTCGGCGTGTCCTTGGTGAAGTAGTAGGCCGTCATCTTCTTCCCGTCGACGACGATGCGCCCAAGGGCGCTCTCGGCGACGGCCAGGTCGGCGGCGGCGTTGCCGGAGGCGCCGGCCGTCGAGGAGGAGCCGCCGTCGGACGAGCCGCACCCGGCCAACGCGGCCAGCGCCACCGCGGCCAGCGCCGCCCTGCCCAGGATTCGAGAGACCATCTCGGACCTTCCTTTCGTGAGTCTGGTGACCTGGTGGTGGAGACGAGGCACCCCCGTGCGCGGTTCACCTCTGCGGAGGGTGAACCGGCGAGGGGGCTGTCTCGTCCTTTACGGCGTCGTGCCCTGGCGAGACGATCGGTGCGGGAGAGGGTGGTCGTGGGATCGACCCGGAAGGAAGCAGCGCTGCGCGGCCTGCACGACCGGCACGCGCCCGAGCTCTGGCGCTTCGCGCTGCGGTTGACGCATGACCCCCAGGTCGCCGAGGACGTCGTGCAGGAGGCGCTGCTGCGGGCTTGGCGCGATCCCGGCCTGGCCGAGCGCAGCGACGCCGCAGCGCGCGCCTGGCTGTTCACCGTGACCCGGCACATCGTGGTCGACCGGTGGCGCAGTGCGGCCCTGCGTCACGAGGTCGACGCCGCCGAGGTCGCGGAGCAGTCGGTGGCGGACCGGACGAGCGAGGTGCTCGACCGGTGGCTGATCGCCGACGCGCTCGGGGCCCTGTCGTCCGAGCACCGCGAGGTGATCGCCGCCGCCTACTACGAGGGCAGGAGCGTGGCCGAGATCGCGGAGGCGCTGCGGATCCCGGCGGGCACCGTGAAGTCGCGTCTGCACTACGGGCTGCGCAGCCTGCGCCTGGCCCTGCAGGAGAGGGGAGTGACGCGGCCATGAGACCAGGTGACCGCTACGCCGAGTGGGACGCCGCCTACGTGCTCGGGGCACTGTCCGCCGCCGAGCGGCAGGAGTACGAGGAGCACCTCGCGCAGTGCCCGTCGTGCCGGGGGGCGGTCGCCGAGCTCGCCGGTATGCCGGGGCTGCTCGCCCAGGTGCCCGCCCACGAGGCGCTCACCGTGGGTGCCCCGGACGAGGGCCCGCTGACGGTGCCGCCGCCGGCCTCGCTGATGCCCGAGCTCTCGCCGGAGCCGGTGCCGCGGCGGAGGGCCTGGCTGGTGCCGGCGGTTGCGGCCGCCTCGGCTCTGGTCGTCGGGGGGCTCGGCGGCTACGCGCTGTCGTCGATGGAGGCCGACACCGGCCGGCCACCGCTGACGAATGTGACGCAGGGGCCCGTGCGGCTGGCCTTCACCGCTGTTGCGCCGTCCACCATGACCGCGGTCCTCGACGTCGCACGGTCGGGCACCGGCACCGAGCTGAGGGTGGAGTGCCAGTACGCGACCACCGGCCCCACGGGGTACGACCCCGAGGCGGCCTGGGCGGACTACGCCATCTGGGTCGTCGACCGCGAGGGCAACGCCGAGCTGGAGAAGACCTGGACGGCCGGGCCGAACCGGGTCATGCGCCCCACGGCACGGACGCCGCTGGCGCCCGAGGAGATCGCGGCCGTGGAGATCCGCCGGGTCGACACCGGGCAGACGGTGATGCGCGCCGCGCGCGCGTGAGCCGGTTGGTTGTCCGCTCTCGCCGGGTGTTACAGTTTCGTCCGCATCGAGGGGCTGTGGCGCAGTTGGTAGCGCGTCTCGTTCGCAATGAGAAGGTCAGGGGTTCGAATCCCCTCAGCTCCACAGAACGAAGAAGGACCGGACACGCTTTTCGTCCGGTCCTTCTTCGTTCTCTGGATGTGTATGGGGGGATTCGGGAGGAGGAGCGAGGAACGAGGGACGAGGGCTCCCCTCAGCTCCACCCGACGGAAACCCCGTCTGACCAGCGCAAACGAGCCAGGTTGGGCGGGGTTCTTCCTTTGTCATTCCGACCGCACCTCCAGGGCCGTGCCCCCGGCGTGCCCCCGAGCGTTGAGACGCTCCAGTCCGGCCCGGTCGCTGGCGTGCCGAGGTGGTGCAGGTAGAGGTTCGTCGCCGCGATCGACGCATGCCCCATCCACGCCTGCACGGTGCCCGGGTCGACGCCGCGGGCCAGCCACAGGCAGGCCGCGGTGTGCCTCAGATCGTGGATCCGCCGGGCCTCCGTCAAGGTCGACCAGCCGAGCGTTCGCTTGAACGCCGTTGAGTGCGGCCGGTGCCCTGAGGAGGTGACGAACAGGGGAGCATCAGCCTCCCGCCCCGCCGCCATCGAGCGGACCAGCGGCAGCACTCGGTCGGCCACCGGCACCCGCCGCGACCGACCGGACTTGGTCGTCTTGGTCTCGACGCCTTCCGGCTCGGCCCGCTGGACCACCAGCGTCGGCATCGGGACCTCGACGAAGTCGCGGACCCGCACGGCCCGCAGCTCCGACCACCGCAGCCCGGTCCAGCCGGCGATGAGCAGGATGTCGGCCAGTCGCTGGTCCCTCTCTGCCGCCACGACGTGGATGCGCTCGAGGTCCTCCTCGCCGAACGGATACATCTCGGTGCGGGGACCGCCGACCTTGGGCACCCGTGTCCGCAGCACCGGGTTGACCAAGATCAGCCGCTCTCGCACCGCCCAGGCGAAGAACGACGAGAGCGACGCCCGGAGCCGCCGCACCGACGCCTCGGCCAGCCCGTCCTGGGTGAGCGTGATCAGCGCCCGGCTGACCTCCCGGTCGGGCACGGCGTAGAGCGACAGCGCGGCCAGTGAGTGGGGGACCAGCCGTACCAGCGCCGCGTCGCGCTCCTCGAGCCACACCGGCAGAAGGGATCGGACGGTCGCTCGTCCCGCCCTGGGGTCGACAGGCTTGCCCTGGCCGAGGCGCTCTTCCTCAGACGCTACGCGGCCCACGCAAGTAGGCCTTGATGGCGCCGACATAGAGGTCACCCGGCCCAGATGGCGGCGAGTGACCGACCTAGAAGGGCAGAGGGAGGGATCGCGGCTTGTTCGCGAAGAGTGGTGCTAGCGTGATGCTTTTCGAGAGTGGCTTGAAACTGCACCGCGGCGGCTCAGGCGCTTGGGGCCCCGCTGCTAGTGCTGCCCACGGATCCAAGGTCCTGACCGAGTCATGGTGAGACAACGCACGGTCGTCCTGGACTGGAAGCGACTATGGGCAGGCGGCCAGGCCACGGCGGGCGTGGCGGCACTGATCGCCTGGCTCGGCACTTTGGTCTGTCGCGCGGTGCTGGACATCGACGTCGCCGGGGCGGTAGCGGCAGTCAACGTGACCGACGTCTTCGTGGCGAACTACGCCCTCACCGCGGCCGTGTCGGCCATCGGCGCGACCGCTCTGGCTCACGTCCTGTCCCTGACGACGCCTACACCTCGGTCGTTCTTCTCGTGGATCGTCGGCCTGCTGACAGCAGGAGCGATGGTCCTGCCCTTCACACGAGGCGGCGACGTGGTGGTCCAGATCTGCGCGGCGGTCATCAACCTCCTCATTGGCGCGGCCATTGGATCGCTCCTCGACTCGGTCCTGTCGAGGGCGGTTTTCGACCGTGAAGGAACGTGGCAGCGGTGAACCCATCGCGCCGCTGGTGACCGGCGCGGCGAAGAGACCCGTTGTGAGGAGGCCGCCCGGGATCAAGGTTGCGATCGGAGGACAGGCGGAGCCTTCGCTGATGCTCGGAGTCGGCGCTTGTCCGGTGTTTGGCGCATCGGTGACGGAGCCAACCGCCACGCCCGATTCCTTTGTGCGCGCCTGCACCATGGCGCTGGCCGCTCAACCCAGGATGCGTCGCACGGCGGGTTCTGCGCGATCGGCCACCTGGGCGAAGAAGCCTCCGGAGCGAAGACGGGAGATGGCACTGGCGGTGATGACCGTGACAGGCACCGCAAGAATGAGGCCGACGATGCCGCCGACCACGCCGCCCAGGGCCGTGACGACCAGGACGATCAGCGGATGGATGTCGAGGCTTCGGCCCATGACCCTGGGTTCGACGAAGTTCTCGAGCGCCAGGTTCGCAGCCAGGACCACCGCCAGCATGACGGCAGCCGCTCCCAGGCCGCGGTCGCCGAGGGCGACGATCACGGCCAGTCCGCCACCGAGGAAGGCCCCGATGTACGGGATGTAGCCGCCGATGAAGTTCACCACCACGATCGTGAACACGAGAGGAAGCCCCAGGACGAGGCTCACCAGACCGATGACAGCGGCCACGATGGCCGACATGACGGTCCGTCCGCGACCGTAGTCGCGCAGGGTTCGGCACGAGTCACTGATGAAGCTGTCGATGTCCTCGTGGAGCTGCGGGTCGAACCAGGCGACGAGAGAACGCCGTAGTTCGGCGCCGTCCTTCAGCAGGTAGTACATGATCAGCGTGCCGAGGATCAGCCCGCTCGCGAAGCCGATTGCCGTGCTGACGCCAGAGACCAGGACGTTGAGGAACCCACCCTGCACCGCAGGAGCGAGGTCGATGACCGCCGCCCGCAGGGTTTCCATCGAGGCCGGGTCGAGCGAGGACAGAGCAGCCTCATCGACGGCCGCGTTGACCGAGGTCCCGATCTGCTGCATCTGCGCGAGGACCCCCTGCACCGTGGCCACCGTCACGAGTGTGACCAGGCCCAACAGTCCGAGCACGACAGCGCCTGCCGCGATGCTGGGCTTCAGCTGGTGACGTTGGAGCACGCGGGCCCAAGGTCTGAACACGACGGCGAGGACTGCGGCAAAAGTCAGTGGGAGAACGATCTCGTTCACGGCGGCCAGAGCAGCGACCACGATGAACGTCGCAGCCACGAAGCCGACGAAGCTCCACGCCCATACTCCGAGACGGGGGACCCAGCTGAGGAACTGAGAGGCACCCGTCCGCGTCGCGACCGCCGTCATCGGTCGGTCCGCCGGATCACTGAGTTCAGCCGCGTGCACGTCTCGAGTGGCAGATTGCGTCGAGGACTCAGCAGACCCCGCCTGGGCTTCCTCCACGGCAGCCGGGGGCGTTGCCGTTGGTGGCCTGTCGCGGTCAGTGCCGGGCACGGGAGGCGACCTATCCGTGAGGGAACACGCGTTGCCCGGTCAGGCCAGGGCCTTGGCCTTGAGGCTGTCGAACTCGGCCCGGGTGATCGCTCCGGAGCTGAGCAGCGCCTGAGCGCTCGCGATCTGGTCGACCGGGGCCTGCGAGGTGTTCGCGACCTGCTTGATGTACCGGTCTTGCTCTTCCTGCCGTTGGGAGGCCGCCGCCATCTGCCGAGCCGTCATGCTCCGGCCCCGAGCGATGATGTAGATGAGCGCACCCAGCCAGGGCACGAAGACGAGCAGGACGACCCAGCCGGCCTTCGCCCACCCGCTGAGCGAACTGTCGCTGAAGAGGTCGACAAGGCAGCGAAACCACACCATCAGAGCGGCTATCCAGATGAAGAACCAGAAGCTCCAGAGCAGAACTTCACCGAAGCTGGTCGTGATCGAGTCCATGGTCTTCCCCCGTGTGCTCGGCCGGTGTGCTGTTGGTTACCAGTTCGGCACACCGAGGGGTCGGGCGCCTCACCTGCCACGGATGACCCGAATGCGGCGGCTTCTCAGCTTGGCGTGTTGTGGGCAGGCGATAGCGCCAGGGGGAACACCGCCGCCACCGCGGCCTCGAGATCGCTGGCCACCCGGCCGAGCTCCGCGGGGAGGTCGGAAACCGCTCCTGTGGACGCCACCTCGATGCGCTCACGGGAGGCCTGCACCACGTCCCGCGGCGTACGCTTTGCCGCCCTCGGCGGCGAGACGTTCAGGCAGGTCAGCGATCGCACCGGGGTGCCCCTCGAGCTCTTGACGAGCGTCCGGAAGCGACCGGCTCTGCGCCACCGGCGCCGGATGACCGCCTTCGTGAGGACGAGATGGCGGTCGTGCCGTTCCTCCAGCTGCAGGTCGATGCCGGCTTCAGGTCCACCGCCATCGAGCAGCTGCTCCGCGTCTATGGCGACAGCACGCACCGCATCGCCCAGGCCGAGGCCGGGTGGTGGAACTCCGAGGTGATCGAGCCGGCCCTGGCAGCAGGGAAGGGCTGGGAGGATCTCTCCAACGTCGAGCTGGCCGATCGCAGCACCCCGCTCGCGGAGCACGCCGTCCTCGCCCTTTACCACGCGCAGCAGGCGCGGGCCTGGACCGCCAACCTCATTGAGGGCTTCGAGGCCCTGATGGCCAAGGCCGGCATCCGCAGCAGGCTCGAGAGACCTCCTGCGATCTGCTTCCTCGATCTCACCGGGTACACGCGGCTGACCCAGGAGCGGGGCGACGAGGCGCCGCGGACCTGGCCGCGACAGTCGCCCGGCTGGTGCAACGGGGGTCGGTGCGGTACGGCGGCAAGCCCAATCAAGTGCGCCTGAAGCGGTGTGGGCGACCCCGCGCCGTGAACGTCATTGCTCGACGGCGACAGGCAGCCGCACGGTGAAGGCGGCTCCCCGGCCCGGCCCCGGACTGGCGGCAGAGATACCACCGCCGTGTGCCTCGACGAGGGCTCGACTGATGGTGAGACCGATGCCGCTCCCGCCGCGGGACCGAGCCCGGGCTGGGTCGGCGCGGTAGAAGCGCTCGAACACGTGAGGCAAGTGCTCCGGGTCGATGCCCTCACCGGTGTCGAGCACCTCCAGCTCGACCCACCGCCTGTCCGCTTGGTGCACGGTGAGCGTGACGGTACCGTCGGGTGGGGTGTGACGCAGGGCGTTGTCCAGAAGGTTGCCCAGCACTTGTGCCATCCGCTGCGGGTCGACCAGGACCTGACCTCCGGTGGTGTCGCGACCGACGACGAGGGCGACTCCCTTGGCGTCGTAGGAGTCTCTTGCGGCAGCGGCGGCTGCCTCCAGGAGCGCCTGGGGCCGCGTCCGCACCGGGCGGGACTCGAGCCGTCCCTCCTCCGCGTGCGAGACGGCGCTGACGTCCTCAGCCAGGCGGTGCAGTCGCTGGGTGCCATCCCGCAGCACCGCCAGCGTGGCGGCGTCGAGCTCGCGTACACCATCTTCCACGGCTTCCAGGTGCGCCTCGATGCTCGCCAGCGGGGTGCGCATCTCGTGGGCCAGGTCTGCCAGGATCCGGCGCCGGGTGGTCTCCACGTCGCCGAGCCGTGCGGCGAGCTCGTTGATGGTCGTGGCCAGCACGTCGAACTCGGACCCGAGCCCGGGACGGGGGACTCGTGCGCCGTACTGGCCGGCGGCGATGTCAGCTGCCGAGGCGGCGACTGCTGCGGTGGAACGCTGCACCCGCCGGGTGAAGTATGCCGTGACGCCGAAGGCCATCAGGACCGACGTCACGAGGGCGACGCCGAGGGCGATGAGGAGCGAGTCGGTGAAGGCGCGCTCGACGTGGAGGGTCTCCGAGGCCGTGTGCGACACACCGGCCCGCTCGAGATGGGTGTGGAAGATGCCGGGGGCGACCACGGACGCGACGACCCACGACGTGACTGCACTGCCGAGGAGGACCAGCGTCTGCGCGCCGAGCAGCCTCGCCGCCAGGCTGCCGCGCTTTCTGGTCGGTGTCGGCAGGTGCTGGGTTGTCACTCGCCGGTCCCCATCCGGTAGCCCACGCCGCGTACCGTCCTGATGAACCGGGGCTCGGTGGCGTCGTCGCCGAGCTTGCGGCGCAGGTGCCCGATGTGAACGTCGACGAGATGTTCGTCGCCCACCCACGTCTCACCCCAGACGGCGTCGACGAGCTGGCGCCGGGAGAAGGCCATTCTCGGCCGATCGGAGAGGGCCGCGAGCACGTCGAACTCGGTGCGCGTCAGTGCGACCGGCTCCTGCCCCAACCAGACGTCCCGTCCGACCGGGTCGATGGCCAGCGCGCCAAATCGACGGAGGCCGGCAGTCTCCGGCGCCCCGCCGCCCAGAGGCCGGGGGCGGCGCAACATCGCCCGCAGGCGTGCCACGAGCTCGCGGGGGCTGAAGGGCTTGGTCATGTAGTCGTCGGCGCCGACCGAGAGACCGACCAGCGTGTCGACCTCGTCGGTGCGGGCGGTGAGCATCACGACGTAGGCCTCGGAGAAGGTGCGAAGCCGGCGGCAGACCTCGATCCCGTCCAGGCGGGGCAGCCCGAGGTCGAGCACCACGATGTCCGGGTCCACCTCGCGTGCCTGCTGCACCGCGTCCACCCCGTCGTGGCTCAGCGCGACCTCGAACCCCTCCCGCTCGAGGTAGGTGCCGACCAGGGAGGCCAGGTGGACATCGTCTTCCACCACCAGCGCCCTCAGACCGTTGCGAGGCGCGGCGCCGGAGCGATCTGACCTCGGTGTCGGGTCGTCGGAGCGGGAAGTCGCGGCCACGACCCACATGGTGTCAGGCGCCCGCGCAGACCACGAGCATCCCAGGCCGCGGCCAGCGGCATCTACAGCGAACCTTCATGGAACCTCCACGGCCGTGCCGGTGGTCACGGTGCAGCGTTGAAGACAACGACCAAGAGAGGTGAGAAAGATGATGTGGAACAACGGTATGGGCTGGGGCGGATGGCTCCTGATGTCGGTGACGACGGTGGCCTTCTGGGCGGTCGTGGTCTTCGGGATCGTCGCCCTCTTCCGCGGCACCCGGGACGGCGGGTCCCGCGATGGCGGGTCCCGGTCGGGTCAGCGGGACGAGGACAGCGCCCAGCGCATCCTCGAGGAGCGTTTCGCGCGAGGAGAGATCGACGCCGACGAGTACCGCCAGCGCAGCCAGGTCCTGCACTCCGTCCATTGAGGCGCCCACGCGCCGACACCGAGGAGGCCTCGTGTCTTCGATCAGCCACCAGTCCTCGATCAGCCGTCGCTCGCTCCTGCTCGGCTCCGCTGCCGGGGCGCTGGCCCTGGCGGGGCTCTCAGGGTGCAGCACTCCCAGGAATGCGGTCGCCGCCACGTCGGAGAGCGTGCGACGGGCGGAGGCAGCGCGTCGCATCGCAGGCCAGCGCACGGTCAGCGCGGTGCTCTCCCCGAAGGAGACCACGGTCGACCTCGGCGGAGTCGTGGTGGGCACCTGGGCCTACGGCGAGTCCGTGCCCGGCCCGCTCATCCGCGCCACGGCCGGTGACCTGCTGCGGGTGAGCGTGGACAACCGCCTACCGGCGGACACCAGCATCCACTGGCACGGTGTCGCGCTGCGCAACGACATGGACGGCGTGCCTGGCATGACGCAGAGGCCCATCGGTGCCGGTGCGCGGTTCCTGTACGAGTTCACTGCTCCCGACCCGGGCACGTACTTCTACCACCCCCACAGCGGTGTCCAGCTCGACCGGGGCCTGCACGGCGTGCTCGTCGTCGACGACCCCGCGGAGCCGGGCGACTACGACCTCGAGTGGGTCGTCGTGCTCGACGACTGGGTCGACGGAACCGGTCGCACCCCCGACGACGTCCTCGCGGGCCTCCAGGCCGGCGGGGCCTCGAACGGGATGGGGCACGGAGGCATGGGTGGGATGGGAGGGATGGGCCACGGGTCCATGGGCATGGGGGGCATGGGGGGCATGGGGGGCATGGGGGAGTCCCTGACCTCCCCCCTGCTGGGCGGAGCCGGCGACGTGGTGTACCCGCACTACCTCGTGAACGGCAGGGTCCCCACCTCGCCGGCCAGCCTGTCGGGCAAGGCGGGCCAACGGGTGCGTCTGCGCATCGTCAACGCCGGCAGCGACACCGCCTTCCGGGTCGCCCTGGGTGGGCACCGGCTGACCGTGACCCACACGGACGGCTTCCCGGTGCAGCCTTTCGAGGGCGACGCGCTGCTGGTGGGGATGGGCGAGCGCTACGACGTCCGCTTCATCCTGCAAGACGGCGTCTTCCCGCTGGTCGCTGCTGCCGAGGGCAAGCAGGGGCAGGGTCTCGCCGTGGTGCGCACTTCAGCCGGCACGCCACCGCCGGCTTCGGCCCGACCTGCGGAGCTCGACGGGCGGGTCGTCACGGTCACCGACCTCCAGGTCGCCCCGGAGGCGCGGCTTGCCGACCGACGGGTCGAGCGCACGCACGACCTGCTGCTGAGCGGGTCGATGGCGTCCTACCGGTGGACGCTCAATGGCAAGACCTTTCCAGATGCCGACCCCCTCGACGTCAGCCAGGGCGAACGACTGCGGCTGCGGTTCCGCAACATGTCGATGATGTTCCACCCGATGCACGTCCACGGCCACACCTTCGCCCTCAACGGGACGGGTGTCCGCAAGGACACCGTCATCGTCCGGCCCATGCAGGCCATCACCGTCGACCTCGACGCTGACAACCCGGGCCAGTGGGCGACCCACTGCCACAACATCTACCACGCGGAGGCGGGCATGATGACGACGCTCTCCTACCAGGCCTGACGCCAGGTCGCCGACCGCTCGGAATACCGGGTGGGGGTATGCTGTTGACGTGGTCATGCACCCCGACGAGGAAATGAGGGCGTCATGAGCCAGACCACCGTCCTGCACGTGGGCGGCCTGCACTGGGCGAGCAGCGAGCGGGCGATCGAGAAGACCCTGCTCCGCCGCCCGGGTGTGGAAGCCGTGGAAGCGAACGCGGCCAACCAGACGGCGTCGGTCACGTTCGACGCCGACGTCACGTCGGTCACCGATCTCGCCTCGTGGGTGCGTGACTGCGGTTACCACTGCGCGGGTCGGTCGGTGCCGAACCACGTCTGCGAGCCGATGGAGGAGCCGGCCACGCACCAGGGTCACACAGCGCTCGAAGCCGCCCCGCGGCATACCCATGGAGCTCCTGTATCGGGGCACGGAGAGCACACGGCGCACGAGGTGATGGGCCACGGCGGTCACGCGGGGATGTCGATGGACGACATGGTCCGCGACATGCGCAACCGGTTCGTCGTCGCCGCCGTCATGACGCTGGGGATCACGCTCTGGTCGCCCATGGGTCGGGACATGCTCGGGTTCACCGTGCCGGCGCCGTTCGGCCTGCGCGACGACGTCTTCGGGCTGCTGCTCAGCCTGCCCGTGGTGTTCTACTCCGCCTGGATCTTCTTCGACGGAGCGTTCCGTGCTCTGCGCAACCGCACGCTCGACATGATGGTGCTCGTCGCCGTGGCGGTCGCAGCGGGCTGGTTGTACAGCGTGGGCGTGACCCTCACGGGAGGCGGTGAGGTCTTCTACGAGGCCGCGGCCATGCTGACCACCTTCGTGCTCCTGGGCCACTGGTTCGAGATGCGGGCCCGGGGTGGCGCGAACGACGCCATCCGGGCACTGATGGACCTCGCCCCACCCATGGCCACTGTGCTCCGCGAGGGCCAGCCGGTGGAGGTGCCCACCGCCGAGGTGCGGGCCGGCGACCTGCTGCTGGTCAGGCCCGGCGGCAAGGTGCCGGTCGACGGCGTCGTCGAGGAGGGCGTCTCGGAGATCGACGAGTCGATGGTCACCGGGGAGAGCCTTCCCGTCGCCAAGTCGCCGGGGTCGGAGGTCATCGGCGCGTCGATCAACACCACCGGCACCCTGCGCGTCCGCGCGACGAAGGTCGGCTCGGACACCGCCCTGGCCCAGATCGTCGCCCTCGTCCAGGAGGCGCAGAACTCGAAGGCGCCCGGGCAACGGCTCGCCGACCGGGCCGCCTTCTGGCTCGTGCTGGTCGCCCTGGTCGGAGGCCTTGGAACGTTCCTCGTGTGGCTCTGGTCGGGGGCCAGCGTGGAGACCGCGCTGCTGTTCGCCATCACGGTCGTCGTGATCACCTGCCCCGACGCGCTGGGCCTGGCCACGCCGACGGCGATCATGGTCGGCACCGGTCTCGGCGCGAAGCGGGGCGTCCTGGTCAAGAACGCTGCTGCGCTCGAGGCGTCGGCTCGCATCGACACCGTCGTGATGGACAAGACGGGGACGCTGACCAAGGGCGAGCCCGAGGTGACCGACGTCATCGTCGACGGGATCGACGAGGCGCAGCTGCTGTCACTGGTCGCCTCCGTCGAGCACGAGTCCGAGCACCCGCTCGCCGGTGCGATCGTCCGGTATGCCGCGGAGCGGGGTGTCGCGGTCACCGCGCCGTCGCGCTTCCGCAACGTCCCAGGGCATGGGGCAGTCGGTGAGGTGGGCGGCCGGACGGTCGTGGTCGGCAACCGCAAGCTCATGGCGCAGGAGGGCGTCGAGATGGGCACCCTGTTGGCCCGTCGCGACGAGCTTGCCGACTCGGGCCGCACCGCCGTGCTGGTAGCCGTGGACGGTCGCGGTGTCGGGGTCATCGGCCTGGCCGATGCCGCGCGAGAGACCTCCGCGCAGGCCGTGGAGGCGCTGCACGAGCTCGGCGTCGAGGTGGTCATGCTCAGTGGGGACAACGAGGCCACCGCACGCCGCATCGCGGGCCAGCTGGGCATCGACACCGTCATCGCCGAGGTCCTTCCCGGCGAGAAGGCCGCCAAGGTCGCCGAGCTGCAGCAGGCCGGCAGGCGGGTCGCCATGGTCGGTGACGGCGTCAACGACGCCCCTGCCCTTGCGCAGGCAGACCTCGGCATCGCCATCGGCGCGGGGACGGATGTCGCCATCGAGACCGCTGACGTGGTGCTGATGCGCTCGGACCCCCTCGATGTCCCCACGGCGCTGAGGATCGGGCGCGGCACGCTGCGGAAGATGCGCCAGAACCTCGGCTGGGCGGTGGGTTACAACGCCGTCGCCCTGCCGATCGCCGCTGGTGTCTTCGAGCCGTCACTAGGCCTGGTGCTGCGGCCGGAGATGGCGGCGCTGGCGATGTCGGGCTCGAGCGTCATCGTGGCTGTCAACGCTCTCCTCCTGAAGCGGCTCAGCCTCCCCGAACCGCCGGCTCCGGCGAGCCAGGGGGCGGAGCAACGCGCACCGGTGCCGGCCGGCCACCTGGGTTAGCCGTTCACCGAAGTCACTGACCGAGCGCCGGCGACCCAACCGCACCGCCATCTTCATCGAATCTTCAGCAAACACCTACGAATCGGCCCAGGCGTCACGTCCAGAGTGGGGCCCACCGCGCCGATCCTCCACGCCCTCCAAAGGAGTGAACCACCTGTGTTCAACACCAAGCGATCCCTCACCTTGGCCGGTGCCGGCCTCGTCACCGTCCTCGCCCTCGGCGCCTGCGGCTCCGACGCGGACGACTCGCAGTCCATGGGTGGGATGAACGGTCACGGAAGTTCCAGCGCGACCTCGGCGCAGTCGAGCTCTGGTGGCCGGGCGGGCGACGTGATGTTCGCGCAGATGATGATCCCCCACCACCAGCAGGCCGTCGAGATGGCCGACCTCGCGTTGGCGAACCCCTCGACGTCCCCGGAGGTCGAGGGCCTGGCCCAGCAGATCAAGGCCGCCCAGGACCCGGAGATCGAGACGATGAACGGCTGGCTGAGCGCGTGGGGGGCCCCGACCTCGGCTCCGATGGACCACGGGGCCAGCGGCATGATGTCCGAGAAGGACATGGCATCGCTGGAGTCGGCACAGGGCGCCGAGTTCAACCGCCTGTGGCTGGAGATGATGATCGAGCACCACCAGGGCGCCATCACCATGGCCGAGGACGTCCTGGCCTCGACCGAGGATCCCGAGGTCAAGGCCTTGGCGCAGGCGGTCGTGGAGGGGCAGGAGAAGGAGATCACCACCATGCAGGGCCTGCTCAGGTGAGCGCCGTCAGGCCACGTCGCCCGGTCGCTCTGGCCCTGACCGCGCTGGCCGCCGGTGCGGCCTCGTTGGGGCTCTCGGCGTGCGCGAGCCAGGGGACAGCGGCGACCGGCGCCACTGCGGTGCCGTCCCCGCGCGTGACCGCGCCCCTGGCCCCGAGCTCCGCCCCAGCCACCACCACCGCAAAGCCCCCAGCCACACCGACGGCGCGGGCACTGTCGTCGGCCCACGTCCACGCCGTGGCCCGCGAGCCCGTCACCGGAGACGTCCTCGTCGCGACGCACGAGGGGCTCTACGTCTACGGGAAGGGCGAGCCACGCAAGGTCGGCCCCACCATCGACCTCATGGGGTTCACGGTGGCAGGGCCCGGCCACTACTACGCCTCTGGCCACCCCGGACCCGGCGTGGACCTGCCGCAGCCAGCGGGTCTGCTCGAGAGCCGTGACGGCGGTCGGTCCTGGACGGTGCTCTCCCGCGGGGGTTCATCGGACTTCCACGCCCTCGCCGCGACCCCGGAACGCGTCCTCGGGTTCGACGGGACCGTGCGCACCACCACGGACGGCCGTACCTGGGAGACCGGCGACCTCGCCTCACCGCCGAGGAGCCTCGCCATCTCACCCGATGCTCGACGAGTCCTTGCCACCACCGCCGACGGGCTTATGGGCTCCGACGACGGCGGCCGGCGTTGGGCGCCGGTGAAGGGTGCTCCGCTCCTGTTGTTCGTCGACTGGGCCGACGGCCAGACGGTTGCGGGACTGTCCCCGGAAGGTCGGCTCCACCTGAGCACGGACACCGGCAGGACGTGGCAGACCACGAAGGCGGGAGCCTCCGACATCCAGGCGCTCGACGCGACGGGCAGCGGGAAGACCCTCGAGGTCGTCGCCGCCACCGGTCAGCGGCTGGTCACGTCGAGAGCTGGAGGTTCGTTCGGTACCGGCTGAGATCCGGCGGGTGACCCTCCCGACGTCAGCCTG
The DNA here is from genome assembly GCF_029223115.1 of Knoellia sp. 3-2P3. NCBI lineage: Bacteria > Bacillati > Actinomycetota > Actinomycetes > Micrococcales > Intrasporangiaceae > Knoellia > Knoellia sp. 3-2P3. The sequence goes on from NZ_JARGZE010000005.1 coordinate 118,304, forward strand.
GCGCGGCACTTCCCTTCGAATGAGACGAATACGCCGCGTTGAATCGGCACAAGCGCAGTGGCGCCCGGGGAACCCCGGGCGCCACTGCGACACCTGGACTGGCTCGGGTCAGAGCCCCAGGCCGGTCAGCAGGCGGTTGAGCAGGGCGGAGATGCCGGTCAGTGCACCGTTCCCGTCGAGCAGGCCCGCGACAGCGCACACGAGGTTGCCGAGCAGGTTGCCTGCCCCCTGCGCCGTCGTGATGTCCAGAACCACTGGCGCGAGGTCGATCTGGAGCCCGAGAAGGTTCAGGTCCAGAGGGCCCAGGTCGAGGTTGAGGATGTCGCAGGTGCCGTTGGCGTCGAGGCTCTGGATCGGCGCGGTGAAGGTGGTGCCGCCATCCGCCATCCCGACCCCTGATCGACAACGCAAACTGACGTACCCGCAGGTACCGCAAACGCTCGGGGTCCGTGCGGCCCCGGGGCCCTCCCGCATCGAGCGCGGTGACAGGTCTGTTGTCACCGGGGGGTTGACACATCGCGGCTCGCGCCGTCACCGTGGAGCACATGGAGCGTCAACCCGGGGGTGACACTTCGCCCGCCTCGACAGCCGCGGAGCCCGCCGGGCACCTGCCGGGGTGGGACGCGCTTCCTGCCTACCGCGACCCAGCCGACCCCGGCACGGCGGGCGTGCTCGCCCGGCTGCAGGGTGCCGGGCTGACCCCGAAGGACGTCCTGACCGCGCTGCGCGACGCCGGCGACGCCCTCCACGAACAGGCGACCTCTGACGAAGCCGAGTGGGCCCAGCAGGTCGGCGGCCCGCTCACCGTCGCACTGCTCGCGGCGGAGGTGGGCGCCCTTGCGGCCCACCTGGGCACGCGGGCCGCCGCCGTCAGGTCGCGGGCCGTGAGGGAGCTGCTCGACGAGTACAGCGCGGTGGCCGTCGCCGAGGCCCTGGGAGTGTCCCGGCAGAAGGTCTACGACATCGCCCGCGAGGTCGACCGCCCACCGTTCATCCGGACCAGCCCCTGGAGGCAGCCATGATGCAGGAGACCGTTCCGCTTCCGGACCCGGCCGTTCAGCCCCTGGTCCACCCCGATGACGTCCCGCAGGCACGAGACCTGTGGCGGCGGGCCTGGCTGTTCTCCCTGGCCGGCAGCGGCTGCGCCCTGTTCCTCCTGGGGTCCGTCATGTGGGCCGCCACCGGAACGTGGCTGGCGCCCACCCTCGCCGTGCTGACCACCGGCGCCGTTGCCTGGTTCAGCCAGCACCGCCTTGCCCAGGCCGCTTGGGACCACATCCCGCAGCGCCGGCAAGACCGCGACCGGCCTGAGGCGCCACGCCGCCGTGCCCTGTCGCACCTCGTGGATGCCCTTGCCCTGGGCTGTGGCGCGATGACCTTGGTCCTGTGGGCGGCGCAGGCCCAGCAACCTCGCGGCGTGCAGGACTACCTCGTCGGGGCTGGCACCGCGCTCGTCGTGCTGGTCGCTGGCAGCAGCGTGCGGCTGGTTCGGACGCGGCACGGCCGCCACCAGGCCTGGGTGCCTTCACTGCTGGTCCTCGTGGTGGCCGCCCTGAGCCTCCTCGCTGCAGCTGCCTGGCTCACCAGGGGCGGCACGCCAGACACGGTGGCGCTGCTCTGTGGGGCACTGACGCCGCTGGTGGTGGCAGGTGCACCGTGGGCGAGGCCGCGACGCGCCAGAGCCGCCTCGATCCACTCGTCCTGACCAGCCCGGCCACCCGGAGCTGTCAGGGGCTGCGGGTGCGAGAGCGCTGCCTGCACCACCACCCACCGATGAGGGTCTCGAGGGGTGCCGAAGGCCCGGGCCGCTTTGCGGGTGCCCTCGGCGGCAGGGGAGGATGACTCACCCGGAAACCCCGCCGAGAGGACTCATCGACGTGGCAGGACGGCACGCCCACAGACATCGCGGTGACGGCCCGACCCCTCCGAAGGTCCTGGCCGGCGTCGGTGCGCTGCTCATCCTCGTCGCGCTCGCCATGGTGTGGCTCTGGCCGGACGGCTCGGTGGAGGCGCCCGGCGGCAGTGCCCAGCAGGTCGAGGGCGTGGTGGCCAGCATCGCGCAACAGCCCTGCCCGCAGCGACCGACCGGGAGTCCCGGAGGGGCACCAGCCCCGCAGGGTCCCTGCGGCACGACCCAGGTGCGCCTGACCACCGGCGACGGCGAGGGCAGCACGGTCACGGTGCCCCTCCCGACCGGCACCGGCGCGCCGAGCGTCGCGGTGGGCGACGAGGTCGCGCTGTCCTACTCGGCGGGCAACCCGCCGGGCACCCAGTACGCCATCGTCGACCACCTGCGGGGCACCCAGCTGTGGGTGCTCGCCGGTGCGTTCGTGCTGGCCGTGGTGGCGTTCGGGCGGTGGCGCGGGGTCTCCGCGCTGCTGGGGCTGGCCTTCACGTTCGCCGTCATCCTGGGGTTCGTGATCCCGGCCATCCTCGACGGCAAGCCGCCGCTGGCCGTCGCGATCGTCGGGTGCGCCGCCATCGTGCTGGTCGTGCTGTACCTCACCCACGGCATCGGTCGAACCACCACCGTCGCCGTGGCGGGCACCATCGTCAGCCTGCTCATCACCGGGGTCCTGTCCGTGGTTGCCGTGCAGACGATGCAGCTCGCCGGAGCTGCCGATGACAGCTCGTTCGCTGTCGGCCAGCTGCACGGCGTCAACCTGCGTGGCCTGCTGTTGGCGGGCATCCTCATCGGCTCCCTCGGCGTCCTCGACGACGTGACGGTCACCCAGGCCGCCACCGTCCAGGAACTGGCCGAGGCCAACCCTGACTACAGCACGGGAACCCTCTACCGAGCCGCCATCCGCGTCGGACGAGCACACATCGCCTCGGTCATCAACACCATCGTGCTCGCCTACGCCGGAGCCTCGCTGCCACTGCTCGTCCTCGTGGTGGCGCTTGACGACCCGATCGGGCAGGTGCTGTCCGACCAGCTCGTGGCCACCGAGCTGGTGCGAAGCATGGTGGGGACGATCGGCCTCATCTCCGCCGTGCCGGTCACGACGGCTGCCGCAGCGTTCGTCACTCGCCGAACCAGCCGGGGGGCCGGGGAGGCGAGAGTGCGGGTCCGGACCTAGCCTCCGACGAGTCGTCAGTCGCCTCCGTTGACGGCCTTGATGATCGTGAACGGAATGCCGAAGACCATGGCCGCCGTGAACTGCTCCACCCGGTCGCGCGTCGTGACCGTCGGCTGACACTCGGGTGAGAGCCGACGGTGGTGCAGGATCTCGCCGTGCGGCTCCTGGGGGGCCGGGCACGCCCACAGCTGCTGCGGCTGCGCACCGGCCGCGAACCAGGCTCCGAGCAGGAGGTACAGCACCAAGGCGGTCGCCAAGACCTTCAGCGTGGTCGTCACGCCCCCCTACAACGCCGGAGGTGTCGCGGGGTTACACCGCGCAACCGGTCGCGGTTCGCACGGCTCACGTGGGCCCCCACCCCTACGGGTCGGTGCTCGGACTCGCCCGCACCTTGCTGCTCCTGGTTGCCCAGCGACGTAGCGTCTGATCATGCGATCCGATGACACCGTGTCGTCTCTCGGCCACGGCCACGGCCACGGCCACGCCGGGGCGACGCACCGCTGGCGCCTGCGCCTCGCGTTCGGACTGGTGGCCGGCTTCTTCGTCGTGGAGCTCGTCGCAGGCCTGCTCTCGGGGTCGCTGGCCCTGCTCAGTGATGCCGGCCACATGGCCGCTGACGTCGTCGCGCTGGGCGCAGCCCTGGTGGCGACCCGCATCGCCACGCGTGAGGACACGACGGGCCGGCGCACCTTCGGCTCCTACCGCGCCGAGGTCTTCGCCTCGGGCCTGGCCGTCCTCCTCATGCTCGGCGTCTCGGTCTACATCGCGCTCGAAGCCGTCGGGCGGATCGGTGCGAGCTCGGAGGTCGCGGCGGGGCCGATGCTGCTCGTGGGCGCCCTCGGCCTGGTCGTCAACATCGTGGCGCTTCTGCTGCTGCGCGGTGGCGCGCAGGAGAGCCTCAACGTCAAGGGCGCCTACCTCGAGGTGGTGGCCGACGCGCTCGGCTCGGTGGGTGTGATCGTGGCCGGCACGCTCGTCGCGGCCACCGGCGAGGTGTGGTGGGACACCGGCATTGCCCTGGCCATCGCGGTCTTCGTCGCGGTGCGCGCGGTGATGCTCGGCCGTGAGGTGCTCGCGGTGCTCGGTCAGCACGCGCCCAGTGGGATGCACCCCGACGAGGTGGCTGCCGAGCTGGAGCGCATCCCCGGCGTGGTCGACGTCCACGACCTGCACGTGTGGACCCTGACCTCGGGCATGAACGTCGCCACCGCGCACCTGATGACCGACCGGGATGCCGACGCGCACGCCGTGCTCGACCAGGCCAGCCAGACGATGAAGGCGAGGTTCGGCGTCGAGCACGCCACCTTGCAGGTCGAGCCCGACACCCACACCGGGTGCAAGGAGGTGGCCTGGTGACCGTCGGGACGGGGCAGCTGCTGGCGGGCGTGCCTCAGGCGGCGCCTCCCTGCACCGGTATGCCGGCCAGGCGCCACTCGAGGATGCCCTCGTCTGCCCGCTTCGCGTGCAGGCCGTGGGCGGCGAGGAGTCGCACCGCGTCGTGGGCCAGGACGCAGTAGCGGCCGCGGCAGTAGGCGACGATCTCGGCGTCACGCGGCAGCTCCGCGATCCTGTCGGCGAGCTCCTCCAAGGGGATGCTCACGGCACCGGGCAGGTGGGCCGACTCGAACTCGGTGGCCGGGCGCACGTCCAGGATCACGGTGTCGCCGTCGCCGAGCCGTCGCCACAGCTCCGCGGTGTCGACGGCCTCGGTGTCGTCGGGGCCGAGGTAGGCGCGGCGGGCGAGCTCGGTGTGCGGACGGCGCTGCTGGGCGACCTGGCGCAGGTGGGCCCACAGGCCGGCCACGTCGTCACCGGCGAGGGAGTAGTAGATGCGCTTGCCCCGGCGGCGGGTGGCGACCAGGCCCGCCTCGCGCAGCGACTGCAGGTGCGCTGAGCAGGTGCTCATGCCGAGCTCCGCCGCGGCGGCCAGCTCCTCGACGCTGCGGGGCCCCTGGGCGAGCAGGTCCAGCAGCTCGAGCCGCTTGGGGTTGCCCAGGACCTTCCCGACCGCGGCGAACTCCGCGTACAGCGCGTCCTTGGCCTGTCGCTCACCCATGGAGGGCCACCTTCCTGTCGGCCGCGGGCCCACCGGTTGGCGCCGGGCGGTGGTGCGTCTCGTACATGCGCACCGCGACGACCAGCCCCGAGACGGCGGTCAGGGCCGCCACGGCCCACACGGCGGCACGGACCCCGAGCAGGTCGGCGACGATGCCTGCCAGGAGCGCGCCGACCGCGAACCCGCCGTCGCGCCAGAGCCGGTAGATCCCGACCGCGCGGGCCCGCCAGGCTGGGTGGGCGACGTCACCGATCGAGGCCAGCAGGGTGGGGTAGACCAGGGCGGTGCCCGCGCCGAGCAGGGCGGCGGCGACGGCCCAGGCGGCGAACGCGTCGGCCAGGGCGACCAGGCCGAGCGCGACCGTCTGGAGCCACATGCCGGAGGCGATGAGCCACTTGCGGCCCCACCGGTCGGACAGGGCGCCGGTGGCCAGCTGCCCGGCGCCCCACACGGCCGGGTAGAGGGCGGCGAGGATGCCGATCCTGGCCACGGAGAGGCCGGCGCCGGCGAAGAGGATCGGGAAGAGTCCCCACGCGAGGCCGTCGTTGAGGTTGTTGACCAGGCCGGCCTGGCTCGCCGAGGACAGGGCCGGCTCGCGGAAGCTGGTCTGGGTGAAGACCTGCCGGTCGGTGAGCTCACCGTGGAGGTGGTCGTGCCTGCCGTCGGCACGCGCGACGTGGTTGGCCGCCTCGAGCCGGGCGTGCTCGCGGGTCTCCCGCACCGCGAGCGTCGACAGGCCCAGGCCAAGGGCCGCGAAGGCGACCCCCAGCAGGAACGGTGCCGGCCGCAGGCCGTAGGTCTGCGCGAGGTATCCGGTGGCCAGCGCGGTGACCGCCACCGCGGCATACCCGGCGGCCTCGTTGAGGCCCATCGCGAGGCCGCGCCGAGCCGGGCCGACCAGGTCGATCTTCATCACCACGGTGGTCGACCAGGTCAGCCCCTGGCTGATGCCCAGGAGCACGTTGGCGAAGATGACCCAGCCCCAGGTCGGCGCCCAGATCAGCAGCAGCGGCACCGGCACGGCCACGAGCCAGCCGGCCACCAGGACGGGCTTGCGCCCCCAGCGGTCGGACCAGGCGCCCGCGACGTAGTTGGTGCCGGCCTTGGCCAGGCCGAACACGAGGATGAACGTCAGGCCGGCCGTGTGGGCGCGCAGGCCGAACTCCTGCTCGCCGAGCAGGGGGAGCACGGTGCGCTCCTGGCCGAGCATCCCGCCGACGAGCGCGTTGACCGCGACCAGGAGGCTGAACTGGGCCGCGTTCTGACGAAGGCCCAGCTGCAGGGAGCTCGCCGTCTTCATTCCATCATTCTACATATGTTTGGAATGAAGACGGCCAGCGCCGGTCACGGCTTGCGGCGGCGGGAGGGCCGGGTGGCCCACCACGCGATGGCCCCCAGCACCACCACCACCAGGAGGGCTGCGACCCACCCGCTCAGGCTGCCGACGCCGGTGTCGACGGCGGCCCGGGGAAGAGCGGTGGCCGGGGAGATGGAGAGGTGTGCGGTCGTCGGCACGGCTCCTCCTTGTCAGCGGGTCGGGGTGAAGCGGCGCAGTCGCAGGCTGTTGCTCACGACGAACACCGAGCTGAACGCCATCGCGGCCCCCGCGATCAACGGGTTGAGCAGGCCGAGCGCCGCCAGCGGCAGGGCCGCCACGTTGTAGGCGAACGCCCAGAACAAGTTGCCCTTGATGGTCCCCAGCGTGGCACGGGCCAGCCTGATCGCGTCAGGCGCCGCCCGCAGGTCGCCGCTGACCAGGGTCAGGTCGGAGGCCTCGATCGCGACGTCGGTGCCGGTGCCCATGGCCAGGCCGAGGTCGGCCTGCGCCAGCGCTGCGGCGTCGTTCACGCCGTCGCCCACCATGGCCACCACGGCGCCTTCGTCCTGCAGGCGCTTGACCACGTCGACCTTGTCGGCCGGCAGCACCTCGGCGACGACGTCGTCGGGGGAGATGCCGACCTGTTCGGCCACGGCCCTGGCCGCCCGGGCGTTGTCGCCCGTCAGCAGCACCGGCCGCAGACCCAGCTCGCGCAGCTCGGCGACGGCCTGCGCCGACGACTCCTTGACGGTGTCGGAGACGACGACGACCGCCCGGACGGCTCCGTCCCAGGCCACCCACACGGGCGTGCGGCCCTGCGCCTCGGCCGACTCTGCGAGCCGGATGAGGGTGTCGGGCGCGGCCAGCGACCACTGCTCGGCCAGCCACGACCGGCGTCCGGCCATCGCCGCGCGGCCGTCGACCACGCCGGAGACGCCGTTGCCGCCGTGGCCCTCGAAGCCCTCGACCGGGGCCAGCGTGTGTCCGGCCTCCCGGGCGTACCCGGCGACCGCGCGCCCGATGGGGTGTTCGGAGGCGTCCTCCAGGGCGCCGGCGACCGCCAGCACCTCCTCGGCAGACTCGCCCTCGGCGGCGTGCACGTCGGTCACGCTCATCTGCCCGGTGGTGACGGTGCCGGTCTTGTCGAGCACGACCGTGTCGACCCGGCGGGTGGACTCGAGGATCTGCGGGCCCTTGATGAGGATGCCGAGCTGCGCGCCCCGACCCGTGCCGACGAGCAGCGCGGTGGGCGTGGCCAGCCCGAGGGCGCAGGGGCAGGCGATGATCAGCACCGCGACGGCGGCGGTGAACGACGCCGTGGCCGAGTGCCCCGTCAGCAGCCAAGCCGCCAGCGTCGCCAGGGACAGGCCGATGACGATGGGGACGAAGACGGCGGAGACCCGGTCGGCGAGGCGCTGCACCTCGGCCTTGCCGTTCTGCGCCTCCTCGACCAGCCGCGCCATCTGGGCCAGCTGGGTGTCGGACCCGACCCGGGTGGCCTCCACGACCAGCCGTCCGCCGGCGTTCACGGTGGCGCCGACGACCGCGTCGCCGGGGCCGACCTCGACCGGCACCGACTCGCCGGTCAGCATCGAGGCGTCGACCGCCGAGGTGCCGCTGACGACCACGCCGTCCGTGGCGATCTTCTCTCCGGGGCGCACCACGAACTGATCGCCGGTGGAGAGCCGGCCCACCGGCATGCGGACCTCGGTGCCGTCACGCAGCACGGCGACGTCCTTGGCGCCCATGTCGAGCAGGGCCCGCAGGGCGGCGCCGGAGGTGCGCTTGGCGCGGGCCTCGAAGTAGCGGCCCGCGACGATGAACGTCGTGACGGCCGCGGCCACCTCGAGGTAGATGTGGGCGTCGCCGCCGGCGCGGCTGGGCAGCAGGTCGAACGGCATCCGCATGCCGGTGGTGCCGGCGTGCGTGAAGAACAGTGCCCAGAGCGACCAGAGGTATGCCGCGCCGACGCCGACCGAGATCAGCGTGTCCATCGTGGCGGCGCCGTGGCGCAGGTTGGTCCAGGCGGCGCGGTGGAAGGGCAGGGCGCCCCAGACGACGACGGGCGAGGCGAGGGTCAGCGACAGCCACTGCCAGTTGTCGAACTGCAGGGCCGGCACCATCGACATGAGCAGCACCGGGACCGTCAGGACGGCAGAGACGACCAGCCGCTGGCGCCAGGCCGCAGCCTCCTCGTCCTTGGCGCGCTGGCCGGCGTCCTCGGTGGGCTGGTCCTGCGAAGGTGGGGCGGGAAGGGCGGCGGTGTAGCCGGTGGCCTCGACGGTGGCGACGAGGTCCTCGGGGGCGACGTCTGCGGAGAAGTGCACCCGGGCCTTCTCGGTGGCGTAGTTCACGCTGGCCGAGACGCCCGGCATCCTGTTGAGCTTCTTCTCGATGCGGGCGGCGCACGAGGCGCAGGTCATGCCCCCGATCACGAGCTCGACATCGCGGCTCTGCTGCGCGTCGTCCACGTGGGTGGTCATGGGTGCCGTCCTTCCCGCCCCTGTCGGGGCGCGCTGCTGGTTCAGGCGAGCTGGTAGTCGCCGGCCTCGTCGAGGGCCGCCGCGACGTCCGACTCGCTCACGGGGGAGTCGCTGGCCACGGTCACCGCAGAGGTGCCGCCGGCGACGAGGTCGACCGTGACGTCGGTGACGCCCGGGATCTCCTTGAGCTCGCTGCTGACGGCGCTCACGCAGTGGCCGCAGGTCATGCCGGTGACGCTGAAGGTCTGGGTGCTCACAGGGCTCTCCTTGGCTTCGGTGGTGCGGTTGGTGGTGGTGGCGGTGGAGCAGCAGGCGCAGCCTCCGCCGGTGTCTGCCATGGGCAGCTGGTTCATCTCGTGTCCTTCCCTCTCCCGTGGTGGTGGTTCATGACCGGACCAGCCGCGCGATCGCCGCAGAGGCCTCGGTGACCTTCTCGTCGAGCTCCACCGGGTCGCTTGCGGCGTGCGCCATGCAGTGGCGCAGGTGGTCGTCGAGCAGGCCGAGGGCCACGGCCTCGAGGGCCTTGGTGGCGGCGGAGACCTGCGTGAGGATGTCGATGCAGTAGGTGTCGGCGTCGACCATCCGCTGCAGCCCGCGGACCTGGCCCTCGATGCGGCGCAGGCGCTTGAGCTGGGCGTCCTTGTTGTCGATGTAGCCCGGGATGACGGCGGGGTGCGGCTCGTGCTCGGTCATGGTCGTGCCTCCTTCAGACGCCGCAACCATACCCCTATGGGGTTTATTCCGCGGCGGGTGGGTAGGTCATCAGTCTGCGGAGGCGAGTCGGGCGCGGCGAGGCCTCACCCGTCACGGATGAGGCCACTCGGCGTCGGACTGCCTAGCCTCGAGGCGCACGCTGATCATGGCCGGCCACCCGACGGCGCGGGGCAGCAGCGGTCTCGGGCCGAGTCGACCCATCCGTCGGGCCGCCGGACCCTCACAGCCGGTGGCGCCCGGGTGCCCTCGTGCGAGCAGGAGGCCGCTGCCGGACAACGACAAGCGCAGGCCGACGGAACCGAGAGGACTGGTTCCCATGAGCTCGAACACCATTGAACGAAACACGGAGTCGGTCGGCACGGGTCGGCGCGACGTGGGGCTCGCCGGCGGGCTCCTGGTCGCGGGCTTCCTGGTCAACGCCGTCTCGACGCTCTTCCACCCGGCGGGGGACGAGGACAACCACCCGGTGATCTTCACCGAGTACGCGACGAGCGACAGCTGGGTCACGGTGCACCTGGGCCAGTTCGTGGGCGTCCTGCTGGCCCTGGCTGGGCTGCTCGTCCTCGCCCTCGCCACACGCACGGCCGGGCGGCCGAACCTGCTCTCACATTTCGCAGCCGCGCTGACCGTGGCCACGGCCGCGACCTGGGCGCTGCTGCAGGGCCTCGACGGCGTCGGTCTCAAGCAGGCGGTCGACGCCTGGTACAGCGCGACCGGGATGGAGAAACCCATCCGGCTGGCCAGTGCAGAGACGGTCCGCTGGCTCGAATGGGGCTTCCAGAGCTACTTCCGCCTCCTGATGGGCGGGGCGTTGCTGCTCCTCGGCGCGGCGGTGCTCGCCGGCCGGCGGGTGCCCGGCTGGCTGGGCTGGACCGCCCTGCTCGCCGGCGTGGTCTCCACGGCCATGGGGGTGGACGTGGGCTACAGCGGACTCGCGAGCGAGCTGCAGGACCTGCTCAGCCTCGCGTTCCTGGTGGTCGTCCTCGTCTTCGCCGTCGGTGTCCTCGTGACGGGAGCTCGGGAACGGGGCGGGGCGGTCTCCGCGGTCGGGCGCTGACCCGCCGCATCACGGAAGGGGCCGGGCGATCTCGCCCGGCCCCTGCCGTGATGTCCTGCGCTGTCGCGGCGTCGACGTCAGTGGCGGCGCTCCACGGTGAGGCTGCGACGGCCGAGGAGCAGCAGCAGGCCGGCCAGCAGCAGTCCGGCGCCGAGGCCCACGGGCTCCCAGGCGCTCGAGCCGGTGTAGGCAAGGCTCTTCGACGGCCCGTCCTCGGTGGCCGCGACGCCCGCGCCGGTGCCGGTGGTGGAGGCCGCGGAGGCGGTGACCGTGACGGTGCTGACCGGTCCCGCCACGGTCTTCGTGACCGTGCTGGTCTTCCCGGCCAGGGTCACCGTCTCGCCGGGCAGGGTCACGGTCTGCGCGGGCAGGGTGACGGTCTGACCGGCGACCGTGACGGTCTCCCGCGGCAGCGTCACCGTCTGGCCGGGCAGGGTCACGGTCTGCCCCGGCTCCGTGACCGTCGGCCCGGGGACCGTCACGGTGCTGGTGACCGTCTCGGTCACCGTCGACGTCGCGGTGGACGTGCTCGTGGTTGTCGTGGTGCTCGTGGTCGGGGTGGGGGAGCCTCCGCACGCCGCACGGATCTGCTCTGCGGTGCCGTCGCGGCCCTCGATCAGGTCGCCCGGGTGGTTCTCATGGCCGTTGCTGTTGCCGGACGGGACGAGGCTGCCGTTGTGGCAGACCACCAGGTCACCGGGTGCGGCCGCGGCGGTCGCCAGGGGGAACAGTGCGACGACGAGACCCAGGGTCCCGGCGGCGGCCATGACGCGTGTCTTCATCGAGGTGCCTCTCGCTCTGGCGATTCCGAGGTGGTGCCGATGAGTTCCCCCACGGTCACGCGCACGGCGTGCGCCGACCGGACGATCCCCCTGCTTGCTGTCCCCGATATCGCTGAATCGTGTGGCATCGGGCGTTTCCGAAGCCAGTGCACGAGAGTCTGGAAGTGGCCCTTGGAAACGTCAAGAGATAGTAAAGAGCATGCCAAGGATCGGTCATCGAGAGGCAAACGATGGCAAAGTGGCCCGACTCGACGTGTTGGGCACCAGTGCCGCGGATCGGTCTGCCCGCCTATGTCTGAATGCTCCCGAAGGACGGCTCCCGCAGGCGGAGGGGTGCCGGGGAGACCGCCCTCGCCATGTGTGGACGAATGCCCTAGCGGGGCCTCGTCCCTTTGTATGAGGCGCAGCCGCGGGGCTGGCTCAGATCCAGCTGGGGAACCACATGCGGTCCGACCACTGCAGCTGCGGGATCACCTGCGCGGTGTAGATGGGCCAGAACCACGCGAACAGGGCGAGGGTCAGCAGCAGGTAGCCGCCGACGGCATACAGGCCCCACTGGCGCCGCCGCCACGACGCGCCACGCCTCCCGAGCACCAGGCCGAGCACGAACACCACGCCCAGCACCACCCAGGGCTCGAAGGCGATCGAGTAGAACGAGTAGATCGTGCGGTGCTGGTAGTTGAACCAGGGCAGGTAGCCGCCGGCCAGGCCCGCGAGCACGGCGCCGGCGCGCCAGTCCCGGCGCAGCAGCCAGTGGTAGAGGAGCACGAAGACCGCGATCGCGCCCAGCCACCAGATGGAGACCGTGCCGATGGAGGTGATCGCCTTGGAGCACTGCTCGACCGCGCAGCCGTCCTGGCCCTTCTTCGGGCCCTCGTAGAAGAAGGAGGTCGGACGCCCCTGGACCATCCACGACCACGGGTTGGTCTTGTAGGGGTGGTCGGAGGTCAGCCCGACGTGGAAGGTGTAGATCTCCTGGTGGTACTTCCACAGGGACAGCAGCGGGTCAGGCACCCAGCTCCACCCCCAACGCGGGTTCTCCGCCGCCCACTGGCGGTCGTAGCCCGCGGTCGAGCGGAACCAGCCGACCCAGGAGACCAGGTAGGTGGCCAGCGTCGCACCCACCAGGGCGAGCGCGGCGAACAGGCCGTCCTTGACGATGGTCGCCCAGAACCAGTGCCGCACCCCGGCCGCACGGCGGGCACCCATGTCCCACCAGACGGTCATGAGCCCGAAGGCCACGAGGAAGAACAGCCCCGACCACTTCGTGCCGGCGGCGAGCCCGAGGCAGACGCCCGCCACCCAGCGCCACGGGCGCGCACCGAGCCACGGGCCCCAGCCCAGGCGTGACGGCAGGCCGGCGGGGGAGCGGGCCGCCACGCGCTCGGCGAGCAGGGACCGCGACCGGTCGCGGTCGATGAGCAGCGCGCAGAACGCCGCCAGCGCCCAGAACATCACGATGATGTCGAGCAGCCCGGTGCGCGAGTGCACGAAGTGGTGCCCCTCGAAGGCGAGCAGGAAGGCCGCGACGGTGCCGAGCAGGGTCGAGCCGAACATCCGCCGCGCCGCCCGCCCGATCATGAGGATCGACAGGGTGCCCAGCAGGGCCACGGAGAAGCGCCAGCCGAAGGACGAGGTCTGCCCGAAGAGCCACTCGCCGCCCGCGATGACCCACTTGCCCACGGGAGGGTGCACCACCAGGTCACCCTCGGTGCCGAACACGTCGGGCGTCCCGTTGGTGAAGAGCTCGTCGGGCTTCTTCAGCGAGTCGGGCACCCGCATCTCGACGCCGTGGCGCAGCATCGAGACGCCCTGCTTGACGTAGTAGGTCTCGTCGAACACGAGCTGGTCGGGGCGGCCGAGCGACCAGAAGCGCATGAGGCCGCCGACCAGCGCCAGGGCGAGCGGGCCCGCCCAGCCCCAGAACACGTCGGTCGGCCGGTATCCGAGCAGGCGGGATCGCAGCTGCTCGGTGCGCGTCATGGGCGCCATCGTAGAGGGGCGCCCGCACCTGAGAGGATCAGCCGGTGACCGCCAGCACCGGTGTCCTCGTCCTCGCCGCCACCCCGATCGGTGACCCGCGTGACGCGGCGCCCCGGCTGGGGCAGGAGATCGCCACCGCTGACGTGGTCGCGGCCGAGGACACCCGCCGCCTCAAGCGCCTGTGTTCCGACCTCGGCGTCGCGCCCGGGGGTTCGGTCGTCAGCTACCACGAGCACAACGAGGCGAGCCGCACCCCGGAGCTGGTCGAGCGCCTGCGTGCCGGCGCGCGGGTGGTCGTCGTGACCGACGCCGGTATGCCGTCGGTGTCGGACCCGGGGTACCGCCTGGTCGCTGCGGCCGTCGACGCCGGCGTCCACGTCACCTGCGTTCCCGGCCCGAGCGCGGTGCTCATGGCGCTCGCGGTCTCCGGCCTGCCGGTCGACCGGTTCTGCTTCGAGGGCTTCCTCTCCCGCAAGGGCGGCGAGCGGGCCCGCGCGCTCGAGGCGCTCGCGGACGAGCGCCGCACCATGGTCTTCTTCGAGGCCCCGCACCGGATCGAGGCGTCGTTGCGCGCCATGGCGGAGGCCTTCGGGCCGGAACGGCCGGCAGCGGTGTGCCGCGAGCTGACCAAGACCTACGAGGAGGTCCGGCGCGGAGGCCTCGCCGAGCTGGCCGACTGGGCGGCCGAAGGCGTCAAGGGCGAGATCACGGTCGTGGTCGCCGGGGCGCCCGCGCGCGCGGCGTCCGTCGAGGAGGTGCTGCCCGGCATACAGGAGCGGGTCGCGGCGGGTGAGCGCCTCAAGGACGTGTGCGCCGACGCGGCCGCGCGGACCGGCCTGTCGAAGAAGGCGCTCTACGACGCGGCCGTCCGCGAGTCGAGGTAAAACCGCCGGGGACCACCGGCGTTTCCACGTCGACCCGGGAGCGGGAAAGGCCGCTCAGAGCCAGGAGAGGCGGTCGCGCAGCAGCGTGTAGCCGACGAAGGCGACCACGTCGAGCATGGTGTGCGCCACCACGAGGGGGCCGACCCGGCGGGTGCGCGTGTAGACCCAGCCGAACAGCAGCCCCATCGCGATGTTGCCCACGAAGGCGCCGAAGCCCTGGTAGAGGTGGTAAGTCCCGCGGATCAGCGCCGAGAGCCCCACGACCAGCGGCACCGACCAGCCGACCTGTCGCCAGCGCGTGAAGAGGTAGCCGACCATGACGACCTCCTCCAGCACCGCGTTCTGGGCGGCGGCCAGCACGAGGACCGGCAGGGTCCACCAGTGCTCGCCCAGGTTGGCGGCAGCGACGGTGGTGTTCAGCCCGAGCGACCGGGCGCCGGCGTAGAGGGCCAGGCCGGGCAGTCCCACGGCTGCGGTGAGCAGCAGGCCCCGCAGCAGGTCCTGGCCGGGCCGGCGCAGGTCGGCCCCGATGGCGTGGTGGGCGTCGGGGTCGGACCGGCGCAGCAGGTGCAGGGCCAGGAGAACGGGCACGAGGGCCAGGCCGATCCCGGCCAGCTGGTAGGCCAGGTCGAGCCACGGCCGGTCGGGGGTGACCGACGAGTTCATCGCCGTGGTCTGCTGGTTGAGCGCAGCCTCGGCGGTCACCTTGCGGATGATGCTGAGCACCGACCACACGGCCGAGGCGCCCAGGCTGACGCCCAGCACGAGCCAGGTCTCCGTGAGCACCTGGCGGCGGCTCAGCGACTCCGCCGGCACTGACGCGGCCGCGCTGGCGGTGACCTCCCCGGAGCTCATGGGCGCCAGCGTATGCCGCGGGGCCGCGTGCCGGCGCCGCCCACCGCGGTGCCGGGTCGGTGTCCGGTCAGGCCGGCACCCCGCCGCGACGCCTGCGCCATCGGCGCACCCTGAGGCTGCCGGCGATGAGGGCCCAGGCCAGCAGGACCAGGCCGATGAGGCACAGGATCGGGGCGAACAGCGCGGCCAGGCTCAGGCCCACCGAGGCGCCGTCCTCGGCGGTGGAGACCACCGGCGCGCCGAGGCCGCCGGTGCCCATGTTGACCACGGGACGGGCCGCGACCTTGCCGGTGTGCACGAGCCCGGAGACCACGACGCCGAGCACGATGCCGACCCAGGGGTGCTCGGCCATCCAGGTCGAGCTGTCGATCTCGGCCGCCGCCGAGGTGGCGGCGAACATCAGGCCGCCCATGGCCGGGCGGATGAACGTCTGCACGGCGTCGTTGACCGTGTCGACGGCGGGGATCTTGTCGAGGACGACCTCGCTGAGCAGCAGCACGGCGCCGATGCCGATCGCCCACCCGCTCTCGATCCACGCGTAGGACGCCGGCAGGGTGATGAGGTCGGTGAACCGCGCCACCAGCGCGACGATGAGGAAGGGGATGTAGGCGTTCAGGCCCGCGGCTGCGGACAGCCCCATTCCCGTGAGGGCTTCGATCACAGGACGAGTCTGGCGCACGAGGACCCGGACGTCGCCTCAGTCGCCCTTCACGTTGATCGCCTGGCGCAGCGTGTGCCGCACGCGGACGAGGTCGGCGGAGTCGGCCATGACCTGGTCGATGTCCTTGTACGCCTGCGGGTGCTCGTCGAGGAAGGCGTCGGTGTCGCGGTACTCGATGCCGGCCATGGCCCGGCGCAGCTGCTCCCGGCTGAAGCGACGGCGGGCCGCGGTGCGGGAGAACTGCCGGCCGGCGCCGTGCGGGGCGGAGCACAGCGACAGCTCGTTGCCGAGTCCCTCGACCACGTAGGAGCGGGTGCCCATGGAGCCCGGGATGAGGCCGAGCTGTCCCTTGCGTGCCTCGATGGCGCCCTTTCGGGAGACCCAGACGGAGCGGCCCGAGTGCGTCTCGCGCTGGGTGAAGTTGTGGTGGCAGTTGACCCGCTCGGCCTCGGCGACCGGCTCACGCAGGAACTCGCCGAGCTGGCGGATGACCCGGTCCATCATCTCCTCGCGGTTGAGCAGGGCGTAGTGCTGGGCCCAGTGCAGGTCGTGGATGTAGGCGTCGAACTCGGCGGTGCCCTCGGTGAGGTAGGCCAGGTCGCGGTCGGGCAGGTCGACCCGGTCGCGCTTCATGATCCGCCGGGCGATGTCGATGTGGTGCTGGGCGAGCTTGTTGCCCACCCCTCGCGAGCCGGAGTGCAGGAAGGCCCAGACGCGGTCCTGCTCGTCGAGGCTCACCTCGATGAAGTGGTTGCCCGAGCCGAGCGAGCCGAGCTGCTCGCGCCAGCGGTCGGAGTAGCGGTGGGGGTCGAGGCCGATCGCCTCGGCCTCCTTCTCCAGCAGGGCGACCCGCGGCGCGGCGGTCTCCACGATGCGCCGGTTGGCCGCGCCGGCGGACAACGGAACGGCCCGCTCGATCGCACCGCGGAGGGCGCGCAGGGGCTTGCCCGCCAGGTCAGGGGCCCGGAACTGCGTCAGCACGGCGATCATCCCGCAGCCGATGTCGACCCCCACGGCGGCGGGGATGATCGCCCCGTCGGTCGGGATGACCGACCCGACCGTGGCGCCGAGGCCCGGGTGGGCGTCTGCCATCAGGGCGACGTGCGGGTGGACGAACGGGAGCTCGGCCGTGCGGCGAGCCTGCTCCAGCGCCTGGGCGTCGACCACCGAGGCCCAGCTGACGAGCCTGGGGCTGATCCGCTCCATGCCCACCATCGTGCACCCCGAGGGCGGGTGTGACGCGCCCCCTAGGATTGCGTCCCATGAAGGTCCTCTCCGCTGTCGCCTGGCCGTACGCCAACGGGCCGCGGCACCTCGGCCACGTGGCCGGGTTCGCCGTCCCCTCTGACGTCTTCAGCCGGTACATGCGCATGGCGGGCCACGACGTGCTCATGGTCAGCGGCACCGACGAGCACGGCACCCCGATCCTGGTGCAGGCCGACAAGGAGGGCACCACCGCCCGCGAGCTGGCCGACAAGAACAACCGGGTCATCGCCGAGGAGCTCGCCGACCTCGGCTGCTCCTACGACCTGTTCACCCGAACCACGACGGCCAACCACTACGCCGTGGCTCAGGAGCTGTTCACCCAGGTCTGGAAGAACGGCTACATGATCGAGCGCACCACCAAGGGCGCCATCTCCCCGTCGACCGGACGCACCCTGCCCGACCGCTACATCGAGGGCACCTGCCCCATCTGCGGCTACCCCGAGGCGCGCGGCGACCAGTGCGACAACTGCGGCAACCAGCTCGACCCCACCGAGCTGAAGGACCCCAGGTCCAAGATCAACGGTGAGACACCGGAGTTCATCGAGACCCAGCACTTCTTCCTCGACCTGCCCGCGCTCGCCGACGCGCTGCGCGAGTGGCTCGAGGAGCGCGAGGCGTCGGGCACCTGGCGGCCCAACGTCATCAAGTTCAGCCTCAACATCCTCGACGACATCAAGCCCCGCGCGATGACCCGCGACATCGACTGGGGCATCCCGGTGCCGCTCGACGGCTGGCGCGAGCAGCCCACCAAGCGGCTCTACGTGTGGTTCGACGCCGTCATCGGCTACCTCTCGGCGTCCATCGAGTGGGCCCGCCGGCTCGGCGAGCCCGAGCGCTGGCGCGAGTGGTGGAACGACCCCGAGGCGCTCACCTACTACTTCATGGGCAAGGACAACATCACGTTCCACTCCCAGATCTGGCCGGCCGAGCTCATCGGGTATGCCGGCAAGGGGGCTCGCGGGGGAGAGCCCGGTCCCTACGGGGTGCTCAACCTGCCCACAGAGGTCGTCTCGAGCGAGTACCTCACGATGGAGAGCAAGCAGTTCTCCTCCTCCCGCGGGCACGTCATCTACGTGCGCGACGTGCTCTCGCGCTACCAGCCCGACGCGCTGCGCTACTTCCTCTGCGCTGCGGGCCCGGAGAACCAGGACGCCGACTTCTCCTGGCGCGAGTTCGTCACCCGCACCAACAGCGAGCTCGTCGCCGGCTGGGGCAACCTGGTCAACCGCACGGCGTCGATGATCGCCAAGAGCTTCGGTGAGATCCCGCCCGCTGCCGAGCTCACCGCCGACGACGAGGCGCTGCTGGCCAAGGTGAGCGAGGGCTTCGACACCGTCGGCGGCCTCATCGGCCGGCACCGGCTGCGCCAGGCGATCGGCGAGGCCATGCGCGTGGTGGGCGAGGTGAACAAGTACGTCACCGACCAGGCGCCGTTCAAGCTCAAGGGCGAGGACGAGCGCGAGCGGCTCGGCACGATCCTGCACGTCACGGCGCAGGCGGTCGTCGACCTCAACACCATGCTCAGCCCCTTCCTGCCGCACTCGTCCAACGCGGTGCACGCGACCTTCGGCGGCGAGGGGCAGTTCATGCCGATGCCCCGCGTCGTCGAGGTCACCGACCTCGACGACGGCCACCCCTACCCGGTCATCACCGGTGAGTACTCCTCGACCCCGTCGTGGGAGTCCCGTCCGGTGCGTGTTGGGGCCCCTGTGAGCAAGCCCACTCCGGTGTTCCAGAAGCTCGACGAGTCCGTGGTCGAGGAGGAGCTGAAGCGGCTGCAGGGTGACGCCGATGACGAGGCCGATGGCGACGCCTGACCCGTCCCGTAAGGCGGGCGGTCGTCGTGTGCCCACGGCCCCCGACCCGCTGCCCATCCCGGTGGTCGACAACCACACCCACCTCGACATCGCGCGGGACGGCGAGGAGCCGTCCGACGTGGCCGAGGTGGTCGCGGCCGCCGCCGCCGTCGGGGTCGACCGGCTCGTGCAGATCGGGTGCGACCTGCCCGGTGCACGCTTCACGGTGGAGCTCGTCGACAAGCACCCTGTGATCCTCGGCGGGGTGGCCCTCCACCCCAACGAGGCGCCCCGTCTCGCCGCGGCCGGGACGCTCGACGCGGCATACGAGGAGATCGAGGCGCTCGCCGCCCACCCCAGGATCCGCGTGGTCGGCGAGACCGGTCTCGACTACCTCCGCACCGGTCCGGATGGTGTTGGCGTGCAACAGGATTCGTTCCGTTGGCACATCGACCTGGCCAAGCGCCTCGGCAAGGCTCTGCAGATCCATGACCGCGACGCCCACGACGACGTGCTGCGCATCCTCGACGAGGAGGGAGCGCCCGAGCGCACCGTGATGCACTGCTTCAGTGGCGACGTCGCGGTCGCCCGCGCCTGCGTCGACCGGGGCTTCCTGCTGTCGTTCGCGGGCACGGTCACGTTCAAGAACGCCCGTCCCCTCCGCGACGCCCTGGCGGTCACCCCGGTGGAGCAGGTGCTCGTCGAGACCGACGCTCCCTACCTGGCCCCGACGCCGTGGCGCGGAGCGGCCAACGCGCCCTACCTGGTGCCGCTGACGGTGCGCGTCATGGCCGACGTCATGGGGGTCGCCGTACCCACCCTGTGCGCGGCGCTGAGCGCCAACTCGGAGCGCGTGTACGGCCCCTGGTGACCCGGACGGCGGGCCGCGGCCAGATCGGCGTAGTCAGTAATGGCACCGATGTAGTTCCCGCAGGCTATTGACTTCGGCGTTACCAAAATTTGACCTCCGCCCCAATCGCGGTCATGGTGGATGACTGTTAGCCGGGTTCGGTTTGTCCCCTGGCGGCACGCCCCCGGGGTGTTGGAAGGCCGATGACGGTGGACCGACACCCCCTTTTCACCGTTGGACGGTGCCCCTGTCTCACACGCAGGGTGTGCGCTGTCACCCCCGCGTGCGCCTGTTCCGATGCCCGGGAAGTTCGAGCACTGGAGCATCGTGATCTCTCGTTCGGTCAGACGCGTCGCGCAAGGCGCCGTGGTGACGACCCTCGTCGCAGGCGCAGTGGGCGTTTCCTACTTCGACAAGTCCGTGAACCTCTCCGTGGATGGCAAGACCTCGTCCGTGCGCTCCTTCGGAGGCACCGTGGCAGACGTCCTGGAGAAGCAGAACATCCGCGTCGGCGAGCACGACGTGGTCGTTCCCTCGGCCGACAGCAAGATCCAGGACGGCCAGAAGATCGTCGTCCGCTACGGCCGCAAGCTCACCGTCACCGTCGACGGCAAGACGCGTGAGTACTGGACCACCGCCACCACGGTCGCGTCCGCGCTGCAGGAGCTCGGTATCCGTGCCGACTCCGCGAAGCTGTCGGCCTCCCGCTCGCAGACCCTCGGCCGCGAGGGCCTGAGCCTGACCGTCTCGACGCCGAAGTCCGTGGCGGTCCGCGTCGACGGCAAGAACCTGGCGACCGCCTCCACCGGCCTGACGGTCAAGGAGGCGCTCGCCGACCTGCGCATCACGGTCGACCGCGACGACCGGGTCAAGCCCGGCCTCAACGCCCCCATCAGCGACGGGCTCAAGATCGCCGTCCAGCGCGTGAGCACCAAGACCGTCACGGCGACGCAGGCCATCGGGTTCGGCACGGTGGAGAAGAGCGACTCCTCGCTGTTCAAGGGCCAGAGCAAGACCGTGAAGGCCGGCCGTGAGGGCGCCAAGGTCGTGACCTACCGCCTGGTGACCGTGGACGGCAAGACCGAGAGCAAGAAGGCGCTCAAGTCGGTCGTCACCCAGCAGCCGGTCGCCCGTGTCGTGGCGGTGGGCACCAAGCCCCGCCCTGTGGCCGACAGCGGCTCCACCGGCGGCTCGAGCACCGGCTCGGGCGGCGCCATCAACCTGGCCCGCGCCGACATGTGGGACCGCATCGCTGAGTGCGAGTCCAGCGGCAACTGGTCGATCAACACCGGCAACGGCTACTACGGCGGCCTGCAGTTCGACATCCAGACCTGGCTGGGCGCCGGCGGCGGCGACTTCGCCTCGCGGGCCGACCTGGCCTCGCGGGAGGAGCAGATCACCGTGGCGAACCGGGTCTACGAGGACCGCGGCCTGCAGCCGTGGGGCTGCGCCCACGCGGCCTGACCTCGCCAACGAGCAGCGGCAGCGCCCCGGACCCCCGCGGTCCGGGGCGCTGCCGCTGCTCTGGTCGCTGTCCTGACGGTTTCCGCGGTCCCCTAGGCTCGCCCCCATGACCGAGCAGGAGACCAGCGGGTACCTCGGGGCTGCCCAGATCCGCGAGCTCGCCGCAGGTCTGGGGCTCAGACCCACCAAGCAGTGGGGCCAGAACTTCGTCGTCGACGCCAACACGGTCAAACGGATCGTCCGGCTGGCGGGTGTGGGCGCCGCCGACAGCGTGGTCGAGGTCGGTCCCGGCCTCGGCTCCCTCACCCTCGCCCTGCTGCCCGAGGCCGGGCACGTCACCGCGGTGGAGGTGGACCCGGCCCTGGCCGGCGCCCTGCCCTCGACGGTGCGCCGCCTCGCCCCTGCCTACGCGGACCGGCTCACCCTGGTGCACGCCGATGCGCTGAAGGTCCGAGAGCTCCCCGACCCGCAGCCCACCGCGCTCGTGGCGAACCTGCCCTACAACGTCTCCGTGCCGGTCGTGCTCGGCTTCCTCGAGGCCTTCCCGACCCTCGAGCGCGTCCTCGTGATGGTGCAGCTCGAGGTGGCCGAGCGGCTGGCCGCGGCCCCGGGCTCGAAGGTCTACGGGGTGCCGAGCCTGAAGGCCGCGTGGTACACCGACGTCAGGCTGGCCGGCACCGTCTCGCGCAACGTGTTCTGGCCGGTGCCGAACGTCGACTCCGGCCTGGTGGCGATGACGCGCCGTGAGCCCCCCTCGACCGCCGCGCCGCGTGAGGACGTGTTCGCCTGCATCGACGCCGCGTTCGCACAGCGCCGCAAGACGCTGCGAGCCGCCCTGGCCGGCTGGGCCGGGTCGCCTGCCCGGGCAGAGGAGCTGCTGCGGGCAGCCGGCATCGACCCGCGCACCAGGGGTGAGCAGCTGGGCATCGAGGAGTTCGCTTCGATAGCAGCGGCCCGGCTGGCCTAGGGTGGGGCGCATGACGTCTGCGACCGTGCCGTCCTCGTCGGCGACGGTGCGTGTCCCGGCGAAGGTCAACCTCGAGCTGCTCGTCGGCCCGCGGCGCGAGGACGGCTTCCACAGCCTCTCGACCGTCTACCACGCCGTCAGCCTCTTCGACGAGGTGACCGTCTCGTACGCCGACGAGTGGGGGCTGGAGGTCTGCGGGCCACGGGCCGAGGGCGTGCCCACCGACGGCAGCAACCTCGCCGCCCGGGCGGCTCAGCTCCTGGCCCGCGCCGGCGGCGTCGACGAGCCGGTGCACATCCGCATCCGCAAGGACATCCCCGTCGCGGGCGGCATGGCCGGCGGTTCCGCCGACGCGGCCGCTGCTCTCGTGGCGTGCGACCACCTGTGGGGGCTCGCGATGACGCGTGAGGAGCTCGAGGAGCTCGCGGCCGAGCTCGGCAGCGACGTCCCGTTCCTCCTGGCAGGGGGTACCGCGATGGGGTCGGGCCGGGGTGAGGTCCTCGCCCCGGTGCTCGCCCGCGGCACCTACCACTGGGTCTTCGCCCTCAGCGACGGCGGGCTCTCCACCCCTGCGGTGTATGCCGAGTGCGACCGGCTCCGCGAGGGCCGGCACGTTCCCGAGCCGGCGCCCAGCCCGGCCATGATGACGGCCCTGCGCTCGGGCGACGCCCACGCGCTGGGCCGGGCCCTGACCAACGACCTGCAGGCCGCGTCGATCCACCTCAGGCCCGAGCTCGGGGACGTCCTCGACGCCGGGCTGGAGTTCGGCGCTCTCGGCGGCGTCGTCTCGGGCTCGGGCCCCACGGTGGCCTTCCTGGTCGAGGACACCGAGGCCGCCCTTGACCTGGCAGTGTCGCTGACCGCCTCCGGCACGGTCCAGGACGTGCGGCGGGCCACCGGCCCAGCCCATGGCGCCCACCTCGTGGCAGGGCCACGGCCGTAGCTGATGGTGAACCTGATCTCGGTCGAGCGGGCCTCGCTCGCCCTCGGGACTGCCCATGTCCTCGACGAGGTGTCCCTCGGCGTCAACGGTGGCGCGCGCATCGGCGTCGTCGGCCGCAACGGGGGTGGCAAGTCCACCCTGATGCGGGTGCTCGCCGGCCTCCAGCCGGTCGACTCCGGCCGCGTGACGCGCGCCGGGGACGCCTCGTTCGGGATGCTGGCCCAGGCCGACGACCTCGACCCGGAGGCGACGGTGCGCCAGGCCGTGCTCGGCGACCTCGCGGAGCACGTGTGGGCCGGTGACGCCCGGGTCCGCGACGTGATGACGGGCCTGCTCGGTGGTGTCGGTGCCGAGGCCGTGGGCGGGCTGGAGGCCCGCGTCGGCCCGCTGTCGGGTGGCGAGCGCCGACGCCTCGCGCTGGCCCGGCTGCTGGTCGCGAACCCGGACGTGCTGCTGCTCGACGAGCCGACCAACCACCTCGACGTGGAGGGGGTCGCCTGGCTGGCCGAGCACCTGGTGCGCCACCGGGCCAGGCCCGACAACGCGCTGGTCGCGATCACCCACGACCGGTGGTTCCTCGACGCGGTGGCCACCATGACGTGGGAGGTCGTCGGCGGGCAGGTCCAGGACTACGAAGGCGGCTACGCGGCATACGTGCTCGCAAAGGCCGAGCGCGAGCGGATGGCGGCCGTCACGGCGGAGCGCCGCGACAACCTCCTGCGCAAGGAGCTCGCGTGGCTGCGGCGAGGCGCCCCGGCGCGCACCAGCAAGCCGAAGTTCCGGATCGAGGCGGCGAACCAGCTGATCGCCGATGAGCCACCGCCGCGCGACGACGTGGAGCTGCTGAGGTTCGCGACCACGCGCCTGGGCAAGGACGTCATCGACCTGCTCGACGCCAGCGTCGAGCTCGGCGGTCGGGTGCTGCTCGACCGCATCACGTGGAGGCTCGCGCCGGGGGAGCGGGTCGGCATCGTGGGGGTCAACGGGGCGGGCAAGTCGACGCTGCTGCGGGTGGTCGCCGGCGAGGTGCCCCTGTCCTCGGGCAAGCGCAAGGTGGGGGCGACGGTGCAGGTCGCCTACCTCTCGCAGGAGGTGCGCGAGCTCGAGCGGTATGCCGGGTGGCGCGTCATCGAGGCCATCGAGGACGTGCGCAAGTACATCCGCCTGGGGAAGAAGGAGATCAGCGCCTCGCAGCTGGCCCAGCGCCTCGGCTTCACCGGCGGACGGCAGCAGACCCGCGTCAGCGACCTGTCGGGCGGCGAGCGACGGCGGCTCCAGCTGACCCGGCTGCTGATGTCGGAGCCGAACGTGCTGCTGCTCGACGAGCCGACGAACGACCTCGACATCGAGACCCTCACCTCGCTGGAGGACGTGCTCGACGGCTGGGCGGGCACCCTCCTGGTCGTCTCGCACGACCGTTACCTGCTCGAGCGGCTCTGCGACCGGCAGGTGGCCCTCATGGGTGACGGTCGGGTGCGGGACCTGCCGGGAGGGGTCGAGCAGTACCTCGATCTCCGCCACGAGCAGGAGGAGGCTGCCGCCGTGTCAGGGGCGGCGCAGCCCGCGACGCCCACGGCACCTCAGGCAGCGGGTCCGTCGGCCGCCGAGCTGCGGGAGGCCCGCAAGGACATGGCCCGCATCGAGAAGCAGCTGGCCCGGCTCGCCGAGCGCGAGGAGCGGCTGCACACCGCAATGGTCGAGGCGGCCACCGACCACGCCAAGGTGCTCGAGCTCAACCGCCAGCTGCGCGAGATCGTCGACGAGCGGGAGGCGCTCGAGCTCGAGTGGCTCGCCGCTGCCGACGTCGTGGGTTGACGAGGGGCGCCGACCTCAGCCGGCGGGCCGCATGTGGGACCACGGGCGGTCGAGGCGGAAGAGCCTGCCCGTGACCTCGACCGGCTTGATCTCGACGATGCTGAACTTTGCCGTGGGTACCCAGGGGCGCAGTGGGAGGTTCTCGGCCTGGTCCGCCTCCTCGCCCTGGAGCTCGCGAGCCGTGCCTCGCACGACGACGCTGGTGGCTTGTTCCTCGTCGTAGTGGTCGATCTCGAACGCCACGTCGTGGTTCATCGTGATGCCGAGGAGCTTGCTGCCCTCCGCGGTCCGGAAGACGATCCGTCCCCGGTGCACGACGTAGTTGATCGGGACGATGTGCACCTCGTTGACGAGGTGGAACGCGAGCCGGCCGAACTCCTGCTGCCGGAGGAGCTCCCAGCAGTCGAGCTCGGGCAGCTCGGTGACGACCTCGTGGTTGTTGTCCATGAGCCCTCCTCGGCCGCTGTTGGTGGTGCGCCAAAAGTAGGACGAACCGCGCGGGCTGCGGATGGGCCGAAAGACTCAGCCGTTGCGGCTGTCAGCTCTCGAACGGGCTGAGCAGCCGACGGAGCAGGTCGGCCAGCTGGGTCCGCTGCCGTTCGGGGAGCTCGGCCAGGAGCTCGCGCTCACGGGCGAGCAGGTCGGCCATCGCGGCGTCGACGGTGCGCTTCCCGCTCTCGGTGAGCTGGACGATGACGCCGCGCCGGTCGTGCGGGTCAGGGCTGCGCTCGACGAGGCCGCGCCGCTCGAGGCGGTCGACCCGGTTGGTCATGGTCCCGCTGGTGACCAGGGTCTGCTGGACGAGCTGCCCGGGGGAGAGGCGGTAGGGGTCGCCCGCGCGGCGCAGGGCCGACAGGACGTCGAACTCCCACCCCTCGAGCGAGTGGCGGGCGAAGGCCTGGGCACGGTCGAGGTCGAGGCGTCGAGCGAGCCGGGAGACGCGTGAGAGCACGTGCAGCGGTGCGACGTCGAGGTCGGGCCGCTCTCGACTCCAGGCTTCGACGATCCGGTCGACGTCGTCGGCGGGCGCGCTCATGCTTGGCATCGTACTCGCCATCAAGTATCTTGACATCAAGATACTTGATGGAGGAGCTGTGATGTCGAACCGTTGGGACCCCGCCCAGTACGCCCGCTTCGCCGACCACCGGGGTCGTCCGTTCAGGGACCTGCTGACCCAGGTGGGTGCCGAGGACCCGCGCCTGGTCGTCGACCTCGGGTGCGGGAACGGGCCCCTCACGCTGACGCTCGCCGACCGCTGGCCGCGGGCGCGTGTCGTGGGCGTCGACTCCTCGCCCCAGATGCTGGAGTCGGCCCGTGAGCTCGACTCGGACGCCCGGGTCGAGTGGGTGGAGGCCGACCTCGCCACCTGGGACATCGCCTCCCTCGGTGCGCGGCCGGACGTGGTCGTCACCAATGCGACCCTGCAGTGGGTGCGCGGCCATCGCGACCTGCTGCCCGGGTGGATCGGTGCCATCACGACCGGCGGCTGGTTCGCCATGCAGGTGCCGGCGAACCTCGCGGCGCCGTCGCACCAGCTGATGCGCGACGTCGCAGCCGACCATCCGGCCGCGGAGCACCTGCGCGCCGACCTCGCGCGGATCGGGGCCGCCGAGCCGGCCGACTACGTCGAGGACCTCAGTGCCCTCGGCTGTGTGGTGGACGCCTGGGAGACCACGTACCAGCACATCCTGGATCCTGAGGGGCGACAGGAGAACCCGGTGCTCGAGTGGGTGCGCGGCACGGGTCTGCGCCCGGTGCTCGACGCCCTCATCGACGAGGGCGAGCGGGCGGCCTTCCTGGCCGACTACGACGCGCGTCTCCGCGCGGCATACCCCCGGAGGGCCTATGGGGTCCTGCTGCCGTTCCGACGTGTCTTCGCCGTGGCCCACAAGGTCGAAAATCGCTGACCTGCAACGAGTTTGCGATCGGCGGCGTGCTCCTGAGGCGCGGCGGGCCGCCGCTGATGGTCCTCCCGAAGTGGGGTCCGTGGTCCGCCCAAACCGGGACGTTCGGCCCTGAGGTCCCCTGTCGGCGGATCGAGAGACTGCTCATGCATCAAGAGATCGCAGTTTCAACCACCGCCGGAGATCCCGGCAGAGCGAAGGACAGAGCAATGCGCAAGACCATGGACAAGCTCGTCTCCTGGACCGGCCTCATCGTGGCCGCCGTCCTCCTCGTCGCAGGCGGACTGCTCACCTGGGCCAGCAACTTCGTCGCCCAGAACGTCAAGGAGCAGCTGACCGCGCAGCACATCACGATGCCGGTCGAGGAGAGGTTCCCCGAGGGGCACGAGGACGCCCTCGCCCCCTTCGCCGGCCAGCCGATGGAGAACGGCCAGCAGGCCAAGGCCTACGCCGACCACTACATCCTGGTCCACATGAACGAGTCGAGCGGCGGCAAGACCTACTCCGAGGTCAGCTCCGCGTTCAACAAGATGAAGGCCGACCCCAACGCCGACCAGGCTGAGGTGACCAAGCTCGGCGAGCTGCGTCAGTCGCTCTTCATGGGCAGCACGCTCCGCGGCCTCCTGCTCTACGGCTACGCGTTCGACACCATCGGTCGGATCGCCGGCTACGCCGCCATCGGCGCCTTCGTCGGAGCGGGCCTCATGCTCGTCCTCGGCCTGATGGGTCTGCGCCACGCGGCTCGCGAGCCCGAGGTCCAGTACATCGAGACCCCGACCCGCGGCCAGGCCGTCACCGCCTGACACGCCACCGCTTCCCCCGCGACACGGGCCCTGGGACCACCTCCCGGGGCCCCTGTCGTATGCCGTGGGGCGGCGCTCAGTCCCGGGTCGACCGCAGGTCAGGCTTCTTCTCCAGGTTGGCCAGGCCGTTCCAGGCCAGGTTCACCAGGTGGGCGGCGACGTCGGTCTTCTTCATCTTGGGGGAGTCGAGCCACCACTGGCCGGTCAGGGCCACCATGCCCACCAGCATCTGGGCGTAGAGCGGAGCGGCCTTCGGGTCGAGCTTCCGGTTCTTGAACTCCGCGGCGAGGATGTGCTCGACCTGGGAGGCGACGTCGGAGATCAGGGTCGCGAACGACCCGGTGGACTGCCCTGCCGGGCTGTCGCGCACGAGGATGCGGAAGCCGTCCTTGGAGCTCTCGATGTAGTCGAGCAGGGCGAGCGCGGCACGCTCGAGGGTCGTGCGGCTGCCCTCGTCGGCCGTGAGGGCGCCGGTGATGCCGCCGAGCAGGGCCGCGATCTCACGGTCGACCACGACGGCATACAGGCCCTCCTTGCCGCCGAAGTGCTCGTAGACAACCGGTTTGGAGACGCTCGCCTTGGAGGCGATCTCCTCGACGGTCGTGCCCTCGAAGCCCTTGGCGGCGAACAGCCTCCGGCCCACGTCGATCAGCTGCTCGCGCCGCTGCTTGCCCGTCATGCGGGCGCGCACGGTGGCGATGGCCTCTTTCTCGCGCTGGTCAGTCACACGCGCCATCATGCCTGTCGTGTGGTCGCGGACTGTGGAGCGGGCAGGGAGCGGGCCGGGAGCGCCGTTCCGTGGTGCGGGTCCGCGTTGGCTACCCTGTGCGCAGTCCTGCTCTCAGGACGTTCCCCGGTTGGTCTGCTGGCAGGGCCCGCCTGACTTTGAATCAGGACAAGCGACGTAGGTTCGATTCCTACCCGGGGAGCCAAACCCACAGGTCAGCGGCTTGCGGCATCGGCGTCGGGCTTCTCATCGGGCCGATTTGCTAACGGGTTTGCTAACACGAGCTGGTCGGAATCGACGGGCTCGTCGACCACGGCGGCGAAGATCTGGGCCACCTCGACGGCCTGGTCGCGCAGCACGTGGGCGTAGACCCGCAGGGTGATGGCCGGGTCGGCGTGGCCCAGCCGTGCGGCCACCACATGCACCGGGATGCCGGCCTTGAGCAGCAGGGTGGCGTGCACGTGGCGCAGGTCGTGCAGCCGCATCGGGGGCAGGACGGGCTTGTCGTGCCCGGTGTTGATCGCCTGGATGGTGCGGCGCATGAGCGAGCCGGCGACGTCGGGGAAGAGCGGTGAGCCGATCTCCATGCGGAACACGTGGCCGCCCTCGACCCACGACCCGCAGGCCCGCTCCCGCTCCTTGGCCTGGCGTTCGGCGTGCTCGCGCAGGACGGCGACGGTGCCGGCGTCGATGCCCACGGTCCTGACTCGGCCGGTCTTCGTGGTTCCCTCCACCCGCCGGCCCCCGACCATGGTCACCGAGCCGCGGACGACGATGTGCGGGTGGTCGCCGTCGAGCTCGACGTCGTCCCAGCGCAGGTGCAACAGCTCGCCCCGACGGGCGCCGGTGTAGGCGGCCAGCCGGAAGAAGGCGTAGAGCCGGTGGGTCGAGACGGCGTCGAGGAACGTGCGCAGCTGCGCTGCGTCCCAGACGTCGTGGACCTGGACGACGGCGTCTGTCTTCGGGCGTTTGGCCCGCTCAGCCGGGTTGGAGGTGAGGATCTGGTCCGTGCGCACCGCGTCGTTGAAGGCCTTGCGCAGCACGGCATGCACGTAGCCGACCGTCCGTGGTGAGAGCGGCTGGCCGTTGCGCCCGCCCTCGGTGAGGAGCGTCCGGTAGAGACTGCTCAGTGTGGTGGGACGGACGCTCTGCAGCTGCATGCGGCCGATCCGCGGCACGACGTAGCTGCGGATCAGCGACTGGTAGTCGTGATGGGTCTTGGGCTTGACCTCGAGGGCGTGCGCCTCGAGCCACTGAGCCAGGTACTGCTCGACGCTGATCCGATTCCGGTCGACGTACTCACCACGACGGGCCGAGACCCGTGCAGCGTCACGGGCGGCCTTGGCGTCGGCTTCGGTCCGGAAGCCACCGACCCACCGGGGCTTGCTCACCCCGGCGGCGTCGGTGACCCGGATGACGTACGACCAGGAGCCGCCTCGGCGGATGACCCCGTCACGGAGCACCGGCATCAGGCCACGTTGCGCAGCGACTCGACGAACGCGATGACGTCGGCGCCGCGGACGCGTCGAACCCGGTCGATCCGTACCGAGGGCAGCACGCCTGCCCGGACCAGCTCGTAGACCTTCGACCGGCTCAGGCTGAGGTGCTGGGCGACCTCGGGGATCCGGTACAGCAGCTTCTCGTCCATCAGTTCTCCTTGTGTCATGCCGCACTGTGCACGGCTGGGGGTGGGGTTGCCGAACGGTTGTCCACAGGGGGCGGGTCCGCGCCGGCCAGAAGGGCCTTGGCCTGCTCGTACTGGGCCTTGCGTCGGCGGCGGTCGAGCATCGACTGCATGACGACGTGGGCCCAGTCGGCCTGGGTGACGGGGACTTCTTCCCAGACGAAGCGGGGCTGGCCGTCGTTGGTGAGGACGTCGGCAGCCATGCGGCCGGCAGCTTGGGGCTCGATGCCGGCGGCCTCGAGGACTTGCTCGACGACGGCGCGTCGGTCGGCCCGGTGGGTGCTGAGGGTCTTGCCGGACCAACCGCGGGAGACGAGCACCCGTCGGCCGCCGAGGCCGAGGTGCTCCCGGTCGTGGGCCTTGGAGGCGCAGTGGCCGGGGACCAGTCCGGGCCCGGGGTTCTTCGGCTGGACGCCGTACCGGAGCCAGTTGGCGCACTCGGGGGAGCAGGGCAGCCAGCGGATCTCGTCGTGGAGCCGGTCGATGTGGGCGTCGTAGTCCGGGTCGGGGGCGTCCTCATCGGTGTAGGTGTCGGCGACCGACTTGGTCAGGTACTTCGTCAGGTAGCGCACGGCGCGGTCGGAGTCCTTGCTGCCGCCGAGGACGCCCTTGACGTCGACCTGGCGGCCGAAGGTGACCACGTGCGCCGGCTGGGCGTCCGGGTCGTCGTCGATGTCGTCGAGGGCCTGCTCCCACGTGGTGAGCGGGTAGCCGGTGTCGGGGTCGCGGTAGTGACCGTCGTCCCACACCGGGGTGCGGTGCCCGTAGACGACGGTGTCCATCTGGGGCCACCACAACGCCACGTAGGTGGCGGCAGTGACGGCCTTGAGCGTGGCCCGGGGGATGGCGCCGCGCAGGGCGACGTGGAAGTGCGGGGCGAGGCGCATCTGGGCCTCGATGGCGCCGAAGTACTGCACCCGGTAGCCGGCCGAGCGGCGCAGGTTCTGGAACCAGCGGTCCATCAGCTTCGCGAAGTGCAGTGCGTCCAAAGCGGCGCGGCGGTAGTCGTAGCGGTCGGGACGTGCCGGCACGCCGCGGCCGGGGCGCACCTTGCCGTAGCTGTCGAGGGTGAGGGTGACGAACATGGAGGGCCGGTAGGCCGTGCCGTCCGGGGCGGTGAAGACGGTGCCGACGGTGCGGTCCTCGCGTGGACGCTGCGGCAGGTCCGGCATCCCCTCGGGGCGACGGGTGGATCGGGTGCGCCGCTGGCCCGTGCCGTTTTCTCCGTCCTCGGTGGTGGGGGAGTCGTCGATTTCCGCTGCTGAGTCTTCGCCGAGCTCATCCTCCTGTGTGAATCGTTCGCTGCGCTCGGGCTCCTCGGACAGGTGCCAGCCCTCGGTGCACTGCGTCATCCGCAGCCGGCGAGCCCGGGCGGCGCAGGGAGGACACTTCGAGTCCAACGTCGACCCGCAGTCGAGGGCCTTGACCACCGAGTCGCCAGTGCTGCGGTCGGTGACCCGGCGCAGGACGGGACGCACGCACACGCCCTCGCGAACCGCCACGTGGCGGACGAGCTCGTCGCTGATCGGAAGGAGGCCCACCCCTCCATTGAGGGTCGCGGAGGGCGTCTAGTCCCATGTATGTCCGATTTTCCGGCACTTCTTTACCGAAACTTGAATATCGCTGTGGGGCAACAACTTTCAGTCCACACGGTTGGGCCAAATACGTCTGGTTCGTGCCGGTAGCCGTAGCGCGGCAACCGGGATCTTGGTCCGCTGCGAATCGGCGTTACGACGGAGGCTGCATGCCAGATGCGTGACGATCAGACGCTCCACTGCGGTTCAGTCAGCTCGCGTATCCGGGTCGTCCGGCCGCCACTCGGGTCGGTAGCGGGGGTGATCGCTGTAGACGGCTGCTGCGATCCTGAGCGACTGGCAGGGGTAGGGCTCCTCGCATGTCACGCAGACGATGCGCGGCGTGCCGGGAATCGGGGACGGGGCATCGTCGTGGCAGAACAACATCTCGCGCTTCAGCGCGGTCTCGGAAAGGATCCTCCAGCCGGTCGCGCTGACGCGGCCATCGTCCGTCAGAGCGAGACGCGAGTCCTCCAGGGCGGTCCTCGCCACGCTCTCGTGGGCCAGACGCTCATCATCTTCGATCCGTGATTGAAGGAACTCCTGGATGCTCATGACGGCATGCTTTCGCACCAAATCCGAGGGCGCCCATCGCGGCATTTCCTGACGTTCTTCGTGTCGTGAGCGGCAACGTCAGCCGTGCAGTTCCATTCGGTGCTCGAGAGGCTCGTCCGCGGGCCAGTCCTCTGGCAATCCCATCTCGACGAAGCCAGCCCGTTCATAAGACCTCTTCGCCCAGGTGTTGTCGCTGCGCACCATCAGGTAAGTGGACCGGCCTTGCCCGGCAGCCCAGCCGACCACCGCGTTGATGAGTTGCCGCGCAACGCCATGGCCGCGGGCCTCCGGCGCCACCCACATCGAGATCAGCTCGACCCACTTCTCGTTCGTCGGGTTTCCGCTAACGACGCCGAGCACGCTCGTTCCTTCCTGCGCCACGAGTGTCAGCGGCACCTGTTTGAGCCGTGACTGCCACTGCGCGGCCGGAGCATCGACCCAGTCGGCGTAGCGCGAGCCGAAGGCGGTCGGCGACTCGGACAACGACGCAAGCCGCACTTCCCGGAACTTTTCCCAGTCGGCGGGCCCGATACGTGTGATCTCCATCGGGGGAACCTAGCAACGCTCGCGAGGACCATCGTGCAGTCCCTGCACGATCCGCCACGGAACGCGGCAAGAGCGTGCGTCGCTCGCGGCGCGAAGGGCAGGATTGCGGCATGGCCGACAAGCAGTGGTTCGCAGTGCGCACGATCGTCGCCAACAACGAGAACCGCCCGTGGGGACCGACGAATCTCGATCCCGGCCAGATCGATTACGAAGAGCGCATCACCCTTTGGCGCGCCCAGAGCGCTGAGGCAGCCATCGCCTTGGCCGAGGACGAGTGTCAGCGTTACGTGGAGGACCTGGGCGGTGACGTGCTCGAGCTAAGCCAGTGCTACGCCTTGGCCATGAAACCCGGACATGGAGTCGAGGTCTTCTCACTCATCCGCCGCAGCGAACTCCTACCCGATCAGTACCTTGATCGCCATTTCGACACCGGCACCGAGCATCAGTCCGCCGCAGGTTGAGCGCACTGACAGCGGCATGTGAGTGCGATCTGGTGTCTGGCGGCTGCGTTGGGTATGTCTGGGCATGTGACCGCACAAGATGATAGCTCCGTTCGGTGGCTGGCCGAGGTCGGCGACCCCGCTGTCCGTGCGATGGCGCGAGCGGAGTTCATGGATGAGCCGTCATCGGTCGAGCAGACCCTGTCGAGTCCGGTGGTTGCTGCGCTTCTGTCCGATCATTGGGAGCGTGATCACGGGCTGGACCCGTACGCGAAGTGGGCCGGAGCCCACTGGCGGCTGGTGTCTGCCGCCGAGCTGGGAGTACCCGCCGGTGAGGCACGAGCGTTGCGAATCTGCGACACGGTGCTCGCACACTGGACAGACCGCAGGCGCCTGACCGAGGTGAGGCTCGTTCGAGGCCTGGCCAGACGGTGTGCCTCCCAGGAGGGCAACGCTGTCGCGGCGGCCACGCGCTTCGGAATGGCGAAGGACCCTCGTGTCGGCAGACTCGTCGAGCGTCTCCTTTCATGCCAATGGCCCGATGGCGGATGGAACTGCGACCTCCGTCCGGACGCCACGCACTCTTCGTTCCACGAGACGCTGCCGGCCTTGTGGGGCCTGCACGAGTACGCCAGTGCGACGGGCGACCGTGCATGCCAGGCAGCCGTTCTGGCGGCTTGTGAGCTGCTGCTCCAACACGAGCTCGTGTTCTCCCGGCGCACCGGACAACCGATCCACCCGTCCTTCACCCGCCCGCACTATCCGCCGTACTGGCATTACGACCTCCTGCAGGCGCTGCTCGTCGTCCACCGGGCCGGACTAGGGAACGACCCGCGCACTGAACGAGCCCGGCAAATTCTCGTGGCGCGGCGCAACAGGGACGGGACGTGGCGGGCGGTCGATCGCTGGTGGCGCCCACCAGATGGTGGAAGAAGCGGTGTCGAGGCGGTCGACTGGGGGCAGGTGGCCCACCAGATGGTCACGCTCAACGCCCTTCGGGTCGGGGCCGGCCGCGGTTAGCCTGACGCACGGATCTGGGCATGACCGCGGGGACAGCGGCATGAGGGGACGCTCGGCAGTCAGGTAAGGGCGCCGGCGACCTGCCACGCGACCCCTGCGAGTGCGCATATGCCGAGCGTTCGCAGGACGCTCCACTTGAGGCGGAAGGTCGTCAGGAAACCGAGGATCGTGATGGCCACTGCGGACCAGGCGACGGTTCCGGGGACGGGCAGGCTCGTTTTGACCGGTCCCCACGTGTGCTGCTGGGTGTCGGAGAACAGGGTGTGAAGTGCGAAGTAGAGAGCGAGGTTGGCGATGACGCCGACGACGGCGGCGGTGATGCCCGACAGTGCCGCGGAGAGGCTGTGGTTGGCACGGAGGCGCTCAACGTAGGGGGCTCCGAGGACCACGAAGAGGATCGAGGGAACGAACGTCACCCACGTCGTCAGGAGCGAGGCGATGACTGCTGCCACCCACGGGTTCAGCGAGCCGGGGTCGTGATAGGCCCCGAGGAACGCGACGAACTGGACGACCATGATGAGAGGCCCGGGGGTCGTTTCGGCGAGGGCGAGGCCGTGGACCATCTGGCTGCCGGTCAGCCAGTGGTAGGTGTTGACGGCCTGCTGGGCGACGTAGGCCAGGACGGCGTAGGCGCCGCCGAAGGTGACCACGGCGGCACCGGAGAAGAACTTGCCCTGTTCGACGAAGACGCTGTTGGTGCCGAAGGCGGCCGCTGCGGCGGCGACGGGGGCTAACCAGAGCACCAGCCCGGTGACCAGCACGAGCAGGCTGTGTCGTTGTGATGGCCGCTCGTGGTGGAGTGCGGCGTCGCTGATGAGGGGTTGCGGCCCTGTGGTTCTCTCGGCGGTCGGTGCCTGCGGGGTGGTCTTGGTGGCGCGGCCGATCAGCCACCCGATCAGGGCTGCGGCGGCGATCACGACCGGGAAGGGGACGGCGAAGAAGGCCAGGGCGATGAGGGAACAGGCGGCGACGACGACCTTCCATCGTGCGGTTAGGACCCGGCCGCCGACCCGGACGAGGGCTTGGACAACGATCGCGATGACGGCGGGCCCCAAGCCGAGGAAAACGGCCTCCACCGCAGTGGTGTCCCCGTAGCCGACGTAGATGGCGGAGAGCGCGAGTAGGACCACGACTCCGGGGAGCACAAACAGCACACCGGCGATGAGGGCTCCTCGGATCCCGTTGAGGAGCCATCCGACGTAGGTCGCCAGCTGTTGCGCCTCAGGGCCGGGCAGCAGTGTGCAGAAACTGAGGGCGAACAGGAACCGCTGCTGACCGATCCAGCGGCGTTCTTCGACCAGCATCCGCTGCATGACGGCGATCTGCCCGGCCGGGCCACCGAAGGTCTGCAAGGACACCAGGAACCAAGCACGCGTGGCCTCGCGCAGGGGGACAACGTCCGAGCCGTTCGGGCTCCTGTGGCCGGGCTTCCAGTTCTGCACGGGGACACACTCCCACCGAGGCCGACCCAGCACGCCGCTGTTCGCTCATCGGCACGGTCGAAACGTCCTCAACTCGGCACGAGCGGATCGCGGCATGACCGGACGTTCGGGTGCCACCCACGAAAGCCCCGCTCTCTGCTCGGCTGATGCCTACCTCGACGGTTGCACGACGCCCTGGCTGCTACCCGCCTTGGGGGACACGATCAGGAACTCCGCCACGACGTCGTCCAACTGGCAGAGGAACACAGAGCCGTCACGGTCCGCATCTCCAGGCGTGCAACCGGAGTGATCGGTGAATTCGGTGAGGGCACTGTCGACGGACCGGATGCGGAACGTGACGTACTGCTGGCCACCGCTGTCGCAGTCATCGAGGACTTCCGGCTGACTCACGCTGTGGAAGTCCGTGCTGAGGATTGTGGCAAGCCGCTCTGCGTCGTGGGACCCCTTGGTACTGCAGCTGTACGGCTGCGCCGAGCAGGCACCCGTAAGCCCTGCCGCCGCCAATATTGCTACCGCGGCCAACGCGGCAGCTCGCATGGCACCGAAACGCATGCGCGCACCGTACATGGGGGTCAGCCGTCAGCCGGTGATCCTCCTTCAACACCCGCACGAGGCATTTCGAGCGGTCCGCGTCGTGCCCTCGCCTGCGTGTCCGCTCACGGGCACGCCCGCACGGACGGCGGCAGATGAGTGAAAGTCAACCGACGTCTCCATCAAAGTTCTGGATTGGTTCGATGGCGGTTGTGCAGCAGACCTCCGACCGCGTACCCACCGAACATGAGGAATAGCCCAACAACCAAGCTGAGGTAGGCCCACCGGATCGTGGCGTCCGTCTGTTCCCCCCATATCCGACAGTCGTAAAAGCGCGCCCCCATCCCCTGCCCGTGGTCCTGCGCCGCGCTCCAAACCGAGGGGCACCCGGGGCCACCTGGAGGCGTGATCGCGAACAAGACAACCACCGTGGCCAGGGCCAACAGCGGCGGCCATGCCCAGCGCCAGGGGCTTGCTGCGTGACGCAGTGATCTCATCCGGCGACGGTACAGCGTTCGTTCGCAATAGCTGACCGAGTTGTCGCAGCCCCGACACGCCGAACCAAAATCCTCAACTCGGCATGACCGGCGTTGTCTCGGCCGTGTCGGCGATTTGAGTTCCGTCCGACTCGCGGCATGTGCGTGCGTCAATGCAGATGTCCGGCTCTCACGGAACGTGGGCTCTAGCCCTTTGCTGCCAGTCGGAGACGTGCAACTTCATACGCCATCACGAGCGCCGATACCCGGACGTACTCGATCGACGGGGACCGCGAGTACGACTCGGGACCCGCCAGCCAACCGAAAAGGTCCTCGTCATTCGTCTCCTGAATGGCGTGGACCAAGCCGCGAAGCTGCTGGACGTCTGCCGCATCTATGGCCTCTGCCCGAGCGCCGTCATCTGTGATGCCAAACAGATGCACCCATGGCAGCAAGTGCTGCAACGCGGGCGGTAGGCGCAGTGCCACATCGTCGCTCGTCACACAGGCACACTCTCATGGCGTGACCACAAGGCATCCGCACATCGGGGCGGCCTCAAGGGGTCGACGCAACACTTCCTTGATTCGACTGCGTCGAGGAGGTTGCGGTGGGGCATGGCGACTATGAGCGGTTGACGCCGGAGGCGATCGACCAGGTGTGGGTTCGGTTGCGGGCCGGGCAGGCGGCGAAGCCGACAGCGCGGGAGCTCGGGTTATGCACGGGCACGGTGCGGGGGTATCTGTTGCGGTGCGGCGGGATCAGACCGGAGCCGCGGCGGCGGGCGACGGGCCGGCTGAGCTTGGCGGAACGCGAGGAGATCTCCCGCGGGCTCGCGGCAGGCGAGTCGATCCGGGCGATCGCGGGCGCGTTGGGCAGGTCGCCGTCGACGGTCAGCCGGGAGGTCTCTCGCAATGGCGGTGTTCGGTTGTACCGGGCGGCGCGGGCGGACCAGCAGGCCTGGGCTCGAGCCGCCCGACCGAAGGCGTGCAAGCTCGCCGGCCATCCGGTGCTGCGTGCCATCGTGGAGGACAAGCTCCAGCGCCGCTGGTCCCCGCAGCAGATCGCCGGCTGGCTGAAGCTGGCCTATCCCAGACTCCCGGAGATGCAGGTGTCCCACGAGGGCATCTACCGCACCCTCTACGTGCAGTCCCGCGGCGCGCTGCGCAAGGAGCTGACCCGCTACCTGCGCACCGGCCGGGCAATCCGACGACCCAAGGGTGTCCGACTGCCCGATGGCCGTGGGGGTCGCCCGAACACGCTGCACATCTCCGAGCGGCCGCCCGAGGTCGAGGATCGGGCGGTGCCCGGGCACTGGGAAGGCGATCTGGTGTTCGGCAAGGGCATGAGCCCGGTGGCCACTCTGGTGGAACGGTCCACGAGGTATCTAATGCTCGTCGCGCTGCCCGCCGGGAACCACCAGGCCGACGCCGTCGCCGACGCTCTCGCTGCAGCGATCACCACGCTGCCGCAGCAGCTGGCCAAGTCCTTGACCTGGGACCTGGGCCACGAGATGGCCCAGCACCAACGGTTCACCGTCGCCACCGGTGTCCAGGTCTACTTCTGCGACCCCAAGTCGCCCTGGCAGCGCGGCAGCAACGAGAACACCAACGGGCTGCTGCGTCAGTACCTGCCTAGAAGGCTGGACTTCCGCACCTTGACCCAGGCCGACCTCGACGCCATCGCCCAAGAGCTCAACGAACGACCTCGACAGACCCTGAAGTTCAAGACACCATCACAAGCACTGGCAGAGGTGTTGCGATGACCGCCTGAACCCGCAGGCAGATCCGTGCGTTTCAGCTCCGATGACATCGCCCGGCAACTTGCCCGGTGCACTTGCGGCGATGTGGCATTGACGAATTGACCTCTGAGAAAGATCAAGGCGCGGCTCCGCCGCGCTGGCCGAGGCCTGCGGCCCCGGCCGTGCCGGGCATGCGGCCTGGCGGCCGTTCCGGGCGCGGCCGGTTCCGCGAGCCGCCGGCCATCAGCACCGCGAGCACCAGGCCACGAGGAAGGTCACCCTCGAGCCGCCGACCCGACGCGGCAGCATCCGGCAGTCCTCCGAGCCGGTCAAGCCCTCGCTTACGTCGGGTCGAGGTGCACACTCCGTGTGCCGGCGCCCCACCTTTGCGTCCAACGGAGAGGCCTTGACAGTCTCTCCGGCCTGCCTACTTGCTCCGCCATCGGGTCCGCGCCTCTTTCTGCCCTGGCGTTCGTCGAACGAGGGCGCCGGGAGCGATACCTTGCCTGCGTGGCAGCCCCGCCGACCGTACGCGAGTTTCGCCTCGTCCCCGCTACAACCAGCAGGGCATGGGAAGACGGCAGGTATCAGCGAACCTTCGAGCATCACTTCCTGGACTTCCTGATCAACGGGCGCAGTCTGCGTGACATCACTCATGAGCCCGACATGGTCACGCCACTGTCCCGTCCCTGGCTCGAGGACGTACTCACCGAGGTAGAGCGGTTACTGGGTCGACGGGAGACGGATGGGTTGTCCGCAGGGCGGGCGGCCCTGCTCGTCTGCCGCGTCGACGGTGATATCGCTTGTGGAGCCCTGACGGCACGGGTGCACATCACGGATGCTCACGTCGGCTGGACGGATTGGCTTTGGGAGACCCACCGGGGCGGTTCAGCAGTCGAGAACGATCCCGGCGATCTTCTGTTCGACCGCGCAGCCTACGAAGCCGAACTAGCCGGGGCACTCGCCGGCGTCCAGGCGCTGCCCTACGACGAGCTCGCTCACCGCGGAAAGCGATTCCTCTGGCCTTGGGAGTGGGGTTGGCGAATGGTGGCCCGAGAAGAGTGATGGTCCGTCGCGCGCAGTTCGGATGGCCGGGCTTGCTAACAAATTGCTAACCAGAGGGTCCAACGGTGTGGACTTCGGCGGAATCGCGGACCGAAGTCTGAGCACGAAACCGGGCCAACCGTAGGAGCGGAACTAACCCGGAACGAGCTTTGAATCAGGACAAGCGACGTAGGTTCGATTCCTACCCGGGGAGCCAAACCCACATGGGCGTCCAACCGCTCGAAGAGTGATGCAAGAACGGCGCCCTCTCCGCTCGCGGACGTGGCAGGCATCGTGCCGTAGGGGCGGCCCCAACCACCTGCCTGTCAGCGGAGCGCGCGCAGTCGGGCTTCGACTTCGACCCGTCGGGCGTGTTCGGCGATCCCGAGCACGTCAGCCTGTGGGTCGTCGAGGGCCGACCACGGTGGCGGCCCCTCGTTCTCCCCGGGGTACTGCCACAGGACGCTGCCGTCCGGTTCGAAGGTCCGCTCCGCCGGCGCTCGAAGGTGTTGTCGGGCGTGGTCGGCGACGATCGGGTCGAGGTCGTCGATGAAGGCGGCGACAACCTGAGGGTTGTGCGGGTGCGTCGAGGCAGCCACCCACCGGACGTCGGCGGAGCGGTCGGTGGCGAAGGTGGTCATCAGCTCATCCGGCGCGTATGGGTTGCCGGCGACCGCGGCTCGGACCTGGCGCTGCGGGTCCTTGGCCAGGGTTGTCCACAGTTCTCCAGCGAACCGGTTCCGTGCCACGCCGGCCCTGACCTTGGGATCGGCATCACCGGCCAGCTGCACGAGCAGGGCCCGGTGGGCGGTGTGAGAGGCCAGCGGCTCACGCACCCGGCGTCGCCGGTCGCGGCCGCAGCGGCAGCCAGGTCCAGGTCCAGCCACGGGACGGCGACCAAGTCGATCAGGACGCGGCCGCCGCGCGCGAATGCTGCCTCCCAAACGCTGCGGTCGGCCGCAGGGTGCGAGGCAGCCAGCCCAGCCACCCAGTTCGAGGGGTCCTGGACCAAGGTCAGCAGCAGGTCGGTGGGCGCGGCTGGGTTGAGCGCGACGGCCGCACGCACCCGCTCGCTGTGGTGGCCGGCAAGCTGGCGTAGCGCGGCTTCCGGGGTGGCCCCATCGCAGGCGCTGATCTCCAGGTCGCGGCGGGACGTCGTCACGGAGCTGATAATGCTGGTCGGTGAGACAAATGCACCTTCCCTGTCTGCGGCTTGTGCGGGCTTTCAGGCCACGGCCTGGCGGCCAGTGATGGCTCCTGGCGTATGCCTGTGTACGAACAGGTTCACGACGAGAAGGGGTAGCAGGATCCAGGGCACGAGGAACCACCACACGGGCTTGAGACTGATCCAAGACCGCATCCAGCCTCCGGACACGTGCGTCGCATACAGCGCGACCGCGATCGCCAGGAGCAGAAAAATCGGCACGCTGACCCAGGTGAGGTGAAAACTCAAACCTGCATGCTGCACGTGACGAGGCTACATAGTCGTGCCGCGGCTGGTGCCCTACCGGCCATGCGGCGCCTTCGTCCTACCGGAGCGAGCGGAACTGGGCCGGTCAGGCTTCGCACTCTCAGCAGCATGGTCGAACGCGCCGACAGCGGCAGATGAGTGCGTCGCCGACTGGACCGCGCGCCTGGTTGGCGCGCACATGCGACCCGGGTAGAAACCTGTCATGCCCGATTCGGTGAGCAAGTCCGCTGCCCCCGTCGCTGACTACGACAGTTTCGCGGCCGCGTACTCGGCTAGCAACGAGAACAACCTCTTCAATGCTTACTACGCGCGTCCGGAGATGATTCGTCTCGCCGGTGACGTCGCGGGCCTGGAGATTCTCGACGCCGGATGCGGGTCTGGCCCTTTGATGGAAGCTCTGGGCGGCAAGGATGCGGTCGTGTCCGGCTTCGACCTGAGTCCCGCCATGGTCGAACTCGCCCGCCAAAGGCTCGGCGAGGACGCGGACGTGAGAGTCGCAGACCTTGCGGCCCCCCTGCCCTATCCCAACGACGCGTTCGACCTCGTCGTCGCATCACTGTCTTTGCACTACGTCAAGGACTGGGCCTCGGTACTGGTCGAGCTGCGGCGTGTGCTCAAGCCCGGCGGTCGGCTCATCGTCTCGATCATCCACCCCACGGTCTACGCGATCGTGTACCCCGAGGCCGACTACTTCGCCCTCACTCAGTACTCCGAGGACTACGACTTCGGCGAAGGGACAGTGTGGATGACCTACTGGCACCGCCCCCTGCAGGACGTCATCAACACGTTCATCGACGCGGGGTTCGGCATAAAGAGGGTCACTGAGCCGCCGCCCGCCGCCAACACTCCAGCGGAGCTGCTGCCCAACGCGGACGGTCGCTCATTCATCTGCTTCCTGTTCTTCGAGCTGGAAGCGCGCTGAACGGGAGTTGCACTGCATCTGACCGTGCGTCGATCCTGATTCCAGGAACTGAAGGAACGTCTTGGTTTCCGAACGCTGCTGGACGTGACGAGGTTCGTCGTCGCCGGCCCAACCGAGCCAATCCACCACCGCCTGTGGCCCGGGACGATTCATGCTCCGCGGCATGCCGGACCAAGAGGGTGTCTCACGTGGGAAGTTCGCGAGCTTCTTGTAGCAGGTAAGGGCGGCGGCCAGCTCCCAGAGTTCATCAGGAACCAGACGCTTCGATGAGGTCAGCACCCACGACCGGCCACATGCCGCACGAACATCAAGTCACGTGAGACAACCTCTAAGCCTTGATTGGTGCGGCCGACCTGGCGGCCTGCTCAATCTTCGCGCAGTAGGCTGCTCGGGCTTCCGCGTCGATCTGCTTCTCGTTTTCGGCGCGCACCCCGGTCCGGCCGTCGAGGCCCTCGCGGAGGATATCGGCGTGCCCGGCATGCCGGATGGACTCGCCGAGGACATGGACCATGATGGCGAACAGGTTCGTGTTGGGATGAGGCTCCGGCCACCACGGCACGTGGCCGGGGGCGTCGAGGGGAAGCTCGTTGATCGTCGCGTCCGAGTGCTCCCACGTGCGCCGGTAGAACCCGATGATCTCGTCCTCGGTCGCCCATAGATCACTGCCGTCGTAGTCCTGCCACCGGGGCAGCGGTTCCGGGGAAGGGCGGTCGAAGACCTCGCCGAAGTACTTGGCCTCGACGGTGGCCACGTGTTTGACCAGGCCGAGGAGGTTGGTCCCGGTCGCTGTCAAAGGTCGGCGGGCGTCGTATTCGGACAAGCCGTCGAGTTTCCAGAGCAGCGCCTTGCGGTCCCGCCGCAGTCTCCCGTGTAGGTTGTCTTTCGCGAATTCGTCGATCATGCGGCATGAGCCTGCCATGGGCTGCTCGTGGCCTGAAGGTCCCGTACGTGGTCCCGCAACGCCCGGCAGAGCCGAGGCCTGGCCATGGCCGTCGCCCTGACCTGCTACAAGAAGCTCGTGAAACTTGCCACGTGAGACAACCTCTGAGCGTGCGATACGCGGGCCCGGCGGCAGAGGAGGGCCATCGACGCTCGGGCGCGACCGTCAGGTCGCGCGGTGCCAACGCCATGGACGCGTCTGTCTCCACGTGCTCCCATGGTCAGGTGCGGTTCGACCTGGAGACGAAGGCTTCGCCCGGGCAGGTGCGTCGCGCTTTGACGGACTTCACCGACCGCCGGTTGCAGATCTGGAAGCACACGCTGGACCCGCGGACCTACGAACTGCTCGACCATGGCGACGACTGGGCCCTGGCGCGGGAAAGTACTCCTGGGTCTCCGTTCTGGGTGGTCGCCCGCTATGACTGGTCCGATCCCGACGTCGTCAGCTGGACGGTGATGGAGAGCAGCTACGGCGGCGGTGGCGAAGGCTTCGCGCGGATATCGCCCCTCGGTGACGGCGGCAGTCGGGTTCATGCCGCGTGGAGCAGCACCAACGCCTCCTGGCTGCAGAAGCCGCTCTTGTTTCTCGTGCATCACGGCCCCATGGGCCGGCTGGTCTCGCGGATGTGGGCCTCCGCG
Organism: Knoellia sp. 3-2P3; assembly: GCF_029223115.1. Classification (NCBI taxonomy): domain Bacteria; kingdom Bacillati; phylum Actinomycetota; class Actinomycetes; order Micrococcales; family Intrasporangiaceae; genus Knoellia; species Knoellia sp. 3-2P3. The sequence goes on from NZ_JARGZE010000005.1 coordinate 161,733, forward strand.
CTCGATCGGTACGCATTCGAAGAGCAACGCTGAGGGCTGCCGCCCTTCTCGGTCCCCGGGCGCGGCTCTGCCTGGACGATGGCGACCAGGGCGAGGGCCCCTCCAAGCCGTCTGTCAGCGGTCAGGGGCGGACTTGGTCGCCTCGGCGAGTCTTTGGGCACGGTGGCCGAAGATGCGGATGGCTCCGGTCCGAGTTCCGCTCCCAATTCACCACGCCACCTTGTTGACAGCAGATCGCCTCACATGGTCGATAGTGGGTACGTGGGAAGCGAACAACTCGCTTGGTCAGGCCGCGACTGGCGTATGCCGGTGTGGCTCTGGGTTGGCTTGGCGACGATGTTCTTCAGTGCGCTGCACATCATCATCGACTTCGGTGTCGGCCTGTTCGACCTGCACGGGACACTGTCTCTGACCGAGACGACGACGCTTGTCGGCGTTGCGCTCATCCAGCTCTGGTGGGCGGTTTCCTTCATGGCGGGCGCTCGGGGCAGCGGCAGCGGCGTCGCCAGCGCCGGGATCCTCGGCGCCGGCTGGGCGGCGATGACCAACGGCTATCCGATCGTCTACTGCCCACCCGTGTGCGAAGAGGCGTGGCCGTTGAGCGACCTCGGCCACGTCGGCAGCATCGTGTTCGGCATCCTGCTCGCGTTGGTCGCCATCTGGTCGCTGTGGCGCGCCCGGGTGCGCCCGGGTTGGTTCATGCCGCTCGTGGCGGCAGCCTTGGTGGTCGGAACTGTCGTGTCGCTGGCGAACACCCCGATCACCTAGGCGCGCCGACAGCGGCACGAGCGCGAAACGCCTGGTGATCCTCAGATGGGTCGCTGCTCAAACCTCGCAGACGCCGACCGCCACCGTTGCTGACGCGCAGTTCTGAAACTCAAGTACGGGGACGGCTGTGTCTGGCTCCCCAAAGCCGGTCGACGACTATGACCAAGGCAATGCCGAGGACCATCGGAGTCGCTACGCAGGCCATGCGCCACCAAAGCGGGACGCTTGGCAGGAAGACGAAGCGTTGTACCAGCCACGCCACGGCGAGCACTCCGCACATGACGAGTGCGGCCCTGAGCCCGGTGTGCGCGACGTGCTTCACCCGGACATGGTAGAGCCGGTGTGCGGAGGGCTGGCCAGGTGCTGCTGGAGCCTTGTTGCGCAACCGCCGCGCGAGGATGCTGGTCGCATGAAGCCCATCGAGTTCGAGCTCGAGCGCACGATCCGGGCACCGATCGACCAGGTATTCGCGCGGCTCGCCGACATCGAGGGGCACAACGACTGGATGGCCAACACGGGAAGCATGCTCAAGCACACCCGGCAGACTTCCCCCGGAGAACCCGCCGTCGGCACGACCTTCGTCGACGAGACGACCCAGGGTTCAATGCCCGGGGAGATTGCCGAGATGGAGGCCCCGCACACGATCGTCTACCACTGGTGGGAGAAGTCGAAGTCGGGCAGGCTCAAGTTCGAGGGTTGGCCGAGCTACCACCTGCAGCCCTCCGGTGACAGAGAGACGCTGGTCCGCCATCGCGGCAAGTTGGTGTCGTACGGCGTGTGGCGCCTGGGTGCACCGATCTGGCGCCGGATGGCTGTCAAGGAGCGCACCATCACCGTCGACGCGCTCAAGGCGTCCTTCGAGCAGAAGCCGGGTTCTGCCGACGAGTGAGCGCCTCCTCGGGTCAGTAGCGACACCGGCATGCGCTCGGCGGCACATCAGCGCGTTCGGTCCTCGGTCGGATCACCTGGTGGGCGGAACCAGTTCACCGCTGGGGCGGGTCCGGCGGATTCGCCGTAGCCTCGTGCTGTGGGCAGGGTCGATGTGGGGGACGACAGCATCCGCCGGTTCGTGGTGTCCCACTACCGCTACGACCCCGAGCGGCACGAGCGGCGCCACGTCGTTGTAGCTGCCTTCGACAACGAGCGGGAGTTCGAGGCGTGCGTGCGGTCGATCCAAGCCGACATCGACCGACGTCAGGCCGCTGGTGAGCCCGTCGACCGCAACGAGCACGCCACCGGACGCATCTTCGAGCCGGGACACCTGCGCCGTGCAGCCACCGGACACCCCGTGCGCCGAATGATTGAGCACGGCGTGGATCCGCGACCCTGGGTCGCGGAGGAGAACCTGCCCTACAACATGGCGCTGCTCGGGCCAGGCATGGCCGCCGAGCCCGTTCGAGGTCCAGCGGCCTGCTTGGTCCTCGTCATGCGCCGCTGGCTGCGCGTGGGAGGTCGCTCCTGACGGTGCGCGCACCGTCAGGGTGGTCGTCCGGGACCTACTGCCCGCACCGCGATGAATCCCGCTTTCGGCCACGTCGCCAACATTCGGGCGAGCGCTGACGGCGCGGCTCGGGTCAGGCCGGCTTGCGCCAGACCGAGACGTGGCTCTCGCTGTCGTTTGTGAAGGGACTGCCCTTCCAGTCGGCGACCCGCCGCTCGAGCTCCATCCCGGCGAGCTGGGCCATGAGGTCGCACTCAGCTGGCCAGATGTAGCGGAAGTTGCTGGCGCCGTATGTCACGGTGCCGTCTGCGTGCCGTCGGTAGTGGTGGGACGTGCCCTGCTGGGTGGTCATGTCGTACGTGTCGAAGCCAACGTGTTGCTGCCCGACGTGGAACGGCACAGCGGCCTGACCTGGCGGGAAACGCCGAATGCCGGGGACCCACAGCTCGATGACGGATCTTCCCCCCGGCGCGAGGTGGCGGGCTGCGTTGCGGAAGCAGGCGACCTGTTCGGCTTGAGTTCGCAGGTTTCCGATGCTGTTCCAGACGAGGTACACCAGCGAGAACTGCCCGGCATCGTGCTGGTCGCCATGTCGCCCACCAGAACTGGGATGTCAGTGCGCTTCTTGCGGAGCTGGTCGACCATCGGTTGTGAAAGCTCGATGCCGCTCACCGAGATCCCGCGCTCGACCAGGGGAATGGCCACCCGTCCGGTACCGATCGCGAGCTCGAGCGCGGGGCCATCGTGGGCCAGCCCGGCCAGGAACCGCACGGCAGGCTCCAGGACATCCGGTGCGAACATGAAGGCCGAGGTCTCGTCGTACCGCTCGGCTGTCTCTGCGTCCCACAGGTCGCTGCTGGTCATTGAGTCAGCCTTGCCCATGTGCGGCGCTGCAGCCAGCCATTTGTCAACGCGGTGGGCTGCATCGCCGAAATGACGGCACCCGGCCGGGCCCCTACCCGACCACGAGGTGTTGGCGCCCGTCGATCTGTTCCCGAGCGATGTCGAGATGGCCGGCATGGGTGGCCGTCTCCACCAGAAGCCTGTACACGCAGCCGCGTGCGTCAGCGAACGGTGGAAAGGGAAAGACCTCTTCCGGCGGCCACCAGCGGGGGGACTCGTCGAGATCCACCTCGGCGAGTACAGCGTCGCTCCGCCGCCCCCAGCGGCGGTACTCCGCCACCGCTCCGCGCCGGAGGTGACCGGAACCTTCCAACCGTCTTGGATCAGACCAATGCATTCCTCGTCGCCGCCGAGGACCGCGCCGCCCCAGAAGATCTCGTCGTCGTACGTGAGGTGGTTGAGCAGTTGCGCGATTGACCAGCCGGAAGGGGCGGCCGCGCGGGTCAGGTCCACCTCACTCAGCCCCTCGACCGCGGCCAGCACGTGCCGTCGTTCGGCGTCGAGGTGGGCGAGGAGCTCGGCACGTTCGCGCGTCATGTGTCGGCACCCTAGGCCCCCGCCTCCGGCTCCACTCGCCGTCTGGCCTGTACTGCTTCACCGAGAGGGGCAGCCAGTCACTGCGGCAGTCTCTCCGTGCCGGTGGCGTCGAGTTCGATGACCGTATGTGGGCCGCGCGCCTTGGCCTTCAATGCCTTGACGCTGCGCGACTCGCGCAAGAGCTTCTCCGCCTCCGACGGCGCGAGTGCGGGCAGCGACAACCCTCCCATGGCGTCGATCGGGGCAATGAGGCCACCATCGAGCACCACTGAGTAGAGGGTGGCGTCGTAACCGAAGACGGGGGAGCGCTCGAGGAACAACGCGACAGGGCCCAGGTCCAGAAGGTCCTTCCTGATCGGGTCGAGGTCCGACTCTGCCGGGAAGGCCAGGCCAACCGTGATCTCCTGGCCCGACACGCTGCCAGAGATGACCTGCCCGACGGCGAACCTGGCGTGCATGGTTCGCCACAGGGCGTCGGGACTGTCGAAGCCGATCTCTGTTCCGTCGGGCGCGTCATCGCCCTCGACGGTGAAGGCACGGCCTGGGGCGAGGCCGAGGAAGCGGCCCGTCACAACAGCGACCGTGGCGGGGTGAGGGCGCCGGCCTCCGACGGTGTACCGCGTGTTTTCCAGCAGTTCGGAGAGGTTCTCGTAGGGGCAAATGCGGGCCGCCGCGTCCTGGCGGCTCTGCGCAGCGGGGACGAAGCCTTGGGCGCCGTCCGACCCGGTCGAGCAGGACGACGTCAATGCCACCGCCAGAAGGACCGCCACTGCGCCGCTGCCCCTGATCCGCCCCACTGCAGTCATGCAGACACCCCCGTCACTTGACGGGGGTGTGACGCCTTGGACATGTCGGCGGTTCCCCGTGGCACCCGCGAGCCCCAGACTCGAGGCGGCCCCGATTCCGATCAGGAATCGAGAAGCGTCACTGTCTCGCGCGGGCCTAGCCTTCGACCAGAGGCAGGCAGGAAGCCGAGCCCGATCGTCGAGGAAGGAAGCCCGGGAATGCCCACGAAGGATGCCAAGACCGAGTCGGACGGCTTCAGCGCCGAGGAACGTGCCGCGATGAAGGAGCGCGCCGCTGAGCTGCGCGCCGAGGGCAAGAGGGGCGCCAAGAAGGCCGACGGACTGCAGGCGGTCCTGGACCGGATCGCGGAGATGGCGCCGGAGGATCGCGCGCTGGCCGAGCGTGTGCACGTGGTAGTCACCGCGACCGCACCCGAGCTGTTGCCGAAGACCTGGTACGGGATGCCCGCCTACACCAACGTGGACGGCAAGGTCGTCGTCTTCTTCCAGGACGCCGGCAAGTTCAACTACCGGTACTCCACCCTGGGGTTCCAGGACGCGGCAAACCTCGACGACGGCGACATGTGGCCGGTGTCGTACGCGCTCCTCCAGTGGAGCCCCGTGGTGGAGGAGAAGGTCGTCGAGCTGGTGAAGGCCGCAGTCCACCAGTAGGTCTCAGCGTTGGCTTTGCGCCCTGAGCTGCTGAGCTGCGGCGACGCCGAACAAGACCATGCCGACGGGCGGCAGCAGCACCACCACGAGGAACCAGACCAGGGGCCGGTGCCCACCCCAGGGCTCACCGAGGCCTCCGGACCACATCCTGGCCACGAGCGCGATCGCCAGGGCGGTCACCCCCACGGCCCCCAGTCCCCACCAGTTCACGGAGAACGAGAAGTCACAGATGAGGGACGTGCAGCTCCCGTCCACCGCTCGCCCCCTCTGCTCCTGGCGCACCTTGAGCGGCACACGGTACCCGGCTGGATGTTGACCCGGGGCGAGGAACGCTCAGCCCTACCGGGGCAGCGGGCCGGGACGGACGGTGAGCATCTGGGCCATCGTGCCGACCGGTCCGTGCTCGTCGTGCAGGACGCTGCTGGTGAGGCCGAGAGCCGTCGCACCGAAGGAGACGGTCGTGTCGAAGCCAACCCACGGGCCGCGGGGCTCGGCGAACAGGTGGGCGGTCAGGTCGACGTTGGGGAATGCCACCTGTCGGGGGTCGGCGCGCACCGTCATGCCGTTCGCGATGTCGAGGAGGCCTGCAGCGCTCGCGAGCCGGCTCACCTCCTCGCCCTGAACGAGGTCCAGCGGGGTGCGAACCCAGAAGGAGGCACGCCCCGGCTCGCTCTGCGCCCGGCGGACCTCTGCGGAGGCGATGAACCCACCGGGCCACACCGTGGACGCGTCCCAAGCAGGCATCTCGTCCGGCGGTGGGATGCGCGGCAACGAGGTCGCGCCGAGGTGGCCGGTGTTCCCGGGCCTCATCAGCCACGCCCGGAGCAGCACGGCATCTCGGCCCTCGTGGCTCAGCGTGGCCTCGACGAGCTCGATCGTGCGGCCGGGCCGGACGACGCGCACGCACGTCTCGACCACGTCGACGGGAACGGTGCCCAGGATGTCGAAGGACAGCCGTGCCATCATCAGGCCGTCGTCGCGGCGCGCGTCGCGATCACGCTCGACGTCGTGGACGAGCAGGCCGAGGGCGGGGGCGATGTGCTGCTCTTCGGTGTTCCAGGCGCCGCCGACGTGTCCGGTCGCGCGGTATGACGTCGCGGAGATCCGTTCGAAGTAGGCCACGTTCACACCAGGTTACGAACGGGCTGGCTCGCCTGGGCGGTGACGAAGGCCTGGTCGTCCCGTTCAGGTCCCTGCGGCCGTCGGACCAGCCGGCAGGTCTCCCGGAGGCCTGCCGCCTCGAGCGCGGCGGCCACGTCGTCCGCGGTGTACAGGTGCCGTTCGAGCTCGATGTCGTGCCCGTACCTGCGGTACGCCTCCGACACGTCGCGTGTTCCCGTCCCCGACTGGAAGCCGACCAGCACGTGGCCGCCCGGGCGCAGGACGCGGGCGGTCTCGGCGACGATCCGCGCCACGTGGGCGGGGGGCGTGTGGATGATCGAGTACCACAGCATCACACCGGCGAAGGAGGCGTCCGCGAAAGGCAGGCTCGTCAACGACCCCACCGCGAACGCCAGGTCGGCGTGGTCGCGGCGAGCCAGGGCGACCATGCCGGGGGAGAGGTCGACGCCCTGCACCGAACAGCCGCGGTCCGCCAGGTGCCGGCTCATGCGGCCCGTCCCGCACCCGGCGTCCAGGACCTGCCCGCCAGCGCTGCCACCCACCGCCGCGGCGAAGGCGTCGAGCATGGCGAGGTCCAGGGGCGCCTCCGGTCGCGTGTCCGGGAAGTGCGCGGCGTAGTCCACCGCGACCGCGTCGTAAGCCCTTTGCACAGAGGCGTATGCCGGCACGGACGCGTCGTCGGTCATGGCCCATGTTTGCACGGGGCTCGGGGCTCGGGGCCCGGCGCGTCCGGGCAGAGGAGGTGGGGCCTGCAGGAACTGCAGGCCCCACCTCATGCTCGCGGCCTGGCGGGTGGGTTCAGGTCGTCGACGTCGCGGACTCGGTCGCGGTGGGAGCCGGCTGTTGGCCGTCGCCATGGCGGCCGGGGCCGCCGGTGCGGGTCTCGATGGTCTTGAGGTCCTTGCTGACCTCGAGCATGACCTGGGTGCCGTCCTTGGTCCCGAGGACGTCGTAGGAGCCGTCGGGGTCCTTCCGGACGCTCTGGACGGTGACGGCTGAGTCCTCGGCCTTGACCGCGGCGGTCACCTTGGCGAGCTCGTCGCCGGTGACGGCGGTGTGGGCGTGGCCGCCCGGCCCGCCACCGTGCCCGCCGTGACCGCCGGGGCCGCCGGTGCGGGTCTCGATGGTCTTGAGGTCCTTGCTGACCTCGAGCATGACCCGGGTGCCGTCCTTGGTCCCGAGGACGTCGTAGGAGCCGTCGGGGTCCTTCCGCACGCTCTGGACCGTGACGGCCGAGTCCTCGGCCTTGACCGCGGCGGTCACCTTGGCCAGCTCGTCGCCGGTGACGGCGGTGTGGGCGTGGCCGCCCCGGCCCGTGCCCGCGGCCGACGCCTCGCCCGAGTACCCGCTCTGGGCGACCCGGCTCGTGGTGGAGGCGTTGGACACCGCGGTCACGCCTCCCACCAGGACTCCTGCGGCAGCCACAGCGGCGGCCGTGATAGCGAGCTCTTTCCTGACAGACATGTGTGTGCACCCTTCTCGTGACATCCCTCGGGCATCTGCCCGGTGTCGTGTCCACGGTGGTCCGCCTGCCTGTCCGGACCCGTGCCCCAGGATGTGAAGAGCCTGTGAGGCCCGCCGCTCCACGTCCGGGCTGGCGGGGGCGGGCGAGGCGGGTCAGTGACAAGCCGCCGCACGGGCGGCGCCTCTCGCTCGAGTCGAGCGGGAGGCCGAAGCCCCGTCGTAGCGCGGCCGCTGTGGCTCTCCGCCATTGTGCCGGCCCCTCCTACGCCATCGACCGGGAGTGCGGACCCTTTTGCTTCTGCTTGCATGAGGGCGGGCAAGGGGGCGCCGGCCTCCGCGCACGTCTTTGTGATGAGGAGGGGCCGACGTGCGGCGATCACGTGTGGCTTCAACAGCCCCGACTACCAGCCGGTCGACCGGTGGTGGTGCTGACGAGGGACGAGGGACGAGGGACGAGGGCACGAAGCACCGCGAAGCAGGATCGCGACGCGCTACGACCACTACTCGCTGCTCAAGACGACCGAGAACACGGTGGGCCTCACGACCTACCTGGGGCACGCAGCGGATTCACCACCGGGGACTTCCTGGCCGACTTCGGACTGAAGGAGTGATGAACATGGGACAGTTGTTGAGGGCTTCTGTCGCGGCGACGGCGATCGTCGGTCTAGGGGCGATGTCGGCCCAGGCCTCCGTGGGTGGAAGCCCTCGGGCCTGTGCCCAGACCGATGGACGCGTCAACGCCGTGGTCGTCGACGGAGGGACGACCTACCTCGGCGGTCAGTTCACCCATGTCACCGACCGATATGGGCGTCAGTTCGCTCGCACGCGACTGGCCGCGGTGGACACCGACACGTGTGCGGTGCTGGGCTGGTCACCCGCAGCCAACGCCGACGTCCTGGCCCTGGCTGTCTCGGCGAGAACCGTCTACGCGGGAGGCATCTTCACCACGGTGAATGGTGCGTCCCGTCCGTACCTCGCGGCCCTGGACCGGGGTACCGGGGCGCCGCAGGCCTTGTCGGGCGCACCCAACAACACGGTTCGGGCACTGGCACTGTCCGGCACGAAGCTGTACCTCGGTGGTGACTTCACCCGCGTCGGAGGCGCTGTCCGGAACCGCCTGGCCAGTTTCTCGGTGGGCACGGGGGTGTTGGATACCGTCTGGAAACCCTCCTCCAACGGAAAGGTCTACGCGCTGGCGTCCTCCTCCGGCGGCGACCGGGTCTACGTCGGGGGCACGTTCACGGCCCTGAACGGGACCGCGCAGACCGCCTACCTCGGCGCGGTGGGCGCCACGAGCGGGGCGGTGGACTCCTCGTTCCTGCCGCGCGCCGGCTTCCCGGTGCAGGCAGTGACCGCCGACTCGCGCGGCGTCTACGTCGGAGGCGGTGGTTCCGGCGGGCATCTGGGCATCTGGAACCCCAACGGGTCGCTCCAGCGCCCGATCTATCAGACGGACGGCGGTGTGCAAAGCGTCACGGTGGACGGTGACTCGCTCTACGCCGCCGGGCACTTCACCAACTACTGCGTCGGCAACACGGGCTCCGGCAGCCCGTACGTCTGCGACAAGCCGTTGAGCCGACGCAAGGCGTTTGAGGTCTCCCTCAGCACCGGAAGCCTGACCTCGTGGTCGCCGACCCTGAACAGTGCGCACGGCGTCTTCGCATCAGATGTGGATCCCGCGAACCACGACCTCTGGGTCGGCGGGGACTTCACCAAGGTGAACGGCAAGGCCGTGGCGAGGCTGGCGGTCTTTCCCTGAGCCGGTAACGCCGGTGCGGACCTCACTCAGGGTCCGCACGGCAGCCGGCGGGGGACCAGGGCGGGCACGGCCGGTAGCATGACGGCGTCCTGAGGCACCCGAGCACTGGAGCCCTCACGCGTGAACACCCCCAGCGGCACCGTCCGCCCCGCCGCCGTCATCGTCCTCGCCGCAGGTGAGGGCACCCGGATGAAGTCCGCGACCCCCAAGGTCCTCCACCGCATCGGCGGCCGCACGCTCGTGGGCCACGCGATCGCCGCGGCCCGGGCCACCGGCCCCGAGCACCTCGCCGTCGTCGTCCGCCATGAGCGCGACCTCGTCGCGGCTCACGTGGCCGAGGTCGACCCGAAGGCGATCATCGCCGACCAGGACGAGGTCAAGGGCACGGGCCGGGCGGCCGAGTGCGCGCTCGAGGTGCTCCCCGAGGACCTCGAGGGCACGGTCCTCGTGACCTACGGCGACGTCCCGCTCCTCGCCGGCGAGACGCTGCACCAGCTGGTCGAGCACCACGCCGCCAGCGGCAGCGCCGTCACCGTGATCACCGCGAACCTCGCCGACCCCACCGGCTACGGCCGCATCATCCGGGGCGCCGACGACGCGGTCGAGGGGATCGTCGAGCACAAGGACGCCACCACCGAGCAGCTGGCCCTCACCGAGATCAACTCGGGGATCTACGCCTTCGACGCCGAGGTGCTGCGAGACGCGTTGGCCGAGGTGACCACCGACAACGCGCAGGGCGAGAAGTACCTCACCGACGTCCTGGCGATCGCCCGTGCCGCCGGGCGCCGGGTGAGCGCGCACCTGATCGACGACCTCTGGCAGACCGAGGGCGTCAACGACCGTGTGCAGCTCGCGCGCATGGGCAAGGAGCTCAACCGCCGCACCACCGAGAAGTGGATGCGCGAAGGCGTCACCATCGTCGACCCCGACACCACCTGGATCGACGCCGACGTGACCATCGGCCGTGACGCGACCGTCCTCCCGGGCACGCAGCTGGTCGGCGCCACGAGCATCGGCGCCGACGCCGTCGTCGGCCCCGAGGTCACCCTGGTCGACACCGAGGTCGGGGCGCGCGCCGAGGTGAGGCGAGCAGAGGCCCACGGCGCGGTCATCGGCGAGGGCGCAACGGTCGGTCCGTTCTCCTACCTGCGTCCGGGAACCGTGCTGGGCGCCAAGGGCAAGATCGGCGGCTTCGTCGAGACCAAGAACGCGCGCATCGGTGACGGCGCCAAGGTGCCCCACCTGACCTACTGCGGCGACGCCACCATCGGCGAGGGCGCCAACATCGGCGCCGGCACGATCGTGGCCAACTACGACGGTGTCGCCAAGCACCACACCACGGTGGGGGCCCACTCGTTCGTCGGGTCCGACTCCGTGCTCATCGCTCCCGTGAACATCGCCGACGGCGCCTACGTGGCGGCGGGGTCGGCTGTCACCAGCGACGTCGGGCCGGGCCAGATGGCGGTTGCCCGGGGCATGCAGCGCAACATCGCCGGTTGGGTGGCCCGTCGCCGCGCCGGCACCAAGACGGCGGCCGCCGCAGAGGCGGCCGCACGGCATACCCCTGACGCAGGAGAGGCGGACCAGCCGTGACCGGCATCGTCAAGGCCACCGAGAAGAACCTCATGGTCTTCTCGGGGCGCGCGAACCCCGAGCTCGCCGAGGAGGTCGCCTCGCTGCTCGGCACCCAGCTCGTGCCGACGACGGCCTACGACTTCGCGAACGGCGAGATCTACGTGCGCTACCAGGAGTCCGTGCGCGGCTCGGACGCCTTCGTCATCCAGAGCCACGCCACGCCGATCAACCAGGCGATCATGGAGCAGCTGCTCATGATCGACGCGCTCAAGCGCGCCTCGGCCAAGCGGATCACCGTCGTGCTGCCGTTCTACGGCTACGCCCGCCAGGACAAGAAGCACCGCGGCCGCGAGCCGATCTCCGCGCGGCTCGTCGCCGACATGCTCAAGACGGCCGGCGCCGACCGCCTGATGGCCGTCGACCTGCACACCGCGCAGATCCAGGGCTTCTTCGACGGCCCGGTCGACCACCTGATGGCGCTGCCGATCCTCACCGACTACGTCCGTGAAAAGTACGGCCACGAGGCGCTCGCGGTGGTCTCGCCCGACGCCGGCCGGATCAAGGTGGCCGAGCAGTGGTCGGAGCGGCTCGGGGGAGCGCCGCTGGCGTTCATCCACAAGACCCGTGACATCGACCGGCCCAACGAGATGGTGGCCAACCGCGTCGTCGGTGAGGTCGAGGGCCGCGTCTGCGTGCTCGTCGACGACATGATCGACACCGCCGGCACCATCACCAAGGCGGCCGACGCCCTGATGGCCGACGGCGCCGCCGGCGTGATCATCGCCGCGACGCACGCGATCCTCTCCGGCCCCGCAGTCGACCGCCTCAAGGCGTGCAGCGCCCTCGAGGTGATCGTCACCAACACCCTGCCCATCGGTGACGACCGCCAGTTCGACAAGCTGACGACGCTGTCGATCGCGCCCCTGATCAGCCGCGCGGTGCGCGAGGTCTTCGAGGACGGCTCCGTCACCAGCCTGTTCGACGGCCGCGCCTGACTCCTCGCCCCGGGCTGTTTATCGGGTGACCCGATAGACAGCCAGTCACGCCCTGGTGGCACCTCGGGTGAAGCGCACCTTTATCGGGTGACCCGAGAAAGGCGCGCGCGGCGGGCGCGGTAGGCGGCGACGTGGGTGCGGTTGGCGCACCCCTTCTCGCAGTAGCGCCGTGAGCGGTTCTTCGACAGGTCGATGACCACGTCGTCGCAGTCGTCGGCGGCGCACACGCCGAGCCTGCTGGTCTCGCCGCTGCGCACCACGTCGACCAGGGCCATGGCGGCCTCGACCGCCATGCGTGTGGCGAGGGGCGCCTCCGCGGGTGTCGCGTGCAGGTGCCAGTCCCACTCGTCGTGCCGCACGAGCTGGGGGAGGGCGTGGTGCTCGGCGAGCAGCGCGTTGACGCCGGCGACCGCCTCATCGGTGTCGGCGAGCCAGACCTCGCGCAGCCGGGGTCGCAGGGCCCGCACGGCCTCGAGCTCGGCGGCGTCGCGGGTGCGCGACCCCGTCCAGCCGTAGCGCTCGAGGAAGCGGTCGAGGTCCGCCAGGGTGCGCAGCGAGTCGCCGTCGGTGGCCGTGTTGACCAGGGCGGCCGCCGCGACGAGGGCGACCTCAGTGTCATGGGCAAAAAGCACCTTGACTCCTGTCGTGGGAGGTCCGTAACGTCATCACCATAAACGTCTTTGCCCCTGACGCCCTGAGAAGAGATCCATGGCCCCGCTGACCGTCACCGCATCCCGGTCGCGCGCCGGGCTGGGCCTCGGGCTCGCCCTGGCGTCGGCCGCCACCTTCGGCAGCTCCGGCGCCTTCGCCAAGCCCCTGCTGGGGGCCGGGTGGAGTCCCGGCGCGGTCGTCACGGCCCGCATTGCCGGTGCCGCACTGGTCCTCCTGCCGGCCGTCGTCGTGGTGCTGCGCGGCAGGTGGCACCTGCTGCGCCGCAATGCCCGCTTCGCCGCGGCCTACGGCGTGGTCGCCGTCGCGCTGTGCCAGTTCGCCTACTTCAACGCCGTCGAGCGGCTTTCGGTGGCCGTGGCGCTGCTGCTGGAGTACCTGGCGCCGGTGCTCATCGTCGGCTATCTGTGGGCACGCGGGAAGCGGCCGGGGCGGCTGACCGTCGCCGGCGTCGTCCTCGCCATGGGTGGCCTGCTCCTGGTGCTCGACGTCCTCGGGGGAGTGCGGCTCAGTCTCTCCGGTGTCGCATGGGGCCTGCTGGCCGCCACCGGGCTGGTGGGCTACTTCCTGCTCTCCGAGCACGAGCACGAGGAGTCGCTGCCGCCCCTGGCCCTGGCCTGGGCCGGCCTCGTCGTGGGGTCGCTCGTGCTCGGCACCGCCGGCCTGCTGCAGCTGCTGCCGATGGAGGCGTCCTCCTCGGACGTGGTCGTCGGGGGCGTGCAGGTGGCGTGGTGGGTTCCCATCGCCGAGCTCGCCGTCGTCGCGGCGGCCTTCGCGTATGCCGCGGGCATCGGTGCCGTGCGCCACCTCGGGGCCACGATGGCGTCCTTCCTCATGCTCACCGAGGTGCTCTTCGCGATCGCGCTGGCGTGGCTCCTGCTGGGCGAGCTGCCCCGCGTCGTGCAGCTGGTGGGTGGCCTGCTCATCGTCGCGGGCGTCGTCGCCGTGCGGGTGGAGGAGCTGCGGGTGACGCGGGCCCTGCAGCCGGCGGATTTCGCTGTGCCGACACCTGTCCCCTAAACTTCTCGGGTTGTTGCCTCGGCGAGGGACACTGCACGGCCTCCGGTCGTGCCCGTCCGTGATCGACGCGGTGGAGTCTCCGTGCTGCGCCCCGCGTCGAGGCCTACCGCGTCATTGATCCCCACGTTTCAGGAGAGACCTGTGTCCGAGACCAAGCTCGTCGCCGAGATCCGCACCCAGTTCGGCAAGGGTGCCGCCCGCAAGATCCGTCGCGACCACAAGATCCCCGCCGTCATGTACGGCCACGGCGCCGAGCCGGTGCACATCACGCTCCCCGGTCACGAGACCATGCTGGCACTCAAGGTCGCCAACGCCCTGCTGTCCATCGAGCTCGACGGCAAGGAGCAGCTCGCCCTGGCCAAGGACGTCCAGCGTGACGCCATCAAGCCGGTCATCGAGCACGTCGACCTCGTCGTCGTGAAGCGCGGCGAGAAGGTCACCGTCGACGTGCCGGTGCACGTCGAGGGCGAGGCTGCTGCCGAGACCGTCGTCACCGTCGACACCCAGGCGCTGCAGCTCGAGGTCGAGGCCACCCACATCCCGGAGAACGTCACCGTCTCCGTGGAGGGTCTCGAGGCCGGCACGCAGATCCACGCCAAGGACGTGACCCTGCCGCGCGGCGCCGAGCTCCTCACCGACCCCGAGGCCCTGGTCGTCAACGTCACGCAGCAGATCTCCGCCGAGGCCCTCGAGGCCGAGCTCGCCGAGGCCGAGGCCGAGGCCGGCATCGAGCACGAGGAGGCCGCGCCCGCCGAGGGCGAGGCCGAGGCCGCCGCTCCCGCCGAAGGCGAGGGCGAGGGCGAGCAGGCCGCTCCTGCCGAGGGCGAGCAGGCCTGAGCCTCACCGTCGTCCCCCGAAGGGCCCGGTCCGATGCGGACCGGGCCCTTCGGCATACTTGCCCCCCATGGACACCTGGCTCGTGGTCGGCCTCGGAAACCCGGGGCCCCGGTATGCCGGCAACCGCCACAACGTGGGAGCCATGGTGGTCGACGAGCTCGCCTCGCGGCACGGGAGCCCCCGGCTGAAGGCGCACAAGTCCAGGGCCTCGATCGCCGAGGTGCGCCTCGGGGTGCTGCCCGGCGGTGTGCCCGGTCCGAAGGCGGTGCTCGCCGTCCCTTCGTCGTACATGAACGAGTCCGGCGGGCCGGTCAAGGCCCTGATGCAGTTCTTCAGCATCGACTCCGAGCACCTCGTCGTGATCCACGACGAGCTGGACATCCCCGCCGGCGAGGTACGCCTGAAGAAGGGCGGGGGAGAGGGCGGACACAACGGGCTGCGGTCGATCAGCTCGTCTCTGGGCACCAGGGACTACCTGCGGGTGCGCGTCGGCATCGGGCGCCCTCCCGGCCGGATGGAGCCCGCCGACTACGTGCTCCGCGACTTCTCCGTGACCGAGCGCAAGGACCTGCCGTTCCTCATCGGTGACGCCGCCGACGCCACCGAGCACCTCGTGGCCGAGGGACTGCTGGCAGCGCAGCAGCGCTGGCACAGCCCTCGCTGACCTCGTCCATCTGACCCGGACCGCCTCGCCCAAACCCTCGTCCACGCTACGCCCTGCGCCCCCGTGGGGTAACGGGGAGAAGGGCCGAGTCCCTTACGCCGGTTGACGTAGCACGCGTGGTGGAGCCCGATCTCGCACTCGGTGGGGAGCCGTCGTGCCTTTTGCTGACTTAGCGTTCCGGCAGGGCAGCAGGCCAGGTCCGCAGGGCAAGGTCGGGTGTAGTCACCCCCGGCTGTCCTGCCCCATCGAGCACGACACAAGGGGGGACCGATGGCGACGGCACCGGACTCGACACCGCACGAGGGCCGCTCGGCGCTGACACGGGGGAGGGGCTCGCTCTCGTCCTGGTTCGACAGGTCCAACACCGTCCAGCCCCGGCCGGGGTTCGAGCCGGCCTCCGAGGCAAGCCTGGACCCCAAGTCCACCCAGCTGGAACCGGGGCCACGGGGTGCCTGGTTCAGGCGCTACCGCTCACGGGCCATCGCCCTGGACGTGGCTGCCGCGCTCGGTACCGGCCTCATCCTGGTCCTGGTGCCCGTCGGCGCCGCAGGCACGCAGGTGCGTCTCCTGGTGGCCGCCGTGCTGCCGGCGCTCTGGCTCTCGATGCTCTTCCTCAGCCGGGCCTACGCCCGCCGGTTCGTCGGCTCGACGACGGAGGAGTACCGCAGCATCACGCGCGCCGTCGGGTTCCTCGCCATGCTCACCGCAGCGGCGTCCTACGGCACCAAGTACGAGCTGGCCCGAGGGATCGTCGTCACGGTCATTCCCTCACTGCTCGTCCTGGCCCTGCTCGGTCGCAGGACGTTGCGCAGCTGGCTCTACCGCCAGCGGTTGGCCGGGCGGGAGATGCAGCGCACCGTGGTCATCGGCGACGTGCGCGCGGTCGGCCGGATGGTGCGCCAGATCCGACGGGCCCACAACGAGGGCCTCAGCGTGGTGGCCGCCTGCGTCTCCGGCCTCGAGTCACCGGACGACGTGCCCAACATGGTGGAGGGCGTGCCGGTCTTCGGCTACCCGGCGGAGGCCATGCACGCCATCGACCTCTTCGACGCCGAGGTGGTGGCAGTCTCGAGCGACCCGGACCTCTCCGGCCCCGAGCTGCGCCGGCTCGCCTGGCGGCTCGAAGAGCGAGACGTCGACCTCGTCGTGGCCGCCGGGCTGTTCGAGGTCGCTGGCCCCCGCCTGTCCATCCGCCCCGCAGCGGGCATGCCGATGCTCTACGTGGAGCGCCCGGTGGTGTCCGGGTTCCGCAGGCTCGTCAAGGCAGTGGCCGACAAGGCGCTGACCTTCGCCGCCATCGTCGTCGCCGCCCCTCTGCTCCTGCTCGTCGCGGTCGCCATCTGGATGGACACCGGGGGGCCGATCCTCTTCCGGCAGAGGCGGATCGGTGCGAGCGGAACCGAGTTCGAGATGTATAAGTTCCGCACCATGGTGGTCGACGCCGAGGCACGGCTCGCCCAGGTGCAGCGAACGGCGGACGCCGGCAACACGGTGCTCTTCAAGATGCGCAGCGACCCGCGAGTCACACGGGTCGGCCGCGTCCTGCGTCGCTTCTCACTCGACGAGCTGCCGCAGCTCATCAACGTGATGCGGGGAGAGATGTCCCTGATCGGCCCGCGCCCGCCCCTGCCGGCCGAGGTCGAGCAGTACGAGGACGACGCCGTGCGGCGCCTGCGGGTGAAGCCGGGCCTCACCGGGCTGTGGCAGGTGAGCGGTCGCAGCGACCTCTCCTGGGAGGAGTCGGTGCGGTTGGACCTCTGGTACGTCGACAACTGGTCGCTCGTGCTGGACATGCAGATTCTCGGCCGGACTGCAGCAGCAGTGCTGCGCGGCCGCGGCGCCTACTAAGGGGGAAACAGGTGTTGCGAAGTGACCACGCTCTGGCCGAGCGGCTGGCCGACGAGGCGGGAGCGCTGCTCCTGTCGCTGCGCAGCCGCGCGGCAGACGACGACGCGGGTGCGCTGCGGCGTGAGGGCGACCGCGTGTCGCACGAGTTCCTCACGGAGCAGCTCGCAGTCCTGCGGCCCCACGACGCCGTCCTCAGTGAGGAGGGGGCGGACGACCCCGTGCGCCTGGACGCGGACCGGGTCTGGATCATCGACCCGCTCGACGGGACCCGCGAGTTCGGCGAGGTCCCCCGCGAGGACTGGGCGGTGCACGTGGCCCTGTGGGAGCGTGGCAGCCTCGTCGCGGGAGCCGTGGCCCGACCGGCCATGGGAGCGACGCTCAGCACCGGTGTCATCCCCTTTGTGCCCACACGGCAGGACGGGCCGATCCGCCTCGCCGTGAGCCGGTCCCGCCCGCCCGAGTTCGTCACCCAGCTGGTGGCGGACCTCGGCGCCGTCCCCGTGCCGATGGGGTCGGCGGGCATCAAGGCCTGCTCGGTCATCGACGGCACCACCGACGCCTACGTGCACGCCGGCGGGCAGTACGAGTGGGACTCGGCGGCACCAGCGGCCGTCGCCCGGGCCGCGGGCCTGCACACCAGCCGCATCGACGGGAGCCCGCTGGTCTACAACCGGCGCGACCCGCTGCTGCCGGACCTGCTCATCTGCCGACCCGAGCTCGCCGACTCGCTCCTGTCCGCCCTGGCCGCGCTGGCCGCCTACGAGGAAGCAGTGTGATGAACGCCTTCGCCAACCCGAACTACCAGATGAGCCAGCTCGACATCCTCGAGTCGGAGGCCATCTTCATCCTCCGTGAGGTGATCGCAGAGTTCGAGCGCCCGGTGCTGCTGTTCTCCGGGGGCAAGGACTCCATCGTCATGCTGCGCCTGGCCGAGAAGGCCTTCCACCCGGCGCGGATCCCGTTCCCGGTGATGCACGTCGACACGGGCCACAACTTCCCCGAAGTGCTGCAGTTCCGCGACCACCGGGTCAACCAGCTCGGGGTCCAGCTCATCGTGGCGAGCGTCCAGGAGGCGATCGACAACGGCAGCGTCGTGGAGCCGCCCGACGGGACCCGGAACCGGATCCAGACGCCCGTGCTCCTCTCGGCCCTGGAGAAGTACCGCTTCACCGCGATCTTCGGTGGTGCACGCAGGGACGAGGACAAGGCGCGGGCCAAGGAGCGGATCTTCTCCTTCCGCGACGACTTCGGGCAGTGGGACCCCAAGAACCAGCGCCCCGAGCTCTGGAGCCTCTACAACGGCCGCATCCACCCGGGCGAGAGCATCCGGGTCTTCCCGCTGTCGAACTGGACCGAGCTCGACATCTGGCACTACATCGCCCGTGAGGCGATCGAGCTGCCCTCGATCTACTACGCGCACGACCGGGACGTCGTGGAGCGCGACGGGATGCTCTACGCCGTCAACGAGTTCATCCGTCCCCGCGCCGGGGAGCAGGTCACCACCCGGCGCGTGCGCTACCGCACCGTGGGCGACGCCAGCCTCACCGCCGCGGTCTGCTCCGACGCCGACACCGTGGAGAAGGTCATCGACGAGGTCGCCACGACCCGCATCACCGAGCGCGGTGCGACGAGGGGCGACGACAAGTTCAGCGAAGCCGCAATGGAAGACCGCAAGCGCGAGGGGTATTTCTAAATGGACATTCTCAGGTTCGCCACGGCCGGCTCGGTCGACGACGGCAAGAGCACACTGATCGGGCGGCTTCTCTACGACACCAAGACGGTCTTCGCCGACCAGATCGAGGCGGTCGAGCGCACGAGCCTGGAGCGGGGGGAGGAGCACGTCAACCTCGCGCTGCTCACGGACGGCCTGCGGGCCGAGCGGGAGCAGGGCATCACCATCGACGTGGCCTACCGCTACTTCGCCACACCGAGGCGGAAGTTCATCATCGCCGACACGCCGGGCCACACCCAGTACACGCGCAACATGGTCACCGGCGCCTCGACCGCCGACCTGGCGATCGTGCTGGTGGACGCACGAAAGGGAATCCAGGAGCAGAGCCGTCGCCACGCCTTCCTCACGACGCTGCTCCAGGTGCCCCACCTCGTGCTGTGCGTCAACAAGATGGACCTGGTCGGCTACTCCCAGGACGTGTTCGAGGAGATCAGGGCGGAGTTCACCGCCTTCGCCAGCAAGCTGCGCGTGCCGGACCTGACGGCGGTGCCCATCTCGGCCCTCAAGGGCGACAACGTCGTGACGCGCTCCCCGGCCATGTCGTGGTACGAGGGGCCCAGCCTGCTGCACCACCTCGAGAACGTGCACATCGCCAGCGACCGCAACCTCATCGACGTGCGGTTCCCGGTGCAGTACGTGATCCGGCCCCAGTCCGACGCCTGGCACGACTACCGGGGCTACGCGGGCCAGGTCGCCGGAGGCGTGCTCCGCAAGGGCGACGAGGTGATGGTCCTGCCCTCCGGCTACACCACCACGATCGCGGCCGTGGAGACCGCGGACGGGGAGGTCGAGGAGGCCTACCCGCCGATGTCGGTGACGGTGCGCCTGACCGACAACATCGACGTCTCGCGCGGTGACCTCCTGTGCCGTCCCACGAACCAGCCGCAGGTGAGCCAGGACATCGACGCGATGATCTGCTGGATGGACGAGGCGTCACACCTCCAGGTCGGCGGCAAGTACGCCATCAAGCACACGACCCGGACGGCTCGCACGATCGTCAAGGGCCTGAACTACAAGATCGACGTCAACACCCTGCACCGCGACGAGAGCGCAGCAGGCTTGGCGCTCAACGAGATCGGTCGGGTGCGGCTGCGCACCACGGTGCCGCTGATGTGCGACGACTACGGCCGCAACCGCACCACGGGCGGCTTCGTGCTGGTGGACGAGGCGACCAACAAGACCGTCGCCGCAGGCATGATCAGCGAGCCGGCGTAGGGGACACGGTGGCTGGGGAGGGGATGGCCGCCAGCCCGCTGCGGCGGCCGCTGCACATCGCGATGGTCGGCCAGAAGGGCCTGCCCGCGACGTTCGGCGGCATCGAGCACCACGTCGAGCACCTGAGCCGGCGGCTGGTCCGGCGTGGCCACCGGGTGACGGTGTACTGCCGCAGCAGCTACGGGGAGATCCCGGCGCGCAGCTACCACGGCATCGACCTGGTGCCCGCGGCCACCGTGGGGACCAAGCACCTCGACGCCATCGTCCACAGCGCCACGTCGACGGCCAAGGCCCTGCTGTCCTCGGCCGACGTGGTCCACTACCACGGCATCGGCCCCGGCCTGGTGGCCCCGCTGCCGCGGTACGCCTCACGGGCCAAGGTGGTCATGACCATCCACGGCCTGGACCACCAGCGGTCCAAGTGGGGGCGCGGCGCCCAGGCCGTGCTGGGGGCGGCGCACTGGATGAGCGGGCACGTGCCCGACGAGGTCGTCGTCGTGTCGAGGGCGCTCGAGCAGCACTACTGGGAGCACTTCGACCGCCGCGCCCACCTCATCCAGAACGGTGTCGTGGAGGCGGCCCAGGTGCCGCCCTCGGCCCTGCCCGCGGGCCACGGCCTGGAACCCGGGAAGTACGCCCTCTTCGTCGGCCGGCTGGTGCCGGAGAAGCGACCGGACCTGCTCATCGAGGCCTTTCGCCGGGTGCCGGGCGACCACCGCCTCGCGATCGTGGGCGACTCCTCCTACACCAGCGACTTCACCCGCCGCCTGCACCAGCTCGCGGCCTCGGACCCCCGGGTGGTCTTCACCGGGTTCATGTTCGGCGAGCAGCTCGCGGCGCTCTACCAGCACGCGGGCGTCTTCGTGCAGCCATCGGCGCTCGAGGGACTGCCCCTGACCCTGCTCGAGGCGGTCGCGAACGACGCGCCCGTGCTGGTGTCCGACATCTCGCCCCACCTGGAGGTGGTCGGCGAGGGGTCGGCCCGCCACCAGGTGGTGCCGGTGGACAGCGTCGACTCGCTCGCGGGGGCGGTCAGCCTCATGCTCCAGCACCCGCGCCCGCGTGACGCGGCGTCGCGGTGCCTGCGTGAGGCCATCCTGGCCCGGCACTCCTGGGACGCGTCCGTCGACGCCCTCGAGGCCCTGTACCTGCGCACGGTGAACGGCAGGTCCGCGGAGGACCCACCGAGCGCACCACCGGGACCGCGGTCGCGCGTCCCACACCAACGGGCGGCGTCTGCCTGACGGCGGCTGCTCGACATCCTGAGGGGGATCTGATGAGTCGAACGAGGGCGTTCAGCGCTGCCCTGGCCTTGGCCACGGCAGCGGCGCTGGCAGTCCCTGCCACCACCGGCGCGCAGGACGCGGCAGCGGCGTTGGTCAACCCTGGGCCGCCAGCCCTGTCCTACGTCCCGTCAGCCTCGTGGTGGGGTGCCAACGGTCGAGTGGCGGACATCAAGGTGGTCGGCAGCCGGGTCTACCTCGGCGGGGGCTTCGACTACATCGGGCCGACGACGGGCTACGGCGTGCGGGTCGACCCCGGCAGCGGCGCCCGCCTTGCCGGACCGCTCGTCGACGGCGTCGTCCGGACGGCCGTCCCAGACGGCCAGGGGGGCTGGTTCATCGGCGGCGACTTCCGCAAGGTCGGCGGCAAGGGGCGGGTGACGCTGGCACAGATCACCTCGACCGGGGCCGTCAGCACGTGGAACCCGAAGACCGACGGCGTCGTGAACGCGCTCGCGCTGACGCCGTCCGGACTGGTCGTCGGAGGTGCCTTCACCACGGTGAACGGCCTCTCGGCGCCCAACCTCGCCCTCGTCAACTCCTCGACCGGTGCCCTCGCCCCGGGCTGGAAGCCCACGCCCAACCTGGCCGTCCGCGCGTTGGCGTCCGACGGCGGCAGCGTCTACGTGGGTGGTGACTTCACGAGCATCAACGGAGCGAGCCGGTCGCGGCTCGTGCGCCTGGCTGCGGCCACGGGCGCGACCGAGACGGCTTTCACCGGTACGGCCTCGGGCGGCGTGCGAGCGCTCGCCGTCAGCCGGGCAGCCGGTGTGCTGTACGCCGGTGGGGACTTCACCTCCGCCTCGGGTGCCGGCAGCAGCAGCGCCCGTTCCCGGATCGCGGCATACTCCACCTCGACCGGCGCGGTGACGTCGTTCGCGCCGGCAGCCAACGCGTCCGTGCAGGCGCTGGCCGTCGACAGCAGCGGGCGCGTCTACGCCGGCGGCCTGTTCACCACGGTCAGCGGCACCGCGCGCGGCTACCTCGCCCAGCTGCTGCCCACCGGCGCACTGGGGTCCCTGAACGCCGCCCTGAGCGGCTGTCACGTCAGGCACGAGACGAAGTACGCCCACGGGCTGCCGCCCTGTACGCCCGAGGTGTCGGCACTCAGCGTGACAGGCAACACCCTGTACGTCGGTGGCCGGTTCGGGGCCAGCGGGTCGGCGGAGCGGCACGACGCCGCGGCCTTCGCCCTGACCGACGGCTCCCTCACCGCCTGGAACCCCGTGCCCGGCGACCGTCCCCTGGCCCTGGCCAGCAGCGCCTCGGCGGTGTTTCTCGGTGGTGACTTCACCAGCGTGGGGGGCCTGGTGCGCCGGGGGCTGGCCGCCCTCGATGCGACGACCGGTGCCGGCGTGACGTCGTTCCGGGCCGACGCGAACGAGTACGTGGAGGCGATGATCCGCTCCACCGACGGCACCCGGCTGTTCATCGGCGGCAACTTCACCATGGTGCAGGGGCAGGCCCGCTCGTTCTTCGCCGCCATCGACACCGCCACGGGCCTCGTGGTCGGCACGGTGAAGCCGACCTTCAACCGCAGCATCCTGACCTTGGCCTACAGCTCCGGCGCGGTCTACGCGGGCGGACAGTTCACCAAGGTCAACGGGGTCGCGCGGGGCCACGCCGCGAAGATCAATGCGGCCACCGGTGCGCTCGACACCGCGTGGGTCGCCAACACGACCGGTCCGTCCGGCGCGCTGCGCCAGAACGGGATGGTCATGGGTATCGAGGCCACCCCCGACGGCTCGAAGGTCTTCCTCGGCGGGCCCTTCACCACCGTGAACGGCACCAGCGTCGCCGGGGGCCTGGCCGTCGTCAGCGGCACGACGGGACAGCTCGGGCCGCGGCAGCTCGGCGGCGTGCGGGGCTGCGGCGGCGGACTCGGCCCGTGGGTCAACCGGCTCTACCTCAGCGACGACGGGGAGCGGCTCTACGGCGGGGACGTGTGCCCCGACGACATCTACCAGTGGGATGCCGTGAACCTGTCCACGTCCACGAACCCGACCGGCCTGCGGTGGCGGACCTCGTGCAACGGCGGCATGCAGGGACGCCTCGAGGTGAACGGCCACTTCTACTACGGCACCCACGGCGGCGACCAGGGACAGGGAGGGCACTGCCTCGACCGGCCCGGCGGCACCTGGGTCGAGCAGCAGCGTTATTACGTCTTCAACGGCGTCAACGGCTACCTCTACCCGGATGCCCCGGACTTCAACACCCCCATGGGCGTGTGGTCCTTCGCGGCGACCAGCGGGGGGCTGCTCGTCGGAGGCGACTTCTCGTTCGCGGGCACCGCGCGCAACGTGCAGCAGGGACTGGCCTTCTTCCCGGGTACGCCGTAGCCACCGTGGGATGCCGGGGGTGCCCGACCACGGGCACCCCCGGCATCCCACGGGCCGGGCCCTGCCCCGGGCGAGGGTCAGCGGGTGTGCCGCGGAGGCAGGAGTGGGTAGCCCAGGACCGCCAGCCCGGGAGCGGTGACCAGTGACACCAGCAGGCGGTCGCGCAGCGGCATCGCCCGGGTCCACTCGTCGTCGGGACGCACCTGCACCACGCCGCTGTCGTGCCGGTTGGGGTTGCCCGCGACGGAGTGGTTGGGGGCGAGCCGGACGCTGTCCTCGGTGACGAACGGCAGGTCCTCGGGGGCCGCGCCGAGCAGCCGGGCCACAGGTGCCAGCGCTGCCCGCGGGGAGCGGACGAAGTCCTCGTAGTGCACACGGCACACACGAGGGTCGCCCGCGCGCCAGAGGGCCGCGGTGAGCAGGTTCCAGACCAGCCACAGCGCGGAGCTCTTCCAGCTCTCCTGCCGGTGCATCAGGCCCGAGCCGTCACGGCTGTCCTTGTGCCGCTGCCACGACCACGCCGTGGCCCTGGGGTCGCGCACGACGTGGAGGATGACCACCTCGACGCCGGCCAGCTGCGAGAGCAGCAGGGCGTAGGGCGGCAGCTTCGAGCTGTCGACCACGACGGATGCGCCGGTCTCCTCGGCGATGGAGTGGTAGAGCCTGCCGATGTGCGCGTCGTCGGCGTGGAAGGGCACCGCCGGGCGACCCAGCGCCCGCCGGGCTAGGAACACGGGGACACGCCGGATCCGCAGGCGCCGCAACAGCCTCCGGCCGATGGCGGGCTCGTCGACCGCGGGCGCCTCGTCGCGCACCCGCTTCATGACCGAGGTCCAGACGGGGCACTCGCTGAACGGTCTGCCGCAGCCGCAGAGGTGGTCGTGCTCGACTCCCCGCTCCCACAGGTAGCGCAGCTCGCCCGCGGCGAAGGCGCCCGGGAGCTGGCCGAGCACCGTGGTCATGAGGGTGCTGCCGCTGCGGCCGCTGCCCGCGACGTAGAGCACCCGCACGGGTGCCGGGCTGCTGCTCATGCCGGCGTCACCTCGGACACTCCGGTGACCGGACCGGCTGGAACCTGCTCGCCGCGGTAGACGGCCTCGAGCCGCCGCAGGTGCAGGTCGGGGTCGAACTCGCGGGAGAGCCGGTCTCGGCCCAGGCGCCCCATCTCGGCTGCGCGACCGGGTGCCGTCGCCAGCGAGAGCAGGGCCGCTGCGAGGGCGTCGGGGTCCTCCATCGGCACCACGACGCCGTCGACACCGTCGAGCACCAGCTCCGGCATGCCCCCGAGGCCGGTCACGACGGCCGGCACGCCCGCGGCATACGACTCGAGGATGGTGAGGGGCTGGTTCTCGTTCCACCGCGAGGGCACCACCGACGCCACGCACGACGACACCAGGGCCCGCAGGGAGGCCTTGTCGAGCCTGCCGTGGAAGCGCACCCGCCCGGGGGCGACCTCGGCCGCCAGCGACTCCAGCGCGGCGCGCTCCGGACCCTCTCCCGCGACGTGGAGCACGGTCTCGGGCGGCATCACGGCCATGGCCCGCACGAGGGTGTCGACGCCCTTCTCGTGCGACAGCCGTCCTGCGAAGACGAAGCCGTCCCGGGCGGTGCCCGACGCCGCGGGCTCGGCCATCTCGACGAAGTGGTTGACCACGGTGAGCCGCTCGGGCGGGATCCCGTCCCGGAGCATGACGTCGGCCAGGAACCGGCTCGGGCTGATGAAGACGTCCACGGGGTCGTAGGCGCCGATCCGCTGGTGGATCGAGGACTCGACCGCCAGCAGCGCGCTCGCCGCCAGCGAGCCCGACTTGCACCGGTGCCTCGCGGCGTTGAGTCGGCTGTGGCCCACGCACGCGTCGCAGAGCCTCCCGTGGTCGAGCATCTGGTAGCTGGGGCAGGCCAGCTTGTAGTCGTGGAGCGTCATGACGCAGCGGACTCCCGCGCGCCGCACCGGGCCGAGCACCGAGGGGGAGAGCTGGTGGTAGATGTTGTGGCAGTGCACCACGTCGGGCTGGAACCGCTCGAGGGCCTGGGTCATGCCCCGCGCGCTCGACACGGACCACACCATGCGGGCCCCGGCTGCCAGCCCGGCCAGGCCGCGCGGCGGTGGCTCCAGCTCCACCTCGGGGGGGAAGGTGTCGCGAAGCGACAGGCCGTCGAGGGTGTCGGGGTGGTCCATGCCGAAGAGCTCGACCTCGTGGCCCGCGGCACGCTGCATGGCGGCGACGTCCAGCATGTACCCCTCCGCGCCCCCGCGGCGGTACACGAACTTGTTGACATGCAGGATGCGCACGCGCCAGCTCCCCTCGTGACCGGCACCCCTTCTTCCTGTGAGTGCACCACATCGCGGTCTTCCGTGGGGTCCGAACACCGATATCACAGCAGTGCTTTTCGCTGCAGCACAGGACATTTCGCCCGTCCGAGCGGACATTTCGACGTTCCCCGGACGATGTCTGCGCCGTCGTGGTCGACTAGGTGCGAGGGCGCCGCCGATGGGGGTCGGTGGCGAGGCCAGATGGGTGGAACCTTGTGAGACGACGTGCTAGTGCGACTGTTGCCAGGAGCCTGCGACGGGCGGTGACGTGGAAGCCCAAGCGGGCAGGCGACAGGGCCATCGACATCAGCGAGCTCATCAGCCCCCTGCGCTACGACGTGCTGGTCCGGGCACAGTTCTTCGACTTCCTCTCGTCGCGGCCCGACGGGGAGGCCGACGCCGCGCTGGTGCGGGCGGCCCAGGACGAGCCGTATGCCGTGTGGTTCCGCGAGGTCGCCATGGCGCGGTTCCGGCCGTGGGTCCTGCGCGACCCCGTGGTGATGACCGACAACTTCGCCGAACGGGTGCTCTCCGCCCGGGCCCTGCTCCGCTCGTTCCACGCGCGGGGCTTCGACACCTCCAAGCCGGTGACGCTGCGCCTGACCCGGTGGGTGACGCCGAGCGACACCGGGGCGCCCATGAGCCGCACCGTCCACGTCGGTGACGGCGGGCACCGGCTGGCGATGCTCCTGCAGGCGGGCCTGGCGCTCGAGCCCTCGATGTACCGGCTCGACCCCCGCCCGATGCCCCTGATCGACAACACCGCGGTGCTGCATCGGGCGCTGGGGCTGACGGACGAGCAGTACCTGGCCTTCGTGGCCCGCGGCTACACCCCTGACCCCGTTCCCGACCTGGCCGCGCTGCGCGCGGTCGTGGGGGCGCGGGGACCTGAGGCCGCCGCAGAGCTCGAGGGTGTCCTGACGGCCCACGGCCGAGACCTGAGCACGGTGGGCTGATGGCCGCCACCCCCGCCTCTCAGCAGGGCGCCCTGGCCTACTACGCCGGCAAGGTGGCCCGCCACGTCCGCTGGGCCCGCAGCGAGGGCATCGGCCGCCTCATCGAGGAGGACCGGCTCGACCCGCGCGAGCGGGTGGCCACGGCATACCGCAAGGCCCGCTGGCGGCGCCGGTCCGGGGTGACGCCGGGCACGGCCCGGCCCGTCTACGTCGTGGGGCTGCAGCGCTCGGGCACCAACATGCTCATGCGCGGCATCGACCTCGCGCCCGAGGTGGAGGTGCGCAACGAGAACGACCGCACCGTCTTCCACCGCTTCCAGCTGCGCTCGGACGACGTGCTCAGGCAGACCATCACGTCGAGCCGCCACGCCATCGTGCTCGTCAAGCCGCTCTGCGAGTCGCACCGGGTCGACCAGCTGCTCGACCTTCCGGGCACACCGCCGGGGCGGGCGCTCTGGGTCTTCCGCGAGCCGATGGCGAGGGCCCGCTCGGAGGTCTCCAAGTTCCGGGACGCCAACCTGCGCGCACTGCGTGCCATCGCTGCGGGCGAGGGGGACACGATCTGGCAGGGGCAGCGGTTGCCCACCGAGTCCGTGGAGCTCGTGCGCTCGTTCGACACCGACTCGATGTCACCCGAGTCGGCCGCCGTCCTCTTCTGGGTCGTGCGCAACCAGCTGTACTTCGACCTCGGCCTCGACCGGCGACCGGACGTGCTGCCCGTGGGCTACGACGCCTTCGTGGCAGACCCTGCCGGGCAGATGAGCCGGCTGTGCGCCTTCATCGGGCTGCCCTGCAGGCCTGCCCTCTTCGAGCACGTCGTGGCGCGGGAGAGCCACGGCACGCGGCCGCTGCCGGTCGAGGACCGCGTGGCGGACCTCGCTGCCCGCCTCCACGAGCGGCTGCAGGCGGTGGCCGTGCGCGACCCCGCGCAGAGCCGGGGAGGCGCCTCGTGAGCCGTCCTGGTGGCGCCGGGGCACGGCACACGGCGCGAGGTCGCGCCGTCGCCGTGGTGGCGGCGCTGGCCGCGGTGGCGGGCGTGGCAGGGTGCCAGGGCGGGAGCGACGGCGTGGCCGATGGCCGCTCGGCCACGCCGATCCCCACCCCCAGCTCCGGCAGCGACACGACCGGCCCGGGCAGCACGACCTGGACCCCGGGACCGAGCCAGAGCTCGGGCGGGTCGACAGGGCCGTCGGGCGCGCCCGCTGCCCTCGGCGCGAAGTGGGACTGGGGGCGGTACACCGAGTTCCAGCCGTACCTGCGCACGCTGGCCGGCGGCCGCACCTACTACGAGGTCGTGTGGTGTGACGTCGAGCGCGACCAGGGGCGCCCGGACTGGTCCTCGCTCGACCGCATCGCCGAGCGGAGCCGCACCGTGGGGGTCACGCTCATGCTCAAGCTCCGGGTGGGCACCTGCTGGGCGACCGGCGGCAGCGCGCAGTACGAGCGGGGGAGCAAGGGCAAGACCGAGTCGCTGATGCCCACCGACCTCGCGGCCTACCGTGCCTGGGTGCGGTCCGCCGTGACGCGCTACTCCGCCAAGGGCGTGAACGCGTACGCGATCGAGAACGAGATCAACTCCAAGAGCTTCTGGGGCGGGACGCCCGAGGAGTTCACGACCCTCGCCGAGACGGCCTCGGCCGAGATCCGGGCGGCCAACCCGGACGCCGACGTCGTCGACGCCGGCCTGAGCAGCACCACCTACGGCTACGGGATCGCCGACGCGCTGCTCCGACAGGGGCGTGAGGCCGACGCCATCGCGGCCTACAACCGCTACTACCAGCGCCGGTTCGGCACCCGCGGCGACAAGATCGTCGAAGTGCGCGACCGCGCCGGCCTGGAGAAGGCACTCGCCTCGGAGCAGGGCGCTCGCAACCTGACCTACCTCCGGCTGATGTCGGACCTCGCGCGGCGCAAGGTGGTCGACGTCCGGCAGATCCACTTCTACGAGAGCTACGCGTCGGTGCCGGACCTCTTCGCCTACCTGCGCGCGAGCACCCCCGCCGGTGTGCCCATCGAGGCCTGGGAGGTGGGCAGGTTCGACCGCGACAGCGGGGAGGACGGCACGGAGACCGTCGAGATGCTCAAGACCGTGAGCCTGGTCGTGGGGGAGGGCGCCCGCGCGGCGCTGTGGCTTCCCCTCGCCTTCGACCCCGGCGGCCGCAACTCGGACGAGCCACGGTTCGGCCTCCTCGAGCCCGACGGCTCGGTGCGTGAGGCGGGACGGGTCTTCCAGGAGCTGTTGGCCGCCTCGCGTGGGGCCAAGGCGGTCAGGATCAGCTCCGGGGGCATGACCGGCGTCGGGTTCGAGCGCGGTGGCCGCACCACCGCCTACGTGTGGGCCGGCCAGCCCGTCTCCGTCGACCTCGGCAAGGGGGAGACCGCGCAGTCTCCCGGCGCCACGGCCACACGGACGGGGCGCGTCACCGTCGACGGGACGCCCGTTCGGCTCGTGCTCGACGGAACCGTCAAGGACTTCATGGAGGAGCAGTGATGGCGATCCCCTCGTCCCGGCTGGTGTTCGTCGGAGGCCTGCACCGCAGCGGCACCACGCCGCTCGCCCGGGCCCTGGCGACCCACCCCGACATCAGCGGCCTGTCCGGGACGGGCGTGCGCGAGGACGAGGGCCAGCACCTCCAGCACGTCTACCCCAAGGCCAAGGTCTACGGCGGCTCGGGCCGGTTCGCCTTCGACCGCCGCGCACACCTCACCGAGCAGTCGCCGCTCGTCACGCCCGAGAACGCCCGGGCGCTGCTGGCGGCGTGGGAGCCCTTCTGGGACGAGGACGCCCGGCTGTTCGTGGAGAAGTCGCCCCCCAACCTCGTCATGGGCCGGTTCCTCCAGGCGCTCTTCCCCGGTTCGGCGATGGTCGTGGTGGTCCGGCACCCCGTCGTCGTGGCGCTGTCCAACAAGAAGTGGCGCCGCCTGCTCTCGTCCGACCCCCGGCGCTTCCAGACGATCAGCTCGCTGGTCGAGCACTGGGTGACGGCCCACCGTATCCTGGTGCAGGACATGCCACACCTGCAGCGGCTGCACATCGTGCACTACGAGGACCTCGTGTCGAGGCCGGAGGCCGAGCTGGCGAAGATCGCCGACTTCCTGGGCCTGGACAGCCCCATCCCGGCCGACAGCCTCAAGGCCAGCGCCAGCCGTCAGTACGAGCAGTGGTGGGACGAGTGGGCCCGCTGGTGGCGCCCGGGGCACTGGCAGCGGCGTGCCGTCACGGCGCGGTTCGGCGACGACATCGCGGCCTTCGGCTACGACGTGGACGACCTCTCTCGGCACGGCGCGTGGCGCGAGGGCCTGGTGCGCAGGTAGCAGTCGGGCGCCGGGTCAGGCGGGTCCGGGTCGGGGGGCCGGGGTCAGGCGTAGCCGAGGCTCTTCAGCTCGCGGCTCGCCGTGAGCCTGAACAGCAGGCGCATGGCCGGGTCGAGCTCCTTGCGGTAGGTCCCCACGCGCGAGGTGTACACGGCGGCGCTGGTGCCCTCGTCGGCGCGACGTGACGAGGCCTGCGCGTGGTAGCGGTCAGGGACGTCGTGGCTCTTCTTGTCGAACTCGAGCACCGCCGGGTCCCACTCCTCGCCGAGGAAGTCGAGGAGGCGCCGCAAGGTTCCCTCCTGGTCGGAGACCAGTTCCTCGTAGCGCAGCTCGTGGTACTGCCCCGGCGGCAGCCGGCGGCCGTGCTCGGTCGCCTCGGCGATGTAGCGCGGCCACTTCACCGCGGACTTCACGCACGACCAGTAGCCGAACCGCTTGCGGTGCGAGACGGCGACGTCCCGGCCGTCGCGGATGACGTGGACGACCTGCGCGTCGGGGAACAGCTCCATGATGAACGGCAGCTTCATCGCGTAGCGGGGGCTCTTGTCCGCCCAGCGGGACTTCCCGCGTGAGCGCGCGTAGTCGCCCTGGATGCCGTCGAAGAAGCCCGCGATGCGGCCCAGCCACTCCTCACGCGGAAACCCGTACTGCGACAACCGCTTCCAGTCCGCGCCGACGATGCGCTCCATATCCTCCAGGAAGCGGGTCTCGGGCCCGCAGCTGATCCGTGGGTGGGAGTCCAGGATGAGCCGCAGCATCGTGGTCCCTGAGCGCTGGCAGCCGACGATGAAGATGGGCGAGCTGGGGCCGGCGGCGTGGCTCGCCGGCCCCGGCGCCGGCCCCGTCCCGCGGTTCTCCATCGCTGTGCCTCCGCCCGCCTCAGCGGTGCTTCGCCCGAGCCGGTATGCCGTGGCTCGGGGCGCCGGGGTTCGCCGCCGCTGCAGAGCCCTTCGGTGCCATCCGCCCGGTGGGTGCCGCGTGGGGGAAGGCCTCGCCCGGCGCCGCCTCACCCGCCCCCGGCTCGGCCACCGGGCGCTCGCGACGGCCGCGGGCGATCACCTCGAGCATCGCGACGATGAGCAGTGCGAGGAAGAACGCCGCCACGCCCACCGCGATGACCGTGCGGGTCATGGTCTCCGTGCTGTCGACGAACCGGGCGCCGGAGATGAAGACCGTCTTGGTCGGGTCGGCGGCGTCGAACTGCGACTTCGCGTTGGCGAGCTGCACCTGGGCGGCGGTGACGGCGGACGCAGCCGCCGACCGGTTCTCGACGAGGGTGTTGTACTCGGTCAGGATCGGGCCGAACTTGTCGAGTCCCGCGGCTGCCGAGGCGATGGGCGCCGACAGGGCGGCCGCCCCCACGGCGTTGCCGGCAGCCCGCATGGTGGCCTGCTGCTGGGCCAGCGTGTTCACGCGGTTCAGCTGGGCCTCGTACGCCTTCTGGGGGTCTGCCATGCGGTTCTTGGCCGTGAACGTGCCCACGGCCTCGCTCGCCGACTTCAGCGTCGCCTCCGCGTCGTCCAGCCGCGACTGGGCCGTCGTCACCTGCGAGGAGAACATGGCCCGCAGCGTCTCGGTGCTCGTCGCCTCGACGACCTTCTCGACGTCAGCCTTCACCGGGGAGGTGTAGGTCACGGCGACACTGGCGCTGCCACCCCGCTGGGTGACCAGGAGGTTCTCGAGGAGCTCCGTGGGGTCCACCCCGGTCTGGTCGGACACCTTCTGGCGCACGACCGGGCCAGTGGCGGTCGCCTGGAACGCCGCCACGAACTGGATCACGCCCTGGGATCCGGTGTACTGCGACGTGGGGCTGCCCACGAGGGCGGGCGGGTCCACGGTCGCGGTGGAGATGTAGTCGGGCTTCTGCAGGAACAGCAGCGCCGCTGCACTCCCCGCCGCGACGAGCGGGATGAGGATGATCAGCGCGATGCGGCGCCGTGCGGCCCTGAGGTAGTCAACGATCTCCATGCCAGGTCCTCTGTGTCGGTTGGTCGTTCCAGGTGAAGTCGGCCCCGAGCAGCTGCTGGAGCTTCTCGTTCCAGGGGCGGTAGTGGTCCGTGAGTCGCTCGTGCAGGTCCTTGGGGATCTCGAGCGGTACGTGGGTGGCCTTGTAGCGGTCGAGCCCGTCGAGGTGGACGGGTTCGAGGGCCAAGTGCTTCCAGACCCGCGCGAGCTCCGTCTGCGGGTCCGAGAACATCGACTCGCTGCGCACCACCAGCACCTGCTCCTGCGGGAAGTGCGCGTAGAGCCGTTCCAGCTGTTCGGCGTAGTGCCCGCGCTGGAGGTAGGTGTGGTGTCGGTGCGCGTAGCTCTCGTACCGGGGGTCGGCCCGGATGCGCTCCTCCTCACCGCGCACGCGCTCGTCCTCGAGCTCGATGGCCTCGGCGAAGGGCCGGTCCTCGAACCCCTGCTGGGTCTCGTACTGGTGGTGGGACCAGGCCCGCGCCACCGGCTCGCGCAGGCTGACGATCAGGCGCACGTCCGGCAGTGCCTTGGCGATCCGCTCGACCGCGAGCGGGTGGAACATGTAGTAGGGGCTGGCCTCACCCGTGATGCGTATGCCGTCGCGTGGCGGCTCGAACGCCGAGAGGTACCACTTCCAGCCCCGCTGGTAGTTCACGTCGAAGTAGTGGGTGCCCTTGGTGAACCGGCAGGCCGCGACCTGCGGGTGCTTGGAGAGCCAGTGCGCGATCGACGTCGAGCCACCCCGTTTGGTGCCCACGACGAGGTATCCCGGTGTCATTCCCGGACCTCCCTGGATGCGACTGCGCACCGGGGCCAGCAGGTGCCCCACACGCCTGCGTGTGCTCAACTCCCCTCACCCCCTCTGACTGGAGTTGAACGCCCACACACGAGGTGCGGACAGATCGAGAGTAGAGGCGTGTGAGGGGGCCGTGGGCACTTTCCGAACATCTGGCTGAGACGCGAATCCTTATGTCCTGTATGCCGATTACGCGCCTAGACCCCTCTGCGTCAAATGACGCATGAAGGGTCCAGGTTGCGGGCAAACACCCTCAGGACGCTCACCCTCCGGTGTGAGACTGGGGACACGCAAGGCGAGGGGAGCCGTGGTGAGAAGAGCCGTGGGGGTGTTGGCTGCAGCGGCCGTCGCTGCGTCGGTCGGAGCGTGCTCGGGTGAGGGGAACGGCGCGGGCCAGCCGCTGGTGAGGCCAGTGGCCAACACCTCCACGGCGCCGCCGTCGCCCATGTCGTCGGCGTCACCGAGCTCCACCACGACGTCGCCGCCGGCCGCGGCTGCGCCGGTGCAGAACGTCGCACTCGCCAACGCGCTCAACGGTCTTGCGGCGCGAAGTCGCGCGCTCAAGACCAACACGACGCTGGCAGGAGTGCGGACCACGGTCGCCTCCGGCCTCGCGACGGGCCGCAAGGGGCTGCAGACCACGCGCACGGCGGCATACCAGGTGTCGGTGCGCAACTGCGGAGCCGTGGCCTCAGGCGTGCGCACGACCCGTGCCGGTGCCGCCACCGTGGCCAAGGGGGCTGCCGCCCTCACCGCCGCAGGCGCCACGCGCCAGAAGCAGCTGACCGCCCTGCAGGCCTCGATCACGTTGGTGCGCAGTATCGCTGGCAAGTCCAGCACGAACGCGGCACCGACGCCGGCGGAGGCGGCGGCAGCCGTCAAGGCGGCCCAGGCCCAGCTGACCACCGAGGCCGCGGCCCTCGCCGCGGTGCGCACCTCGACAGCCGAGGGGCTCGCCCGCGCAAGGTCGATGGAGACCTCGGCAGCGGGCATCTACGCCAAGGCCTGCTGACGCGGGGGCCGCGGCCGGTCAGGGTCAGGCAGCGCCGGCGCGCGTCACCCTGGCCCTGCGCCGTGCCAGCGAGGCCACCAGGGCGCGGTCCTCGGGCTGGACGCCCAGGGCGACCAGCACTCCGAAGAACACCACCGCCACCAGCGGGGCCGCGACGAGCACCACGCCGGCCCAGTGGTGCACCCACTGGGTCAGCAGCGCCGCCGTCGCGGCCGCCGGCACTGCGGCCAGCAGGATCCGGCCCAGGCGCGCGCCGGCGGCGGGTACGCCCACGACGTAACGGGCCTGGATCACCTTGGCCGAGTTGGCCGCCACGAGCGAGGCGCTCCACGCGACAGCGGCGCCCACGATGCCGTAGGAGGGGATGAGGACCAGGTTGAGCACGACGCCGAGTGCCAGCGCGCCGATGTTGTCGAGCATCGACAGGCGCACCCGTCCAGACATGTTGAGCACGGTGCCGCACGGACCGGCGGCGGCACTCACGAGCTGCCCGAAGGCGAGGATCACCGTGACAGCCGCGGCAGTGGTGTAGACCTCGCCGAAGTAGCCGAGCAGCTGGGTGGGGAAGGCGATGAGCACGATGAACGCCGGCATCGACAGCGTCAGGATCCAGCGCGTCGCACTGCCGTAGGCCCGGGCCGACTCCTCCACCTGCCCGGTGTGGAACAGGTGGGCCATGTGCGGCGTGAAGGCCGCGTTGATCGGGGCCATCACGAAGACGGCCAGCATGACCAGCCGGGTGGCGACGTTGAAGGTGCCGACCTCGGCCTGGCCCTCCATCGCGCCCAGCAGAAGGGTGCCCACCCAGATCAGGCCCGTCGCAGCCAGGGCCGCGAGCCAGCTCACCATCGAGAAGCTGAAGATCTCGCGGATCTCGTAGACCGCGTCTGCCCCCGGTGTGCCGCGCAGCTGTGCCTTCAGCGCGAGTCCGGCCAGGGCGGCCGCTGCCCACGCCGCCGCCACGATCGACCACATCGCACCCTCGAAGGCGAGGCCGACCGCGAGCGCGCCTGCGGTGAGCGCGAACTTCAGTCCGGGCTCGAAGATCCGGCCGATCAGCGTGAAGGGCCGCTGGGTCCGCCAGCCCTGGGTGGCCGCGAGCGCTGCGTCGGAGAAGGTGACCGCCGGCAGGCTGAGGGCCACGAGCCGCACGCCCGTGGCCATGGCGGGGTCGTCGGTCATGGCGGGGCCGCTGAGGGTGCGGGCGACCCACGGAGCGAGCGCCGCCAGCAGGCCACCGATCACCAGGGACGCCAGCACGGTCAGGCCGAGCCCCATGCGCAGGGTGCCCCGCAGCCGGCTGGCGTCGCCGTCGGCGACGTGCATGGCGACGAACCGGGTCATGGCGGAACGGAACCCGGCCAGCGACAGCAGTCCCAGCAACGAGAGCAGGGCGTAGCAGGAGGCGTAGCGTCCGACGTCGTCCTCACCCAGCTGGGCTGCCAGCAGCGAGATGATCCCGAAGAGGGCGACCTGGTTCCAGACGGCGCCGACGAGGTTGAGGCCGCCGCCGCGCCCCATGCGGTTGATGTCGCGCGAGGCCGTCGAGCTGCTCACTGCGAGAGGTTCCACCGGCCGCCGGGGCCGGGGGCGTTGGTGCGCGCGACGTAGGCGCCGGCGGCCGAGAACGCCACGAGGTACCAGAGGCTGACCACGTTGGACATCATGTTGGAGCCGAGGCTGGCGACGAGGAAGCACACGGCAACGCCCAGCGCGCCCGCGGCCACACCGTGCTCGAGGGTGCCGCGGGCTGTCCGCTGCACCGCGAGGATGGCGTTGCGCAGCAGCAGGAAGTGCATCGCGACGTAGGCGATCAGGCCGAACAGCCCCGTCTCGACGTAGGCCCGGATGAAGTCGCTGTGCGGCTGCTTCTTGGCCGAGGTCTGGTACTGCGTCATGTTGAGCCCGATCCCGGTCACCGGGTTCTCGTTGGCCAGCGGGATGACCTTGGTCCAGTAGTCGTACCGCCACTGCAGGCTGTTGCCGGTCTCCGGTCGCCCGACCACCTGTTCCTCGGCGGTGAGGGTCGCGAAGCGGGCCGTGAGCCCGGGCACCAGCGCGGCGGCCAGGAGTGCGCTGGCGGCGAACCCCACCAGCAGCGAGGTGCGTCGCTGGACGAGGGCGATGATGACGACGGCCAGCACCGCGGCGATGATCGCCGACCGGGTCAGGGTGAGGAGCAGGAAGGCCGTCGACAGCCCGAGGATGGGCAGCATCGCCAGCTTCTGCTTCTTGCGCAGGGCCGGAAAGACCGCGACGCCGAAGACGATGAGGAAGGCCAGGTAGCGGGCGAAGGTGTTGGACTGCGCGAACGGCCCGGTGAGCCTGGTGAAGCTGCCCTTCGCCTCGGAGGCCGGGTCGCCGATGGCGAGGCCGAACAGGGTGTACGCCAAGGGGAACAGCACGCTGGCGTAGGCCGCGTAGAGGACCTTCATCATCGTCTCGCGGTTCGTGATGAGCTGCTCGAGCACCACGAACATCATGACGACCGAGAGGATGCGGGCCACCTCGAGGAACGCCGCCTCCCACGGGTTGGCTCCGATGACGCTGACGGCGCCCGCGACGACGAACACGATGAGGGCCGTGCGCAGCGGGGAGCCGCGCAGCTGTCGCCCGCTGGAGTACTGCGCGAGCAGCCAGAACACCGACGCGACGATGAACAGCATCGACAGCATCGACGCCGGGTCCAGGCCGCGGGCGGCCGCGGAGTTGGTGTCGGTGTTGCCTGCGGAGACGCCGCTCAGCTTGACGAGGTCGAGGCTGGCACGGACGGCCAGCAGCATGAGGACGAAGGCGGCGTAGCGCGTGAAGGCCAGTGCCGCCAGCGCGACCCCGACCGCAACGGCGAGCGGGATGACGACCATGCGCTTGTCACCGCTGCCCCCGAACGCGAGGCCGGAGATGACCGCGGCGGCACACGCGGCCGCCCCGAGCACCGCCAGGGCGAGCCACGTCCGCACCGGGCGGGGCCTCGCGTGCTTGGGCGCGTGCGGGGCTTGCGGTGTCAGGACCGAGGTCATCGCGTCACCTGTTCGACGAGGGCGGGCCGGCGCACGCGGCGGGCGGCGAGGGCGGGGAAGCCGTGGCGGCGCCGGACGACCATCCAGGCCACCGGAGCGGCGAGGGCCATGACGGCCAGCACGACGCCGGTCTGCACGGTCGGCAGGCCCAGCAGCTTGAGGGCGGAGGCCAGGAGGACGAACGCCAGCACCCGCCGCACGACCCCGCCGGGTGCGCGCGAGGACAGCCGTGCGCCGAGCCACGCGCCCGGGACGCTGCCGATGATGAGCGAGAGCGTGA
This sequence comes from Knoellia sp. 3-2P3, assembly GCF_029223115.1. Lineage (NCBI taxonomy): Bacteria > Bacillati > Actinomycetota > Actinomycetes > Micrococcales > Intrasporangiaceae > Knoellia > Knoellia sp. 3-2P3. Next base: position 199,019 of record NZ_JARGZE010000005.1, read on the forward strand.
GGTCGAGCCTGAAGTCGCCGAAGAGGATGTGGCCCAGGGCGGCCGACGCGACGAGGGGCACCGCCTGCACGAGGTCGGTCCCGACCAGCGAGCTGGCCTTGAGCAGCGGGTAGAGCGCCATCAGCGAGATGATCACGAGCGAGCCGGAGCCCACCGACGTCATGCCGACGACCAGGCCCCCGATGACACCCACGAGCACCGTCGGCAGCACCCGGACGGTGACCTCGGGCCGGCCCTGGGGCAGGGGGTCGGCGCTGCCGTCGCGGCGGCGGGCCCGCTCGAGCAGCCGCATGTAGGCCCGCACCGCCAGACCCGTGGCGGCGATGAGCAGCGCTATCCCCAGGGAGACCTGTACCACGTCCTGGATCCGCTGGCCGTCGCCGAGGGCGCGCATGAGCAGCACGCCGCCGAACGCGGCCGGGACGGAGCCGATGCACAGCCACTTGACCAGGCCCAGGTTGACGGTGCCGCGGCGCAGGTGCACGGCGCCGCCGACCGGCTTCATGACGGCAGCGGCGACCAGGTCGCTCGAGACGGCCGTGAGCGGCGGGATGTTGAAGAACAGCACGAGGACCGGCGTCATCAGGGCCCCGCCGCCCATCCCGGTCAGCCCGACGACGATGCCGATGCCGAAGCAGGCGGCGACCAGGCCCGGGTCGAGGTTCACGGTGCCTTCCCCTCCACCCAGCCGCCGCGGGTGAGGTGGTCGATGACCTGCTGGGCGGCCTCCTCGCGTCCGAGGGCCGAGGTGTCCACCCGCAGGTCGGCGTCCACCGGGACGTCGTAGGGCGAGGAGATGCCGGTGAAGTCGGGGATCTGCCCCTGTCGCGCCTTGGCGTAGAGCCCCTTGAGGTCGCGCCGCTCGCACTCCTCGAGGGGGGTGCTCACGTGCACGAGGACGAAGTCGCCGGCCTGCTCGACCATGTGCCGCACCTCGGCCCGGGTGTGGGCGAACGGGGCGATCGGCGAGCAGATCGCGATGCCGCCGTGGCGGGCGATCTCCGCCGCGACGTAGCCGATCCGGCGCACGTTGAGCTCTCGCGAGGCCTGGTCGAAGCCGAGCCCCGCCGACAGCATCTGCCGCACCCGGTCGCCGTCGAGCAGGGTGGCGGTGCGCGACGTCGTGGCGCCGATCCAGGCGGCCACGTCACGCGCCAGCGTCGACTTCCCGGAGCCGGACAGGCCGGAGAACATCAGCGCGACCCCGCGCTCGTCGCGCCGGGGGAGCCAGGAGCGCAGCGTCCGCTCGGTGTCGGGGTCCAGGCCGGGCAGGGCACCGGCCCCGCGCCCGTCGACCAGCGCCGCGTGGGCCTGCGCCCAGACGCCCGCGGTGCCCCCCGGCTCGGTGTCGCTGAGGCTGCGGACCGCGGTTGCCCCGAGACGCGCGGCGATGCGGTCGACCAGTGCCGAGTCGCTGCGCGGGTCGTGCGGCTCCAGCGGCACGGTGCGCACCGTCGCGCCACTCGCCCCGATGGCCGTCACGAGGTCGTCGGCCAGGCGGAGCAGCAGCCGGGTGGGCACCCAGGCCCGCCCGTCGCTGTGCTCCGGGACCAGCACCACGGGGGCCGCGCCGGCGGAGGAGGCCCAGGCCCGCAGCAGCGGCAGGTCCGCCTCCAGGGCAGGGCGCTCGAGCAGCAGGAGCGGCCGTCCGCGCAGCGACGGGTCGTCGAAGTCCACCGTGGTCCGTGCCCCCACGCCCGACTCCCGGGCCCGCAACCGCCGGGGTATGCCGTGCACGAGCCGGGGCTGCCCCGGCGCCACCCGCGCCTGTTCCAGTGCCGCGAGCGGCGTGTGCTCCTCGTCGCGGAGCACGAGGCCGCCGGCCACGAGCGCGGCCCGGGCCGCCTCCACCGTGGGCAGCGCCACGCCGATCTCGGGGCCGACCCCGAGGTCCTCCACGACCTCCTGCACGGCCGCACCGAGCACCTGGCCCGGTGGCAGCACGCCCGCTAGGGCCAGCATGAGGTCGGCCGTGGCCAGGGGGCTGAGGGTCAGGTCAGGAAGGGCGTGGTCCAGCACGAGCTCCGGCGGTGCCGACCCCAGGCGCACCGGTCCGTCCTCCACCAGGCTCATCCGCCCACCCCGGGTCGAACCCGCGCAACTCTCATCGTCCTCGTCCCCTCTGCACTGTGCGGTCGGCACCGTCACGTCGTGCTCCGGCCGCCTCCCCGTCGAGTCTGTCGGCCGGTCTGGTCCGTCAGTAGGCACGTTTGCTCTAGAACATTGGACGTAGGCCACGTGGCCGAACACCTGAGTGGCGGCGCGCCGTGGTGTCCGCCGCGAGGGGGCTTAGGCTTGGTGGCGACCCCCGCTGCCCGCCGCAGCGGGGCGCTCGTGCTGTCTACCCCCGCCAGGAGCCGTCTCCATGACCCTCAGCCCGCTGCTGGACGTCCTCCACGGCGACCCCGGCATCGCCGCGGCCATGGGCGTGGCGAGGCGCGACGAGGCCACCGCCGAGGTGTCCGTCGCAGCCGGCGCCCGGCCCGCCCTGCTCGCGAGTCTGGTGTCCCGTGGCGCCGCCACGGAGGGGCGGCGCCGCCCGCTGCTCGCCATCACGGCGACCACCCGTGAGGCCGAGGACCTCGCAGCCGCCCTGCGCTGCTTCCTCGACCCCGACACCATCGCCGACTTCCCCGCGTGGGAGACCCTCCCGCACGAGCGGCTGAGCCCGCGCAGCGACACGGTCGGCAAGCGTCTGGCCGTGCTGCGGCGCCTCGCGCACCCGGACCTCGCCGACCCGGCATACGGGCCGTTGGACGTCGTGGTGGCCCCGGTGCGCGCCGTGCTGCAGCCGGTGGTCAAGGGCCTCGGCGAGCTCACCCCGGTGGCGCTCAAGGCCGGCGACGAGGCACCGCTCGAGCAGGTGGTCGAGGACCTCGCCGCTGCGGCCTACACGCGCACCGACCTCGTCGAGCGGCGCGGCGAGTTCGCCGTGCGCGGCGGCATCCTCGACGTCTTCCCGCCGACCGAGGACCACCCGGTGCGCGTGGAGTTCTGGGGCGACACGGTGGAGGAGATCCGCTGGTTCAAGGTCGCCGACCAGCGCAGCCTCGAGGTCGCCGAGCACGGCCTGTGGGCGCCGCCCTGCCGTGAGGTGCTGCTCACCGACTCGGTCCGCGAGCGCGCCAAGGACCTCGTCGACCAGCTGCCCGGCGCCGTCGACCTGCTCGGCAAGCTCGCCGAGGGCATCGCGGTCGAGGGCATGGAGTCCCTCGCCCCCGCCCTCGTCGACGGCATGGAGAGCGTGCTCGACACCCTCCGCGACGACACGATGGTCGTGCTGTGCGACCCGGAGCGCGTGCGCACCCGCGCCCACGACCTCGTCGCGACCTCCCAGGAGTTCCTCGACGCAGGCTGGGCCAACGCCGCCGCCGGCAACACCGTGCCCATCGACCTCCAGGGCATCCTCGGCACCGCGTCGTTCTGGAGCCTCGCCGACCTGCGCGCACACGCCCGCGAGGCCGGCCTGTCGTGGTGGGACCTCAACCCGTTCACCGCCGACGAGGAGCTCGCCGAGGAGGTCGACGGCGACGCGGCCGTCGTCAACACCGGGCTCACCGAGACCCCCCGCTACCGGGGCAGCACCCCGGAGGCCGTCGGCGACCTGCGCCAGTGGACCGGGGACGGCTGGCGCGTGCTCGTCGTCACCGAGGGCCACGGTCTCGCCAAGCGGGTCCACGAGGTCCTCGGCGGCGAGGAGGTGCCCAGCAGGCTCGACGCCGACCTCGGCGACCTGGCGCCCGGGATGGTGCACCTCACCACCGGTTCGCTCGGGAGCGGCTTCCTCGCGCCGGCCAGCCGGCTGGCGGTGGTCACCGAGACCGACCTGACGGGCACCCCCGGCCAGGGCGGCTCCACCAAGGACATGCGCCGTATGCCGTCGCGGCGCCGCAACCAGGTCGACCCCCTCCAGCTCCAGCCGGGCGACTTCGTCGTCCACGAGCAGCACGGTGTGGGCAAGTTCGTCGAGATGGTCCAGCGCACGGTCGGCGGCGCCACCCGCGAGTACCTCGTGCTCGAGTACGCCGCCTCCAAACGCGGCCAGCCGGGCGACCGGCTCTACGTGCCGACCGACCAGCTCGACCAGGTCACCCGCTACGTCGGGGGCGAGCAGCCCACCCTCAACAAGATGGGCGGCTCCGACTGGCACAAGACCAAGACCAAGGCCCGTCGCTACGTCAAGCAGATCGCGAGCGAGCTCATCCAGCTCTACAGCGCGCGCATGGCGACGTCGGGGCACGCGTTCGGCCCCGACACCCCGTGGCAGCGTGAGCTCGAGGACGCCTTCGCCTACGTCGAGACCCCCGACCAGCTGAGCTCCATCGACGAGGTCAAGGCCGACATGGAGCGCTCGGTGCCGATGGACCGGCTCATCTGCGGAGACGTCGGCTACGGCAAGACCGAGATCGCGGTGCGCGCGGCGTTCAAGGCGATCCAGGACGGCAAGCAGGTCGCCGTGCTCGTGCCGACCACCCTGCTGGTCCAGCAGCACCTGCAGACCTTCACCGAGCGCTACGCGCAGTTCCCGGTGGTGGTGAAGGCGCTGTCGCGCTTCCAGAGCGACAAGGAGGCGCGCGAGGTCGTCGCCGGCCTCGCGGACGGCAGCGTCGACCTCGTGATCGGCACCCACCGCCTGTTGTCCAAGGACATCCGCTACAAGGACCTCGGCCTCGTGATCGTCGACGAGGAGCAGCGGTTCGGCGTCGAGCACAAGGAACAGCTCAAGACCCTGCGCACCGCCGTCGACGTGCTCGCCATGTCGGCCACCCCGATCCCGCGCACCCTCGAGATGGCGGTCACCGGCATCCGCGAGATGTCGACGCTCGCGACGCCGCCGGAGGAGCGGCACCCGGTGCTCACCTATGTCGGCGCCTACGACGAGAAGCAGATCACCGCGGCCATCCGTCGCGAGCTGCTCCGCGAGGGCCAGGTCTTCCTCGTGCACAACAAGGTCAGCACCATCGAGCGCGCCGCGTCCCGCATCCGCGAGCTCGTGCCCGAGGCCCGCGTCGCGACCGCGCACGGCCAGATGGGCGAGCACAAGCTCGAGCAGGTGGTGCTCGACTTCTGGGACAAGAAGTTCGACGTGCTCGTCTGCACCACCATCGTCGAGACCGGCCTGGACATCTCCAACGCCAACACCCTCATCGTCGAGCGGGCCGACGTGCTCGGCCTGAGCCAGCTCCACCAGCTGCGAGGACGGGTCGGCCGCGGGCGCGAGCGGGCCTACTGCTACTTCCTCTACCCGCCCGAGAAGCCGATGACCGAGACGGCCCACGACCGGCTGCAGACCATGGCCAGCCACACCGACCTCGGCGCCGGCATCCAGATCGCCATGAAGGACCTCGAGATCCGCGGCGCCGGCAACCTGCTCGGCGGTGAGCAGTCCGGACACATCGCCGGCGTCGGCTTCGACCTCTACGTCCGCCTCGTCGGGGAGGCCGTGGCCAGCTTCCGCGGCGAGGGCGAGAGCGCCCCCGTCGAGATCAAGATCGACCTCCCGGTCGACGCGCACCTGCCCCACGACTACGTGCCGGGCGAGCGGCTGCGGCTCGAGGCCTACAAGAAGCTCGCCAGCGTCGTCGACGAGGCGCAGCTCAGCGAGATCGAGGCGGAGCTCGTCGACCGCTACGGGGCTCCTCCGGAGCCCGTCCGCAACCTCATCGAGGTGGCGCGGCTGCGCACCGTCGCCCGCCAGGCCGGGATCTCGGACATCAGCGTGCAGGGCAACCACGTCCGCTTCGGGCCCGTCGAGCTGCCGGAGTCGGCGCAGCTGCGGCTGCAGAGGTTGTACCCGAAGTCGCTCGTCAAGGACGCGGTCCGTACGATTCTCGTGCCCAAGCCGATGACGGCCAGGGTGGGTGGCAGGCCGCTGCGGGACACCGCGGTGCTCCAGTGGGCCAGCGACCTCATCCGGGCTGTCATGCTCGACGGCATCGGGGACGCCGCCCGCGTCGCCGCGCAGTCAGGGGCCGGGGCCCGTTAAGCAACGAGAGGATTGTCAGTGAAGGCACTTCGGACCCTGCGTGGGCCGCTCGCCGCGGCGGCACTCGCCGCCGCCCTGTCCGTGTCCGCCTGCGGCACCGCCGACACCGCTGCCGTCGTCAACGGCGACGTGATCAGCGAGAGCGAGGCCCAGCTGGCCGCGCAGCAGATCAACGAGGCCTTCGCGCCGGAGACGCCGTTCACCACCCCGATGGCGGTCAGCCAGCTGATCACCGCGCAGAGCATCAACGACGTCGCCAAGAGCGTGGGCAAGGGCGAGTCCGACTCCTCTGCACGCACCGCGATGGCCAACGTCTCGGAGCCCTCGCAGGCGACCCTCGACCTGGTGAAGGCCAACTTCGCCCTGCAGAAGCTGAGCGACGCCGAGAAGCAGATGGTGCTCGAACACCTGGCGAAGGCCGAGATCACCGTCAACCCGCGCTACGGGGTCTTCGACCGCGACGGAGCCCAGCTCGAGTCGGCGCGCAGCAACTGGCTCAAGGTCACGGAAGAGGGCTGACGACGGCCGTGCCCGGCCGTCTCGCCCTGGTGACCGGCAGCCCCCGCATCGCCGCGGGGCTGCTGACGCGGGCTGCCTGGCAGGCCCTCGAGGACGCAGGGGCGGTGCTCGCGCGGGACGCCGACGAGCCCCTCGCCGAGGCCGTGCGGGAGGCCGGTGTGCCGGTGCGGCACCTCGGCGTCGTCGCGGCGCCGGAGCTGGCCCGGACCCTCGTCGCCGAGGCGAGCGCTGCCGGGGACCGGGGAGTCGCGTGGGTGGTCTCGGCCGACGGCGACCCGGGCCTCACCGACGCCATCGCCTCCGAGGTCTCCCGGCTTCCCGACCCGCCCGAGGTCGAGGTGGTCGTGGGGTCCTGGGACGTGCCAGGCGCCCGGCTGCTCGACCTCGTCGCGGTGATGGACCGGCTGCGCTCGCCGGGCGGCTGCCCGTGGGACGCCGAGCAGACCCACGAGTCGCTGGTGAAGTACCTCATCGAGGAGGCCCACGAGGCGGCTGAGGCGATCCGCTCCGGCGACCGGGACCACATGGTCGAAGAGCTCGGCGACGTCCTGCTGCAGGTCGCCTTCCAGTCCCGGGTGGGGGAGGAGGACCCCGAGCGGCCCTTCGACATCGACGAGGTCGCGGGCGCGATCGTCGAGAAGCTGCTGCGCCGCCACCCGCACGTCTTCGCGGACGGGGACGCCACGACCCCCGAGGAGGTCGAGCGCGCCTGGGAGGTCATCAAGGCCGAGGAGAAGGCCGTGAAGGCCGCGCAGGCCGGGCACGCCGGAGGCGAGGCCGGGCACACCGGCCTGCTGCACGGCATACCGGCCTCCCTCCCGACGCTGCTCGCCGCAGAGAAGGCCCTGGCGCGGTGGGAGCGCACCGGGGGCGACCTGGCCGCCCTGCGCGACGATGAGGCAGACCTGGGCAACCGCCTGCTCGCCCTCGTCGCGCGCGCCCGCCAGCAGGGCCGGTCGGCCGACGACCTCCTGCGCGAGGCCCTCCAGCGCTTTGCCGGGCAGGTGTCGCCCGGGGCGTCGCAGACCGACGGCTGACGCCGTCGCTCACGGTATGCCGCCGAGCGGCCAGCGCTCGCCGGTGCTGCTGTCGATGAGCGCGGCCCGGTCGGCGAGCGCCTCCAGTGGCAGGGTCCCGTAGACCTCGACCGCCAGGGCGGCGAGGGACTCCCGCCGCACCCGGGGCGCCACGGTGCAGTGCGGCACCCAGTAGCCCGGCCGGTAGTGCCGGTGGAGGTCGGCGCCCGTGCCGAGGGCGGCGGCGACCACCCGCTCCTGGCGGGCGTGGACGTCGGCGCCGATGCCCGGGATCAGCCAGGCCCGCCCGCGCCGGAAGAGGCCCAGGCCGTCGAAGTGGAGCCGGACCGGCCCGCCGTCGGGCAGCGCGCCCACCGCGGCGGCCACGGCGTCGACGTCGTACGTGCGCAGCACGGCATACGACAGGTGGGGCACGTGGTGGCCGTGGGTGTGGGAGAGGAGCGTGGCGACGCCCGCGGCCTCGAGCCGTTGCCACAGCTGTCGCAGGGCATGGTCGGTGCGCTCGTCGAAGAGCAGGCAGACGGCCAGGGCCACCACCTCACGATGGCAGACCGGCACCACGGCGCGCAGCCGAAGGTGTTGCTTAAGATAATTAAGACGCTTTATGATTTCAAGGTGACCCTGACGCAACGTGAGCGCGAGATCGTCGACCTGCTCCGGCTCGACCCGTTGCTCGACGCCGCCGCCCTGGCCGACCGGCTCGGCACGACGAAGGCGTCGGTGGCCGTGCACCTCTCGAACCTGGCGAAGAAGGGGGTCATCCTCGGCCGGGGCTACGTGCTGCGGCCGGACCGCCGGTCCGTCGTGGTGGTGGGTGGCGCCAACATGGACATCAAGGCGCACTCGCGCGAGCCGGTGGTGCTGAGGACCTCCAACCCGGGCGCAGCGGTGACCACCCCCGGTGGGGTCGGTCGCAACATCGCCGAGAACCTGGCGCGTCTCGGCTCGCCCACCCACCTCGTCGCCCCGGTCGGGCGGGACCCGTTCGGCGAGGAGCTCGTGGCCGCCACGCGGGCGGCCGGCGTCGTGGTCGACCACATGGTCACCAGCGACCAGCCCACCGGCACCTACCTCGCCGTGATGGACGCCGACGGCGAGCTGCTCGTCGCGGTCTCCAACATGTCGTGCACCGACAGCCTCACCGTCCGGCAGCTCTCCGGGGCCCGCGACCTCGTCGCGCACTGTGACCTGCTCGTGGTGGAGGGCAACATCCCCCCGGCGCCGGCCGTCTGGCTGCTCGACTACGCGGCTGCGTGCCGGGTGCCCGTCGTCGTCGACCCGGTCAGCGTCGCCAAGGCGGCGGCGCTGGCGCCTGCCCTGAGCCCCGAGCGGCCGCTGCTGGCGCTGACCCCCAACAACGACGAGCTCGCCGCCATCGTCGGCCGCGCCGTCCCCCACACCGCCGCGAGCGTGGCGAAGGCGGCGCGAGAGGTGCACGACTTCGGCGTCCGCCACGTGTGGGTGCGCCGGGGCCTTGCCGGCAGCACGCTCAGCTCCCTCGACGACGACGGCCGCGTCCACGTCACCCACCTGCCGGCACCGCGCACCCAGGCCGTCGACGTCACTGGCGCGGGTGACTCGATGACCGCGGCCTTCGTCCACGCCCTGCTGCGCGGCGACTCCGCCGCCGACGCCGCCGCCTTCGGCCAGATGGCCGCGGCCCTCACCGTCGCCAGCCCCGACACCGTCCGCCCCGACATCAGCGCGCGCCTCGTCGACGCCGAGCTGCGCGCCGCCAAGGAGACCGCATGACCACCACCGCCCCCAATGCCACCGCCACCCCCCACCCCATGCTCGCCCTCTCCGACGAGGTTGCGGCCGCCCTGCGTGACGGCGCCCCCCTCGTGGCGCTGGAGTCGACGATCATCAGCCACGGGATGCCCTACCCCCGCAACGTCGAGATGGCCGTGGAGGTGGAGGGCATCGTCCGCGACGGTGGCGCCGTGCCGGCCACCATCGCGATCCTCGACGGCGTCCCCCGCATCGGCCTGTCCCGCGACGAGCTCGAGGTGCTGGCCAGCCACGGCGACGTCGCCAAGGTGAGCCTGCGCGACCTGCCCTACGTCGTCGCCACACACGCCCACGGGGCCACCACGGTGGCCTCGACCATGCGCCTCGCGGCCCTGGCCGGCATACGCGTCTTCGTCACCGGCGGCCTCGGCGGTGTGCACCGCGGGGCCGAGACCAGCTTCGACGTCTCCGCCGACCTGACCGAGCTCGGCCAGACCGACGTCGCCGTCGTCAGTGCCGGCGTGAAGTCGATCCTCGACATCGGCCTGACCCTGGAGTCGCTCGAGACCCTCGGTGTGCCCGTCGTCGGCTTCGGCACCGACGAGTTCCCCTCGTTCTACTCGCGCAGCTCGGGTCACCGCGCACCCATGCGGGTCGACTCGGTCGAGCAGCTCGCGGCGATGATGCGCGCCAAGTGGGACCTCGGCCTCTCCGGCGGGATCGCGGTGGCCAACCCGGTGCCGGCCGACGAGGAGATGCCCGCCGAGGAGATCGGCGCGCTCATCGAGCAGGCCTTGGGCGAGTGCGCGGAGCGGGGGATCCACGGCAAGGACATCACGCCGTTCCTGCTCGGCCGGATCGTCGAGCTCTCCGGCGGCCGCAGCCTCGAGACCAACATCGCCCTCGTGCGCAGCAACGCCCGGCTCGGCGCCGCCCTCGCCGTCGCCTGGCTGCAGGCCTGATCGCACGCGGGTCGGTCGCCTCGGGGTGCGGGGCCAGCGGCTAGGCTCGTGCCGTACGACTTTGCACCCCGTCCGGCACCGCGCAGGAGATGTTGTGGCCACGATTGAGGCAGTAGGCGCCCGCGAGATCCTCGACTCCCGAGGCAACCCCACCGTCGAGGTCGAGGTCGCCCTCGACGACGGCACCATCGCCCGGGCGGCGGTTCCCTCGGGAGCCTCCACCGGCGCGTTCGAGGCGGTAGAGCGCCGCGACGGCGACAAGGGCCGCTACCTCGGCAAGGGCGTGGAGAAGGCGGTCGACGCCGTGCTCGACGAGATCGGCCCCAAGCTCCTCGGCTTCGAGGCCAGCGAGCAGCGGCTCGTCGACGCCGAGATGCTGGCCCTCGACGGCACCGCCAACAAGGGCAAGATCGGCGCCAACGCCATCCTCGGGGTCTCCCTCGCGGTCGCCCGCGCCGCCGCGGACTCCTCGGGCCTGCCGCTGTTCCGCTACGTCGGCGGCCCCAACGCGCACGTCCTGCCCGTGCCGATGATGAACATCCTCAACGGCGGCAGCCACGCCGACTCCAACGTCGACATCCAGGAGTTCATGATCGCGCCGATCGGCGCCGACTCCTTCCGCGAGGCGCTGCGCTGGGGCGCCGAGGTCTACCACGAGCTCAAGTCCGTGCTGAAGGAGAAGGGCCTGGCCACCGGCCTCGGCGACGAGGGTGGCTTCGCGCCGAACCTCGGCTCCAACCGCGAGGCGCTCGACCTCATCCTCGAGGCGATCACCCGCGCCGGCTACGAGCCCGGCACCCAGATCGCCCTGGCCCTCGACGTGGCCGCCAGCGAGTTCCACGACGACGGCGCCTACACCTTCGAGGGCGTCTCCAAGACGGCCGAGCAGATGGTCGACTACTACGCCGACCTCGTCGACTCCTACCCTCTCGTCTCGATCGAGGACCCCTTGAACGAGGACGACTGGGACGGCTGGAAGACCATGACCGACCGACTGGGCGACCGGGTCCAGATCGTGGGTGACGACCTGTTCGTCACCAACCCCGAGCGCCTCCAGCGCGGCATCGACAGCCGCACCGCCAACGCGCTGCTGGTCAAGGTCAACCAGATCGGCTCGCTCACCGAGACCATGGACGCCGTCGAACTGGCCCACCGCAACGGCTACCGCTGCATGATGAGCCACCGCTCCGGCGAGACCGAGGACACCACCATCGCCGACCTCGCCGTGGCCACCAACTGCGGCCAGATCAAGACCGGCGCCCCGGCCCGCTCCGAGCGGGTGGCCAAGTACAACCAGCTGCTGCGCATCGAGGAGGAGCTCGACGAGGCCGCCGTGTATGCCGGCGCCGCGGCCTTCCCGCGCTTCTCGCCGCAGCCCCAGGGCTGAGCGCACGCGACAGGGCCGAAGAGCGCTCGATGCCCACGAACAGCGGGGGACAGGGAGGCACGCCGCGCAGGCCCGCGCGGCGCGCCTCCTCGGCACGCCCCGGCGCCAAGTCGGCGGCGTCCCGGCCCAGCCCCCGCACGGGCGGCGCCCGGTCGTCGGCGCGGACCAGCGGGGCCCTGCGGCAGGCGGCAGCCGCCGCGCGCTCGGCCAAGGACCGCAAGGCCACCCGCTCGCTGCGGCGCATCCTCGTGCTGGCCTCGATCTTCGTGCTGCTCGCCATCACCCTCGTGCCCACCCTTCGCTCCTACCTGCGCCAGCAGGGCGACATCGACGCCATGCGCGAGCAGGTGGCCGGGCAGCGGGTGAAGGTCGAGCAGCTCCAGAAGGAGCAGGCCCGCTGGAACGACGACGCCTACGTCGAGCAGCAGGCCCGTGAGCGGCTGAAGTTCGTCAAGGTGGGCGACCGCTCCTACACCGTCATCGACGGCGACCCGGAGCAGCCAGAGACGCCCGGGGTGGCCGCCGCTCCGACGTCCAAGCAGGACAGCCCGTGGTACGGCCGGGTCTGGGAGTCCGCGAAGGTCGCCGACCGCGGAGCGCCCGACGCCGGCTCCCGCAGCCCTGCCACCACCCCCGGCGCGACCCCCGGCACGACTCCCGGCACGACCCCCGACGCCCCCGCCCCGACACCGACGAAGCAGTAGGACAGCATGAACGCCAGCCGCCCTGAGCCCCCCACCCAGGCGGACCTCGACGCCGTCCACGCCCAGCTCGGCCGGGTGCCCCGAGGGGTGGCCGCCGTCGCGCACCGCTGCCCCTGCGGGCATCCCGACGTGCTGACGACGGAGCCGAGGCTGCCGGACGGCACGCCGTTCCCCACCACCTTCTACGCCACCTGCCCCAAGCTGACCGGCGCCATCAGCACCCTCGAGAACGGTGGGCTGATGCGCGAGATGACCGAGCGCCTGGCAGAGGACGACGACCTCGCGGCCCGCTACGCCGCCGCCCACGAGGACTACCTGCGCCGTCGGTCGGCCCTGGGCGAGGTGTCCGAGATCGAGGGCATCTCCGCCGGTGGCATGCCCACCCGCGTGAAGTGCCTGCACGTGCTGGTGGCGCACTCCCTGGCCGCGGGCCCCGGCGTCAACCCCCTCGGCGACGAGGCCCTCGCGCTGCTCGGCGAGTGGTGGGCGGCGGGCTCGTGCGTGCCCGAGGAGCCGGCTCCCCCCGGGGACCCGTCGTGACCCGCGTCGGCGCCATCGACTGCGGCACCAACTCGATCCGCCTGCTGATCGCCGACGTCGACGCCGCAGCCGGCAAGCTCACCGACCTGGTCCGCCGCATGGAGGTGGTGCGGCTCGGTTACGGGGTCGACCGCACCGGGGTCATCGACCCCGAGGCCATGCGGCGCACCGTCGCGATGGCCGCCGAGTATGCCGCCCAGTGCCGGGAGGAGGGCGCGCAGGCCGTGCGGTTCGTGGCGACGTCGGCCTCGCGGGACGCCGGGAACGCGGGCGAGTTCGTGGCCGGGGTGCGCGAGGCGTTCTCCCACTTCGGCACCTCGCCCGAGGTGATCTCGGGCGCCGAGGAAGCCGCCCTGTCGTTCCGGGGCGCCACCGGCGAGCTGCGTGCCCTCGGCATCGAGGGGCCCAGCCTGGTCGTCGACCTCGGTGGCGGCTCGACCGAGTTCGTGCGCGGCACCGACCACGTCGAGGCGGCGCGCTCGGTCGACATCGGCTGCGTGCGGATGACCGAGCGGCACCTACGCAGCGACCCACCCACCGCAGAAGAGATCGCGGCCGCCACCCGTGACATCGATGGGGCGATCGACGCCGCTGCCGAGGCCGTCGACTTCCGGGGGGTGACCGCCCTGGTCGGCCTCGCCGGCAGCATCACCACGGTGACCGCGCACGCGCTGGGCCTGCCCGCCTACGACGCCTCGCGCATCCACCTCACGACGCTGGCACCCGGGGCGGTGCTGGCGGCCTGCGAGTCGCTGCTGCACATGAGCCGCGCCGACCGGGCGGCGCTGCCGTTCATGCACCCCGGTCGGGTCGACGTCATCGGCGCCGGCGCGCTGGTGTGGCACGAGGTCGTGCAGCGGGTGGCGGCCGCGTCGGGCACCACCACGGTCATCACCTCCGAGCACGACATCCTCGACGGCATCGCCTTCTCCTGCGCCGACTGACGCCCCTCACCGCGCTAGGGAGGCCAGCCCGCGCCACACCCCGGCCATGACCAGGTCGGTGGCGTCCTGGGCGGTGACCTCGGGCCGGCCGAGGCTCCAGACCGCCACCCGCTCGCAGGCCCCGATGACGACCTCGGAGTAGCCCTCGAGCAGCTCTGCGGGGACGCTGTCGAGGCCGGGTACGCGACCGAGCGCCTCGGCGACCACGGCCGACTGCTGGGTGCGGATCCGCTCGATGTCACTGCTGGTGGAGGCCGCCACGGCGGCCTCCTGCTGGATCAGGGCGAAGGCCGACGCGTGCTCGTCGATGAAGTCGAAGAAGGCCCGGATGCCGCTCTCGAAGACCGCCTCGAGCGGCGCGTCCTCGGGCACGGCCTCCCACGCGGCGACCGTCGCCTCACGCAGCTGGGCCCGGGCCCGGTCGACACAGGCCGAGAGCAGGCCCTCCTTGGAGCCGAAGTAGCCGTAGATGAGCGGCTTGGTCACCCCGACCAGCTCGGCGACCTCCTCCATCGTGGTGGCCTGGTAGCCGCGCTCGGCGAACACCGCCTCCGCCACGCTGAGGATCTGCTCCTCGCGCTGCGCCCGCGGCATACGGGCCCCCCGACCAACTCGGCCAGCCCGGCCAGCACGGCCAGCACGGCCGGCACGGCCGGCACGGGTCGCCGCCCGGGCGACCGGGTCGGCGCTGTCGGGCACGGCGGGCTGGCTCACGCGGCCGATGCTACCGGTACCGCCGGTAACTTACTGCTGGTAAGTTCTGCGCCCATGGAGCCGGAGACCCCGCCCGCGCCACACCACCGCGTCGCCGTCGTCGGCACCGGGTTCTCGGGCCTGGGCATGGCGGTCCAGCTGGCCGAGCGCGGGGAGGACTTCGTCGTCCTCGAGAAGGCCGACGAGGTGGGCGGCACCTGGCGCGACAACCGCTACCCCGGCTGCGCCTGCGACGTCCCCTCGCGGCTGTACTCCTTCTCCTTCGACCTCAAGCCCGACTGGAGCCGGGACTTCGCCACGGCGGGGGAGATCTGGGACTACCTGCGCGACGTCACCGACCGGCACGGCCTGCGCAGGCACATCGCCTTCGGCGCCGACCTCGTCTCCGCCGAGTGGGACGACGCCGCCCGGCGCTGGTCGCTCCGGGCCGCGGACGGCCGCGAGTGGACCGCCGACGCCCTCGTGCTCGGTGTCGGCGCCCTGCACGAGCCGCGCCTGCCCGACGTCGAGGGCCTCGAGCGCTTCGGTGGCCCGGTGCTGCACTCGGCTCGCTGGCCCGAGGACGACGGCCTCGCCGGACGCCGGGTCGCCGTGGTCGGCACGGGCGCGAGCGCGGTGCAGATGGTGCCCGAGCTGGCCACCCGCGTCGCCGAGCTGACCGTCTTCCAGCGCACCCCGGCGTGGATCCTGCCCAAGAGCGACCGGCCCTGGAGCGCGCGTCGCCAACGACTGTTCCGCCGGTGGCCGGCCCTGCAGCGGGCGGTGCGCTGGGCCACGTTCTGGGAGCTCGAGGCGCGCGTGCCACTGTTCACCCGCTACCCGGCCGTGGCCCGACTCGCCGAACGGCTGGCGCTGCGCAACCTCCACCGAGCGGTCAGCGACCCGGAGGTCCGTCGCGGGCTCACGCCCCACTACACGCTGGGCTGCAAGCGGGTGCTGCTCTCCAACGACTACTGGCCGGCGTTCGAGCGGCCCAACGTCCACCTCGTGACCGAGCCCGTCGCCCGGGTCGAGCCGGGTGCGGTCGTCACGGCTGGGGGCGCGCGCCACGAGGTCGACGCCCTGGTGCTGGGCACGGGCTTCGACGTCACCGGCTCGTTCGAGCGGCTCGACGTCCGGGGGCCGGGCGGCCGCAGCCTGGCGCAGGCGTGGGCCGGTGGCATGCACACCCACCTCGGCATCACGGTCGCGGGCTTCCCCGAGTTCTACCTCCTCCTCGGGCCCAACACCGGCCTCGGCCACAACTCGGTGGTGCTCATGATCGAGGCGGCGACACGGTACGTGCTCGAATGCCTCGACCGCGGTCGGTCCGGCCCCAGCGTCACCACGGTGGACGCGCAGCGCCGGTTCATGGAGGAGGTACGGCGGCGCAGCCGGCGCACCGTCTGGGCCACGGGCTGCCGCAGCTGGTACCTCGACCGGTTCGGCAACAACACGACGCTGTGGCCGGGCTCGGTCGTGGGCTACTGGTGGCGGACGCGCCGCGTCGACGAGGCGGCCTTCGAGCCGGTGAGGCAGCGAGAGCTCGTGGAGGAGAACGCATGAGGGGCAAGGACTTCCGGCCCACGGTCTCGATCGTCACCGGCGGTGGCTCGGGCATCGGCCGAGCCATCTCCGCCGAGCTGGCGCGGCGGGGCAGCCACGTGGTCGTGGCCGACCTCGACCGCGGTCGGGCCGAGGAGGTGGCAGCCGGCCTCGGTGACCGCGGCAGTGCG
This sequence comes from Knoellia sp. 3-2P3, assembly GCF_029223115.1. Classification (NCBI taxonomy): domain Bacteria; kingdom Bacillati; phylum Actinomycetota; class Actinomycetes; order Micrococcales; family Intrasporangiaceae; genus Knoellia; species Knoellia sp. 3-2P3. Next base: position 215,258 of record NZ_JARGZE010000005.1, read on the forward strand.
GCCGAGGTCGACGTCGTCGACGCGGAGGCGGTGCGCGAGCTCGTCGCGACGACCACCGAGCGCCACGGCCGGCTCGACGTCATGGTCAACAACGCCGGCGTCGCCATCGGCGGCCTGCTCGAGGAGCTCGACGAGCGGCACTGGACCAGGGCCCTCGACGTGAACCTGCGCGGCGTGATCAACGGCGTCACCGCGGCATACCCCGTCATGAGCGCGCAGCGCTCCGGCCACATCCTCAACACGGCCTCGCTCGCGGGCCTCATCCCGGCCCCCGCGATGCTGCCGTACACGACCACCAAGCACGCCGTCGTGGGCCTCTCCACCGCCCTGCGGGCGGAGGCGGCGAGCCGCGGAGTGCGGGTGAGCGTGCTCTGCCCCGCCTTCGTCGACACCCCGCTGCTCGACGACGTGTATGCCGCCCCGGCCTCCTTCGGGGGCGGCACCAGCGTCCGGTCGCGGGTGCGCCTGGTGCAGCCGAGGTTCCTCACCCCGGAGGTGGTGGCCACCCGCGCGGTCGACGGCCTCGCCGCCAACAAGGCGGTCATCCCGGTGGGCTGGCTGGCCCACACCCTGTGGCGGGTCAACCGGTTCGCGCCGGCCGTGGCCCGCGGGCTGGTGCAGGCGCAGGTCGGTGCGCACCGCAGGCTCAGCCGCTAGCTAGTTGTACGGGCTCGTCAGGCAGGTCTCGCGGGGGAACGGCGTGCCGTTGCTCGGGTGCGGCGTGATGGTCACGACGGTGCGGGTGGCGCACGGGGTGGTCGACCGCACGGGAGGTGTCGGCTGGGCGGGCGTCGTCCGGGAGGGGCGCGTGGGCGTGGGCGTCGGGTCCAGCGGTGTGAACAGCTCGTCGGGGTCGGGGGTCGGAGGAGTCCCCGCGGTGCGGCTGATGTCGTCGTCGGTCTGTCGGGTCCAGGTTCCGTCGCCGTCGCGCAGGAGCAGCCCCGCCCGCCCCGAGGCGACGGCCACGACGGGGCCACGCGGGGTGTCGAGGACGGAGATGTCTCTCGGAGCCACGGGCAGCGGCTCGTCGTCGCACGTGTCACCCCCCTCTTGGCGCACCTGCTCCAGCTCTGCCGCCGGCATCCGGTAGTCGGTGGTCCACGTGGTTCCACCGTCGGTCGTGGCCTCGACCCACGGTTCACGGGTTCCGGGGGTGCGCCGCCAGCAGTGCTGGGGCTGCGCGGTCGAGCACGCCTCCTCGAGTGGCGGACCGAGGTCGGACACCCGGGCCTGGTCCACGCCACTCAGGCGGCCGAGCCGGCCATCGGCGTCGATGGAGACGCTCCGGTAGCTCAGGGAGACGACGAGGCGGTTCTCCGCACCGGCGGGTGGGCCGCTGAAGTCACCGCGGACCACCCCCACGTCCCGGAGGCCCTCGGGCGTGTAGCAGGGAGAGGTGGCCGCGGTGGCCACAACCGCGAACGGCAGGGCCAGCGACCCCAGGGCGAGGCCGAGGCTGTGGCGGCCGGGTGACGTGGGCCGCCGCAGGGCCCCGGCCACCCAGGCTGCGAGGAGGAGGGCGGGGAGGGCGACCAGGTCGGTGGGATCGCGCAGGATCCGCGTCGGCCAGAGCAGTGACCAGAGCGCGTTCGCCGCGTCGACGCCACCCTCTGTGGTCTTCACGAGCACGAACCCGACGCCGGTCGCGACGAGGGAGACCCCCGCGGGCCGCGGCACCCGCAGCAGCGCGAGGCCCACGGCCAGCAGTGGCGGTGCCACCACCAGCCCGGCCACGTCGCTCAGCTTGCCCGTGACCACGCTCGGGGCCGCCTGCTTGAGCACGTGGTCGTTGAGCGCGAGCACGGCCAGCGCGAGCAGGGTCGGGGGCGCGCCAAGCCACCTCAGCGCCTGGCGAGTCTCATCCGCAGACGGGCGACTGCCCCCACCCCCGTGTGTGCCCACGACGAGGATCATGGCGGCTCGAGGTCTCGCGGCGGCGGCTTTTTCACAACGCTGCGGTACCGGTCGTGGCGGACCTACCATGCGGATATGGCCCTCGCCGCCACGAGCTGGTCGCCCCAGCCGCTCCCGGCACGCACCCCGGCGCCCCCCGGGCGCCCTGCTCCTGCGCTCGGTCGCGCGGTGCCTGCGGCCGCGGCTGCGGCGCTCGCGGCTCCTCTGGTGGCCGCCGTGCTGATGCTGCTCGCCACGGGCTCGCCGTCGGCGACCACCACCGAGCCGGAGCCGGCCCCCGTGCCGACGACGACGATCGTGCCGACGCCGGGCCGGGAGCCTGCCCCCGCGCCGACCGCGTCGCTGTCTGGCGTGGAGGCGGTCGCCCCCTAGGCTTGCGCCTGTCCCCGTGGCCCAACTGGCAGAGGCAGGCGACTTAAAATCGCTGTGTTGCGGGTTCGACTCCCGTCGGGGGCACGAGGGTCTCGGGAACATTTGTCAGGTCCCGAGCAATTACTGTGTGTGAGACGGCCCCAGCAGGCCGACCAAGCCCCCGAGGAGGGACTTCATGGCCAGTAACCCGGTGTTCAACCGGATCGAGCGCGAGGCCGAGCAGGGCTACGCCGGCTTCCGCGACCGCGGACCCCAGCCGCCGCAGCCCGCGGCGCCAGCACCGTCGTGGGGCCAGCCCACGATGAGCGACCAGCAGCTCCAGGAGATGTACAACCAGCCGCCGGCCAGCGCGGTCCAGGCAGGCCGGGTCACCCTCGACGACGTGGTCATGAAGACCGCCGGGCTCTTCGTCCTGCTGCTCGTGTTCGCGGGCCTCGGCTGGGCGCTCGCGCCGCAGTTCGGACCCGTCATCGTGCTGGGCGGCATCGCCCTCACCCTGGTGCTGGGTCTGGTCATCGCCTTCAAGAAGACCGTCAGCGTGCCGCTCATCGTCGGCTACGCCGTCGTCGAGGGCCTGCTCGTGGGTGCCGTCAGCGCGGTCTACGCCGACTTCTACGAGGGGATCGTCACCCAGGCGGTGCTGGCCACGCTGTCCGTCTTCGCGGGCATGCTCCTGGCCTACAAGGTCGGCCTGATCAAGGTCACCGACAAGTTCCGCCGCATCATGACCATGGCGATCATGGGCTACGCGATCTTCGCGGTGGTCAACCTCGGCTACGCCCTGATCACCAACACGCCGTTCGGCTTCGGCGGCACCGGCGCCCTCGGCATCGGCATCTCCGTCTTCGCGGTGGGCCTGGCCTCGCTGTCGCTCGCCGTCGACTTCGACTCGATCGAGCGCGCCATCGCGGCCGGAGCCCCGCAGAAGTACTCCTGGCTGCTGGCCCACGGCCTCATCGTGACGCTGGTCTGGCTGTACCTCGAGATCCTGCGCCTGCTCGGACGCCTGCGCAGCGAGTGACCAGCCGGTGACCGTCCCTGCAACCTCCCCGGTTCCGCAGGGCGTGGCCGACGAGCTGCGGCGCGTGGTCCGGCGGTGGCAACAGCTGCCGCTGGACCACGCGCTTCGCTGTGTGCCGGCCGTGCGGGAGGTCCTCGCCGACCTCACTCCCGAGGACGTGCCCGACCTCGGACCCGCGGTCGTGATGGACCAGCTGACCGTCCTGGTCTACGACGCCTGCCGGGCGGGGCGGGCCGACGGCATGGAGGCCGTGCTGGCTGGCCTTCGCCGCCGGCTCGCCTGAGGCCCTGCCCGGCCGGTGCCGCCTAGGCCCGCAGGTGGGCGACGTTGTGCCACCCGGGGTCGGACGTGACCTGGACGCGGATCCGCCCCTGCTCCCAGGCGTCCACCGCCGCCCGCATCTGCTCCACCGCCGGCGTGGTCGAGTCGACGTAGATGTGCAGCACGCGCATCCCCCGGTGCGACTGGTGGGCGACGATGCGCCCGCTGCCGGAGATCCGCTCGGTGAGGTGCTCCTCCAGTGCCCGCAGCGGCCCCAGGGACCCCGGCCCGGGGTAGCCCTGCTCGGTCAGGTCGGTGTAGGGCACCAGCACGGCCACATGGGTGTCCAGGGTGGGCGCGGTCACCGGCGACAGGGGCACCTGCGCGAGCGCCATGACCGGCCCCTCGTCGCCCTGCGCCTCCATCACCACCCAGTTGGGGGTCCCGTCGTCGGCGGTGTTGTCGTCGCGCAGGTCGCTCACCACGCTGCGCAGCCCGGTGAGCGGGAAGCCGTCGAGCGGCGGTTCGGTGGCGCAGGTGATCTCGCCGACCCAGGCCTCGACGTCGTCCTCGCCGAGCGCGGCGTCGAGGGCCAGGAAGGCGACCTGGCCGCGGAGTTGCTCGTCGAGGTCGGCGAAGAGCGGGTGGTACACGCTGACCTCGAGGTGCAGCCCCTCGCGCCGCGCCCCCACGCGGATGTCGTTGAAGGAGACCTCGCGGTCCCCGATGCCGAGCACGATGTCCCCGACGTCCCGCGCGGGCTGACGCGAGGCGGCATACTCCCAGGTCTCGTCGACCGCAGGGCAGGAACGGAGCCAGCGACTCGCCAGGGGGCGCAGCTCGGGGTCGCCCTCGGCGGTCACCACGAGCACGTGCTGGGCGAGGTCGCCCGCCCCCACCTCCCAGGCGAGGTCCGGGTGGATCGTGCCGACCGCCTCGTTGAGCTGGTCCGCGACCCGGTCCGGCTCGCGCTCCTCGATGGCGGACGTCACCGCGTCGCGACCCGTCGACGCCCACCAGTCCCAGAATGCGGCGATGGCGGCAGCGGGCTCACCGGGGCGCGCGTCGCGTCGGAAGAGCCGCATGCGAGCCATCGTTGCCGAGGCAGAGACGCAGGAGGGCGGCTTTCCCGTAATCCGCTCCCGGGAAGCCGCCCTCGGCGGTGTGGGGCTGCTGCCAGCCCCGGCGTCAGCTGAGGCGCTCGTAGATGATCGCCATGCCCTGGCCGCCGCCGACGCACATGGTCTCGAGGCCGAACTGGCCGTCGCGGGCCTGCAGGCCGTTGAGCAGTGTCGTCGTGATGCGGGCTCCGGTGGAGCCGAAGGGGTGGCCGAGGGCGATGGCGCCGCCGTGCACGTTGAGCTTGTCGAAGTCCATCCCGAGGTCGTCGGCGCTGGGCAGCACCTGGGCCGCGAACGCCTCGTTGATCTCGTAGAGGTCCATGTCGCCGATCGACATCCCGGCGCGGGCCAGCGCCTGGCGCGAGGCTTCCACCGGGCCGAGGCCCATGATCTCGGGGGAGAGGGCGGAGACGCCGGTGGCCACGACGCGCGCGAGCGGGGTGATGCCGAGCTCCCTGGCCCTCGTGTCGCTCATGACCACCACGGCGGCACCGCCGTCGTTGAGGGGGCAGCAGTTGCCGGCCGTGATGGTGCCGTTCTCGCGGAACACCGGCTGCAGCTGCGAGACCGCCTCGAGGGTGACGCCAGCCCGGGGGCCGTCGTCCTTGGTCACCACAGTGCCGTCGCTGAGCGTCACCGGAGCGATCTCGCGCTCGAAGAAGCCGTCTGCGATGGCCTTCTCGGCGCGGTTCTGGCTGCTCACGCCCCACTCGTCCTGGCGCTCGCGGGAGACACCGCGCAGGGTGGCGACGTTCTCGGCGGTCTGGCCCATGGACAGGTAGACGTCGGGGACCAGGCCCTCCTCGCGGGGGTCGGTCCAGGTGGTGTTGTCCTTGGCGATCTGCTCGCTGCGCGCCTTGGCGTCGGCGAACTTCGGGTTCTGGTTCTCGCCCGTCGAGCCACCCGCACCGGCCCAGTTGCTGTACTGCGAGACGCACTCGACGCCGCCGGAGATGAAGATGTCGCCCTCGCCGGCCTTGATGGCGTGGTAGGCCATCCGGGTCGTCTGCACCGAGGAGGCGCAGAACCGGTTGACGGTCGCGCCGGGCAGGTGGTCGAAGCCGGCGAGCACCGAGATGACCCGGGCCATGTTGGAGCCGTGCTTGCCCGAGGGCTCGGCGCAGCCCCAGTAGAGGTCCTCGACCAGCGAGGGGTCGAGCTGCGGCACCTTGGCCAGCGCGGCCTCGATGACGGCGACCGAGAGGTCGTCGGGGCGCACGTCCTTGAGTGAACCCTTGAAGGCGCGCCCGATGGGCGTGCGGGCGGTCGAGACGATCACTGCTTCGGTCACTTGGTGTTCCTCTCGTCAAGCGGTGGGGGTGAGGGCCGCGGTAAGCGGCCGCTCAGTCACCGACGATCGTATGCCGTTCCGGCTCGCCCCCCGGTGTGGCCTTGGTCTCGCCCTCCGGCGCCTCGTCGCCGCCCCGCCGGGCGATCGGGATGCGCGGACGGCGCAGCAGCTTCGCCCAGCGGCCGCGCGGCCCGCGCGCCTGCCCGGCGATCTCCGTGGCGCTGACCTCGGTGCCGGCGTCGCGCACCGCCTGCTCTGCCGCGAGGGCCACGGGGCCGATGCCCTCGCCGCGCCTGCGGTCGGGCAGCCGCTCCTCCTCGGGCGCGCCCTCCCACACGCCGAGCGCGGCATACACGCTGGGCAGGAGCGCGGCGGCGCAGCGGGCGTAGCCGGCAGGGGAGGGGTGGAAGCGGTCCTGGCTGAACAGCTCGTGCGGTCTCTCCGCGAACTCCGGCCCGAGCAGGTCGCCCAGCGAGACGGTGCGCCCGCCGGCCTCGACGACGGCGACCGTCTGGGCTGCCGCGAGGTCGCGGCTCCAGCGGCGGCCGAGCATCCTCAGCGGCTGGGGGATCGGCCCGATGGTGCCTAGGTCGGGGCAGGTGGCGACCACGACCTCGGCGCCGACGTCGCGCAGCCGCTTCACCGCCGACTCGAGGTGGCGGACGGCGACGACGCGGTTGACGCGGTGGGTCACGTCGTTGGCGCCGACCATGATCACGGCGACGTGCGGCTCAGGCACCTGGTCGAGCGCGTTGGCGACCTGGAGCTCGAGGCCCGCGGACTCCGCACCGATCACGGCCGCGTTGGTCAGGTGGACCGGCCGGCCGGTGAGGGCGGAGACGCCGGTGGCGATGATCGCGCCCACGGTCTGGTAGCGGTTGTCGGCGCCCATGCCCGCGGCCGAGGAGTCGCCGAGCATGAGCAGCTTGACCGGCTCGCCCGCGCCGGCGCCGTAGACGCCGTCGTCGTCGGGTGCGCCCTCGAAGTGGATGCCCACGACGCGGCGGGCGATCCGGGCCTCCGCCTTGAGCAGGCCGTAGCCGAGGGCCCCGAGCGCGCCGATGCCGGCCGCGACCCCGCCACCGCCGTAGGCCGCGGTCGCCGCGATCCTGCGCGCGCGTCGTGCCCGCCCCATCCCTGCTCCTCTCAGCCCTCGGGTCACCACCGTAACGACCCTCGCAGACAGGTCGTGCCCCGAGGCCGGCCCACCGAGGTGGGGCGCGCGCGGACCCGCCGCACGGCATACGGAATGTCCAGTATCTGAGAGGATGGCCGGCGTGAAGTACGCAGAGCACATCGCCGACCTGGTCGGGAACACGCCCCTCGTCAAGCTGAACACCGTTACCAGGGACGCGGGCGTGGCCTGCACGGTCCTGGCCAAGGTGGAGTACATGAACCCGGGCGGGTCCGTGAAGGACCGCATCGCCCTGCGCATGGTCGAGGCCGCCGAGGCCTCCGGCGAGCTCAAGCCCGGCGGCACCGTCGTCGAGCCGACCTCCGGCAACACCGGTGTCGGGCTGGCGCTCGTGGCGCAGCGCAAGGGCTACAAGTGCGTGTTCGTCTGCCCCGACAAGGTCAGCCAGGACAAGCGCGACGTGCTCAAGGCCTACGGCGCCGAGGTCGTCGTCTGCCCGACCGCCGTCGCGCCCGACCACCCCGACTCCTACTACTCGGTCTCCGACCGGCTCGTGAAGGAGATCGAGGGCGCCTGGAAGCCCAACCAGTACGCCAACCCCGAGGGCCCCAACTCGCACTACGCCACGACCGGCCCCGAGATCTGGGAGGACACCGACGGCAAGGTCACGCACTTCGTGGCCGGCGTGGGCACCGGCGGCACCATCACCGGCACCGGCCGCTACCTGCGCGAGGTGTCCGCCGACCGCGAGGGCGGGCGCGTGCAGATCATCGGCGCCGACCCCGAGGGCTCGGTCTACTCCGGTGGCTCCGGTCGTCCCTACCTCGTCGAGGGCGTCGGTGAGGACTTCTGGCCGAGCGCCTACGACCCGAAGGTCGTCGACCAGGTGATCGCCGTCAGCGACGCCGACTCGTTCGCGATGACCCGCCGGCTCGCCCGCGAGGAGGGTCTGCTCGTCGGCGGCTCCTGCGGCATGGCCGTCGTGGCCGCCCTGCGCGCGGCCAAGGACCTGCCCGCCGACGCGGTCGTCGTCGTCCTGCTGCCCGACTCGGGTCGCGGCTACATGTCGAAGATCTTCAACGACGAGTGGATGAGCTCCTACGGCTTCATGAAGGCCGCAGGCGAGGCCACCGTCGGCGAGGTGCTGCACAAGAAGGCCGGCGACCTCCCGGCGCTGGTGCACACGCACCCCACCGAGACCGTGCGCGACGCCATCGAGATCCTCCACGAGTACGGCGTCTCGCAGATGCCGGTCGTCAAGGCCGAGCCGCCCGTCATGGCCGGCGAGGTGGCCGGTGCGGTCAGCGAGCGCTCGCTGCTGGAGAAGCTCTTCGCCGGCAAGGCGCACCTGACCGACTCGGTCGAGCAGCACATGGAGCCGTCGCTGCCGCTGGTCGGAGCCGGCCAGCCGATCGCCGACGCCCGCCACGAGCTCGAGACCGCCGACGCGATCATGGTGGTCGAGGACGGCAAGCCTGTGGGTGTGCTCACCCGGGCCGACCTGCTGGCGTCGCTCGTCGACTGATCGCGCTGCGCGACAACGCGTCTCAGTTTCAGCGGAGGCGCCGGGCCATCTCCGGGCTCGGCGCCTCCGCCGTTCCCGGGTGGAAGATCCCGGCGAGGGCCTCGACGCCGTCGACCAGCCGGGGCCCGGGGCGCGCGAACGACGCGTTCGCGTCCACGGCCCAGACCGGTATGCCGTGAGGCAGGTGTCCGTCGTCGATCGCCTTCTGCGCCAACGCTGTTGCGCCTTCGAGGTGGTAGCCGCAGGGGGCTGCGACGATGACGTCGGGGGCGCTCTGGTGCACAGCCGCCCAGGTGGTGCGCGCGGACTTCTCACCCGGCACACCCAAGGCGTTGACGCCGCCGGCAGCGGTCACCATCTCGGGCACCCAGTGGCCGGGGGCGAACGGCGGGTCGGTCCACTCGAGCACGAGCGCACGCGGCATACGTTGCCCGGCAACGTTTTTCGCGACACGACTGAGCCGCTGCCGCAGGTCGGCGACGATCTCGTCAGCCCGGTCGCGGGTGCCGGTGGCGTCGCCGAGCGTGGTGATCGAGGCCAGCACCTCCTCGAGGGTGTGCGGGTCGATCGTGAGCACCTCGGCGCGGCAGCCGAGGTAGTCGAGGGCGTCGTCGACCTTGCTCACGTCGACGGCGCAGACTGCGCAGAGGTCCTGGGTGACGACGAGGTCGGCGTCGAGCTCGGCGAGTGCCCCGGCGTCGAGGTGGTAGAGGTCCTCACCCGCGTGCAGGGCCTGGGTGACGAAGGCGTCGATCTCGTGCGGGCTCAGGCCCTGTGGGATGGCGGTCGTCGAGACGATGCGGCGGGTGCGCGCCTCGGCCGGGTGGTCGCACTCGAACGTCACCCCGACGACCTGGTCCCCGGCGCCGAGCGCGAACAGGATTTCCGTGGTCGAGGGCAGGAGGGACACTGTGCGCATGGAGCTGACCCTACGGGAGCTCGACGAGGGCGACGAGGGCGTGCTGCAGGCGCTGCTCGAGTCTGATCCCGGCTACAGCGAGCGGGTCACCGGCTACCCGCCAGGACCCTCGGACGCCCTCAGCCTGCTGATGATGCGCCCGGAGTCGGTGCCAGAGTCGCACAAGGTCGTGCTCGGCCTGTTCGAGCGCGACGAGCTGGTGGCGGTGGTCGACCTGCTGCGCGGGTACCCGACCCCCGAGTACGTGTTCGTCGGCCTGCTCCTGGTGGCGGGCACCCGGCAGGGGCAGGGTGTCGGTGCGGCGGCCATGGCCGCCGCCGAGAGGTATGCCGGGCAGTGGCCGGAGGTGCGCCGGTTCCGGCTCGCCGTGGTCGACACCAACGCCCCGGTGCTGGGGTTCTGGCTGCGGCTGGGGTTCGAGGCGACGGGGGAGACGAGGCCGTACCGGTACGACCACCTCGAGTCGACCACCCGGCTCTACGAGAGGGACCTGCGGGCCTGACCCGGCATCCGTCGGCGGCTTACGCTCGATCGCATGGACCCGTACGAGTCCCTGGTCGAGAGGCAGATCCGGGAGGCGCAGGAGCGCGGCGAGTTCGACAACCTGCCCGGAGCCGGGAAGCCGTTGAGGGGCCTGGACTCGGACGACCCGGACTGGTGGGTCAAGCAGCTGGTGCAGCGCGAGGGCCTCGACATGACAGACGCGATGCCGCCGGCCCTCGCGCTCCGTAAGGAAGCCGCAGGGTTCCCGCACTCGTTGCTCGACCTGAGCGCCGAGGAGTCGGTGCGGGCGGTGCTCGAGGACTTCAACCGCCGGGTCAGGCTCGACCGCCTGCGGCCGGTTGTCGGCCCGTTCCCGCCCGTGCTTGTCAAGACCGTCGACGTGGACGAGCTCGTGGCGCAGTGGCAGGTCCTGCGGGCGCAGCACAGACACCAGCAGGATGCGGAGGAGCAGTCCCCACGGTTGGCGCCGGGGACGAGGGCCCTTCCTGCCCATCCGTCCTTGGCCCGGTACGACTCCGAGCCGTGGTGGCGGCGGCTCATCGACCTGGTGCGTGGACGCTGACTCCTCGATCCACATTGGGCTGCCAGACCCCTCCTCTAGTGTTGGACACATGTTCGAACCGGTGTCTGGTGAGGGGTCGCTGACCACAGCGCCCCTGCCGAAGGCGCCGTCCCTCACCACCGCGGACCTGGCTGCGTTCCTCGAGAGGTTGCCCACGCTCGACACCGCCGTGTCGGACGCCGAGCGGGTCGACCAGCTCGGCCTGTTGGAGGCGGTCAAGCACGCCTGCGCCGGCGCCCAGGCCACCGTGGCGGTGGCCTTCGACGCCTCACAGCGCGAGGTGCAGGCCGCGGCCGGGGTCCCGGCCCGGGAACGCGGTCGAGGGGTGGCCGCCCAGGTGGCCCTGGCCCGGCGCGAGTCCCCGGCACGAGGCTCGCGACACCTCGGGCTCGCCAGGGCGCTGGCGGCCGAGCTGCCCCACACCGGGGAGCACCTGCGCCACGGGCGGGTCAGCGAGTGGCGGGCCACCATCGTGGCCCGCGAGACCGCCTGCCTGTCCGCCGGGGACCGCACCGCGGTGGATGCCGCGCTCGCGCCGGAGCTGCCCACCCTGTCCGACCGGCAGGTCGAGTCCCGGGCCAAGGCCCTGGCCGTGCGCTTCGACGCCGCCGCGGTGGTCCAGCGGGCCGCCAAGGCCCGCGCCGACCGGCGCGTGTCGCTGCGCCCGGCCCCGGACACCATGACCTACCTGACCGCGCTGCTGCCGGTCGAGCAGGGCGTGGCCGCCTACGCCGCCCTGCACGCCGCGGTCGGCGCCGCCCGCGCCACCGGTGACGGCGCCGCACCGGACCCGCGCGGAGCCGGGCAGGTCATGGCCGACACCCTCGTCGAACGCCTCACCGGCCAGGCCACCGCCGCCGCGGTGCCCCTCGAGGTCCAGCTCGTCCTGCCGGCCGAGACCCTGCTCGGCGGAGACGAACCGGCCACCCTGCCCGGCGAGCACCCGGTGCCGGCCGCGTTCGCCCGCCGCCTCCTGACCGACACCGCCGACTGCGCGGACTCCTGCAGCGACGCGGGGGCCGCGCTGACCCTGCGACGCCTGTTCACCACCCCCACCGGCGACCAGCTCGTCGCGATGGACTCCCGGCGCCGCGTCTTCGACGGCCAGCTGCGCCGGTTCCTCACCCTGCGCGACCAGAGCTGCCGCACCCCGTGGTGCGACGCCCCGATCCGGCACGCCGACCACGTGGTCCCCGACCGGGCCGGCGGCCCCACCAGCGCCCCCAACGGTCAGGGCCTGTGCGCGGCGTGCAACCACGCCAAGGAGGCCCCGGGCTGGTCCGCGGTCGCCACCGCCCCCGGTCCGACCGCCGCCGACCCGCACGCACCACCACACCGGGTCCGCACCACCACCCCCACCGGACACACCTACGACTCCACCGCCCCGCCCCTCCTGCCCGCACGGGGCGACCCCCGCCGGGCGCACCTCTGGCGAGACAACGTCATCACGATCACCTGGGCGGAGCGTCACCGGCTGCCCGACCTGCTCGACAGCGCCTGACCGCGAACCGCCCGCTCTAGCGAAGGGGCAGGAACATCAGGTGCAGGCCGACCTTGCCGTGCCGGCGCGACTCGAACGCTCCCGGCACGGTGGCCAGCACCTCGAACCCCAGGCTCTTCCAGAGCGCGACCGCCGCCGTGTTGGTCTCGACGACGGCGTTGAACTGGATGCCGTCGTAGCCCTGCTCGCGGTGCCAGGCGACGACGTGCTCGCCGAGGGCACGTCCGACGCCGCGCCCCTGGGTGTCGGGCGAGACCATGAAGCTGGCCGTGCCGATGTGGGCACCCTGACTCGGCCGGTTGGGGCCCATCTTGGCGGTGCCCAACACGCCGCCGTCGTCGTCGACTGCCACGACGGTCCGCCCCGGCGGGCGCTCGAACCACCATGCCCTGACGCCCTGGTCGTCGAGGTCCTCGGGGAAGGCATAGCTCTCCCCGTCCGCGACGATGTCGCGGAAGAACGGGGCGATGGAAGGCAGGTCAGCGTCAGTGGCCTCGCGGATCAGCACGCCGCGACGCTAGACAGTCCCAGCCGCAGCCGGCAACCGAGAAACCGGCCGGGGAGCCGGCCTCAGGCGACCACGTGGCGCAACGAGAAGCCGCGCGAGACCACCTGGTCCAGCCGTCGACCGAGCACCGTGCCGACAGAGAAGTGCTCCGCGATGCGGGTGACCACGCCCACGACCTCGTCGAGGAACTCGTCGACCTCTGCCTCGCTCATCCGCGAGTTGATCCAGCCCTGGCCGGTCAGGCCGGACCGGTACGCCTCCCGAACCTCGGTCTCAGAGAGGCCCACGTCTGCGACCACGGCAGTGGTCGTTGCTCGAGCGGAGTTGAGTCCGCTGAACCCGCGCCCACAACCGCAGCCGCCGTCGGGGTCGTTCCGGTCGGTCGCGCACACCAATCCCAGGTAGACCAGCTCACCCGGCACACCCGCCGTGTAGTCACCTGCGACGTCGCCGTTGGTGGCCGTCGTGGCCCGTAGAACTCTCATGACTTACCTCCTTCTCGGTCACGTTAGGAAGGAGGTCTGACAGGTCGGATTCACGACGAGCCGGAGCCGGCGCGGTCGTTCAGCCCCTGCGCACCTCGGCGATGATCTCGCCGTCGTCGACCTCGCCGGTCGGCACGAACCCGAGCGAGGCGTACAGCGCTGCGGCCGCAGCGTTGTCGGGGTGGTAGGTCAGCCGGGTCACCCAGTGGTCCGGCTGGTCGCGGAACCAGTCGACCAGGGTCTGCGTCACGGCCCGGCCGAGTCCGTGCCCCTGGTGGGAACGGTCGATGACCAGCCCGCCGATCCAGTGCGAACCGTCGTCGTCGAGGCCCCACATCACGTGGCCGACCACGTCCTCGTCGGCGTAGATGCCGAGCGAGGTCCACGGCCCGCCCCGCTCGGTCATGAGCATGTACCGCCCCGCCAGGGCGTAGACGAAGCCCCGTTGGTCGTCGGTTGGCGCCACGTCGGCCACCGCGCGCCAGTCGTCACCGATCGGGCGCAGGGTGACGACGCGTCCGAGCTTGTCGCTGAGTCCGGAGCTGATCACACCCGGACCCTACGGTGCGGGCCGCCGGGACTCAGGCGTGGGCGACTCAGGCGCTGGGCGGCAGGATGTCCTGCTGCGACGGCACCTCGTCCTGCTTGAGCAGGCCCACGGGGCAGGTCATCCCGTTGGGTCCGTGGTTGCAGTAGCCGCCGGGGTTCTTGTGCAGGTACTGCTGGTGGTAGTCCTCGGCCCAGTAGAACGTCCCGGCGTCCTTCGCCGACCTCAGCTCGGTGGTGATGGTGCCGAACCCGTTGTCGGTCAACACCTTTTGGAACGCGTCACGCGTGGCACGGGCGGCCCGCTCCTGCTCGTCCGTCGTCCAGTAGATCGCCGAGCGGTAGGCGGTGCCGATGTCGTTGCCCTGCCGGTTGCCCTGGGTGGGGTCGTGGTTCTCCCAGAACTCCTTGAGCAGCAGCTCGGGCGTCGTCTGCGTGGGGTCGTAGGCCACGAGCACCGTCTCGGCGTGCCCGGTCATGCCCGTGCAGGTCTCCTCGTAGGTCGGGTTCGGCGTGAACCCGCCCATGTAGCCGGCCGCCGTCGTCACGACGCCGGGCTGCCGCCAGAAGATCCGCTCGGCGCCCCAGAAGCACCCCATCGCGACGTACAGCACCTCGGTGCCCTCCGGCCACGGCCCCTCGAGCGGGGTGCCGAGCACCTCGTGCCGGGCGGGCACGGCATACGGCCTGCTGGAGCGGCCCTTCAGGGCCGTCTCGGCGGTGGGCATGGTGGTCTTCGCTCGCGATCCGAACAGCACCCATCCATTGGAACACGCGAGGCTACGGTGCGCCCATGCCCCTTGCCGCCCGTCGCCTCCCGCGGCGCGTGATCCAGCTGTATGCCGGCCTGCTCGTCTTCGCGTTCGGCGAGGCCCTCATCGTGCGCGCCTCCCTGGGGGTCATCCCCTGGGACGTGCTGCACCAGGGCCTGGTGCAGCAGTTCGGCCTCACCATCGGCCAGTGGTCGATCATCATCGGCGCCGTCGTGCTGCTGCTGTGGATTCCGCTGCGCGAGCGACCGGGGCTCGGCACCGTCAGCAACGTCATCGTCATCGGTGCCGCCCTCGACGTGTTCCTCGGACTGCTGGCGGCGCCGGGCTCGCTCTGGGTGCGCGCGCTGTTCCTCGTCACCGGCATCCTCATCAACGGCGTGGCCACCGCGGCCTACATCGGCGCCCGCCTCGGTCCCGGCCCGCGCGACGGCCTGATGACCGGTCTGGTGCGCACCCGCGGCTGGTCGGTGCGGGTGGTGCGCACCGGCATCGAGGTCGCGGTCGTCGTCATCGGCTGGCTGCTCGGGGGCAACCTCGGCGTCGGCACCGTGCTCTTCGCGCTCGCGATCGGGCCGGTGGTGCACGTGGCCCTCCCGCTGTTGACCGTGCCCGAGGCGCCGGTGCCCCCGGACGAGCCCTTGCCGGACTCGCCCCTGTAGTCAGGCAGGATTCGGCGCATGGTCACCCTCGTGCCGGTCAGCGGCCTCGACGACTCCCAGTGCGACCTCTTCACGAGGTGGGCCGAGGTGTATGCCGCGTCCGGTCGCGCCGTGCTCGGGGACGAGCACACCGCCTGGGGCGCTGACGAGCTCCGCGAGCTGGAGCGCAGCCCGCACCGCCGCATGACCGCCGCCGCCGCGGTGCAGCCGGACGGCGAGGTCGTCGGCGCGGTGCTCGTGGTGCTGCGCACCCGGGAGAACCCTCGCGTCGCCTTCCTGTCGCTGGCGGTGCACCCCGACCACCGCCGCCGCGGAGTGGGCAGCGAGCTGCTCGGCTGGGCTGAGGCTCGTGCCGTCGAGCAGGGGCGCAGCGTCTTCATCGCCGAGACCGAGTGGCCGGCTGGGGGCACGGACGCCTTCGGTGAGACCTTCGCGCCCGGGCGGGGCTACGCGCCGGCCCAGCACGTCCTGCGCAGCACCCTGCGGCTGCCCGTGGACGAGGTGACCCTCTCGGCCGTCGCGGCAGACGACGGCGACGCAAACACTCCTGACCACGCGCTCGAGACCAGCGTGGACGGCATACCGGACTCGTGGCTGGAGGACCGGGCGGAACTGCAGCGCCGGATGAGCACCGACGCGCCGCTCGGTGACCTGCAGCTCGAGGAGGAGGACTGGGACGCCGAGCGGATGCGGGGCGAGTACGACGTGCTCGCCTCCATGGGCCGTCGCGTCGTGGAGACCGTGGCCCGGCACCTCCCGTCCGGCCGGCTCGTCGGCTACACCCAGGTGCAGGTCTCGCCGGAGACGCCGACGCTGGGCTACCAGCAGGACACCCTCGTGGTGCGCGAGCACCGCGGCCACGTGCTGGGCCTGCGGCTCAAGGCGGCCAACACCCTCGCGGTGATGGAGCACCTGCCGGAGCTGACCGCCATCCGCACGTGGAACGCCGAGGACAACGCCCACATGCTCGCGGTCAACCAGCGGCTCGGCTACGCGGTCGACGCCCACAGACGCGAGTGGCAGAAGGTGCTGGGCTGAAGGGCGAGAGGCTGCCGTTAGCCTTGCCCGCATGAGCGAGCAGCAGAGCGGGCAGGGCGGTTTCTCGACCAGGGCGATCCACGCCGGGCAGGAGCCGGATGCCAGCACCGGCGCCGTGATCACGCCGATCTACCAGGTGTCGACCTACAAGCAGGACGGCATCGGCGGCTTCCGCGGCGGCTACGAGTACAGCCGCTCGGCCAACCCGACCCGCACCGCGCTCGAGGAGTGCTTCGCCGCGCTCGAGGGCGGCGCCCGCGGCTTCGCGTTCGCCTCCGGGCTCGCCGGGCAGGACACCCTGCTCCGCGCCCTGCTCCAGCCGGGGGAGCACGTCGTCGTGCCCTCCGACGCCTACGGCGGCACCTACCGCCTCTTCAACAAGGTGCTCGTGCCGTGGGGCGTCGAGCACACGATCGCTCCCATGGGTGACGTCGACGCCGTGCGCGCCGCGATCCGCCCGGGCCAGACCAAGATGCTGTGGGTCGAGACGCCGACCAACCCGCTGCTCGGCATCGCCGACATCGAGGCGCTCGCCGCCATCGCCCACGAGGCCGGCGCCCTGCTCGTCGTCGACAACACCTTCGCCTCCGCCTACCTCCAGCAGCCGCTCGCGCTCGGCGCCGACATCGTCTGCCACTCGACGACGAAGTACTCCGGCGGCCACAGCGACGTCGTCGGCGGCGCGGTCGTGGTCGGCCACGACATCTCCGTACCCGGCTTCGAGGACGCGGCGGATCGCGTTGCCTTCCACCAGAACTCGATGGGCGCCGTCGCCGGACCGTTCGACGCCTGGCTCGTGCTGCGCGGTCTGAAGACGCTGGCCGTGCGCATGGAGCGGCACTGCGACAACGCCGAGAAGGTCGTCGAGTTCCTGCAGGGCCACCCGGCCGTCAGTGCAGTGCACTACCCGGGCCTGCCGAGCCACCCCGGCCACGAGGTCGCCAAGAAGCAGATGAAGCGCTTCGGCGGCATGATCTCGTTCCAGCTCAAGGCAGGCGAGGACGTCGCGGTCAAGGTCTGCGCCGAGACCCAGGTGTGGACCCTGGGCGAGTCGCTCGGCGGCGTCGAGTCGCTCATCGAGCACCCCGCGCGCATGACCCACGCGTCGGTCCGCGGCACCGAGCTCGAGGTGCCCGCCGACCTCATCCGCCTCTCGGTCGGCATCGAGGACGTCGACGACCTCATCGCCGACCTCTCCCAGGCCCTCGACCGGCTGGCCTGAACCACGATGGCGCGCCTCCTCTGCGTCGACTTCGGCTCGACCTTCACCAAGGCCGCGCTCGTCGACGCCGCGCAGGGGCAGCTGCTCGCCACCCGCGAGGTGCCGACCACGATCGGCACGGACGTCCTCGATGGCTACCGGGCCATCCGGGAGTCCCTGGCGGCCGAGGCGCTGCCGGAGCCTGACGACGTGCTGGCCTGTTCCAGCGCCGGCGGCGGGCTGCGGCTGGCCGTGGTCGGCTACGAGCGGGAGGTCACGGCGCAGGCCGGCTACCGCGTGGGCCTGAGCGCCGGCGCCAAGGTCGTCCACGTCGCGTCCGGACGGCTGTCGGGACCCGACGTGCACGACCTGCGCGCGGCCCGGCCCGACATCGTGCTGCTCGTCGGCGGCACCGACGGCGGCAACGCCGACGTGCTGCTGCACAACGCCGAGCGCCTCGCCCACATGCGCGTCGCGGCCCCCATCGTGGTGGCCGGCAACGCCGACGCCGCCGACCAGGTGGCCGCCGTGCTGGCCTCCACCGGGCGGCGCTTCGAGGTGACCGACAACGTGCTGCCGCAGATCGGGGTCATCGCCCCGAAGGGCGCCCGTGCCGCGATCCGCGCCGCCTTCCTCCACCACGTCATCGGCGGCAAGCACCTGTCGAGGGGCACCGAGTTCGTCGACATGGTGCGGGCCGCCACGCCCGACGCCGTGCTCGCCGGGGTGCAGGTGCTCGCGGACTCGGTCGAGGGCGACGTGCTGGTCATCGACGTCGGCGGAGCCACCAGCGACGTCTACTCCGCGCTGCAGCCGCAGGGCGAGGACGCCGGCCTCGCCAAGGACGTCGTCGCCCCCCTGTGGCAGTCGCGCACCGTCGAGGCCGACCTCGGGATGCGGTGGAGCGCCGAGGGTGTGCTCGAGGCAGCCCAGCGCGAGGCGCTGCCGGTCTCCGACGGGCTGTTCGGGTATGCCGCGCGCGTGGCCCGCGAGACGGCCCACCTCCCAGCCGATGCGGCCGAGCGGGCCCTCGACCTCGAGCTCGCCCGGCTCGCCGCGGTGGTCGCCGTCCGGCGCCACGCCCGGCCGGCCTCCCCGGGGGCCAGCCCCCGCCCCCTGGCCGACGTCGCCCACGTCATCGGCTCGGGCGGTGTGCTGCGGCACGCCGAGGACGACGAGCAGCGCGCGGTGCTGCGCGCCGTGACCGGCGACCATGCGGGCGGGTGGCGGGTGCCCCGGGAGGCGCGGGTGGCGACCGACACGGCATACCTGCTCTTCGCCGTCGGGCTGCTGGCCGAGGAGCACCCGGACGCGGCTCGCTCGCTGGCCGAGCGCGTTGTCGGCGCGGAGTCCTAGGTTGGGCCCATGAGTGACTCTCACATTGCGCTGGGCATGCCTCGTCTCGACCTCATCGTCCTCGACTGCCCCGACCCCCGGGCGCTGGGCGAGTTCTACGCCAAGATCCTCGGCTGGGGGATCGAGTCGGCGGAGGACGACTGGGTGACGCTCGAGCCGCCGGGGGGCGGCATCAGCGCCGAGCACCCCCGCGGGCACGTCAGCCTGGCCTTCCAGAAGGTGGAGAGCTACCAGGCCCCGACCTGGCCGGAGGGCCCGCGGCCGCAGCAGTTCCACCTCGACTTCGACGTCGCCGACATCGAGGCGGCCGAGCCGCGGGTGCTGGCCGCCGGCGCCACGGTGGCCGAGCACCAGCCGTCGGAGAGTGGCAGCTTCAAGGTCTACCTCGACCCCGCCGGGCACCCCTTCTGCCTGTGCAGGAGCTGAACGACTCCGCAGATCCGCCGAATTAATCGGTTGGGGTTGTCAGACCCCCCGCCTAGGCTCGAAGGCATGTCAAACGGCATGGCCATCGAGGCCGACAACCTGGTCAAGCACTTCGGCGAGACCGTCGCCGTCGAAGGCGTCAGCTTCTCCGTCCCGAGGGGGTCGGTCCTCGGCCTCCTCGGGCCCAACGGGGCGGGCAAGACGACCACCGTGCGGATGATGACGACCCTGACGACGCCGACGAGCGGCACGGCCCGGGTCAACGGCCACGACGTGCTGCGCGAGCCCGACGCGGTACGCCGCAGCATGGGGCTCACCGGCCAGGCGGCGACCGTCGACGAGCTGCTCACCGGCAGGGAGAACATCCGCCTCATCGGGGCGCTCTACGGCCTGAGCTCGTCCTACGTCCGCACCGCCGCCGACGACCTGCTCGAGCGCTTCTCGCTGACCGACGCCGGCGACCGCATCGTCAAGACGTACTCCGGCGGCATGCGCCGCAGGCTCGACCTCGCGGTCAGCCTCGTCGCGACCCCGCCGGTGCTCTTCCTCGACGAGCCGACAACCGGGCTCGACCCCCGCAGCAGGGTCGAGCTGTGGGAGGTGCTGCGGGGGCTCGTCCGCGACGGCACCACGCTGCTGCTGACGACCCAGTACCTCGAGGAGGCCGACCACCTCGCCGACCGCATCATCGTCATCGACCACGGCAAGGTCATCGCCGAGGGCACGGCACTCGAGCTGAAGGACCAGAGCGGGCAGGCCGCCATCGTCCTGACCGTCTCCAGGGCCGCCGACCTGCCCCTCGCCGAGCAGATGCTCCGCCAGCACGTGCCCACGGTGCACGTCGACGAGGCGGCGCGTCAGCTCACCGCCCCGGCCGACGGCCTGCGCGACATGACCCGCATCGCGGCGGTCTTCGAGCACAGCGAGATCGAGCTCGACGACCTCGGGCTGAAGCGTCCGAGCCTCGACGACGTGTTCCTGCACCTGACCGGCCACCGCGCCGAGGACGCTCCCGAGCAGACCCTGGAGGAGAAGGCGTCATGACGACCGAGACGACCACCGCCGCCGAGACCCGGGAGACCGACCGGCCCGAGCTGCGCCAGACCGGGCTGCTGCACCAGTCGTGGACCATCGTGCGCCGCAACCTGCGCCACATCAGGCGCCAGCCGGAGGCGCTGACCGACGTCACGATCCAGCCGATCATGTTCGTCGTGCTCTTCGCCTTCGTCTTCGGCGGCTCGATCCAGACCGAGGGCAGCGAGTACCGCGAGTGGCTGCTGCCGGGAATCATGGCGCAGACGATGGCCTTCGCCTCCTTCGTCGTCGCCATCGGCCTGAACACCGACATCGACAAGGGCATCGTCGACCGGTTCCGGTCGCTACCCATCGCCCGGTCCTCGGTGCTCATCGGCCGCAGCATCTCCAGCCTCATCCACTCGAGCATCGGCATCGTCGTCATGTCCTTGACGGGTCTGGCGATCGGCTGGCGCATCCACAACGGGGTGGCCGAGGGCCTGCTCGCCTACGGCCTGCTGTTGCTCTTCGGGTTCGCGATGATCTGGATCGGCATCCTCGTCGGCTCCGCCATGCGCTCCATCGAGGCGGTCAACGGCCTGATGTTCACGACGATCTTCCCGATCACCTTCTTGGCCAACACCTTCGCGCCCTCCGAGAACATGACGCCCTGGCTGCGCACCATCGCCGAGTGGAACCCCATCTCCTCGCTGGTCCAGGCCATGCGAGAGCTGTGGGGCAACACCCCGCCGGCGCCCCCGGACGCCGCGCTGCCGCTGCGCCACCCCGAGCTGTTCGCGGCCGGCTGGTCGATCCTCATCGCCGTTCTGGTGGCGCCGCTCGCGGTGCGGGCCTTCAACCGGCGCACCAACGACTAGCAGGTGCGCCGGTGCCATGGGCGGCAGATACCCTGCCGCCCATGGCATCTCCGTTGTCCGTCACCCTGGATGACGTCCGCGCTGCGCAGGACCTGCTCAGCGGCGTCGTCCGCCCCACCCCGCTGGAGTACAGCCGCGCCCTCGCCGACCGGGTCGGGGCCGAGGTGTTCCTGAAGTGCGAGAACCTCCAGCGGGCCGGCTCCTTCAAGATCCGCGGCGCGTACACCCGCATGTCCCGGCTCTCGGACGAGGAGAAGGCCAGGGGAGTGGTGGCGGCCAGCGCCGGCAACCACGCCCAGGGCGTGGCCCTCGCGGCGCAGATGCTCGGCATCAGGGCCAAGGTCTACATGCCGCACGGGGCCCCGATGCCCAAGCTCGTCGCGACCCGCGCCTACGGGGCCGAGATCGAGCAGGTGGGCACGACCATCGACGAGTGCCTGGTCAAGGCCCGCGAGTGGGAGGCGGAGACCGGGGCGGTGCTGATCCACCCGTTCGACCACCCCGACATCGTGGCCGGGCAGGGCACCTGCGGGCTAGAGATCCTCCAGGAGTGCCCCGACGTGCGGACCATCGTGGTGAGCGCCGGTGGCGGCGGGCTCCTCGCGGGCATCTCCACGGCGGTCAAGGCGCTCAAGCCCGACGTGCGGATCATCGGCGTGCAGGCCGAGCAGGCCGCCGCCTACCCGCTGTCGCTCGCCGCCGGGAAGCCGGTCGCGTTCGAGAACATGCAGACCATGGCCGACGGCATCGCCGTGGGTATGCCGGGCGACGTGCCCTACGCGCTGGTCCGCGAGCTCGTCGACGGCATGGAGACGGTGAGCGAGGAGGCGCTCTCGCGAGCCCTGCTCTTCCTGCTCGAGCGCGCCAAGCTCGTCGTCGAGCCGGCCGGAGCGGCTGCCGTGGCGCACCTGCTCGGCACGGCCGGCCGCCACGTCGACGGCCCGGTCGTCGCGGTGCTCTCGGGCGGCAACATCGACCCCCTGCTGCTCCTGCGCATCATCCGGCACGGCATGGCCTCGGCCGGGCGCTACCTGCAGTTCCGGGTGCGGGTGCCGGACAAGCCGGGCTCCCTCGCCGGGCTGCTGGCCGACCTCGCCGCTGCCGACGCCAACGTCCTCGAGGTCGAGCACGTGCGCACAGGCACCACGATCCGGGTCGACGAGGTGGAGATCGGCCTCCAGCTCGAGACCCGCGGCCACGAGCACTGCGAGCAGGTCCTGCGGGCGCTGCGGACCAAGGGCTACGAGCTGAAGTTCGGCTGATGGCGGAGGGGGCAGACAGGCTGGTCACGCGGCTCGTCAGCCTGGCCGACGCGCCGGTGCTGGCCGAGCTCGCGCGCACCAACCGTGAGTTCATGGCGCCCTACGAGCCGTTCCGGAGCGAGGAGTACTACACGGTCGACGGCCAGCGTGCCCTCGTGCGCGGGCTGCTGACGCTGCACGCGCAGGACCGTTCGCTGCCGCACGTCATCCTCGACGAGAACGGCACGGTGGTCGGGCGGATCACCCTCAACGAGATCGTCCGGGGCCCGCTCCAGTCGTGCAGCCTGGGCTACTGGTTGGCGCAGGAGGCGGGTGGGCGCGGGCTGGCGACCGCCGCCGTGCGGCACATCGTCGAGGTGGCCTTCGGCCACCTGGGCCTGCACCGCATCCAGGCGGGCACCCTCGTCGACAACCACCGCTCGCAGCGGGTGCTGGTGAAGTGCGGCTTCGCGCAGTTCGGACTCGCGCGGCGGTACCTGAAGATCGCGGGCGACTGGCGCGACCACGTCCTCTTCGAGCTGCTCAACCCGGTGGAGGACTGAGCAGCAGCCCGCAGGTACGACGACGGGCCGCCCCCCAAGGGGAGCGGCCCGTCGCCAGGATGTGGTGTGTGGTGCTCAGCCGGCGTACGGCTTGGCGTCCTTGATGGTGACCTCGATGGTCTTGCCGTTGGGGGCCTCGTAGGAGACCGTGTCGCCGACCTTCTTGCCGTTGATGGCGACGCCCATGGCGGACTTCTCGCTGTAGACCTCGAGGTCGGCGTCGGCGATCTCGCGCGAGCCCATGAGGAAGGTCATGTCGTCGCCGAACATGTCGACGGTGACCACCATGCCGGGCTCGACGACGCCGTCGTCGGCGGGGGCCTCGCCCACCTTGGCGCTCTCGAGGAGCTGGGTGAGCTGGCGGATGCGGGCCTCCATCTTGCCCTGCTCCTCCTTGGCGGCGTGGTAGCCGCCGTTCTCCTTCAGGTCGCCTTCCTCGCGGGCCGCCTCGATCTTCTTCGCGATCTCGGTACGGCCCTCACCGGAGAGCTGGTCGAGCTCAGCCTTGAGGCGGTCGAAGGCCTCCTGGGTGAGGTAGCTCTGTGCGGGGGTCGCGATGTCGCTCACGTGAAAAACTCCTTGATCGATCCTCGGCCGGCAGCAGACGCGACCGGGGGGCGTTACGCAAGACGGCCCGGACCTCGAGCCTCTTCGGGCCCTCGGTCCAGACCGCTTCGTGAAAGTACAAGGGTAACAACGTCCGCCCGACGTGGTCCATTCCATGGGTGGGAACGAGACCGACCGCGGAGCCGGCCGGGCCCGATCGGCCTACCCGGCGCTGCAGCTGCGGACCGCCCCCGTCACCGCCCTGGTCGTGGTGCGGATCGTGACCCGGCGCTCCACGGTGCGCTCGGAGGAGGCCGGGATGGCCACCTCGACCGCGCCGACCACCCCGAAGCCCTGGTCTAGGGCCCGCACGAGGCAGGTCACGGCCTTCCCGTCGGGGCGGTGGACGGCGAAGTCCACCACGACCGTGCGGTCGTCGACGACGCGGTAGCCGGTGTCGGTCCAGGTCACCTTGCCGACGGTGTTGACCAGGGCCAGCCAGGTGGCCAGGGCCACGCCCAGGGCGCACCCGAGCACGCCGATGGCCCACCACTTGCCGGTGCCCGGGGCAGGACGGGGGAGGGGCATGCGGTGGGGGCCTTTCCGGTGGTCGGGGTCTTCGGCGGCCGGCGCCGCGCCGGTGGCCGCGGGAGGCGGGCCCCGACGCAGGTGAGAGGATGACCGGTGGCCCCATTGTCGACGATGGACCGAGAGAGGTTTGCAGGTGGCTGACCGGTTGCGTCTGATGGCGGTGCACGCGCACCCCGACGACGAGTCCAGCAAGGGTGCGGCGACGATGGCGAGGTACGTCGACGAGGGCCATGAGGTGCTCGTGGTGTCGTGCACCGGGGGCGAGCGGGGCGACATCCTCAACCCCAAGCTGGCGAACGACATCCACATCCAGCGCGACCTGCCGCGGGTGCGCCGCGAGGAGATGGCGCGGGCCCAGGAGATCCTCGGCGTCCAGCACACCTGGCTCGGGTTCGTCGACAGCGGGCTCCCGGAGGGCGACCCGCTGCCGCCCCTGCCGGCCGGCTGCTTCGCCCTCGAGCCCATCGAGGTCACCACGGAGGCCCTCGTCCGCGAGGTCCGTCGCTTCCGCCCGCACGTCATGACGACCTACGACGAGAACGGCGGCTACCCGCACCCCGACCACATCATGTGCCACACCGTCTCGATGGCGGCCTTCTCGGCGGCCGGCGACGCCACGGCATACCCGCACGCCGGCGAGGCCTGGCAGCCGCTGAAGATCTACTACAACCAGACCTTCAGCCGTGAGCGCATCGTCGCCTTCCACGAGGCGCTGCTGGCCCTCGAGGAGGAGAGCCCCTACGAGGAGTGGCTCGAGAACTGGCAGGACCGCAAGCCGCGCACGGTGACGACGAAGATCGAGTGCGCCGACTGGTTCGACCGGCGTGACCGGGCGCTGCTCGCCCACGCCACCCAGATCGACCCCGACGGCAGCTTCTTCCGGGTGCCGCGGGAGGTGCAGCAGCGCGTCTGGCCCACCGAGGAGTACGAGGCCGCGCTGTCGTACGTGCCCGTCGAGCCGATCGAGGACGACCTGTTCGCGGGCCTTCGGGGGCTCGACGCCGACGCCCTGGCGGTCGCGGGTGGGCTCCAGATCGCGTACGACGGACGGAAGGACCCCGCATGAACACCCCGAGCACCGTCGTCTCGCCGGGCATCGGCGCCTTCTTCGCGTTCTTCGCGCTCGCGGTCGCGCTGTGGCTGCTCATGCGGAACATGAACGCCCGCATGCGGCGGATGTCCTACCGCGCCGAGGAGGCCCAGCGGCAGGCGCAGGCCGAGGGCGAGCGCCGGCCGACCCGGGAGGCCGACGGGGTCGAGGGTGCCGACGGGGCCGACGGGGCCGACGCGGAGGGCCCGGGCGGGACCGGCGGTGCAGGCACGGCCGACGGCGTCACCCCGCAGGCTGATGACGAGGGCCCGACCGAGGGACAGACTGGCCGGACACGCCCCTAGCCAGGAGGTCGCCATGAGCGGTCGCGTCGTCCACTTCGAGCTCCCCTTCGACGACGGGGCCCGGGCCCGGTCGTTCTATGCCGACCTGTTCGGCTGGCAGCTGCAGGACGTGCCGGGGATGGACTACTCGCTGGTGATGACCGGGCCGGTGGACGAGCGCGGGTCGACCGAGCCGGGGTACATCAACGGCGGCATGACCCAGCGCGGCGGGCCGGTGGAGCGGCCCGTGGTGACCATCGACGTCGACGACATCGACGCCACGCTGGCGGCCGTGGCCGAGCGCGGTGGCTCGACCCTGGTGGAGCGTCAGCCGGTCGGCGACATGGGCTGGACGGCCTACTTCCGTGACCCCGAGGGCAACGTCATGGGTCTGTGGCAGACCGCTGCCCGGCAGGACGAGGCGCCGCAGGGTGCCCGGTCGGGCGCCGACTACGAGGTGTAGGTCAGGCCCCGGCGCTGTAGACGCTCATCGACGCCGCGACGTAGTGGGCGATGAAGGCGGCCACGGTGAGGCTGTGGAAGATCTCGTGGAACCCGAACCAGCGCGGTGACGGGTTCGGCCGCTTGATGCCGTAGACCAGCGCCCCGACGGTGTAGAGCAGCCCGCCGGTGGCGATGAGGGCCACGATGGTGGGTCCGCCGTGCTGCAGGAGCGGGCCGAGGTAGAACACGGCCACCCACCCGAGGGCGACGTAGATCGGCGTGTAGAGCC
Organism: Knoellia sp. 3-2P3; assembly: GCF_029223115.1. NCBI lineage: Bacteria > Bacillati > Actinomycetota > Actinomycetes > Micrococcales > Intrasporangiaceae > Knoellia > Knoellia sp. 3-2P3. The sequence continues at coordinate 241,316 of NZ_JARGZE010000005.1, forward strand.
AGCGCGGCGCGTGCACCCACAGCACGCGGAACAACACGCCCGCGATGGCGCCCGTCCACACGATCGTGAGCATGGTGCGGGCCTGGTCGCCCGGCAGCAGCAGCGCGAACGGGGTGTAGCTGCCGGCGATGATGAGGAAGATGTTGGAGTGGTCCAGCCGCTTGAGGACCCCGGCCACCCTGGGGGACCAGTTGCCGCGGTGGTAGACCGCGGAGGTGCCGAAGAGGAGCCAGGCCGTCACCGAGAACACCGCGGCGGCGATGCGGGCCGGCGTGTTCGGGGCGAGGGCGATGAGCACGATGCCGGCGGCCACGGTCAGGGGGACCATCGCGGCGTGGAGCCAGCCGCGCAGCTTGGGCTTGACGGCGTCGACGACGGTCTCGAGGGGACCGCGCTCGTGGCGGTCGGATGTCGTGGCCATGCGCCGAGGATAACTTACGTGGGCGTAACCTACGCATCCGTAGGTTGACGCCAGGTCGCGCAGCGCCGGAGACGGCCGCCGGGCCTGCGGCGGGGTACCGTGTGCGGCAGCGGCCCGGTGAACGGGCCGGTGCACACACTGTCCGTCCTCCCAGGAGGCCCCGTGGGTCTGCGTGACCTGCTGTATGCCGCGTACGAGCGGCGGCTGCGCCGCAGCCTCGCGCACGCGCCACTGCCCCGGCACGTGGGCGTCATGCTGGACGGCAACCGCCGCTGGGCCCGCGAGCGGGGAGCGGCCACCAAGGAAGGACACCAGGCCGGCGCCGACAACATCGCGAACTTCCTCGGCTGGTGCGAGGAGGCAGGCGTCGAGGTCGTGACGTTGTGGCTGCTGTCGACGGACAACCTCAACCGGCCGCCGGCCGAGCTCGCGCCCCTGCTCACCATCATCGAGACCGCGGTGGCCGACCTCGCCGAGACCCGGCGCTGGCGGATCAACCCGGTCGGCGCGCCCGACCTGCTCCCGGCCGAGACCGCCCGGCGCCTGAAGGAGAGCGCGGACGCCACCGAGGACGTCCGGGGCATGGTCGTCAACGTGGCCGTCGGCTACGGCGGCCGGCAGGAGATCACCGACGCGGTGCGCTCGATGCTCATGTCGCACGCGGCCAACGGCACGAGCATCGAGGAGCTCGCCGAGAGCCTCGAGGTCGAGCACATCGCCGAGCACCTCTACACCAAGGGCCAGCCCGACCCCGACCTGGTCATCCGCACGTCCGGCGAGCAGCGGCTCTCGGGCTTCCTGCTCTGGCAGAGCGCGCACAGCGAGTTCTACTTCTGCGAGGCCTACTGGCCCGACTTCCGGCACGTCGACTTCCTGCGGGCGCTGCGGGCCTACTCCGAGCGCCACCGCCGCTTCGGCAGTTGACCCCCGTGTCCTGACCCCCATGTCCTGACCCCGTGTCCGCCGGGTGAACTGTCGGCGACACGCCCTGCAGTTACCGACCTGCGGCCCCGGCCAGCCCTACCGTCAGCTGTGACGCGGAGCACCCGCACCGCGTTCGGGAGGGCCATCACATGGAGCGTAAGCAGCTCCGGGCGGAGGGCCGGACCCGGCACCACCGCACTGCGATGGCCCGGTCCCGGCACCTCGTTCGCGAGTAGGCGCACCGCGCCGGGGAGCGCGCTGTGCCGGATGGAGTGAGATGGCCTCGACATCGAGTGGCAAGACCACCAGCGTGCGCACCACCACGAGCGCCGCAGCCCGACCCCGCAGAGGGGCGCCCCCGGCATACCGGACCTTCGTCCTCGACACCTCGGTGCTGCTGTCCGACCCGAGGGCCATGCTGCGGTTCGCCGAGCACGAGGTCGTCCTGCCGGTCGTGGTCGTGACCGAGCTGGAGGCCAAGCGGCACCACCCGGAGCTCGGCTACTTCGCCCGCACCGCCCTGCGGATGCTGGACGACCTGCGCATCAAGGAGGGCCGGCTCGACGCACCGGTCGCCGTCGGGGAGGACGGCGGCACGCTGCGGGTCGAGCTGAACCACACCGACCCGAGCTCGCTGCCGGCCGGCTTCCGGCTCGGCGACAACGACACCCGGATCCTCTCGGTGGCCAAGAACCTCGCCAACGAGGGCCACGACGTCACCGTGGTGAGCAAGGACCTGCCCATGCGGGTCAAGGCCTCCGCGGTGGGCCTGGCGGCCGAGGAGTACCGCGCCGAGCTCGCCGTCGACAGCGGCTGGACCGGCATGGCCGAGCTCGACGTCACCACCGAGGAGATGGACGCCCTCTACGAGCACGGCCGCGTCGAGCACGCCGGCGCCGCCGAGCTGCCCTGCCACACCGGCCTGGTCCTGCTCTCGCCGCGGGGAAGCGGTCTGGGGCGGGTCGGGGCCGACAAGCAGGTCCGGCTGGTGCGTGGCGACCGTGACGCCTTCGGGCTGCACGGCCGCAGCGCCGAGCAGCGCATCGCCCTCGACCTGCTGCTCGACCCCGACGTGGGCATCGTCAGCCTCGGTGGCCGGGCGGGCACCGGCAAGAGCGCCCTGGCCCTGTGTGCCGGCCTCGAGGCCGTCATGGAGCGCCGCCAGCAGCGCCGGGTCGTCGTCTTCCGTCCCCTGTATGCCGTGGGCGGCCAGGAGCTCGGGTACCTGCCGGGCAGCGAGGCCGAGAAGATGGGTCCCTGGGCCCAGGCGGTGTTCGACACGCTGGGGGCGCTCGTCTCGCGCGAGGTCGTCGAGGAGGTCATGGACCGCGGCATGCTCGAGGTGCTGCCCCTGACCCACATCCGTGGACGGTCGCTGCACGACGCCTTCGTCATCGTCGACGAGGCGCAGTCCCTCGAGCGCAACGTGCTGCTCACGGTGCTCTCGCGCATCGGCCAGAACTCGAAGGTCGTGCTCACCCACGACGTCGCCCAGCGCGACAACCTCAGGGTCGGCCGGCACGACGGCGTCGCGGCGGTCATCGAGGCGCTCAAGGGCCACCCGCTGTTCGCGCACGTCACGCTCACCCGCAGCGAGCGCAGCCCGATCGCGGCCCTGGTGACCGACCTCCTCGAGGGCCTCGAGGTCTAGCGGTGGTGACTAGTCCGGACTAGTCACCGGTGAGCACGGCCGGGTGTGACCGCGCCCACCCGGCCGTGCTCATCTGCTGCTGTGCCCCTTTTCGCCCGCTTTGAATGCGCTAACATCTCAGTTTCGTAACGCGCCGCCCTGGTCACTTCGGGCCATACGGGCGGTGTTCGCACGGCAACTGCACGGCAACTGAGGCCACCTGCCCAAGGTGGCCTCTGCGTTGGAGGAACTGGATGAGCAAGCCCTACGAGGGTCGGCACCGCGGTGCCCAGACCCACGCACGACCCGCTGGTGGATCGAACCGCCCCCGCAGCGTCGTCGTCGCCAGGGCCGTCGGGCGACCCGCCCTGACCGCCGGTTTCGTGCTGGCCGTGGTGGCGACCACCGCCGCCGGCTACCAGGCCAAGGGCGACGGCACCGGGCAGGCGGGGTTCACCGTCTCCGCCGAGGCCGTCGAGCAGGCCAACGAGCTGGCCGACACCCAGATCGAGAACGACGCCCGCCTCGCCAGCGCCCGCAGCGACGCGAACCTCAGCCTCGCGGCGGCGCAGGAGAAGAGCCGGCGCGACCAGGTGGCGGCCGAGGCGGCCGCCGCGAAGGCTCGCAAGGAGGCCGCCGAGCGCGCCGCCCGCGCCAAGGAGCGCGCCGCCCTCGAGAAGAAGCGCCAGGCGGTGCTGGACCGGGCCAAGGCCGACCCCCGCGCCGTCGCCCGCCTGCTCATGGCCGACTACGGCTGGGGCGAGGGCGAGTTCTCCTGCCTGGACAACCTCTGGGTCGGCGAGAGCAACTGGGACTACAAGGCGACCAACCCCTCGTCGGGCGCCTACGGCATCCCGCAGTCGCTGCCCGCCTCGAAGATGGCCAGCGCCGGTCCCGACTGGCGCGACAACCCCGCCACCCAGATCAAGTGGGGGCTGGAGTACATCAAGAGCTCCTACGGCAGCCCCTGCAACGCCTGGTCGTCCTGGCAGAGCCGGTCGCCGCACTGGTACTGAGCCAGAGGCTCAGCCCTCCGGCCGGGTCATCCCCAGCACGTCGAGGGCCTCGTCGAGCTGTTGCTCGGTGAGCTCCCCTGAGGCGAGGTGCCCCCGCTCGATGACGACGTCGCGGACCGAGCGGCGCTCCTTGACCGACTGCTTGGCCACCGCGGCGGCGGCCTCGTAGCCGATGTAGCGGTTCAGCGGGGTGACGATCGAGGGCGATCCCTCCGCCAGCTCGCGGCAGCGTTCCACGTCGGCCTCGATCCCGTCGATGCACCGGTCCGCGAGCAGGCGGCTCGTCGCGCTGAGCAGCCGCGTCGACTCGAGCACGTTCTTGGCCATCACCGGCAGCATGACGTTGAGCTCGAAGTTGCCGGCCGCGCCCGCCGTCGTGATGGTCACGTCGTTGCCGATGACCTGGGCGCAGGCCATGAGGGTCGCCTCGCACACGACCGGGTTGACCTTGCCGGGCATGATGCTCGACCCCGGCTGGAGGTCGGGCAGGCGGATCTCGCCCAGCCCGGCCCGCGGACCCGAGGACATCCAGCGCAGGTCGTTGCAGATCTTGGTGAGGCTGACGGCCACCACCTTCAGCGCCCCGCTCAGCTCCACCACGGCGTCCTGGGCGGACTGCGCCTCGAAGTGGTTCTCCGCCTCGCGGAACTCCACCCCGGTGCGCTCGCTGACCCGGGCGATGACCCGCGCGGCGAAGCCGGGGGCCGCGTTGATGCCGGTGCCTGCCGCCGTGCCGCCCAGCGGCAGCTCCGCGGTGGCCTGCGCCGCCACCATGACCCGCTGCAGGCCGAGCTCGACCTGCCGCCGGTAGCCGCCGAACTCCTGGCCGAGCGTGACCGGCACGGCGTCCATGAGGTGGGTGCGGCCCGACTTCACCACGTCGGCGAACTCGCGCTCCTTGGCCGCCAGCGACTCGGCCAGGCGGCCGAGGGCAGGAGCGAGCTGCTGGCGCACCGCCAGGGTGGCGGCGATGCGCAGGGCGCTGGGGAAGGTGTCGTTGCTCGACTGGCCGTAGTTGACGTGGTCGTTGGGGTGCACCGCCAGCCCGGTCGCGAGGTGGGCGAGCCGGCCGATGACCTCGTTGGCGTTCATGTTGGTCGAGGTGCCCGAGCCGGTCTGGAACACGTCGACCGGGAACTGCTCGTCGTGCCGGCCCTCAGCCACCTCGCGCGCCGCGGCCGCGATGGCGTCGGCGCGCTCGCGGTCGAGCACCCCCAGCTCGGCGTTCACCTCGGCCGCCGCACCCTTGAGCAGGGCCAGCGCGTGCACGACGCCCGAGGGCACCGGCTGGAAGGAGATCGGGAAGTTGTCGACCGCCCGCGCCGTCTGAGCCCCCCAGAGCGCGTCGGCGGGCACCTGCACCTCGCCCATGGAGTCGTGCTCGGTGCGCGTGGCGGGGGCGGTGGTGCTCGTCTGCTCCGGCTGGCTCATGCCCCCATGATGCTCGGGGCCTACAGCTTGCGCAGCCGCACGCGGCGCACGCTGTGGTCCTCGCCCTTGCCCAGCACCAGCGAGGCCCGCCCACGGGTGGGGAGGACGTTCTCGCGCAGGTTCGGCTCGTTGATCCGCTCCCAGATGCCCGTCGCGGTGGCCCGCGCCTCGTCGTCGGACAACGCGGCATACCGGTGGAAGTAGGAGTGCGGGTCCGCGAAGGCGGTCTCCCGCAGCCGCAGGAAGCGCTCGACGTACCAGCCCCGGATGTCCGAGGTGCGCGCGTCGACGTAGACCGAGAAGTCGAAGAAGTCGCTGACGGCGAGCCCGACCCGGCCGTCGGGCTGCACCCGCGGGGCCTGGAGCACGTTGAGGCCCTCGACGATGAGCACGTCGGGCTGGCGGATCACGGTGCGCTCGCCGGGGACGATGTCGTAGGTGAGGTGCGAGTACACGGGGGCGGAGACCTCGGCCCGGCCCGCCTTGACCTCGGCCACGAAACGCAGCAGCGCCCGGCGGTTGTAGGACTCCGGGAACCCCTTGCGCTGCAGGATTCCGCGGCGCTCGAGCTCGCTGTTGGGGTAGAGGAACCCGTCGGTGGTGATCAGCTCCACGCGCGGGGTGCCCGACCAGCGGCGGAGCAGCTCGCGCAGGATGCGGGCGGTCGTGGACTTGCCGACGGCGACCGAACCGGCCACGCCGATGATGAACGGGGTCTTGGCGGGGCTCTCGCCGAGGAAGTCGCTGGTGATGCGGTGCAGGCCCGCGGTGGCCCCGACGTAGAAGTTGAGCAGCCGCGACAGCGGGAGGTAGACCTCCTCGACCTCGCTGAGGTCGAGCCGGTCGCCGAGGCCCTGGAGGCGGGCCACGTCGTCGGCGGACAGGCTCAGGGGGTGGTTCTGGCGCAGCCTGGCCCACGCCGCACGGTCGAGCTCGACGTAGGGCGAGGGGATGGTCGCGGTGCCGGCGGGGTGCGTCACGCGCGCCATTCTTGCCCACCGCCCGTCGGGGCGCAGACGAGGTCGACCGTGCCGTTAGGCTTGCGGCCATGTGTGGAATCGTTGGCTACGTCGGCCCGAGCGTCGACGGCAAGGCCCTGGACGTCGTCATGGAGGGCCTGGCCCGCCTCGAGTACCGCGGGTACGACTCGGCGGGTGTCGCGCTCGTCACCACGGACGGCGTGGCCTCCGAGAAGCGCGCCGGCAAGCTCGCGAACCTCCGGGAGGCACTCGAGGCCGACCAGCTGCCGCCGGCGACCACCGGTATCGGCCACACGCGCTGGGCGACCCACGGCGGCCCCACCGACGCCAACGCCCACCCGCACCGCGGCGGCGACGACGACCGGCTGGCGCTGATCCACAACGGCATCATCGAGAACTTCCACGCGCTCAAGAAGGACCTCGTCGCCCAGGGCGTGGCCTTCCGCTCGGAGACCGACACCGAGGTCGTGGCCCACCTCGTGGCCGGCGCCTACCGGGAGTGCGGCGACCTGACCGAGGCGATGCGGGTCGTGGTGAACCGCCTCGAGGGTGCCTTCACCCTGCTCGCCGTGCACGAGGACGCCCCCGGCGTCGTCGTCGGCGCCCGCCGCAACAGCCCGCTGGTCGTGGGCCTCGGCGAGGGCGAGAACTTCCTCGGCTCCGACGTCGCCGCCTTCATCGGGCACACCCGCAACGCGCTCGAGCTCGGCCAGGACCAGATCGTCACGATCACCCCGGAGAGCGCCACCGTCATCAACTTCGACGGCAGCCCCGCCGAGGGCAAGCACTACGAGGTCACCTGGGACGCGGCCGCCGCCGAGAAGGGCGGCTACGCCACCTTCATGGAGAAGGAGATCAACGAGCAGCCCCACGCCGTGGGAGACACCCTGCTCGGCCGCACCGACGAGGACGGCCGCCTGGTCCTCGACCAGATGGAGATCTCCGAGGACGACCTGCGCACGATCGACAAGATCGTCATCATCGCGTGTGGCACGGCGGCCTACGCGGGCATGGTGGCCAAGTACGCCATCGAGCACTGGACCCGGATCCCCGTCGAGGTCGAGCTCGCCCACGAGTTCCGCTACCGCGACCCGGTGGTCAACGACCACACCCTCGTCGTGTCCATCTCGCAGTCGGGCGAGACGATGGACACCCTGATGGCCGTGCGCCACGCCCGCGAGCTCGGCGCGCGCACCCTGTCGATCTGCAACACGCACGGCTCGACCATCCCGCGCGAGTCCGACGCGGTGCTCTACACCCACGCCGGCCCGGAGATCGCGGTCGCCTCGACCAAGGCGTTCCTGGCCCAGATCACCGCCAGCTACGTGCTCGGCCTCTACCTCGCCCAGCTGCGCGGCGGCACCTACGCCGACGAGGCGCAGGCCGTCATGAAGGAGCTCCAGGGCATCCCGGCCAAGATCGAGGACCTGCTCGGCCGGATGGGCCGGGTCAAGGAGATCGCCCGGTTCATGGCGGACACCCGCTCGGTGCTCTTCCTGGGCCGCCACGTCGGCTACCCCGTCGCCATGGAGGGCGCGCTCAAGCTCAAGGAGCTCGCCTACATCCACGCCGAGGGCTTCGCCGCCGGCGAGCTCAAGCACGGGCCCATCGCCCTGATCGACGCCGGGCAGCCGGTCTTCATCGTGGTGCCGAGCCCCGACACCCCGCACGGGCTGCACGGCAAGGTGGTCTCCAACATCCAGGAGATCCGCGCCCGGGGCGCCCGCACCCTGGTCATCGCCGAGGACGGCGACGAGGACGTGGTGCCGTTCGCCGACGAGGTCATCCGCATCCCGCAGTCCTCGCCGCTGCTCGCGCCGCTGCTGAGCGTGGTGCCGCTGCAGGTCTTCGCGCTGCACCTGTCGACGGCCAAGGGCCTCGACGTCGACCAGCCGCGCAACCTCGCCAAGAGCGTCACGGTCGAGTAGGCGAGCGGGGAGCGCGGTGATCATCGGGGTGGGGATCGACGTCGTCGACGTCGAGCGCTTCGGGCAGACGCTGGAGCGCACCCCCACCCTGCGGGAGCGCCTGTTCACCGAGGCCGAGCGCGAGCTGGCGCTGAACTCGCTCGCGGCCCGGTTCGCGGCGAAGGAGGCCCTGGCCAAGGCGCTCGGCGCCCCCGTCGGACTGCAGTGGCACGACTGCACCGTCCACCGCGGTGACGACGGCCGGCCGCACCTGCAGGTGTCGGGCACCGTGGCCGCGCGCGCCGAGGCCCTGGGCGTGCACGCCCTGCACGTCTCGCTGTCGCACGACGCCGGGATCGCCTCGGCCGTCGTCGTGGCCGAGGGCTGAGGAGGAGCACGCCGTGATCGAGGCCTGGGGTGCCGACGAGGTGAGGGCCGCCGAGGCGGCCCTGATGGAGACGCTGCCGGAGGGCGAGCTCATGGCCCGTGTTTCCGCCGGGCTGGCCGAGGTCGCCGCCGCCCGCCTCGAGGAGCGCGGCGGCAGCCGCGTGGTCGCCCTCGTGGGCCCCGGCAACAACGGCGGCGACGCGCTGTATGCCGCGGCGCACCTCGCCGACCGCGGGTTCGCCGTCGCCGCGCTGCGGGCCGCGTGGCCCGTCCACGAGGGCGCCCTGGCGGCCGCGGAGGCGGCCGGTGTGCTGGTGCTCGGCCCGGGCGACGACTGGCAGGCGCTGCTGGCCGAGGCCGACCTGGTGCTCGACGGGGTCCTCGGGATCGGGGGCCGCCCGGGGCTTCCCGAGGAGGCCCAGCCCTGGGTCGACGCGGTGCCCGACGACGCCTACGTGCTGGCCGTCGACCTGCCCTCGGGCCAGGACCCGGCCGGGCAGCAGGCCGTGCCGGACGCGGTCTACGCCGACGAGACCGTCACCTTCGGGGTGGTCAAGCCCGTGCACCTGCTGCCCGCCACCGAGCCGGCGGTGGGGCGGCTCACCGTGGTGGACATCGGCCTCGAGGTCGACGCCGCGCCGGCCGTGCAGCGCGTCACCAGGGACGACGTGCCGGGTCTGTGGCCGGTGCCGACCGCCACCGATGACAAGTACTCCCGCGGCGTGCTCGGGGTCGTCGCTGGGGGAGAGCAGTACACCGGCGCCGCCGTCCTGTGCTGCACGGCAGCCGTCGCCAGCGGGGTGGGCATGGTCCGCTACGTCGGGCCGCCGACGCCGACGGGGCTGGTGCGTGCGGCCGTGCCCGAGGCCGTGGTGGGCGAGGGGCAGGTGCAGGCCTGGGTGATCGGACCCGGTCTGGACTCCGCGGCCACCGGGGACGGAGCCGAGCGCCAGCTGGAGGTGGCCGGACGCGCCCTCGCCTCCGACCTCCCGGTGCTGCTCGACGCGGGAGGGATCGACCTGCTCTGGGGCAGGCGGCTGGCGCCGACCCTGCTGACGCCCCACGCGGGCGAGCTGGCGCGGCTGCTGACGCGGCTGGGCGAGCGCGAGGTGACCCGCGAGGAGGTGCAGGCGGCTCCGCTCGACCACGCGCGCCAGGCGGCGGACACCACCGGGGCCACCGTGCTGCTCAAGGGCTCCACGACCCTGGTCGTGCCCCCGGCGGACACCGGGCTGCCGGTGCGCTCGCAGAACGACGCCCCTGCCTGGCTGGCCACCGCCGGCGCCGGGGACGTGCTCGCCGGGCTGGCCGGCACGCTGCTCGCGGCCGGCCTGGAGCCGTGGGACGCGGCGAGCCTCGCCGCCCTCGTGCACGGGGTCGCGGCGGACGCCGCCAACCCCGGCGGGCCGGTGCGCGCGGTGGCCGTGGCCCACGGCATACCGGGCACGGTCGCGGCACTGCTCGCGCGCTGAGACGACCCACCTCCGGGCGAAGCACCGTGATGTCGGTCTGACAGACTGGACGCGATGAGCGCCGATGCACTGACCAGCACGTTTGCCCCGGCACCACCGGGCCTCCCTGCCTGCGCGCAGGTCGACCTCGACGCCATCGCGGACAACGTCGCGACACTGAAGCAGCTGGCCGGGCGGGCCGAGGTGATGGCCGTGGTGAAGGCCGACGCCTACGGCCACGGGCTGCTGCCGGCCGCCCGCGCCGCGCTCCGCGGGGGCGCCACGTGGCTCGGGGTCGCCCAGCTGCCCGAGGCGGTCGAGCTCCGACAGGCAGGCATCGACGTGCCCCTGCTCAGCTGGCTGCACGTGCCGGGGCAGGACTTCACCGAGGCGGTGCGGCTCGGCATCGACCTGTCGGTCTCCACGCAGTGGGCGCTGGACGCCATCGCCACCACGGCGCGAGGGGAGGGCGCGACGGCCCGCGTCCACCTCAAGGTCGACACCGGGCTGGGGCGCAACGGCGCCTGGGGCGACGAGCTCGACACGCTGGTGGCCTCCCTCGGCCGGCTCCAGGCCGAGGGGGTGCTCACGCTGGTGGGTGTCTTCTCGCACTTCGCCTACGCGGACGCCCCGCAGCACCCCACGGTGCGGGCGCAGCAGGAGCGCTTCGACGAGGTGCTGGCCGAGCTCGAGCGCGCCGGGCTCAGCCCCCAGGTGCGCCACCTCGCCAACTCCGCCGCGACCCTCACCAACCCGTCCGCGCACTACGACCTCGTGCGGCCCGGCCTGGCGGTCTACGGCCTCTCGCCGGTGCCGGACCTCGGCGCCCCCGAGCACTACGGACTGCGGGAGGCCATGCGCCTGACCGCCCACCTGGCGTCGGTCAAGCCGTGCCCGGCCGGCCAGGGCGTCTCCTACGGCCACACCTACACCACCGCGACCCACACCCAGCTCGGCCTGGTGCCGATGGGGTACGCCGACGGCATACCCAGGAACGCCAGCAGCGTGGGCCCGGCCCTCGTGGGCGGCCGGCGCCTGGCCATCGCCGGGCGGGTCTGCATGGACCAGTTCGTGCTCGACCTCGGCCCCGACTACCCAGGGGCAGCGGGCGACGAGGTGGTGCTGTTCGGCCGGGGCGCCGCGGGCGAGCCGACGGCGCAGGACTGGGCCGTCGCCACGGGCACCATCAACTACGAGATCGTCACGCGGGTGGGGGCCCGGGTGCCCCGCGTCTACCTGGGAGAGGGTTCCGCATGAGCCCTCGCACCGGCAACAGCGCGCTCGGCCTGGGCCTCGGCCTGGCCGCTGCGGGCGCCGCCACCGCCGCGGGCATCGCTGCCGAGCGGGTGACCAAGAGCCGCCGCAAGGCGCTGCTGACCCTGACGCCCGAGGGGCTCTACGAGCACACGCCCGACAAGGAGCTGGTGGTCATCGCCAGCGACGGCGTGCCGCTGCACGTGGAGGTCGACGAGCCCGAGCCGGCGGCGGCCCACCCGGACCACCCGACCATCGTCTTCAGCCACGGCTACACGCTCAGCCTCAAGGCCTGGGTGCTCCAGCGCCGCGCCCTGGTGCAGGCCGGGTACCGCGTCGTGCTGTGGGACCAGCGCAGCCACGGCCAGTCGGAGAAGAGCTCGCGCGAGGCCTGCACGATCGACCAGCTCGGCCAGGACCTGCACAGCGTCGTGAGCGAGGTCGTGCCCGAGGGCCGGCTCGTGCTCGTCGGGCACTCCATGGGCGGCATGACGGTCATGGCGATGGCCGAGCAGTTCCCCGACCTGGTTCGCGAGCGGGTCATCGCCGCCGCCTTCGTGGCGACCAGCGCGGGCGGACGCAACATGGTCTCGCTCGGCTTCGGGCAGTTCCTCGGCCGCGTCCTCGGACGGGTCGGCCCCAGGCTCCTCGACCGCCTCGGCACCCGGCAGGACTGGCTCAACAACGTGCGGCACGTCGGGCGCGACCTCGAGGACTTCGTCGTCGAGAGGTACAGCTTCGCCTCGCCGGTCTCCCCGGCCGCGGTGCGCTACACCGGCGACATGATCTTCAGCACGCCGTTCACCGTGATGTCGGACTTCCTGCCCTCGATCGACATCCACGACAAGCGCGAGGCCCTCGCCCGCTTCCACGGCATCGAGACGCTTGTGGTCAACGGCAGCCAGGACCTGCTGACCCCGCCCGACCACAGCGAGGAGATCGTCCGGCTCATCCCCGGCGCCGAGCACGTCGTCATCAACGAGGCCGGCCACATCATCATGCTCGAGCACCCCGAGGTCATCACGGGGCTGCTGCTCTCGCTGGTCGAGCGCGGCCTCAGGGCCGCCGAGACCGGTCTGCACGTCGAGGACAAGCCGCGGGTGCGCCGCACCCTCACCGACGTGGCCAAGCGCCGCAAGGTCGCGCGTGCCCGGGGACGGGGGCGGCATGAGGCGCACTGAGGTCGTGCTGCGCACGGCCGAGGAGACGCGTGCGTGGGGCGAGCGGCTGGGCCGGGTGCTGCGCGCGGGCGACCTCGTGGTGCTCACCGGCGACCTCGGTGCCGGCAAGACGACGCTGACCCAGGGCATCGCCGAGGGCCTGGGCGTGCGCGGCCCCATCACCTCGCCGACGTTCGTCATCGCCCGCGTCCACCCCTCGCTCGTTGGAGGCCCGGCCCTCGTCCACGTCGACGCCTACCGGCTCGGCGGCCTCGCCGAGCTCGACGACCTCGACCTCGACGCCTCCATCGAGGACTCGGTCACGATCGTCGAGTGGGGCCACGGGCTGGCCGAGGGGCTCGCCGAGGACCGGCTGGAGGTCACCCTGGCCGGCGACGACGAGCGCCGGGCCACCATCACCGCCTCCGGCCCCCGCTGGGCCGACGAGCAGGCCCGTGCCCTGCTCGGCGAGCTGGTCGACGTACCCTGAACGCCGTGCTGCTGCTCGCCATCGACACCTCCACCTCCGCGATCGCCGTCGCCCTCCACGACGGCGGGCGCGTCGTCGCCGAACGCTCCACCCTCGACGTGCGCCGCCACACCGAGCACGTCGCGCCCAGCATCGCCGCGGTGCTCGAGGAGGCCGGCCGCAGCGCCGGCGACGTGACCGCGGTGGCGGTCGGCGTGGGACCGGGTCCGTTCACCGGCCTGCGGGTCGGGATGGTGACCGCGACGGTGTTCGCGCACGCCCGCGGCATACCGGTGCACGGCGTCTGCAGCCTCGACGCGCTGGCCCACGAGGCTGCGGTCACCGGCGCGGTGCGGGGCGAGCTCGTGGTGGCCACGGATGCGCGGCGCAAGGAGGTCTACTGGGCCCGGTATGCCGTGGAGCCCACCGACGGGGGCGCGCGGGCCATCCGCCTGACGGACCCTGCCGTGGACTACCCGGCGACCGTGGCCGACCTGCTCGGCGGCGCGCCGGTCGTCGGCCGGGGTGCGCTGCTCTACCCCGACCTGCTGGCGCCACAGGCCGGACCGCTCGACGTCAGCGCCGGCCACCTCGCGGCCGTGGCGGTCACGGCGATGGAGGAGGGCCGCACGCTGCCCGTCGAGCCCCTATACCTGCGCCGGCCGGACGCCGCGCCGTCGCACCCGCGCAAGCCGGTGACGCAGGCCGTGCCCCACGGGAGGTCCTGAGATGGTCCTTCGCGAGCTGCGCTGGACCGACATCGGCGAGCTGGCCGCCCTCGAGCGCGAGCTCTTCCCGCATGACGCGTGGTCCGAGCCGACCTGGTGGTCCGAGCTCGCCGGGCGGCCCCGGCGCGACTACGTGGTCGAGGAGGACGCCGGGGGCATCGCGGGCTACGCCGGCCTCGACGTGGGCAGCGAGGTGGCCGACGTGATGACCATCGCGGTCGCGCCGCGCGCCCAGGGACGGGGACTCGGGCGCACCCTGCTCGAGGAGCTCGTCGACCGGGCCCGGCGTCGGGGTGCGGAGTACCTCATGCTCGAGGTGCGCGACGACAACCTCCCGGCCCGACGGCTGTACGAGCGGGCGGGCTTCGAGCTGCTGACCACGCGGCGGCGCTACTACCAGCCGGGGGACGTGGACGCGCACATCCTGCGGCTGACCCTGGGCGAGACGACCTCCGAGGAGGAGACAGCGTGAGTGCCGACCAGCCCCTGGTGCTGGGCATCGAGACCTCGTGCGACGAGACCGGCGTCGGCATCGTGCGCGGCGAGGAGCTGCTCGTCGACGCGATCGCCAGCAGCGTCGACGAGCACGCCCGCTTCGGCGGCGTGGTGCCCGAGGTGGCCAGCCGGGCCCACCTCGAGGCGATGGTGCCGACCATCGAGCGGGCCTGCACGCAGGCCGGGGTGCGGCTGTCCGACCTCGACGCCATCTCCGTGACCTCGGGCCCGGGCCTCGCCGGCGCGCTCATGGTCGGCGTCGCGGCGGCGAAGTCGCTGTCCGTGGCCCTCGGCGTCCCCCTCTACGGCGTCAACCACCTGGCCTCTCACGTGGCGGTCGACATCGTCGAGCACGGTCCGCTGCCGGAGCCGACGCTGGCGCTGCTCGTCTCCGGCGGCCACTCCTCGCTGCTCCTGGTGCCCGACGTCACCCACGACGTCCGGTCGCTCGGCGCCTCGATCGACGACGCGGCGGGGGAGGCGTTCGACAAGGTCGCCCGAGTGCTCGGGCTGCCCTTCCCCGGCGGCCCGCACATCGACCGCGCTGCCCGCGAGGGCGACGCCGTCTCGATCGACTTCCCCCGCGGGCTGACGTCGGGGCGTGACATGGAGCGCCACCGCTTCGACTTCTCCTTCTCCGGGCTGAAGACCGCGGTGGCCCGCTGGGTCGAGGCGCGCGAGCGCTCGGGCGAGCCCGTCCCGGTGGCCGACGTCGCTGCCAGCTTCCAGGAGGCGGTCGTCGACGTGCTGACCCGCAAGGCGGTGCTGGCCTGCCGGGAGAACGGCGTGGAGAACCTCCAGATCGGTGGCGGCGTGGCTGCGAACTCGCGGCTGCGGGCGATGGCACAGGAGCGCTGCGACGCGGCCGGCATCACGCTTCGGGTGCCCCGGCCCGGCCTCTGCACGGACAACGGCGCCATGGTGGCCGCGCTCGGGGCCCAGATGGTGCTCAAGGGCCGCACGCCCTCGGAGCTGTCCCTGCCGGCCGACTCGTCGATGCCGGTGACGGCCGTGCAGGCCTGAGCCGCGCCTGCTGGCGCGGTCAGCCTCCGCAGGAGGCCAGGCCGAGCCGGACCTTCAGCTCGAGGACGCGCTCCACGGCGGCGTCCACCTGCCTCGCGAACGACGGGCTCGCCTTCATCCTCTTGGTGATCCCGGCCCGCATGGCGGGGGCCTGCGCTGCGTTCGCGGTGAGGACGACGTCGCCACCGGCCGCGACGAACCGGGTCGCCCGCTCGGCGACGGGCACCGAGGCGACCGCTGCCGCGGCGCCGACGTCGTCGGTGATGACGACGCCGTCGAAGCCGAGCCGTTTGCGCAGCAGGTCGGTGACGATGGCCGGGGAGAACATGGCCCGGTTCTCCGGGTCGAGCCCGGGGTAGCGGGCGGAGGAGACCATCACGATCGGGGTGCCGGCCTCGATCCCCTCCCGGAACGGCGCGAGGTAGGGGTCCTTCACCGAGGCCGTGCGGTCGGTGGTGCCCGAGGCGGTCAGGTCGGTGTTGCCGGTGACGCGGCCGAGGCCGGGGAAGTGCTTGACCGTCGGCGCCACGTCGGCGGCGAGCGAGCCGCGGACGAACGCCGCGGCATACCGGCCGTTGGCCTCGGGGTCCCCGGGGACGAAGTCGCGCCGGTGGCGGCCGATCGGGTCGTTGGCCGCCCCCAACGAGGTGGGCACGGTGTCGGCCACCGGGGCGAGGTTGACGTTGACGCCCACCGCGGCGAGCTCGAGCGACCAGCCGCGCACCTCCGCCTGGAGGTTCTTGGCGCCGAGGGTCGCCAGGGTGCGCGCCGACGGGATGGGGGAGAAGCCGGCGCCCTCGAGCTGCTGGACCGCCCCGCCCTCCTGGTCGGCTGCGACGAGGAGGCCGACGCCACCGGTGGCCGCCTTGCTGTTCCGGGTTGCCTGCTGGAGCCGCTTCGACGCGAGGCGCACCGTCGACGCCCCCTCCCACCCGCCGAGGTAGATCACCCCGCCGAGGTGGTCGCGGGCGACCTGGGCCGCCAGCGCCCGCGAGCTGCCAGTCGGCTGGAGCCCCACCATGAGCAGCTGCCCCACCCGCTGGGCCGGTGTCAGCGTGGCGGCGATCCGCCCGGCGCACGAGGGGGCGGCCGTCGTGGTCGTCGCGCTGGTGGTGGTCGGGATGCGGGTCGTCGACGACGACGCCGAGCGGGGCGGGCTCGAGGCCGTCGACGTGCTGGCCGTGGGGCTGCTGGCGGCGCGCCCAGCGTCCTCGCCCCCCGCGCAGGCCGCGGCACCGAGCAGCGTGAGGGCCAGGGCCGAGGCGCCCAGGACGCGGCTGGTGGGGCGCGGGCGAGCGGGTCGGGGGCTGGTCGTCGCAGGCATCCGGTCGAACCTATCCCGGCCCGCTGCCCAGCACCCAAACCCGTAGGCTCCGCTGCCATGGGAACGCGACCGGTCATCCTCGACGTCGACACGGGCGTCGACGACGCCTGCGCCGTGCTGTTGGCGGCCTGTCACCCTGCGCTGGACCTGCGCGCCGTCACCTGCGTCGGTGGCAACGCGCCGGTCGACGCCGTCGTCACCAACACCCTCACCGTGCTGGAGGCTGCCGGCCGCCTCGACGTCCCCGTGGCCCGGGGCGCCGCGCGTCCGCTGCTGGAGCACCCGGTGGGCGCCGCCCACGTGCACGGGGCCGACGGCATGGGCGACCTCGACTGGCCGAAGTCGCAGGCGTCGCCCGATCCGCGCCACGCGGTGGAGCTGCTGCGCGACCTGCTCCTCGAGGCCGCCGCGACCGGCGACCCCGACGACCTGGTCACCCTGGTCCCGCTGGCGCCGCTGACCAACGTGGCGCTCCTGCTGCGCACCCACCCCGAGGCGGCCGCGGGCCTGCGCGAGATCGTCTTCATGGGCGGCGCGGCCCACGTCGGCAACGCCACGGCCTCCGCCGAGTTCAACGTCTTCCACGACCCCGAGGCCGCCGCCGTCGTACTCGACGCCGCCGGCTCGCTGGGCGTCAACGTGACGATGTACGGCCTCGACGTGTTCTACGACCCCCGGGTGTCGCGCGAGCAGGCGCAGGCGCTGGTGGCGCGCGGCGGTGGGGGAGCAGCCGAGCTGGGGGGCCGGCTGATCGGCTTCCAGTGCGAGCGCTTCGACAGCACGGCGGCGACCATCGGCGACGCCGGCGCGGTCTGCGCGGTCATCGACCCCGCCGGAGTGCGCACGGAGCGGCTTCCCGTGCGCGTGGAGCTCGCCGGCACCTGGTCCCGCGGCCGCACCATCGTCGACCGGCGCGACTGGTCGGGCGACATGGCGCACGACCCGCACGGCGCGGCGCCGTCGCTGGTCGACGTGTGCCTCGACGTCGACGCCGACCGCTTCGCCGGGATCTGGGTCGAGACGCTGACGGGCGGGGAGGGCTGATGGGCCGCGTCGTCGTGCTCGGCTCCCTCAACGTCGACCTCGTCGCCGAGGTCGAGCGCCACCCCCGCCCGGGTGAGACCGTGCTGGCCACCGGGCCGCTCACGCGGTGTGCAGGGGGCAAGGGCGCCAACCAGGCCCTGGCCGCGGCGTCGGCCGGGGCGAGGGTGGTGATGGTCGGCTGCCTGGGCGACGACGCCGACGGCCGCCGCTACCTCGAACGGCTGCAGGGGCGCGGGGTCGACACCTCGGCCCTGCGGCTGGTGCCGGGCGTCTCCACGGGCCAGGCCTGGATCACGGTCGACGCCGACAGCGAGAACGCCATCGTCGTCATCCCCGGCGCCAACGCGCAGGTGGGCGCCGACGACCTCGCCCCGCTCGACGACCTCTCTTCCGGCGACGTGCTGCTCGCCCAGCTCGAGGTGCCGGTCCCGGTGGTGGCCCTGGCCGCTCGCCGCGCCCGGGCGCGCGGCGCCCGCGTCGTCATCAACGCCGCGCCGTATGCCGCCCTGCCGCACGACGTGGCCGCCGTGGCCGACCCGCTCGTGGTCAACGAGCACGAGGCCCTGATGCTGGCCGACTCCGACGCCGTGCCCACCTCGGTGCTGGTCACCTTCGGGGGCGAGGGCTGCTCCTGGGACGGTGAGCGCTTCGAGGGCGTGGAGGTGCCGCTGGAGGAGGTCGTCGACACCACCGGTGCGGGCGACGCGTTCTGCGGCGCGCTGGCCGCCGCCCTGGCCGGCGGCGCCGACCGGGCTGCCGCGGTGGCGGCCGCGAGCCGGGCGGGGGCCGAGGCGGTGCGGCGCCAGGGAGCGCAGGCCGACCCGCTGCTCTGACCGCCGCTCAGGTCAGGGCCGGCCGGTCAGCTCACGGGACGGTCAGTTCACCGAGACGTGGACGTGGTCCATGTGGTTCTGGGTGGGGTCGCCACGGTCCTCCATGGGCTCCCAGCCCCCGCCGCCGGGGTACCAGATCCGCTGCTCCCAGATGATGTACTTGATGTTCAGCGTGCCCGCCATGCCCTGCAGGTGCTCGGCGAGCGCGTCGCCGTCGGAGGAGCCGCACATCACGTCGACGGCGTTGCCGGAGCCGTGGTCGCCGGGGTCACCCGCCCGGTAGCCGCCGATGTCGTTGAGGTGGGGGAAGGCCCGCTCGACCTCGTTGACGACGGCCACGGCGTTGTCGGACATGCCGCTCATCGCGAGGCCGGCCCGCGAGTAGTCCGCCGACCGCGAGGCGCGCTGCTCGACCCGCTGCTCGGTGGGGGTCGCTGTCGGCGTCGGGGCGGGCTTCGGCTTGGGCTTGGGCTTCGCGGTGGCGCTGAACCCGATCAGGCCGAAGGAGTCCGCTCGGGCGGGGGCCTCGACGGCCGGGGCGGAGACGGCCACGGCCGGTGACTCCGCGGAGGCCGGGGCGTAGGCCAGGCCCGGGGCGGAGGGGAGGACGAGGGCGGTGACGACCCCGCTGGCGGTCGTGCCGACGGCCAGCGACTTGAGCAAGTTGCGGCCCGCGCCGGCTGAGGGGCGCAGGTTGCGCAGGCGGGCGGGGCGGGGCTGGCGGTGGCGTCCTGCCCTGGTGGGGTGAGCGTCGGTCACGGCGTGGATCCTCGGGACGTTCTGCGGTGCTGTCGGGGTGCTTCTGTCGGGTTTGGGGTGCGGCGGGGTCCGAGCCGCGATCGCCCACCGTAGGGGATGGCCCGCGATTCGTCACATTCCGGTAACGGCGTGGCGCCGTTCCGCCCCGGCTGCCCCGCTGGCGCGTCAGGCAGGCTGGACGACCAGGACCACCTGCTGGCTGCGCACCCGCGTGATGACCACGACGGCCTCGGTGCGCCCCCGCGCCGGCAGCCGCAGCTGGTGACGCAGCTGGTCGGCGTCGAGGGTGACGCCGCGCTTCTTCACCGTCAGGCGGTCGATGCCGTGGTCGCGAAGCCAGGCCCGCAGCGCCTTGACGTTGAACGGCATGGCCTCCAGCACGGCATACCGGCGGGCGAACGGCAGGTCGTGCGGGCCGGTCGCACAGACGTAGCCGACGCCGGCGTCGAGCTCGGCGCCGCCCGTGGCCGCCGTCACCGCCCCCACGAGGCCGGCGCGCAGCAGGGCACGGTCGGGCTCGTAGAGCCACGGGCCGAGCTCGGCCAGGCTCGACAGGGGCTCGGGGTCGGGGTCCGCCTGCTGCTCCGTCACGACAGCCTGGGCGCCACTGCGTCCCAGCACCGCGGCGGTGCGCCCCGTCTGGCGGACCAGCGGGCCCCACCACACCACGCACTCGAGCACCTCGCCGTCCCAGGAGGTCCACTGGGCCTCGCCGCCGGCGGGCAGGGCGGCGTGGGGGAACGCGGGGCTCAGCTTGGCGCCGGTGGCGGGCAGCGCCCGGGCCACCTCCTGGACCTGCTCCCAGGACGGGGAGATGGCGTCGAGCCGGAACACCCGCCTGGTGCGGCCGCTGACGTCCGCCACGCCCGGCGTGCGGCGTGCGGGGTCGAGCCAGGCGCCGACCCCCCGGGCGCCCTCGCCGGCGGGCGGGGTGAACTCCTCGGCCAGGCCCTGGGCGGCCGTGGAGTCGGGCCAGTGCCGCAGGTTCACCGCGGCGACGGCCGCGGTCACCTCGTCGGCGTCGATGGCGCGCACCCGCAGGTCGAGGCCGGCCATGGCCATCGCGTCGGCCCCGATGCCGCAGCCGAGGTCGTGGACGGTGTGGATGCCGGCGGCGCGGAAGCGCTCGGCGTGCCGGGCCGCCACCTCCAGGCGGGTGGCCTGCTCGAGGCCGTCGCTGGTGAACACCATGCCCTGGGCGAACGAGCCGAACTTGGCCACAGCCTTCGCGCGCAGCCGGGTCTGGTTGACGGCTGCGGCCACCAGGTCCGGCTCGAAGCCGGCGTCGCGCAGGCGCTGCTGCAGGCTCAGCTCGGACCCCGGCTCGTACGGAGGAAGCGCCTGCAGCAGGCCCCACCCCTCACCGGTCGTCAGGCGGCGCAGGAGGTCGAGGTCCATGGCGGGCATTCTGGCCCATCGAGCGGGCGTGATCAGCCGTGGGCGAACGTCTGGCACTCGAGTTGACCGAGTGCTAACCGCGGTCCTAGATTTGCCATTGGCACTCCGGCTTGCCGAGTGCTAACGCAGTCGGCGCTCATCGACCCCCGCGACGGCGACGGGCACGACCGCACCAAGCAGTAGCCCATTGTCCACTTCGACATTCCCAAAGGGGAGGTCAACATCGTGTCGGTTTCCATCAAGCCGCTCGAAGACCGCATCGTCGTCAAGTCCGTCGAGGCCGAGCAG
Source organism: Knoellia sp. 3-2P3 (assembly GCF_029223115.1). Classification (NCBI taxonomy): domain Bacteria; kingdom Bacillati; phylum Actinomycetota; class Actinomycetes; order Micrococcales; family Intrasporangiaceae; genus Knoellia; species Knoellia sp. 3-2P3. The sequence goes on from NZ_JARGZE010000005.1 coordinate 262,238, forward strand.
ACGACCGCGTCCGGTCTTGTCATCCCGGACACCGCGAAGGAGAAGCCCCAGGAGGGCGAGGTCCTCGCGGTCGGCCCCGGTCGCTGGAACGAGGACGGCGACGAGCGCATCCCGCTCGACGTCAAGGTCGGCGACCGCGTGCTCTACAGCAAGTACGGCGGCACCGAGATCAAGCACGGCGGCGAGGAGTACCTCATCCTCTCGGCGCGCGACGTGCTCGCCATCGTCGGCTGACGCACCGCTCTTGAAGCCCACGCCCCGGCGCGGCCCGCACCGGGTCCGCGCCGGGGCGTGCGCACATCCCCTGCATGCCGTCCAACCAGTCGGCGTGCCCACGAACATCAAGTAGGTGAAGGACTTTCATGGCTAAGACGCTGGAGTTCAACGACGACGCTCGCAAGTCACTCGAGCGCGGCGTCGACGCGCTCGCGAACGCCGTCAAGGTGACCCTCGGCCCCAAGGGTCGCAACGTGGTCATCGACAAGAAGTGGGGCGCTCCCACGATCACCAACGATGGCGTGACCATCGCCCGCGAGGTCGAGCTCGAGGACTCCTACGAGAACCTCGGCGCCCAGCTCGCCAAGGAGGTCGCGACCAAGACCAACGATGTCGCGGGTGACGGCACCACCACCGCCACTGTGCTCGCCCAGGCCATGGTCAAGGAGGGCCTGCGCAACGTCGCCGCGGGCGCCGCCCCGGCCGGCCTCAAGCGCGGCATCGACCAGGCCGTGGAGGCCGTGCAGGCCCGCCTGCTCGACAACGCCCGCGAGATCGAGGGCAAGGACGAGATCGCCCAGGTCGCATCGCTGTCCGCCCAGGACGAGACCATCGGCACCACCATCGCCGACGCGTTCGACAAGGTGGGCAAGGACGGCGTCATCACGGTCGAGGAGTCCTCGACCGCGACCACCGAGCTCGAGTTCACCGAGGGCATGCAGTTCGACAAGGGCTACATCTCCCCGTACTTCATCTCGGACCCCGAGCGCATGGAAGCCGTGATCGAGGACGCCTACATCCTCATCAACCAGGGCAAGATCTCGGCCATCGCCGAGGTGCTCCCGGTGCTCGAGAAGGTCGTCAAGGCGGGCAAGCCCCTGCTGGTCATCGCCGAGGACGTCGACGGCGAGGCCCTCTCGACCCTCGTGGTCAACAAGATCCGCGGCACCTTCAACGTCGTCGCGGTCAAGGCCCCCGGCTTCGGTGACCGCCGCAAGGCGATGCTGCAGGACATGGCCGTCCTCACCGGTGGCCAGGTCATCTCCGAGGAGGTCGGCCTCAAGCTCGACCAGGCCGACCTCGACGTGCTGGGCCAGGCCCGCCGCATCGTCGTCACCAAGGACAACACCACGATCATCGACGGCGCCGGCAAGCCCGACGAGGTCGAGGGCCGGGTCAACCAGATCAAGGCCGAGATCGAGCGCACCGACTCCGACTGGGACCGCGAGAAGCTGCAGGAGCGGCTGGCCAAGCTGGCCGGCGGTGTCTGCGTCATCCGCGTCGGCGCCCACACCGAGGTCGAGCTCAAGGAGAAGAAGCACCGCATCGAGGACGCCATCTCGGCGACCCGCGCGGCCATCGAGGAGGGCATCGTCGCCGGTGGCGGCTCCGCCCTCATCCACGCCTCCACGGCCATCGACGCCCTCGGGCTCGAGGGTGACGAGGCCACCGGCGCCAACATCGTGCGCAAGGCCGCGGCCGAGCCGCTGCGCTGGATCGCCGAGAACGCCGGCATGGAGGGCTACGTCGCCGTCTCCAAGGTCGCCGAGCTCGAGCCGGGCAACGGCCTCAACGCCGCCACCGGCCAGTACGTCGACCTGGTCAAGGCCGGCGTCATCGACCCGGTGAAGGTCACCCGCTCCGCCCTGCGCAACGCCGCGTCGATCGCGTCGATGGTCCTCACCACCGACACGCTCGTCGTGGAGAAGAAGGAAGAGGAGCCGGAGGCCGCTGGCGGTCACGGCCACGGTCACGGTCACTGAGCCGACCGGCATACTGCTCGAAGGCCCGTCCCCACTGCGGGGGCGGGCCTTCGCGCGTCCCCATCCGTATGCCGTGGCGTGCCGGCCGGAGGTCAGGTGCGCCGCAGGTCCATCACCATCGCCTCGTAGGCCCCGACCGGGGGTGTGCTGGTGTCGGCGCTCTCCGGGACGACGTTGAGCATCCGGACGGCGAGGCCGTGGTCTGCGGGGGACACCTGCACCCGCCAGCGCCAGCCGCCGCCGTAGTCGTACTCGAAGGCCAGCGACTCGCCGTCGGCCGAGCCGTCGACGGCCCGCGCCGCCTGCTGGTGCCACGAGTCGGCCCAGAACGCAGTGGCACGAGCCGGCTCGGTCGCCTCGTCGCCGTGCCCGATGACCAGCAGTCCCTGCTGCTCCCCGTCCTCGGGGTGTCGCCAGGTGTAGCCCAGCGTCAGCAGGTGCCCGCCGGCAGCAACGGCGACGGTTGCCGTGGCCGGCGCGGTGAAGAGGTCGTCGGTCGGCATCAGCCGGAACCCGTTGGTCCCCTGCCACGTGCCGGTGGCGCGGGCGAGGACGTCGGTGACTGTCATGTCGGCAGGCTCCCACAGAGCCCGGTGGGTGCGGGGTGCTTGACCGTAACTATTCACCTAGTGAATAGTTACCCCCATGTCGACGGGGCACGTGCTGCTGGGGCTGCTGAGCAGGGGGCAGCGGCACGGCTATGACCTGAAGCGGGACCACGACGCGCGGTTCCCGCACGCCAAGCCGCTGGCATTCGGCCAGGTCTACGCGTCGCTCGACCGGCTGCACCGCCGCGGGCATGTCCGCCCGTCGGCGGTGCAGCGGGTCGACGGGCCCGACCGCACCGTCTACGAGATCACCGACGCCGGGCGCGACGAGCTGAACAGCTGGCTCGCCGCGCCGGAGGAGCCGGCTGCGCACGTCGCGAACCCGTTCGCGCTCAAGGTCGCCATCGCCCTGCTGCTCGACGACGAGCCGGGGGCCGCGGCATACCTGCGCGCGCAGCGGGCGGCCCACCTCCGGCGGATGCGCGAGCTGACCGCGGTCAAGACCCGGGAGGCGGCCACGCTCGAGCAGGTGCTCGCCGCCGACTACGCGCTGGCGCACCTCGACGCCGACCTGCGGTGGATGGACGCGGCACGGGACCGCATGGGAACACTCAAGAAGGAGCTGGGCGCATGAGCGGAGTGCTGGGCGCGACGGGACTGGTGCTCGACTACGGGCGCCGGCCGGCCGGGGGAGGTGCTCGCCGTGACGGGGCGGTCGGGATCGGGCAAGTCCTCGCTGCTGCTCTGCCTCGCCGGGGTGCTCGTGCCGGACGCCGGGGAGGTGCGCTGGGGCGACCGCGCGTCGTCAGCACGCTGCCTGAGAAGGAGCGCTCGGCGCTGCGGCGCTCTGAGTTCGGGGGCTGTTCCAGTACGGCCAGCTCGTCTCGGAGCTGACCGCCCTCGACAACGCCGCGCTCCCGCTGCTGCTCGGCGGGGCGCCGCGGCCGTCCGCCGAGGAGGTGGCGCGCTCGTGGTTGGACCGGTTCGGGGTGGCCGCTCTGGCAGGGGCGCGGCCGCGCGAGATGTCCGGCGGGCAGGCGCAGCTCGTCGCCGTGGCGCGGGCACTCGTCACCGAGCCGGCCGTCCTGTTCGCCGACGAGCCGACCGGAGCCCTGGACTCGCGGGCCGGGGAGGACGTGATGGCGGCGCTCATCGAGACTGCCCGCGACCAGGGCACGAGCGTCGTGCTCGTCACCCACGACGCGCGGGTGGCGGCGTACGGCGACCGCGAGGTCGAGGTTCGCGACGGTGTCGTCCTCGCCGACGACGGCCTGCCCACCGGGGGTGCCGTCCACGCGATGGGGGAGGGCTCGTGAGGGCGGCCGAGCGGCTCCGGCTGGCGGCAGTCGGCGGTCGCGCGGGGACGCGCTGCGGATCGGTTTCACCGCGGTGGGCGCGGCGGCGGCCGCCCTGCTGCTGCTCACCCTCCCCGTCCTGGTGTTCACCGGCCTGAGCTCGCGGCTGGGGTCCCCGGCCCGCGACCGCCGGCTCGCGGCGCTGCGGCTCGCCGGTGCGACCCCCGCCGACGTCCGCTGGGTCGTGGCGCTCGAGACCGGTCTTGCGGCGACGGTCGGCTCCCTGCTGGGCGGCGCGGCCTTCCTCCTGCTGCGTGGGCTGCTCGACACCCCGGTCCGGGCGTCGTTGCCGACGGGGGTGGAGGGGGCCTTCGAGGCGGAGTACGTCCGCGCGTGGCCGACCGACGTCTGGCCGCACCCAGTGGCAGCCGTGCTGGCGCTCGCGCTGGTCCCGGTCGGGGCGACGCTCTTCGGCGTGGTGGCCCTGCGCGGGGTGGTGATGACGCCGTTCGGCGTGGCGACCGGAGACCACCCGCGGCGCGCCCCGGCCCTGCTCCCGGCGCTGGCGGTGCTCGTCGTAGCCGTGGGCGTGGCCGTCGTCCAGCCGTTGCTGGCCCGGGTCGGCATCCTCGACCACCGGGTCCACGCCCTCGCGCTGTGGGTGTTCGTGGGGACCGCCCTGGTCGGCCTGTTGTTCGGGTCGGCGTCGGTGGCGCTGCTCGCCGGGCGCCTGCTGTCGGCGCACGCCGACAGCGTCGCCGGGATCGTCGCGGGGCGGAGGTTGGTCGCGAACCCGTTCGAGGCCACCAAGGTGACCGCCTCGATCATCCTCGGGGTCGTCGCAGGTGCCGCGGCGACCGTCCTGCGCGCGGACACCCTCGGCAACCCGCAGCTTCACTCGGCGACCTTCTTCCGCCAGTCCTACGACGTGGTGTACCTCACGGTCGCGGTTCGGGCTGGTGCTCGCCTGTGCCGGGCTCTTCGTGCTCCAGGCAGAGGCGCCGGTGTCACGACGCCGGTCGCTGGCCGCGCTGGTGGCGGCGGGCACCCCGCGCGGCGTGCTGGTGCGCGCGACCCTGCTGGCGCCGCTGGCGCCGCGGGTGCCGATGGTGGTCGTGGCCGCGGCCGTGGCAGCCGGCGTGGCCGCGGGATTCGCCACCGCCGCCGGCATGGACGAGGGGTCCCGGGTGGCTGCCGTGCCGTGGCTGGACCTGTCCGTGCTCGTGCTCGGGTCGGTGGCGCTGGTGGTGGTGACCACCCTGCTGTCGCTGGTCACCCTGCGCGCGGCGACCCGTCCGGAGGAGCTGCGGGTCGCGGCCTAGGTGGGCGGGCCGCTGCTCAGGCGCCGCTGACCACGCGCACGGTCTCGCCGGCATACGACACGAGCATGCCCGGGCGCACCTGCTGGCCGCGGCGCGACCAGACCGCGCCGTCGACCGTCACCTCGCCGGCCTCGATGACGGCACGGGCCATCGCGCCGTCCTCGACCAGGCCGGCCAGCTTCAGGAGCTGGCCGAGCCGGATGGAGTCATCGCGGATGGGGACCTCTGCGGGGCTGCTCACGCCCCGAGTCTAGGACTCAGCTGGCTTCGGAGACGGTGCGGTGGCCGGCGTACCAGGCCTCTCGCTCGTCCTCGGTCATGGCGCCCCAGACGCCGTAGGGCTCCCGGACCCGCAGGGCGTGCTCGCGGCACTGCACGAGCACCGGGCAGCCGAGGCAGACCTCCTTGGCCGCCGAGTCCCGGGCACGGCGGGCCGAGCCCCGCTCACCCTCGGGGTGGAAGAACACGTCTGGGTTGACCTGGCGGCAGGAGCCCTCCAGCTGCCAGTCCCAGAGGTCGGCAACAGGTCCGGGCAGTCTCGACAGCTCAGCCATTTCGTCCCCACCTCCCCGCGGCACCGTGCCGCATGAAAGGCAAGTTACCCCCGCCTGACCTGCGTAAACAGCCTCACGATGGTCAAAACTTGTTCAAGTGTGAACACTTTTGACCCGGCTTTCCCACGACTCTCACCCTGCCCCGCCGGACCCTCTGGTGACGGGTGCGGCGAGGGGCCGCGATGGCCAGAGGCACTGCGGGGCTGCCTTACGATTGGGCAATGAGCAACGGATCGTCCTCAGTCCCGGCTCCGTTCGCCGAGATCGGCCTGACCTACGACGACGTCCTCCTGCTGCCGGGCCTGAGCGACGTGATCCCCAGCGAGGTCGACACGACCTCGCGCCTCACCCGTGAGATCAGCCTGCGGGTGCCGCTCGTCTCGGCCGCGATGGACACGGTCACCGAGGCGCGGATGGCCATCGCGATGGCCCGCGAGGGCGGCCTCGGCGTGCTCCACCGCAACCTCTCGATCGAGGACCAGGCCTACCAGGTCGACCTCGTGAAGCGGACGCAGACCGGGCGCATCCCCAACCCGGTGACCATCGGCCCGGACGCCACCCTCGAGCAGCTCGACCAGGTGTGCGGCCAGTACCGCGTCTCCGGGCTCCCGGTGGTCGACCACGACCAGATGCTGCTCGGCATCATCACCAACCGCGACCTGCGCTTCGTGCCGGTCTCGGAGTGGGGCACCACCCGCGTGCGCGACGTGATGACCGCGATGCCGCTCGTCACCGGACCGGCCGACATCGACCGCGAGACCGCCACGACGCTGCTGCGCCAGCACAAGCGCGAGCGCCTGCCGCTGGTCGACGACGACGGCCGTCTCGCCGGGCTCATCACCGTCAAGGACTTCGTCCGCTCCGAGCAGTTCCCCAACGCCAGCAAGGACGCCCAGGGCCGACTCCTCGTCGGCGCCGCGGTCGGCTACTTCGGCGACGCCTGGAAGCGCGCGACCACCCTCATCGAGGCCGGCGTCGACGTGCTCGTGGTCGACACCGCCCACGGCCACGCCAGCCTGCTGCTCGAGATGGTCAGGCGCCTGAAGGCCGACAGCGCCACCGCGCACGTGCAGGTCGTCGGCGGCAACGTCGCCACCCGCGAGGGCGCCCAGGCGCTCGTCGACGCCGGCGTCGACGCCGTGAAGGTGGGCGTCGGCCCGGGCTCGATCTGCACCACCCGGGTCGTGGCCGGCGTCGGCGTCCCGCAGGTCACCGCGATCCACGAGGCCGCGCAGGCGTGCAAGCCGGCGGGCGTGCCGGTCATCGGCGACGGCGGCCTGCAGTACTCCGGCGACATCGCCAAGGCGCTCGTCGCGGGGGCCGACACCGTGATGGTCGGGTCGCTGCTGGCCGGCTGCGAGGAGAGCCCGGGCGACCTCGTGCTCGTCAACGGCAAGCAGTACAAGTCCTACCGCGGGATGGGCTCGCTCGGCGCCATGTCGTCGCGCGGGAAGAAGTCCTACTCCAAGGACCGCTACTTCCAGGCCGACGTCACCAGCGACGACCAGCTCGTCCCCGAGGGCATCGAGGGCCGGGTGGCCTACAAGGGCCAGGTCTCGGCCGTCGCCCGCCAGCTCATCGGTGGCCTGCACCAGTCGATGTTCTACGTCGGCGCCGCGACGGTGCCCGAGCTGCAGGCCAAGGGCCGCTTCGTGCGGATCACCCCGGCAGGTCTGAAGGAGAGCCACCCCCACGACATCCAGATGGTGGTGGAGGCCCCCAACTACTCCGGTCGCTGACGGAGGCGCCGCGCGCCCACGGACCGGATCTGCGTAGGCGGGCCCCTTCCACAGTTACGCCTTCTGCCCGATGGACTCGGCGCCGTGCCGTCCTACCGTGGGGACATGCCCGCAAGGGCAGCCAGCCGGGAGGGGGACTTTCGCGAGACCTCGCCGCCGCGGGCAGCTGACCGCCCGGCGAACACACTGGCGCTCCGCCGCTGGCCGCCCCCTCACCCGGCGGCGGGGCGTCAGTTTGCCTGTCTGCCCGCCCCTCGCAGGTGTGCGGGCTGCCCACCGCCCGTGTGCCGGTGGGCAGCCGTGTCGGCGCGGATGAGCCGACCGATACGATCGGCCGGTGACTGAGATCGAGATCGGCCGAGGCAAACGGGGCCGTCGGGCCTACTCCTTCGACGACATCGCCGTGGTGCCCTCGCGCCGCACCCGCGACCCGGAGGAGGTCTCGGTCTCCTGGCAGATCGACGCCTACCACTTCGACATCCCCGTCATCGCGGCACCGATGGACTCGGTCATGTCGCCCGACACGGCGATCGCGCTCGGCCGGCTCGGTGGGCTGCCCGTCCTCGACCTCGAGGGCCTGTGGACCCGCTACGAGGACCCGACGGCCCTGCTCGAGGAGATCTCCGGCCTCGACCCCGACCTGGCGACCTCGCGGATGCAGGAGATCTACTCGGCCGAGATCCAGCCCGAGCTCATCACCGAGCGGCTGCGCCAGGTGCGCGACGCCGGCGTCACGGTCGCCGGCGCGCTGAGCCCGCAGCGCACGCAGCAGCTCTGGAAGAGCGTGGTCGACGCCGGTGTCGACCTGTTCGTGATCCGGGGCACGACCGTCTCGGCCGAGCACGTCTCGGGTCGCGCCGAGCCGCTGAACCTCAAGCGCTTCATCTACGAGCTCGACGTCCCGGTGATCGTCGGTGGCGCCGCCTCGTACACCGCCGCGCTGCACCTGATGCGCACAGGCGCCGCCGGCGTCCTCGTCGGCTTCGGCGGGGGAGCGGCGCACACCACCCGCCGGACCCTCGGCATCCACGCCCCGATGGCCTCGGCGATCGCCGACGTGGCCGCGGCCCGCCGCGACTACCTCGACGAGTCCGGCGGTCGCTACGTGCACGTCATCGCCGACGGTGGCGTCGGCAGCAGCGGCGACATCGTCAAGGCCGTGGCCTGCGGGGCCGACGCCGTCATGCTCGGGGCCGCGCTGGCGCGCGCCACCGACGCCCCCGGACGCGGCTACCACTGGGGCCCGGAGGCCCACCACCCGCAGCTGCCGCGCGGCGAGCGGGTCGGCGTCGGCGGGGTCGCGCCGCTGGAGGAGATCCTCTTCGGGCCGGGCCGCCTGGCCGACGGCACGACGAACATCGTCGGTGCCCTCAAGCGCGCCATGGCGACCACCGGCTACTCCGACCTCAAGGAGTTCCAGCGCGTCGAGGTCGTGGTGGCGCCCTACCAGCGCAGCTGACCGGACCACGCAGCTGAGCGGACAAGGCAGCTGACCGGACAGGACGAGGGGCCCTGCGGTGCAGGGCCCCTCGCCCGTCAGCCGGTCAGTGCCGCGGGGCCGTCAGTCCAGCGACACCCGCACCACCTGTCCCTTGCCCACGCAGACCGAGCAGGTGGTCACGTAGGCGTCGTCACCGTCGATCGCGACGCCGTAGGGCGCCGTCAGCCCGCCCACCACGGTGTGGTGCGAGCTGCTGCCGCGCTTGACCTTGACCAGGCTTCCGACGGGCCCCTTGAGCAGGCCCTCGGAGGCGATCTGCACGGCATACAGGTGCCCGTCCTCGTCGAAGGCGAGGTCGGTGACGTTGGTCAGCCCCGTCGCCCACTTCTTGGGGTGGCCACCGGGCTCGACCCGCCAGATGCTCGAGGTCCCCTTCTGGAACGGGAAGCCGGTGAGCTGGCTGATGTAGAGGGCGCCGTCGGGGCCGCGGACGACCGAGGTGGGCACCGCGTCCTGGGGGAAGCCGGCCGGAATGGTCTCCGGGCCCAGCGTGATGGCCGCGGTCGTCGGCACCGGTCGGAGCACCGCCACCTTGCTGACGTCGCCCTTGCGGGTCGTGCGGACCACGGCGTTGCCGCCGGCGTCGGCCACGTCGTAGCCGCCGCCGCGGCGGGAGATGCCCGCCGGGTTGCTGTCGAGGTCGGTGCGGTCGGGGTTGGCCTCGGCCTCGTAGGCGGCGATGTCCGCGAGCAGGGAGTGCTCGCTGTCACTGAGCTTGCCGGTCAGCAGGGTCCCGAGGTGGGCACCGTCAGACCCGAACTTCTTGCGGAAGTCCGGGTGGGCGCCCAGCCCGATGCTGACGACGTACCGGTCACCACGGACGTCGACGTCCATGGGGCCGATGGAGTCCTCGGCACCGCCGAGGGACGGCAGGCCGGTCACGACCCGGCGGTCCGGTCCGTGGGGGTTCACCCGGGTGATGGCGCCGCTCTCGCCGAAGCAGAACTTGCCGAGCTCCGGGTGGGTGGCGCACGGCCCGGAGCCGCCCTTCCCGGACTCGGCGACGTAGAGGTCGCCGTTCGGGGCGAAGCTGAGCAGGCGGGGGCTGTCGAGGCCTGAGGCCACGACGGTGGTGCGGCTGGTTTCGGCCTGGGCCGGCGCGACAGCGATGCCTACGCCCGCGCCGCCGGCCGCCAGCAGCGCGAGCACTCGTGTGCGGATGCTGGCCATTGGGGCCCTCCTTCGGAGGTGGGGGATGCCTCCCAGCGTCCAGCAGAAGCAGGGGGCGGCGGACCGCCCGATGTCCTAGTCAGCGCGCGGACGCGGCGGTCACGGGCGATCCCGGAGGCCGTCCGCGCAGGTCGTGGCACCATGAGCGCTATGGACGGCGGGCGGCTGAAGAAGTCGGTCTACGAGGCCGAGCTGTTCCGGCTGCAGGCCGAGCTCGTGAAGGTGCAGGAGTGGGTGCGCCGCGAGGGCGAACGGGTCGTGGTGGTGTTCGAGGGCCGCGACGCAGCGGGCAAGGGCTCGACCATCAAGCGCGTGGCGCAGTACCTCAACCCTCGCGTGGCCCGCATCGTCGCCCTGCCCACCCCGACCGAGCGGCAGCGCACCCAGTGGTACTTCCAGCGCTACGTCGAGCACCTCCCCGCGGCCGGCGAGATCGTGCTCTTCGACCGCAGCTGGTACAACCGCGCCGGCGTCGAGCGCGTCCTGGGCTACTGCACGCCCGATGAGCACCAGCGCTTCCTGCGCCAGTGCCCGATCTTCGAGCGGATGCTGGTCGAGGACGGCATCCGGCTGCACAAGTACTGGTTCTCGGTCAGCGACGTCGAGCAGCAGCGCCGCTTCGAGTCGCGGCTGACCGATCCCATGCGCAGGTGGAAGCTGTCGACCACCGACCTCGAGTCGATCACCCGCTGGGAGGACTACTCGCGCGCCAAGGACGAGATGCTCGTGCACACCGACATCCCCGAGGCGCGGTGGAACGTCGTCGAGAGCGACGACAAGCGGCGCTCGCGGATCAACATGATCGCCCACCTGCTCTCGCGGATCCCCTACGAGGACGTCGAGGCGCCCCTCCTCGAGCTGCCCGCGCGGCCGCCGTCACGGGGCTACGTGCGGCCCGATCGGTCCCTCCTGCACGAGGTCCCGGACCACGCGGCGAGCCTCGGCCACTAGCCGGCCGCGGCCGGCTGTGGCAGGTGTCTCACCAGTAACTTACCGCTAGTAAATTGACGGGCGCCGACCTACCCTTCCGCTATGGCCCCGGACATCCTGGCTGACCCGGAAACCGACCCCACCGCGACGTATGCCGTGGACCCGGCGCTCGCGCGCCGGCTCACCGCGCGCGTGGTGTGCTCCCCGCGGCCCGAGCACCGCCTGACCCGCTCGCCCATGGGTGCAGCGCCGCTGGCCTCGCTGCCGCTGTCGACCCCCCGGGACGTGCAGGCCGCCGTCGACCAGGCGCGCAACGCCCAGCGGGCCTGGGCCCGCACGCCGATGCACGTGCGGGAGCGGGTGCTCCTGCGCTACCACGACCTCGTGCTCGACCGGCAGGCGGAGCTGCTCGACCTCGTGCAGCTCGAGTCGGGCAAGACCCGGCGCCAAGCCTTCGAGGAGGTCGCCGATGTCGCCCTGGTCTCGCGCTACTACGCCAGGACGGGCAAGGACCACCTGCGCGCCCGACGCCGGCCCGGCCTCTTCCCGGTGCTGACCCAGGCCTGGGAGCTGCACCACCCCAAGGGTGTGGTGGGCATCGTCTCGCCGTGGAACTACCCGCTGACACTGGCCGTCTCCGACGCCATCCCTGCCCTCATGGCGGGCAACGCCGTGGTGCTGAGGCCCGACCTGCAGGCGTCGCTCACGGCGCTCCAGGCGGTGGCGATGCTGACCGAGGCGGGGCTGCCCGAGTCGGTGCTGCAGGTCGTGCTCGGGGACGGCCCCACCGTGGGGCAGGCGGTCGTCGACCTCACCGACTACGTGAGCTTCACCGGTTCCACCGCCGTCGGACGCCACGTCGCAGCGTCGGCCGGGGCGCGGCTCGTCGGGGCCAGCCTCGAGCTCGGCGGCAAGAACAGCATGTACATCGCCGAGGACGCCGACCTCGGGCGCGCGGTCGAGGGCGCGGTTCGCGGCTGCTTCGCCTCGGCGGGCCAGCTGTGCATCTCCAAGGAGCGCATCCTCGTCCACCGGGCGGTCGCAGCGGAGTTCACCGAGCGCTTCGTCGAGGCCGTGAAGGGCATGCGCCTCGGCGCCGACCTGTCCTTCGGTGCCGACATGGGCTCCCTGGTCTCGGCCGAGCAGCTGGCCCGGGTGCAGGCGCACGTCGAGGACGCCCGCTCCAAGGGTGCCACTGTGCTGACCGGCGGCAGGGCGCGCCCCGACGTGGGTCCGTTCGTGTACGAGCCCACGGTGCTCACCGGGGTCACCGCGGCCATGGCCTGCCGTGACGAGGAGACGTTCGGACCGGTGGTCAGCATCTTCGAGGTGGGCTCCGACGAGGAGGCCCTCCGGCTGGCCAACGACAGCGACTACGGCCTCAACGCCTCGGTGTACACCCGCGACGTGCGGCGCGGTCGACGTCTCGCGGCACAGATCACCGCCGGCACGGTCAACATCAACGAGCCCTACGGCGCCGCCTGGGGCAGCGTGGCCGCCCCGATGGGCGGGATGAGGGCCTCCGGCGTCTCCCGCCGGCACGGCGCCGAGGGGATCATGAAGTACACCGAGTCCCAGACGGTGGCCGCGCAGCGCCTGGTGCCCCTGCGGCCGTTCCTCGGCATGTCCGAGCAGGCCTGGGTGAAGGGCATGACGGCGGCGCTGCGGGTGCTGAAGGCCGTGGGCCGCCCGTGAGCGACTACGACGTCGTCGTCGTCGGCTCGGGTTTCGGCGGCTCGGTCAGCGCCCTGCGGCTGGCGGAGAAGGGCTACCGCGTCCACGTCATCGAGTCGGGGCGCCGGTTCGCCGACGAGGACTTCGCCAAGACCTCGTGGAACCTGCGTCGCTACTTCTGGGCCCCACGGTTGAAGTGCTTCGGGGTCCAGCGCATCCACCGCCTCCCGGACGTCGTGGTGCTCGCCGGGGCGGGGGTCGGTGGCGGCTCGCTCAACTACGCCAACACGCTCTACGTACCCCCCACGCCGTTCTTCCATGACCCGCAGTGGCGTGACATCACCGACTGGCAGTCCGAGCTCGTGCCGCACTACCGGGTGGCCTCCAGCATGCTCGGCGTCGTCACCAACCCCTGCGAGGGCCCGGTCGAGCAGGTGATGCGCCAGGCCGCCGAGGACCTCGGGGTGGCCGACACCTTCCGCAAGACGCCCGTCGGCGTCTTCTTCGGTGTGCCGGGGGTCCGGGTCCCCGACCCGTACTTCGGCGGGGCTGGCCCGGACCGCACCGGCTGCACCGAGTGCGGCAACTGCATGGTCGGGTGCCGGGTCGGCGCCAAGAACACCCTGGTGAAGAACTACCTCGCGCTCGCCGAGCGTCTCGGCGCCACCGTGGAGCCGATGCGCACCGTGCTGGACGTGCGCCCGGAGCCGGGCGGCACGGCATACCGGGTCACGACCGAGGCGACCGGCGCCTGGCTGCGCAGGCACCGGCGCACCGTCACCGCCGACCAGGTCGTCTTCGCGGCAGGCGCCTGGGGCACCCAGCGGTTGCTCCACACGCTCAAGGACACCGGTGCCCTGCCGGCGCTCTCCGGCCGTCTCGGGCACCTGACCCGCACCAACTCGGAGGCCCTCGGGGGTGCGATGATGCAGAAGGCGCCCGAGGGGGTCGACCTCACCAAGGGTGTGGCCATCACCTCCTCGTTCCACCCGGCGCCCGACACCCACATCGAGAACGTGCGCTACGGCAAGGGCTCCAACGCCATGGGTGCGCTCGCGACCATCCTCGTCGACGGGGGAGGGTCGGTGCCGCGTCCGGTGAAGTTCCTGCTGGAGGCCGTTCGCCACCCGGTGGTCTTCCTCCGCTCGTTGTCGCTGTACCGCTGGAGCGAGCGCACGGTCATCGGGCTCGTGATGCAGACCCGCGACAACTCGCTGACCGTCTCCGGGCGCCGGGGCCTGCTCGGCGGCCGCACCCTGACCTCGCGCCAGGGCCACGGCGAGCCGAACCCCACGTGGATCCCGGCCGGGCACCGCTCGATCGTCGCGCTCGCCGGGCGCCTGTCGCAGGCCACGGGGCTGCGGGCCTTCCCGGGCAGCTCGCTCGGCGAGATCGTCGACGTGCCGATGACCGCCCACTTCCTCGGCGGCGCGGTCATCGGAGCCGACCGCGAGCAGGGGGTCGTCGACCCCTACCACCGGGTCTGGGGCTACCCCGGGCTGCACGTCGTCGACGGCTCGGCGGTCTCGGCGAACCTCGGCGTCAACCCGTCGCTGACCATCACCGCCCAGGCTGAGCGGGCCATGTCGCTGTGGCCCAACCGGGGCGAGCCCGACCCGCGGCCGGCCCAGGGCGAGGCCTACCGGCGGCTCGAGCCGGTGCAGGCGCAGCGACCTGCCGTGCCGAGGTTCACGCACGAGAGCGCGCAGGCCTGAGCTGGCCGGACAGGCCTGACCAGGCTGGACAGAAGAGGGGCCCGGCTGCTGCCGGGCCCCTTCTCGCTGCGGGTCAGCTCGACACGCTGCCCTCGACCGTCTCGGTGCCGGCCGAGCGGCCCTCCGAGGCGCCGATCTGCTGCTGGCCACCACGGCTCTGCACCTCGATCTTGCGAGGCTTGGCCTTCTCCGAGACCGGGATGGTCATCGAGAGCACGCCGTTCTCGTAGTGGGCGTGGATGTTCTCGAGGTCGAGGCCCTCGCCCAGGGTGAGCTGGCGCATGTAGCTGCCCGACGGCCGCTCCTGGGCGATCCACTCCGCCTGCTCCTCGCCGCGCAGCGTGCGCTCCGCGCGCACCGTGAGGGTGTTCCCGTCCATGTCGACGTCGATCGAGCCCGGGTCGACGCCGGGCAGGTCGATGTTGACGACGTAGTGGTCGCCGGCTCGGTAGAGGTCCATCGGCATCCAGCGCGGTGCGCGCGTCGCCGACGGGCCGCCCCACATCTGGGCGGTGAGCCGGTCCATCTCACGGAAGGGATCGAAGACAACAGCCACCAGAAACACCTCCTGCGTCCAGTCCGGTCCGCCACCGCGGCGAACCGGGTCTTGTGGCGTTGGGGTCGACCGGGTCCCGTCCGGCCGACCGCCCCCCTGACGGGTCAGGACCATTCTGCCTCGGACAACGCGGAGCGCAACAGGTGTATTCCGCTGCGGCACAAGGGCGCTCATGCGGGCTGGGTGGAGGTGGGTGCGGCTGGAGATGAGCCGGGGATGGTTCTCCAGCCGCACCACCCAGCACAACGACGGTGCTGTGACGGGGGTTACGTGCGGTACGGAACTTTTTTCGCAGGCCGGTCAGCAGTCCGGGAACCCTCGTCGCGCCACGAGTGCCACAGCGCGGCATACGGGCCCTCGGCGGCCAGCAGCTCGTGGTGGGTGCCGATCTCGCTGACCAGGCCGTCCTCGACCACCGCGACCCGGTCGGCGTCGTGGGCCGTGTGCAGCCGGTGGGCGATCGCGACCACCGTGCGGCCCTCGGCGACCGCGGCCAGCGATCGCTCGAGGTGCCGGGCCGCGCGGGGGTCGAGCAGCGAGGTCGCCTCGTCGAGCACGAGGGTGTGCGGGTCGGCCAGCACCAGCCGGGCCAGGGCCACCTGCTGGGCCTGCGCCTCGCTGAGCCGGTGGCCGCCGCTGCCCACCACCGTGTCGAGGCCCTCGGGCAGCGCCAGCGCCCAGCCGGCGGCGTCGACGGCCGTGAGCGCCGCGAGCAGGGTGCCCCGGTCGGCGCCCGGGCGGGCCAGCAGCAGGTTGTCGGCCAGCGTGCCGACGAAGACGTGGTGCTCCTGGGTCACCAGGGCCACCTGGGTGCGCAGGTCGCCGAGCTCGAGGTCGACCAGCGGCACGCTGCCCACCGAGACCACACCCGTGCGCGGGCCGTCGATGCCGGCCATCAGGCGGCCCAGGGTCGACTTGCCCGCGCCGGACGGGCCGACGATGGCGAGGCGCTCGCCGGGCCGGAGGTCGAGGCTGACCCCGCGCAGCACGTCACGGCCGCTGCGGTAGGCGTAGTGCACCTCGTCGACGTCGAGCCGGTCGCCGTCCGGGCGGGCGCCGGTGGCCACCCGGTCCGGAGGCACCTCGCCCACGCCGATGACGCGGGCGAGCGAGGTGGCGCCGACCTGAATCTCGTCGAGCCACATGAGCACCTCGTCGAGCGGTCCCACCATCTGGTGGATGTAGAGCGTGACCGCGGTGGCCGCGCCGGCGGTGACGTGCCCGTTCATCGCCAGCCAGCCGCCCCACAGCACCGAGCCGGCGACGGGGAAGAAGTAGCCGAGCTCGACGAAGGGGAACCACCGCAGCCGCAGCCCGAGGGTGTAGCGCTCGGCCTCGTAGCAGTCGCCGAGCGCCTCCTCGAACCGGCGCCGACGGGCAGGGGCGAGCGAGAGCGCGTCGATGGTGCGGGCGCCGTCGACCGTCTCGGAGACGACCCCGTTGAGGCTGGCGTAGGTGGCGCGCTCCCACAGGTACCCCTTGCCGGCGAAGCGCAGGTAGCGCCGGGTCGAGAACCAGTAGAACGGCAGGCCGACCAGCATCGGCAGGGTGGCCAGCGGTGAGGTCAGCAGAGCGGCCACCACCGTCATGACGATGGTGACGGCGGCGACGAAGATCGACGGGATGCCGAACCGCACGACGTGCGAGAGGGCCTCGACGTCGTTGGTGGTCCGCGCGACGAGGTCGCCCGTGCCGGCGCGCTCGACCGTCGACAGCGGCAGGTTCACCGCGCGGCCGATGAACTGCTCGCGCAGCTCGGCGAAGACGGTCTCGCCGAGCACCAGCGAGGCGCGCCGGGCCGCCCAGGTGAGGCCGGTCTGGAGCACCACGGCGCCGGCCAGCATCATGGCGAGCCGGTCGACCTCGGCCAGCGTGCCGTCGCCGGTCACCGTGTCGACGAGGCGGCCGACGAGCCACGGCCCGGCGAGGGCGGCCAGCGCCGCGAGGGCGTGCAGGCCGAGCACGACGGACAGGTAGCGCCGGTGCTGCCGGACCAGCCCGCGCGTGTGTCGCACGACGGCGGCCGTGTCGGCGATCGGCAGCGTCCGCCGCGCGTGGTCGGTCACCATGCCCATGTCAGTCCTCCTCCCCGCGGGTCACGATCGAGCGGTATGCCGGGTGCCCGGCCAGCAGCTCGTGGTGGGTTCCGCTTGCGGTCACCACCCCGTCCTCGACGAGGAGCACCTCGTCGGCCTCGCCGAGCACCAGCGGGCTGGCCGTGGTGACGACGGTGGTGCGGCCCCTGCGGGCCACCGCGAGTCGGCTGGCGATGCGGGCCTCGGTGTGCGCGTCGACCGCGCTGGTGGGCTCGACGAGCACGAGCACCTCCGGGTCGGCCAGCAGCGCCCGGGCCAGGGCGAGCCGCTGGCGCTGGCCGCCGGAGTAGGAGCGGCCGCGCTCCTCGACGAGCCCGTCGAGGCCGTCGGGCACCGCCTCGAGCACGTCGAGCGCGCTGGCCACCTGGAGCACCGCGTGCACCTGCTGGTCGGGGGTGCCGGTCCGACCGGCGAGCAGCCCCTCGCGCAGGGTTCCGGTGAACAGGCGCGGGTCGGCCTCGCTGACGACGATGCGGCGGCGCACCTCGGCGAGTGGGAGTGCGTCCAGGCGCTGACCGTCCCAGGTCGTCTCGTGGCGTCCGGGCCCGTGCCTGCCCAGCCGGTCGGCGATCGCCGCGGTCTCCTCGGGGTGGGCGGAGACCAGGGCGGTCAGGGCTCCCGCGCGCACGCGGACCCCGGAGAGCGGGTCGACGAGGTCGCCCGACGTCTCCGGCGAGGAGGCCTCGTCAGGGACACCTGGCTCCTGGTCGGGCTCGACGGCCAGGATCCGCAGCACCTTCCGGGCGGCGATGTGCGCCCGGATGAAGCGGTCGACGAACTCGGTGACGGTGCGCAGGGGCATGGTGAGGAACGCGGCATACCCGTAGAAGGCCACGAGCTGGCCGGCGGTGATGCGGCCGTCGAGCGCGAACCTCGCGCCGATCCACGTCACCAGCACCACGAAGACGCCGGGGAGCAGCACCTGCGCCGAGTCCAGGGCCGCCTGGACGCCGGCCACCCGCACCCCGACGCGCCGCACCTGCTGCGACTGCTCCTCGTAGCGGCGCAGGAAGGTCTGCTCGCCGCCGATGCCGCGCAGCACCCGCAGGCCCGCCACGGTGTCGGCGCCGAGGGTGGTGAGCCGGCCGGTCTGCTCGCGCTGGTCGGCCTGGCGGCGCTGCAGCGGGCGGACGATGAAGGACAGGCAGGAGAGCAGCACAGGCCCGCCGACGAGCACCAGCCAGCCCAGGGGCGGCGAGGCGGCCAGGAGGATCGAGCCCACCACGACGTAGCTCGCCAGCGCGCCGGTGAAGCGGCCGGCGACGTCGAACAGGCCGCCGATGCGCATGACGTCGTTCGCGAAGACGGCGATGACCTCGCCGGCGGGGATGGTGCGGGTCAGGGCGGGGCCCGCCTCCTCGATGCCGCGGGCCGTGAGCCGCGCGCTGCGGTAGGAGCCCTCGAGCCAGTTGCGCACCGCGAGGTAGTGCCGGGTTGCACCGGCCGCCGCGGCGAGGGCGCCGAGCCCGGTGATCACCAGGGCCCAGCGAGCCAGCCCGCCCCAGTCTCCCGGGACGATGCCCTCGTCGATGCCGTTGCCGACGGCCGCGGGCATGAGCGCCAGCGACACCATCCAGGTCGCCCCGGCGAGCAGGACGAGCAGCTGGATCCGCCACTGCTGCAAGGCGAGCCACAGCAGGAACCGCAACGGACCCCGGGTGTCCGGGGCCCCGGGGTCGTGGGTCAGTGGCGTGTGCATCAGGCTGCCCACGGTAGGTGTCCGGCGGGCCTGGACGACACTGGTTTTCCGGGCTCACGTAGCCTGTGGAGGTGCTGCGAACCGCCCTCAAGCCCCGCTGGCTGGGCCTGTTCGCGGTACTCGTCGCCATCCTCGTGTCGTTCACCTGGCTGGGCCTGTGGCAGCTCGACGTCGCTCGGGACCGGGGCCGCGCCGAGGCGGTCGAGAAGGCGCCGGCGCAGCCCGTCGTCGACCTCGCCACCGTGGTGGGCCCTCACCAGCAGTTCCCCGACGACGGGTCCGGGCGCCTGGTCCGGGCCACCGGCTCGTATGCCGCGGGCGGCCAGCTGCTCGTCGCGCCCAGGCTCCTCGACGGCCGCACAGGGTACTGGGTGGTGGCGCCGTTCGTCGTCGACAGCACCGGCGGCACCCTCGCCGTGGTCCGCGGCTTCACGACCGACCCGGCAGCAGTGCCCGAACCGCCCGCGGGGACGCTCACCCTGGTGGGGTCCCTCGCTCCAGGGGAGTCGCCCGCCGAGGCGCCCGCCCCGCCGGCCGGCGTCGCACCGGCCCACCCCCTGGCGGGCTCCATCGACCTCGCCGTGCTCGTGAACCAGTGGGAGGGCGACCTCTACAACGCCTTCGCGTTCGGCACCGAGGAGCGCGGCGCCGACGGTGCCCCCCTCGACGCGGCCCCGCTCGAGCGGGTGCCGCCGCCCCGGATCGGTGAGGCGGGGCTGTCGTGGCGCAACGCGGCATACGCGCTGCAGTGGTGGATCTTCGCCGCCTTCGCGGCCTACATGTGGTTCAGGATGGTCCGCGACGACGCGGAGCGCGACCGCCGGGAGGCGGAGCCGGTGACAGCCCCCGAGAAGGAGAAGAGCAGCACGTGAACGAGATCCGCGACCCGCAGGCAGCCCAGAAGGCCCTCACGTTCTTCAAGGTGATGGCCTTCATCGTCGGTGTGGGCCTGCTCGTCCTGGTGGCCGAGATGATCCTCAACTACGGGTTCGACAACCACGCCCTCGACTGGTGGCCGCAGCCGCACGGCTTCATCTACATGGTCTACCTCGTCGCCACCGCGAACCTGGGGTTCAAGGTGGGCTGGGGGCTCGGGAAGATGGTGCTGGTCATGCTGGCCGGGTGTGTGCCGTTCCTCTCGTTCTGGGTCGAGCGGTCGGTGGCGAGGGAGGTCGAGGGGCAGCTCGCAGGTAGCCTTGCCTCGTGACTGATGCAGCAGCCGCGGACGTGACCCAGGCCCAGGACGACGACCGCGTGGAGGCCACCGCGGCCGACGGCCCGGCGGTGCCCGAGATCGAGCTCCAGGCCCGTCCGGTGCTGGTCGTCGACTTCGGCGCGCAGTACTCGCAGCTCATCGCCCGCCGGGTGCGCGAGGCCAACGTCTACAGCGAGGTCGTGCCCAGCACGATGCCGGTGTCGGAGATGCTCGCGAAGGACCCGGCGGCGGTGATCCTGTCGGGCGGTCCGTCCTCGGTCTACGAGGAGGGCGCCCCCTCCCTCGACGGCGCGCTCCTCGACGCCGGGGTCCCCGTGTTCGGCATGTGCTACGGCTTCCAGGCCATGGTCCAGGCGCTCGGCGGCACCGTCGCGAAGACCGGCCTGGGCGAGTACGGCGCGACGCCCGCTCGCATCAGCGACACGTCCTCGGTGCTCTTCAACGGGCAGCCGGACGAGCAGTCGGTCTGGATGAGCCACGGCGACTCGGTGACCGAGGCTCCCGAGGGCATGCGCGTGACCGCCTCCACGGCCGGCGCCCCCGTCGCGGCCTTCGAGGACGACGAGCGCAGGCTCTACGGCGTGCAGTGGCACCCCGAGGTCATGCACTCCACGTTCGGCCAGCGGGTGCTCGAGAACTTCCTCTGGCGCGGCGCCGGCATCGAGGGTGACTGGACGGCCGCGAACGTCGTCGACGAGCTGGTCGAGGCGATCCGCGAGCAGGTCGGCGAGTCCCGCGTGCTGTGCGCGCTCTCCGGCGGCGTCGACTCGTCGGTGGCGGCGGCCCTGGTGCAGAAGGCCGTGGGCGACCAGCTCACCTGCGTCTTCGTCGACCACGGCCTGCTCCGGGCCGGTGAGGCCGAGCAGGTCGAGAAGGACTTCGTGGCGGCGACCGGGGTCGACCTCGTCGTCGTCGACGCGCGCGACCGGTTCCTGTCGTCGCTCGCCGGTGTCTCGGACCCCGAGGAGAAGCGCAAGATCATCGGCCGCGAGTTCATCCGGGTCTTCGAGCAGGCCGCCCGCGACATCGTCGGCGAGCACCGCGGCGAGGACGACCACCCGGTCGAGTTCCTCGTGCAGGGGACGCTCTACCCCGACGTGGTCGAGTCCGGTGGCGGCACCGGCGCGGCGAACATCAAGTCGCACCACAACGTCGGCGGCCTGCCGGAGGACCTGCAGTTCAAGCTCGTCGAGCCGCTGCGCTCGCTGTTCAAGGACGAGGTGCGCCAGGTCGGCCTCGAGCTCGGGGTGCCCGACGGCATCGTCTGGCGCCAGCCCTTCCCCGGGCCGGGCCTCGGCATCCGCATCGTCGGTGAGGTCACCGCCGAGCGGCTCGCGACCCTCCGGGCGGCCGACGCGATCGCGCGGGAGGAGCTGACCGCTGCCGGTCTCGACCGCGAGATCTGGCAGTGCCCCGTCGTGCTGCTCGCCGACGTGCGGTCCGTGGGCGTGCAGGGCGACGGCCGCACCTACGGCCACCCCATCGTGCTGCGGCCGGTGTCGTCCGAGGACGCGATGACCGCTGACTGGACCCGGGTGCCCTACGAGGTGCTGGCCAAGATCTCGACGCGCATCACCAACGAGGTGCCCGAGGTCAACCGCGTGGTCCTCGACGTCACCAGCAAGCCGCCGGGCACCATCGAGTGGGAGTGAGCCGATGACCGCGGGGGAGGCCGGGGACCTCGGCGGCACGGTGCGGCAGGGCAGCCTCAGCCGCGCGGTGATGCGGCACGTCGTGATCGGCCCGCCGCTGAGGCTGGCGACGCGCATGCGGGTCGAGGGTCGCGAGCACGTCCCGCCCACGGGGCCGCTCATCGTCGCCTCGAACCACCTGTCGTTCATCGACTCGATCGTCATCGCGCTCGCCTCGGGCCGTCAGGTCCACTTCCTCGGCAAGGCGGAGTACTTCCAGGGCACCGGCCTGCGCGGCGCGATGGTGCGCTGGTTCCACTCGACGGCCGGGACGATCCCGGTCGACCGCGCCGACGCCCGGGCGGCCGCTCGTTCCCTCGAGCTCGGCGAGCAGGTCCTGCGCCGCGGAGACGCCTTCGGGGTCTACCCGGAGGGCACGCGGTCGCCCGACGGGCGCCTGCACCGGGGCCGGACGGGCGTGGCCAGGATGGCCCTCAGCAGCGGCGCCACCCTGGTCCCGTGCGCGGTGATCGGCACCGACCGGGTCCAGCCGCCGGGGTCCAAGGGGTTGCGCCCCGCGAAGGTCACCGTGCGGTTCGGCCCGCCGGTCGACGTCGACGCCCTTTCGCAGCGCCACCAGAAGGCGGCGCTCCTGCGTGCCATCACCGACACCGTCATGGACGCGATCGGTGAGATGAGCGGTCAGGAGCGGTCCGGCCGCTATGCCAGCGACGTCAAGGCCGAGCTGGCTGCCCGCGAGCCCAGCAGCGCCTGAGCCCGACCCTTGCCCGACCCCGTGGCCGACGCCCTGCCCGATCCGCGGGCGGTTCGTGCGGCGGTCGCCAACGTGGCCTGGTGCGAGAGCGTATGCCGTGGGCACGGCATACCGGGGTCGGTCACCCACGGGATGTGGCTGGCCGGTGGCCGGCCCCCGCCGTTCTTCCCCGATGTCGTGACGCTGGCCCCGGGGTTGGAGGCCGCAGCAGTGGCCGAGGCGGTGCCGCGCCGGGACGGGGCCTCGGTCAAGGACAGCTTCGGCGACGTGGACCTCGGCGGTCACGGCCTCGCGGTGCTGTTCGAGGCGGAGTGGGTCTGGCACGAGGCCGCCCCGCCGGGTGGGGAATCGTCTCCGGCGGAGGGCTCGCTGCCGGCGGGGTCGTCTCCGGCGGAGAGCCCCGCGTGGGCGGAGGTCGTCGATGAGGCGGCGCTGGAGGAGTGGGCCGCGGCCAGCAGTCAGGCCGGCACGTTCCCGCCCGCCCTCCTGGCGGATCCCTCAGTGCGCTTCATCACCGCCCGGGGTGCCGGCGAGGTGGTGGGGCGGGCTGCACTCTGCCTGGGTGCCGGCGTCGTCGGCGTGAGCAACGTCTGGGCCGGTGGGTCCGGGGTGTGGGAGACGCTCGGGGGAGCGGCCTCCCGGCTGTTTCCCGGGCGTCCGGTGGGCGGCTACGAGCGGGGCGCCGACCTCGCCGAGGCGGTGGCGGCAGGGTTCGTGCCGGTCGGCCGCCTGCGCGTGTGGGTGCGCCGCTGAGGGCGTCCGGTGTCGGTCAGGTCGCTACCGCGGGTCGAGGGGGATGACCCGCTCGCGAACGACCCACGGAAAGGGCGGCCTCCACCGGCCCGTCCGGCGGAGGAGCACCAGGGTGAACGGCGAGGCCCACCAGACCGCGGCGGTGAGCACGACGGCGGCCACGGCGGGCCACCACGAGTCCAGGACCAGCCAGCCCACCAGGACGAGCGCCACGCCCAGGAGGAAGGCGCCCATCTGGACCAGGCCCGTGAGCATCAGGTTGGCGCGCTCGACCTGTTGGCCGTGGAGCAGGGCGGCGTTCCAGACCGCGACCACCTCGTCCATGGTGGTGAGCTCGACAGCTTCGGTGCCGCGGTCCTCCTCGACGTCGGCGACCGATGCGAAGTGGCTGACGAGGACCTCCACCGGCCCGCCCTCCACCACCTTGGTCACGCGGCCGCGCGCCGCCTGCCGTGTCATCTCCACCTCGACGTCGGCCAGCCCGCGTGCCTTCTGCATGCGGCGCGGCCAGGGCGGGACCTCGGGCCACCGCAGCAGGGTCTCGACGAGCGTGCCGTCGGCCAGGACGCTGCGGGCACGGACACTGGGAGCCCCGTGCATGTCGCTGATCTCGACCAGCGTGGTGCCGTCGGGCGTGGCCAGCACCGGTGCGGGCCGTTCGAGGTTCCGGAGGAAGTAGGCGTTGGTCTCGTCGTCGTAGGCGTCGGCCCAGGCCATCGTGCCGTCGGTGCCGTCGTCGAGCACCAGGCAGCCGGCCGCCAGCAGGCCGGCGTCCATGTAGGCGAGGATCAGCTCGGGGTGGCTGGCGTACTCGATGAGCCACGGCGCTTCCCGGTAGTGCATCGTCGTCCCCTCGTCGGCGGGTGCGTGCGGCACACCGTAGGCGCGGGGGAGGTGGCGCAGGCCCCGATCGACAGCCCGGTCCACCGTTCGGCCCACCCGGCCACCGGACGGCACCCGGGCTACCCTCGATGCCCGTGCGGCACACCATCTGGATCACCCTCTTGGCCCTTCTCCTCGCTGCCTGCGGCGGAGGTGGGGCCGGCCGCGCCGTGGGAGCGACCAGTGCGACACCGTCGGCGACGTCATCAACCACGGCGCCCACGACGAGCCGCACGCCCACGCGTTCCACCGCGCCGACCACCACCACGCCGCCCGCCCCGAGGAAGACCGCCACCGTGAAGCCGTCGCCGAAGCCCAAGCCTCGACCGGTCGGTCTCGTGGGCGACACGCGGAACGCCCTGGCCTTCGCGCCGCTGTCCAACCCCTCGGCGGTGACCATCGAGGGGTCGGTGCCCAGCTACCGGGCGTGGTCCACCTCCAAGGTGCTCGTGGTGGCGGCCTTCCTCGACACCGTCGTCGACGGCGACCCCAGCCGGCTCACCTCCACGCAGCGCACCCAGATCACGAGGGCACTCACCGAGTCGCACATGGACTCGACCATCGCCCTGCGCGACCAGATCCCCGGCAGCCCCGGCGCGGCGATCACCGCCGTGCTGCGGTCAGTGGGGGACACGACCACCGTGGCGCCAGACCGCTCCCAGGGCTCGATGCAGTGGACCATCCGCCAGCAGGTGAAGTTCATGGCCGCGCTCCACGGCGGACGGGTGGTGTCCAAGGCCGCGAGCGCGCACATCCTGGGGGTCATGCGGCCCATCCCGCAGCACCGATGGGGGCTGGGGACCATCGGGGCCGGGCCGTTCAAGGGTGGCTGGCTGCGCAGCGACACCGAGACCCGGCAGATGGGCATCGTCGACGGGTATGCCGTGGCCATCATCACCGCGGGAGTGGGGCCGGCGCTGGTCCAGACCGACGGGGACGCGGCGCACGTGCAGCAGATGAACTACCTGGCGGGAGTGCTGCAGAAGCGTCTCGGCTCGCAGTGAGTCGGGGCCTGGAGTCGGGGCCCGGTGCCGTCCTGAGGTGTCGGGGGGACTCCGCCCTCAGCTGTGGATGACTGCACATGGCTGTCGGTGGCGACCACTAGGATCGAACACATGTTCGATCGACTGGCGGAGGCGCAGCGGTTGCTGCGGGAGGAGTTCGAGGACTCCTGCCGCCCCGCTGGCGCGGTGGGCCTGTCGGATGCCGACCTGGCCGAGCGGGCGGAGGCGGCGCAGCGGGTGGCGAACATGGCGCAGGCGGTGCAGGTGCAGCGGGTGGCGCAGTACGCCGCGCGGGAGGACATCCGGTTGGAGGACGGCACGTTGGGGCAGCAGGACCGCGGGCTGGGGCACGTGAGCGAGTTCGCGGCCGGGGTGGTCGGGCCCGGGTTGGGGTTGTCCCCGGCCGGGGCGGACCGGAAGGTGGCCCTCTCGGCGCGGTTGGCCTCGCGGTTCGTCCCGACGCTGGCGGTGATGGCGGCGGGGGACCTGGATGACTACCGGGCCTCGGTGCTGGTGGCCGAGCTGGCCGACGCCGACGTCGAGGTGGCGGCCGCCGTGCAGGAGGCCGTGTTGCCCAAGGCGCCGGGATGGACGGCGGCGCAGCTGCGGGCGGCGGTGCGGCGGGCGCTGGCCCGGCTGGACCCCGACGCGGTGCGGCGCAGGGTGGAGCGGAACCGGGCCGAGCGGGGGCTGTGGCGGCGGCCCGGCGAGCCGGGGGTGTCTGAGTGGTTGGCGGTGCTGCCGAACGAGACCTCGGCGGCGTGCTGGGCGGCGGGTCGACGAGCTGGCCCGCCGGTACCGGGCCGACGGCGACGCCCGGACCCTGGACCAGGCCCGGGCGGACGCGATGGCCGACCTGGTGCTCGGGAACGCGACGGTGACCACCACGGTGACCTTCACGGTCCCGGCCGTGACAACGGGCTGGCCGGGCAGGTCCGGCAGCGGCTCGTCGACTCCGGGCCAGTTGACCCCGCTCGGGCTGCCCGTCGCCGAGCCGGGCGTTCCGGCGCCTGGCCTTCCGGGTGCCCCGGGTCTGCCGGTCGGGGTCTGTGACGTGGCCGGGGAGCCGGTGCCGGCGGGGGTGTTGCCGGTGGTCGAGGTTCCCGGGGTCGGGGAGGTGCCCGGGGAGGTGGTGCGCGGCATCGCCGCCGCGTTCGGCACCAGGGCGGTGCTGGCGTAGTGCGACTGGCGATCCGGCACCCTGGCGTCCGAGACCTGCCAGGCGTACCGGCCGCCGCCGTGGCTGGACCGGCTGGTCAGGGCCCGGGACGGGACGTGCCGGTTCTTCGGGTGCACCGTCCCGGCCCGGCGCTGCGACGTCGACCACGTGATCGCCCACCCGCGCGGGCCGACCGAGCAGGGCAACCTGATGTGCCTGTGCCGGCACCACCACCGCCTCAAGCAGCAGGAACGCTGGGCTGTGGAGATGACCCCGGACGGGGTGGTCACCTGGACCACCCCGGTCGGTGACCGGTTCACGACCTGGCCGGTCGACCACCTCGGGGTCCGTGACCTGCCGTCCAGCCTGGCCTCCTGACTCCAAAACCTGGCCTTCTGACGTGGCCTCCTGACATCACCTCCTCTGCGGTCGCCACGTGCCCCCAGCCCGGGCCGGGGTGTGCCGCGCGGCCCTGCCCTGCGCCACGCATTAGGGTTGGTGCGTGCTGAGGACGACGGCAGCGGTACTGGCAGGCAAGGCGGCGCGGGCCGCCTCGCGCCTTCGGGGCGGTGGGTCGGCGCTGCCGGGCCTGGTCGCCGAGAAGGTCGACCCCGGGTTCCTCTCCCACGCCCTGGCCGACGTGCCGCGGGGCATCGTGGTGGTCAGCGGCACCAACGGCAAGACAACCACCACCAAGATGCTGGTGGCCGTCCTGCGCGCCCACGGCCTCGATGTCTTCACCAACCCGACAGGCAGCAACTTCACCCGCGGCGTCATCTCCTCGATGCTCGGCGAGCTCCCCGTCAGTGGCCGCCTCAAGGCCGACATGGCGGTGCTCGAGCTCGACGAGGCGCACGCCCTGAAGTTCGCCGCCGCGGTCAGGCCGACGCACGCGCTGCTGCTCAACGTCGCCCGCGACCAGCTCGACCGCTTCGCCGAGATCGACCACACCGCACAGCTGTTGGCCTCGCTCGCCGAGCAGGCCACCACCGGGGTCGTGCTCAACATCGACGACTCCTTCATCTCCCGGATCCGCGACAAGGTCGCCGACGACGTCGCGGTCCGGTACTTCGGGGTCGACGCGTCGATCGCCGACCGGCTGCCCGAGATCCAGGAGCAGGACGTCCGCTTCGACGACGACTTCGTGCCGCCGAAGCCCGGTCCGGACGACGGCCTGCTCAAGCCGGGCGACGAGCGCACCTTCGAGGTCCTGTTCGGCGAGCCCGGTGACGGCGACGGGACGGGCCAGAACGTCGGGCCGCTCGAGCTCCAGCAGCGCGGTCTCGCGGCCATGATCAACGCCACCGCCGCCACGACCGCCGCCCGGATGCTCCTCGGGTCAGGCTTTGACACCGCCAGGGCCGAGGCCGCCCTGCGGGCGGTGACTCCGCCGTTCGGCCGTGGCGAGGTCGTCATGGTCGACGGCCAGCCGCTCGAGCTCGTGCTCGTCAAGAACCCGGCCGGCTTCACCGTGGCGCTCGGCACCTACGGCAGCACGCCGGTCAGCACGATGATCGCCATCAACGACAACTACGCCGACGGCCGCGACGTCTCGTGGCTCTATGACGTCTCGTTCGACAGCCTGCGGGAGCGCGGGGTCGCGATGACCAGCGGTGTGCGGGCCTACGACATGGCCCTGCGGCTCCAGTACGACGACGTGCCGGTCGAGGCCATCGAGCCCGACCTCGAGAAGGCGCTCGACGCCTTCCTGGCCGGCCACCGTGACCAGCCGATGCGCATCTTCTGCACCTACACGGCGATGATGAGCCTGCGCCGGGTGCTCGCCGCGCGCTACGACCTGCCCGACATCGGCGAGGAGGCCTCGTGACCGACTCCGTGTTCCACGCCCACCCGGCACCGGTCGACGTCGCCATCCCCGGCGAGCCCGAGGGCTCGGCCCGGGTGCCCAGCGCCGACCGCGCGGGCAAGGGCGTCATCAACCTCGTGCACCTCTACCCGCGCGAGATGAGCATCTACGGCGACCTCGGCAACACCCGCTGCCTGGCCGCCCGCATCCGACGCCACGGCTACAGCCCGGTCGTGCACCAGCACCACCCGGGCGCCGAGTTCCCGGCCGAGCCCCACCTGCTGGTGGGTGGTGGCGGGCAGGACTCCGGCCAGGTGCGGGTCGAGGCCGACCTCGAGCGAATCGGCGACCGGCTCCGCGAGCTGGCCGAGGGCGGCATCCCCATGCTGATGATCTGCGGCATGTACCAGCTCTTCGGCAACGCCTTCATCACTGTCGAGGGGCAGCGCCTGCCGGGCCTGGGCATCCTCGACGTGACCACCCAGGGCAACGCCAAGCGGATGATCGGGCCGGTCGTCCTCGACACCGAGTTCGGCGAGGTCGTGGGCTACGAGAACCACTCGGGCTCGACCACCCTCGGCGCCGGGCAGGCGGCCTTCGGGAAGGTGCGGGCCGGGTTCGGCAACAACGGCCGCGACGGCACCGAGGGTGCCCGCCTGCACAACGTGATCGGCTCCTACCTGCACGGCCCGATCCTGCCCGCCAACCCCGCCCTCGCCGACGCGCTGATCGGGCTGGCCGCCGAACGGGCGACCGGACGGCCGTTCGAGCCGGTCAGCCAGGACGACGCCGTGGCCGACCAGGCCCGGATGCGTCAGGTCCGCCGCCTGGTGAAGGCGTAGGGAGCGCACCCTCGGGGACGGGCTCGTCCACCGGTGTCGTCTTGGGGCTCACCGACCAGGCGAGCCACCCCATCGCGCCGAGCGGGACCTCCATCAGGTGCGTGTAGACGGAGAACAGCACCACCGCGGCCGTCGCGTTGGCCGGGTCGGCTCCCCACGCCACCAGCGCCGCCGCCGTCGCCGTCTCGGTGACGCCGAGCCCGCCCGGGGTCACGCCCACGGCGGTGAGCAGCCGCCCGATGGCGTACGCGGCGAAGACCTGGCCGTAGAACATGTCGACGTCGGTGATGCGCAGGCACAGCACGAACAGCACGAAGTAGACGGCGAAGAAGCCGGTAAGCCCGAGCGTCATCTTGAGCCAGCCGGTGCGCACGATGTCGCTGATCCGCGCCCGCAGGTCGATGACGAGGTCGCGGACGCTCATGGTGCGGGCGGTGCGGCGGGTGAACGGCCTGATGGCGCGGTCGATGCCCTGGCCGATGACCAGGGCCGCCCGCTCGGAGACGAGGATGGAGACGAAGACCGCGAGGATGGCCAGGCCGCTGATCGTCGCGGCGAGGGCGGCGTCCCGCAGCGGGGAGGGCACGTTCTCGGCGCCGGAGTAGAGCCCGGCGATCGCCACGACCGGCAGCGCGATGCGCGCCATGACGTTCCAGACGCCGGTCACGATCGCGGAGGTGGAGATGTCGCGCCGGGAGAAGCCCCACGAGCGGCAGATCGTGTAGGTCGCGGCGAGGCCGGCGGCGCCACCCCCCGGCAGCAGGTTGCCCACGGACGAGCCGGCGACGTTGACGATGAGCGCCTGCCAGTGGCGCAAGCCGTGCAGCGACCCGGTGAGCGTGAAGGTGTAGAACCACAGGCCGAGGACGACCAGGACCAGCAAGCCCGCAGCTGTCGCCGGCGCGACGCTCCCCAGCACGGCGAAGACGTCGGCCCAGCTCGTCTTGGCGAAGTAGGGAAGACCCCACACGAGCAGGCTGACGGCCAGGCACAGTCCCAGGACGACCTGGGCGACCTGGCGGGTGCGGGTGCGTGACCTCTGGCTCACGGCAGCCCCTCGAACACGTCGCGGGCCACGGGCGACCCCGTCGGACGCGAGGCGTCGACGTACCACTCGCGCCCGAACACCACGTCGTAGAGCGGGCGCGGGATGCGCAGGAACGCCGCCAGTGTCCGGTCGGCGCCGCCGTCCGCGCTCGCCTGGGAGGCATGGGCGCGCATGGAGGCCCGCTTGGCGGCGGCATACCGCCACACGCTGACGCGGTGGGTGATCTCCGACCGCGCGCTGAACGCCCGCTGGAACGAGGTGGGGTCGAACTCCGGGGGGAACCGGTAGACCCGCGACGCCAGGGAGATCGCCCGGCAGATGGTGTCGCGCGGCACCGTCGCCTGCAGCACCCTCGGCGTCCCGGCCAGCTCGGCCGCCAGCATGCCCACCCGGTGCACCTTGACGTGGTCGGGGTGCCCGTAGCCGCCGTTGCGGTCGTAGCCGAGCAGCACGTCGGCCCGCTCCTCGCGCAGGATCGCCGCGAGCCGCTCGGCAGCCTCCTCGTCGGAGGCGCGGGCGAAGCGGATGCGCCCGGGCGGGTCGGCGGACAGCTCGGGCCCGAGCCCGCTGTCGGCGTACCCGAGGTGCTCGACCCGCGCCACGCCGAGCCGCTCCGCGGAGGCGCGCAGCTCGCCGAGGCGACGCTCACCGAGCCGGCCGTCACCGGCATACGCACCCGACGCCAGGCCGAGGTCGCCGTCGGTGGCCACGACCAGCACCACGCGGTGCCCCTCCGCCGCGGCACGCGCCATCGTCCCCGAGGTCAGGAGGGCCTCGTCGTCGGGGTGGGCGTGGAAGGCGACCAGGGTATGGCTCATCACCTGCCATCCTGTCGCATGGCAGGCTCTAGCCCGTGAAGGTGGCGCTGCTGTCCGACTGTTACCTGCCCCGGCTGGGCGGGATCGAGGTCCAGGTCCACGACCTGGCGGCGCAGCTGCGCGCCCGCGGCCACGAGGTCGAGGTGTTCACCGCCACCCCCGGCAGCCACGGCGAGCGGCACGGCTTCATCGAGACCATCGACGGCACCCGGGTGCACCGCATGGCCCTGCGGCTGCCGTGGGAGCTGCCGGTCAACCCCCTTGCGCCCCCCGAGGTGCGCCGGCGGCTGCGTGACGGGGGCTTCGACGTGGCGCACGTGCACATGGGTGTGGTGAGCCCCTTCGCGACCGACATGGCCGACGCGGCCCTCGAGGTCGGCCTGCCCACCGCCATCACCTGGCACTGCCTGGTCGAGCGGTCGCGGCCGCTGTTCCGGCTTACCGGCCACGCGCGCCGGTGGCACCGGCGCGGTGCCGCGCTCAGCGCCGTCTCCGCCGTGACGGCCGCCTCCGTGCACGGCATCGTGGGCGGGCGCCCCAGGGTCGAGGTGCTGCCCAACGGGATCGACGTCGGGCTGTGGGCGCCGCCCCACCCGAGGGTCAAGCCGGCCGGGGTGCCGGTGCACGTGGTGGCGGCGATGCGGCTCGCGGCCCGCAAGCGGCCGATCGCCGTGCTCGAGGTCGCGGCCGCCGCCCGCGAGATCGTGCCGGCCGGCATCCCGTTCACGCTCGAGCTGATGGGGGAGGGGCCGGAGCTGCCCCGGCTGCAGCACTTCGCGAGAACCCACCACATGGAGTCGTGGCTGCGGCTGCCCGGGCGGGTCTCCCGCACGGAGCTGCGGCAGCGCTACTGGCAGTCCGACCTCTACCTCACGCCGGCCCGCCTGGAGGCCTTCGGCATCGCCGCCCTGGAGGCGCGCACCTCGGGCCTGCCCATCCTGGCCCGCTCCGGCACCGGTGTGGCCGACTTCGTGGATGACGGGGTGCACGGCATCCTCGCCGAGGACGACGACGCCCTGGCCGAGGCGCTCGCGATGCTCGTGGTCGACGACCGCCTGCGCACCGACATGGCCTGTCACAGCGCCACCATGCCGCCGGCGCAGGCCTGGCCCTCGGTGCTCGACCTGGTGGAGGCGGAGTACGCCAGGGCCGGAGCCGGCGGATGAGCGGGCGCCGGCACCCACCGACCCCCACGCTGCACGTGGTGGGGGTCGACGAGCGCGGTCTGGCCGTCGTCTCCTTCCGCCTCGCCCACGGGGCAGACCCGGTGGCGGTGCTCTTCGAGCACGGGTGGGTGGCCGAGTCGATCTGCGGCGTCGACACCGTGTCCGAGCCCGACCACGCCCTCACCCTGCGGTATGCCGTGCGGCCGGCATCCCCGCAGGACGCGCCCCGGGCGCGTGCGGCCGTGCCCACCGACGAGGGGCTCGTGCGGGAACCGGGTGAGCAGGTGCACCCCTACCAGCGTGCCGCCGCCTACGGCCTGGTCACGAGCGCCCGCGGGATCCTGCTGACCCAGCTCTCGGAGGCCACCAACGCCGCAGGGCGGTGGACGCTTCCCGGAGGTGGCATCGACCCCGGCGAGTCGCCCCTCGAGGCCCTGCACCGCGAGGTGTGGGAGGAGAGCGGTCAGCGGATCGAGGAGCCGGTGGTGCTCGACATCCACACCCAGCACTGGGTCGGACGAGCGCCCAGCGGCCGGCTCGAGGACTTCCACGCGGTGCGCATCATCTTCACGGCCCACTGCCCGTCGCCCACCGATCCCGTCGTGCACGACGTGGGGGGCTCGACCGCAGCGGTGCGCTGGGTGCGCCGCGAGGAGGTGGGGGGCTACCGGCTGACCCGCTCCTTCGCGCCGCACCTGAGCACCTGGCTCGAGCTGTAGCCGGATGCACGACGAGGGCCCGGGTTCGAGGCGAACCCGGGCCCTGCCGCCTGCCGTGGGTGCTCAGCTCCTGCGTCGCCGCGAGGAGAGCAGGCCCAGGGCCCCCAGCACCACCAGGAGCGCGCCGGCCGCCACGATGCCCAGCGGGCCCACGTTGCCCCAGTCGATGCTCCAGTCCGCCAGCTCCTGGGCGAAGGCTGCGGCCGCCACGAGCAGGCACACCAGTCCCAGGATGACCGGGGCGAGGTAAGGGCCCTTGACGAGCTCCGGCTCGGGGGCGGCATACGGACCGGCGCCCCGGGACGCCGCGGTGGCGCTCGCCGTGGTGGCGCTCGCCGCCGTGGGGGCGGGCACGGTCTCGGTCCGGTCCGCGGCGGGCGGGGTGGGCTGGGTGGGCAGGGCCTTGGTGCGGTCCTGCTCGGGGATGTTGTCGCTCATCTGGTCACTCCTTGCCGATGATGATCTCGCCGGCACCGACGTGGGCGTTGACCACGAGGTCGGTGGGGCCGCTGCCGATGACCTCGGTGCTGCTCAGGGTGCGGCCGCCGGGCCCTTCCTGGGACCACTGGTTGTTCTCGTCCAGGCCCCAGCCGCCGGCCTCCTTGACCTCGCCGACGTTCACGTCGCTGCGGACCTCGACCGTGAGGTCGTCGGGCACGTAGATGCGCAGCTCACCGACGCCGACGCTGGCATCGATCTCGCCGGGCGTGGCCGGGTCGGTCGGGTAGTCGCCGAGGTGCAGGTTCGCGGACCCGATGCCCAGGGAGTACCCCTGCGAGGAGGACGCCTCGGTCGGGCGCCACTCCCGGTCGCCCACGCCGCCGCTGATCTGCAGGCCGGGCACGATCGAGGCGAACCAGGTGGTGATGGCCAGGAGCACAGCGAGCAGACCCGTCAGCCCGGAGCGGAACCCGGCCAGGCCCATGCCCAGGACCGCGACACCGACGACCGTCAGGGCGGCAGCCAGGCTGACGACGTGGTCGTCGCCCGACCAGGCGTACTCGGCGTGCAGCCACAGGGTGAGGCCGTAGGTGGCCAGCGCCAGGCCCGACACGACCACGGCGGCGAGGAACCCGGCGGTGCGGTGACGGGGCCGCGGCGGGCGGGGCGGCAGCGGGGGCTGCGGGGGAGGGGGTGCGTACCTGCCCGGGCCACCTGGCACCACGGCGCCGGGCGGCAGCTGTGCGGCACCGGGCGCGCCCGGCGGCAGCTGCGCAGCACCGGCCGTGCCGGGCGACCGCTGCCCGGCGACGGGCGGCTGCTGGGCAGTCCCGGGGGGTTGCTGTCCTGCCTCCGGTGCGCCGCCCTCGCCACGACCCCGGGCCGTGGCCTTCTGGCCCACGCCCTCGCCCCAGGCGGCTGCCTGGGCGCCGGCCTGCTGGCCCCACTGGCCCGCCTGCTGGCCCCACTGGGCGACCTGCTGGCGGCGAGCCTCGTCGTCGCCGCGGTTGCGGGTCACGAGCCAGATGACGACGCCGACGGGGATCGCGACCCACCAGAGCCACCACAGGCCCCAGCCGTTGCCGTCGACGAACCCGGAGCCGCCGACCAGCGACAGCGCGATCAGCACGAGGAGCGCGATGCCCCAGAAGTCGCCGTGGCGCAGGCCCCGCTCCGCCACGATCTCCTCCTTGTCGTTGGGCACGAACGCCCACGCGATGAGGTAGAGCGTGACCCCCAGGCCTCCGAGGAGGATGAGGACCACGAGAACCGCCCGGATGACGAGGGGGTCGACGCCGAGGCGGTTGGCGATGCCGGAGCACACGCCGGCCAGCCACTTGTCCTCGGTGTCCCGGCGGAGGTCGAGCTCGCGGAGCCACCCGAAGAAGCGGTCCATCCCCGAGCTCTGTTGCGGAGTGCCAGCGGTCTGGCCAGGGTTCTGCGTCATGCCAACCATGCTTCCTGTGGGCTGGGTCCCTCACCATGAGGGTCGACCCTGACGGGACCCTGAAGTAGAGCCCTCCGCCCCTGAATACGGTGTTTGCGCCAGTCGGGGTGGTCCAAGATGGGCACATGCCCACCCCGTACGAGCGGCCCGCCACTGCCCTTGAGGCAGGGGCCGCGGAGCAGCGCCCGCCGCGGCGCACCCTCCACCGCCCTGTCGAGGGCAGGGTCGTCGCCGGGGTGTGCGCCGGCCTGGCCGAGCACCTCGGTGCGCCGGTGCGGCTGGTCCGCATCGTGTTCGTGCTGCTGGCGCTGCCCGGCGGTGCGGGCCTCGCGGCCTACCTGTTCCTCTGGGCGCTGACGCCGCAGTCGGTGCAGGGCGTGGTGGAGGGCGACGACGGCCGGGTGCCCGTCGACCCGGCCCGCCCGTCGGGTCCGGCGGTGCCGGTGGGCGAGGCCGCCTCGGCGGTGGGCGCCGCCACCGACGAGCAGGAGCGCTCGGCGACGCGCGCCCTGCTCGCGGGCGGGGTCCTCCTGGTGGCGGGGCTCGTGGCCGTGGCGCAGAGTGCCGGCTTCAACCTCCGCCTGGGCTTCCTGGTGCCGCTGCTCATCGTCGCCGTCGGAGCGGTGATCGCCTGGTCCCAGCTCGACGACGCCCAGCGCGGGCGCTGGCTCGGCTCCTCGGAGGGTCCTCGGCGGTTCAGCGTGGCGCGGTTGGTGTTCGGTGCCCTCCTGGCCCTGACCGGGCTGGTGATCGTGGCGACCCGTGGCCGCTCCCTCTCGGCGATCTGGGACATCGCCCTCGCCTCCCTGGCCGTCGTGGCCGGGTTCGTGCTCATCGCCGCCCCCTGGGGACTGCGCCTGTGGGGAGACCTGCGGCGCGAGCAGGCCGAGCGGGCCCGGGCCACCGAGCGCGCCGACATCGCCGCGCACCTGCACGACTCGGTGCTCCAGACCCTCGCCCTCATCCAGCGCCGCGCCGACGACCCCGCCGCCGTGGCGCAGCTGGCCCGCGCCCAGGAGCGCGAGCTGCGCTCCTGGCTGTATGCCGGCCAGGCCGGTTCCGACTCCACGCTCGCCTCCGCGGTCGCGGGGGTGGCGCACGAGGTCGAGGACGTGCACGGCACGCCCATCGAGCTCGTCGCCACCGGCGACCGTCCGCTGGACGACGGCGGCACCGCCCTCGTGCGCGCGGTGCGGGAGGCCCTGCTCAACGCGGTGCGCCACGGCAGGCCTCCGGTGTCGGTGTACGTCGAGATCGGCCCCGCCGGGGTCGAGGCCTTCGTGCGCGACCACGGTGACGGCTTCGAGCTCGACGACGTGCCCGAGGACCGGCTCGGGGTGCGGCAGTCCATCCTCGGCAGGATGCAGCGCCACGGTGGCAGCGCGCGGGTGCGCCGGCTCGAGCACGGCACCGAGGTGTGCCTGACCCTGCCACCGCTCGTGACCAACGGCGGCCCCGCCGAACCCGTCCGGACCGCTTCGCCCCAACCCCCTGCGGAGGCCTCCCATGCAACCCCGTGAGCCCCACGTCGAGGTCGTGCTGGTCGACGACCACCGGATGTTCCGCTCCGGCGTGCGCGCCGAGATCGGTGACAGGGTCGACATCGTGGGGGAGGCCTCGAACGTCGAGGCCGCCGTCGACGTCATCAGGGCGACCCGCCCCGCGGTGGTGCTCCTCGACGTGCACCTGCCGGGCGGCACCGGCCACGGGGGTGTCGACGTGCTGCACGGCTGCCGCGGCCTCGAGACGGCCGGTGGCCAGCCCGTGCGCTTCCTCGCGCTCTCGGTGTCGGACGCGGCGGAGGACGTCATCGCCGTGATCCGCGCCGGGGCCCGCGGCTACGTCACCAAGACCATCAGCGCGACCGACCTGACCTCGGCGATCCGGCGGGTCGCCGACGGCGACGCGGTCTTCTCGCCGCGGCTGGCGGGCTTCGTGCTCGATGCCTTCGGCGCGGCCGCGGGAGAGATCGCGGAGGTCGACGAGGAGCTCGACCGGCTCAGTGCGCGTGAGCGTGAGGTCATGCGGCTGATTGCGCGCGGCTACCAGTACAAGGAAGTGGCCAAGGAGCTGTTCATCTCGGTGAAAACCGTTGAGACACACGTTTCCTCGGTGCTGCGCAAGCTGCAGCTGTCGTCCCGCCACGAGCTGACGGCCTGGGCGATGGGGCGCCGGCTGCTGTGAACTAGGCTCCGGGCCATGGACTTCCTCAAGCACCTGCTCGTCCTCGTGCACCTGCTCGGCATGGCTGCGGTCGTCGGTGGCTGGCTCGCCGTGGTTCGCGCCCCGAAGGTCATCCCCCCCATCCTGTGGGGCGCCCGCGCGCAGGTGCTCACCGGCCTGCTGCTCGTCGGCGTCCTCGAGATGAATGACGACCCCGTGAACAACGGCAAGGTCGGCGTGAAGCTGCTCGTCGCCCTGGCCGTGGCGGCGTGCGCCGAGATCGCCAACGCCCGCCAGAAGCGTGGTGAGCCGAACCCCACCCTGGTGGGCGCCGCGGGCGCGCTCGCCGTCCTCAACACGGCGATCGCGGTGCTCTGGTAGGCGGGCGGAGACCTCAGCCGGCCGCCCGCGGGTCGCGTGCGGCGCGCCGGCCCTCGTCGTCGTAGCCGCCCTCGGGCGGGACCATCTCGGCTCGCACGCCGAGCAGGCGGATGGGGCGCTCGTCGGCGAGGCTGCGCAGCAGGTCGAGGGCGGTGTCGCCGATCAGGGTCGCGTCGAAGGTCGGCTCCGCTAGCTTGCGGCTGCGGGCGACCGTGAAGAACGGCGCGAAGCGCACCTTGAGGTGCACGCGCATGCACGGCCGCCCCTCTGCCGCAATGTCCTTCACGACCTGCTCGGCGAGGGTGGCCACGGCTGAGGCGATCTCGTCGGCGTCGCTGAGGTTCTGCTGGTAGGTGACCTCGCGGCCGTGCGCGCGCGGGATGTAGGGCGTGTCGTCGACGTGGGCGCTGCTGACTCCGCGCCCGAGGCGCCCGTAGTAGGGACCCATGGCGGGGCCGAACTCCGCTGCCAGGCGCTCAGGCTCCGCTGCCGCGAGGTCGGCCACGGTGGCGATGCCCAGGCCGGCCAGACGGGTCGAGATGCGCTTCCCGACGCCCCACAGGGCGCTGGTCGGCCGCTCGCCCATCACCTCGAACCAGTTGTCGCGGGTCAGCCGGAACACCCCTTGCGGCTTGCCGAAGTCCGTGGCGATCTTGGCCCGGACCTTCGTGTCGCCGATGCCGACCGAGCAGTGCAGGTCGGTGGCTGCCAGCACCTGTGACTGGATGCGCCGCGCGAAGGCCTCGGGGTCGTCGGTGTCGACGCCGACGAACGCCTCGTCCCAGCCAAGCACCTCCACCACGGCGCCCTCGAGGCCGCGGAGGGTGTCCATCACCTGCTGCGAGGCCGCCTCGTAGAGGGGTGCGTCGACGGGCAGCAGGACAGCCTGCGGGCACTTGCGGACGGCCACCTTGAGCGGCATGCCCGAGCTGACCCCGAACTCGCGGGCCTCGTAGGAGGCGGTCGAGACCACCGCGCGCTCCGCCGGGTCGCCGCGGCCCCCGACGATGACCGGCCGGCCCCGCAGCTCGGGGCGCCGCAGCAGCTCGACCGCCGCGATGAACTGGTCGAGGTCGACGTGCAGCACCCAGGGCGCCATGGCGACAGTCTGCCCGGTCGCCCTGACGGGTCAGGGGACGATCAACAGCTTTCCGGTGGTGCGCCGGCCCTCGAGCTCGTCGTAGGCCCGCGCCGCGTCCTCCAGCGGGTGCCGGCCACCGACCTCGAGGTGCAGCCGCCCCGCAGCCAGGTCGCCCAGCACCGAGCCGGCCCGCTCGAGCAGCTCCGCGCGGGTCGCCACGTAGTGCCCGAGCGTCGGACGGGTGAGGAACAGCGAGCCGCCCCGGTTGAGCCGCTGGATGTCGAAGGGTGGCACCTGGCCGCTCGAGGCGCCGAAGAGCACCATCATCCCCCGGGGCCGCAGCGAGGCGAGCGAGGCGTCGAAGGTCGCCCTGCCGACACCGTCGTAGGCGACGTCGACGCCAGCTCCTCCGTTGGCGGCCAGCACTGCCGCGGCCAGGTCGTCGGTCTCCGAGTAGTCGATGACCGTCGCTGCACCGAGCCGGCGGGCGATCTCGAGCTTCTGCGGCGACCCGGCGGTGGCGATGACCCGCCCGCCCCTGGCCGTGACCATCTGCACGAGCAGCTGCCCGACCCCGCCGGCGGCGGCGTGGACCAGGGCCACGGTTCCCGGCCCCACGGCATACGTGCTGTTGACCAGGTAGTGCGCGGTCATGCCCTGCAGCATCGCCGCGGCGGCCACGTCGAGGTCGAGTCCGTCGGGCACGGGCACCAGGTCGTCGACGGGGCGGTTGACGGTGGTGGCGGCGCTGCCGAGCCCCTGCCCCCACGCGACGCCGTCGCCGACCGAGACGTCCGCCACGCCCTCGCCCACGGCGGTGACGGTGCCGGCGCCCTCGGAGCAGGAGACGAACGGGGTGGCGATCGGGTAGACCCCCTCCCGCTGGTAGACGTCGATGAAGTTGACGCCCACCGCAGCCACCTCGACCTGCACCTCGCCGGGCCCCGGGTCCGGCACCTCGACGTCGCGGACCTCCAGGACCGAGGAGTCGCCGTTGCGGGGGACCACCAGGGCGCGCGCTGTCGTGCTCACCTGCCCGACTGTAGGCCGCGCGGCCGGGCGCCGCTCGGCCGGCTCAGCTCGTGGTGACCCAGTAGCGCCGCTTGCCGGAGCGCTCGTCCTCGAGGACGCCCCCGCACGCCTCGATGGTCCGCGCCGAGGCGGTGTTGCCGAGGTCGCAGGTCACGAGCACCCGGTCGAGGCCCCTGCGCGCGGCGACCGGCAGCACCGCGCGCAACGCGTCGGTGGCGTGCCCGCGCCGACGCGCACCCGGGCGCACGGCATACCCGATGTGCCCGCCGAGCTCGGCGAGGAACGGGTTGTCGAGGCTGTGCCGCAACGAGATCTGGCCGAGGTACTCGTCGCCGTCAGCCATCCACAGGTGCGTGGCGGGGACCCAGCCGGTGGGACGGGGGCTGTCGGGCTCGGCGTCGCCGACCTTCAGCCGCACCAGCCGGGCGAACTCGGCGGGGTCCTCCAGGCCCTCGCGAGTGAACGTGATGCCGGGGAAGTGCTCGTCGGCGGGCCACACCAGCACGCCGCTGTAGGCCTCCTCGCCCGCGTCGAGGAACTCGTCGACGGCGGCGAGGAAGGAGCTGTGGAAGCGCACGTGCGGGGTGGCGAGCTCGGTCATGGCACGACGGTAGGGCTCCAGGGCATCGGACGTCAGAGGCGCGCGACGACCTCGTCGAGCATCGCCTCGGTGAGCTTGCCCGTAAAGGTGTTCTGCTGGCTGACGTGGTAGCTGCCGATGAGCCGCACCGGTCGGCCGTGGCCCGTGGTGAGCAGGGTCTCGGCGCCGTGGCCGAACCGCGGCTTGGGGCGCGGCACGTCCCAGCCCACCCGGCGGGCGCTCGCGAGCGCGGCGTCCCAGCCGATGGAGCCGAGGGCCAGCATGGCCCGCAAGCGCGGGGCAGCGAGCTCCAGCTCGCGGTCGAGCCAGTGGCCGCACGTCTGCCGCTCGGTGGTGGTCGGCTTGTTGGCCGGCGGCGCGCAGCGCACCGCCGCGACGATCCGGATGCCGTGCAGCGCCAGCCCGTCGCCGCTCGCCCAGGAGTGCGGCTGGCTCGCGTAGCCGCCGCGGTGGAGGGCGGCGTAGAGCCAGTCTCCGCTGCGGTCCCCGGTGAACATGCGCCCGGTGCGGTTGGTGCCGTTGGCCGCCGGGGCGAGGCCGACCACGAGCACCTCGCCGTCGGGGTCGCCGAAGCCGGGGCCCGGACGTCCCCAGTAGGGCTGGTCGGCGAAGGAGGCCCGGCGGCCGTGGACCGCGACCTCCTCGCGCCAGGCCACGAGGCGAGGGCAGGCGCGGCACACCGAGACCCGCGCGTCGAGCTCGGCCGTGGTCGGCGCGCCGGACGCCAGCCGGGCCACCTGGGCGGGGGTGCGGGCGACGGGGGTGTCGGGGCCGGCGGGGTCACCCGGCCAGCCGGTGCCCGGTGGCACGGGGGAGGGGAACACCTGCCCGGTGACCGGGTGGGGCAGTGGCACGCTCACGGACGGACCCCCGGTGCCCCGGGTGGCCCGGCCGCGGGGAGGTCGGGCGGCAGCGCTGCGCCCGCAGGCGCGACGGGCGGCGCGGTCAGGCTGCGGACACCGGGGAAGCTGAGCGCGAAAAGGGTGGTCAGCACCATGACGACCCCGCAGCCGATCAGCGCCGGGTGCGGACCGAAGGACTCGGCGGCCGGGCCGGCCAGGATGAGCCCGAGCGGGCCGAGCATCAGCGAGCCCAGGGCGTCGTAGGAGCTCACCCGGGACAGCGCTGCGGGCGGGATCTCCCGCTGCATGGTGGTCTGCCAGAGCACGGTGAAGAGGTCGAAGCACACGCCCAGCACGAACGCGCTCGCAACCACCAGCCACAGGGGCGCGCTGCCGCCGAGGAGGAGGTAGGGCGGGGCCGCCCCGAAGCTCAGGAGCGTCACCGCGAGGATGGGGCGGCGGGGCCGGATCCGCATCGCGATCAGCACCCCCACGATCAGCCCGATGGCCTCGCCGGTGAGCACCGCGGTCCACGCCTTGGGCCCGCCGAGCTCCTGCCTCGCGACGACCGGGCCGAGCACGAGGTGGGCGGCCTGCCACACCATCACGAGCACCGAGAACTGCACGACGACGACCCAGAGCCACTGTCGGCTGCGGAACTCCTGCCAGCCGTCTCGCAGGTCGCCGAGGATCGTGCCGGAGACCTCTTGGTGGGCCCGGGCTCGCGGCAGGGCGAGGAGGGAGATCAGCAGGCCGCCCGCGCCGAACAGTGCGGCGGCGATGAGCAGCGCCCAGCCGCCACCCACCGCGACGACGACCACGCCACCGGCGACCAGACCGGCCACGCGGGCGACGTTGCCGCCGAGCCCCAACAGGGCGTTGCCCTGCTGGAGGTGGGCGGCCGGCACGACGTCGGGCACGATGCCGGTGAGGGCCGGCCAGACCATCGCGGTCGCGGTGCCCGAGACCGCGGCGGCGGTGGCCAGGGCCCACGTCGGCGCCTGCTCGCCCAGGATCATCAGGCCCAGGCCCACATGGGCCAGGGCGTTGACCCACTCGGCGGCCTGCAGCACGCGGTGGCGCGGGTACCGGTCGGCGATGACCCCGCCGGCGAGCGTGAACACCACGATCGCGACCGCCTCGGCCGCGAGCACCAGCGACAGGGTCGTGGGCGTGGCACCGGGCAGGTCGAGGATGCCGAACGCCAGGGCCACCGGTGCGAAGGCGATCCCGAGCATCGAGAGGGTGCGTGCGGCGAACAGGTACGCGAAACGGCGGTCGCGGAGGATCGCCACGTCGCTGCGGTAGTCGTGCACGGTCCCCACGCTACGGGCGGCCGCAACCGGAATTCGGCACGCAACGGGCTTCGGCCACGACAACCGTGCGCAGCGCCGCCCCGCGTGCCACGCTCGTGCCCGTGGCGGACCGGCGGCAGCGGTGGCGGCAGGCGGCGGAGCGTGCCGCCGACGTCGCGTGGCCGACCCGCCCGCGTGCGTGGCGCGACCTGCCGGGCCGGCT
Organism: Knoellia sp. 3-2P3; assembly: GCF_029223115.1. Classification (NCBI taxonomy): domain Bacteria; kingdom Bacillati; phylum Actinomycetota; class Actinomycetes; order Micrococcales; family Intrasporangiaceae; genus Knoellia; species Knoellia sp. 3-2P3. The sequence continues at coordinate 304,342 of NZ_JARGZE010000005.1, forward strand.
GCGCGGCACCCTCTCGGAGGTGTTGCGGCTGACCACCGCGGCGGTGCTCGCGTGGCTGCTCGCGTGGCAGGTGACCGGCGCGAAGTACGACCTGACCAGCGCGCTGACGGCCCTGCTGGTCCTGCAGGCCTCCGCCTTCTCCACCGTGCGGATGGGCCTGCTGCGGGTCGGGGCGGTGCTGACCGGCGTGCTCGTGGCCGTCGCCATCTCGACGCTGGCGGGCCTGACCTGGTGGAGCCTCGCCCTCGTCATCGCCGCCTCGCTGCTGCTGGCCAAGGTCTTCCGGCTCGGCGCCCAGGCCCTCGAGGTGCCGATCAGCGCCATGCTGATCCTCGGGGTGACCTCGCCCGACCTCGTGGCGGAGGCGCGGGTCGCGCACACCCTCGTCGGTGCCGCGGTGGGCGTGGCCTTCAACCTCCTCCTTCCGGCCGCGGTGCCGAACCGCCGGGCCGGCTCCGAGGTGCTGCGGGTCGCCTACGCGGCTGCCGACTGCCTCGACGGCGCGTCGCGCACCCTCGCGGAGGGGCAGGTCAGGCGGGCCGACCTCGCCCAGTGGGCCGAGCAGGCGAGGGCCGTCTCCGGGCCGCTGGCCACGGCGTCGCGCGCGGTCAGCCAGGTGGAGGAGTCCCGCAAGCTCAACCCCCGCGCGCTCGGCACGCAGAGCGTGGCCCCGGTGCTGCGCAGCGGGCTCGACCGTCTCGAGGGCTGCGTGCTGGCCATTCGCGCCCTGTTCGCCGTGCTCCTGCAGGAGCTGCCCGACGAGCCACCCGCAGCCGAGCAGCGTCCCGACCGGCCCGGCTCGCCTGCCTACGACGAGGACGCCCGCCAGGCGTTCGCGGTCGTGCTCAGCGACGTCGCCGACTGCCTGCGCGGCTTCGGCGAGCTCGTGCGGGCCGAGGCGGAGGGCAACCTCGAGGAGGCCGAGCGCGCGCTCGCCAGCAGCCTCGAGATCCTGCGCGAGACCCGCGCCATCCTCTCCGAGCTGCTGATCAGCCGGCCGAGCAGCGACGCCGGCCTCTGGCTGTTGCGCGGCACGATCCTGGCCGCGGTCGAGCAGGTGCTCGTCGAGCTCGACCTCGAGCGCCGGGTGCGCCAGCGCGAGGAGTGGCAGCGCCGCTCGGCCCTGACCCTGCCCCTGCTGACGGGTCTGGAGGTGCGCCTGCCCCGGGGCCGCCGCGCCCGGTGAGCGATGAGGTCGGTGTCGCCGCCGCACCGTAGGCTGGGCAGCAACATGAGCACGCTCTTCGACGACCTGCCCTTCCCCCGCCCGACCTCCACCACGGAGGCTGCCCGCGACACCGAGGTGGACGCCGCAGGCGTCCCCACCTGGGCTGCTGCCGCGGCGGCCGGTGAGGGCCCCGACGGCCCGGGCGTACGGCACACCGACCCCGAGGAGCTGCTGGCGGGACTCAACCCGCAGCAGCGGGAGGCGGTGCTCCACGAGGGCGCGCCGCTGCTCATCGTGGCCGGCGCGGGCTCCGGCAAGACCCGGGTGCTCACCAACCGGATCGCCTACCTGCTCGGCGCCCGCGGCGTGCAGCCCGGACAGGTCCTGGCCATCACCTTCACCAACAAGGCGGCCGCCGAGATGCGCGAGCGGGTCGCCGCCCTCGTGGGCCCCCGTGCCCGGTCGATGTGGGTGATGACGTTCCACTCGGCGTGCGTGCGCATCCTGCGCCGCGAGGCCGCCAAGGTCGGCATGAAGTCGACCTTCTCCATCTACGACGCCGCCGACAGCCAGCGCCTGATGTCGATGGTCATGCGCGACCTCGACCTCGACCCCAAGCGCTACCCGCCCCGCTCGTTCAGCCACCAGGTGAGCAACCTCAAGAACGAGCTCGTCGACGAGGAGGCCTACGCCTCGCGGGTCGCCGAGGGCACCCACCAGGAGCGCACCCTCGCCGAGGCCTACACGAGCTACCAGCGGCGCCTGCGCCAGGCCAACGCGCTCGACTTCGACGACCTCATCATGACGACGGTCAACATCCTGCAGGCCTTCCCCGAGGTGGCCGAGCACTACCGCCGCCGGTTCCGCCACGTGCTCGTCGACGAGTACCAGGACACCAACCACGCCCAGTACCAGCTCGTCCGCGAGCTGGTGGGCGGCACCGCCGACGCGCGGGTGCCGGCCGACGGGCCCAGCGTCCCGCCGGCCGAGCTCGTGGTGGTCGGTGACGCCGACCAGTCGATCTACGCCTTCCGCGGCGCGACCATCCGCAACATCGTCGAGTTCGAGGAGGACTACCCGGACGCACGGACCATCCTGCTCGAGCAGAACTACCGCTCGACGCAGACCATCCTGCAGGCGGCGAACTCGGTGATCGCCAAGAACCCGGAGCGCCGCAAGAAGAACCTGTGGAGCGACTCCGGCGACGGCGCCCGCATCGTCGGCTACGTCGGTGACAACGAGCACGACGAGGCGTCCTTCGTGGCGCGGCAGATCGACCAGCTCGGCGACCAGTACGGCGTAAAGCCCAAGGACGTGGCGGTCTTCTACCGCACCAACGCCCAGTCCCGTGCGCTGGAGGAGGTCTTCGTCCGGGTCGGCCTCCCCTACAAGGTGGTCGGTGGCACCCGGTTCTACGAGCGCCGCGAGGTCAAGGACGCGCTCGCCTACCTGCGGGTGATCTCCAACCCGACCGACACGGTCAACCTGCGCCGCATCCTCAACGTGCCCAAGCGCGGCATCGGTGACCGGGCGGAGGCCTGCATCGCCGCCCTCGCGGAGCGGGAGCGGATCCCCTTCATCGCCGCGTTGGGCCGTCCGGAGGACGCCCCGGCCATCGCGACGCGGTCCGTCACCGCCATCAAGGGCTTCACCACCCTGCTCGAGGAGCTGCGGGAGGTGGCCGAGCGCGACGACACCGGAGTGGGCGACCTGCTCGAGGCGATCGTCGAGAAGACCGGCTACCTCGCCGAGCTGCGGGCCAGCCACGACCCGCAGGACGAGACCCGCATCGAGAACCTCGCCGAGCTCGTCGCCGTCGCCCGGGAGTTCGACGAGAACCGCGCCGAGACCGGTGAGGTCGCCACCCTCGAGGACTTCCTCGAGCAGGTCTCCCTCGTGGCCGACGCCGACGAGATCCCCGACAGCGAGGAGGCCGAGGACCAGGGCGTGGTCACGCTGATGACGCTGCACACCGCCAAGGGCCTCGAGTTCCCGGTCGTGTTCCTCACGGGCATGGAGGACGGCACGTTCCCGCACATGCGGGCGCTCGCCGACAACCGTGAGCTCGAGGAGGAGCGCCGGCTCGCCTACGTCGGCATCACCCGGGCCAGGGAGCGGCTGCACATCTCGCGGGCGGCGGTCCGCTCCGCGTGGGGCGCCCCGCAGTACAACCCGGCCAGCCGGTTCCTCGACGAGATCCCCGAGCACCTCGTCGACTGGCAGCGCACCGGCGACACCCAGCTGGCCTCCCGCGGCTCGGCCCCCGCCGTGGCCAGGCTCGCCGCGCGCCCCGGCGTGCGCTCGCCGGGCAACCGCAAGGTCATCAGCCTCGACGCCGGCGACCGGGTCACCCACGACTCCTTCGGCCTGGGCACCGTCGTGCGGGTCGAGGGCGAGGGGGACAAGGCGATGGCCCACGTCGACTTCGGCGCCGACACCGGCGTCAAGCGGCTGCTCCTGCGCTACGCCCCGCTCGAGAAGCTCTGACCGTCGCCGGCCGGGCCCGGGCTGACACGAGCCCGAGCTGACACGGCCCGGAGCCGACACGCGAGCGCCCCCTCGGACCGGGTCCGAGGGGGCGCTTCACACGTTCTGCGGTGGGCTACTGCACGCCGCGCTCGCGCAGCCACGGCTCGGGGTCGACCGCGCCGCCGCCACCGGGGTGGATCTCGAGGTGCAGGTGCGGGCCGGTGGAGTGGCCGGTGTTGCCGCTCGTGCCCACCTGGTCGCCCACGGCGACCTGCTGGCCGACGGTGACGCTGATGGTGTCCATGTGGGCGTAGTACGAGACGGTGCCGTCCCAGTACTCGATCTCGACCTTGTTGCCGTAGCCGCCCTCCTGGCCCGCGAAGATGACGGTGCCCTGCGACATGGCCATGAGCGGCGTGCCCACGGGGCAGGCGAAGTCGTTGCCGTTGTGCATGCGTCCCCAGCGCATGCCGAAGCCCGAGGTGAAGGTGGCGCCGGCGATGGGCGAGATCCACTTGCGCTCGGCCTTGCGCTTGGCCTCGGCGGCGGCCAGGGCCTTGGCCTTGGCCGCGGCGGCAGCCTTCTTGGCGGCGGCATCCTTCTGCTTCTTGAGCAGGGCGGTGCGGGCGCGCTCGCGGGAGGCTCGCTGCTCCTCGGCCACGCGGGCCTGGGCGGCAGCCATCTTCAGCTCGAAGGCCTGACGCTCCTCGGTGGCCTCGGCGCGCTCCAAGGCGGCCGCGTCGGCCCTGGCGCGGGCCTCGGCGCCGGTCAGGTCCAGCTGGATGGGGGCGGACTCGGCGACCGAGGCCCCGGTGGCGGTCAGCACCAAGGTGGCCGCCGCGGCGGTGGGCAGAGCGAAGCCGGAACTGAAACTCTGGGGGATTCGGCGTCGTCCGTTGCTCGAGCCGCGGTGGCGGCCCTGGTAACGAGAACTCACAGAGGGTTTACCTTCACGTGCAGGGGACACGGGAACTGCGAGACTACTGCGTTACCTAGTCGTTACGCAAAGAGCCCCCCGGGGTTTCCCCTTCTTTTTGTCCGTTTTTGGTGGGGTTCACCTCACCCGATCGAGGTCTTTCCCTCCTCCGAACGGGTGACGAGCGTCATGGTCCGATCGGGCTACCGGACCCCATGGTCACCGCCCGCCGCGCGGCGCAGCGGCAGGGGCGTGACCCCCGAGGTGACGGTGTGGCCCTCGGAGTCGAGGTGGGCCAAGGTCGTGGAGATCCCGTGCACCACGCTGCCGAGGATGGGAAGCGACATGTGGCCCACGCCGTGCAGGTCGATGTTGCGCACGCTGAGGTCGGGGTGCTCGAGGGCGGCGTTGCGCTGCGGGAAGATCATCTGGTCGAGGTCGGACCAGTAGGCCACGAACCGGGTCCGGCAGTGGGGCACCGGCTGGTCGAGCTCGCGCATGAGACCGCTGCCGGGGCGGAGCTGCCGGGTGAGCTGGTTGTGCCAGCCGTATGCCGTGTAGGTGCCCTGGTGGGGCGTGCCCAGGGTGACGAGGGTGTGCACCCGCTCGTCGCCGCCGAGCCGGGTGATGTAGTAGCGGGCGATCAGGCCGCCCATGCTGTGCCCGACCACGTGGATCCGCTCGTAGCCGGTCTCGGCCACCAGCGCCTCCACCTCCTCGGCGAGGCGGGCCGCGGCGGCCCGCACGTCCGTGGTGAGCGGCGAGTAGTTCATCGTCGTGACGCGGCCGAACCCGCGCCGCCGCAGGCCCAGGCGCAGCAGGGTGAAGATGGAGCGGTTGTCGACCATGCCGTGCACGAGCAGGATCGGCGTCCCGGCCGCCTCGACGTCCGAGATGACCAGTCCGCGCTGCACCGGCGGCAGGTGCTCGACGCGGTAGCCGTGCTGGCTGTCGGCGCCGTGGCGGAACAGCAGGCCCGACGGGTAGAGCGCGAGGTGGGTGGTGAGCCAGGCGGCCTCGACCGCAGCGCCGACCACCCCGGTAGGCGTCGCCAGGGCCCGCACCGCGCCTCCGACGATGTCGTTGGCGGCGGCAGCGGTGCTGCCGACGGCCCGGACGGCGTCACCCGCACCGGAGAGGGCCCGGCCCCACAGGGACGCGCCGCGTGCGTGCGCGGCCGGTGCGGGGCGCTTGGGTGCGGCGGCCCTCCGGCGAGGGCGGGAGCTGCAGATGTTCTGCGACATGGCTCCGCCGACGGTAGCCCCTGCCGGGCCACTGCGCGCGGGCAAAAGGTCACGATTCGGACGTGTCGCGGCGGAGCAGCCGGTGCCACGCGGCGGTGGCGGCCCTCACCCCGGCTGCCGGGGGGTGGCCGGGACGGCTAGTCTGCGGCCCATGACTGAGACCCCAGTGCGTGTCGTGGTGGCCAAGCCCGGCCTCGATGGCCATGACCGTGGCGCCAAGGTTGTCGCCCGCGCACTTCGCGACGCGGGCATGGAGGTCGTCTACACCGGCCTCCACCAGACGCCCGAGCAGATCGTCGAGGCCGCCATCCAGGAGGACGCCGACGCCGTCGGCCTGTCGGTGCTCTCGGGCGCCCACATGACCCTCTTCGCCAAGGTCGTCGAGCTGCTCAAGCAGCGTGACGCCAGCGACATCGTCGTCTTCGGCGGCGGCATCATCCCCGAGGACGACATCCCCGAGCTGGAGAAGCTCGGCGTCGCCAAGGTCTTCACGCCCGGCGCCACCACCACCGAGATCGTCGACTGGGTGCGCTCCACCGTCACCACCGACTGAGCGTTCCCACCGCGCGCAGCGGAAGGGGCCCGGCACGTTGCCGGGCCCCTTCGCCGTCCACCGGTGCTTTGGGCGGGTCGCTCAGCGCACCACCGGCAGCGTGAAGCGGGCCGGCTCGAGGGGGTTCGCGCGGACGGTCACCGGCTGCACGGCATACGCGTTCTTGTAGGCGGCGTCGGTGCTCGCGAGGACGAGGCGAATGCGGTGCCCGGCCTCCACCCGGTGCACGACCGCCGGCAGCTCGATGCGCAGGGGCTGGGTCACGTCGGCGACCCGCACCGGGCTGATGAGCTTGTGCACCAGGGTCTGCGTGCCGTCGGGCGCGACGTCGTACATCTTGGCGAACACCTGCAGCTGCCCGGCCGGTCCCGTCGCCTGGGTGGCCGCGACGACCGGCGACTCGAAGCGGACGTCGAGGGTCGGCGCGCCGACGATGGTCGTGGGTGCGGAGAGGGCGGGGGTGGTCCAGGCGCCGAAGGTGCCGGGGGCGTCGCTCGGCGTGGTCGTGCCCTCGGGCAGGTCGACGGCACCCTCGAGGGCGGAGACCTCCGAGTAGGACGCGAACGCGCCGCCCCCGGGGTTGGACCAGCTCTTCGAGCCGGGCAGCACCGCGGCCCGGGAGGTCACGAGCTCGTCCGCCGCCGAGAGGTACCACGTCTGCCGCGTGCCGACCGGGTAGGAGTCCGCCGTGCCGTAGGCCGGCTCCGCGCTCCCGCTGTAGTCGACCCAGTCGCGGAAGTAGGCGAACTCCGGGCCGGCGTCGGCCGTGGTGCCCTTGAGGTGGTGGTCGAACCAGTCCTTGATCCGCCGGCCGAGGTAGGTGCCCTCGATGTCGGCGCCGCTCAGGTCGAGCTCGCCGGGGGCGGCGCCGCTGTGGCCGTTCGCCCCGCCCGAGTGGCCCCACGACTGCCAGGCCATCGAGACCTCCACGCCGCGCTCCTTGAGCCCGCGGTAGGTCGCCACCGCCTCCTGCAGGTTGAAGAGGGTGTCGTTCTGCCCCTGGATGAGGAAGGTGGGCACCTCCACGTCGTCGAGGTAGTGCGCCACGGACACCCGGTCGGTCAGGCGGTAGGTGTCGTCGGTGGGGAAGCCGAGGGTGTCGAGGGTGGCCTTGGCCCGGCACGCCTCGAGGACGAAGTTGGGGCACCCGACGTTGCGGGTGGGGTCGATGCTCGCCCCGGTGATGCCGTCGGCGATGCCGACGCCGAAGAACAGCGAGACCCATCCGATCTTCTGGGTGCCGGGGTTGGAGTCGGCGTAGGTCGTGCCGGTGGTGAAGCTCGTGTTGTTGGGGGCCAACGAGTAGCGCAGGTCGTTCCACGTGATCAGGGGAACGAGCGTGTCGACGCGGTCGTCGACCGCGGCCGTGGCGAACTGGATCTGACCGCCGTACGACCCGCCGATCATCCCGACCCGCGGGTCGTGGGTGGCGGCGTCGTCGAGTGTCGTGAAGTCGACGTTCAGGGTGCCCGGCCCGGCGGGCACGCCACCGAGGTTCGCCGAGTCGTATGCCGCGGACGAGCCGCCGCCGAGGAACGTCACCAGCGAGCGCGCCGCCACGCCGTCGACGCCGGGGTCGTCGAGCGAGATCTTGCAGCCGCTGTCGGGGAAGCCGAGGCCGGTGTAGGAGAGCACGGTGTAGCCGCGCTGGGCGAAGGCCCGGCCGATGCCGGCCTGGTCGGCCTTGCTCCCGCCGAAGCCGTTGGTGGTGAGGATCGCGGGCACCCGGTGGTCTGGACCGGCGGAGTGCGGCCGGTAGAGGTCGGCGTCGATGGTGCAGCTCTGCGGCCGGCCGAGGTCGTCCTTGCCGGCGGGCACGGTGAAGGACAGGCCGGTGAAGGTGTCGACCGCGTCGAGTGCCTGCTGTCGCTCCCGGGGGGCCGCCGTCACCGGCTGCGTGGCCACGACCGCGGCCGAGGCCACGGCGGTGAGCACGGCCAGAGCTGTGCGGACGGTCTTCGGGCGATGCGGCATGGGTACCTCCCGGACAGGGGCGGGCCGACGCTGGCGCTGCCCTCTGGTCGGACAACGACGTCGCGGCGCGGTCGGTTACGGGCCGGCCCGAGCCGTCCGGCTCCTGAGATGTGGCGACCACGACGTGGACGCCGCTCGCGTGGTCGGCGCGGAGAGGTGACCGGGCCTTTGCTCGGCGCTGACGATCCGGGGCCGAAAACCTTTGTCTGCCTTGCCTTCCCACGTGTTTGGCAAAGTCTTCGCAAGGAGCATTGACCTCCGCACGGGCGGGTCGATTGGGTCACCACCACGCCGAACCCCGCGGTGAACGACGCCGAGTCAGGAGGGGGCGCGACGTTCCTTCAGGTCCGCGACACCCAGGGCCGGACCCATCCATCGAGGAGACCCACCCGTGATCCGACTGTCCACCGGTGCCGCCTTCGGCGTCGCCGTCGCCGCGGCTGTGGCCGCCGCGCCCGTTGCGGGCGCCGCAGCCACTCCCGCCGCGACCCCCTCGTCCGACACCCGGCCGGCCGTCGTCGCCGAGCAGGCCCAGGCCGACCGCCAGCGCCAGTCCATGGGCCTGTCCAGCGACGAGAAGCTGACCGTGCGCGACGTGGTCGTCGACGCCGACGGCACCCGCCACGTGCGCTACGACCGCACGTACCGGGGGCTGCGGGTCCTCGGCGGCGACTTCGTCGTGCGCAAGAGCGCGGCCGGCTCGACCGAGCGCGTGTGGTGGAACGCCAGCGGCAGGGCCGCAGTGGCCTCCACCGCACCGGCGGTCGCCGAGTCCGAGGCGGAGCGCTCCGCTGCGCGCCGGGCGGGCTACTCACCGAGGAGCAACGACGGCGAGCTGGTCGTCTGGGCGAACGACAAGGCGCCCCGCCTGGCGTGGGACGTCCTCACCGAGGGTGTGCGGGCCGACCAGACGCCCAGCCGGCTGCACACCATCGTCGACGCGGACAGCGGCGCCGTCATCACGGCATACGACGAGGTGAAGAACGGCACCGGCAACTCGCAGTACTCCGGCACCGTCACCCTGAACACCATCTCGTCCGGCTCGACCTGGCAGCTGCGCGACAGCGTCGGCAACTACACGACCGACCTGAACGGTGCCACGTCCGGCACGGGCACCCAGTTCACCGACGCCGACAACACGTGGGGCACCGGCTCGCCGAGCAACCGGCAGACCGCCGGCGTCGACGCGCAGTACGGCGCGGAGAAGACCTTCGCCTACTTCAAGAACGTGCAGGGCCGCAACGGCATCTGGAACAACGGCACCGGTGCCCGCAGCCGCGTCCACTACGGCAACGCCTACGTCAACGCGTTCTGGGACGGCACCCAGATGACCTACGGCGACGGGTCGGGCAACACCAAGCCGCTCACCTCGATCGACGTGGCTGCCCACGAGATGGCCCACGGCGTCACCGAGAACACGGCGAACCTCAACTACTCCGGCGACGCCGGCGGCCTCAACGAGGCGAGCTCGGACATCTTCGGCGCCTCGGTGGAGTTCTACGCCAGCAACGGCGCCGACGTGGGCGACTACCTCATCGGCGAGAAGATCGACATCAACGGCAACGGCACGCCGCTTCGCTACATGGACCGCCCGAGCCGGGACGGCCAGAGCCAGGACTGCTGGACCACCAACACCAAGAACCTCGACCCGCACTACTCGTCGGGGCCCCTGAACCACTGGTTCTACCTGGCCTCGGAGGGCTCGGGTTCGAAGACCATCAACGGCGTCAGCTACACCAGCACGACGTGCGGCGGCGCCCCGGCCGTCACCGGAGCCGGCAGGGACAACATCGCCAAGGTCTGGTACCGCACGCTGGCCACCAAGCTCACGTCGGGCAGCACCTACTCCGCCGCCCGCGAGGGCGCCATCGCCTCGGCCAAGGAGCTCTACGGCGCGACGAGCGCGACGTGCGCCGCGGTGGAGAAGGCGTTCACCGCGATCTCCGTCCCGGCCGGCGCCGAGACCTGCGGCGGCTCGACCCCGCCGCCCTCGGGCAGCAACCTGCTGCAGAACCCCGGTTTCGAGTCGGGAGCCGTGAGCTGGACCGGCACGGCAGGTCCGATCACCAGCAACACCGGGCGCCCGGCCCGCACCGGCTCGTGGAAGATGTGGCTCGGGGGCAACGGCTCGACGAGCACCGAGACCGAGCAGCAGAGCGTCACCATCCCGTCCACGGCGACGTCGGCCACCCTGAGCTTCTGGCTCCGCACCGACACCGCCGAGTCCGGCAGCACGGCCTACGACACCATGAAGGTGCAGGTCGTCGACGGCTCCACGACGTCGACGCTGGCGACCTACTCCAACGTGGGCACCAACTCGACCTACACGCAGAAGTCGTTCAACGTCATCGCCTACAAGGGCAGGACGATCTCGGTGAAGTTCCTCATGAACGAGGACTCCTCGCTCCAGACGTCCTTCGTCGTCGACGACACCGCACTGACGGTCGGCTGACGCTCGCCGAGAGGGACCCCCGCCCCACGGCGCCCGACGTGGCACGGGGGTCCCTCGCGCGTGCGGGAGGGTCCGCACCCGGTCCCTTCGGCCGGATCACGGGCCGCTTCCGTCGTGCCTCACCGGGATCCGGGGCAGCGCGCCCTACCCTGCGGGGCCATGACGTCTGACCGCGGGCGCCGAGGGAACGACCGGCGCCGCACCGCCGCTGCTGCAGTCACCACGGTGCTGACGGGTGCGGTGGCCCTCGCCGCCTGTGGTGGCGGGGAGCCGGCCCGGGTTGCCGCCCCCACATCGCCCTCGACCACGACCGCCCCCACCCGGACGGCCACGCCGACCCCGACGCCGGCACTGGTGCCGCTGCGAGGCGGCCCCGTGCTCGCGGTGAAGATCGACAACACGCCCAGCGCCCGGCCGCGAGTCGGCCTCGACGTCGCGGACGTCGTCTACGTCGAGCCGGTCGAGGGCGGGCTGACCCGGTTGCTGGCGGTGTTCTCCAGCCGCCTGCCCAAGGAGGTCGGCCCGGTGCGCAGCGCCCGCGAGTCCGACATCGACCTGGTCGCCAACTACGGCCGGGTCGCGTTCGCCTACTCGGGCGGCTCGGCCTACACGGTGCGGGCGCTGGCCAGAGGCCGCCAGGTGAACCTCAGCTACGACGCCTCGGGCGAGGGCTTCCGCCGCGAACGCTCGCGACCCGCGCCCTACAACGTCATCGGCGACCCGGCGGCCCTCCTCGCAAGGGCCGGAGGCAGCGTCACGCCGAAGGACATCGGCTTTCGTTTCGGCCCGCCCGCCAAGGGCGGCACCGCGGCGGCGTCGGTGACCGCACGGTGGCCCGCCAGCCGGGTGAGCCTGGCCTGGAACGCCAAGCGGCGGCAGTACCTCGTCACCACGGACGGCAAGGCCGACGTCGGTCCCGACGGGCGCCAGCACGGGGCGTCGACGGTGGTGGTCCAGTACGTCGGGAGCCACCTGTCGGGCAACCGCGACGTCAACGGGATGCCCACACCGCTCGTGGACCTGACCGGCAAGGGCAAGGTCGTCGTCCTGCGCGACGGCAAGGCCTGGTCCGGGACGTGGAAGCGTGCGAGCGCCACGGCACCGACCAGCCTCACGGCGGGCGGCAAGCCCATCACCCTGGCCCCCGGCGGGCCGGTATGGGTGCTGCTCGTCACCCCGGGCCAGGGCGTGACGGTCGGCTGAGGGAGGGCTGGGCAGTGGCGGCCTATCCTTCGACCATGAGCGCGCGTGCGGTCGCTGCCGGTCTCACCGTCCTGGCCGCCCTCGGCGCCGCAGCCTGCTCCGATGGCGGCGAGCCGAGCCGCACCACGAGCACTGCCACCCCCACGCCCACCCCGACCGGCCCGCTGAGCGGGCCCGCCCTCGCCGTCAAGATCGACAACACGGCCAAGGCGCACCCCCACCTCGGCAAGGCGGAGGCCGACGTCGTCTACGTCGAGCCCGTGGAGGGCGGGCTGACGAGGCTGCTGGCGGTCTACTCCAGCACCATGCCGAAGGAGGTCGGCCCGGTGCGCAGCGCCCGCGAGTCCGACCTGGCGATCCTCGGGAACTACGGGCCCATCGCCTTCGCGTACTCAGGGGCCTCGTCCTACACGAACCGCTTCCTCGACAAGGGGGAGCAGGTCAACCTCAGCTACGCCGAGTCGAGCCAGGGCTACCGCCGCGAGAAGTCCAGACAGGCGCCCTACAACGTCATCGGCGACCCCGAGGCGCTCCTCGCCCGCGCGAAGGGCAGTGCCCGGCCCACCGACCCCGGCCTGACGTTCGGGCCGGCGCCGGAGGGAGGCGCCCCGGCCACCTCCGTGTCCGTGCGGTGGCCCGCGACGCAGGTGGCGTTCGCCTGGGACGCCGGGCGCAAGGAGTACCTGCTCTCCACGGACGGCAAGCCCGACGTCGATCCGGAGGGGAAGCAGCACGGAGCGGCGACCGTGGTGGTGCAGGTCGTCACGACGACGGCCTCGAAGAACAAGGACGTGACCGGGGCCGCCACCCCCGTGGTGCAGCTCACCGGTGAGGGGAAGGCCACGGTCCTGCGCGGCGGCAGGGCGTGGCCGGGCACCTGGTCGCGCGAGGGCCTCGCCGCCCCGACCTCGTTCGCCTCCGGCGGCACGGCTCTCACGATGGACCCTGCCGGCACCGTGTGGGTGCTGCTCGTGGCGCCCGGGCAGGCGGTCACGGTCCGCTGAGCCCGGCCACGCGGCATACCCGCCGGTAGCGTGAGATTGGTCCCTTCCCACGACCCGGAGAGGCGCCCTCGTCCGGCACAGGGCTAGTCTCGGGCGCGGACCACCCCCTTCGCAGATGAGGACGGATTCACCCGTGGATCTCTTCGAGTACCAGGCGCGCGACATGTTCGAGGCGCACGGAGTGCCGGTGCTTGCCGGCAAGACCGCGACCACTCCCGAGGGGGCCCGCGCGGCCGCCGAGGAGATCGGCCCCAGGAGCGGCGGCGTCACCGTCGTCAAGGCCCAGGTCAAGACCGGCGGGCGCGGCAAGGCCGGCGGCGTCAAGGTCGCCAAGACCGCGGACGAGGCCGAGCAGCACGCCCGCGCCATCCTCGGCATGGACATCAAGGGCCACACCGTCGGCACCGTGATGATCGCCCAGGGCGCCCGCATCGCCGAGGAGTACTACTTCTCGCTGCTGCTCGACCGGGCCAACCGCTCCTACCTCGCGATGTGCAGCAAGGAGGGCGGCATGGAGATCGAGCAGCTCGCGGTCGAGCGCCCCGAGGCGCTCGCCAAGGTCGCGGTCGACCCCAACACCGGCATCGACGACGCCAAGGCCCAGGAGATCGTCGACGCGGCGGGCTTCGACGCCGAGACCGGCGCCAAGATCGTCCCGGTGCTGAAGTCCCTCTGGGAGGTCTACCGCGACGAGGACGCCACCCTGGTGGAGGTCAACCCGCTGGTGAAGACCGAGGACGGCGAGATCATCGCCCTCGACGGCAAGGTCACCCTCGACGCCAACGCCGACTTCCGACAGCCCGGCCACGCTGCGCTCGAGGACAAGGCCGCGGCCGACCCGCTCGAGGCCGCCGCGAAGGAGAAGGACCTCAACTACGTCAAGCTCGACGGCTCCGTCGGCATCATCGGCAACGGTGCGGGGCTGGTCATGTCCACCCTCGACGTCGTGGCCTACGCCGGTGAGGAGTTCGGCGGCCAGAAGCCCGCGAACTTCCTCGACATCGGTGGTGGCGCCTCGGCCGAGGTCATGGCCGACGGCCTGCACATCATCCTCGGCGACCCGCAGGTGAAGTCGGTGTTCGTCAACGTCTTCGGCGGCATCACCGCCTGCGACGCGGTGGCCAACGGCATCGTCGGCGCCCTCAAGAAGCTCGGCGACGAGGAGAACAAGCCGCTCGTCGTCCGGCTCGACGGCAACAACGTCGAGGAGGGCCGGCGCATCCTCGCCGAGTTCAACCACCCGCACGTGATCATCGAAGAGACCATGGACGGCGCCGCCCGCAAGGCCGCCGAGCTGGCGTCGAAGTAAGGGATACACACCAATGGCAATCTTTCTCGACGAGAACTCCAAGGTCATCGTCCAGGGCATGACCGGCTCCGAGGGCATGAAGCACACCCAGCGCATGCTCAAGTCCGGCACCGCGATCGTCGGCGGCGTGAACCCGCGCAAGGCCGGCACCAGCGTCGACTTCGAGGGCGGCACCACGGTGCCCGTCTTCGGCACCGTCGCCGAGGCGATGAAGGAGACCGGCGCCAACGTGTCGGTCATCTTCGTGCCGCCGGCCTTCGCCAAGTCGGCCGTGGTCGAGGCGATCGACGCCGAGATGCCGCTCGCGGTCGTCATCACCGAGGGCATCGCGGTCAAGGACACCGCCGAGTTCTTCGCGTACGCGCAGGACAAGGGCACCACCCGCATCGTCGGCCCGAACTGCCCCGGCCTCATCAGCCCCGGCAAGTCCAACGCCGGCATCATCCCCGCCGACATCGCCGGTGGCGGCCGCATCGGCCTGGTGTCCAAGTCGGGCACGCTGACCTACCAGATGATGTACGAGCTCAAGGAGTTCGGCTTCTCCTCCGCGGTCGGCATCGGCGGTGACCCGATCATCGGCACCACCCACATCGACTGCCTCGAGGCGTTCCAGAACGACCCCGAGACCGACGCCATCGTCATGATCGGTGAGATCGGTGGCGACGCCGAGGAGCGGGCCGCGGCCTACATCAAGGACAACGTGACCAAGCCGGTCGTCGGCTACGTCGCGGGCTTCACCGCCCCCGAGGGCAAGACCATGGGCCACGCCGGCGCCATCGTCTCCGGCTCCTCGGGCACCGCGCAGGCCAAGAAGGAGGCCCTCGAGGCCGCCGGCGTCAAGGTCGGCAAGACGCCGTCCGAGACTGCCCAGCTCATGCGCGAGATCATGCAGGGCCTGCAGAAGTAGGTTCTGCCGCAAGGCCTTCCACGACAGCGGCCGGTCACCTCGATGAGGTGGCCGGCCGCTCGTCGTTGTGGCACGGCGCGTATGCCGCGTGCGCGCCTAGGGCAGGCGGGCCAGATCCATGAGGCGCTCGAGCTCGGCGAAGCCCTGCGCCTCGGTGCCGGTGAAGCCCTGGCCGTCGTCGGTGCCGTGGAAGACGAGGGTGCTGACGGCCCCCTCGGTCTGCATTCCCGTCATCCCGACCCACTGGTACATCGTCCCGGTGGCCTCGCCGCTGACCTCGGTGGTGAGCAGCCAGGTCTGCGGAACGGGGCCGCGCTTGGCCGTGGTGCGCCTCTCCGCCGTGCCGCAGCCCTTCATGACCAGGGTGTCGAGGCGCCTGATGTCGGCCTGCACGAGCTCGTAGCCCTGGGCGTCCTCGAACAGCCTCACCCGCTGCTTGCCGATGTAGTTGGCGTCGCCGCTGCCGGCGCGGATCGACACGATGCCCCAGCGGCCACCGATGCCGGCCTGGAACTCGTCGGTCTCGCACTGCACGATCGAGGCCGAGCCCTCCTGGTCGCCCTCGCCGGCATACGTGCGCTGGCCCTTGCCCAGGAGCTTCGACGACCACTGCGACGCCGGCACGAAGAGGCTCGAGGGCAGCAGCGGCTCGGACCCCACCACGGGCATGTCGTCCCCGGCGGTTGTCGTCGGTGACGGTCCCGCGGTCGTGGGGCTGGTGTCGCCGTACTGTTCCAGCCGCTGGGTGGCGATGGCCGCGAGGCGCTCGACCTGCTCGCGGGAGAACTCGCTCGACGGGTGGTCGGGTTCGGTCACGGTGACCACGGCGAGGTGCTTCCCGGCCGTGGCCACGGCATACCAGCCTGACCCGGCGCCGCCGGCCTTGTAGGAGTAGAGCCGCGGCCAGGAGTCGGTCTGCACGGGCGTCACCGCGAACTCGCCCTGCTGGCAGGAGCCGATCGCGCGTGCGACCGCGGCGGCAGCGCCCGACGCCGAGCCCGACGTCGCCGCCCACCGGGTCTGGCCGCCCTGGATGTTGCCCTGCGCCGAGAGCAGGGTCTCCGCCTGGACGGGCCTGCCCAGCTGGGTGGAGCCGAGGCAGGGGTCCGCCTCGTAGCTGGTGACCGCCTCGGTGCCGAAGTCGCTCGACCACCCGAGGGCCAGCTTCCACTCCTTGGCCAGCGGCAGCGCGCCGGGCTCGCGCAGGAACGGGGAGACGGCCTGGCGGTCCACCGGGGTGGTGGGAGCCGGAGTGGTGGTCGTGCTGGTCGCGGGCGGGACGGGCTGGCTGGCGTTGTCACCGCCGAGGGCCGAGAAGCCGACCACGGCAGCCACCAGGGCCCCGGCCGCGGCACCCGCGGTCCAGCCCAGCATGGTGCGCCGCCGGCGGGCGCTGCCCCGGGCCTTGACGAACCGCACGTCCGCCAGCGGCAGCGTGTCGACGTCGGCCTTCAGCGTGCCCAGCGACCGCCGGACGTACTCGTCGTCGGCCGGAGTCCAGGTGTCGGTCTCAGCCATGGTGGGACTCCTCGTGGCGCAGGGCCGCCGCCAGCTGGGCGCGGCCTCGGTGCAGGCGGGCCTTGATGGTTCCTGCGGGAGTGTTGGTCTCGTGGGCGATCTGCTCGATGCTCAGGTCGCCGATGTAGTGGAGCGTGACGGCCTCGCGCACGGGCTCGGCCAGGGTGCGCAGGGCGGCGATGACCGCCACCCGGTCCTCGGTGGGTGGGCCGGTGGCCGCCGCCGTGCTCTCGCCGTGCCGCTCGTAGGCGCGGTCCTGGCTCGACTGCTTGCGCCAGGCCGAGATCGCCAGCCGCCGGGCCACCGTGCGCACCCAGGCGAGCGGGTCGTCGTACGTGTGCACGTGCCCCCACTGCTGCCAGGCCCGGGCGTAGGCCTCCTGCGTGCAGTCCTGGGCGAGGTTCAGGTCACCGGTCGTGGCGTAGACGAGGTGGACGACGCGTCGCGCGGTGCCGCGGTAGAACGCGTCGAAGTCGGCCTCGGTGCCCTGCGTCGGCATCGCTGTCGTCGCCGCCCTCTCCTGGTGCAGTCGGATCTGGTCGGGCTGCTCGCCCCCCTCACCCCACCAGACGCGCGGCCCCACCGCGAGGGTTGCGGCCCGGCCGCAGTTTCTCGCCGGGGGTCAGAGCAGTCCGGGCAGGTGCGCCCAGGCGGCGGGGGTCGCGGTCGGCGGGACGCGCGCGTCGTCGCGGCGGGCGAGGACGAACCACACCGCGGTGCAGGGTTGCCCGTGCGGGTTGCTGAGCCGGTGCGGGGTCGAGGAGTCGAAGTGGATCGAGTCACCAGGCCCGAGCGAGTAGGTCTCGAAGCCGACCTGCACCTCGAGCCGGCCGGTGACGATGACGCCGTACTCGCGCCCGCCGTGCCGGACCATGTCGTCCTCGGGGCAGGAGGCGCTGCCGGGGCCGTACTCCACGTGCAGGAAGTCGACGAGCGGGTCGTCGGCCGTGAGTCGCTCCCACACGACCCCCGACATCTGCACCCGCCGCCGCTCGCCGGCGCGCACGACCGGCGCGTCGATCCGCGGCCAGGCGGCGGGGGTGGGCGTGGGGGCGTCGGCGGGGTCAGGGGCGGGGCCATCGGCCGGGCCGGCACCGAGCAGCTCGTTCAGCGAGATGCCGAGCACCGACACCAGCGCGTAGAGGGTGCCCACCGACGGCTTGGCCTTGCCGAGCTCGACCTGGGAGACGAAGCTCGGCGAGACCTCCACCTGGCGGGCCACCTCGCGCAGGGACAGGCCGCGTGCCTCCCGGGCCGCGCGGAGGGCGGCGCCGAGGTTCTCGGCCGTGGGCTCGGGGCCGGAGGGGGCCGACGGGGGAGTGGGTTCGGGCATCGGGTTCGATTCCCTTCCGCAGCCGGGTGCGCGGGCGGCCCGCGTGCAGTGTGACTGTACACCTGTCGCGAGGTGCGCCGGCGTGTCTGCCCGACGGCATACGTCATGTGAAGTAATACTTGACACCCCGCTCGGTCCGGTGGCGTAATCGCAGGTAACCCGAGACGAGTGTGAGGCGGGTCACCATGGCAGTGCGGACCTACGGCCCCAATGCGGTCGACTGGGAGCAGCGCATCGACCTCGACCGGCTGCGCCGCGACCGCCTGGCGCGGATCACGGCCGGGCTCGAGGCATCCTCGCTCGGCGGGCTGCTGTGCTTCGACTTCTCCAACATCCGCTACCTCACCTCCACCCACATCGGCACCTGGGCGCTCGACAAGCTGATCCGGTTCGCCGTCCTGCCGCGCGGCGGCCAGCCGGTGCTGTGGGACTTCGGCTCGGCAGCCCGCCACCACCAGCTGTTCAACCCGTGGCTCGACGGCGAGAAGCGCGCCCGCGCCGGCATCTCCACCCTGCGGGGCGCCTTCCACCCCGACTCGGGCACCGCCGAGGAGGTGGCCCGCAAGGTCGCCACGGTGCTGCGCGAGCACGGCATGGACGGCGAGCCCCTCGGCGTCGACATCGTCGAGATGCCGATCCTGGCGGCGCTGCGGGCCGAGGGCCTCGACGTGGTGGACGGCCAGCAGGTGTTCCTCGAGGCCCGCCGCATCAAGACCGCCGACGAGATCGGGCTGCTGACCCAGGCCTGCTCCATGGTCGACGCCGCCTACGAGGAGCTCTACGGCTTCCTGCGACCGGGCGTGCGCGAGAACGAGTGCGTGGGCCTGGTGAGCAAGGTGCTCTACGACCTCGGCAGCGAGTTCGTCGAGGGGGTCAACGCGATCTCGGGGGAGCGCTGCGCACCGCACCCGCACGTCTACAGCGACCGCATCGTGCGGCCCGGCGACCCGGCGTTCTTCGACATCCTGCACAGCCACCTCGGCTACCGGACCTGCTACTACCGCTGCTTCGCCGTCGGCAGCGCGTCGCCGGCCATGCGCGACGCCTACACGCGGTGCAGGGAGTACATGGACCTGGCCATCGCCCGGGTGCGGCCCGGCGCGACCACCGCCGACATCGTCGAGGTCTGGCCCACCGCGCAGGAGTTCGGCTTCGCCAGCGAGGAGGCGGCGTTCGCGCTGCAGTACGGGCACGGCGTGGGCCTGAGCATCTGGGAGAAGCCGATCTTCAGCCGCCTGGTCTCGCTCGAGCACCCGGAGACCCTCGAGGAGGGCATGGTCTTCGCCCTTGAGACCTACTGGCCCGCCGGCGACGGCTGGTCGGCCGCCCGGATCGAGGAGGAGGTCGTCGTCACCGCCGACGGCTGCGAGGTCATCACGAAGTTCCCGGCCGAGGACCTGCTCATCGCCGGCCAGCGGTATTGGACGGTCGGCGGGCCCCTGGCGCCGGTCCGCGAGTCGCAGTCGCACCTCAACACCGCCCAGGGCCGGGGGGAGCCGTGAGCACCGAGACCGCCGCCCCGGTGGACGCCGCCACGCTGCTCGGCTGGTACGAGCAGATGGCCGTCATCCGCGGCACCGAGAAGGCCGCGCACGACCTGTTCCTGCGCGGGCTCGTCAAGGGCACCACCCACCTCGCGGCCGGGCACGAGGCGGTGGCAGTGGGGGCCAGTGCCGCGCTGCGGCCCGACGACTACGTCTTCGCCACCTACCGGGGCCACCACCACGCGATCGCCCGCGGCGCGACCCCCGAGGGCTGCCTCGCCGAGCTGATGCAACGGCACACAGGGGTATGCCGTGCCAAGGGCGGCTCGATGCACCTCACCCAGGCGGACCACGGGATGATGGGCTCCTACGCGATCGTGGGAGCGCACCTGCCGATGGCCGCCGGAGCGGCCTGGTCGGCGAAGCTGCGGGGCAGCGGCCAGGTCGCGGTGGCGTTCTTCGGCGACGGAGCCACCAACATCGGCGCCTTCCACGAGGCGCTCAACCTCGCGGCCGTGTGGAAGCTGCCGGTGCTCTTCGTCTGCGAGAACAACCGCTACATGGAGTACACCGCGATCCACACGGTCACGGCGGTGCCCAACCCCGCTGCCGACCGGGCGGCCGCCAACGGCATGCCCGGAGTCGTCGTCGACGGCAACGACGTGGTGGCCGTGCACGACGCCGTGGGCCGGGCCGTCGAGAGGGCGCGCAGCGGTGCGGGCCCGACCGTCATCGAGGCGCTGACCTACCGGCACTTCGGCCACAGCCGCACCGACCCGGCGACCTACCGGCCCGTCGAGGAGGTTGAGGAGTGGATGGCCCGCGACCCGCTGCTGGTGGCCCGCAGCCGCCTCCTCGGGGAGGGTGCGACCGAGGCTGACCTCGACGCCGCCGCCGAGCGCGCCGCCGCCGTGGTCACGGCGGCGGTCCGGGCGGCCCAGGCGGCCCCACCGGCGGACCCCGCCGACGCGTACACCGACGTCTGGGCGGACGGAGGTGCGGCATGGCGAACGTGAAGGCCGGCGCCGGGGACTCCGAGGTGATGACCTACCGCGACGCGGTCGCCGAGGGCATCGCGCGCGAGATGCGGCGCGACGAGCGGGTCGTCTGCCTGGGCGAGGACATCGGCGCGGCGGGCGGCGTGTTCAAGACGACGGTCGGGCTGTTCGACGAGTTCGGCCCCGAGCGGGTCTGGGACACCCCGATCTCGGAGCAGGCCATCGTCGGCGCCGCCATGGGGGCCGCCATGACCGGCATGCGCCCGGTGGCCGAGATCATGTTCAGCGACTTCCTCGCCTGCTGCTGGGACTACCTGGCCAACGAGATCCCCAAGGCCCGCTACATGACCGGCGGCCAGGTGACGGTGCCGCTCGTGGTGCGCACGGCCAACGGCGGAGGTCTCGGGTTCGGCGCGCAGCACTCGCAGTCGGTGGAGAACTGGGCCCTCGCCGTGCCGGGCCTGAAGATCGTGGCGCCGTCGACGCCGGCGGACGTGGTGGGCCTGATGGCCTCTGCGATCCGCAGCGACGACCCCGTGGTGTTCTTCGAGCACAAGGGCCTGTTCGCCAGCAAGGGCCCGGCAGCGCCTCCGGAGCACGCCATCCCGCTCGGGAAGGCCAACATCGCCCGCGCGGGCACCGACGTCACCGTGGTCGCGCTCGCGGCCACCGTGCCCATGGCGCTCGAGGCTGCCGAGCGGCTGCACGGCGACGGCGTCTCGGTCGAGGTGGTCGACCTGCGCTGCCTCATCCCCCTCGACGTCAGCACCGTGCTGGCCTCCCTCGAGCGGACCAGCCGGCTGCTCGTCGTCGAGGAGAACCCCTACCAGGGTGGCTGGGGCGGCACCGTCGCCTCGGTGGTCGCCGACGAGGGCTTCGAGCTGCTCGACGCCCCGGTGCGCCGGGTCGCCGGTGACAACGTCCCCCTCCCGTTCGCGGATGCCCTGGAGCAGCAGGTCATCCCCACGGTCGACAAGGTCGTCGCCGCCGTGCGGCGGCTCGTCTCCTACTAGCGCAGCGCGGCCGTGCACGCGGCCGTCAGGAAGGGAGCAGCAATGGGCAAGATCCTCCTCAAGGGCGGGACCGTGCTGTCGGTCGACCCGCAGATCGGCGACCTCCCCACCGGGGACGTGCTCATCGAGGACGACCGGATCGCCGGTGTCGAGGCCAGCATCGACGCCGACGCCGAGGTGGTCGACTGCACGGGCCGCATCGTGGTCCCGGGCTTCGTCGACACCCACCGGCACACGTGGGAGGCGGCGATCCGCAACTGCGCGCCCAACGCCACGCTCGACGACTACTTCGTCGAGGTCCTCGACACCTTCGCGCCGCTCTACCGGCCCGAGGACGTCTACGCCAGCAACGTCGCCGGCTCGCTGGAGTGCCTCAACGCCGGCATCACCACCCTCGTCGACTGGTCGCACATCAACAACACCCCCGAGCACCCGGACGCCGCGATCCGGGGCCTGCAGGAGACCGGGATCCGCGCGCAGTACGCCTACGGCAGCGCCAACACCTCGCTCGAGAAGTACTGGTTCTTCAGCGCCGAGGCGATCCCCGCCGACGACGTGCGGCGCGTCCGCGAGACCTACTTCTCCTCCGACAGCGGCCTGCTCACCATGGCGCTCGCGACCCGCGGCCCCGGCTTCACCCAAGACCAGGTCGTGCAGGCCGAGTGGGGCATGGCCCGCGAGCTCGGCATCCCGGTCACGGTGCACGTGGGCATGGGCCGGCTGGCCGGCCGGTACGCGATGGTCGAGCAGCTCGACCGGCTCGGCCTGCTCGGGCCCGACACCACCTTCATCCACTGCTGCTACTTCAGCGACCACGAGTGGCAGCGGGTCAAGGACACCGGTGGCACCATCTCGATCGCCCCGCAGGTCGAGCTGCAGATGGGCCACGGGTGGCCCCCGGTCAACAAGGCGCGCCAGTTCGGCCTCCGGCCCAGCCTGTCGATCGACGTCGTCACCACGGTGCCGGGCGACATGTTCACCCAGATGCGTGCGGCCTTCGGTGCCGAACGGGCCCGGGTCAACGCCCTCACCTGGGAGTCGGGCGACCCGACCCCGGAGACCATGCTGACGGCCCGCGACATGCTGACCATGGCCACCCTCGACGGGGCGCACGTGGCCGGGCTGGAGGACCGCACCGGGTCGCTGACCCCCGGCAAGCAGGCCGACGTGGTCGTCATCGACGCGCGCGCCATCGGGATCGCGCCCGTCCACGACCCCGTGGCCGCCGTGACGCTCTCGGCCGACGTCTCCAACGTCGAGCACGTCATCGTCGGCGGGGCCTTCCGCAAGCGCGACTTCCGGCTGCTGGCCGACTTGGGCGCAGCCGTGTCCCGGGTCCAGGCGTCGCGCGACCACCTCGTCGAGGCAGCCGCCAGGGCGAAGGAGCCGGCTGCGTGACCACCCACCACCTCGTCCGCCGGGCCGAGTCCACGCGGTGGGCGCCGATCGCCGGCCCCCTCGCGGGGGCGCAGGGGTATGCCGCGTGGCCGGTCGTCGACGCCAGCACCCCGGCCGTGCACACCGGCTTCGGCCTGGGCCGGTTCGAGCCCGGCGGCTCCCTGCCGCCGCACGTGCACTCCTACGAGGAGAGCCTGTACGTCCTCGAGGGCCACGTGGTGGTGCAGACGCCGGGAGAGGCGGTGCGGCTGGCGGCCGGCGACTACGGGCTCGTCCCCATCGGGGTCCCGCACTCGCTGCGCAACGACGGCTCCGGCGACGCGGTCTTCGCGAGGATGTCGGCGCCCACCCCCCGGCCCGAGCACGACCACGACACCTTCGTGCTGCCTGCCCTGGCCGAGACCGAGCCGATCGGGGCCGATGTGCGGGACCCCCGGACGCGGCGCTACGGGCACATCGACGCGGCTGCCCTCGACCCCGAGCTGCAGACGCAGGACCGGCTGGCCGTCTCGGCGAGCATGCGCACCGCCCTGCTCGTCTACAGCGGGATCGCGGTGAAGATGATGGTCGACTCCGACCTCGGGGCCACGCAGTCGACGATGTTCATGGTGCAGTACGAGCCGGACGGGGTGGCGGGCGCGCACGACCACCCGTTCGAGGAGACCTACCTCATCGTCGAGGGGGCGGTGGAGGCCACCTTCGACGGCACGGCGTACCGGCTCGGGGTCGGCGACGTCGCCTGGGCAGGCGTGGGCTGCGTGCACGGCTTCCGCAACGTGGGCGACGGACCGGTGCGCTGGCTGGAGACGCAGGCGCCGCAGCCGCCGGGTCGGCACTCCTACCGGTTCGCCCGTGACTGGGACTACCTGAGGCAGCAGTTTGGAGGGTCGGCATGAGGACCGTGGTGATCGGCGGCACGTCGGGCATGGGGCTGGAGGTTTCCCGCCACCGGGCGCTCCTCGGCGACGAGGTCGTGCTCACCGGGCGCGACGCCACGCGCGCCAAGGAGGTGGCGGCGTCGATCGGGGCGTCCGCACGCGGCATACCCCTCGAGCTCGCCGAACCGCACACCATCGGTGAGGCGCTCGCCGACGTCGGGCCGGTCGACCGGCTGGTGCTTGCCGCGATCGACCGTGACGCGAACTCGATCGCGGACTACGACATCGACCGGGCGACGCGGCTGGCGACCATCAAGCTGATCGGCTACGCCGAGGTGATCCACGCGCTGCGCCCCGGCATGGGGGAGGGCGCGTCGATCGTGGTCTTCGGCGGTCGAGCCAAGGACCGCCCCTACCCCGGGTCGCTGACCGTCTCGACGGTGAACGGCGCCGTGACCGGCATGGTCAACGCGCTGGTGCACGAGCTGGCGCCGATCCGGGTCAACGCGATCCACCCGGGCATCGTGGGCGACAGCCCGTTCTGGGCGGGCAAGCCCGAGGGGGTGCTCGAGGGCTACCGCAGCCGGACGCCCACCGGCCGCCTGGCCACCATGGCCGACATCGTGGGCGCCGTCGACTTCCTGCTCGAGAACGGATCGGTCAACGCGGTCAACCTCTACGTCGACGGCGGGTGGCTGGTCCTGTGACCGCCGCCCTCCGTGTGGCCCTGCTCGGGACGGGCCGGATGGGGTCGGCCATGGTGGGGCGCCTGGCCGGCGCCGGCCACCACGTGACCGTGTGGAACCGCACCCGCGAGCGGGCCGAGGCGGTCGCGGCGAGGCACGGGGCTGCCGTGGCCCCGACGCCGCGCGACGCCGTGCACGGGGTGGCCGTGGTGCTCGTGTCACTGGCCGACGACGCCGCCGTGCGGGCTGCCTACGAAGGCAGCGACGGCCTCATCGCCGGGCTGCGGGCCGGTCAGGTGGTCGCCGACACGAGCACCGTCGACCCCGACACCCTGCGGGCCCTGGAGCCGGCGGTCAGCGCGACCGGGGCAACGCTGCTGGACACGCCCGTGTCGGGCAGCGTCGCCTCGGTCGAGGCCGGCTCCCTGCTCGTCATGGCCGGCGGCGAGGCGGCGGGCCTCGAGCAGGCGCGACCGGCGCTGGAGGCCATGGCCAGCCGCATCGTGCACCTCGGGCCGCTCGGCACCGGGGCCACGATGAAGCTCGTCGTCAACGCGATGGTGCACGCGCTCGACGTGGCGCTGTCCGAGGCGCTGGTGCTGGCCGAGCGCGCAGGGGTGGAGCGGGCGGCGGCCTACGACGTCATCGCGGCAAGCGCTGTGGGGGCACCCTTCGTGGCGTACAAGCGGGAGGCGTTCCTCCACCCCGACGACGCGCCGGTGGCGTTCGCCCTCGACCTCGTGGCCAAGGACCTCGCGCTGGCCGACGCCCTGGCGAGCCGGGTCGGCGCGGTCATGCCGCAGCTGTCCGTCAACCGCGAGGTGGTGGGGGAGGCCGTCGCTGCCGGGCTGGGCGGTGCCGACCTCAGCGCGGTGGCCCGCCACCTCAGGGAGCGCGCGGGCTAGCACCCCACTTTTCTGGTCGCGCCCGGCGTTGCACCCCGAGGCTCTGCGCATCCTCCGCGACCATGGACTCCTGATGAGTGTCATGGAGCTGCTGCGTGGTGTCCCGTCCCCGACCAGCGGGGGAGGGGCGCCCGACGGGCAGACCCCGTGGCACCGGTACCTGCTTGCCGGTGCCGGCACCGCCCTGGCCTCCTCGCTCGTCGTCGTGCTGCCGGCCCTCATCGCCTGGGTCGCCAGTCCCAGGAGCACCGTCCCCTGGACCGACGCCCTGGGCGTCGGGGCGAGCCTGTGGCTCCTGGCGGGCGGCAGCTGGCTGCGCGCCGGCACCGCCTCCATCGCCTTCGTCCCCCTGCTGCTGAGCCTCGGCCTGGTCGGCGCCGCGACCTGGGGTGCCTTCCGCAGCGCCGTCGAGGCTGCCGACGGGCACCCCTCCGCCGGGCACCGGTGGGGGCTGCTGCCGCACGCCGTGGTGCGCGCCCTCGGCCTGTGGGCGGCGGGGTATGCCGGGTGCGCGGCGCTGTGGGCCGCCGTCGCCGCGGCCTCCTCGCCCCGCCCGCAGGTGCTCGGCCTCGTGCTGCCGCTGCTCGGCGTGCCGGCGGTCGCGGTCGCTGCCGCTGCGGTGCGCCTGCTCTCGCACGACCCGGAGCTCGCCGGGCCTCGCTGGGGCCGTCCCTCGTTCGTGCCCGACGTCGTCCGCCGGGCGGTGCGCCCCGCAGCCGCCGGGGCCGGCGCGATGCTCGGTCTGGGCCTGGCCACGGTGGTGCTCCTCGTGGTGCTGCGGTTCGGCCAGGTGGCCCACCTGCACGACGCGCTGGCCCCGGGCGTCGTGGGCGGTGTCCTGCTGACGGTGGCGCAGGTGCTGTGCCTGCCGAACCTCGGCCTGTGGGCCGTCTCCTTCCTCGCCGGGACGGGGTTCTCGGTGGTCGAGGGCGCCTCCACGACCTGGACCGGGTCCCGCTCGGGCCTGATGCCGATGGTGCCCGTGCTCGGGGCGCTGCCCGACCCCGGCGCCTTCCCGGGCTGGCTCCCTGCCCTGGGACTGCTGCCGGTCGGGGTGGGCGCGCTCATCGGGTGGCGCTCGCTGCGCTCGCTCGCCCTGCTGTCGACCACCCGCACCAAGCTGCTGGTGACGGGCACCGCCGTGGCGCTCGCGGCGGGCGCGATCGGACTGCTCGACGCCGTCGCGGGCGGGTCGCTCGGCTCCGACCGGCTGGCCGACCTCGGGGCGCCGGCCGGCCCGATGGCCCTGGCCCTGCTCGTCGAGTTCGCGCTCGGCGCGGGGGTCGTGCTCGCCTGGGACCGCTGGCGCCTGCGCCGCTGAACCGCCGAGGCCGCGCACGACGTGCTGAGGCGTTGCGCGGGGCCGCACCCTGACGACGATGTATGCCGCAGGGGCGGCCTACGGGTGCAGGCGCCGCGAAAGCCGCTCCTGCGGCATACGAGGTCGGGGCGCCCGCGGAGCGGACGCGGCGGCCGCGGTGCCTGGGCTTGGCGCTAGGGTCGCAGCGTGACCGCGCCCGACGCCGCCACCGCAGCGCCCGTCCCCGACGGGCCCGCCGGCATCGTCGTCCTCGTCTCCGGCAGCGGCACCAACCTGCAGGCGCTCATCGACGCCGCCGCCGACCCGGCCTACGGCGTGCGCATCCTCGCCGTCGGGGCCGACCGCGACGGCATTGCCGGCCTCGACCGGGCCGGACGCGCCGGCATACCGACGTTCGTGTGCCGGGTGGGCGACTTCGCCGACCGCGCCGCCTGGGACGTCGCGCTGGCCGAGGCCATCGGCGCCTTCTCGCCGTCGCTCGTCGTCTCCGCGGGCTTCATGAAGCTCCTCGGCCCCGCGGTGCTCGGCAGGTTCACCGTCGTCAACACCCACCCGGCCCTGCTGCCGGCGTTCCCCGGGGCGCACGCCGTGCTCGACGCGTTGGCCTACGGCGCCAAGGTGACCGGCTGCACCGTGCACGTCGTCGACGCCGGCGTCGACACCGGGCCGGTCATCGCGCAGACCGCCGTGGACGTGCGCGACGACGACACCGAGGAGTCGCTCCACGAGCGCATCAAGACCGTCGAGCGCCAGCTGCTCGTCGACGTCGTGGGCCGCGCGGCCCGCGAAGGACTCACCGTCACCGACCGAAAGGCCACCATCCCGTGAGCGAGCAGACCGCACCGTCGCCCGTGGAGCGCCGACCGATCAGGCGGGCCCTGGTCTCCGTCTACGACAAGACCGGCCTCGACGAGCTGGCCGCCGGGCTGCACGAGGCCGGCGTCGCCATCGTGTCGACCGGATCGACCGCGCAGCGCATCGCCTCGGCCGGGGTGCCCGTCACGCCGGTCGAGGAGCTGACGGGCTTCCCCGAGTGCCTCGACGGCCGGGTCAAGACCCTGCACCCGCGCGTGCACGCGGGCATCCTCGCCGACACCCGCAACCCGGACCACGTGCGCCAGCTCGAGGAGCTGGGGGTCGAGGGCTTCGACCTCGTCGTGGTCAACCTCTACCCGTTCACCGACACCGTGGCCTCGGGCGCCTCGCAGGACGAGTGCGTCGAGCAGATCGACATCGGCGGCCCCACGATGGTGCGGGCGGCGGCCAAGAACCACGCCAGCGTCGCCATCGTCACCAGCCCCACGGCATACGGCTCGGTGCTGGAGGCGGTGCGCGGCGGCGGGTTCACCCTCGCGCAGCGGCAGCGGCTCGCGGCCGAGGCGTTCGTGCACACGGCGACCTACGACGTGAACGTCGCGTCGTGGATGGGCAACGTCGTCACCGACACCTCCGACGGCACCGGCTTCCCGGCCTGGGTGGGGGCGACCTGGGAGAAGGCCGCGGTGCTGCGCTACGGCGAGAACCCGCACCAGCGGGCGGCGCTCTACACCAACGGGTTCGTCCCGCAGCCGGGGCTGGCTCAGGCGGAGCAGCTGCACGGCAAGGAGATGTCCTACAACAACTACGTCGACGCCGACGCCGCGGTGCGCGCGGCCCACGACCACGGCGACCAGCCGACGGTGGCGATCATCAAGCACGCCAACCCCTGCGGCATCGCGGTGGGCGGGTCCATCGACGTCGCCCACGCCAAGGCCCACGCGTGCGACCCGGTCTCGGCGTTCGGCGGGATCATCGCGGCGAACCGGCCGGTGAACGCCGCGATGGCCGAGGCGGTCAAGGACGTCTTCACCGAGGTCGTCGTGGCGCCGGCGTTCGACGACGACGCGCTCGAGATCCTCAAGGGCAAGAAGAACATCCGGCTGCTGACCTGTGCCCCACCGGCCCGGGAAGGGGCTGAGATCCGGCCCATCTCCGGCGGGCTGCTCATGCAGGCGCGCGACACCGTCGAGGCCGAGGTCGAGGGCGGCGGCGACGACCCGTCGCGGTGGACGCTGGTGTCGGGCGAGGCCGCCGATGAGGCCACTCTGGCCGATCTCGCGTTCGCCTGGAAGGCGATCCGCGCGGTGAAGTCCAACGCGATCCTGCTCGCCAAGGACGGCGCCTCCGTCGGCGTCGGCATGGGCCAGGTCAACCGGGTCGACTCCTGCCACCTCGCCGTCTCACGGGCGGGGGCGGAGCGGGCCAGCGGGTCGGTGGCGGCCTCTGACGCGTTCTTCCCCTTCGCCGACGGCCTGCAGGTGCTGCTCGACGCGGGCGTGCGCGCGGTCGTGGCGCCGGGTGGCTCGATGCGCGACCAGGAGGTCATCGACGCGGCGACGGCTGCGGGCGTCACCATGTACTTCACCGGGACGCGGCACTTCGCGCACTGACCTCCTCAGCGGGTGAGCTGGCGCAGGGTGACCGGTCGGCCGCGGCCGATCTCGGCGACCTGCGCGAGGTAGAGCTCGGCGCAGGCCAGGGCGTCGGTGAGGGCGTCGTGCGCCCGGTAGCGGGGCAGCCCGTGCCGGGCGCGGGCTGCAGCCAGGCGCAGGCTCCCCGCAGCAGGCTCCTGGGTCCACCCCGTGGTCAGCAGCCGGTGCTCGAGCGCCATCGTGTCGACCGCGACGGAGGGCAGGTGCTGTCCGTGCACCCGCCGGCAGGCGACGTCGAGGAACCCCTGCTCGATCGCCGCGTGGTGGGCCAGCAGCACCCGCCCGGAGAGCGCCCCGAGCAGGACGTCGAGGGCGGCGGGCAGGTCGAGCCCGGCGGCGACCCGGTCGTCGGTGAGACCGTGCACCGTCGCGCTGTGCCCCACGCCGCCGGCGCTGCGGACCACCACCTGGCCGGCACCCGCGAGGACGATGCTGGTGCCGTCGACGGGCACGAAGCCGATGCTGACGATGTGGTCGTGGTCGGGGTCGAGCCCGGTCGTCTCGAGGTCGACCGCCAGCAGGCGCAGGCTCGTGTGGTCCGTGCCCGAAGGGGGGAACGGCTGGGCGAGGTAGACGCGCAGCGCCCCCTGGGGGCCGGCCGCCAGCTGCCGGGCGCGACGCCGGTCCGGGGAGCTGCGCAGGATCATGACAGGTAGTGCAGCGGGTAGGTGCGGGCCAGGACGGCCTGCCCCTGCTTGACGACCTGGAAGGCGTCACGCAGGTGGCGCTTGTCGAACGCGCTGAGCTCGTCGGGGCCCACGTAGTTGTCGGGTGCCCGCCCGGACCTCACCTGGCTGGCCTGGTGGCGCAGCCGCACCTGGCCCAGGAACTCCATGGCCCCGGCCAGGTCGGCCGCCGCCTCGGCGCTGAGCCGGCCGGCGCTCGCGACCGCCCGCAGCCGGGCCAGGGTGCTGACGTGCGGCGTGCCCACGGCGAGGGCGTGGACCCGGGCGAGGTCGACGATGAGGCCGAGGCCCTTGCGCTTGAGGTTGAGCGTGTCGACGTGCTCGCCCGCCCCCTCGAGCACGAACCCGCGGAAGAAGCCGATCGGCGGGTGGTTGGAGACCGCGTGCTTGGCGAGGTGGGCCAGGAAGGTCGTCCGGTGGGGCGCCTGGGCGAGCACGTGGTCCTGCAGGTTGGTGAACAGCTCCGCGGCGCCGTGGAGGGGACGCATGTCGAAGAAGATGCTGCCGGCGAGCACCGCGTCAGGGTGCGGCGTCGTCATCCAGCCGGCGAAGGTGCGCTTCCACTGGCCCAGCGGCTGGCGCCACTTTGCGTTGGTGGCCATCACACCACCGGTGCAGTAGGCGTAGCCGCAGGCGGCGAGGTCGTCGCTGACCCTCCGGGCGAGGGCCTCGAACCAGGCCGCGTCGCCGGGGGTGGCCTCGTCCGAGAGCAGCAGGGCGTTGTCCTGGTCGCTGGCCAGGCCCTGCTCGTGGCGGGCCTGCGACCCGAGCGCCACCCAGCACCAGGGGACGGGGGCGGGGCCCAGGCCGGCAAGGGCGAGGTCGAGCAGGCGGCGGCCGGTGGCGTCCCCGATGGCGGTGGCCACCCGGCCCACGTCGTCGGCGGAGGCGTCCTGCTCGACCAGCTGCTGCACGACCTGCGGCAGCCTGGCGCTCAGCCTGACGACCTCCTCGACACTGCTCGCCTTGCGGAGGTCGCCCACGAGGTAGATGGGGTTGGCCTGCTCGAGCCTGATCAGGTCGGTGCTGGTCACGATGCCGACGAGCTGGCCGTCGTCGACGACGGGGACGTGGTGGATGTTGCGCGCCACCATCTCCATCAGCACCTCGAAGGCGAGGTCGTCGGGCGAGGCGGTCACGGGGTTCGCCGTCATCACCGACGCCACGGGAGAGGAGGGGTCGCGACCCTCGGCCAGCACACGGTTGCGCAGGTCGCGGTCGGTGACGATGCCGACCAACCGGCCGCCGCGCACGACCAACAGCGACGACACACCACGGCTGCGCATGGTCTCGGCGGCCTTGCGGATGCTCACGTGCGAGTCGGCGGTCTCGGGCGCTCGCGCGACCAGGTCGCGGGCCGCGACCCTGAGCCCCGCGAAGCGTCGGCCCGCGATCTGCGCGGTGAACTGCGCCTGCTGGGCTCGTTGGCGGTGGCGGCGGTCGAAGAAGGCCTTGAAGTCCGGGTGCTCGCGGCACAGCTCGAGGAACGCCTCGGCTGGCACGGCCAGCACGAGCGAGT
The DNA here is from genome assembly GCF_029223115.1 of Knoellia sp. 3-2P3. Classification (NCBI taxonomy): domain Bacteria; kingdom Bacillati; phylum Actinomycetota; class Actinomycetes; order Micrococcales; family Intrasporangiaceae; genus Knoellia; species Knoellia sp. 3-2P3. The sequence goes on from NZ_JARGZE010000005.1 coordinate 335,751, forward strand.
CCTCGATGGCGGTGAACTCGTAGGACGAGGGCGTCTCCTGCAGCAGCGGGGACATCGCGAAGGACGTGCCGCTCTCCGAGCGCTCGACGAGCTCGCCGTCGCGGTCCCTGATGTCGATGGCCCCGGACCGGAGGACGTACATGACGTCGGTGTGCTGCCCGACCGCGAGCAGCACGCTCCCGCGGCGGAAGTAGCGGACCTCGAGGCGGGAGACGAGGCGCTCGAGCACCGGGCGGGGCAGCGTGTCGAACGGCGCGTGCTGCGCCAGGAACTCGCGGATCTCGACCAGCTCGGTGTCCATGACCCGCGCATCATGGCACGCAGGGCCGGGGGCGGTCTCGGGGACAAGGACCCCCAACGCGGTTCGGGGTGTTGCCGAGCGCCACAGCACTCGGCAACACCCCGAACCGGTGATGCGTCGGACCTGGGTCAGCGGCTCCAGCGGTAGCCGGTGGGCTCGCCCTCGCCGAGGTCGACGATCGCGGCCACGGGGCCGCCGCCGTCGGGGCCCTGGTGGGCGGCGGAGACCGAGACGAAGACGGCAGGGTCGCCGGTCACGGCTGCGGTGACGCCGCCGACGCAGGACTTGATCTGGCGGTGCCAGTGCACGTCGGAGTCGTCGAGCATCGCGTTGCGGCGGCCGTGCACGGTGCCGTCCTGGCTGACCTCGCACTTGAGGAAGACGTTGACGAGGCGGCCCTGCAGGTCGGTCCAGTGCGGACGCTCCGGCAGGTCGAGGCCGGCGCTCTTGACGGCCTCCCAGATGCCGTCCTGGTCGAGGGCGTCCTTCATGACCGAGTGGCCGATCCGGTAGCGGCCGCCGATGCCGCGGGTGTTGCCGACGACGACGATCTGCGCCTGGTCGAGCTCCACGCCCGAGGAGCAGGAGGCGACCGAGGAGTACAGGTCGCGGTTGTGCATGACGTCCTCGTCCGACGGCATCTCGATCTCGCCGAGGGCGACGGCGATGCCGAGGCCGGTGGTGCCGTTGGAGAGGTCCATCGACTCGTGGGTGTGCTCGGTCCACACCTTCATCCCGCGGGACTTGGCGTCGCGGATGGTGTGGATGGTGAGCAGCGGGGTCTTGGTCTGCACGTAGTGCACGTCGGCCGGGTCGGTGATGCCGGCCCGCTCCATGGCGACCTTCACGCCGTCGGCGACCTTCTTGACCATGCCGACGTACCCGATCTCCTCGGGCTTGATCGGCTCGCTCATGGCGAACCCGACGGTCAGGCGCAGGTCGTCGGACTGCTCCGCCTTCTCCGCGGGCACGGTCGCGAAGATCGTGGCGTGGGGGCTGATGACGCCGTCGGTGCCGCCGGACCACACGATCGGCACCTGCTTGACCTGCTCGGCCGGGGCGCCCTTCTCGATGAGGACCTCGCGGAACGCCCGGTCGGCGATGATGCGGGTGTAGTCGTTGACGCCGCCGTTGCCCTCGGTCTTGCCGATGATGGCGATGACGCGGCTGGCTTCCATGACGCCGTCATCGATGAGCTTGGCGAGCTCGGAGGCGTCCGCGACGCTGTGGATCGGGACCTTGCGGACCTCAATGGGCTCGGGCACGTGACTCACCTTTCTGGTTCGTTGCTTGTTGCTGGACGTTCTCGATGACGGTGCCGACCTGGCCCGGCGTCTCGATGGCCTCGGTGATGCGGTCGAGCGAGGTGATGATGCTGCGCTGCCCGCCGCTGCGGACGAACCGCAGCGCCGCCTCCACCTTGGGGCCCATGGAGCCGGACGCGAAGTGGCCCTGCGCGGCATACTCCTCCATCTCGGCGAGGCTCACCCGGCCGAGGGGACGGGCGTCGGGCGTGCCGTAGCCGATGACGGCGTTCTCGACGTCGGTGGCGATGACGAGAACGTCCGCGTGCACCGAGCGGGCGAGCACGGCGGCGGTGAGGTCCTTGTCGATGACGGCCTCGACGCCGCGGACCTTGCCCTCCTCGGTGCGGATCACCGGGATCCCGCCGCCGCCTGCGGCCACCACGACGTAGCCGGAGTCGATGAGCGTGAGGAGCGTGTGCGTCTCGAGCACCTCGATGGGCTCGGGGGAGGCGACGACCCGGCGCCAGCCCTTCTCTCCGCGGTCCTCCCAGGTCTGCCCGTGGTCGATGAGCACCTGGGCCTGCTCGCGTGGCAGGAAGCGCCCGATGGGCTTGGTGGGCTTTGTGAAGCCGGGGTCGTCGGCGTCGACGAGCGTGCGGGTGATGAGGGCGGCACAGCGGCGGTCGACGCCGCGCTGGCCCAGCGACCACTCGAGGGTGTCGAGGATCGTGAAGCCGATGGTTCCCTGCGTCTGCGCCCCGCACCAGTCCAGGGGGACGGGCGGCACGACACTGGCGGCGAGCTCGTTCTTCACGAGCAGGTTGCCGACCTGTGGTCCGTTGCCGTGGGTCAGCACGACGTCGTGACCCGCCTCGACCAGCCCGGCGATGTGTTCCATGGCCCGGGCGATGGCGTGGCGCTGCTCCTTGGGGGCGGCGCTGCCGTCCGGGCCGGTCATGGCATTGCCGCCGAGCGCGACGAGGACCCTCATGCCCACCTCCATTGGTCTAGGGCGCGAGCCTAGGGAGGTTCGGGGTCCGCCCGCGTTGGCACCTCCTGCCCAACGATCCGCCCGCTGTTGGGAGATGTATGCCGTGCGGCCAGCTCCTCGAGCGTGCCGATTCGCCCAGGCCAGGCGGTAGCGCTCGACAAGGGCGGCCTGCAGGGGCCGGCCGGGCACCCGCAGGTCGTCGACCCAGGGTCGCGCCCCGCGGTCGAGGAGGTCGGGGGTCGCGGTGTGCAGGGCTGCCAGCCACTCGACCAGCTCGCGGGCTGTCGCGACGTCGAGCAGGTCGTGGAAGTTGCCGGGTTGCCCTGCGACGTGGGGCTAGGGCGCCAGGGCGTAGGTCACGTCGAGCGGGTGGGTCACCTGACCGGCTCCGGTGCGCAGTGGCGCTCGACTCCAGGCAGTCCTCGCCTGCTGTCGCACCGCGATTCGCGGTGCAGGGGGCTAACCGCTGCCCCGCTGGCTGGGGCACCGGTTAGCGCGGCGCCGACGTTCAGTCGTGCACAGGGCAGCCGTCGGGGAACTGCGACGTCGGGGCGCAGGCCGCCATGGTGACGTCGAGGACCGTCCGGTGCCGCACCAGCCCGGAGCGGTAGGTGACCTCGTAGCCGCGGTAGACCCAGGTGCCTTCGCGCGCCAGCCGGTAGCGGACGAGGACCTGCACCAGGCCTGCCCGGTCCTGGGCGTCCGTGCGCCGGGGGAGCACAGCGCCCTGGGATGGGCGGCGCTGGGAGGCAGGAACCTCCTCGTACCCGCGGCCGTCTGCGATGCCGATGTAGCCGCGCGTGTCGACCAGCGGAAGCGGGGCCACCTCCACCGCCGTGACGGCGACGCCCGCGTCGGCTCCGTGCTCGGGCAGTGGGCGGATGCTCTCGATCTCGAGAGGGAAGAGACCCTCGTTGACCAGGGTCACGTTGCCCACGGTGACCTCGGCGCCCACGTCCCTCGTGATGCTCGAGCCGTGGCCGAGGTGGGGACCCAGGGGGCCGGCTCCCGTGCCGATCCCCGTGACCGCCATGACGGCGAACAGGGAAGCGGCCAGCAACGTCCCCGCCGCGATGTGGCGGGTCAGGACCACCCACCAGCCGGCGCGCGGACGCGCAGGCGCCGCCGCGGCATTCGACTCACTGACCCCGCCCCCATGACGGTGAGTATGGGGGCGAGGTGGCACCGCTGTCCTAGTTCCGGCCCAGCCTGCGGTAGCGGTCGAGCCGGGCCTGCAGGCGCTCCTGCCGGTCCATGCGCGCCAAGGTCGCCAGCTCGTGCTGGATGGATTGCGACATGCGCTGGCAGAACTGCTCCGGCTCGTCCGCCGCGTCGGGGTGCTCGGCGACGATGCGGTCGACGATGCCGTCGGCGAGCAGGTCGAGCGAGCGGACCCGCTGGCTGGCCGCCAGCTCCGGCGCACGGCTGGTCTCGCGGTAGAGGATGGCCGAGGCACCCTCGGGCGGCAGCGGCGACAGCCAGGAGTGCTGAGCACAGATCACGCGGTCGGCCGGCATGACCGCCAGCGCGCCACCGCCGGTGCCCTGGCCGAGCAGCACGCACAGGGTGGGGGCGTCGAGGGTCACGAGCTCGGCGAGGGAGCGGGCGATCTCACCGGCGAGGCCACCCTCCTCGGCCTCCTTGGAGAGCGCCGCACCGGCGGTGTCGATGACGCTGACCAGCGGCAGGTTGAGCTCGTGCGCCAGACGCATGCCGCGGCGGGCGACGCGAAGCCCCTTGGGGGACAACGGGTCCTCGACGGTCTGGCCGCGCCGGTCCTGGCCGAGCACGACGCAGGGGGCGCCGCCGAAGCGGGCCAGTGCCATCAGCATGCCGGGGTCGTACTCGCCCTGACCGGTGCCGTGCAGCGGCAGCACGTCCGTGGCACCGAGGCGCAGCAGCGCCCGCACACCCGGCCGGTCCTCGCGGCGGCTGCGGGTGATGGACTCCCACGCCGGCAGGTCGGGCAGCTGCTCCTTCGGGATCTCGGGCACGTCGGGCAGGTCCTCGCGTGGCGCCATGAGCACGCTGAGGGCACGGTCGGCCACCTCGGCCAGGGCCTCGACGGGCAGCACGGCGTCGATGAGGCCGTGCTCGAACAGGTTCTCGGCGGTCTGCACGCCCTCGGGGAAGGGCTTGCCGTAGAGCGCCTCGTAGACGCGGGCGCCGAGGAAGCCGACCATCGCGCCCGGCTCGGCCACCGTGACGTGGCCGAGCGAGGCCCACGACGCGAAGACGCCGCCGGTCGTGGGGTGGCGCAGGTAGACGAGGTACGGCAGGCCCGCCGACTTGAACGCCGCGCAGGCGGCGCTGATCTTCACCATGCCGACGAAGGCCGGTGTGCCCTCCTGCATGCGCGTGCCGCCGGAGGAGGGGGCGGCGAAGAGCGGCAGCTCCTCCTCCTTGGCGCGCTCGAAGGCCAGCACGATCCGCTCGGCCGCGACCGCACCGATCGACCCGGCCAGGAACCGGAACTCACCCGCGATGATCGCGACGCGGCGCCCGCGGATGGTGCCCTCGCCGGTGATGATCGACTCGTCGGTGCCCGCCTTCTCGGCGGCGGCGGCGAGCTCCGCGGCATACGCGCTGTCGGCCTCGGTGGGCTGCACCGGGGCCACGTCCCAGCTCTTCCAGCTGCCCTCGTCGAGCACGGTCTCCAGCAGCTCGAGGGCGCCGAGGCGGCGCGGCTTCTCGCTCACGCCTGGTCCTGCTCGTCGAGCCAGGCGCGCACCGCGTCGTTGTGCCGGCCCAGCATCGGCGGGGCGAGGTGGTCAGCCCGCCCACCGGCATACGCGTTGTCGTCGAAGCGGATCGGCGGTCCGGGGATCTCGATGGAGCCGAGCACGGGGTGGTCGATGTCGAGCACGAGGCCCTGCGAGCGGGTCTGGTCCCACTCGTAGACGCGGTCGAGGGTGCGCACCTCGCCGGCGGGCACGCCGATCTCGTCGAGCGTGGTGAGCAGGTCGGCGAGGGTGCGGTCGGCGAACGCGGCGTTGACGGCGGCGTTGACCGCGTCACGGTGGGCGACCCGCTCGCGGTTGGTGGCCATGCCCTCCGCAGCCGGGTCGATGCCGAAGGCGGTCGCGAGCTTCACCCACAGGCCCTCGCTGCCGCAGGCGATCTGCAGCATGCCGTCCTTGCACTCGAACAGGCCGTAGGGGGTGATCGACGGGTGGTGGTTGCCCTGGCCGTGGCCCACCTCGCCGGCGACGGTGTAGCGGGTGCCCTGGAAGGCGTGCACGCCGACGATGGCGGCCAGCAGCGAGGTGCGCACGACGCGGCCCTTGCCGGTGCGGTTCCGCTCGTGCAGGGCGGCCACCACGCCGTAGGCGCCGTACATGCCCGCGAGCAGGTCCCCGATCGGCACGCCGACGCGGGTGGGCTGGTCGGGGGAGGGGCCGGTCAGCGACATCAGGCCCGCCTCGCCCTGGGCGATCTGGTCGTAGCCGGCGCGCCCACCCTGCGGCCCGTCGTGCCCGAAGCCGCTGATCGACAGCACGATGAGCCCGGGGTTGATCTCGTGCAGGCGCTCCACCGTGAAGCCGAGGCGGTCGAGCACACCGGGACGGAAGTTCTCGATGAGCACGTCGCCGTGGCGCACCAGCCGGGTCAGCGTCTCGCGGCCGTCGTCGGACTTCAGGTCGAGGGTCACCGACTCCTTGTTGCGGTTGCACGACAGGAAGTAGGTGGAGATCGGGTCGTCCTCGGGCCCCACGAAGGGCGGGCCCCAGCCGCGGGTGTCGTCACCGGCGCCGGGGGACTCGACCTTGATGACGCGAGCGCCCATGTCGCCGAGCATCATTCCCGCGTGCGGGCCGGCCAGCGCTCGGGACAGGTCGATGACGGTGGTGCCCTCGAGGGGTGCGGTCACGGTGTGCTCCTGGTGCTGATGGGACGGTTCGACAGGTGAGCCGGGGTATGCCGTGGGGTCGAGCCTAGGCGCGGCGTCGGGGGAGGACGCTGGCAGCCCGCGATGGCTGGAGGGTCCTCGCGCTGTCAGATGTTGCCCAGTCGGACCCGGGGAACCGGGGGACGACGAAGCCCCCGGCCCAGGGTCTGGGGGCCGGGGGCACCGTCGGGCACCTGACGTGGGGTCGTCGTCAGTGCCTGCTCTCCCGGTCGTAGTTGCGACCGAGGAAGGCGGGGACGCTCGCCCACCGGAGGGCGAACATCATCACGAGCAGCGTCGCGACGTACGGCAGCATCGAGATGAACTGGTGCGGGATGTCGATGCCGCCCACCTGGACGCGCAGGGCGAGCACCTCCATGCCGGCGAAGAAGGCGGAGCCGGCGAGGATGTACTGCGGGCGCCAGCCGCCGAAGAACGCCAGCGCGATGGCGAGCCAGCCGCGCCCGGCCACGATGCCCTCGGTGTAGGTGCCGGTGTAGGTCATCGGCAGGTAGGCACCGGCCAGGGCCATCAGGGCACCGCCGGCGGTCGAGCACCAGATGCGGGTGCGGGCGACGCTGACGCCGAGGCTGTCGGCGGCCTTGGGGTTCTCGCCCACCGACCGCAGCTTGAGGCCGAGGTTGGTGCGGTAGAGCATCCAGTAGAGGAACCCAGAGATGAGGAACGCGAAGTAGACCATCGCGTCCTGCGTGAACAGGATCTGGCCGACACCCGGGATCTCCGAGAGCAGCGGGATCGTGACGTCAGGCAGGGTGTCGATGAGCGGCGGGGTGAGCGTGACGCCGATGACCACCTTGTAGAGCAGCGACGCGATGCCCACGGCCGCGAAGAACAGGGCGAGGCCGATCACGAACTGGTCGAGGCGGAAGCGCGTGGTGACCCAGCCCAGGAACCAGCCGAAGGCGGCGCCCACGAGGGCGGCGACAAGCAGGCCCATCGGGTTGCCGCCCATCTTGAGGGAGACGAGGAACCCGACGCTGGCGCCGAGCATCATCACGCCCTCCTGGGCGACGTTGAACACCCCGGCGCGGCCGGCGAGCATCGTGCCCTGGGCGGCGAGGATGTAGGGCACCATCGCCGTGACGACGAGCTGCAGGAACGGCACGACCTCGTTCATCGCGAGGACCTCCTCAGACGGGCCCCGACGACGTCGGAGAACAGCAGGAACAGCAGGATGAGGGCTTCGACGATCAGGACCATCTCCATCGGCACGTCGGCGCTGCGCTGCATGGCGCTCGCTCCGACCTCGAGGACGGCGATGCCGAAAGCGACGAAAGGCACGGCGAGGGCGTTGCCCCGCGCGATGAGCCCGATGATGATGCCGAGCAGAAGGTAGTTGGACTGCATGCCCTCGATGAGCTTGCCGTGCACGCCGGCGACCTCGATGGCCCCGGCGAAACCGGCCAGCGCACCACCGACGACGAGGGAGCCGACCGCCACGCGGCCGATGCGCACGCCGTGGACGGCGGCCGCCCTCGGGTTCGTGCCGACAGCCCGCAGCTCGTAGCCCGGCACGGTGCGGCGCATGACCACCACCGTGGCCACCGACACCAGGAGCGCCAGGAACACACCGGTGTGAAGCGGGGGCGTCCCGATGAGGGGGAGCAGTCCGCCCTCACCGATCGGCACCGTGGTGGGGTGCCCGGCGGCCGGGTCGCTCCACACCTCGCTGGCGACGTAGTCGACGATGCCGAAGCTGACGAAGTTCAACAGCACCGTGCTGAGGATCTCGTTGACCCCGAACCGGTCCATGAGCCAGGCGGCGATCCACGCGTAGACGCCGCCGGCGAGGACGCCGACCAGCAGCACGAGAGGGAGCAGGACCACCATCGGTGAGTCCTTCATCGTGATGCCGACCGCAGCCGAGGCGGTCGCGCCGACGAGCAGCTGGCCCTCGCCACCGATGTTGTACTTGCCGGCGGCGAGCGGGATCGTGAAGGCCAGTGCCAGCAGCACCAGGGGCACCCACTTGTGCACCGTCTCGATGAGGCCGAACGACGACTTGAACGACGTGGTGACGATGGCGCGGAACGCCTCGATGGGGGAGTGCCCCAGGAGCGCGATCACGATGCCCGAGACCACGAAGGCCAGCAGGACCGCGATGACGTAGGACAGCAGCGTCTGCGTCAGCCCGGCGCCTCGGCGCGTGGTCGTCGGCGACGGTGTCGTGGCGGGCGGGGTGGCGGTGGTGGTCATGCCTTGTCCTCGAGACCGGCCATCAGGTGGCCGAGTTCGTACTGGTCGTAGTGGCCCCGCTGGCGCTCGCCCACGATCCGGCCCGAGTAGAGGACCAGGATGCGGTCGCACAGGTGCGTCAGCTCGTCGAGGTCCTCCGACATGAGCAGCACCGCGGAGTGCTCCTGCGCGGCTTCCCGGACCCGGTCGTAGACGAACTGGGTCGAGGGGATGTCGAGGCCACGGGTGGGGTTGTGCAGGATGAGGAAGCCCGGCCGGTGGGAGAAGGCCCGGGCCAGGATGACGCGCTGCATGTTGCCGCCGGAGAGGGCGGCAGCGGGGGCGGACGGCCCGGACGCCTTGATCGAGTAGGCCTTGATGGCCTCCTCGGCGTGGCGGCGCGCCGCCTTCCAGTCGACCAGCGGGCCCTTGCGGAACCGGACGCTGCGCTGGGCACCGAGGACGAGGTTCTCCATGATGCTGGCCGAGGGCAGGATGCCGTCGCGGTGCCGGTCCTCGGGCACGTAGGCGACGCCCGACTCGAGCCAGACGGCGGTCGGCCGACCGGCGAGCGGCTCGCCGTCGACCTCGACGGCGCCGCTGTGCAGGGCCCGCACACCGGCCACGCCCTCGGCGAGCTCGACCTGGCCGTTGCCGGCCACGCCGGCGATGCCGACGATCTCGCCGCGGCGGAGCTCGAAGCCGACGTCGTGCGTCGCGGCCACCCCGTGGTCGTTGTGCACCACGAGGTCGCGGACCGTGACGCGCACCGGGGCGTCGCCCAGGTCACGCGTGTCGGCGACGGAGACGGGGGCAGGGGCGTCGGCCGGCACGGCGTCGCTGGGCGCTCCCATGCCGGCCGTGACGACCTCGGTCACCCGTCCCACCGCCGCGTCGTCGCCGACCATGAGGGTGGCGAGGTCGGCGGCGGAGGTGTCGGCCCGGCGCACCGTGCCGACCCGCTTGCCGTCGCGCATGACCGTGAGGGCGTCGCAGACCGCCATGGTCTCGCGGATCTTGTGGGTGATGAACACGACGCTCATGCCCTCGTCGACGATGGCCCGCAGCGAGCCGAACAGCGAGTCGACCTCCTGCGGCGTCAGGTTCGTCGTGGGCTCGTCGAGCACGAGCACCTTGGCCCCGCGGTACAGCGCCTTGAGGATCTCGACCCGCTGCCGCAGGCCCACCGAGAGGCGGGCCACCTCGGCATGGGGGTCGACGGTGAGGCCGAAGCGCTCGGAGAGCTCGGCGATCCGTGAAGCCGGCTCCTTGAGGTCGACGGTCGGCCACGAGGGCAGCGACGTCCCGAGGACGATGTTCTCGGTCACGGTGTAGGTGTCCACCTGCAGGAAGTTCTGGTGGACCATGCCGATGCCGTGCGAGATGGCGTCCCGCGGGTCGCGGATGTCGACGGTGGACCCGTCGAGCACGACGCTGCCGGAGTCGGGCCGGTACAGGCCGTAGAGCACGTTCATGAGGGTGGTCTTGCCCGCACCGTTGCCGCCGAGGAGGCCGTGCACCTCGCTGCGGCCGACGGTGAGGTCCACCCCGTCCAGGGCCACGACGGGCCCGAAGGTCTTCCGGATCCCCTCCATCGCGAGGAGGGGAGCGGAGGAGCCCTGGGCCACGCCGAGGCGCGACTCGTCCACCGAGGTCATGTCGGGTCGGCCCGTCACTTGATCGGGGTGAGGTTCTTCTCGACCGTGATGGCGCCGGACTTGATGTCCTCGACCGCCTTCTCGACCTTGGTCACGACCTCGGGGGAGACGTTCTTCGGCGGCTGGATCGAGACACCGGCGTCGAAGCCGAGCGGGAAGTAGCCGGAGGTGGTGCCGCCCTGGATCTTGGTCAGCATGTCGTTCAGCGGCTTGGTGAAGTCGTAGATCGTCGAGGTCGCGTAGTGCTCGGGGTCGAACTGCGACTTGTCGGTGTACTTCGCGGTCACCCGCACGTCGGCAGCCTTGCCCTTGGTGGCCTGGAAGGCGCCGACCATGCCGAGGTTCAGCGAGCCGACGATGACGTCGTTGCCCTGGCCGATGAGCTGGGTGGTGATCTGCTGCGCCTTGGCCGGCTCGTTGAAGTCACCGGTCCAGACCGGGGTGACCTTCGCCGAGGAGCCGCTGTCCTTGAGCGCCTGGTTGATCGCGTGGACCTCGGAGTAGGAGAACGGCAGGCTCAGGCCGCCGACGTAGCCGATCTTGCCCGACTTCGTGGTCGCGCCGGCGAGGATGCCGATCGGGTAGAAGGCGACGTGGAAGTTGCGGTCGAGCACCCACAGGTTGGGCACCGGCTCCTTCGGCTTGTCGTCGAACTCGCCGATGAAGGTCACGTTGGGGTTCTGCTTGGCCAGCTTCTGGGTGGCCTCGAAGTACTGGCTGCCGTGGCTCCAGATGACGTTGTAGCCGTCGGCGAGGTACTCCTTCATGACGCGCTCGGCGTCGGGCACGGGCACGCTCTCGGAGTGGGCGGTCTCGGCCTTGAGGTTCTTCTCGGCCGCCTCGAGGGCGAGCAGGCCGAGCGAGTTGTAGTCGGCGTCGGTGGCCGATCCGGAGAAGAGCGCGGCGACCTTGAGCTCCTTCTCGCCTCCCTCGCCGCCGGAGCCGGAGGAGCCGCCGCCACAGGCGGAGAGCGCGAGCGCGAGGGCCACCGTCGGGGCGGCCAGGCGGATGAGGGACGAACGAGCCATGAGTGCCTCCGAGAGGGGAAGGGGCGCCGGCGTCCTTGCCGGCAGGGGCCGGGAGCCCCGCTGTCGTTGCGAGGAGCGTGCCAGCGCGATAAGGGCGGTACGTCGTCAATATGTGACAGGTGCCACTGGTCCCGGTTGTGCCTTTTCTCCAGCGGTTCGGGCGGTGTCCCACATACCGGTCCGTAGGGTTACAGAGGCATTAAGGGGTGTTTCGAGCAGCCTCCATGGCCTCTGCCCACGTGGTAGGTCGGTGGCCGAGCAGGGCCCACAGCCAGGCGTTGCCGCCCACCAGGCCCTCGCGGTCGTAGGTCGAGAACATGGCCAGCAGGTCTCGCCTCGCGTCCTCGGGCAGCCCCGTCCCGGGACCGGCGAGCCAGTCCCCGCGTGGGGTCTGCGCAGCCGTGACCGGCCGCCCCAGCACCTCGCTCGCCTGCGCGGCCATCTCGCGCACGCTCAGCACCTCGGGCCCGGCGAGGTCGTAGGTCTGCCGCTCGTGCCCCGCCTCGGACAGCACCGTCGCCGCCACGGCCGCGACGTCGCCGAGGTCGACGTTGGAGAAGGGGGAGTCGAGGGAGTAGGGGACGCTGATCGAGCCGCTCAGCGCCGCCGGCAGCAGGTTCTGGTGGTATGCCGCGGGGCGCAGCACCGTCCACGGCACCCCCGACGCCCGCACCACGTCCTCCGCCCGCGCCTTGCGCAGGTGGTGCGGCATCGACGCGTCGTCGGGGTGGAGCACCGAGTGGAACACCAGCCGCTGCACGCCCTGCCGGGCGGCCGCGTCGGCGACCAGCCGCGCCATCTCGACTTCGTCCGGGTGCACGTTCGGCGCCAGGTGGTAGACGCCCCACACGCCGTCGAGGGCCCCCTCGACCCCGGCCCCGCTCGCGAGGTCGAGCACGGCGAGCTCACCGGCACCGGCGGCATACACGGCCTGCGCCGAGGAGGGCGAGCGGACGGCGGCGCGCACGCAGAAGCCCCGCGCGGCAAGGGCGCCCGTCACGGCGCGTCCGGTCTTGCCGGACGCGCCCATGACGAGCACCCGCGGCGCGGGGCTCCCGGGGGTCACCAGCTCGTCAGAGCCAGTCGACATCCGCCGCGCTCTTGCCCTCGGCCAGGCGGGCGTAGCCCGGGCCGCGGTCGAAGAAGGGTTCCGCGGGCCGCTCGGCGCGCAGCTGCTCGCGCAGCGCGTCGGAAGCCTCCACGTCGACGACCGGGTCGTCCTTGGTGCCGGTCGCCACGACGCCGTAGTCGCGGCGGGCGCCGTCGAAGGAGACCTTGCCCCAGCGCAGGTCGCGCTCGACCTCGTCGTAGGGACGCTCCAGCGGGTCGCCCCAGCCGCCGCCGCCGGTGGTGCGGATGCGGATGACCTGGCCGGCCTTCACGGGCTCGGCGTCGGCCAGCGCGTCGACCTCGCGCTCGTTCGGGCCACCGAGGTCGATGGTGACCTCGAACGGCCGTCCGGCCTTGCCGCCCTTGACGCCCCAGCAGGCGAGGATCGAGCGGTCGGCGATCGACATGAAGTTGGCGTCCTTGAGCATCCGGATCTGCTTCTCGTAGCCCAGGCCACCGCGGTAGCGCCCGGCGCCGCCCGAGTCGACGGCGAGGCCGAGGCGCTCGACGATGAACGGGAAGCGGGACTCGGTGAACTCGGTCGGCAGGTTCCGCGAGTCCGGCACGACGTGGATGGTGTCCTCGCCGTCGGCGTAGTAGCGGCCGCCCGAGCCGCCGCCGAGCACCTCGCGCATGAGGTAGTCGTTGCCGTCGCGGTCCTTGCCGTAGACCCCGGTGTAGCGGATCGTCTCCTGGTCGGCCGGCATCTTGCCGTCGACCGCCTTGGCCACCACGCCGGCCAGCACGCCGAGCAGGCGCAGGATGACGAAGGTGCGGGCGTTGGTGGGCGCCGGGAAGATCGGCGTCAGCAGGGTGCCCTTCTCCGGGAAGCGCATCTCGATGAGCGGCACGATGCCCTCGTTGACGTCGAGCTCGGCCATCCGCTCCGGGGTGTCGGCCAGGTTGCGCAGGATCGGAGCGAGCCACTTCTTGAGGAAGTTGCCGCCGACGTAGTCGCCGCAGTGGTTGATCGGGCCCTTGGCCTGTGGGGCGGTGCCGGTGAAGTCGATGATGAGGCGCGGGCCCGCCGGACGGCCGTTCTCGGGGTCGGCCGGGGCGTCGCTCACCTTGGTCAGCGTGATCCGCTGCGTGTGCAGCGTCGGCTCGTCGACACCGTCGTGCTCGGCGTAGTCCTCCCAGACGTAGGTGCCGTCGGGGATCTTGGACAGGATCTCGCGGCGGTAGGTCTCCGTCGTCTTGTCGAGGATGCCGTCGAAGGCGGCCTCGACCGTCTCGCGGCCGTAGCGGCCGAACAGCTCCGACAGGCGGCGGGCGCCCATCAGGCAGGCCGAGCACTCGGCGTCGAGGTCGGCGGCGAGGCTGTCGGGCATGCGGGAGTTGCGCGTCATGATGCGCAGCGCGGCCGTGTTGGGCCTGCCGGCCTCCCACAGCTTGATCGGCGGGACGGCCAGGCCCTCCTCGTAGACGCTCTGGGCGCCCGACGGCATCGAGCCGGGGCAGGCGCCGCCGATGTCGTCGTGGTGGCCGAAGGCCTGCACGAACGCGACGACCTCGCCCTCGTGGAACACCGGCACGGTGACGCACAGGTCGGGGAGGTGGCCGATGCCGCCCTCCGACTCGTAGACGTCGTTGTGGAAGAAGACGTCGCCCTCCTGCATCTCCTCGAGCGGGAAGTCCCGCACGATCGGGTGCACGAGCGCCGAGTAGGAGCGGCCGGTGAGCTTGCGCAGCTGGCGGTCGTGGATGCCGGCGCGGAAGTCGTGCGCGTCGCGGATCATGGGCGAGCGGCTGGTGCGCGCGATGGCGGTCTCGACCTCCATCTCCACGCTCGCCAGGGTGCCCTCGACGATCTCGATGATGATCGGGTCGACGGTGGTGCCCTCGGCGGTGAGCCGGTTGCCGTGCTCGTATGCCGTGGGCAGGCCTGCGGGGTTCACCGGCTTCGCCGCGACGATCGCGGCGAGGTCGGCGCCCTGGGTCTGGGCAGCCGCGGCGGTCTGGGCTGTCTGCGTCATGGCGCTCAGGCCTCCTTGGTGATGACGAGGTTGCCGATCGCGTCGACGCGAACGGTGAAGCCGGGGTGGACGGGCACGGTCGAGCCGAACTCCTCGACGATGGCCGGGCCGCTGAGGGTGTCGCCGGCGCGCAGGTCGGGGCGCCAGTAGACGTCGGTCTCGACGTAGCCGACCTCGGCGTCGAAGCAGACCGGGCGGGTGGACTTGCGGGCGCGCTCGGCGACGCCGGCCTCGCCCTCGTTGGTGCCGACCTCGCGCAGCTCCGGTCGGGTGATCGGGCCGACGCCGGTGACCCGCAGGTTGACCCACTCGACCTGCTGGTGCGGGTCACCCTTGAAGTCGTACCCGTACAGCGCGCGGTGCTCGGCGTGGAACGCGTCGGCGACCTTCTCGGCATACGCTGCGTCGACGGTGCCCTCCGGCGCCGTCACACGCACCTCGAACGCCTGGCCGAAGTAGCGCAGGTCGACGGTGCGCGTGAAGCGGTGCTGGTCGCGCGGGAAGCCCTCTGCGTCAAGGGCCTTCGCGGCCTTGTCGGTGAGCTCGTCGAAGGTCTTCTGCACCGCGGCGTAGTCGAGGCTGTGGTGCTTGGCGACGGCGGTCTGCACGTAGTCGTTCTTGACGTCGACCGTGAGCAGGCCGAACGCCGAGACGTTGCCCGGGTTCTGCGGCACGACCACGCCCGCGAGGTCGAGGATGTCGACCAGGCGGCAGGCCAGCAGCGAGCCGGAGCCGCCGAAGGTGGCCAGCATGAAGTCGCGCACGTCGAGGCCGCGCTTGACGCTGACCTGGCGCAGGGCGTTGGCCTGGTTCCACGCCGAGATCTCGAGGATGCCGGTGGCGCACCGGTCGGGGTCGATGCCGAGCCTGGCCGCGATGGCGTCGATGCCGGTCTTGGCCGCCTCGGTGTCGAGCGGGATCTCACCGCCGAGCAGGTGCGGGGGGATCCGGCCGAGCACGACGTGCGCGTCGGTGATGGTCGGCTCGGTGCCGCCCTTGGCGTAGCAGAGCGGGCCGGGGTCGGCGCCCGCGGACTGCGGTCCGACCTTGAGGGTGCCCTCGGGGGAGATCCACGCGATGGAGCCACCGCCCGCGCCCACGGTGACGACGTCGATCATCGGGATCTTGCTCGGGTAGGCGCCGACCGTGCCCTCGGTGGTCAGGGTCGGCTCGCCGCCGAGGACCACGCTGACGTCGGTCGAGGTGCCGCCGCCGTCGCAGGTGAGCACCTTGTCGAAGCCGGCCTTCCTGGCGATGAGGCCGGCGCCGAGCGCACCGGCCGCGGGGCCGGACAGCACCGTGGTGATGGGCTGGTGCACGACCTCGTCGGCGGAGAGCACGCCACCGTTGGACTTCATGATGTAGAAGGGAATCGACTCGCGGCCGCCCTCGTGGGCTCCGGTGAAGTCGTCGAGACGCGTGTGGATGTTGGTGACGTAGCGCGAGACGTTCGGCTTCACCGCGGCGTCGACCAGGGTGGTCATCGAGCGCTCGTACTCGCGGTACTCGCGCAGCACCTCGGAGGAGATGGAGACGACGGCGTCCGGGTGCTCGCGGCGCAGGATCTCGCGCATCCGCAGCTCGTGCTCGTCGTTGGCGTAGGAGTGCAGCAGGCAGACGCCGATCGTCGTGATGCCGCGGTCCTTGAACCAGCGGGCGGCGGCGACGGCCTGCTCCTCGTCGAACGGGCGGATCTCGTTGCCCTCGAAGTCGAGGCGGCCACCGACGGTCTTGACGTAGTCGGCGGGGACGATGCGCGGGGGCTTGACCCAGAAGTAGGAGTTGCCGTAGCCGTCCGGCACGGCCTGTCGGGCGATCTCGAGCATGAACTCGTAGCCCTCGCTCGTGATGAAGCCGAGCTGCTCGACCTTGCCCTCGAGCAGCTTGTTGGTCGCGACGGTGGTGCCGTGGCACACGGCGGTGACGTCGGCGCCGGTGGCCCCGAGCATGTCGAGCACCTTGTGCACGCCGTTGATGAAGCCGTCGGCCGGGTTGCTCGGGGTGGAGGGGGTCTTGGTGGTGAGCAGCTCGCCGGAGTCCTCGTCGAAGGCGACGACGTCGGTGAACGTGCCACCGGTGTCGATGCCGATCCGGATGCGGCGTGGCTGCGTCGGCGCTGCGGACATTCGCGCTCCTGAAGTCTGGGTGGTTCGCGGGGTTATCGCTGGCGACGATTCAACCGGCGCAGCGCGCCCGTTTCGTTGGCACAACCTGCCAACGGATCCCCGGTATGCCGCAACACCTCACCACCCGGCCCTGCCGGACGCGGGTCGGCGCATGGGTCAGCGCAGGGTCGGCGCAGGGGTCAGCCGCCGGCGAGGCGGGCGCGGTGCTCGTGGGGGATCAGCGGCGTCTGCGCCCGGGCCTTGATCTGCTGCACGGCCCACGTGTTGCCGTCGGGGTCGGCGAATCCGAAGAAGGTGCCGCCGTCGCGCTCGTCGAACACGGTGACCGCGCTGCACTCCACCCCGCGCCCGAGCAGCTCCCCACGGGCGGCTGCCGCGTCGGCCACGACCAGCTGCAGGCCCCGCATCGAGCCGGGCGCCATCTCCTGCTGGGACGGCAGGGTGCCGACGACGATGGAGCACCCGGAACCGGGTGGCGTCAGCTGGGCGAAGTCCATGTGGTCGGTGGTCGTGCGGTGGTCGAGCGCGAAGCCGACCTTGTCGCGGTAGAACGCGATCGCGCTGTCGATGTCACTGACGGGGAGAACGACGACCTCGAGTGTCCAGTCCATGCCCGCCACCATCTCGCACTTCTGGCCACCGACTCGGCGTCTCCGCGCGATTTCCGCGCCGGTATGCCGTGCCAGTGGCCAGACGTGGGGGAGATCTGGGTCGTCAGTGCTCGAAGGGGGACTCCGCCGGGCGCTCGAGGTCCTCGCGGTGCTTCCTGATGAGGTCGAGGTTGCGGTCGCGCAGGTGGTCGAAACCCTGCTTGATGTTCGAGCCGGGCGTCAGCGACTTCAGGCCCTCGGCCGGGTCGAGCCGCGCGGAGACCCAGCCCTCGTGGCTGGCCGCCTTGGCCACGATGTGGCCGATCGGGGTCACGATGTGGCTGTTGCCGAAGTAGAGCACGCCGGCCGAGTCGATGCCGGTGGCGTTGGCGCCGACGACGAACACGTGGTTGTCGTAGGCGCGGGCCCGGGAGGTCAGCTCCCAGACGTCGGCGCTGCGCAGCAGGGCGGACGGGCGCAGGATGACCTCCGCGCCCTGCACCGCCTGGATGCGCGAGAGCTCGGGGTAGTCGCCGTCGAAGCAGATGATCATGCCGATCCGGCCGAGGTCGGTGTCGCACACCGCGACCGTGTCGCCCGGGGTGACCCAGCCGCCGTGCTGCACGTGCTCGCTGAAGAACGGGTGGGTCTTGCGGTAGACGCCGAGCACCTCACCGCTGGGAGCGATGAGCACCGAGCTGTTGTAGACCACGCCCCGCTCGGGTCCGCGCTCGTAGGTGCCGACGCAGATGTGGACGCCCAGCTCGCGGGCGACGTCCTGGATCGGCTCGATGACCGGTCCGGGCAGCTCGGAGACGAGGTCCCACAGCTCCTCCACGGAGCAGTCGGGGGTGAAGCCGGTGGTCGCAGACTCCGGCAGCACCACGAGCTCGGCGCCGGTGTCGGCCACGGCCCGGCGCGTGAAGTCGACGCACTTGTCGAGGTTCTTGCGCACGACCTCGGCCGAGAGCGCCCCGGCCACCGGCGCGATCTGGACGGCCGCCGCGGTGAACGCGCGCATCAGCGACGCCGCCCCAGCACGGCGCCGACGACCACGCCGGCGAGGGCGATGAGCGCGCCGAGACCGACGCCGAGGGCGAACCGCTGGTCGGCACCAGCCACGGCAGCAGGCCCACCGGCATACACGGGGGCGCCGGCCGGGACGGCGCCGGGCGCAGCCCCGATGGCAGGCACCGCGGGGGCGCCGGGCAGGGCGGGGGCGGCCTTGCGGACCCCGGCGATGTCCTGGTCGACCGCGGTGAAGAACTGCCCGGCCATCTTCTTGCTGACGCCCGCGAGCATGCGCTGGCCGACGCCGCCGATGGCGCCGCCGACGGCCGCGTCGGCGTCGTAGGTCAGGTTCGTGCCGCCGTTGCCGTCCGGTGACAGGCGGACCTTCACGTCGGCGTCGACGGTGCCGGGGGCGCCGGAGCCCTTGGCCTTGAGCGTGAACGCCTCCGGGTGCTGCTGCTCGGTCAGGTGCACCTGGCCGTCGTAGGTGCCCTTGATGGCGGCCACGCCGGCGGTGATGCTCATCGCGTACTGGTGGGGCCCGATCTCGGTCAGGGTGTTGCAGCCGGGGAGGCAGCGCGCCAGCGACTCGGGGTCGTGGAAGGCCTCCCACACCCTCTCGGGCGGGGCGGCGAGCGAGGCGGTGCCGGAGATCTTCATCGGGTGGGCTCCTGGGTGTTCGACGGGGCAGGTGCAGGGTGGGGATGCCGGAGCGAGGGGATGTCACCGGCCTCGTGGCGCTGGCGGAGCTCCCACAGCTCGACGGGGGAGATGGGCATGGAGGTGATGGGGAAGCCCTCGGCGTCCTCGATCGCCGACGCGATCACGGCCGAGACCGGGATGCAGCCGGCCTCGCCGGCGCCCTTGATGCCCAACGGGTTCAGCGGCGACGGCGTCTCGAGGTGGTCGGCCTCGACGTGCGGGACCTCCGAGGCGTAGGGCATGAGGAAGTCCATGAACGAGGCGTTGAGCAGCTGGCCCGACTCGTCGTAGGCCATCCGCTCGTAGAGCGCCCCGCCCACGCCCTGCGCGACTCCGCCGTGCACCTGGCCCTCGACGATCATGGGGTTGATCATCGTGCCGCAGTCGTGGATGACGCAGTAGCGCAGGATCGTGATCTCGGCGGTGACGGGGTCGGTCTCGACGATGGCCGCGTGCATGCCGTTGGCGAAGGTCGCCTGGGTGGGGGAGTAGAAGTCGCGGCCCTCGAGACCGGGCTCCTCGTCGTCGGCCACCGGCGGCTTGTCGGGGTCGAACGTGCCGGCGAACTGGGTGGCAGCCTTCGCCGCGTCGTCGAACGCGTAGCGCAGCGGGTTCGACAGCACCGCAACGGTGCCCAGTGGCATCGACGTCGTCGGGGCGCCCTTGACCTGCACGACGCCGTCGACGATCTCGAGGTCCTCCTCGTCGACCTCGAGGGCGTCGGCCGCGATGCGCAGGGCCTTGGCCTTGACGTTGCGGGTGGCGAGCGCGATCGCGTTGCCGCTCATCACCGCAGCGCGCGAGGCGAACGTGCCGACGGCATACCCCATCTTGCGGGTGTCACCGGTGGTGACGTGCACGTCCTCGAGGCGCACCCCGAGCTCCTGGGCCACGATCTGCGCGAACGCGGTCTGGTGGCCCTGGCCCTGCGTGGTCAGGCCCGTGGCGACGTTCACGCGCCCGGAGGTCTCGATGACGATGTGCCCGCCCTCGTAGGGACCGACGCCGGTGCCCTCGACGTAGCAGCCGATGCCGAGACCGACCTTGCGGCCCTCGGCCTCCGCCTCGGCGCGGTAGGCCTCGAAGTCGTCCCAGCCGACCAGCTTCTTCAGCTTGTCGAGCGAGGCGGGGAAGTCGCCGCTGTCGTACTTCAGCGGCCGGCCGTCCTGGAAGAGCAGCCCGTGGTCGTAGGGCATCTCCTCGGGGAGGATGAAGTTGCGCGAGCGCACCTCTGCGCGGTCGATGCCGAGGTAGTCGGCGATGGCGTCCATGGTGCGCTCCATCGCGAAGACGCCCTGCGGACGGCCGGCGCCGCGGTACGGCGTCACGAGAACGGTGTTGGTGTAGAGCGACCAGAACTCGCAGCGGTAGGCGCCCGGCTTGTAGGGGCCGAGCAGCTGGGTCGAGGTGATGATCGGCACGATGATGCCGTAGGGCGTGTAGGCGCCGTTGTCGTGCCAGAACTTCACGTCGAGGCCGTGCACCCGGCCCTCGTCGTCGAACCCGACCGTGACCGTCTGCAGCTGGCCGCGCTCGTGGGCGGAGGAGATGAAGTGCTCGCGGCGGTCCTCGGCCCACTTCACCTCGCGCTTGAGCAGGCGGGCGGCCCAGGGGACGAGCACCTCCTCCGGCCACGGGTGCATGATCTTCACGCCGAACCCGCCGCCCACGTCGGGCGCGATGCACTCGACCTTGGCCAGGGGCAGCTCGAACTTGGCGGCCACGGCGGCCCGCACCCCGGTGGTGGTCTGGGTCGAGCTGTAGATGCGCAGCTCGCCGTCCTCGTCGTTCCATCGCGCGTAGACGCCCTTGCCCTCCATGGGCATGCAGGCGCTGCGCTCGATGGACAGGTCGAGGGTCAGGGTGTGCTTCGCCTTCGCCAGGGCGGCCTCGACGTCACCGTTCTGCTGCACCATGTGCGCCGCGACGTTGCCCGGCGCGTCCTCGTGCACGAGGTGCTCGCCGTCGCGGGCGTTCTCGATGCCGACGACGACCGGCAGCATCTCGTAGTCGACCCGGATGCGCTGGCAGGCGTCCTCGGCGGCGTAGCGGTCGCTGGCAACCACCATCACGATGGGCTCGCCGACGTGGTTGACCTCGTCCCTGGCGAGGGCGTAACCGGTGCGGCCGTGGGTCAGCGTCGGGTGGGGGATCAGCAGCGGCAGCGGCTCGGCGACCTTGCCGGGCAGGTCCTCCCACGTGTAGATCGCGACGACGCCCTCGACGTCGACGGCATCGGTGACGTCGATGTCGGTGATCCGGGCGTGGGCGTGCGGGCTGCGCACGAACGCGGCGGCGAGGGCGTGCTGGCCGAGGTCGTCGAGGTAGCGGCCGCCGCCGGTGACGAGCCGCGGGTCCTCCTTGCGCCTGATGGGGGCGCCGAACATCTGGGTGGTCATGCGCCCTCCCCGGCGCTCTCCTCGAGCCGCTCCGTGCGGATCTCAGCCGCGCGCAGGACGGACTTGACGATGTTCTGGTAGCCGGTGCAGCGGCACAGGTTGCCCGAGATCGCCTCACGCGCCTCCTCCTGCGAGGGGCTGGGGTTCTCCTCGAGGTAGGCGGTGACGGTGGTGAGGAAGCCCGGGGTGCAGAAGCCGCACTGCAGGCCGTGGCACTCGGCGAACGCCTGCTGGGCCGGGTTCATCCGCTCACCGGTGGCGCACGGACGGGCGTCCGGGGCGTCGCACAGGCCCTCGACGGTGGTGATGCGGTGGTCCTGGGCGGTGACCGCGAACATCAGGCACGAGCGCATCGGCTTGCCGTCGACGAGCACGGTGCAGGCGCCGCACACGCCGTGCTCGCAGCCGACGTGGGTGCCGGTGAGCTGCAGGTCGTGGCGCAGAAAGTCCGACAGCAGCCGGCGCGCAGGCACCGACGCGGTGCGCGGCAGGCCGTTGACGTTCACGGTCACGTCGTGGACCTGCTCGGTCGTCATGTCGGTCATCGGTCGCTCGACCCCTTCGTCGTCGCTGCGTTCTCGGCCGCCTGGCGCAGGACCCGACGGGCGAGCTCGCCCGCCAGCATGCGCCGGTAGTCGGCGGTGGCGTGGATGTCGGCCTCGGGCTCCACGTGGGCCCGCACGGACTCGGCCGCGGCCGCCCAGTCGGCGGTGCCCGGCTCGCTGCCACCGACCACGTCGGTGAGGTCGAGCACCGACGGCACGTCGGTCACCGAGACGAACGAGGAGCGGGCGCGGGTGATGACGCCGTCACGCACGGTCACGGCGACCGCGACCCCGGCCATGGCGTAGTCGCCGTGGCGCCGGGCCGACTCCGCGAAGGCCGTGGCCGTGCCGGGGGCGAAGCGGGGAAAGCGGACGGCGACCGCCAGCTCGTCCTCGGCCAACGACGTCTCGAGGGGCCCCTGGAAGAAGTCCACCGCGGCGATCTCGCGGGCGCCCTGCGGCCCGGTCGCCTCCACGACGCCGCCGGTGAGGGCGAGGATGGCCGGCATCTCGCCGGCGGCGTCGGCGTGGGCGATGGAGCCCACCGTGGTCCCGCGGTTGCGGATGGCGGGGTGGGCGACGTTGACGAGCGCCTGGCGCAGGAGCGGCAGCGCGGCATACGCACCCTCGTGGTGCTCGAGCTCGGCGTGCCGCACCAGGGCACCCACGCGGACCGCGTCGTCGCCGACCTCCACCTGGTCGATGCCGGCCACCCGGTTGATGTCGACGAGGTGGGCCGGGGAGGCCAGGCGCATGTTGAGGACCGGGATCAGGCTCTGGCCGCCGGCGAGGATCTTGCCGTCGTGGCCGACCTGCGCGAGGACGCTGACGGCCTCCTCGACGGAGCGGGGTGCGTGGTGCACGAAGGGTGCGGGCTTCACCGGACTGATCCTGCCTGTTTTGTGCTGGGGGAACTAGGTGTTCTGCTGCGTTGTGCGGCGCTGGCTTTGGCAACTCTTGCCGAGTGTCCCCGGCGGTATGCCGCAGGCCCCCGATCGCGGCGGATCGGGGGCCTGCGGTACGTGCCGGCCCGGTGGGTTCCCGGGCGCTGGTCGGGTCAGTGCTTGCGCAGGTCGGGCCCGCCGGGCTTGTCCTGGTACAGGTCGTCGATGCCGTCCTGGTCGCCGTAGCCCGCCTCGCGGGTCAGCAGCATCGTCGTCGGGGCGTCGGCCCGCAGGCGCAGGTCCTCCGGCGCCAGCGAGCGGGCCAGGTGGTAGGCGCCGACGGCCACGATCGTGCCGAGCGCGATGCCGCCGAGGGTGAAGTCCTCGGTGAACTTCAGCTTCACGTCACCGATGCCGATGACGATGCCCGCGGCGACCGGCACGAGGTTGATCGGGTTGCCGAAGTCGACGCCGTTCTCCTTCCAGATCTTGGCGCCGAGCAGGCCGATCATGCCGTAGAGCACCACGGTGATGCCGCCGAGGACACCGCCCGGGGTGGCGGCGACGAGGGCCCCGAACTTCGGCGAGAGCCCGAAGAGGATCGCCACGATCGCCGCGACGTAGTAGGCGGCCGTCGAGTAGACGCGGGTGGCGGCCATGACGCCGATGTTCTCGGCGTACGTCGTGGTGGGGGAGCCACCGACCGAGCTGGCGAGCATGGTGCCCACACCGTCGGCGGCGATGGCGCGGCCCATCACCGGGTCGAGGTCGTGGCCGGTCATCTCGGCGACGGCCTTGACGTGGCCGGTGTTCTCGGCGATGAGGGCGATCACGGCGGGAAGCACGAGAAGGATCGCGGCCACCGTGAAGGACGGGGCGTGGATGCCGACGATCTCCTTGCCGTCGGGGCCGGTCGTCGTGCCGGGCGGGAAGCCGAACCAGGCAGCCTCACCGACGGCGTCGAGGTTGACGCGCCAGTGGGTGGTGACCTCGCCGGCGGCGGCGTCGAAGGAGGTGATCTTGCCGAAGACCTGGTCGAAGACCCACGACAGCACGAAGCCGAAGATGAGGGCCAGGAACACCGCGATGCGGCCGATGAAGCCCTTGAAGGCCACGGCGCACACGATGGTGAACGTCATGACCAGCAGCGCGATCCACTGGTCCTGCGGCCAGTAGATGTTGGCCACCACGGGCGCGAGGTTGAAGCCGATGAGCATGACCACGGCACCGGTGACGACCGGCGGCAGCACCTTGTGGAGCACGGTCGAGCCCATGAAGTGGATCAGCACGCCCACGAGGGCGAGCACGGCGCCGGCCACGAGGATGGCGCCGGTCACCTGGGACGAGTCACCGCCTTGGGCGCGGATCGCGGCGACACCACCGACGAAGGCGGCCGAGGTGCCGAGGTAGCTGGGCACCTTGCCCTGCACGATCAGCAGGAAGGCGATCGTCGCGACACCGCTCATCATGATCGCGAGCTGGGCGTTGAGGCCCATGATCAGGGGGAAGACGAAGGTCGCGCCGAACATGGCGACGACGTGCTGGGCGCCGAGGCCCACGGTCTTGCCCCAGGAGAGGCGCTCGTCGGGGGCGACGACGTCGTCGGGGCCCATCGTGTGACCGTCCCCGTGCAGTTTCCAACCCAAGCCCAAGGCCATGCCTTCTCCTTCACTGCGGCCCGTCATCCGATATGACGTGGCTCACGCCCCAACGGGGGTTAGGCGAAAACTAGCGCCACACAGGGGGATTCGTTTCGGCAATAGTTGATACCGCGAGGGGCGTGTCGTTCGTCAGTTCTCGCTTTGTCACGCGCCCATAACGAGAAAGCCTCAGATACCTCGCATTTGGTGCACTTTGAGGGCGAGAGCCAAGGTCAGGCGCAGCTGCGGGTCGGTGGTGAACGGGCCCAGCATCTTCTCGAGCTTCACGATGCGGTAGCGCAGCGTGTTGTAGTGGAAGAAGAGCAGCCGGGCGGTCTCGGCGACGTTCATGTTCGTGTCGATGAGGATGCTCAGCGTCTGGCGGAGGTCGGCGTACTCGGGGGAGTCGTCGGTGGCCAGCTCGCCGAGCGACTCCTCCACGAACCGGCGCAGGTGCCTGCTGTCGGGGATCAGCGCGAGCAGGCGGAAGATGCCCAGGCCGTCGAAGTGGGTCAGGGCGCCGTCGCCGTGCATCTGCCGGCCGACCGTCACCGCGTTGAGCGCCTCGTCGTAGGCCTGGGGCAGCTGCGCCACCGAGTCGATCGGGCGTGAGACGCCGGTCGAGAAGGTGCGTCGCCCGCCACCGCCGTCGCCCCGGACGACGCGGGCGACCTCGGACACCGCGCGCATGATGCGGTCGGTGTCGGAGGGGTCGCTCACCGGGAGCAGCGTGACCACCTCCTGGCTGAAGCCCATCACCGGGCACTGCGGGTCCCGCACGGCGACCGCGTGGGTCCAGGCCCGGGCGAACCGGTGCTGCAGCGACCTGACCTCCTCGGCCGACCGGGTGGTGTGCGCGTCGTCCTCGTCGGTCTCGGCGACGACGACCACCATGGGCCGGTCGATGTCCCAGCCGAGCGACCGGGCGTGCGCGATGGCCTCGTCGGTGGTGCCGGCCCTCCCGGCCAGGGCGTCGCGCAGGAACTCCGCGCGGTACTTGCTCTCCACCGCCGAGACGGCCTGCTCCTTGGTGATGGCCAGGGCGGCGACGGTGGCGGCGCGCTCGAGCACCCGGACGTCGTCACCGGTGAGCATGCGGTGGCTGCAGAAGGCGACGAGCAGGCCGTGGTCGAGTGAGCCGGCGACGATGCGCACGGCGGCCCGGTGTGCCTCGGGGCCGTGCAGCGGGCGGATGCCGACGGGCTCGTTCTCGGTGATGAGGCGCCCGGTGCGGTCGAAGCAGTCGAGGGCGAGGGCGTGCTCGAGCTCGCCGTTGGGGCCGGCGCTGGCCAGCACCCGTCCGTCGGTGGTCGTCACCATCGCCGCTCCGTCGAAGAAGCCCACGAGCTGCTCGCAGAGGTCCTCGAGCGACCCGCCGGCGAGGACGATCTGGACCAGGACCCGGTGCACCTCCTCGAGCCGGTCGAGCACCGAGGTCTGGTGGTCGAGCATGGCGCCGAGCGCCTCGGTGTTGAGCTGCTCGCCGGCGTCGGGCTCGGGCACGACCAGCAGCGCCAGACCGGCGTCCGCCGCGGCGGACCTCCACGGCGCCCCTGTCTCCGGGGTGGTACCCGTGACCGCCAGGGCGGCCACCCCGGCCCGGGCGAGGCGCTCGAGCACGTCGGGTTGGCGGGCCAGGGCGGCGTCCGCCGCGTCGGACCGGGCGATCACCAGGTGGTGGCGCAGGGAGGCGCCCGTCTCGAGCAGGTCCAGGGCCTGGGTGAGGGTGGAGGTGCGCACCACCGGTGCCTGGAGCTGGCCGGCCGAGGCCTGCACCACGGCATGGCGTGCCGAGGGCAGCTCGGTGACCACGCGCAGCGGGACGCCCGAGACCGTCGGCTCGCCCGAGGGGGATGTCAAGTCGCCGTCAATGCGGGGCTGATCGTTGGCAACTTTCACCATGAAGGAAGGGTAACCGGGCTCGATAGCGTCGCCTGCACCGGTCGGGCGCCCAGCCTGTGCTGGGCGCCCGACCGCCCGACCACCCCAGACCCGGAGGGAAGCCAGGTTGGCCCACGCAGGCGTCCCCGCCCGATGGCCCGCCGCAGTGTCGCCCCTGCTGGCGGAGGCGGTGCAGGCCGCGCCCCGGCCCGCCCGGGTGCTGGCCGCCTTCCCGACGGCGCTCTACCTCCACCTCGACAGCCTGGCCGACGAGCCGCGCCGCCCGGCCGCGGAGCCGCGGGTCCGGCAGGTGCTGCCGGTGCTCACCCGTGACGCCCTGCGGCTGCCCACCGGCCTGCGCCTTGGGGAGCCGGCGGCCTCGGTCGCTTGGGGCGTCGAGCAGGGCGCCGACGTCGTGGTCGGCGCCGGGCGGGTCCGCCTGCCGGGTGCCGACGTGGTAGCGGTGCGCACCTGGCGCCCCACCCGGGTGCCCAACCCGGCGTCGCCGGTGCAGCAGGCCGCCCTGGCTTCGGGGCTCGACGCGCTCGAGGCGACGACCGGTGGGGTCGTCCTGAGGGACCTCGCCCGAGACCTCACCGTCGCCGCCCTTGCGGCGGCAGACCCCTCCCTGCCGACCAGCCCGGCCGGCGCGCGGGTGAGGCAGCTCGTCTCGTCGCTCGTGGGCGCCGGAGACGGTCTCACCCCCTCTGGTGACGACGCCCTGTGCGGGGTCGTGCTCGCCCTGCGCGCGGCGGGAGCTCCCGCCGAGGCGCGCTCGGCGCTGGCCGCCGAGGTCGACCGGGCCCTGCCCGCCACCACCAGCCTGTCGGGGTCCCTCCTCCACGCCGCGCTGGAGGGGTATGCCGTGCCCGAGGTCGTCGCGCTCGTCGGGGCCCTCGGCCGAGGTGACCTCGGCACCGTCGCCCGCGTGCTCCCCGGTGTGCTCGCCATCGGCCACAGCTCGGGCGCCGACCTGCTCGCCGGCGCCGCCGGTGCCCTCGAGGCGCTGGCCGGGGCGGTCCCCGGCCCCACCGACCTGTCCCTGTCCGACAGCACCCCGACCACCTCACACCCCCAACCGGAAGGAGCCCGCCGTGTCTGACCACGTCGAGCTGCGCCGCGGCGCCTACTACGACTCCGTGAGCCTCATGCAGGTCTCGCGCACGGTGGCGTCGGCGCCCGGTGTCGAGGCCGCGCAGGTGGCCATGGCCACCGACCTCAACACCGACGTCATCCGCAGCATGGGCTTCGAGGTCCCGGCCGATACCGCGGCCAACGACCTCATCGTGGCGATCCGCGGCGACGAGGCGGGCATCGAGGCAGGCAAGGCCTCCCTCGAGGCGGCGCTCGCCGAGCTCAAGAGCGCCGGGGCCCACTCCGGCGGGTTCGGCGAGGCCCCGCCCCGGCGCACCCTCGGCGGCGCCATCGAGTCCTCCGAGGCGAACCTGGCGCTGGTCTCGGTGCCCGGCCAGCACGCCGCCGTCGAGGCGTTCGACGCCATCAACCGCGGCGTCTCGGTGATGGTGTTCTCCGACAACGTCCCCGTGGAGGACGAGATCCGCCTCAAGGACGCAGCCGCAGCCGCGGACGTGCTCGTCATGGGGCCCGACTGCGGCACCGCGGTCGTCGGTGGCGTGGCCCTCGGCTTCGCCAACGCCGTGCGCCCGGGGGCGGTCGGCATCGTCGCCGCGTCGGGCACCGGGGCCCAGCAGGTCATGTGCCTGCTCGACGCCGCTGGTGTCGGCATGAGCCACTGCCTCGGGGTGGGTGGCCGCGACCTGTCGTCGCAGGTGCAGGGACGCTCCACCCGCCAGGCCCTCGCGGCGCTCGCCGCCGACGAGGCGACCACCTCGGTCATCGTCGTCTCCAAGCCCCCGGCCGCCGAGGTGCTCGCCGAGATGCACGCGTATGCCGCGGGGCTGGGCGTGCCGGTCCACTGGGCCACGCTCGGGGCCGGCCGCCCCGACCTCACCGCAGCGGTCGAGGAGGCCCTGCGCGCCGACGGCCACGCGGTGCCCGAGTGGCCGTCGTGGGCCACCGAGCAGCAGCCCGCCCCCAGCGGCGCGCTCCGCGGGCTGTTCTGCGGCGGCACCCTCGCCGACGAGGCGATGCTCATCGCGAGCGAGCAGCTCGGCGGCATACGGTCCAACATCCCGCTCTCGCCCGAGCTGGCCCTCGGCGCCGACCTGCGCGACGACTCCCACGTGGTCATCGACTTCGGCGACGACGGCATGACCCAGGGCCGGGCGCACCCGATGATCGACCCGTCGCTGCGGCTCGAGCGCATCGCGTCGGAGGCCAAGGACCCGACGTGTGGGGTGCTGCTGCTCGACCTGGTGCTGGGCTACGGCGCCCACCAGGACCCGGCCGACGAGCTTGCCGACGCGATCCGGTCCGCGCGGAGCGCTGCGCAGGAGTCCGGTCGCGAGCTGCCGGTCGTCGTGTCGCTGACCGGCGTCGAGAACGACCCCCAGGGCCTGCAGCGCTGCGCCACCACGCTGCAGCAGGCCGGGGCTTCGGTGTTCCTCTCGAACGCCGCGGCCACGCGCCACGCCCTCTCGCTGCTGCCCGCCGGCCAGAAGGCCGTCGACTCGACCGCCCAGGAGAACTGACATGACCACGAGCCCGCTGCACGGCCTGTTGTCCGCCGACGTCTCGGTCGCCACGGCCGGCGTCTCCCTGTTCGCCGACGCCCTGCGCGCCCAGGCCGTGCCCGTCACCGAGGCGGCCTGGCAGCCCCCGCTCGACGGCACGGCCGCCGACCTGTCCGTCGTGCTGGCCGACCCGCGCCGCGAGCCCGCCAACGCCGAGGCGCTGCGCCGCATGACGGCGGCTGGTGCCGACCTCGTCGACGTCCGCCCCGCCCACGAGGCGCTCGGCCTCGAGAAGGGCACCTTCCTGCACGCCGGACCGCCCATCACCTGGGACCGGGCCTCTGGACCGCTCAAGGGCGCCCTCATCGGCGCGATGCTCTTCGAGGGCCTCGCCGACACCGTCGAGGAGGCGCAGGCCAGGCTCGCCAAGGGCGACGGCATCACCCTCGAGCCGTGCCACCACCGCGACGCCGTCGGCCCGATGGCCGGTGTCATCTCCCCGTCGATGTGGGTCTACGAGCTGCGCGACGAGGTGCACGACGGCACCTCGTGGTGCTCCCTGAACGAGGGCCTGGGCAAGGTGCTGCGCTACGGCGCCTACGGCACCGAGGTCATCGACCGCCTGCACTGGATGAACTCCGTGCTCGGTCCGCTGCTCCAGCAGGCCGTGCGCAAGGCCGGGCCCATCGACGTCAAGGCGATCATCGCCCAGATGCTCCAGATGGGCGACGAGGGCCACAACCGCAACCGGGCCGGAAGCCTCATGCTGCTGCGCGAGCTGCTCCCCGCCCTCATCACCGCCGAGGGCTCCTCCGACGACATCGCCGAGGCGGTGCGGTTCTCCGGGGCCAACGAGCACTTCTTCCTCAACCTCGGCATGCCGGCCTGCAAGCTGTCGACCATGGCCGCCCACGGAATCCCCGGCTCCTCGGTCGTGACCACGATGGCCCGCAACGGCACCGACTTCGGCATCCGGGTCTCCGGCACCGGCGACGAGTGGTTCACCGGTCCGGCGAACACCCCGGAGGGCCTGTTCCTCGGCTCCTACGGCCCCGAGGACGCGAACCCCGACATCGGCGACTCGGCGATCACGGAGACCGCGGGCATCGGCGGCTTCGCCATGGCCGCGGCCCCGGCGATCGTGCGCTTCGTCGGCGGCGACGTGCCGTTCGCGCTCCGGGCGACGCAGACGATGTACGAGATCACGGTCGGCGAGCACACGGCATACCAGGTGCCCATCCTCGAGTTCCGGGGCACGCCGACCGGCATCGACGTCTCGGCGGTCGCCCGCACGGGCATCCTGCCGCAGATCAACACGGGGATGGCCGGTCGCGTGGCCGGAACCGGGCAGGTGGGTGCCGGTCTGGTCACGCCGCCGGAGCAGTGCTTCACCGGGGCGCTGCGGGCGCTCGCCGCGCGCGCCTAGGGCTCGCGCCCGGCCACGGGTCAGCCCGGACGGGGGGCGACGTCGACGTCGTCCCCCGTCGCGAGGTCGGCGCACTCCACCAGCTCGTGCGGGTGGGCCGCGAGGTACGCGCGGGCGCCCTGGTCGCCGGCGGCGGACGCGAGCACGCCCGCCCAGTGGTCGCGGCCCAGCACCACGGGGTGGCCCGGCACCCCCTCGTATGCCGCGCGGCCCAGGGCCGTGGGCGCGGTGCCGACGACCGCGAGCACCCGGCTCACGACCTCGGGGCCGACGTCGGGGGTGTCGACCAGGCCGACCACCGCGCAGTCCGTGCCGGAGCCCTCGAGTGCACGCAGGCCGGTCGCAAGCGAGGGCCCCATCCCCTCTGCCCAGTCGTCGGCGACCACCGCGGCGGCCCAGGGCAGCCCTTCCACCAGCGCCGCCACGGACTCGGCCGCCGCGCCCGTGACGACGACGACCCGCGCGCACCCGCCCTCGTGCAGGGCGCGCGCCGCGCGCCTCACCCACGGCTCGCCGCCCTCGGAGCGGACCAGGGCCTTGGGGCCGCCCATCCGGCGGCCGGCCCCGGCAGCCAGCAGCAGTCCGGTCGCGCCACGCATGGCGCCAGCGAACCACATCGTCGGTGCCGCCGAGGGCGGGCCGGGGTCGCGTGGCAGGATACGGAGGCGTGACGGCGCGCATCCTCGACGGCAAGGCGGTCCTGGCGACCATCAAGGACGAGCTGAAGGCGCGGGTGGCGGCGCTGGCAGAGCGGGGCATCGTGCCCGGTCTCGGCACCGTCCTGGTGGGCGACGACCCGGGCAGCCACTGGTACGTCGGCGCCAAGCACCGCGACTGCGCCGAGATCGGCGTGACGAGCATGCGCCGCGACCTGCCGGCGGGGTCCTCGCTCGAGGAGGTGCTCGAGGTCGTGGCCGAGCTGAACGCCGACCCCGCCTGCACCGGCTTCCTCGTCCAGCAGCCGACCGGGCTCGACGAGTTCGCGATCCTCTCCGCGGTCGACCCGTCCAAGGACGTCGACGGCCTGCACCCGACGAACCTCGGCTGGCTCGTGCTGGGCAAGGCGGCTCCGCTGCCGTGCACCCCGATGGGCATCATCGAGCTGCTGCGCCGCCACGAGGTGCCGATCGCCGGCGCGAAGGTCGCGGTCGTCGGTCGCGGCATCACGGTGGGGCGCCCGCTGGGCCTGATGCTGACCCGCCGCAGCGAGAACGCCACCGTCGTGCTCTGCCACACCGGCACGCGCGACCTCGCCGCAGAGGTGCGCTCGGCCGACATCGTCGTTGCCGCGGCGGGTGTGCCGAACCTCGTCACCGCCGAGATGGTCAAGCCCGGCGCCGCCGTGCTCGACGTCGGCGTCAGCCGCGTCGTCGCCGAGGACGGAACCTCCAAGGTGGCCGGCGACGTCGACCCCGGGGTGGCCGAGGTCGCCGGCTGGGTGAGCCCGAACCCGGGGGGCGTGGGGCCGATGACGCGCGCCATGCTCCTGACCAACGTGGTCGAGGCGGCCGAGCGCGCCGCATCCGGGGCCTGAGCCCCCGGTGACCGCACCCAAGCTGGGGTGGTGGTGGGTCGCCACCCCCGTGCTCCTGGCCGGCCTCGCCCTCTTCGCGCTCGACCGGGTGCGCCTCGCGGGCTTCGTGCTGGCTGCCGGCCTGGGCCTGGCCGCGCTGCTGCGGCTGGTGCTGCCCGCCTCGAGGAGCGGCGGCCTGGCCGTGAGGTCACGGGCGGTCGACGTGCTCACCATGGCCGGGCTCGGGGTCGCGCTCGCGGTCATCACCGCCGTGCTCGACCTCACCCCCCAGACCTGAGGCTCGGCTCAACCCGCGCCGCGCTCGTCCACCAGGGCCGCCAGGCCGTCGAGCACCCGGGCCAGGCCGAACGTCCAGGCGTGCTCGGGGTTGTGGGCAGACCCCTGCGCCGCGCCCGCCGCGCTCCCGACGCGCGCCGCTCGCGGGTAGGCGGCGGGGTCGAGCACCCGGGCCAGCAGCGGGGCGTTGGCCTCCCACCACGCCGTGTCGTCCATCGCCGACTCCACCTGCGCCCGCCGGGTGGCCTCAGCGGCCCTCGCGTGGTTCTGCACGAAGCCGAGCACGAAGGCCAGTGCCGCGTCGGTCTCGACGTCGCCGAGGCCGGTGCCGTCGAACGCCGCCAGCTCGTGCTCGTACTTCGCCATCACGCCCGGCCCGAGGGGCGGGCGGCTCGAGGCGGCCACCTCGGCGACCCAGGGGTGCTGCTCGAACAGCGCCCGGTTGGCCTCGGCCACGGCGGTGACCCGGCGTCGCCACGACCGGCTGCGCCGACGCGGGCGGTCCATCCTGAGGTAGACGGCGTCGACCATGAGGTCGAGCAGCTCGGCGCGGCCCGGCACGTAGGTGTAGAGCGACATCGGGGCCACGCCGACCTGCTCGGCGACGGCCCGCACGGTGACGGCGTCCAGCCCGCGCTCGTCGGCGAGGGCCAGGGCTGCCTCGACCACGTCGTCGACGCTGCGTGACGGCCGGGGCCCCCGACGCCGCGGGGCGGGCGCGTCGTCGCCGGAGTGGCGCCACAGCAGGGCCAGGGTGCGGTCCGGGTCACCGGCGCCGGTGCGGTCGGCGGGCATGGGAATGATCCTGCCAGAGACGACGTTGTATGCCGTACGTCGTACGAAGTACGGCGAGCCCGCCTGTCCGCCACCCACCCGGGAGACCCGCATGCACATCACCGAGTCCGCCTTGTCGCTCAACGTCGCCGACGTCGAGGCCTCCGCCCGCTGGGCCGAGCAGCACCTCGGCTTCAGCCTCCAGATGGAGGCCGACGGCTTCGCCTCCCTGCGGCACCCGGAGGCGGGTTTCAACCTCATCTTCCTGCGCACCGGCCTCGAGACGTTCAAGCCCGCCTCGGTCGCGGGTCCAGCGGACGGCCTGCTCGTCGTCTTCGTGGTCGACGACGTCGACGCCGAGCTCGCCCGGCTGCAGGCGGAGGGGGCCACGGTCGTCACGCCACCGGAGACCGAGCCCTGGGGCGAGCGCTACGCCCAGGTGGCCGACCCGAACGGCGTCGTCTACCAGCTCGTGCAGTGGGTGCACGAGCCCCCGCAGGGCTGAGCGCGGGAGCCGGCCACTCGGCATACCCGCCCGCACACGACGAAGCGGCCCGCCCCTGTGGGGGACGGGCCGCTGTCGTGTGGAGGAGTCGACGTCAGCCGATGAGGCCGAGGCCGCGCACGGCGTCGCGCTCCTCCTCGAGCTCCTTGACGGAGGCGTCGATCTTCGAGCGGGAGAAGTCGTTCACCTCGAGGCCCTGGATGATTTCCCAGCGGCCGTCCTTGACGGTGACGGGGAACGAGGAGATGAGGCCCTCGGGCACGCCGTAGGAGCCGTCGGAGCAGACCGACATCGAGACCCAGTTGCCCTCGGCGGTGCCCAGGGCCCAGTCGCGGGCGTGGTCGATGGTGGCGCTGGCCGCCGAGGCAGCCGAGGACGCGCCGCGAGCCTCGATGATGGCCGCGCCGCGCTTGGCGACGGTGGGGATGAAGGTGTTCTCCAGCCACTCCTGGTCGTCCACCGTCTCGGCGGCGTTCTTGCCCGAGACCTTGGCGTTGAACAGGTCGGGGTACTGCGTCGCCGAGTGGTTGCCCCAGATCGTCATGTTGGTGATCTCGGTGACCGGCACGCCCAGCTTGGCCGACAGCTGCGAGATGGCGCGGTTGTGGTCGAGGCGGGTCAGGGCCGAGAAGCGCTCGCGCGGGATGTCGGGCGCGTTGCTCATCGCGATGAGGGCGTTGGTGTTGGCCGGGTTTCCGGTCACCGTGACCCGGATGTCGTCGGCCGCGACCTCGTTCAGGGCCTTGCCCTGCGGGGCGAAGATGCCGCCGTTGGCCTCGAGCAGGTCGCCGCGCTCCATGCCCGGGCCGCGCGGGCGGGCGCCGACGAGCAGGGCGTGGTTGACGCCGTTGAAGATGGTGTTGGGGTCGTCGCCGATCTCCACCCCGGCCAGCGTCGGGAAGGCGCAGTCGTCGAGCTCCATGACGACGCCCTCGAGGGCCTTGAGGGCGGGGGTGATCTCGAGGAGGCGCAGCTCGACGGGGGTCTCCGGGCCGAACAGCGCACCGCTGGCGATCCGGAAGAGGAGGCTGTAGCCGATCTGGCCGGCCGCGCCGGTGACGGCGACCTTGACGGGGGTTGTGCTCACGGTTGGCCCTTCACATCGCTGGGTTGGGAGGGTCCTTCACGGACCATCGCGACGTTAGCAGGGTCCCGCGCAGGGCTCCTTCGGTGGCTAGGCTCCGGCCCATGCCGATCCCCGAGTACGTCCGGTACCTGCGCAGCCACGTGGGCAACGAGCTGCTCCTGCTGCCCGGCGTCAGCGGTGCGGTGCTGAACGAGCGGGGAGAGGTGCTGCTGCACCAGCGCTCCGACAACGGTCAGTGGGCGCTCGTCAGCGGCATCCTGGAACCGGGGGAGCAGCCCGCAGAGGCGCTCGTGCGCGAGGTCGAGGAGGAGACCGCCGTCGGGGTCGAGGTCGTCGGGCTCACCAGTGTGTGGGTCACCCCGCAGGTGACGCACCCCAACGGCGACCGGGCGCAGTACGTCAACCTCTGCTTCCTGTGTCGCGCCGTCTCCGGTCAGGCGCGGGTGGCGGACGACGAGTCGACCGCGGTGGGCTGGTTCGCGCCGAACGACCTGCCCGCCGGCATGGCCGAGTCGTCGCGGCGCAAGCTCGAGCTCGCGCTCGCCTTCGACGGCGCGGCCTGGTTCGAGGCGGCGGGACGTCCGGACCGGTCCGCCGGGCCCGAGCCGCTCGTGGTCCTCGATGGTGTGGGTCCGGAGCCGGTGGCGGTGCGCCGTGCCCGCCGCGACGACGTGCCGGCCATCGTGGCCATGCTCGCCGACGACGCGCTCGGCGAGTCCCGCGAGCATCCCGGCGACCTCTCGCCCTACCTCGCCGCCTTCGAACGCATCGACGCCGACCCGGCGCACCTGCTCGTCGTCGCCGACGCCGCGGGCGAGGTCGTCGGCACCCTCCAGCTGACCGTCCTGCCGGGCCTGTCGAGGGGCGGC
The DNA here is from genome assembly GCF_029223115.1 of Knoellia sp. 3-2P3. NCBI lineage: Bacteria > Bacillati > Actinomycetota > Actinomycetes > Micrococcales > Intrasporangiaceae > Knoellia > Knoellia sp. 3-2P3. The sequence goes on from NZ_JARGZE010000005.1 coordinate 370,990, forward strand.
GCGCTCCGCGCCCAGGTCGAGGCCGTCCGGGTGGCCGACTCCCAACGGGGGCAGGGGCTCGGCCAGGCGCTCCTGCTCTGGGCGGTCGAGGAGGCCCGGGCCCGCGGCTGCACCCTCGTGCAGCTCACCACCGACAAGCAGCGCACCGACGCCCACCGCTTCTACGAGCGGCTCGGGTTCGTCGCCTCGCACGAGGGCCTGAAGCTGCACCTGGAGACGGCATGAGCAGGCTCGAGGGCGACCTCGTCGCGCTGGGGGAGCGCTTCGTCGCCGAGGCGAGCCCACGGTTCAAGGACTTCCGCGTCGACTTCGAGAAGATCAGCAACGCGGCGTCCCGGACCATGCGCGTCGAGGAGGAGGACCTCGACCTGGCAAAGGCGATGTGCTTCGACACCGACTGGGCCCTGCGGCTGCCGCTCCAGCGGCGGTATGCCGCCGAGGGCGCTTGGGAGCCACTGCTGCAGTACCACCTCACCAGGACCAAGCGGTACTGGAGCAGCACCTCGCCGTTCCCCGACGAACCGGCCCAGGCCGTGCTCGATCTGTTCGCCGAGCACGGCCGCGCCGACCTCGGGCTCACCCACGTGCGCACCCACGTCGAGGTGATGCTCAAGCGGCTCCGCAGGGACCTGTCGAAGCGCAACCCGCGCGGCCCCGGTAAGCAGTACGACGAGGCGACCCGCCGGATCCTCTCGGCCATGGATGCCGCCGTCGCGGCACACATCCCGGAGGGCAAGCGCGACCTGCTGCGCGACCTCGAGGCCGTGGAGCCCTACGTCATGGCCCACGGCAGCAAGGACGACCACGCCTGGTTCGCGGAGGTCCGCCGCGAGGTCTGGATGGAGCGGCGCGCCTGATGGCCCCGTCCGGCGCGCCGCACCCCTCGCTGTCGTGTCAGTGGCGTCGAGCCCGCCGGTCGAGGTTCCCGGCCTGCGCTCCGAGCCCGCCGGCAAGGGCGTCACCGTGACCACCGTCGCGGCCGGCCCCGCCCACTTGGGGGACCTAGGACTCTGGCAGCACGAGCCGAGCCCGCCGAAGCGTGGAGGTGACTCCAGGAGGTGGTGACGATGCCGAGGCTGGGTGTCGCCGTGGTGAGGCAGTACGAGCGTGGCGTGGTGTTCCGGCTGGGAAAGCTGCGCAACGTCCGGGAGCCCGGGATGCGGTTCATGATCCCGCTGGTCGACCGCATGGAGAAGGTGAGCCTGCGGACGGTCACCATGCCGATCCCGTCGCAGCAGATCATCACGCAGGACAACGTCTCCATCGGCGTGGCCGCGGTCGCCTACTTCCGGCGGGTCGACCCGGTGCGCTCCATCATCGAGATCGAGAACGTCGAGTCCGCCGTCGGTCAGTACGCCCAGACGACCGTCCGCAACATGGTCGGCCGCTCCACCCTCGACGAGGTGCTCAGCAACACCGAGGCGCTCAACGAGGCCATCAAGCGGGTCCTGGACGTCACGACGGAGCAGTGGGGCGTGCTCGTGCAACTGGTCGAGCTCAAGGACATCGAGCTGCCTTCGTCGATGCAGCGGGCGATGGCCAAGCAGGCGGAGGCCGAGCGGGAGAAGCGCGCCAAGATCATCGCCGCCGAGGGCGAGGCGCTGAGCGTCGGCAAGCTCGCCGAGGCCGCCGACGTGATAGCCAGGAGCCCCATCGCGCTCCAGCTGCGCAACCTGCAGGTGCTCTCCGAGATCGCCGTCGAGAAGAACTCCACGATCATCTTCCCGGCGCAGTTCTTCGAGAGCACCCGAACGGCCTTCGAGTTCCTGCAGCGCGAGAAGGACGAGTCCGCACGCCTCCCCGCGCCGACGGCACCGCTGCCCGTGAGCGACCGCAACGGCGAGATGTCCTTCCCGTAGCCCTGGAGACCGCGTAGCCATCCTGGAGATGGGTGTGCCGGGTCGTCACCCGTCAGCAGGTGCCTCAGGTCACCGGGCGGTGGTCAGCGAAGTCGGCGAGGATGCAGACCATGACCCGGCGCTGGCTCTTCGCCGACCAGCTGGGCCCGCACTTCCGGTCGGGGCGCGAGGGCGTCCTGCTCGTCGAGAGCACCGCAGCGCTGGCCCGGCGCCGGTACCACCGGCAGAAGCTGCACCTGCTGCTGTCGGCCCTGCGGCACCGGGCGGCCGAGCTCGGTGACTCCGCGGTGCTGCTGCGCACGCGCACGTACAACGAGGCCCTCGACCAGCTCGGTGAGACCGTGCGGGTCCACGAACCGACGTCCCGTGCGGCGGCCGACCTCGTCCACCGCCTGCTCGAGGACGGCCGCGTCGAGGCGGTCGACCCGACGCCCGGCTTCAGCCTCGCCCGCGCCGACTTCGCGCAGTGGGCCGGTGGTCGCCGCCGGCTGCGCATGGAGGACTTCTACCGGTTCCAGCGCCAGCGGCTCGACCTGCTCGTCGACGACGGCCGTCCCGTCGGCGGGCGCTGGTCGTTCGACCAGGACAACCGGGAGCCGCCGCCCAGGGGGCAGGACCACCTCGACGTACCGGCGCCCTACCGCCCGCGGGAGGACGAGATCGACGCGCAGGTGCGCGAGGAGCTCGACCGCTGGGAGCGCGACGGCGTCGTGAGCACCGTCGGCAGCGACGGCCCGAGGCTCTTCGCCGCCACGCGCCGCGAGGCCCTCGCGGCGCTCGAGCGCTTCGTCACCGAACGGCTGCCGGCCTTCGGGCCGCACGAGGACGCCATGCTCCGCGGGGACTGGGCGATGGCCCACAGCCTGCTCTCCCCGACGCTGAACCTGGGCCTGCTGGACCCGGTCGAGGTGGTGCGCCGTGCGGTCCGGGCGTACGAGGAGGGGCAGGCGCCGCTGGCGTCGGTCGAGGGTTTCGTGCGCCAGGTCATCGGGTGGCGCGAGTACGTCTGGCACCTCTACTGGCACTTCGGCCCGACGTACCGGCGGCGCAACGCCCTCGCCGCGCACGAGCCGCTCCCGCCCTGGTTCGACGACCTCGACGTCGACGCGGTCGACGCCGCCTGCCTGCACGACGTGCTGGCCGGTGTGCGGGACCGGGGCTGGGTGCACCACATCCCGCGCCTGATGGTGCTCGGCAGCTGGGCCGCGCAGCGCGGCTACGACCCGGACGAGCTCACGGAGTGGTTCCAGACCCGGTTCGTCGATGGCTACGACTGGGTCATGCCGGCCAACGTGGTCGGCATGAGCCAGCACGCGGACGGCGGGGCGATGGCGACCAAGCCCTACGTCTCCGGCGGCGCCTACATCAACAAGATGTCCGACTACTGCGGAGGCTGCCGCTACGACCCCAAGGTCAGGGTGGGGGAGCACGCGTGCCCGTTCACCGCCGGCTACTGGGCCTACCTCGACCGCAACGCGGAGCGGCTCGAGGGAAACCCGCGCCTCGCCCGCCCGCTCCAGCAGCGCCACCGCCTCGCGGACCTCGAGGACCTCGTCGCGCAGGAGCGCTCCCGCGGCGACGCGGCCCCCTGACCAGGACCCTCAGACAGGTATGCCGGGTGGTCACCACGCGTGGTGACCACCCGGCATACCGGGGTGGGTGGTGCGCTGCGGCTAGCGCAGGGACGCCAGCGCCTCGTTGAAGGTCTTCGACGGGCGCATGACCGACGACGCCTTGGCCTCGTCGGGGCGGTAGTAGCCGCCGATGTCGGCCGGCTGGCCCTGCACGCCGATGAGCTCGGCCGTGATGGCCTCCTCGTTGGCGCTCAGCGACTCCGCGAGCGGCGCGAACGCCTGTGCGAGCTCGGCGTCGTCGGTCTGCTTCGCGAGCTCGTCCGCCCAGAACATCGCGAGGTAGAAGTGGCTGCCGCGGTTGTCGATCTGCCCGACCTTGCGGGCCGGGGACTTGTTCTCGTTGAGCAGCCGCTCGGTCGCCCGGTCGAGGGTGTCGGCGAGCACCGTCGCGCGCGGGTTGTCGGCCGTCGTCGCCATGTGGCGCAGGCTCTCGGCGAGGGCGAGGAACTCACCGAGGCTGTCCCAGCGCAGGTAGTTCTCCTGCACGAGCTGCTGCACGTGCTTGGGGGCGGAGCCGCCGGCGCCGGTCTCGAACAGGCCACCGCCGTTCATCAGCGGCACGACCGAGAGCATCTTGGCGCTGGTGCCCAGCTCGAGGATGGGGAACAGGTCGGTGTTGTAGTCGCGCAGCACGTTGCCGGTGACCGAGATGGTGTCCTCACCGCGGCGGATGCGCTCGACGGAGAGCTTGGCCGCCTCGACGGGGGAGAGGACCTTGATGTCCAGGCCCTCGGTGTCGTGCTCGGGCAGGTACTGCTCGACCTTGGCGATGAGGTTGGCGTCGTGGGCGCGCTCGGGGTCGAGCCAGAACACCGCCGGCGTCTGCGAGGCGCGGGCGCGGGTGACGGCCAGCTTGACCCAGTCGCGGATCGGGGCGTCCTTGGTCTGGCAGGCGCGCCAGATGTCACCCGGCTGCACGTCGTGCTCCATGAGCACGTCGCCGGCGCTGCCCACGACCTGGACCTTGCCGGCCTCGGTCATCTCGAAGGTCTTGTCGTGGCTGCCGTACTCCTCGGCCTTCTGCGCCATGAGGCCGACGTTGGGCACCGAGCCCATCGTGGTCGGGTCGTAGGCGCCGTGGGCGCGGCAGTCGTCGATGACGGCCTGGTAGACACCGGCGTAGGAGCTGTCGGGGATCACCGCGAGGGTGTCGTGCTCCTCGCCGTCCGGGCCCCACATGTGGCCGGAGGTGCGGATCATCGCCGGCATGGAGGCGTCGACGATGACGTCGCTCGGCACGTGCAGGTTGGTGATGCCCTTGTCGGAGTTGACCATCGCCAGGCGCGGGCCGTCGGCCAGCCCCTTCTCGATGGCGGCGCGGACCTCGTCGCGGACGCCCTCGGGCAGCTTGTCGAGCCCCCCGAGGATGGAGCCGAGGCCGTTGTTGGGGGAGAGGCCGGCAGCGGCGAGCTCGGCGCCGTAGGTCTCGAAGACCTCGGGGAGGAACGCGCGCACGACGTGGCCGAAGATGATGGGGTCGGAGACCTTCATCATCGTGGCCTTGAGGTGCACGGAGAACAGGACGTCGTCGGCCTTGGCCTGGGCGACCTGCTCCTTGAGGAAGGCGTCGAGCGCGGCGGCGCGCATCACCGTGGAGTCGACGACCTCCCCCTCGAGGACCTTGAGGTTCTCCTTCAGCGGCGTGGTGCCCGACTCACCGACGAACTGGATGGTGAGGGTGTCGTCGGCCGGCATGACCACCGATTGCTCGTTGGAGCGGAAGTCGTCCTTGCCCATGGTGGCGACCCGGGTCCTGGACTCGGCGCTCCAGGCGCCCATCGAGTGGGGGTGCCTGCGGGCGTAGTTCTTCACGGCCTGGGGCGCACGGCGGTCGGAGTTGCCCTCACGCAGCACCGGGTTGACCGCGCTGCCCTTGACGCTGTCGTAGCGGGCGCGGGCGTCCTTCTCCTCGTCGGTGGTCGGCTCGTCCGGGTAGTCCGGCAGCGCGTAGCCCTGGGCCTGCAGCTCGGCGATGGCGGCCTTGAGCTGCGGCACCGACGCCGAGATGTTCGGCAGCTTGATGATGTTGGCCTCCGGGGTGGTGGCCAGCTGACCGAGCTCGGAGAGCGCGTCGCCGATCCGCTGCTCCTGCGGCAGGCGGTCGTCGAACGCCGCGATGATGCGTCCCGCCAGGGAGATGTCGCGGGTCTCGACCTCGACGCCGGCGGTGCCGGCGAACGCCTCGATGACCGGGAGGAACGAGTAGGTCGCCAGCATGGGCGCTTCGTCGGTGAGGGTGTAGATGATCTTGGCCATGAAGGCGGCACTCCTGCTGTCGTCGGGTCCTGCGGGCGCGCGAAAGGCGGGCGCACTGGCGGCGCTCGTGAGAAGAACGCGCTGTTCAGGCTAGCGAACGCGCCTCCGGCCGCGACCGGGGTGCCGACCTCAGCGAGCTGCCCCACCTGCCGTCGGTGGCAGGTCCTCGGCGCGGATCTCGCCGGAGATGTCCTCCGTGCGGCGGTCGATGCTCGTGATGACGTGGTAGGTGGCACCCGCGATGGCTGCGCCGGCGATCGGCGCCACCCAGAAGAGCCACAGCTGGGCCGGTGCACCGTTGCCGTTGAAGAACGCGACAGCCGTGGAGCGCGCCGGGTTGACCGACGTGTTGCTGATCGGGATCGAGATGAGGTGGATCAGCGTCAGCCCCAGACCGATGGCGATGGGCGCGAAGCCCACGGGCGCCCGTGCGTCCGTGGCGCCGAGGATGATGTAGAGGAAGAAGGCGGTCAGGAGGACCTCCGCGCACAGCACGGCCACGAGGCTGTAGCCGCCGGGGGAGTGCTCGCCGTAGCCGTTGGCGGCCATGTTCCCCGTGGCGTCGAACCCGTCCCTGCCCCGGGCGACCGCGTAGAGCGCGGCGCCGGCGAGGAGCCCGGCGCCCACCTGGGTGGCGACGTAGGCCGGCACGTCCCGCCACGGGAAGCGCCCGGCCACGGCCGCACCGATCGTGACGGCGGGGTTGAAGTGCGCCCCGGAGACGTGGCCGACCGCGTAGGCCATCGTCATCACGGACAGGCCGAAGGCCAGGGCGACCCCCAGGAAGCCGATACCGAGCTGCACGCTCTGGCCCGCCACCACGTTGGGGGCCAGGAAGACCGCCGCGTAGATGGCGCTGCCGCACCCGCCGAAGACCAGCCAGAAGGTGCCGAGCGCCTCCGCGCCCAGCCGCGAGCTCATCGCAGGAGTACGCATGGTTCCTCCCATCCCCTGGGGCCACGGGCGCGACCCGGTGTCCCTGCCACCACTGTCCTCCTCGGTATGCCGCGTGGCCGGGTTTCCGGGGAAGCCGGATCCCGTGGGCCACCGGAGCACACCGGATGAGCTCTCCAGAGCGCCCTGAAGCGCTGTGGGGGCGCGTTCGCGCAGGTCAGCGAGGGGGCGACCGGCCCCTTCCGGCCCCTCGGTCGGGGCCCTGCCCGGGGGTGGTCACGGGCCCCCGGAAACGGTGCTACAGTTATGCCATCGCCGAACGCCAAGCGCGCTCGATCCGGTCGCTCCTCACGAAGGAGCCGGATTTGACGCCCAAGTTGCGAAGCGAGTAAATTAGAAGGGTTGCCCCGGACACTCCCGCTGAAAAGCGAAGTGAATGGTGCGCGTCCGAACCTTGAGAACTCAACAGCGTGTCAAAAATCGATGCCAATTACCTCGTCTCGAGGGGTGTCTGAACCAGCTTGATGGTTGGGGATGTGCTTTTCGATTCGATTTTCCTTTGGTT
>NZ_JARGZE010000006.1:0-224635 GCF_029223115.1 Knoellia sp. 3-2P3
CTGGGAGTCCTTGCGCGACGGGCTCGGGGCGGCCACCACCCTGGGCGGGTTGGACGCCGGCACCCACCTGGCCCCGGAGACCGTGCGGCGGCTGTGCTGCGACGGCTCCGTCATCCCCATCGTCCTGGGCGGCAAGGGTGAGGTCGTGGACTGGGGGCTGGAGAAGCGGTACTTCACCGACGCCCAGACCAAACGGCTCTGGCTGCGCGACGGCGGGTGTACGTACCCGGGTTGTGACGCCCCGCCACAGTGGACCGACGCTCATCATCTTGTCCACTGGGCGGACCTCGGCCCCTCTGACCTGTCGAACGCGGCCCTGCTGTGCGAGCGGCACCACACCATCGTGCACAACCGCCGCTACGCCGGCCGGGTCGTCAAGGACGTCGACGGGGAGCGGGTCGAGTGGGACCTCACCCGCGGCTCCTGGGACGAGCTCCTCGCGAGACGCGCCGCGCAGGAGCCAGCGTGACCCCGCCCCACACCCCGCCAACCGCCGGCGGGGTGCGGAGCGTGCACGCCGTCAGCGCGTGAGCGAGACCTGGGCATCCAGGGTGAGGTCGCCCGGGCTGTTGCCCCGCTGGTGCACCTCGATGGCCAGGGAGTTGGTGCCCGTCCCGACGGCGCCGGCGGGCAGGCTGATCGTCACCGGCGTGGTCTCGTCGTCGCCGCCCACCGCCGTGGCCGCCTTGGTCGTGAAGGTGACCGCACCGGAGGGCATGTTCGACCGGGCGACCTCGACGCCGTTGAGGTAGACCACCGCGCCGTCGTCCCGGAGCAGGTCGAGGGTCACGGCGGTGACGGGGTCGCCGGCCGGCACGGAGAACGAGGTGCGGAAGTAGTAGGTGTTGCGCCCGTTGGTCGCGGGGATGGTGGTGGCGTTGCGGTTGCGGAAGCCGAGGTCGCCCACACCGGTCGGCCAGGCGGAGTCGTCGTAGGCCGCTGCTCGCCACACGGTGCCCAAGTCGCCGCCGGTGGCCAGGTAGCGCCAGGTGGACCCGAAGGGCAGGACCGTAGCCCCGCCGCCACCGCCGCTGTCGCCGCCGAAGACGCTGTTGCGGGCCACAGGCGTGCCCCCCGTGGTGCTGGCGGCCCAGCTGGAGGGTCGGCGTTGTCGAGCGCCGGGTCCTTGAGCTCCAGGGAGGAGCCACCGCCCACCGACGGCCACGGCGCCGCGGCCGAGTAGGCGACCTCGTCGACCACCCTGCTCCCCTGCCGGAGGCGCACCGTGCCACCGGTGTCGCCGAGCGAGCCGGGGTACTCACCGCCCACCCACAGGGCGGGGCCGTGGACCGACCGGAACGTCGGGTCGTCCTTGACGAACACGGCATACGCGCCGGGAAGGAGCACCGTGCCGGGCGGGATGGCGTAGCTGCCGACACCCTCGAGGACCCAGTCCGACAGGTCGACGGACTCGGTGGTCGAGGGGTTGTGGAGCTCGACGTACTCGGCTGCGGGGTTCGCGGGCGCGTACTGGATCTCGTTGATGACCACCGCCGGTGCGCTGGTCTGCGAGACCGGGATCTCCCCTTGCCCGGTGTGGGCCGCGATCTGGTCGCGGCGCTCCTGCACTCCGTCGACGACCTTCTGCCGGCTGTTCGTCAACGAGGGCGTGCCCCACCGCTGCCGGTCCAGCGAGATGTCGCTCGCGCAGCAGGTGGTCCAGGAGTCGAAGGTGCTGAGCAGGCCGTTCCCGACGAGGAAGCGGTCGTGCAGGGTGCGGACCCTGCGGAAGTGCATGGCCTTGACCTCGGGGATCGCCAGCAGCGAGGCGTGCAGCTTGTTGAAGCTGGTGGTCGGCGTGACGAGGTCGCCCTTGCCGTCGCGGCCCGCCGAGAAGATGCCGTCGAGGTCCCAGTGCAGCAGGCGCCAGCGACCGTCGCCCTCCACGTCCCGCACGATGTAGAAGTTCTTCCCGCCGACGTCCCACTGCCGCATCGCGACGACCAGCGCCATGAAGTTGACCATCTGGCTGATGTCGACGTGCTCGTGGAGCCAGGCCCGCTTGGCCGCCGAGTCGGGCTTGGCCAGCCACTGCGTCAGCTCCCAGGCATCGGTGTAGTCGCCCTCACCGTTCTTCTTGTCGAGGTCCAGGGACGCCTCGAGCTCCGCCGGGGTGGCATAGGTGCGCAGCCCACCGGCGTCGACCTTGTAGATGGCCCAGTCGTCGTAGCCGCGCTGGCCTCGCCACACGTTGTCGTACTTCTCGAGCAGCTCGACGACGCTGTAGAAGTCGCCGTTGCGGTGGGTGCGCACCATCGAGTACCGCAGCGGGGCGTTGCCCGCCTCCTCGACCATCTTCCAGCCGAGCCCCGGGATGGGCGCGTTCTTGCTGTTGAGGGCGAACTCGTCCATCGGGTAGGCGTAGGGTGCGCCGAGGTCGATGAGGTGCCCCTTGGGCAGGGTGACGTCCCACTTGACCTTGGCGTCGGTGCAGCTGCTCTGGCCGCGGATGTGCATCAGCGCACCGTCGAACACCTTGCCCTGCCAGGCGATGACGGCGGGCGCGTCGACGCCGTCGCACCGGTGGTTGGTGAGCAGGTCGTTGTAGTCGGCGTCGGCCATGAACCACTCGAGCACCCGGTACTTCGCCGTGTCCTGCTCGGGGTCGGTCGCGACCACGCCCTCGTAGCGCCGCGAGTCCCCGGCCGGCGGGTGGGCCGCGGTCGAGGAGCCGGCCACGACGTCGACGCGGTAGCGCAGCAGCTGGCCGGCCGGGACCCCGGGCACCGTCGCGGCATACACGCCGTCGCCCGCCCCTCCGGGGCTCGCCGCGTCGTCGAGCATCGGTCGGGTGGTGTCCGGCCCGAACATGACCTTCGTGGTCAGGGTGACGGCGGCACCGAGGGTGGCGCGGGCGCTGACGGTGACGGCCTGGTTCGGCGCCGGGCGCTGCGGCGAGGCGGTGACCTGGCTGATGCCGGCCGGCGGGTTCAGCTCGACCGAGTTCACCGCCCGCGGCGTGCCGTAGGCGGCCTGGCTCGGTGCCCAGCTCGCCGCGTCGGCGTTGTCGGCCGAGAGGCCGAGCAGCTCGAGGGAGGGGCCTGCCCCGTCGGGCGAGACCGGCCAGGGTGCCGCGTCGTCGTAGGTGACCTCGTCGACCACCGCCGAGGAGTCGTCGACGAGGGTCACCTGCTCCCCACCGTTGGAGAGGCTGGTGCCGGCGAAGGTGAAGTCCGGTGCGAAGCCGTAACGCTGTTCGAAGACCGCCGCGTCGGGCGCGCCCACGACCCGCGAGCCGCCCGGGACCACCGTCCCGGCGGGGAAGGGCGCCGGGAGCGTGATGCCCGCCCCGAAGGACCACCCCGAGATGTCGACCGGGTCGCTCCCGCGGTTGGCGAGCTCGATGAACTCCAGGGGGTCGGGGTCGACCGCGTGGTACATCAGCTCGGAGATCACGATGTCGGAGGGTGCCGCGCTGGCGCCCGTCGGCTGGGCCACGGCGAGCCCGCCGACGGCCGTGGCGGCCGCGCAGAGCGCAGCCAGTCGCTGTGTGGTCCGAATGCCCATGGCACACCCCTCGTGGTCGTGCCATGCAGTCTTCCTACGCACCCTCCCGGGCCATAGCGCAGTTCTCCGTAGGGCGCCTACGCAGATCGGTCGAGGCGCCGCCCGGTTCGTACTACGCCAGCGCGGACACGCACCACGAACGGTTCGGCCCCCGGTCCCGAGGCTGGGGGCGTGGGTGGTCGTGGGTCAGCCGACGGTGACGCTCGGTGCGCCCGCGCTCTCCTCGTCGATGGGCTCCCCCATCTCCTCGGCGATGCGCATGGCCTCCTCGATGAGCGTCTCGACGATCTTCGACTCGGGCACGGTCTTGATGACCTCGCCCTTGACGAAGATCTGGCCCTTGCCGTTGCCCGAGGCAACGCCGAGGTCGGCCTCGCGAGCCTCACCGGGGCCGTTGACGACACAGCCCATGACGGCCACGCGCAGCGGCACGGTCATGCCCTCGAGACCGGCGGTCACCTCGTCGGCGAGCTTGTAGACGTCGACCTGGGCGCGGCCGCACGAGGGGCAGGAGACGATCTCGAGCTTGCGCGGCTTGAGGTTGAGCGACTGGAGGATCTGGTTGCCCACCTTGACCTCCTCGACGGGAGGCGCGGACAGCGAGACGCGGATGGTGTCGCCGATGCCCTTCGACAGCAGCGCGCCGAAGGCGGTGGCCGACTTGATGGTGCCCTGGAACGCCGGGCCGGCCTCGGTCACCCCGAGGTGCAGCGGCCAGTCGCCCCGCTCGGAGAGCATCTCGTAGGCGCGGACCATGACGACCGGGTCGTTGTGCTTCACCGAGATCTTGAAGTCGTGGAAGTCGTGCTCCTCGAAGAGGCTGGCCTCCCACACCGCCGACTCCACGAGCGCCTCGGCCGTGGGCTTGCCGTACTTCTCGAGCAGCCGGGGGTCGAGCGAGCCCGCGTTGACGCCGATGCGGATCGAGACGCCGGCGTCCTTGGCAGCCCGGGCGATCTCCTTGACCTGGTCGTCGAACTTGCGGATGTTGCCGGGGTTCACCCGCACCGCTGCGCAGCCGGCGTCGATCGCGGCGAAGACGTACTTCGGCTGGAAGTGGATGTCGGCGATGACCGGGATCTGCGACTTGCGGGCGATCGCCGGCAGCGCGTCGGCGTCGTCCTGGCTGGGGCAGGCCACGCGCACGATGTCGCAGCCGGATGCCGTGAGCTCGGCGATCTGCTGGAGGGTCGCGTTGATGTCCGTGGTCGGCGTGGTGCACATGGACTGCACCGAGATGGGGGCGTCGCCCCCGACCTCGACCTTGCCCACCCGGATCTTGCGGGTCTTGCGGCGCGGGGCCAGCACGGGGGCGGGGGCGGAGGGCATGCCAAGCGAGACGGTCATGGAGGAAGTATCTCCCAGGTGTCGTGGAGGGCCGTGTCGTGAGGGGCGGTCAGCCGCCGAGGCGGACCGGTTTGACGATGTCGGCGTAGATCAGCAGCACGGACATGACGATGAGCACCGACGACACGGCATACGCCACGGGCAGCGCCTTGGCCACGTCGACGTAGCCGGGGTCCGGCCGTCCGAGCATCCGCGCGGTCCGGCGCTTCAGCCCCTCCCAGAGGGCGCCCGCCACGTGACCTCCGTCGAGGGGCAGCAGCGGGATGAGGTTGAAGACGAACAGCGCGAGGTTCAGCGAGGCGATCAGGCCGACGAGCGTGACGAACTTGGCCATCGCGCCGCCGTCGATCTGCGAGGTGTCGGTGCTGGCGACCTCGCCGGCGACCCGGCCGACGCCCACCACGGAGATCGGGCCCTCGGGGTCGCGCTCGCCGGAGCCGAAGGCGGCCTCGGCCACACCGACCATCTTCTCGGGGATCCGCAGCACGACCCCGGCCGTGCGGGCGACCTGCTCCCAGATCAGTCCCGGCACCGCCGCGACGGGCTGCTGGACGATCTCCGGGGTGCCACTGGTGCCGAGGAACCCGGCCCGCTCGGTGATGACCTCGCCGGAGGCATCGGTCTCGGGACGGCCCTGCTCGTCGTAGACCGGCAGGTCGAGCACCAGCGGCTTGGCGCTGACGCTCTGCTGCTGGCCGTCGCGCTCGAACACGATGGTCATCGGCTTGTCGAGGTTGCCCCGGATGGCGACGCGCACGTCGTCCCAGGTCGAGACCTGCCGGCCGGCCACCGAGATGAGCTCGTCGCCCGGCTTGAGCCCGGCGGCGTTGGCCGGCGCGACCGGCATGTCGGGGGTGCACTCCTGCGAGGTGTTCTGCCCCGCCTTCTTTACGTCGACGCACTCGCTGACGCTGGACAGCTTCGGGGTGACCTCGGGCAGCCCGTAGAGGGTGAAGATGCCGCCGAACAGGGCGGTGGCGATGAGCAGGTTCATCACCGGGCCACCGAGCATGACCGTGAGCTTCTTGGGCACCGAGAGGCGGTAGAAGACGCGCCGCTCGTCGCCCGGCTGGACCTCCTCGAGGCTGGCCTGCCGGGCCTCGTCCATGAGCTGGGAGAACCGCCCGGTGCTCGACACCCGCAGCGTGTCGGGGTCGTCGCCCGGCCGGGGCGGGAACATGCCGATCATGCGGATGTAGCCGCCGAGCGGGATCGCCTTGACGCCGTACTCCGTCTCGCCGCGGTGCCGCGACCACACGGTGGGCCCGAACCCGACCATGTACTGGGTGACCTTGACGCCGAACCTCTTGGCCGGCACGAGGTGGCCGATCTCGTGGAGGGCGATCGAGGCACCGATGCCGACGGCGACGAAGAGGACGCCGAGGAGGTACATCACGTGGCGGCCCCTGCGGTTTCGGTGGCTTCAGCGTCGATCTGCGGCAAACCCAACACCTTCCGTGCGCGTGCGCGGGCCCAGGCGTCGGCCCGCAACACCTCCTCAACGCTCAGGGCGTCCGAATCACTCCCCGCCGCGTCACCGTGCTCGTCGACACTGTGCTCGTCGACGACCCGCGAGATGGTGTCGACGATGTCGAGGAACCCGATCCGGCCCTCGTGGAACGCGTCGACGCCCACCTCGTTGGCCGCGTTGTAGACCGCGGGGTAGGTCCCGCCGGCCGCGCCGACCTGCCGCGCCAGCCGGACCGCGGGGAACGCGTCGTCGTCGAGCGGGAAGAAGTCCCACGACTGCGCCTGCGTCCAGTCGCAGGGCACGTCGACGTCGGCCAGCCGCTCGGGCCACGAGAGCCCGAGGGCGATCGGCACGAGCATCCGCGGCGGCCCCATCTGCGCGATGGTCGAGCCGTCGTGGAACTCCACCATCGAGTGGATCCACTGCTGGGGGTGCACGACGACGTCGATCCGCTCGAACGGGATGTCGAAGAGCAGGTGGGCCTCGATCACCTCGAGGCCCTTGTTGACCAGCGTGGCGGAGTTGGTGGTGACGACGCGGCCCATGGCGTAGTTGGGGTGGGCCAGCGCCTCGGCGGGGGTCACGTGGCGCAGCTCCTCGCGGGTCTGCCCGCGGAACGGCCCGCCGCTGGCGGTGACCACGAGCCGCCGCACTTCCTCCGACCGCCCGCCGCGCAGGCTCTGGGCGATGGCCGAGTGCTCGGAGTCGACGGGCACGATCTGGTCGGGTCGGGCCAGCGCCTTGACGAGGGGGCCACCGACGATGAGCGACTCCTTGTTGGCCAGCGCGAGCACCGAGCCGGCCTCGAGCGCCGCGAGCGTGGGCCGCAGCCCGATGGAGCCGGTGATCCCGTTGAGCACCACGTCCGCGCCGCAGCCGGCGGCGAGCACGCTCGCCTCCTCGCCCACCACCACCTCGGGCCGGTATGCCGTGCGGCCGGCCCGGGCGGCATACGCACCGATCGCGTCGGTGACCTGCTCGCGGGTGGCGCCGGCCACGGCCACGAGCGGCGCCGAGGTCGCCACGGCCTGCCGCGCGACCAGGTCGACGTTGTCGCCGGCGCTGAGCGCGGCGACGGTGAACCGGTCGGGGTTGCGGGCGATGACGTCGAGGGCCTGGGTGCCGATCGAGCCGGTCGACCCGAGCACGACGACGGAACGGGAGGAGGTCACTGCCCCATTCTCCCCCATGGGACACGTGCGACCGGACGGGCGGGCGTGGGCCCGGTCCGGAGCAGGGTCAGTCGACGAAGATCCGCTCCTCGATGAGCTGCTCCTGCACGATGCGGCCCTCGCGCTCGAACCGGCCCTGCTCGAACCGCTTCATGAACTCGAGCTCGACCTTGTCGATGCCGCCCCGGTTCTTCTCGATGGTCAGCACCACCCACTGGCGGAACCGCTCGGCGTTGTCGAGGTGGTACATCAGGTGGTGCCGGGCGACGATGTCGTACTTGTCGTTGAGGATGAAGACGACGTCGGCCTCGTAGGCGAGCGCGGACGAGCCCCGCAGGTCGTGCACGCGCATGCGCTTGCCGGCGACCAGGCTGGCCTTGTCGGCGGCCACGACGGCGAGCACGGGGGCCTCCATCGTCAGTGCGATGTCCTTGAGCTGCTCGACCACGTGGGTGATGCGGTCCTCGTCATTGAGGCCCGAGCCGCGCACCGGCACCTTCTGCAGGTAGTCGACGAGGACGAACGGCGCCTGGCCGTGCTCCTCGGCCACCGCCTCCACGGCCGCACGGATCTCGTCGATGCCGGTGTGCATGCCGCTGGAGCTGTGGATGTGCAGGCGGTCGGCGTAGCGCTCGAGGGCCCGCACCGCGTGGGCCCCGCCCTTGGTGCTCCCGAACTGCTCCTCGAGCGAGGTCGCGCGGGCATGGCGGGACTCGAAGACCTGGCGGATCGTGTTGAGGGTCAAGCCCTCCGTCCCGCCGAGGTCGGCGGCCTCGATCGCGATGAGGCGCTCGAGCACTGCGTGGGCGTCGTGCTCGTAGGAGAAGAAGATCGCCGGTCGCGTGCCGGTGACCACTGCACGGCGCAGCATCTGCAGCGCCATGGTGGTCTTTCCGAGGCCCTGCGGACCGCCCATGAGGATCAGCTCACCCGAGCGCAGCCCACCGGCGAGGGCGGTGTCGAGCGCGTCGAACCCCGTGGGCCACACGCGGGCCCCCGCCGAGCGCCCCTGCTGGATCTTGTGGGTGGTGTCCGCGAGGACGCTGGTGAGGGACTTCAGGCGCGGGTCGGCGGGCGCAGTGGCGGACGCCCCGTCCTCCTCGAGGAGGCCGGCCTGGTCTGCGGCGGAGACCGTGGCTGTCATGGCGCAATTCGACCCGCGCAGCGGCAGGGCCCGAAAGGCCGTTGCGTGAAATGTGCCCGAACGGCCCATCCGCAAACCGGGCGAAGTGGGGCGAACCCCCCGTGCCGGTCAGCCCCGCTCGGGCCGGGAGAACGAGATGCCCGAGCTGAGGATGCGCAGGGCCGTGCCGATGTAGATGAGGTTGAACAGCATCTGCACCGTGACCATCAACCGGGCCGCCGTCTCTGCCGCGTGGATGTCGCCGAACCCGACGGTGGCCGTGGTCGTCACGGAGAAGTACAGCGCGTCGGAGCGGTTCTCCAGGCCGGAGAACTGCTCGGGGGCGGCGGCCGAGGTGATGGCGTAGAGAAGCGCGAAGCCGAGGACGAGCAGGTAGAGGGACGTGAGCAGCTGCTGGACCCGGTGGTACTCGGGCGGCTGCCGGTCGTGGCTGCGCCGGGCCGCCGTCCGCAGGAAGAACAGCAGCACACCCCAGGCGACGACGGAACCCGCGAGCCTGCCCGCCGCGGTCGCGTCGCCCCAGGGCGACCGCAGCGGGAGCAGGTAGTAGCCGATCGTGAGGAGCACCAGCACGACGGTGGTGTGCCACAGCAGGCCCACCAGCGGCTCGCGCACCCCCCTGTCAGGCATGGCCTGCTCCCTCCGCCGACGCCGGCTCCTCCGTCAGGGGGCGATGCCGACGTACTTGGTCTCGAGGTACTCCTCGATGCCCTCGAACCCTCCCTCGCGGCCGAACCCGGAGGCCTTGACACCTCCGAAAGGAGCCGCGGGGTTGGAGACGATCCCCTGGTTGAACCCGATCATGCCGAACTCCAGCGCCTCGCTCACCCGAATCATCCGCGACAGGTCCCGGGTGAAGACGTAGGCGACCAGGCCGTACTCGGTGCCGTTGGCCATCTCCAGCACCTCCTCCTCGGAGCTGAACCCCGCGATGGGGGCGACCGGGCCGAAGATCTCCTCCGTCATCACGCGGGCGTCCTTCGGCACACCGGTGACGACGGTCGGCTCGAAGAAGTAGCCCTTGCCCTCGGAGGGACTGCCACCGAGCACCACGTTGGCGCCCTTGTCACGGGCGTCGCGCACCAGCTCGGCCACCCCGTCGCGAGCCTTGGCGTCGATGAGCGGGCCGACGTCGACGCCCTCCTCGGTGCCGCGGCCGACCGTCAGGGCGCCCATCCGCTCGGCGAAGCGGCGGCCGAACTCGTCCATGAGGCTCTCGTGGACGTAGAACCGGTTCGCCGCCGTGCAGGCCTCTCCGATGTTGCGCATCTTCGCGAGCATGGCGCCGTCGACCGCCCGGTCGAGGTCGGCGTCCTCGAAGACGATGAACGGCGCATTGCCGCCGAGCTCCATCGAGACGCGCAGCAGCTGCTCCGCCGACTGCTCGACGAGCTTGCGGCCGACGGGCGTGGAGCCGGTGAAGGTGAGCTTGCGCAGCCGCGGGTCGCGGATGATCGGCTCCATGACCTCGCCGGTGCGCGTCGTGGTGACGACGTTGAGCACCCCGTCGGGAAGGCCGCACTCCCGCAGCACCTCGGCCAGGGCGAGCATGCTGAGCGGCGTCTGTCCGGCCGGCTTGACGACCATGGTGCACCCGGCTGCGATCGCCGGACCGATCTTGCGGGTGCCCATGGCGAGCGGGAAGTTCCACGGCGTGATCATCAGCGTCGGGCCCACCGGCGCCTTCATGGTCATCAGCCGGGTGGCGCCGTTGGGCGAGGTGGACCAGCGGCCGTGGATGCGCACGGCCTCCTCGGAGAACCAGCGGAAGAACTCGGCCCCGTAGGTGACCTCGCCCTTGGACTCGGCGAGCGTCTTGCCCATCTCGAGGGTCATGAGCATCGCGAAGTCATCGGCACGCGCGGTGATCTTCTCGAAGGCGGCCCGCAGGATCTCCCCGCGGTCGCGCGGCGGCGTCGCGGCCCAGTCCTTCTGGGCTGAGGCGGCAGCGTCGAGCGCAGCCAGGCCGTCCTCGACGGTGGCGTCGGCGACCTCGGTCAGGACCTCGCCGGTGGAGGGGTCCTCGACCTTGATGGTGGCGCCGTCGGAGCTGTCCCGCCACGAGCCCCCGATGAGGAGCTGCGTCGGAACGGAGTCGATCAGGTCCTTCTGCGACATGGCCATCAGGTGCTCTCCTCGGTCTCGTCTGGGGTCTCGTGGGCGGTCGGCGTGCCATGGGGGTATGCCGGGTGGCCGCCCTTGGGCGGCCAGGTCTCGTTGTGGTCGTGCGACAGGCCGGTGCTGTGGTGGTGGCCGTGCGCGTGCGGCGTGCCGCCGAACGGCTGCGTGGGCTCGGGCACCCGCCCGGCGAGCAGCGGCTGTGCCGGGTCCCAGCGGGTGCCGTCACGCTCGTCCCTGCGCTTGCGGGCGATGGCCGAGAGCGCTTCCAGCACAACCCGGTTCGCGAGGGCCGCCGTGATGTCGGCGTGGTCGTAGGGCGGGCTGACCTCGACGACGTCGATGCCGACGACCGGCAGTTCGAGGCAGATCCGCCGCACCGAGTCGAGCAGCTCGCGGGCGGACAGGCCCCCGGGCTCCGGGGTGCCGGTGCCCGGGGCGTGCCCCGGGTCGCACACGTCGATGTCGACCGAGAGGAAGACGCCGTCGCACTCGTCGGTCGCGATGGTGAACGCCTCGGTGAGGCAGTCCTGCAGGCCGCGGTGCACGATCTCCGTCATCTCGAACGAGCGCATCCGCTGGCCGGCCATCCAGTCGAGCGTCTCCGGCGGTGGCCAGTAGCCGCGCAGCCCGACCTGGAGGAAGCGGTCGCCGCGCAGGGCCCCCGACTCGATGAGCCGTCGCATGGGCTGCCCGTGCCCCCACAGCGAGCCGAACTCGATGTCGCCGGTGTCGGCGTGCGCGTCGAAGTGGATCATCGAGACCCGACCGTGCCCGAGGACGTTGGCCACGCCCTTGGCGTCGGGGAAGGCGATCGAGTGGTCGCCGCCGAGGACGACCGGGATGGCCCCGGCCCGGGCGACCTTCTCCACCGCGGACTCAAGGGCTGGCAGCGCCACCTCGATGTCGCCGGAGTACATCTCGACGTCGCCGGCGTCGACGACCTTGAGGTCGACGAGGCCGTCGGTGCGCAGCGCCAGTGACGGGCGGGAGCCGTCGTGCGGCAGGTAGTCGGTCATCCTGATGGCCTGCGGGCCGAACCGGGTGCCGGGCCGGTGCGAGGTGCCGCCGTCGAACGGTGCGCCGAGCACCACGACGTCGGCGCCGGCATACGTCTCCGGCTCGTCGAGGTCGCAGGCGGGAACGCCGAGGAACGTGATGTCGGGCCCGAACTGGGCGCCGTAGCGGGTCATGGCTCGACCCTAGCCCGCCGACGTGGCGGCCGTCGGGCGGTCCTCCATGCCCCACGGGGAGCCGTAGCCCTCCGGCTTCGGCGCCTTCAGCAGGTCGAGGAACGGCACGGCGTCGAACGCCTCGGGGCCCAGCACACCGGCGCCCGACCACGCGCCGGTCGCGAGGAGCTCGAGGGCCACGACGGGGTTGACCGCGGTCTGCCACACCACGCACTGGGCGCCGTAGTCGCGCATCGTCTGCTCGTTGTCGGCGACGTGGTAGAGGTACGTCGCGCGCGGCCGGCCGTCCTTGCCCCTGCCCGTCACCCACAGGCCCGCACAGGTCTTGCCGGTCATCCGCGGCCCGATGGTCGCGGGGTCCGGCAGGCACGCGGCCACGACGTCGCGCGGCGAGACCTCGACTCCCCCGACCCGGACCTTCTCCGTGCGGTCGAGGCCCAGGGTGTTGAGGGTCTTCAGGACGCCGATGAACTCGTCACCGAGGCCGTACTTGAACGTCACCCGCTTGGCGTCGACCCAGCGCGGCATGAGGAGGACCTCCTCGTGCTCGACGTTGACGCACTCGACCGGCCCGATGCCCTCGGGGAAGTCGAACACCTCCGGCTCCGAGAAGGGCGCCGTGGTGTACCAGCCGCGCTCCTTCTCCCAGACGACCGGCGGGTTCAGGCACTCCTCGATGGTGGTCCAGATCGAGAAGCTCGGCGCGAAGACCTCGTTGCCGTCCTCGTCGTGCACCGCGAGGTTGGCGCCGTCGCGGGTGCCCAGCTCGTCGATCTCCGAGAACAGGTGGTCGGCGGCATACCGGGCGAAAACGTCGGACAGGCCGGGCTCGACGCCGATCCCCACCAGGGCCAGGCGCCCGGCCGACTCCCAGTCCCCCGCCCTCGCGAACTGCTCGTCCCCGAGCTTGACCCCGGTCTGCGCGTAGGGCTGCTCGGGGTGCCGCTGCGACAGGCTCATGGCCATGTCGAGGTAGTCGGCGCCTGCGGCCAGCGCACCACGGAAGATCGGCATGACGAAGCGCGGGTCGACGGCATTGAGGACGTGCGTGATGCCGTGCTCGCGCGCCAGCGCCTCGACCTCCTCGGCGCGCGAGGCGTCGACCCGTGCGGCCACCAGCCGGCCCTCACCGGGCCGGCGGGCCGTGGCCGCCTCGGCGGTGGCCTTGGCCCTCGCCTCGTCGTAGTCGGCGACGACCAGCAGCTCGAAGAAGTCTCGCTCGACGGCGATCCGGGCTGCGGCGTCACCGACGCCGCCGGAGCCGACCAGAAGGATGCGCACGGCGGTCAGGCTGCTTTCTCTCGGCGGCTGGCGAGGAACTGGCCGGTGATCACGGCGAGCAGCGCCAGCAGGAACATGATCGTGCCGATGACGTTGACCTGCACCGGCGCTCCGCGCTGGGCGGCGCCCCACACGTACATCGGGAAGGTGATCGAGCTGGGGCTCGCGTTGAAGTTGGTGATGATGTAGTCGTCGAAGCTGAGCGAGAACGCCAGGAGCGCACCGGCCGCGATGCCCGGTGCTGCCAGGGGCAGCGTGATGCGCACGAACGTGTGGAACGCGTTGGCGCCGAGGTCGGCGGCCGCCTCCTCCAGGCGGGGGTCGAGGGTGGCCACCCTGGCCTTGACGGCGACGACGACGAACGAGATGCAGAACATGATGTGCGCGATGGTGATCGCGAGCCCACCCGCGGGCAGGCCCATCATGAGGAACAGCGTCAGCAGGCTCGACCCCATGACGACCTCGGGGGTCGCCATGGGCATGAAGATGAGCAGGTTGGTCGACGAGCGTCCGCGGAAGCGGTGCCGGCCCAGGGCGAAGGCGATCATCGTGCCCAGGGCGGTGGCGACCAGCGCGGCGACGAACCCGATCCTGAGGCTGAGCCCCACGGACTCGCAGATGCCCTGCGCCCCACAGGGGTTGGCCCACGCCTCCGTGGAGAACTTGGTCCACGTGTAGTTGTAGCGGCCGACCGGGTCGTTGAACGAGAAGACCGCGACGATGATGTTGGGCACCAGCATGTACGCGAGCACGGCCAGCGCGGCGAAGGCCAGCAGGTGGCGGCGAATCCACGCCATGGCTACACCAGCTCCTCGGTGCCGGCCCGGCGCACGTACAGGGCGACGAGGGTGACGATCAGGATGAGCAGGATGAAGGAGAGGGCCGCGGCCATCGGGTAGTCGAGGACGCGCAGGAACTGGCTGTCGATGACCTGCCCGACCATCACGGTCTGGGTGTTGCCGAGGAGCCGGGAGTTGATGAAGTCGCCGGCGGCGGGGATGAACGTGAGCAGGGTGCCGGCCACGACGCCCGGCAGCGAGAGCGGCCAGGTGACGTGCCGGAAGGCCCGCCACGGCGTCGCGTACAGGTCACCGGCCGCCTCGACGAGACGGGAGTCGAGACGCTCGAGGCTGGCGTAGAGGGGCAGGATCATGAACGGGAGGAAGTTGTAGGTCAGGCCCGCGATCACGGCGAACTTGCTGGCGAGCAGCGTCTCGTTGTTGGTCAGGCCGACGGCCTGCAGCAACGTGGTGAACCCGGTCGCCTGCGCGATCTCCGTCACGGGGCCGGTGTCGGAGAGGATCGTGCGCCACGCCAGGGTGCGGATGAGGAAGCTGGTGAAGAACGGCGCGATGACCAGCACCAGCAGGACGTTCTTCCACCGCCCCGCCTTCTGCGCCATGAAGTAGGCCAGGGGGTAGCCCAGCAGGAGCGCGACCAGGGTCGCGGTCGCGGCATACCCCACCGACCGCAGCAGGTGCGGCCAGTAGCGCGAGAGGGCGTCGGCGTAGATCGCCACGTTGCCGGTGAAGGTGTAGCCCTCGTCGACGCTGCCCTCCTGCAGCGACTGCGAGCCCAGCGTGATCATCGGCGCGACGAAGAAGACCACCAGCCACAGCAGGCCCGGCGCGAGGAGCGCGTAGGGAACCCAGTTCCGGCGTGCCCGGGAGGGGTGGTCGCTGACCCCGGTCGACAGCGCCGGCGCCTCAGCCACGGTCGTCTTCCAGCTCGGCTCCGGCCTCGGCGTCCTCCCTGGCGTCGAGCGCGAACCCGTGCTCTGCCGCCCAGGAGATCGTGACGTTCTCCCCCACGGTGGCCCGCGCGGAGCCGTCGTTCTGCTGCACGACCACGAGCTCGCGACCCCACGGCATGCGCACGAGGTACTGCGTGGCGACGCCGGAGAAGGAGACGTCGGTGATCGTGCCCTTGAGCTGGTTCGGGCCACCGGTGGTGCCGAGCCGCAGCTTCTCCGGGCGCACGCCGAGGAAGATGTCGCGTATGCCGTCGGGCAGGTGCTCGCGGGAGACCTCGAGGTCGGCGTCGTGGGTGCGCACGATGACCGTGCCCTCCGACCCGGCTTCGCCGGTGACGGTCGCCTTGAGGAGGTTGGACTGCCCGAGGAAGTTGGCGACGAAGGTCGACCGCGGCTGCTCGTAGAGCGTCGCCGGGTCGCCGAGCTGCTCGAGCCTGCCGGCGTTCATCACCGCGATGGTGTCGGCCATGGTCATGGCCTCCTCCTGGTCGTGGGTGACGTGGATGAACGTCAGGCCGACCTCGGACTGGATCCGCTTGAGCTCGATCTGCATCTGCCGCCGGAGCTTGAGGTCGAGGGCCCCGAGCGGCTCGTCGAGCAGCAGCACGTCGGGCCGGTTGACCACGGCGCGCGCCAGCGCGACCCGCTGCTGCATGCCGCCGGAGAGCTGGGACGGCTTCTTCTTGGCGACCTGGCCGAGCTGGACGAGCTCGAGGGCCTCCTGCGCCTTCTTCCGTGCGTCCTTGTCGCCGCGCCGCTTGAGGCCGAACGACACGTTGTCGATCACGGTCATGTGCGGGAAGAGGGCGTAGGACTGGAACACCGTGTTGACGTTGCGCTGGTATGCCTTGGTCCTGGTGATGTCCTTGTCCCCGATGAGGATCTGCCCCGCGGTGGGGTCCTCCAGGCCCGCGACCATCCGCAGGGTGGTGGTCTTGCCGCAGCCGGAGGGGCCGAGCAGGGCGAAGAACGAGCCCTGCTCGATCGTCAGGTCGAGCGGGTGGACGGCGGTGAACTGCTCGAAGGACTTCGTCAGCCCGACGAGGCGCAGCGAGCCTGCGCCGTGCTCTGGGACCTGCGCCGCCATCAGCCCGTGGTCAGCTCGGAGAACATGGCGTTGTACTTGGTCTCCTCCTCCGGGGAGAGGCCGCGGAAGACGCGGGCCCGCGCCAGCACCTCCTCGCTGGGGAAGATCAGCGGGTTGTCGGCAGTCTCCGGGTCGTCCTTGGTCAGTGCCTCCTTGGTGCCCTTGACCGGCGGGATGTAGTTGACCCACGCCTCGACCTGGGCCATGACGGCGGGGTCGTAGTAGTAGTTGATGAGGGTCTCGGCGTTCTTCTTGTGCTTGGCCATCGCGGGGATGACGAAGTTGTCGGACCAGAGCGTGAAGCCCTTCTCCGGCAGGGTGTAACCGACCTTCGGGTTCTCGAACTGCAGCTGCACGACGTCACCGGTCCAGGCGACGCACGCGGCGATGTCACCCTTGGTGAGCCCGTCGGTGTAGTCGTTGCCGGTGAACCCCTTGATCTGGCCGGCGTCCTTGGCCTTCTGGATCATGGCGATGGCGGCCTCGTAGTCGGCGTCGGTGAAGTCGGCCGGGTTCTTGCCCTGCTCCATCAGCACGAGGCCCACGGTGTCGCGCATCTCCGACAGGAGGGTGACCTTGCCCTTCAGGGCCGGGTCGGTGAGCAGCTGCTCCATGGTCTCGATCTTCTTGCCGCCCGTGGCGTCGAGGTTGTAGGCGATGCCCGCGAACCCGCTCTGCCAGGGCAGCGAGTAGGCGCGGCCCGGGTCGAACTCGACGTTCCTCAGCGACTCCTCGAGGTTCTTGGCGTTGGGGATGTTCGCCATGTCGAGCTTCTGCACGTAGCCCTGGCGGATCAGGCGCGCCACCATCCAGTCGGTGCTGCACCAGACGTCACGACCCGTGTCGTTGCCGGCTGCCAGCAGCGGGCGCACCTTGGCGTAGAACTCGTCGTTGTCGTTGTAGTCCTCGGTGTAGTTGACCTTGATGCCGGTCTGCTTGGTGAAGGCATCCAGCGTCGGACGGCTCTTCTCGTCCTCGGACACGTCGATGTACTGCGTCCAGTTGGACCAGTTGACGATCTTCTCGGTGTCGGACAGGTCCTCGGCCGCCTTGGCGGTGGCGCTCGTGCCGCTCGCCGCCGGGCTGCGACCCTCGGAACCACATGCGGCCAGTGCCGTGACGCCGAGGCCTGCGGCGCCCAGCATCAGCGTCCGGCGGGACAGCAGCCCTCGCGCCAGGGCGGCGCTGAGGGTGGGGGGGATCTGGTCGTTCATGGGTGCTCTCCTGGTGCCGGCGCCGCGGGGGCGAGGTTGGTGCTGGTGCGTGGTCGGGAGGTATCAGCTCTCGATGTTGGCCATGACGTGCTTGATGCGGGTGTAGTCCTCGAACCCGTACATGGACAGGTCCTTGCCGTAGCCGCTCTTCTTGAAACCACCGTGCGGCATCTCGGCAACGATCGGGATGTGCGTGTTGATCCAGACCGCGCCGAAGTCGAGCCGCTTGGACATGCGCATCGCCCGGCCGAAGTCCCTGGTCCACACGCTGGAGGCCAGGCCGTAGTCCACGCCGTTGGCCCAGCGCACCGCCTCGTCCTCGTCGGTGAACTGCTGGACGGTGATGACCGGCCCGAAGATCTCGTTCTGGATGGCCTCGTCGTCCTGGCGCAGGCCGGACAGCACGGTGGGCTCGAGGAAGAAGCCGTCCCCGAGCGAGGAGACCCGGTGTCCGCCGGCGGCGACGCTGGCGTGGTCGGGCAGCCGCTCGAGGAAGCCCTGGACCCGCTGCAGCTGGTTGGCGCTGTTCACGGGCCCGAAGGCGGCGTCCTCGTCCTCGGGCATGCCGACCTTCGTCGAGCTCCTGGCGTACTCGGCGAGGGCGTCGACGAAGTCGTTGTGGATGCGCGGGGCCGCGAGCACGCGCGTCGCCGCGGTGCAGTCCTGTCCGGCGTTGAAGTAGCCGGCGCCGGCGATGCCCTCGACGGCGGCCTCGATGTCGGCGTCGTCGAAGACCACCACGGGCGCCTTGCCGCCGAGCTCGAGGTGCACCCGCTTGACGTCGTGGGCCGCGCTCTCGGCGACCTGCATGCCGGCGCGCACCGAGCCGGTGATGGCCACGAGGGCGGGCGTCCTGTGGGACACGACGGCTCGGCCCGTGTTGTGGTCACCCGTGACGACGTTGAAGGTGCCCGGCGGGAGGAACTCGGCCGCGATCTCGGCCATCAGCAGCGTGGTCTCGGGCGTGGTGTCGGACGGCTTGAGGACGATCGTGTTGCCGGCGGCGAGCGCGGGCCCGATCTTCCAGACCGCCATCATCATCGGGTAGTTCCACGGCGTCACCTGGCCCACGACACCGATCGGCTCGCGCCGGATCCACGAGGTGTGGCCCTTCATGTACTCACCGGCCGACCTGCCCTCGAGGACGCGCGCCGCGCCGGCGAAGAACCTCAGCTGGTCGACCATCGGCGGCACCTCCTCGCTGGCGGTCAGGGCGTGCGGCTTGCCGGTGTTCTCCGCCTCGAGGCGCACGAACTCGTCGGCCCGCCGCTCGATCGCGTCGGCGAAGTCGAGCAGCGCCTTCTGCCGCTCGCTCGGGGTGGCCTGGCCCCACTCGCCGAAGGCGGCGTCAGCGGCGGCATACGCCTTGTCGACGTCGGCCTGCGTCGACACCGGCGCCTTGGCCACGACCTGCGCGGTGGCAGGGTTGACGATGTCGGTCGTCGCGTCGGTCTCCGGGTCGACGTACTCGCCGTTGACGAAGTTGCGCAGGACACGAGGGGTGGCAGTCACGAGGGCTCTCCCGGGGGGATCGGTACGGATTCCGGTGTCTCGAACTGTAGCCACCGTCGCAGCGATTTCAATAGGTTCGGCGCATCTGATTGCGGAAATCAACATCGATTTAACAAATCGACGACGGATTCCGTCGTCTGGGTACTTGCGCGCCTCTGCCGAAGAGGACACCATGGCGGGCGTGACCCGCTCCCCGAACCACCACGAGGCGCGCCTCGACGACGTCTCCAAGGCGATCATCGAGCACCTCCAGGAGGACGGGCGGCAGTCGTACGCGACGATCGCCAAGCAGGTGGGCCTGTCGGAGGCGGCGGTGCGCCAGCGGGTGCAGCGCCTGCTCGACTCGGGGGTCATGCAGATCGTCGCGGTGACCGATCCGCTCCAGGTGGGCTTCCGCCGGCAGGCCATGATCGGCATCCGCGTGGACGGCGACCTGACCTCCGTGGCCGAGGCGCTGAGCGCGATGCCGGAGGTCGACTACGTCGTCACCACGGCCGGCAGCTTCGACCTGCTCGCCGAGGTCGTGTGCGAGGACGACGACCAGCTGCTCGAGCTGCTCACGAAGCGGGTGCGGACCCTGGGAGGGGTCCTGACCACCGAGACCTTCGTCTATCTGAAACTCAACAAACAGCACTACAACTGGGGTACACGATGACCACCGAGCCGTCCGCCATCTTCGAGCCGTCGAGCGACACCCGCACGCCGATGGGCACCCTCCACAGCGAGGCTGCCCGCGACCACCTGTGGATGCACTTCACCCGGCACTCGGTCTTCGAGGACCGCAGCGAGGGAGGCCAGGGCCACTCGGTGCCCATCATCACCCGCGGCGAGGGCCACAAGATCTGGGACGACCGGGGCAACGAGTACATCGACGGCCTCGCCGGGTTGTTCGTGGTCCAGGTCGGCCACGGCCGCGAGGAGCTCGCCGAGGCGGCGGCCAAGCAGGCGAAGGAGCTCGCCTTCTTCCCGCTCTGGTCCTACGCCCACCCGCGGGCCATCGAGCTCGCCGAGCGCCTGGCCGCCGGCGCCCCCGGCGACCTCAACCGCGTCTTCTTCACCACCGGCGGCGGCGAGGCCGTCGAGACCGCCTGGAAGCTGGCCAAGCAGTACTACAAGCTGATGGGCAAGCCGACCAAGCACAAGGTCATCAGCCGCAACGTGGCCTACCACGGCACCCCGCAGGGCGCCCTCTCCATCACCGGCATCCCGGCCGCGAAGGAGATGTTCGAGCCGCTGGTGCCCGGCGCCTTCAAGGTCCCCAACACCAACCACTACCGGGCGCCGGAGCACCTGCGCGACGACGAGAAGGCCTTCGGCCGCTGGGCGGCCGACCGCATCGGCGAGGCCATCGAGTTCGAGGGCCCCGACACCGTGGCCGCCGTCTTCCTCGAGCCGGTGCAGAACTCCGGCGGCTGCTTCCCGCCGCCGCCCGGCTACTTCGAGCGGGTGCGCGAGATCTGCGACGAGTACGACGTGCTGCTCGTCTCCGACGAAGTCATCTGCTCGTTCGGCCGCATCGGGTCGATGTTCGCCTGCGACGACTTCAACTACGTGCCGGACATCATCACCTGCGCCAAGGGCATGACCTCGGGCTACTCCCCCATCGGCGCCATGATCGCCAGCGACCGGCTGTTCGAGCCGTTCAAGCAGGGCACGACGTTCTTCCCCCACGGCTACACCTTCGGCGGCCACCCCGTCAGCGCTGCCGTGGCGCTGGCCAACCTCGACATCTTCGAGCGCGAGGGCCTGAACCAGCACGTGATGGACAACGCCCCGAAGTTCCGCGACGCGCTCGAGGGCCTGCTCGACCTGCCGATCGTCGGCGACGTCCGCGGCGCCGGGTACTTCTACGGCATCGAGCTCGTCAAGGACAAGGAGACCCGCGAGACCTTCAACGACGACGAGTCCGAGCGGCTGCTGCGCGGCTACCTCTCCAAGGCGCTGTTCGACGCCGGCCTCTACTGCCGCGCCGACGACCGGGGCGACCCCGTCATCCAGCTCGCGCCGCCGCTCATCATCGGCCAGGCCGAGTTCGACGACATCGCCTCGCGGCTGCGCTCGGTGCTCAAGGACGCCGAGAAGCACCTCTAGGCCTTGGCCGGCAAGGGTTTCCGGCCGTGACCACACCCGTGCGCCCCCTGTGGTGGGAGGGCGCCAGGGTGGCTGCCGACTCCGCCTCCAGCCTGACCGACGACACCGCCGCCGACGTCGTGATCGTCGGCGGCGGTTACACCGGGCTCTGGACGGCCTACTACCTCCTGCGCGACGAGCCGTCGCTCGACGTGCTCGTGCTCGAGTCGGAGCACGTCGGCTTCGGGGCCAGCGGGCGCAACGGGGGCTGGGTCTCCGCCCTCTGGCCTGTGGGGCCCGGGTCCATCGCCCGGGAGAGCGGCCCGGACGCCGCGCGCGCGATGGTGCGAGCCCTGCAGGAGACCGTCACCGAGGTGGGCGAGGTCACCCGCGCCGAGGACGTCGAATGCGGCTTCCACAACGGCGGCACGGTGGTGCTCGCCCGCAACCGGGCCCAAGCCGTCCGGGCCCGCGCCGACGTCGAGTCCGGGCAGCACTGGGGCGAGGGGACGCAGTGGCTCGACGCCGAGGAGGCCCGCGAGCGCCTGGCCGCCAGCGACGTCCACGGCGGCACGTGGAACCCGCACTGCGCCCGGGTTCACCCACGGCGCCTCGTCGACGGGCTGGCAGCCGCGGTGCGGCGGCGCGGCGGGCGGATCGCCGAGGGGACCACGGTGGTCTCGCTCGGCCCGGGTGCGGTGCACACCGCCGGGGGCCACCGGGTCACCGCCCGCGTGGTCATCCGCGCCACCGAGGCCTGGACGCCCTCGCTCCCCGGGCGGCGCCGCTCCCTCGCCCCGGTCTACTCGCTGATGGTGGCGACCGAGCCGCTGTCCCGCGCCCGGTGGGACGAGATCGGGCTCGCCCACGCAGAGGTGTTCGCCGACCACCGGCACGTGGTCACCTACGGCCAGCGCACCGTCGACGACCGCATTGCCTTCGGCGGCCGAGGCGCCCCCTACCACTGGGGCTCACGGGTCCGCCCGGGCTTCGACCACGAGGAGAAGGTGTTCGACGACCTGCGGGCGACGCTGCGGCAGATGCTGCCGCAGCTCGACGGCGTGCGGTTCACCCACGCGTGGGGCGGTCCACTCGGCATCGCCCGCGACTGGCACCCGGCGGTCGGCTACGACGCCGCGACGGGGCTCGGCTGGGCCGGCGGCTACGTCGGCGACGGCGTCGCGGCCAGCAACCTCGCCGGTCGCACCCTGGCCGACCTGGTGCGCGGACGGCAAACCTCGCTGACCACGCTGCCGTGGGTGGGCCACCGATCGCGGAAGTGGGAGCCCGAACCACTGCGGTGGCTCGGCGTCAACGCCGGGCTGCGGCTGGCCCACGCGGCGGACCTCGAGGAGGAGCGCGCCGGGCGCCCCGCCGTACAGGGCAGGCTGCTCAGCGCGCTCACGGGCCACTGAGCCCGCACACTGGCGCCGTGGCCCACGACCCCGCCGCTCTCTCTCCTGCGGCCCTCGACTTCCTGACGACACGACACCTGGCGACGCTGACCACCCTTCGCCCCGACGGCACACCGCACGTCGTGCCGGTCGGCTTCACGTGGGATCCGGAGCACCGCCTGGCCCGGGTCATCACCAGCAGCTCGAGCCGCAAGGCCCGCAACGCCTCCGCCGGCTGCCGGGCGGTGCTCTGCCAGGTCGACGGGCGGCACTGGCTCTCCCTCGAAGGCGTGGCCCACGTGCTCACCTCGCCCGAAGCGGTGCGCGAGGCCGAGCAGTGGTATGCCGCGCGCTACCGCCCCCCACGCGTCAACGCCGAGCGCGTGGTCGTCGCCGTGGAGGTCGACCGCGTGCTGGGCAACCTCTAGGTCTCCGCAGGGCTAGGGTCGCCCCATGTCCGACCCCCACCCTGTCACGGCGCGGAGACACCCGGCCGACAGGACCATCGAGTCGCTGCGCCACCGTGAGATCGAGTCGCTCCGCGCCTTGGAGGACGCCCTCACCAGGGGCCACCCGCTGTGCGGACTGCGGCTGCAGGACCTCGACCTCACCGGCCATGAGGAGGAGCTGCTCGCGCGCACCGACGTCGAGGGCATGGTGGTGCTCGGCGGCCGGCTGCCACCGGCACTCGAGGTGCACCTGCGGGAGCACGGGGCCCTCATCTTCCCCACCGACCCGCACGCGCCGGTCAACCCCTATCGCGCCACGCTCTACCAGCCGCACGAGCTCTACGCCGGGCTCGCCGAACAGGGTTACGACAAGACGCCGGACGCGCTGGCCTACACCTGGTCGCGGGACGCCCGGCTGCACCACGACGCCTTCGTCACGCTGCTGCGGGCCATCCACGACGACTCGATGACCGATGCCCTGACCGAGTTCATCGGTCACCGCCCGGTCGTGGGCGTCATGGGCGGACACGCGCTGGCGCGCGGCACCGACGGGTATGCCGTGGCCGCCAGGCTCGGTCACGCCCTCGCCGCCGAGGAGCTCGTCGTGGCGACCGGCGGTGGCCCCGGCGCCATGGAGGCTGCCAACCTCGGCGCCTTCTGCGCCGACACGACCAGGCTCGAGGACGCCCTCGGCCGGCTGGCGGCAGTGCCGTCGTTCTCCCCGGACATCGCACCCTGGGCGCAGGTCGCCCTGCAGCTGCACGACGAGCTGATGGAGTCAGGCCGACCGCGGGCCGTGAGCAGCGTCGGCATCCCGACGTGGTTCTACGGCCACGAGCCCCCGAACGTCTTCTGCGACGGCATCGGCAAGTACTTCTCCAACGCCATCCGCGAGGACGGGCTGCTGGCCCGGTGCACGGCGGGCCTGGTGGTGCTCCCGGGTGCCGCGGGCACGGCGCAGGAGGTCTTCCAGGCCGCCACCCGCCTCTACTACGCGCCCGCCGGCTCCGTGCTGCCGCCGATGGTGCTGGTCGGCGTCAGGCACTGGACCGAGACCGTGCCGGTCTGGGCGGGCCTGACGGCGCTGGCGGCGGGGCGGGACATGGAGCAGGCGCTCCACCTCGTGGACGACATCGACGAGGTGCCGAGGCTGCTGTGCGGGTGACGGGGCGTTGTGGCCGAACCGGTCCCGGGACTCGAGCTCCCCGCGTCCCGATCCGCCCTGAGCACACCACCGGCACCTGGGCTTCAGTCGAAGACGATCGTGCGCCGGCCACGCAGGATCACCCGGTGCTCGACGTGCCAACGCACCGCGCGGGCGAGGGCCATCGCCTCGAGCTCCTGGCCGACGCCGGCGAGCTCGGCGGGGCTCATCCGGTGGTCGACGCGCCGGAAGTCCTGCTCGATGATCGGTCCCTCGTCGAGATCGGCCGTCACGTAGTGGGCGGTGGCCCCGATGACCTTCACGCCGCGGTCGTGCGCCTGGGTGTAGGGCTTGGCGCCCTTGAAGCTCGGCAGCAGCGAGTGGTGGATGTTGATGATCCGCCCGGGGAACTCGGCGCACAGGTCGGCCGAGAGGATCTGCATGTAGCGGGCCAGCACGATGGTGTCGGCCCGGTGCTCGACCACGAGGCGACGCAGCTCGGCCTCGGCCTGCGCCTTGGTGTCGCGGGTGACGGGCACGTGGTGGAAGGGGATCTCGTGCCACTGCGCGAGGCCGCGGAAGTCGTCGTGGTTGGACACGATGGCCGGGATCTCCACGGGCAGCGAGCCGGTCTCCGCGCGGTACAGCAGGTCGTTGAGGCAGTGCCCCTGCCGGCTGACCATGACGAGCACCCGGTGGCGCACCGACTGGTCGTGCAGGGCCCAGGCCATCGAGAACGCCGCGGCCGTGGGCTCCATCGCCGCGCGCAGGTCGGCGACGTCGATGGGCGGGCCCTCGCGCACGAGGTGCATCCGCAGGTGGAACTCCCCTGACGACGGGTCGCCGAACTGCTGGGCGTCGGCGATGGTGAGGCTCTGCGCGAGCGCCACGCCGGTGACGGCGTGCACGATGCCCCGCCGGTCGGGGCACGACACGGTCAGGACGAACTCGCGACCGGCCTCCAGGGTCGGGGTGGGCTCGCCGTGCACGCTCGCTCCTCGCTGTCGGGCTGTTCCTCTCGGGAGGGCCGTCACCCTACCGATCCGCCGTCGGACCGGTGGCGGATGACCACTCCCGGGGACGCGTGGCGACCCCGGGACGGGTGGCGCCCCCGCTGTCGGGCCGCAGGTCGGCTACGCCGTGGAGGCGGCCAGCTGCCCGCAGGCGCCGTCGATGTCCTGCCCCCGGGTGTCGCGGATCGTCGTCGGGATGCCGTGCGCGCGCAGCCGCTCCACGAACTGCTGCTCCACACCTGGCCGGGAGGCGGTCCACTTCGAGCCGGGGGTGGGGTTGAGCGGGATCGGGTTGACGTGCACCCAGCCGCGGCCCCGGGCGTTCAGCTTCTCCCCCAGCAGGTCGGCCCGCCACGCCTGGTCGTTGATGTCCTTGATGAGGGCGTACTCGATGCTCACCCGGCGGCCCGTGGCCTCGAAGTAGCGGCGAGCCGCGTCGAGGGCCTCGTCGACGCTCCAACGGGTGTTGATCGGCACGAGCTCGTTGCGCAGCTCGTCGTCCGGGGCGTGCAGCGACAGGGCGAGGGTCACCGGGATGCCCTCGGCGGCCAGCTTGTCGATCGCGGGCACGAGGCCGACGGTCGACATGGTGATCCCGCGGGCCGACATGCCGAGGCCGTCCGGAGCCGGGTCGGTCAGCCGGCGGATGGCGCCGATGGCCGCCTTGTAGTTGGCCAGCGCCTCCCCCATGCCCATGAAGACGACGTTGGAGATGCGCGTCGGCCCGGTCACCTCCGGGGGGCCGTCCTCGTCACCGAGCTCGGCGCCCGTCACCGCCGCCACACTGGGAGCGAGCTCGCCACGGCGCAGCTGCCGCGCGGCACACACGACCTGCTCGACGATCTCGGCGGCCGACATGTTGCGGGTCAACCCGGCCTGGCCGGTGGCGCAGAAGGGGCAGTTCATGCCGCAGCCGGCCTGGCTCGAGATGCAGATGGTCACCCGGTTGGGGTAGCGCATGAGCACCGACTCGACGATCGCACCGTCGTGCAGTCGCCAGGCCGACTTGATGGTGGCGCCGTCGTCGGCAGTGCGCTGCACGTGCGGGGTCAGCAGCGGCGGCAGCAGGTCGCGCACGAGGTCGTCGCGGATCGCCTTGGGCAGGTCGGTCATCTCGTCGGGCGACTCGACGAGCCGCTCGAAGTAGTGTGTCGACAGCTGCTTGGCCCGGAAACCCTTGTGGCCCAGCGACTCCACCGCCTCCTTGCGCTCCGCCGGCGTGAGGTCGGCGAGGTGCCGCGGCGGCTTGCCCCGCCGCGGGGCGGTGAACGTGAGCTGGCCCGGCCTCGGCTTCTCGGTGCTCGGCTCGGGCAGGGCCACGGGGGTGGGGTTCTCGGACATCCCCACCAGTGTCTCAGCCGAGGCGCCCCAGCGGAAAACGCCGGTGCGCCGGGTGCTCGGCGTCCCGACCTCAGTGGAGCGGGACGAAGACCAGCAGCAGCGCCCAGCTCAGCGGCGCGGTGACGAGCAGGGAGTCGAGCCGGTCCATGACGCCGCCGTGGCCGGGCAGGACGTGGCTCATGTCCTTGATGCCGAGGTCACGCTTGATGGTCGACTCGGTCAGGTCGCCTACGGTGGCCCCGACGGCGACTGCCGCGCCCATGATGAGACCCGCCCACCACGGCCCGCCCAGGGCCAGCGAGATGCTGAGCGAGGCGCCGACCATGCAGGCAAGGACCGAGCCGGCGAAGCCCTCCCAGGACTTCTTGGGGCTCACGGCGGGGGCCATCGGGTGCCGTCCCCACAGCACACCGAAGACGTAGCCACCGATGTCGCTGAGCACGGTGACCAGGACGAAGACGATGACCCGGGCCACCCCGTCCGGGGCCGCGAGCAGCAGCGCGGCGAAGCCGGCGAGGAACGACGGGTAGAGGGCCACGAACATGCCGCCGGCGATGTCGCGGACCGCGTCGCGCACGCCGTCGGCCACGCGCCAGAGCAGCACGCCGACGCAGGTGAGCCCCAGGGTGACGGAGAGGGCCTGGGCCCCTCCCCAGTAGGCCGACCCCAGCATGCTCACCATGCCGACGAGCGACGGGACGAGCGGCACGTGGATGCCGACCTGGGCCAGGGCCTTGCGCAGCTCCCACACCCCGACGGCCACCGCCATCGCCACGATGCCCAGGAACAGCTCCTTGGCGACGACCAGCGAGACGATGATCAGGGCGCCGAGGGTGACGCCGACGGCGATCGCGGCGGGCAGGTTGCGGCCGGCGCGGGAGGTCTTCGGCGCGGCGGCGGCCCGGCGTGCGGTGCCGCCGCCCGAGGAGTCGTCGGCAACCGCGGTCGAGCCGGCAGCCCGGCTGTCCCGCAGCGAGCGGCGGGTGGGGTACGACGAGGTCATGGCTGGTGGTGCGGGAGCTGTCGGGTCGCTCAGACCTCGAGCAGCTCGGCCTCCTTGTGCCGCATCAGCTCGTCGACGGAGTCGACGTACTTCTTGGTCGTCGCGTCGAGGTCCTTCTCCGCGCGCTTGCCCTCGTCCTCACCGACCTCGCCGTCCTTGACGAAGCGGTCGAGCTGGTCCTTGGCGTGGCGGCGGATGTTGCGGATGGAGACCTTGGCGTCCTCGCCCTTGTGGCGGGCGAGCTTGATGTAGTCCTTGCGGCGCTCCTCGGTGAGGGCGGGCAGCACGCAGCGGATGACGTTGCCGTCGTTGCTCGGGTTCACGCCGAGGTCGGAGTCGCGCAGCGTCTTCTCGATGGCCGCCATGGCGGACTTGTCGAACGGCGAGATGAGGATGGTGCGCGCCTCGGGCGTCTGGAAGGACGCCAGCTGCTGCAGCGGCGTGGGAGCGCCGTAGTAGTCGACGACCAGCTTGTTGAACATGCCCGGGGTCGCCCGGCCGGTGCGGATGCCGGCGAAGTCCTCCTTGGCCACCTCGACGGCCTTCTCCATCTTCTCCTCGGCCTCGAGCAGGGTCTCGTCAATCATGTCGGCTCCTTCGGGGCCGTGGGTGCCGGCCTCTCGGTCGTTGTTCTCGTGCGGGGTGTGCTCGGTGCTGGTGGTGCGCTTCGTGCCGTGGTGCGGTCAGTCCGCCGTCACCAGCGTCCCGATCCTCTCACCGCGGATGGCCCGGACGACGTTGCCCTCGCCCTCCATGCCGAAGACCACCATGGGAAGCTTGTTGTCCATGCAGAGGCTGAACGCGGCGGCGTCGACGACGCGCAGTCCCTGCTGGATGGCCTCGCTGTAGGTGATCTCGTCGAGCTTCTTCGCGTCGGGGTTGGTGCGCGGGTCGGAGTCGTAGACGCCGTCGACGCCGCTCTTGCTCATGAGCACCGCGTCGCACTTGATCTCGAGGGCGCGCTGCGCCGAGACGGTGTCGGTGGAGAAGAACGGCATGCCGGCGCCGGCACCGAAGATCACCACGCGCCCCTTCTCGAGGTGGCGGATGGCCCGGCGGGGGATGTAGGGCTCGGCGACCTGGCCCATCGCGATGGCGGTCTGCACCCGGGTCTCGACGCCCTCCTTCTCGAGGAAGTCCTGCAGCGCGAGGCAGTTCATGACCGTGCCCAGCATGCCCATGTAGTCGGCGCGGGTACGGTCCATGCCCTGCTGCTGCAGCTCGGCGCCGCGGAAGAAGTTGCCCCCGCCCACGACGACGGCGACCTCGCTGCCCTCGCGCACGGCACGCGCGATCTGCTGGGCGATACCGCGGACGACGTCCGGGGCCAGGCCGATCCGGCCGCCTCCGAAGACCTCTCCCGACAGCTTCAGCAGCACGCGTCGGTATGAGCGGCTCTCGGTGACGTCGGCTCCGTCAGTGGTCACAGGCTTCCTCCATCAGGGCTCGGCGGCGGTCGCTCGATCTTTCCACACCGGGGGCCCCCGGATCGACCCGGGCGGGGCCGGCCGCGTGATCTGGGACAATCATCCGGCCATGCCTGAGACCCCCGCCGCCCCCGACAGCACCGCCCGCCACCCGGTCACCGTCGCGATCACCCGCAGGGTGCGCCCCGAGGACGAGCTGCTCATGCAGGCGTGGGTGCACGCCGGCACCTCCATGGCCGAGCGCTTCCCCGGCTTCCTCGGCACCGGCTGGGTTCGGCCGGCTGCGGACTCCCCCGACTGGCACATGCTCTACCGGTTCGACTCCCCCGAGACCCTGCAGGGCTGGGAGAGCTCGCCGGAGCGGACCCGCTGGCTGCGCTCGGCGCAGGACCTCGTGGAGCACACCCGGGTCGAGCACCGCACGGGCATCGAGGGCTGGTTCGACGAGCCCCGCGAGCGCTCGGTGAGCGACCTCCCGCCCCCTGCTCCCCCGCGGTGGAAGCAGGCCGTGGTCATCTGGGTGGCGTTCTTCCCCACCAACCTGCTCTTCACGTGGCTGCTGACGCCCCTGCTGGGGCACTGGCCGCTGGTGCTGCGGGTCCTCGTCTCCACGCTGCTGCTGACCCCGCTGATGACCTACCTCGTGCTGCCGCAGGTGACCCGCCTGCTGCAGCCCTGGCTGAGCGGCCGCCGGGCTAGAACCCGGCGTTCCTGAGCACGAACTCGGTCTCGGTGTCGCGCCCGCCCTGGGGGTCGGGCGCCGGCTCGACCTCCTGGGTCGTCACCATGTCCTCCGGCCGCACCCGCTCGGGAAGCTCGCTGAAGTCGGGCAGCGGGCGGTGCACCCTCCGGTGCCCGTCGCGGCGCTCGTGCCGCCCTCTGCGTCTCCCCATGCCTGCAGTATGCCGCGTGCCCACGGTGGGCGGGCGGCATACCGCGTGGCGCCGGAAACGGCGCCCACAACGGCGCGAGGCCCGCCCCCCGAGGGGGACGGGCCTCGCGGCTCGATGTCGCGTCAGGAACCGACGCGGAAGCGGGCGAAGGCCTGGGCCTTGGCGCCGGCCTCCTCGAGGACCTTGGCGACGGTCTTCTTGGCGTCCTTGGCGAACGGCTGCTCGAGCAGGACGTTCTCCTTGAAGTAGCCGTTGACGCGACCCTCGACGATCTTCGGCAGGGCGGCCTCGGGCTTGCCCTCCTCCTTCGCGGTGGCCTCGGCGACACGGCGCTCGTTCTCGACCGTCTCGGCGTCGACCTCCTCACGGGTCAGCACCGTCGGGCTGAACGCGGCGATGTGCATCGCGACGTCGCGGCCGACCTGCTCGTCGCCGCCCTCGGCGGCGAACAGCACGCCGATCTGCGCGGGCAGGTCGGGGCTGGTCTTGTGCAGGTAGGACACGACCGTGCCGCCCTCGAGGCGGGCGACCCGCTTGACCTCGATCTTCTCGCCGATGGTGGCGTTGGCCTCGTCGAGCAGCTGCTGGACGGTCCTGCCGTCGGCCAGGGTGCTCCCCAGCAGGGAGTCGGCGTCGGCCGCGCCGGAGGCGACGGCCTGGTCGAGCACCTGCTGGGACAGCTCGCCGAACTTCTCGCCCTTGGCGACGAAGTCGGTCTCGCAGAGGACCTCGACGAGGGTGCCCACGCCGTCCTCGA
This sequence comes from Knoellia sp. 3-2P3, assembly GCF_029223115.1. Lineage (NCBI taxonomy): Bacteria > Bacillati > Actinomycetota > Actinomycetes > Micrococcales > Intrasporangiaceae > Knoellia > Knoellia sp. 3-2P3. The sequence goes on from NZ_JARGZE010000006.1 coordinate 30,291, forward strand.
CCCTGGCGGCCACCAGGCCGTTGGAGGTGGTGCGGCCCTCGCGCTTGGTGACGCCCTTCAGGCCCTTGACGCGCAGGATCTCGGTGGCCTTGGCGCGGTCGCCGTCAGCCTCGTCGAGGGCCTTCTTGACGTCGAGCATGCCGGCGCCGGTCTGCTCGCGCAGCGCCTTGATGTCAGCGGCGGTGTAGTTCGCCATAGATGTTGTCTCGCTTCTCGTCGTGTGTCGTCGATGCGGTGGGGTGCGGGTGGCGCCTCAGGCCTTGGCGTCGGCGTCGGCGTCGGCCTCGGTCGCGGCCTCGGGGGCAGCGGCCTCGGCGGCAGCCGGAGCGTCGGCGGCAGCGGTCTCGCCGGCCTCGGGGGCGGCCTGCTCGGCAGCCTGGGCGGCGTCGCCACCGAGGAGCTCGCGCTCCCACTCGGCCAGCGGCTCGTCACCGGCGACACCGGTGTCCTCTCCGGTCTTGGCACCGGAGCGGGCGATGAGGCCCTCGGCCACGGCGTCGGCGATCACGCGGGTCAGCAGGGTGACGGAGCGGATGGCGTCGTCGTTGCCCGGGATCTTGTAGTCGACCTCGTCGGGGTCGCAGTTCGTGTCGAGGATCGCGATGACCGGCAGGCCGAGCTTGCGGGCCTCGTCGACCGCGAGGTGCTCCTTCTTGGTGTCGACGATCCACACGGCCGAGGGGACCTTGGCCATGTCGCGGATGCCGCCGAGGGTCTTCTCGAGCTTGTCCTTCTCGCGGTTGAGGATCAGGAGCTCCTTCTTCGTGCGGCCCGAGCCGGCCACGTCGTCGAAGTTGATCTCCTCGAGCTCCTTGAGGCGCGTGAGGCGCTTGGAGATCGTCTGGAAGTTGGTGAGCATGCCACCGAGCCAGCGCTGGTTGACGTACGGCATGCCGACCCGGGTCGCCTGCTCGGCGATGGGCTCCTGGGCCTGCTTCTTGGTGCCGACGAAGAGGATCGTGCCGCCGTGGGCGACGGTCTCCTTGACGAACTCGTAGGCGTTGTTGATGTACGTCAGCGACTGCTGCAGGTCGATGATGTAGATGCCGTTGCGCTCGGTCATGATGAAGCGCTTCATCTTCGGGTTCCAGCGACGGGTCTGGTGCCCGAAGTGGACGCCGCTCTCGAGGAGCTGGCGCATGGTGACGACGGCCATGCCGTGTTCTCCCTTGTGTCGTTGTCAGTTGCGTCGGTGTGCCGGGTGTCCCGGCCACCTGCCTGGCGCCTGCACGCACCCCGCCGCACGACGCGCGGCACGGGATCGGGCCCGGCCGCACGGCATACGGACTGCCGTGGTGCGCCCCAGTTCAGAGGTTGACCTCGTCACTGGTGGGAAGACGCGCGAATTTGGTCGCGTGCACCTGGGCACACGTGACCGCCGCCCATCGTACGGCGTGCCGACCGGGGTTGGGAAATCAGCGGCTGCCGCCCAGCCCGCGGTCGGCCTCTGGGGCCGCGCGCCGCTGGTAGAGCTGCTCGAACAGGTCGACGTACTGCGTGAGGTGGCGGTCGCCGAGGTAGAGGTCGAGCACCCGCGAACGGGCGCCGGTGCCGAGCATCCGGGCGTACTCCTCGTCGGTCAGCACGTCCTGCAGCAGCTTGGCGAAGGTGTCGAGGTCCTGCGGGTCGTTGAGGAGCAGGCCGCTCTGGCCGTGCACGATCTGGTCCTGGATGCCCCCGATCGCCGAGGCCACGACGGGCTTGCTCTTCCACATCGGCTCGGTGACGGTGAGGCCGAAGCCCTCGACGAGACTCTTCTGCACCACGATGGCGGCCCTGCGCTGCAGCGCGTTGACGAGGTGGGCGTTCTCGTCGATGTCGTCCATGGGCAGGCACACCAGGTGCACGCGGCTGCGCCGCTCCGCCGGCAGCGTCGCCCACAGCCCCTCGCACTCGGCCAGCACCTCGGCGCCCTCCGGGTCGTCGCTCACGCCGGTGACGTCCGGCCCGACCAGCATCAGGTGCACGTCGGGCGGGAACTGCTCGAGGTGGTCGGAGAAGCCGGTGAGCACCCCACCCATGTCCTTGAGCCGGTCCCAGCGGCTGACCTGCAGGACGATGCGGGCGCCCCTCGACACCGGGGAGCCGTCGAGCACGAGCCGGCGGTGCCCGCGGACCGTGCCGGTCGAGCCGTTGCGACGCGTGAACTGCAGGCTGCCGTGGTCGCGGTCGGCGTCGACCAGCGAGGCCTCCCGCAGCGCCGCGTCGACGTCGGCCGGCGACAGCTCGGCGTTCTTCGCGCTGAACGGGTCGAGGGACGGCGGGATGACCCAGAGCCGGTCCCCCGGTACCCACGCCGGGGCGTAGGCGCGCCGCGAGAAGATGAAGGCGTCGGCGGCCTCGATGTGCGGCCGCAGGAAGCCCCAGCCGATGTCGGTCAGGGGCGTCGGGGTGTCGCGCCCGATGTGGCAGCGCCAAACGATGTGGGCGCCGGCCTCGCTGAGCATGCCGGCCAGGCCCGCGGTCTGCGGGTCGTGGAGCAGCACGATGTCGCCGGGCCGCACCATCGGCCGGAGCACCTCGAAGTTCTGGGCGAGCACGTCGTGGTAGTGCCGCTGCTCCGCCAGCCCGAGCGGTCCGCCGTCACCGGCCATGCCGTGCAGCACGTTGTGCAGCCGCTTGGTGATCGTGAAGAACTCGGCGTCGCCACGCAGCACGAGCCACCGGGTCTGCACGCCGGCACCCTTGGTGTAGGCCAGCAGCGCCTGGAGCATCTCGGCGACACCGCCGCCCTGGGCGGTCGCGTTGACGTTCCAGATGGTGCGGCCGGCGAGGATCTCCCGGGCGCGGTCTGCGTAGCGGGCGAGGCGAGCCGCCCGCTCGGGCGCCAGCAGGCTCACCAGGCGGTCCAGGGGGATGGCGTCGATCTCGACTTCCCTCATGGCTTTCATGCTGTCACGCCGGGCACGGCGGGACCTGTCTTTGCCCCGTTTGCCCCGCTAGCCTCCCCGCATGGGCACTCCCCTGGTGGCACGGATGCGCGGCTTCGGCACGACCATCTTCGCGGAGATGTCGGCGCTGGCCGCCGACACCGGCGCCATCAACCTCGGCCAGGGCTTCCCCGACACCGATGGGCCGGCCGAGATGCTCGAGGCCGCCCGGGCGGCGATCGCGTCCGGCCGCAACCAGTACCCGCCCGGCCCCGGCGTTCCTGAGCTCCTCGACGCCGTCGCAGCGCACCAGTGGCGCTTCTACGGCATCCACCTCGACCCTGCGTCGGAGGCGCTGGTGACGGTCGGGGCCACCGAGGCGATCGCCGCCACCGTGCTCGCCCTCTGCGAGCCCGGCGACGAGGTGGTCACCTTCGAGCCCTACTACGACTCGTATGCCGCCACGATCGCCCTCGCCGGCGCCGTGCGGCGCACGTCGGTGCTCCGGTTCCCCGACTTCGCCGTGGACGAGGCCTCGCTGCGGGCGGCGTTCTCCGACCGGACCCGTCTGGTGCTGCTCAACACGCCGCACAACCCCACCGGCAAGGTGTTCACCCGGGCCGAGCTGGAGCTGGTCTGTGCGCTGGCGCGCGAGCACGACGCCTGGGTCGTCACCGACGAGGTCTACGAGCACCTGGTCTTCGACGGCTTGGAACACGTCCCGGTGGCGACCCTGCCCGGCATGGCCGAGCGCACCCTGACGATCTCCTCAGCGGGCAAGACGTTCTCCGCCACGGGCTGGAAGGTCGGCTGGGTCACCGGCCCGGCGGAGGCGGTGGCCGCGGTCCGCACCGTCAAGCAGTTCCTCACCTACGTCGGCTCCGGTCCGTTCCAGCCGGCGGTCGCGCTGGCCCTCGGGCTGGGCGACGAGGTGTATGCCGGTCTGGCCACGGCGCTGCAGGCCAAGCGCGACCTGCTCGTGGAGGGCCTCCGGTCGGCGGGGCTGGAGGTGGCGGTGCCGTCGGGCACCTACTTCGTGGTGGCCGACGCCGCGCCGCTCGGGGCTGCCGACGGGCTGGAGCTCTGCCGCCGGCTGCCGTCGCTGGCCGGGGTGGTCGGGGTGCCGGTGTCGGTGTTCCACGACGACCCCGACGCTGCTCGGACCCTGGTCCGGTTCGCCTTCTGCAAGCGCGACCAGGTCCTGGCCGAGGCGGTGGCCCGGCTGTCGCGGGCCGGGACCAGCGCCTGAGACGGCGGCGGGAGCGCGCCTCAGGCCACGTGGGCGGAGCTGCGCGCGCCGTGCTCGGGGGTCGTCACCACGACGTCCCAGAGCAGGACAGCGGCGTCGCAGACGGTGCAGCAGTACTCCCCCGTGTCGTCGGCGGGCATGAGGATCTGCTCACCCGCACAGTCGCCGCAGCGGGCCAGCACCCCGGTCACGAGCATCAGGTCGGCTGTCGTCTCCATGGCCCTCACGGTGCCACGAAGCGCCGACAGCGCCGGCGTGCCACGCCGGGTCCGGCGCCCGCGAGGGCTGGCGACGACCGGCGCCTCCACACCACTCGCGTGCGCCGTCCCGCGGTCCACAGGGCCACGAACGCAGCTCGCCGACAGCGCGCAGCGGGCCCACGCTCGACCCATGGTGACCCTCGCCCCGGCCCTGCTGTCCGCCACCACCCTGGCCCTCGGCGCGGTCACCCTCGCGCCGCCCGCGACCACTGAACCGGCTCGGTCGGTCGCACCTGCACCGTCGCCGCCGGCAGTGCCGCCCGCGGCGCGGCCCCACCCGCCGGACCCTCCTGCAACGGAGGCCGGGCCCGGTTCGCCCCGCCTGGCACCACGAGTCGGGTGGCGCTGGCCGCTCGAGCCGCAACCTTCCGTGGCCAGGGCGTTCCGGGCCCCTCTGAGCACGTGGGGTCGAGGTCATCGCGGCGTCGACCTGCGGGCGCGTGCAGGGCAACCGGTGCTGGCGGCCGCTGCCGGACGGGTCACCCACGCGGGAGTCGTCGCGGGCCGCGGCACCGTGACCCTGCTGCACGCAGGGGGTGTCCGCACGACCTACGAACCTGTGGAGGCCGGCGTGCGGACCGGCGACGCGGTCTCGTCAGGCCAGGTCATCGGGGTGCTGCAGCCGGGCGGCTCGCACTGCCGAGGGTGCCTGCACCTCGGGGCGGTCCGAGGAGGGCTGTACCTCGACCCGCTCGGGCTCCTGCGGCCGAGCCGGGTCGTCCTGCTGCCGCTGACCGACCCCTGAGCGTGCCCGCGGCGCTCAGGCGCCCACGGGGTACGGCCAGGGTTTGCACCCCTGCAGCCCGAGCGTCTGCTGGACCATGATGGGGGCCCGCTCGCCCTGGCCGGGGCAGGACTGGTGCTGGTGCCCCAGCCCGTGGCCGACCTCGTGGTTCACCTGGTAGATCCGGTAGCGCTCCACGTCCTCGCCGTAGCTGTCATCCCCCAGCAGCCAGCGGCGCAGGTTCAGCACCGAGCGCCCGTTGTTCCAGCAGGAGACCTTCGAGAGCGTCCGCAGCGGTGCACAGAGGCGGTCGGTGAGGCCGGGGCTCGCCAGGGTGACCCGGATGTCGACGTGGGAGCCCGCCCGTTCCTCCGAGGGACTGACGTTGACGAAGCGGACGCCGTCCTCCTGCTGCCAGCCGCGCTTGTCGAGCAGCACGGTGCGCACGGTCCTGGCCACCTCGGCCTCGTCGACGCCGAGGCCCTGCTCGACCTCGACGGTGTAGCGCACCTCGCGGCCCTGCGCCGTCGACTGCGGCCCGGGGACGCTGACGACCCTGATCTTCCCCGTGCCGTTCTGGGGGACGGCCACCTCCGTGCGACGCGGAGCCTCGGTGGTGGTCGAGCCGTCCTGGCTGTCCGGGGGCGGCGTCTGCGACGGCGTCGATGCCGGGGGCGCTGCGGGTGCGGGCGCGGTGGCGGTCGCCTGCACGCCGGGCAGCCGGTCGGCCGCGGCCGCAGCCACCTCGGTGGCGTCCTGGCGAGAGACCAGCCGCACGGTGGTCACCGCGACGAGTGCGAGGACCACGACGCCGAGCACGGTGCGGCGCAGCCGGATGGTGCGGCTGACCGACCGGTGCCGTGGTCGACGGTGTGGCTGGCTCACGGGTTCCCTCGGGCTGGCTCGCGGGGTGCCGTGCCGGCGCCCTCGTGCACCATCTTTCCCTGAAACAACGGGCTGTCGCGAGCCGCCTCGCCCGCACACGCGAAAACCACCGGCCCGCTGTTGCCCGAGTCGCCGAACCTCGGCGGACGCCGGTCGAGCGTGGTCAGGCTCGTGGGTGGGCCTGGCGGTAGGACTGCTTGAGCCGGTCGACGGAGACGTGGGTGTAGATCTGCGTCGTGGCGAGCGAGGCGTGGCCCAGCATCTCCTGGACCAGGCGCAGGTCGGCGCCTCCCTCGAGCAGGTGGGTTGCCGTGCTGTGCCGCAGCCCGTGGGGGCCGACGTCCGGGGCGTCCGGCACGTGGGCGAGCAGCCGGTGCACCGCGGTGCGCACCTGCCGGGGGTCGGCCCTGCGCCCCCGCCTGCCGAGGAAGACGGCCGGCCCGCTCTGCGCGGTGACGACCTGGGGACGGCCGTGGCGCAACCACCGGTCGAGGGCGTCCCTGGCGGGTCCGCCGAACGGCACCGTGCGCTCCTTGGCGCCCTTGCCCATGACGCGCACGACACCCCCGGCGAGGTCGAGGTCGTCGACGTCGAGCGCGGCGAGCTCGCCGACGCGGATGCCGCTGGCGTAGAGCAACTCCAGGGCGGCCCGGTCGCGCAGGTGCATGGGGTCCTCGTCGTCGGCGGCGACGGCCGCCACGTCGAGCAGCGCACTCGCCTCAGCCTGCTTGAGGACGCCTGGCAGGTGGCGCTGGCGCTTGGGAGCTGCGAGGCGCACCGACGGGTCGCTGGGGATGCGCCCCGTGCGGGTGGCCCAGCCGAGGAAGGTGCGCGCTGCTGCGGAGCGCCGGGCGATGGTGGCGCGGGCCGCACCGGAGTCGGCGAGGTGCGCCAGCCAGGAGCGCAGGTCGCGAAGCGTGACGTCGGCCAGCTCGCTCACCCCGCACTGCTCATCCAGGAAGCCGAGCAGGCTGCGCACGTCGCCGAGGTAGGCCCTCGTGGTGTGCTCGGAGCGCCCGCGCTCGGAGCGCAGGTGCCGGGCGAACCCCTCCACCGCCTCGGTCGTCGCGTCGCTCACGATGGGCACCGTCGCAAACCCGCCGCCTGCCTTCAAGGCGCCTCGCCGCTCGGGGGCTGCGACCGCGCCGGCTGCGGGGGAACCACCACCCGAGGCCTGGTCACCCAGACGGCTGGCGCGCAGGACGCCGCCACGCGTCGCCGTCCCGGCGGGCCAGACCCAGCAGCTCGAGCCGCCCCAGGCAGGCCAGGACATCCCGCTCGGCCAGGGCCGTGCGCACCGCGAGCGCCGCCACCCCTGCGGCAGCGCGAACGGGCAGGGCTGACCACACGACCGACTCCACCGCCCCCAGGACGTCCTCGGGCCGATCCTGACCCCGCTTGACCGGGGCCAGGTCGGTGCCGAGGTCGCCGAGCAGCTCGGCCACCTCTGCCGCGTCGGTCACGAGCGCCGCCTCGCCGCTGCGGATGAGCTCGTGGCAGCCGGCGGACACCGCGGAGGTCACCGGTCCCGGAACTGCCGCCACGACGCGAGCCAGCTTGGTCGCCTCCCCTGCGGTGCTGCGCGAGCCGGAGCGCAGCCCGGCCTCCACGACCACCGTGCCACGGGTCATGGCAGCGATCAGCCGGTTCCGTCGGAGGAACCGCCACCGCGTCGGCGCACAGCCGGGCGGCACCTCGCTGACGACGGCACCGGTCGCGACGATCTTCTCGAGCAGCCCGCGGTGGGCGTCCGGGTAGGCCCGCTCGACGCCTCCGGCGAGCACGGCCACGGTCACGCCCTGCACCGCCAGCGCTCCCCGGTGGGCGGCGCCGTCGATGCCGAACGCGGCACCCGAGACCACCGAGAAGGCGCGTTCGCAGAGCCCTGCGGCGATGTCGTTGGCCGTGGCCTCGCCGTAGTGCGTCGCGCTGCGTGCCCCCACGATCGCGGCGCTGCGCTCGCAGCCCCCGCCCAGGTGCTCCGTGCCACGCACCCAGAGGCAGTGCGGTGGCACCTCGAGGTCGTCGAGGCCGGCGGGCCACTCGTCGTCGCCCGGGACGACCACCCGGGCCTGCACCTTCGCGGCCACGCGCAGGTCGTGGTCGATGTCGAGGGTCTCGAGCCGGGGCATGAACCGGGCCCCGTCACGGGCGGTGCCGCCGAGCACCGCGGCCAGGGCACCCTCGGCGCCGGCTTCGCGGACGAGCTCGAATGCCTTGGGGTCGGCCGGTTCGGAGATCCGGCTCCACGCCATGCGCGCCTCCCGCTCGCCGGCCGGCATCCGCCCCCTCACGCCGCCACCGGGCCCTGGTTGCGCAAGGTCAAGGCCAGGCCGAGGTCGTCGCGGGTGGGCGCGTCGTGGCCGCCGAGGTCGGCCACGGTCCAGCCCAGCCGCAGCACCCGGTCGTATCCGCGCAAGGTGATCAGACCGCGGTCGAGAGCCCGGTCGAGGTCGGCCGTCACGGCCCGCGCGAGCCGGTAGGGAGCGCGCCGGAGCGCACTGCCGGCAGCCTGCCCGTTGAGCGACCAGGGCGACCCCTCCCACCGAGCGGCCTGCAGCGCACGGGCCTGCTCGACGCGTGCCCCGACGACCGCGCTGGTCTCGCCCGCCCCCTCCCCGAGGGCGGCCAGGTTGATGGCGGGCATCGCGACCTGGAGGTCGACCCGGTCCAGCAGCGGCCCGCCCAGCTTGGCCGCGTAGGCCCGCTTCGCCTGCGGCCGGCAGGAGCACTCGGCCCCCTTGCCGAAGCCCAGGCCGCACGGGCACGGGTTGGCTGCCATCACGAGCTGGAACCGGGCGGGGAACCGCACGGACGAACGGGCCCGGGAGACCCACACCTCGCCGGACTCCAGGGGCTGGCGCAGGGCCTGCAGGGTGGTCACCTTGAACTCGGGCGCCTCGTCGAGGAACAGCACGCCGTGGTGTGCCTGCGAGACGGCGCCCGGCCGGATGGCACCGCTGCCGCCGCCGACGATGGCTGCCGTGGACGCGCTGTGGTGGGGTGCCACGAAGGGCGGCGTGCCCACGACCGACAGGGCGTCGGGCACCGGCCCGAGCAGCGAGCGGACGGCGAGCACCTCCAGGGACTGCTGCGGCTCCAGCCGGGGCAGCACCGAGGCGAGACGCTCGGCCAGCATCGTCTTCCCTGCTCCGGGGGGTCCCATGAGGAAGAGGTGGTGGCCCCCTGCGGCGGCCAGCTCGAGGGCCATCCGGGCCTCGGGCTGCCCGACGACGTCGGCGAGGTCCTTCACGGCCGGGGGCGATGTCTCCCCGGCCTCGGCCTCGCCCAGCGGCACGACGGGCAGCCGTCCGCCGCGGGCCCGTGCGTACCGCTCGCGCAACGTGGCCAGGTCGGGCACGGCGTGCACCCGCACGCCGGGGACCAGCGACGCCTCGGAGGCGTTCGCCAGCGGCACCACCACGTCCTGGACGCCGTGCGCGGCCGCGGCCAGAACGCTCGACAGGACGCCGCGCACCGCCCGGATCGACCCGTCCAGCCCCACCTCGCCGAGGTGCACCACCTCCTCGGCGGTGTCGGCGGGCAGCACCTGCGCGGCGACGAGTGCCGCCACCGCGATGGCCAGGTCGAAGGCGGTGCCGGCCTTGGGGATCGAGGCCGGCGAGAGGTTGACCGTGATGCGGCGCTGCGGCAGCGGCAGGCCGCTGTTGGTGGTGCCTGCCTTGATGCGGTCGGTGGACTGCAGGCACGCGGTGTCGGGCAGCCCGCTCACCGCGAAGTGCGGCAACCCCTGCGCGATGTCGGCCTCGACCTGCACCAGGGCGCCGTCGAGCCCCGTGAGCGCCACCGACCGTGTGCGGCCCAGGCCCATCAGCCGACTCCTCGCACGTGGCGCAGGGCGGCAGGACCGGAGCGGGGGCGCAGCACGCCCACCACGTCGATCCTCAGCGCGGCCGGTCGAAGCTCGTGGTGCGCCAGCCAGGCGGAGGCCAGCCGGCGCAGCCGTGCCGCCTTGCGCCACGTCACGGCCTCCACGGGCTCACCGAAGGCGGTGCTGCGGCGCGTCTTGACCTCGCACACCACGAGGCAGTCGCCGTCGAGCGCGACGAGGTCGATCTCGCCGTGCTCGCACCGCCAGTTGCGGTCGAGCACCTCCATGCCGCGCTCGGCGAGGTATCGCGCCGCCAGGTCCTCGCCGTAGCGCCCGAGAGCGAGGGTCGCCGCGGGTGCTGCCTTCTGGTCCATGCCCCGACGGTGCCGCAGCGGGTGGGGGCGGTCAGCAGGCCGGTGCCGGGCTGTGGACGACGTGACGCCGACCGGGCCGGCTGTGGACGCCGGGGTGGCTAGAAGCCGGGGCCCTTCGGCATCTCGAGCTCGGACTTGGCGAGCTCCTCGACGTTGACGTCCTTGAACGTCACGACGCGCACGTTCTTGGCGAACCGGGCCGGCCGGTAGATGTCCCAGACCCAGGCGTCCTGCATGGTGACGTCGAAGTAGACCTCGCCGCCCTCGCTGCGGACCTTCACGTCGACCGAGTTGCACAGGTAGAAGCGGCGCTCGGTCTCGACGACGTGCGTGAAGAGGCCAACCACGTCCCGGTACTCGCGGTAGAGCGCGAGCTCCATCTCGCTCTCGTACTTCTCGAGGTCCTCCGAGCTCATGCCCATCCCGCGTCTCTCTCGTCCAGTACGCCGTGGTCGTCCGGGGTCGGCCCGGCTGCCTCCCCGACCTCATCTTCCACCATGGTCCCGGGCAGGCGCCACGAGCGGCGGTGCAGCGCGCACGGCCCCTCGGACTCGAGGGCCGCGATGTGCTCGGGCGCGGCATACCCCTTGTTCTCGGCCCACCCGTATGCCGGGTGCTCCAGCGCCGCCTGCGTCATCAGGGAGTCCCTGGCGACCTTCGCGAGCACGCTCGCGGCGGCGACCGACGAGCACTTCAGGTCCGCCTTGACCATCGTGGTGACCGGCGGGGTGGTGGGGCCGTCGCCGGCGAAGGCGAGCAGACCCACCTCCCCGGGCTCGGTGAGCCAGTCGTGGTTGCCGTCGAGGATCACCAGGTCGGGCGCCGTGCCCACGGCCTCGAGCGCACGCAGGCCGGCCAGTCTCAGGGCGGCGATGATCCCGATCCGGTCGATCTCCTCCGCGGACGCGTGCCCCACGGCATGGCCCAGGCACCACCGCTGGATCCTGGGCACCATGGCCGCGCGGGCTGCGGGGGTCAGCAGCTTGGAGTCGCGCACGCCGGCCGGCGCGCTGCGGCAGGTCTCGTCGATGAGCACCACGCCCACCGTCACCGGGCCCGCGAGCGCCCCTCGGCCGACCTCGTCCATCCCTGCCAGCACGCGGTGACCGTCACGCTGCAGCGCTCGCTCCACCCGCAGGCTGGGCTTGCGGGTGCGCGGTGGTGCGGTGGGCATGGGTCAGCCGCCACCTGTGGTCGTCGTCGGAGCCGGTGTCGGTGCGGGAGCGGGCGTGGTCCCGCTGCCGGCAGCGGGCACCTTCGCGAAGGTGGCCTTGGGGTTCGACAGCCACGTGAGGTGGTCGAGCGGCCACACCAGGGCGACGGCCCGCCCGACGACCAGGCTCTGGGGCACGGACCCGTCCGCACCGTTGCCGGCCGGGTCGTGGAAGCGCGAGTCGGAGGAGTCCGAGCGGTGGTCACCCATGACCCACACCGACCCCTCGGGCACGGTGATGTCGAAGTCCGTGCTGCTCGGCGCGTCGCCCGGCTTGATGTAGGACTCGACGAGCGGGACGCCGTTGACGGTGAGCCGCTCGCCCTCGTCGCAGCAGACCACCCGGTCCCCGGGCAGGCCGATCACGCGCTTGATGAGGTGGTCCTCGGCGTCGTTGGGCAGCAGCCCCACGAACATCAGGCCCTGCCGGATGGCCGTCACCGCCGGGCCGTGCTCGGCCTTCGGCAGCGGGTCGACCCAGTCGCCCGGGTCCGAGAACACCACGATGTCGCCGCGCTTGAGGTCGAAGGCGCCGGGGGTCAGCTTGCTCACGATCACCCGGTCGTTGAGGACCAGCGTGTCCTCCATGGAGCCCGACGGGATGTAGAAGGCCTGGAGCAGCCAGGTCTTGACGACGAACGAGAGTACGAGCGCCATGCCGATGACGATGACGAACTCCTTCGTCGCCGCCCTGACCATGCTGCCGGCCCCGCTCCCGCCCGCGTGCCGACGCCGCTCGGGGCGGCCTTCGTCGACGTGGCGCTCCTCGGCACGGCTCTCCTCGGCGTAGCCCTCCGAGGCGTGGCCATCCGCGGCGTGCGGCTCGTCGACCACCCTGCGGGCAGGTTCGTCGACGGGAACCCCCTCGTGGCTCACGTCGTGGCGCAGCCAGCCGTCGTCCGGGGCGGCGTCGCCCGGGGCGGCCTCGTCGAAGTCGTGACGCAGCCAGGCCGGGTCCGCCTCGTGGCCGGCGCCGGTGCGGCCGCGACCCTGGTCCTCGCTCATCGTGCCCCTTCTGCCGCCGGGATGGAACGGAGTGCCGGCGATGTGGCCAGACCCCCGAGCCGGTCCAGCGGCCAGTAGATCGCCGTGGCCCTGCCCACGACGTCGTCGGTCCGCACCATGCCGCCCCCCGGGTCACCGAGGTGCGCCCTGGAGTCGGCGGAGTTGCTGCGATTGTCTCCCATCAGCCAGAGCCGCCCGGCGGGGACTGTCACGTCGAACGTCGTCTCGCTCGGCTTGGTTCCCTCGGGCAGGTAGTCCTCCTCGACGGCCCGGCCGTTGACCGTGAGCCGACCCTGCGCGTCGCAGCAGACGACCCGGTCCCCCGGCAGGCCGACGATCCGCTTGACGTAGTCCTGCTCCGCGAGGTCCACACCGAAGAGCGAGGCCGCGCCACCGAGCACCCGCCCGACGAGGCCGTCGGCCTGCTGCGGGCTGCGGTCGGCCACCGCGAACGAGCGGGTGCCGTCGAAGACGACGACGTCACCACGCCGCAGGTCGTCGGCGCCGGCCGTCTTGTCGACGAGGATGCGGTCACCGGGGGTGATGGCGGGCTCCATCGAGGCAGAGGGGATGTAGAAGGACTGCACGAGGAAGGCCCGGACCAGCATCATCACGAGCAGCGCGATGCCGGCCAGGAGCAGCCACGAGGGCCGGCGCGGGGGCGCAGACGACGCGGCCGCCGCGTCTGCCGGGGCAGGCGCGGCGGCCGGTGTCGACTGCGGGGAGTCAGGTCCGGAGTTCATCGTGACCGGAGCCTAGCCCTCGTGCCGGAGCTGCGAGCGCACCAGGGCGCCTCGCGGTGGGAGTCGACCCGCTCAGCTGGCGGGGGTCGTCTCGCGCTTCTCCTTGATCTTGGCGGCCTTGCCGCGCAGCTCGCGCAGGTAGTACAGCTTCGCGCGACGGACGTCACCGCGGGTGACGACCTCGACCTTGTCGATGATCGGGGTGTGCACCGGGAAGGTGCGCTCCACGCCGACACCGAAGGAGACCTTGCGGACGGTGAAGGTCTCGCCCACGCCGCCGCCGTGGCGGCGGATCACGACGCCCTTGAACACCTGGACGCGGGAGCGGTTGCCCTCGACGACCTTGACGTGCACGTTGACGGTGTCGCCCGCGCGGAAGTCGGGGATGTCGTCGCGCAGGGAGGCCTTGTCGAGCTCGTCGAAACGCTGCATGGCTGGTTCGCTTTCTCGCAGGTGCCACAGGCCACCCACGGTGTCCGGTACTTCTTCGTGATGGGGTGCGCTGTCCCTGGGGCCGCGTGACCTGGCTTCGCAGGGTCACTCCCCCTGTGGCAGGGGCCGGTGTCCAGTGGGCGCGAAGAGCCATTCTGCCACGGTGTCCCGCCCGGACCGAAATCCGTGGGGAGGGCCCACCGCGGCGGAGGAAAGTCGGTATGCCGTGCCCCGGCCGAGCGTCGTGGCGCACCGCCCTCCTGGGCGGCGAACCACCCCCCTCCGACGGCCTCAGCGCTGCGGGCGGGGTGCCTCCGCGGCTGGCTGCCCGGGCGTCGCCGGCGGCGGCTTCTCCTCGAGCACCTCGAGGTCGCGGGCGTCGAGGTCCTGCTCGTCCAGGGCCGCGACCATGTCGGGGCGGCGGCGCAGGGTCCGCCGGAGCCGCTCGTCACGCCGCCAGCGCGCGATGGCCGCGTGGTGGCCCGAGAGGAGGACGTCGGGCACGGCTCGCCCGCGCCACACCGCGGGCTTGGTGTAGACGGGGTACTCGAGCAGCCCGTCCTCGTGGGACTCCTCGACCAGGGACTCCGCGTTGCCGATGACGCCGGGCACCAGCCGCGCGATCGCCTCGACCATCGCCAGCACCGCGACCTCGCCGCCGTTGAGCACGTAGTCGCCGAGCGAGACCACGGAGACCGGCATGTGCTCCCGGGCCTCCTCGTAGACCCGCTCGTCGATGCCCTCGTAGCGGCCGCAGGCGAAGGCCAGCCACGGCTGCTGGGCCAGGTCGCGCGCCATGGCCTGGGTGAAGGGCAGCCCTCCGGGCCCCGGCACGATGAGGTGGGGTGGCGCGTCGGCCGGCCCCTGCGCGAGCAGGTGGTCGAGCGCCTCGCCCCACGGCTCGGGTCGCATCACCATGCCCGCGCCGCCACCGTAGGGCGTGTCGTCGACCGTGCGGTGGCGGTCGTGCGTGAAGTCCCGCAGGTCGTGCACGTGCAGGTCGATCAGACCCGTGCGGCGGGCCGTGCCGATGAGCGACAGGTCCAGCGGCGCCAGGTAGTCGGGGAAGATCGAGACGACGTCGAGGCGCATGCTCAGCCTTTGCCGGGCTCGGCGTTGAGCTCGAGCAGGCCGGGCGGCGGGTCGATGACGACGCGGCCCGCCTCGACGTCGACCTCGGGCACGATCTCCGCGACGAACGGCACGTAGGCCGTGCCGCCGCCGGGCAGGGTGAGCACCAGGAGGTCCTGCGCCGGCCCGACCTCGAGGCCGCTGACGGTGCCGAGCTCGGCACCGGCGGGGTCGACGGCCCTCAGGCCCACGAGCTCGTCCTCGTACCAGGCGTCCTCCTCGACCTCGTCCTCGACGGTCTCGGTGTCGACGAACAGCCGCGTTCCGCGCAGCCCCTCGGCGCCGGTGCGGTCGGGGATGCCCTCGAAGGCCAGCAGCCAGGTGCCGTTGTGGACGCGGACGCTGCTCAGCACCAGCTCGCGCGGCACCCCTGAGCCGTCGGCGGCCTCGGTGGCGAACCGCGCCCCGGGCACGAAGCGGGTCTCGGGGTCGTCGGTGTGGACCTGCACGGTCACCTCACCGCGCAGGCTGTGTGCTTTCCCGATCCGGGCTACGAGCAGGTGCATCTGGGGCCTCCTTGGGGGCAGAACTACGGGGTATGCCGGGAGGTGGACTCCCGGCATACCCCGTGGTTGGCGTGGTGTGGACGCTCGGTCAGCGGACCCGATCCGTGTCGACGATGTCGATCCGGACGGTGTGGCCGCCGGCGAGGGCGCCCATCACGGTGCGCAGCGCGCTGGCGGTGCGGCCCGAGCGGCCGATGACGCGCCCGAGGTCTTCCGGGTGCACCCGGACCTCGAGGACCTCACCGCGGCGCAGGTCCCTGCGCCGCACGGCGACGTCGTCCTTGTGGTCGACGATGCCCTTGACGAGGTGCTCGAGCGCCTCCTCCAGCACGGTCAGGCCTCGCTCTTCTCAGCCTCGGCCTCGGTGGCCTCGGCAGCCGGGGCCTCCTCGACCTTGGGCTCCTCGGCCTTCTTCTCGGCCTTCTTCTTCGGGGTCGTCGCGGTGTCCTTGACGTCCTCGGCCTTGCCCGCGGCGGCGATGGCAGCCTCGTACAGGTCCTTCTTGGACGGCTTGGGCTCCTTGACCTTCAGGGTGCCCTCGGCGCCCGGCAGGCCCTTGAACTTCTGCCAGTCACCGGTCACCTTGAGCAGGGCCTCGACGGCCTCGGTCGGCTGCGCGCCCTGGCCCAGCCAGTACTGCGCGCGCTCGGTGTCGATGTCGATGACCGAGGGCTCCTCGGTCGGGTGGTACTTGCCGATCTCCTCGATGGCACGGCCATCGCGCTTGGTGCGCGAGTCCATGACGACAACGCGGTAGAAGGGGCTGCGGATCTTGCCCATCCGCTTCAGGCGAATCTTGACGGCCACGGGTGTGGTCACTCCTGTTTCTGTGTTGTGAGCGCGGCGAGACCGGGTGGGGAACACGCGGGGTGCCGGGGGCTCGGTGTAGGCGTCCGGTCCTGCCGAGAGGGTGCTGGCCGGACGGGTACAGCCGACCATTCTGCCAGACGCCGGCCGGTGCCCTGACCACGCGGCAGGGCGCCCGCCCGCGGCGTCAGCGGTTCCGCCAGGCGTCCGGCGCCTCGGCCAGCGCCCGCACCGAGGCGGGGAGCTCACCGGAGAGGGCCTGGCTCAGGCTGGTCTCGTCGAGCACCTGGCGCAGGCTCGCCCGCACCGCAACCCACACCGTCGGCAGGTGCTGCGCGACCCCCTCGTAGCGGGTCTCGTGCGGCCGCAGGCCGCGCACCTCCGCCAGCGGGCCGTCGACGGCGCGGAAGACGTCTCCCAGGCTGATCTGCCCCGGCTCACGGCTCAGGGAGTAGCCGCCGCGGGCCCCCCTCGTGCTCACCACGAGCCCCGCCCGACGCAGGTCCGAGACGATCGCCTCGAGGAACTTGCGGGGCAGGTCCTGGCGGGTCGCGAGGCTCTCGACGCTCACCGGGCCCGCCCGGGTCAGCGACGCCTCGGCGAGGGTCAGCATCGCCCTGATCGCGTATTCGGTGCGCGCCGAGATGTCCACGGCACGCATTGTGGCGTACGAGGGCGCGGGACGTCGCCGCCCCGGCCTACACAGCCAGCGTGCGACCCAGCTGCCTGCCCTGCGCGTCCTCGGCGGGCACGCTGGCGTGCACGGTCTCCCCGGGTCGCAGGCCGAGGGCGTCACTCATGACCCGGGTGATCTGGGCGGCGAAGCGCTCACCGTTGGCGTCGTCGACGAGGTCGACCCGCACCTCGAAGCCCAACCGCACGATGCGCTCGACCGTGGCCCGCACCCGCGTCGGTGCCTGCTCCCCCGGCGAGAGGGCTGTCACGGTGGCCTCACGCTCGAGCCGGATGTCGTGCGGACGCACCATCGTGCCGCCCAGGTTGGCGACCGATCCGAGGAACGACATGACGAAGTCGTTGGCGGGCTGCTCGTACAGCTCGTCAGGGGTGCCCACCTGCTCGATGCGGCCCGCGTTCAGCACCGCGATGCGGTCCGACACGTCGAGCGCCTCCTCCTGGTCGTGGGTGACGAGCACCGTCGTCACATGGACCTCGTCGTGCAGCCGGCGCAGCCACCGACGCAGGTCGGCACGCACCTTCGCGTCGAGCGCGCCGAACGGCTCGTCGAGCAGGAGCACGCCGGGATCGACGGCCAGAGCCCGGGCCAGCGCCATCCGCTGGCGCTGCCCGCCGGACAGCTGGGCTGGGTAGCGGTGCTGGAACCCGGCGAGGCCGACGATCTCGAGCAGCTCGTCGACCTTCCTGTCGATCTCCCTCTTCGGCCGCTTGCGGATGGTCAGCCCGAAGGCGACGTTGTCGCGCACGGACATGTGCTTGAAGGCCGCGTAGTGCTGGAAGACGAAACCGATCCCCCGCTTCTGCGGCGGGACGAAGGTGACGTCCTGCCCGTCGATCACGACCTGACCCGAGTCGAGGGCCTCCAGGCCCGCGATCGAGCGCAACAGCGTCGACTTGCCCGACCCGCTCGGGCCCAGCAGGGCGGTCAGCGAGCCCGCAGGGATGTCGAGGCTCACGTCGTCGAGGGCGGCGAAGCTTCCGTAGTTCTTCCGGGCGCCGGCGACAGTGATCATGAGGTGCTCCTCTTCCGGTCGAGCAGGGTCATTCCGAGCAGGGTCACCAGCGCAAGGCCCATGAGCAGGGTTGCGGCGGCGTAGGCCCCGAAGGTGTTGTGGTCGTCGATGTAGCGCGAGTGCACGAGGAGGGTCAGCGTCTGGGAGACGCCGGGGAACCCGGAGGACACCATGATCACGGCGCCGAACTCCCCCAGCGCCCGCGCGATGGTGAGGACCACCCCGTAGGTGAGGCCCCATCGGATGGCCGGCAGCGTGATCCGCCAGAAGGTCTGCCAGGCGGAGGCGCCGAGCGTTGCGGCGGCCTGCTCCTGGTCGGTGCCGATCTCGTGCAGCACCGGCTCGACCTCCCGCACGACGAAGGGAAGAGTCACGAAGATGGTCGCGATCACCATGCCGGGGATGCCGAAGATGACCCTGAAACCGGTGGACTCCAGGCCGCCGAACCACCCGTGGACCCCCCACAGCATGATCAGCGAGACGCCGACCACGATGGGCGAGACGGCGAACGGCAGGTCCACCACGGCCTGTACCAGGCCCCGGCCGGGAAACCGCCAGCGCACGAGCGCGATGGCGGTGACGACGCCGAACACGACATTGAGCGGGACGACGATGGCCACGATGAGCAGCGACAGGTTCAGCGCCGAGATGGCCGCAGGGGTGCGCACCGACTCGAGGAAGGGCATCAGCCCGTCGCCGAACGTGCGCCAGAGGATCACCGCGATGGGCACGGCGACGAGACCGAACAGGTACCCCAGGGCGATGGTGCGCAGGGTGAGCTGGGCGGTGCGGGAGGTCCTCATTCGGCACTCTCCTCCCGCTGCTGGGCGCGGCTGATGTAGAGACGCAGCAGGAACAGGGTCAGGAAGGCGATCGCGAGCAGCGCCACCGAGACGGCCGCGGCGTTGACCGGCCGGTCGATCTCGATCTGCTGCTGGATGTACTGCGAGGCCACCTGGGTCTCCCGCGGGATGTTGCCGCCGATGAGGACGACCGAGCCGTACTCCCCGATCGCGCGGGCGAAGGCGAGCCCCGTGCCACTGACGATGGCCGGCATCAGCGTCGGCAGCACGACCCGCCGGAACGTCGTCCAGCTGTCAGAACCCAGCGACGCCGCCGCCTCCTCCACCTCCCTGTCGGCCTCGATGAGCACGGGCTGCACGGAGCGCACCACGAACGGCAGCGTGACGAACGCGAGCGCCACGACCAGTCCTCCCTGGGTCGCGTTCAGGTGGATGTTCACCGGGCTGCTCGGGCCGTAGAGGGAGAGCAGCACGATGCTCGCGACGATCGTCGGCAGCGCGAACGGCAGGTCGATGAGGGCGTTGACGATGCGCTTGCCGGGGAAGTCGTCGCGGACCAGGACCCAGGCGATGAGCGTGCCCATCAGGGCGTTGACCAGGGCGACGACGACGGAGACGCCGACTGTCACGCGAAGGGAGGCCAGCGCCACCGGCGCCGTCACCGCCTCCCAGAAGCCGGCGAGCCCCTCCTCGAGGGACGCCACCGTCAGCGCAGCCAGCGGCAGCAGCACGATGAGGCTCAGCCACAGGGACACCACGCCAACGCCGAGGGCCCGCCCGGCCCCGGGCCACCGGGCCCGGGACCAGGGCGAGGGAGCTGGCGGCAGGGACGCGGGGAGGGTGTGGGGGTGCGCGTCCCTGCCAACCAGGGTCTGGGTCGACATCAGGGCCCCTACCGGGTGGCCTTGTCGTAGATGACGGCGATCGAGCCGACATCCTTCTTGAACAGCGAGTCGTTCACTGCCTTCCAGCCCCCGAGGTCCTCGATCGTCCACAGCCGCTGGGGCTCAGGGAAGTCCTTCGCGAACTCCTGGGCGACCGAGGCGTCGACGGGGCGGAAGCCCGCCTCGGCCCACAGCCGCTGAGCCTCGGGCGTGTAGAGGAAGTCGTTGAAGGCCTTGGCCTTGGCGGCGTTGGGGCTCTTGCCGAGCACCGCCACCGGGTTCTCGATCTTGAAGGTCTGCGGTGGCGTGACGTGCTGGACCGGGTCACCACCGCGTTCGATGAACAGCGCCTCGTTCTCGTAGCTGAGCAGGACGTCGCCGCTGCCCTGGAGGAAGGCCTCGGTCGCCTCGCGGCCCGACTTCGGCTGGATCTTGACGTGGTCCTGCACGAGCGACGAGATGTAGGCCAGGCCCGCCTTGGCGTCCTTCCCGCCCGCGCTCTTCGCGGCATACGGGGCCAGGAGGTTCCACTTCGCCGAGCCCGAGCTGAACGGGTTGGGCGTCACGACCTCGATGCCGGGCTTGAGCAGGTCGTCCCAGTCCTTGATGCCCTCGGGGTTGCCCTTGCGGACGACGATGGTGACGACGGAGCCGAACGGGATGCCCTTGTGCTCCCCGGCGTTCCAGGCCTTGTCGACGAGCCCGGCGTCGACCAGGCGGGTGACGTCCGGCTCGACGGAGAAGTTGACGATGTCGGCGGCCGCGCCCGCCTCGACCTTGCGCGACTGGTCGCCCGAGGCGCCGTAGGACTGCTGGAAGGCCACGCCCCTGCCCGCCTCGGTCGCGTTGAACGCGGGGATGACCTTGTCGAAGCCGACCTTCGGGACGGCATACGCATAGAGGTTGATGGTGCCCCCGCTGCCCCGGGCCGCTGCCGGGCCGCTCTGTGCTGCGGCGACCGTGTCGGCGGACCCGCCGCCGGCGCAGGCGGACAGCGCGAGGGCGGAGGCGGCAAAGATGCCGCCCAGCGCTACGGCTGGTGTGCGTTGCATGTGATCTCCCTGGTGCCCCTCGTCGGGGAGAAGCCAAGACGGCCCGAGACTTCCTCGTCTCTCCCCCTAGTCCTATATGACAAGTAGGAGTTTCTCCGCCGGCGTGGCCAAGGGTCAACCACCCACCCGGACCATCTCGAATGCTGGCTGACCAGAACGCTTGAAGGATGAGGACATCCCGCCTCCGCACTAGACACCTCCTCCGTCGTTTTCAGCATGCGAGATACGGCCTGCGGCGGATTGCCCCCACGCATTTCGTCGCCATACTCCTATAAGACCTATAGGAGTAGTGGCGCCTTGTGTGGCCGACAACGAGGGGAGTTCTGATGCGCAAGCTGATCTTGCTCGCGATCGTGGGCCTGGGCGCCCAGCTGGTCGACGGCAGCCTGGGGATGGCCTACGGCGTGACGTCCTCCACCCTGCTGTTGGCGGTGGGCACCAGCCCGGCTGCGGCCTCGGCCACGGTGCACCTCGCGGAGATCGGCACCACGCTCGTCTCGGGCGCCGCGCACTGGAAGTTCGGCAACGTCGACTGGCGGGTGGTCCTCAAGATCGGTATTCCGGGGGCTGTGGGTGCCTTCGCCGGCGCGACCTTCCTCTCCCACCTCGACACCTCGGTCGGCAAGCCGGTGATGTCGCTGATCCTGCTCGCCCTGGGCCTGTACGTCCTGGGTCGGTTCACCGTCCGGGGGCTGCGCCAGGACCGCCTCGGCACGCCGCTGCGGGCCCGCTTCCTGGGCCCCCTCGGTCTCTTCGCCGGATTCGTCGACGCCACCGGGGGCGGCGGCTGGGGCCCGGTGGGCACACCCGCGATCCTGGCCAGCGGTCGCCTCGAGCCCCGCAAGACGATCGGCTCCATCGACACCAGCGAGTTCCTCGTGTCCGTCGCCGCGAGCATCGGCTTCCTGTTGGCCCTCGGCACCGCGGGCGTCAACGCCGCGTGGGCCCTGGCGCTGCTCGCCGGCGGCATGGTGGCGGCACCCATCGCCGCGTGGCTCGTGCGCCACGTCCCGCCTCGGGTCCTTGGCTCGCTCGTGGGCGGGCTGATCATCCTCACCAACGCCCGCACGCTGCTGCTCAGCGACTGGCTGGACGCCGGCACGAGCACCAGGTACCTGGTGTACGCGCTCATCTGGGCGATGTGGATCGGTGCGGTGACGTACTCCGTGCGCGCCTACCGGGCGGAGCGCGCCCAGTCCCCCGCACCCGCCCTCGCCAGCGACGAACGGGTGGCTGTGGCCGACCCCGTCTGATCCCGGGCCGGGCTCAGCCCCGAACGGGCCGGCCGCGCAGCACGACCAGCTCGGGGTGGGCCAGGACGCCGATGTCGTCACGGGGGTCCGCCCCGTAGACCACGAGGTCGGCGTCCGCCCCCTCCTCGAGCCCCGGGCGGTCGAGCCACTCCCGCGCGCCCCAGACCCCGGCCTGCAGGGCCTCGGCGGGCGTGAGCCCGGCGGTCACCAGCTCGGCGGCCTCCTGCGCCACCAGCCCGTGGGGCAGCGAGCCGCCCGCGTCGGTGCCGACGTAGACGGGGATGCCCGCCTCGTGGGCGGCACGGACGGTCTCGTGGCGACGCTCGTGCAGGGCCAGCATGTGCCGGTGGTAGGCGGGGAACTTCTCGCGGGCCCCCTCCGCGATCGCCGGGAAGGTGGCGATGTTGACCAGCGTGGGCACGATGGCGATGCCCTGGGAGGCGAACTGCTCGATGGTCGCAGGCTCGAGACCGGTGGCATGCTCGATGCAGTCGGTGCCGGCCGCGGCGAAGTCGTAGAGCGAGGCCTCCCCGAAGCAGTGGGCCGTCACCCGCGCCCCCTCCTCGTGGGCGGCCGCGATGGCGTCCTTGAGCACGTCCGCCGGCCAGCAGGGGGTCAGGTCGCCGACCTCGCGGTCGATCCAGTCGCCCACCAGCTTGACCCAGCCGTCACCGGCCCGGGCCTCGATCCGCACCCGCTCGACGAGCTGCTCGGGCTCGATCTCGTGGGCGTAGTTGCGGATGTACCGGCGGGTGCGCGCGATGTGCCTGCCGGCGCGGATGACCTTCGGCAGGTCGTCCCGCTCGTCGATCCAGCGGGTGTCCGACGGGGACCCGGCATCGCGGATGAGCAGCGTGCCGGCCGCGCGGTCACCGAGCGCCTGCTGTTCTGCGGTCTCGCGGTCGACGGCGCCGTGGGCGTCGAGCCCCACGTGGCAGTGGGCGTCGACGAGGCCGGGCAGCACCCACCCGCGCACGGTCTGCACGTCGGCACCGGCGGCAGCGGGCCGGTCGAACGTCACCGTGCCGCCCACCACCCAGGCCTCGGCTCGCACGTCGTCCGGTCCGACCAGGACCGGACCCTTGAGGTGGAGCACCGTCGCCGTCATGTCCGCGACCCTACCGAGCCTCATCCCCGCCGGCCCATGCGGCGCGGCCAGGCGCCGCCTTGCCCATAAGCGGCAGCTCGGGTCGAACACCGGAGAAGCGGACCGAACGCCTCAGGAGAAAGGGCCAGGGCAGATCGGCCAACTGCCCCCAATGCGAAACCCACCATAGGCATCCACACACGACCTCATTAGCGTGCCAGAGATCGCAGTCCTGCCCACGGGACAGTGATCGAGGGGGTCCAAAAGGGGGGACTCTCGCGCAAACCGCCAGATCCAACCGCCGTGGCACGGTGCCCGGCGGACATCCAGGGAGGGTCATTGTGCGTCTCGCTTCCAAACTGACCGCGTTCGGCACCGCACTCGCCGCAGCGCTCATCGCCGCACCCGCTGCCTCGGGCGCGCCCGAGGGCGGCCCCGGCAACGGGGCGCCCAGCGGCGCTCACTACACGCTCAACATCATCGGCGTCGAGAACGCCAAGTCGACGTCCATGGACGACACCAACCGCCACACGATCTTCGTGCCGAACCAGGGCAACTGCCGCATCAACCTCGGCGAGGACGACTACGGCGTG
This sequence comes from Knoellia sp. 3-2P3, assembly GCF_029223115.1. Classification (NCBI taxonomy): domain Bacteria; kingdom Bacillati; phylum Actinomycetota; class Actinomycetes; order Micrococcales; family Intrasporangiaceae; genus Knoellia; species Knoellia sp. 3-2P3. The sequence continues at coordinate 53,703 of NZ_JARGZE010000006.1, forward strand.
GGTGACGGCAACTGCTTCGACGGCGACGGCGCCCAGTTCACGCTGCCCGACCCAGACCCCGACGGCGACGGCGTGACGGCCTACAGCGTCTACGCCCGCGCCCTCGGCAAGCCGGGAGGCTCGTCGGTGACCACGACCTGCTTCGACGAGGACGGCGAGACGTACTGCTCCACGGAGAACATGGTCCTGGTGCGCAGCACCGGCAAGTCGCGGTTCAGCAACGTCTCGAAGGAACTGCTCTCGCTCTGCCTCGACACCGACGGCGACTTGGTCTGCGACACCCGTGAGTTCCTGTTCGACCGTGACCTCGCGGACTACTTCTGGTCCTACGACAACGCCGGCCTGAAGGTCGCCCAGCTGCGCTTCTACGAGGTCCCGACGAACGTCGGCACCACACCCTGACCTCATAGGAGAACCGAGAGGGAGGTCACTGAGGCCCCCGCCCGTGCAGGGCGGGGCCTCGGTTGCCTCCTCCAGAGAGGAGCCTCGTTGCCCGCTCCGGCACCGCGCAGGCCGGTCAGGCGCCCGCACCGCCGTCGTCCTGCAGCCGCTGCCCGAGCGCGGCGAGCGGGTCCTGCCGCCGGGTGCGGGTCTCCAGGGCGATGCCCCAGCGCACGAAGGCCCCCCGCTCGACGGGGAAGGGCCCTGCGAGGCCCTCGGCCCGGCGCAGGGCCTCTGCGGCCAGCAGCGTCGTCTGGGCGGGCACGTACCGCAGCTCGACGACCAGGCGCCACGCCTCGACGGGCTCCTGGGCGTGCCAGGGCAGCATCGCCACCAGCCCGTCGAGCAGCGTGACCACGCGGCCGACGTCGTGTGTGGCTGCCCTCGCCACCAGCCCGTCGAGGTAGGGCTCCCAGCCGCCCGGTCCGGCCGGGTCCGGCCGCCGGGTGATGCTCTCCAGGCCGGTCACGACGTCGTCAGGGGCACCCTGGTCGCGTGCCCGCTCGAGGAGCAGCGGGCCCAGACCGCTCTCCTCGTCGTCGTCGTGGAGCACCGCCACCATCTGGTGCACCGGCCCGTAGCCGGCCGCCTCCGCCAGCCGCCGCACGGCACGCTGGCGCTCGCCGCCGCGACGCCGACCGGCCCCCCGGTGCGCGCTGTCGGCCAGCGCGATCGCCTCGTCGAGTGTGAACCCCACGCGGCGACGCTAGGACCGATCCGGTCCCGTCGCGAGCAGCACGGGGCGATCGGTCCGAACGGCTGAGCCAGTCCGTCCCGTTGACCCCGTTTTGTCAGCGCCCCCCCACCCGCGCGGGGGTCGCGGTCAGCGGCCGAGGAACTTCTCGAAGCCCTTGGGCAGGTTCGTGGGGTCGAGGTCCGGTATGCCGCCGTCCCCGTCACCGGGGCCACCGGCACCGAAGGCTCCGCCACCGGAGGTCCGGGCCGCCTGGGCCTTCTCCGCGGCAGCCCTCTCCTCGGCCGCGCGCTTGGCGGGGTTGCCGGACTTGGACTTCTTGCGCTGCGGCTGCTGCTTGCCCTTGCGGCCGCCGCCACCCATGCCGGGGATGCCCGGCATACCCGGGATGCCGCCGCCGCGGGCGAGCTGCTTCATCATCTTCTGCGCCTCGGTGAACCGCTCGAGCAGCGCGTTGACCTCCGAGACCTGCACGCCCGAGCCCTTGGCGATGCGGGCGCGGCGCGAGCCGTTGATCTGCTTGGGGTGCGTGCGCTCGAACGGCGTCATGGAGCGCACCATGGCCTCGACCCGGTCGAACTCGCGCTCGTCGAGGTTGTCGAGCTGGGCGCGCATCTGGCCCATGCCCGGCATCATCCCGAGCATCGACTTCAGCGACCCCATCTTCTTGATGGCGGCCATCTGGCTGAGGAAGTCGTCGAACGTGAAGTCCTCCTCGGCGAGGAACTTCCGCTGCATCTCGGCCGCCTGGGCGCGGTCGAACGCCTTCTCGGCCTGCTCGATGAGGGTGAGCACGTCACCCATGTCGAGGATCCGTGAGGCCATCCGGTCGGGGTGGAAGACCTCGAAGTCCTTCACGCCCTCGCCGACGGAGGAGAACATGATCGGCCGCCCGGTGACCGAGGCCACCGACAGGGCGGCACCACCGCGGGCGTCACCGTCGAGCTTGGAGAGCACGACGCCGGTGAAGTCGACGCCCTCCTGGAAGGCCTGGGCCGTCTCGACCGCGGCCTGGCCGATCATCGCGTCGATGACGAAGAGCACCTCGTCGGGCGCGATCGCGGTGCGGATGTCGGCGGCCTGCTGCATGAGGTTGGCGTCGACGGCCAGGCGACCGGCGGTGTCGACGATGACCACGTCGTGCTGGCGGGCCCGGGCCTGCTCGATGCCCTGGCGCGAGACGGCGACCGGGTCACCGAAGGACCGGGTGCCCTCGCCGGACTCGAGCACGGCGTCGTGACCGCCCATGTTGCCGCGCTCGGGCGCGAAGACCGGCAGGCCGGCGCGCTCCCCCACGACCTCGAGCTGGGTGACCGCGTTCGGGCGCTGGAGGTCGGCGGCGACGAGCAGCGGCGTGTGGCCCTGCTCCTTCAGCCAGGCGCCGAGCTTGCCCGCGAACGTGGTCTTTCCCGAGCCCTGCAGACCGGCGAGCATGATGACCGTCGGCGGCGTCTTGGCGAGCTGCAGCTGCCGCGTCTGGCCACCGAGGATGGCGATGAGCTCCTCGTTGACGATCTTGACGACCTGCTGCGCCGGGTTCAGCGCCTGCGACACCTCCGCCCCGAGCGCCCGCTCGCGGATGGCCGAGGTGAACTGCTTCACCACGGGCAGCGCGACGTCGGCGTCGAGCAGCGCGAGCCGGATGTCCCGGATCGTGGCGTTGATGTCGGACTCGGTGAGCCGCCCCTTGTGCCGGAGGTTCTTGAAGGTGGCGGTCAGGCGGTCGGAAAGGCTGGCGAACACGGGTCACAGCCTAACGGCCACGGCGGGGCCGCTCTGACCACCAGCCCCCTGCCCGTGACGGCGGCGGGCTACTCCGCACCGCCGTCACAGGTGTCGATGATCGCCGCCACCGTCTGCGCCACCTTGGCCGGCGAGAGCAGCCGGCCACCGAACTCGGTGAGGTAGAAGGTGTCGAGCGTCTGCCCGGCATACGTGGCGATGTGCGCGGAGCGCACCGACAGCCCGGCCTTGGCGAAGGCGACCCCCAGCTCGTGCAGCAGCCCCGGGCGGTCCTGGGCCCGCACCTCGAGCACCGTCGCCTCCTCCGACGCGTGCGGCACGACGAGGGCGCGGGCCTGCCCCGGCGCGCCCGACCCCGCCTGCGCGCTGGGCGGCCCGGCGAACTGGCGCCGGCGGTCGAGCAGCGACAGCGGTGCACGGTCACCCTGGGCCAGCCGCGCGAGCCCCCGCGCGATCCGCTCGGCGTCGGGCGCGTCCCCACCGGGCGACTCCACGTGCCACTCGTTGGCCGCCAGGCCGTCGAGGGTGCGCAGGATCGCGGTGCGCACCACCAGGCCGTATGCCGCGAGCAGGCCCGCGGTGTCGGCGAACAGTCCCAGCCGGTCACGGTCGAAGATGTCGATGCGGTAGGCGCCGCCCTGCGGGCGGACGACGACGCGCGGCTCCCCCGCCGCGACGGCCTGGAGGTCGTCGTCGGTGACCCGTGCCTCGCCGGCGGCCGCGACAGGTGCGTCGGCATCCCACCCGGCACCCACCGCATCGGCGAGCTGGCGCAGCAGGGTGGCCCGCCAGTCCGTCCAGGCGAGCGGGCCGGCGGCACAGGCATCGGCCTCGGTCAGGGCGAGCAGCAGGTCGAACACGTCCTGCGACCCGCCCGCCGCGGCGCGTGCCGCTGCGGCCGTCCGCGGGTCCTGGTGGTCGCGGCGCGTGGCGAGCTCGATGAGGGTCAGGTGCTCGCGCACCAGGGTCGTCACGACCTCGACGTCCGAGGCCGGGTAGCCCATCCGGGTCGAGATGGCGGTGGCGACGGGCGCCCCTCCCGCCGCGTGGTCGTGCGCCCCGCGGACCTTGCCGATGTCGTGCAGGAGGGCGCCGAGCAGCAGCAGGTCGGCCCGCGCGACCCGGCGCACCAGCCCGCCGGCGTGCACCACCGTCTCGATGAGGTGGCGGTCGACGGTGTGCCGGTGCACCGCGTTGCGCTGCGGCCGCGACCGCACCGCCGTCCACTCGGGCAGCCAGGCGTCGATGACGCCGGCCTGGTCGAGCCCCTCCCAGACCTGCACCAGCCCCGGCCCCGCGGACAGCAGGTCGGCGAAGAGGTCGCGCGCCGCCTCGGGCCACGGGTCCGTCAGCATCGGCGCGCTCCGCGCGAGGTTGGCCAGGGTGGTCGGCGCGATGGGCAGGCTGTGCCGCGCAGCAACCACCGCGGCCCGCAGCGGCACCAGGGGGTCGCTCGCGACCGCGCTGCGCGGCCCCAGGACGACCTCGCCGTCGTGCTCGAAGAGCCCGTAGCCGAGGGGGTTGAGGCGGGGTCTGCGCGGCCCCACGCGCAGGGTTCGGGCCCGTTGGGCCTGCCCGGCCCGGCGGACCGTGCCGTCGAGCGCATAGGCCACGGTGCGGGCCGCCGTGGAGACGGAGGTGAGCAGGTCGTCGGCGTCGCGGTGGCCCAGCAGGGCCGCCACGGCGTCGTGGTCCTCCCGGCTCAGCCGGTCGCGGCCGCGGCCGGTCACCACGTGCACCGCGTCGCGGACGTCGAGCAGCACCCGGTGCGCCTCGTCGACGTCGCCGTGCGGCCGGTCGGCCAGCCAGGCCTCGGCCAGGGCCCGCAGCACGGTCATGTCCCGCACACCCCCGCGGGCCTCCTTCAGGTCCGGCTCGAGCGACTGGGCGAGGTCACCGTGCCGGGCATGCCGCAGTCGCAGGCCGTCGACGAGCTGCGGAAGCCGCTTGCGGGCCGATGCCCGCCAGTCGTGGGCGATGACCGAGCGGGTCGAGGCGACCACGCCCGGGTCCCCGGCGATCCCGGCGAGGTCGAGCAGGCCCACGGCTGCGCTGAGGTCGCCGCCGGCGACGGTCCGGCACTGGTTGACGGTGCGCACGCTGTGGTCGAGCCGGATACCCGCGTCCCAGATCGGGTACCAGAGCCGGTCGGCCACCTCACCGACGTCCTCCCCGCCGAGGGACCGGCCGTTGTGCAGCAGCACGAGGTCGAGGTCGCTCAGCGGCCCGGAGTCGCCGCGGGCCAGGCTGCCGACCGCGGCGAGGGCGATGCCCTCCTGCGGCCGGCCGGCCATGGCCTCGTCCCAGATGGAGACGAGCCACTCCCGCGTCAGCTCCCCCATGCCCTGCCGTCGCGCCGGTCCGGCGCCCGGGGCGTCGAAGCCCCGGGCGCCGGCCAGGTCGAGACGCAGGGCCGCCAGCCCGCTCAGCCCAGTCGTCATACGGCTCAGAGCGCCTCTGCGCCGCGCTCGCCGGTGCGCACCCGGACCACGTCCTCGACCGGGACGGTCCAGATCTTGCCGTCTCCGATCCGGCCGGTCTGCGCCGTCTTGAGGATGACGTCGACCACGCTGCTCGCGTCGAGGTCGTCGACCAGCACCTCGAGGCGCACCTTGGGCACGAAGTCGACCGTGTACTCCGCACCCCGGTAGACCTCGCTGTGGCCGCGCTGGCGCCCGTAGCCGGAGGCCTCGCTGACGGTCATGCCCGAGATGCCGTAGGCCTCGAGGGCCTCCTTCACCGCGTCGAGCTGGTGGGGCTTGATGATGGCCGTGACGAGCTTCATGCTGACGCTCCCTCAGGGGTCTTGGCGCTGGGCGCCGTGGTCGGGACTGCACCGCTGCCGAACCGGCCGCCGGAGACGCCACCGATGTCGTAGGCGGACTCGCCGTGCACGGCCTGGTCGATGCCGTCGGTCTCGACGTCACGGGTGACCCTCCAGCCCATGGTGGCCTTGAGGGCCAGGCCGATCAACGCCGTGAGGGCCCCGGAGATGAGCAGGCAGACCAGCGCGATGACGAGCTGCACGACCGTCTGCTGGACGCCACCGCCGTAGAACAGGCCCGTCTCGGTGGCCAGCAGGCCGGCACCGACGGTGCCCCAGAGGCCGGCGACCAGGTGCACGCCGACCACGTCGAGCGAGTCGTCGTAGCCGAGGCGGTACTTCAGGCCGACGGCCAGGGCTGCCAGGGCACCGGCGACGACACCGAGGATGAGCGAGCCGACGGGCGAGAGCGAGCCGCAGGCGGGCGTGATGGCGACCAGGCCGGCGACGACACCGGAGGCGGCACCGATGGAGGTGGCGTGCCCGTCACGCAGCTTCTCCACCAGCAACCAGCCCAGCATCGCCGCACAGGTGGCTGCCACGGTGTTGACCCAGACCACGGAGGCCAGGCCGTCGGCCGCCAGCTCCGAGCCGGCGTTGAAGCCGAACCAGCCGAACCACAGCAGCCCGGCGCCGAGCATGACGATCGGCACGTTCTGCGGGCGCATGGCCTGCGCCCCGAAGCCGAACCGCTTGCCGACGATGAGGGCCAGCACCAGGCCGGCGATGCCGGCGTTGATGTGCACCACGGTGCCACCGGCGAAGTCGATGGGTGCGAAGTTCGCCGCCCCGTCAGTGACGCCGAACATCTTGGCCGCGATGCCGTCCTCGCTGCCGGAGAGCAGGCCGCCGCCCCACACCATGTGGGCGATCGGGAAGTAGACCAGGGTCACCCAGATCGCGGCGAAGGCCAGCCAGGTGCCGAACTTCGCGCGGTCGGCGATGGCGCCGCTGATGAGCGCCACGGTGATCACCGCGAAGGTGAGCTGGAACCCGGCGACGAGGATCTCGGGGATGTAGACCCCGGCGCCGAAGACGTCGACGAGGGGGACGTTGCCGTTGCCGTCGTCGAGCAGGCCCTTCAGGCCGAAGCGGTCGAACGGGTTGGCGAAGATGCCGGCGATGTTGGTGGGGCCGAACGACATCGAGTAGCCCCACAGGATGTAGACGACGCCGACGACGCCCATGGCGCCGAACGACATCATCATCATGTTGAGGACGGACTTGGCTCGCGTCATGCCGCCGTAGAACAGCGCGAGCCCCGGTGTCATGAGGAGGACCATGGAGGCCGCGACGAGCATGAAGGCTGTCGCGGCCTCGTTGATCTCTGGTGCTGTAGTCATGCCCAGAACTGTGGGCGAGCGCCGTTTCAGGGCGTGCGGCTGCGTGTTACAGCCGTGTTAGCGGCGGGCGCCGGTCGTAAGCATCAGGTAACGGACCGGGACTGGTCTCGCATCGTGGGATCCGGCCGTCCCCTCGGCACGCAGACAGCGGTATGCCGTGCGGCCGGTTCCGCTCAGAACGCCGAGACGCTGGCGGGTGCCCGCTGCGGGCGGGCCAGCGCGCGCACCAGGGCAGCCTGCCCGTGGCGCCGGACCGCGACCCCCGTGAGCAGGGCGAGCACCGGGGTGATGACGTCGTCGGCATACGTGGGCGTCGGCAGGCCGACGCTGGAGGCGAGGTCGTCGCCGTGGACGACCATCTCCATCATCCGCGTGGTGAGGAAGTCGGCCGTCGTCAGCGACCAGCCCTGCCACGGGATGAAGATGGTGTCCGGCTCCCGCGGCGCGGCCAGCAGGTCCGGCAGGGCGTCGACGTGCTCGCGGGCCTGGGCCAGCACGGCGTCCGGCCCGGCGAGGGCGCGCTCGTTGTCGCTCTCGCGGATGCCGACGTTGACCTCGTCGTCCGGTGCGGCCTCGACCCAGGCGGCGCGGGCGTAGTGCTCCAGCAGGGCGATGGGCTCCGGGGACCCGCCGGGATCGACACGCAGGCCTCTCGCCGTGTTGACGGCCTGGTTGAGCAGGTGGTGGGCCAGGCCGCCCACCGTCATCCCGGCGCACGAGCTCTCCTGCCCCCACGCCTGCAGGACCTCAGGCGACGACGCCAGCTCCCAGGACTGCGAGACGGCGGACAGGAACGCGGCGGCGTGGGCATCGAGCGTCATGGCGCCGACCCTAGTGCGACCCGTCGCGCCGAGTCCGTCGGAGCAGCACGACCAGCGCGCCCACGCAGAGGAGGCCCACTGCCACGCCGGCGGGGCCGAGCAGCACGTCACCGACCCGCTCGGCCGGGGACGGTTCGGGCTCGGCCCTGAGGTGGGAGAAGTCGAGTGGCGTCTCGCGCACCTCCACCGTGACGTCCCGACCCGGCAGGGCGGGGGGACGGGAGCTGGGCGTGACCCGCGCCGGCAGCGGCACCCGCTGCACCACGGAGCGGCGGCCCTCGCTGCCGACCAGCAGGCTGTCACCTCCGGGCGCCACCGTGACCGTCTCGCCCTGCGGCTGGAGCGGCAGACGGTCGCTGGCGACCTGGAGGAACGTCTCCCCGTCGAGGAGCAGGGCGTGCGTGTAGGTGCGGACCACCAGTCCCGAGCCGTCGGGCAGGAACACCGCATCGGTCACCATCGACGGCGCCGGGCCGATGCGCTCCAGCCGGTTGACCCCCTGCCGGCTCGGCCGCGGCGGCAGGGCGTAGATGCCGCCCTGCCTGCCCTTCGTGACGAGGTAGGCCCGCCCCGTGAGCGGGTGGACGGCCAGCGCCTCTGCGTCGTGTGGCCCGTCGGGGTAGGCCAGCTCCCACGACGCCCAGCCACCCGAGGTCTCCCCCAGCGCCGGCTCGTCGAACCAGAAGACCCTCACCAGCTCGCGTGACCCCGTGTTGTCGCCGATGTCGCCGACGAGCATCCGGCCCTCGGCGTCGATGGCCAGCGCCTCGACGTCCCGGACCGGGGCGCCGAACCGGTGCACCCCCACGGTCCGGCCCGTCCGCGTGTCGACGGCGAAGACCCGGGCGGTGTCACCGGAGTCGTTGACCGTCCAGACGGTGTGCGGGTGGGCGCGGCTCAGGGCCAGACCCGACGACTCCGTGACGCGGTCGTCGGTGATGCGGAAGGTGTCGTCAGCCGCCGAGGCAGCCCGCGGCATACCGGCAACGACTGCGGCGGCGACCATCGTCGTCGCCGCCAGGCGCACCCCCCTGGCCACGGGCCTCAGTCGATGAGCGCGTCGACGAAGGCCTCGGGGTCGAAGGGGGCCAGGTCGTCAGGGCCCTCCCCGAGACCGACGAGCTTGACCGGCACCCCGAGCTTGCGCTGCACCGAGACCACGATGCCGCCCTTGGCCGTGCCGTCCATCTTGGTCAGCACGATGCCCGAGACGTTCACGGCCTCGCCGAACACCTCCGCCTGGCGCAGGCCGTTCTGGCCGGTGGTGGCGTCGAGGACGAGCAGCACCTCGTCGATCGGCGACTGCTTCTCGATGACGCGCTTGACCTTGCCGAGCTCGTCCATGAGCCCGACCTTGTTGTGGAGCCGGCCGGCCGTGTCGATGAGCACGACGTCGGCCTCCATCTCGGCGCCGGCCTTGACGGCGTCGAACGCCACCGCGGCAGGGTCGGCCCCGTCGCGGTCCGAGCGGATCGTCGGCACGCCGACGCGGCCGCCCCAGGTCTCGAGCTGGTCAGCCGCCGCGGCCCGGAACGTGTCGGCGGCGCCGAGCACGACGTCCTTGTCCTCCGCCACGAGCACTCGCGCGAGCTTGCCGACCGTGGTGGTCTTGCCGGTGCCGTTGACGCCGACGACGAGCACCACCGCGGGACGGCCCTCGACACGGCTCGAGGCGATGGTGCGGTCCATCGACGGGTCGACGAGCGTGAGCAGGTCCTCGCGGAGCCAGCTCCGCACGGTGGCCTCGTCGGTCGTGCCCTCCACCTTGACCTTGGCGCGCAGCGACTCGACGAGCTCGGTGGTGGCCTCCACGCCGAGGTCCGAGGCGAGCAGGGTGTCCTCGACGTCCTCCCACGCCTCCTCGTCGAGCCCACCACGGCTGAGCAGGCCGAGCAGGGCCTGGCCGAGCGCGGAGTTGGAGCTGGCGAGCCGGGCGCGCAGGCGCTTGAGGCGGCCGGCCGGGGCCTCGGGCCGCTCGATGGTCGGGGTCGGCGCGGGCTCCGGCAGCACCTCCGCCTCGGCGGGTCGGGGCAGGGTGTCGACACCGCCGGCGTCCTCGATCGAGCGCTTGGGCGCGTCGCGTGGCTCCTCGGCGTCGTCCCCGACGCCGGGCAGGACCTCCCGCTCCTCCGGCGGGGCGGTCGGCAGGCTCTTCCCCCGCCCGCCGCGGCCCCGCAGCAGGCCGAGCAGCACGCCACCGAGGATGACGAGGATGCCGACGGCGACGGCGATGTACTCCCACAGCTGATCGATCACGCGAGCCATCCTCTCAGAGCCTGTGGGGTGGGAGCGCGCGAGGCCGCCCCGTGGGGCGGCCTCAGGTCATGCGGATGGGGCCGGGCGGACCCGGCACCCCTCAGGGGTGGGCTAGCTGGCCCTGCGGGCCGGGGTGTCCTGCGCGTCGCGAGCCGTCGGGGCGGGTGCGGCGGGGGCGGCCTCACCGGACGGGGTGCCAGTGACGGCGGCACTGGCGATCGACTCGCTCACCTTGTCCTTGGTGGCCACGAGCGCCTCGCCGGTCTTGTCGAGGGCGTCCTGGGTGCGCTCCTTGGCCATCGCCACGATCTCCTCCCCCTGTGGGGTGAGCACGTCGCGTCCCTGCCGCCGCGCGGGGATGGCGACCAGCGCCACGACCGCGAGGGCCAGACCGACGCACAGCAGCATTCCCACGATCAGCGCAACCATGCCTCCAAGGGTGACCGACCGGGCGGCCATCCTCAAATCGACCCGCCGCGGGGGTGGGCCACGTCACGTCGCCGACGGCGCGCAGATGCGCAGGTGGAAGGCTCGTCAGGCGCTCTGCGCCGCCACGTCGCGGATCCGCTGCGACACCACGGTGGTCACGCCGTCGCCGCGCATGGTGACGCCGTAGAGCGCGTCGGCGACCTCCATGGTGCGCTTCTGGTGGGTGATGACGATGAGCTGGCTGGAGTCGCGCAGCTCCTCGAACAGCGTGATGAGCCGGCCGAGGTTGGCGTCGTCGAGCGCCGCCTCGACCTCGTCCATGATGTAGAAGGGGCTCGGGCGGGCCTTGAAGATCGACACGAGCAGGGCCACCGCCACCAGCGAGCGCTCGCCACCCGAGAGCAGCGACAGCCGCTTGATCTTCTTGCCCGGCGGCCGCGCCTCGACCTCGATGCCGGTGGTGAGCATGTTCGAGGGGTCGGTGAGCAGGATCCGGCCCTCGCCGCCCGGGAAGAGGCGGCTGAAGACCTGCTCGAACTGCGCGGCGGTGTCGTGGAAGGCCTCGGTGAAGACCCGCTCGACCCGCTCGTCGACCTCGCGGACGATGTCGAGCAGGTCGCGCTTGGAGCTCTTGAGGTCCTCGAGCTGCTCGGTGAGGAACTTGTGGCGCTCCTCCAGCGCGGCAAACTCCTCCAGGGCCAGCGGGTTCACCTTGCCCAAGGCGCCCAGGGCCCGCTCGGCCTTGCGAAGCCGCTTCTCCTGCACCTCGCGCACGAACGGCGCCGGCTCGGGCAGGTTGTCGGGGTCGTCGTCGGGGCCAGGCACGTGCGGCACCACCTGGTGCGGGCCGTAGTCCTCCATGAGCACCTCGGGGTCGATGCCGAGCTCCTCGACGGCCTTGGCCTGCAGCTGCTCGATGCGCAGCCGCTGCTGGGTGCGGGCGACCTCGTCGCGGTGGACGCTGTCGGTGAGCTCGCGCAGGTCGTCCTGGAGGGCGGCCATGTCGCGGCGCACCCGGGCCAGCGCCTGGTCGCGCTCGGTGCGCTCCTGCTCGGCGCGGGTGCGCCGGCCGGCGGCCAGCTCGAGCGCGCCGGCCAGGTGCTCCACGGCGTGCGTGGCGCCGATACGGACCGCCTCGGCGACGGCGGCCTCGCGCCGGCGCCGCTCCTGCCGCGCAGCCAGCCGCTCCCGGGCGGCGAGCTCGTTGCGGGCGGCCCCCTCGAGGGAGTCCGCGCGGCCGTGCAGGGCCCTGGCGCGCTCCTCGCGGGTGCGCAGCGTCAGGCGCAGCTCGGTCTCGGCGGTGCGGGACTGGCTGGCGGCGAGCTCGAGCCCGTCGCGGGTCTCGGTGGAGGGCTCCTCGACCTCCTCCGGCTGGGCCTGGGCCTCGGTGAGCCGCTCCTCGAGGGCGGCGAGCTCCGCACGGTCCTTGTCCAGGGCAGCCGTCGCGTCGGCCACGGCCTTCTCGGTGCGCTCGGCCTCGGCCTTGGCCGACCGAGCCGTGGCGCCGAGCTGGCCGAGCTTCTCGGCGACGGCGGACATGCGGGCGTCCGACTCGTGCAACGCCTCCAGCGCCTGCTCCACCCGTTCGGCCGCCTCGCGCGCCTTCTCCTGGGCCGCGGCCAGCGCGAACCGCGCCTGCTCCCCGCGGCGGGTGGCGTCGGCGACCCGCTCCCGAGTCTCGTCGACCGCCGACTGGATCTCGATGAGGCTCGGCGCCGAGCTGCTGCCGCCGCGCACCCAGCCCGGGGCGAAGACGTCGCCCTCGGCCGTGACGGCGGTGACGCCCCGGCCACGGCCCACCAGCTCGGCGGCCTGCTCGGCGGTCTCGACGAGGGCGACGCGGTCGAGGAGCTGGTCGACCGCGGGGCGCACCCCGGCGGGCGCCTCGACGACGTCACGGGCCCACACGGCATACGGCGGGAGGGCGGGCCACTGCGACGGGTCGCCGGGCACGGCGGTCTGGCCGACGAGCAGGGCGGCCCGGCCCGCGTCCTCCTCACGCAGGGTGGTCAGCGCGCGGGCTGCGTGGTCGACCGACTCGACGGCGAGCGCGTCGGCCGCCCAGCCGAGGGCCGCCGCGACGGCGCCCTCGTGGCCTCCGTTCACCTGGAGCAGCGACACGATCGAGCCGACGATGCCGTGGTCCTGGCCGTCCTCGGCGGCGGCGAGGAGCGTCGCGGCACCGTCCTTGCGGCTCAGGCTCATCTCGAGTGCCTCGAGGCGCGCTGCGGCGGAGGTGCGGTCGCGCTCGGCCGTGCGCTCCTCCTCGCGCAGGCGCTCGACCTCGGCCTCGGCGCTCTGCAGGGCGGCCTCGGCGCTCTCGTAGGCCGAGTCGAGGCCCTCCTCGCCCTCCTCCTCGACGGCGACCGACGCCTCGAGGGTGGCGAACTCCTTCTCCGCCGCGGCGGCCCGGGCGAGCGACTGCTCGCCGATACCGCGCAGGCGCCCGATCTCGGCCTCGCCCGCCTCGATGCGGCTGCGCCGGGCGCCGACCTGGCCCTGCAGCTTGGCCAGGCCCTCGCGGCGGTCGGCGGCCGCCCGGGCGAGGCGCTGGAGGCGCTGCTGCTCCTCCTGGAACGCCTTCTCCGCGGCGGCGCGGCGCTCGACCGCGGCCTGCAGCTCGTCCTTGGCCTGCCGCACCTCGGCGAGCAGCGCCTCCTCCTGCCGCCGGGCCTCGGCAGCCTGCCGGCGCAGCTCCTCGGGGTCGCGGCCGGAGGTGGTCTCGTCCTGCGTGTCCTGGCTGAGCAGGCGCACGCGCTCGGCCGCCAACGACTGGGTCGAGGTGAGCTTGTCGCGCAGTGACTGCAGGGCGAACCAGCGTTCCTGCGCCCGGGTGGCCAGCGGCCGGGCCTCCTCGGCCTCGCGCTCGAGGGCGGCCAGCCGGTCGCGCACAGCGGCGAGGTTCTCCTCCACCTCGGTGCGCCGGGCGATCAGGGCGCTCTCGTCGGCGACCTCCTGCTCGAGGGTGGTGGTCAGCTGGACGAGGTCGTCGGCGAGCAGGCGCAGCCGGGCGTCGCGGGCGTCGGCCTGGATGACGGCGGCCTTGCGGGCGGCCTCGGCCTGGCGTCCGAGGGGGCCGAGCTGGCGGCGGATCTCACCGGTGAGGTCGGTGACCCGGGTGAGGTTGGCCTCCATCTGGTCGAGCTTGCGCAGCGCGCGCTCCTTGCGCTTGCGGTGCTTGAGGACGCCGGCGGCCTCCTCGATGAACCCGCGGCGCTCCTCCGGGGTGGCGCGCAGCACGGTGTCGAGCTGTCCCTGGCCGACGATGACGTGCATCTCGCGGCCGATGCCGGAGTCGGAGAGCAGCTCCTGCACGTCGAGCAGGCGACAGGGGGTGCCGTTGATGGCGTACTCGGAGCCGCCGTTGCGGAACATGGTCCGCGCGATGGTGACCTCGGTGTAGTCGATCGGGAGGGCGCCGTCGCTGTTGTCGATGGTCAGGGAGACCTCGGCACGCCCGAGCGGGGCGCGGCCGGCGGTGCCCGCGAAGATGACGTCCTCCATCTTGCCGCCGCGCAGGCTCTTGGCGCCCTGCTCCCCCATGACCCAGGCGAGGGCGTCGACGACGTTGGACTTGCCGGAGCCGTTGGGGCCGACGATGCAGGTGATGCCCGGCTCGAGGCGCATGGTGGTCGCCGAGGCGAAGGACTTGAAGCCCTTGAGGGTCAGGCTCTTGACGTACACGAGCGGCTCGGCTCCTCGGTGACTGCGGTGCAGGCGGGCTGCGGATCGCGGCTCACTGTACCGGCGGGGGCACGCCGGCCCCGGGACGCGCTGGGCGGCACACCGAAGCCTGGGGCTGCTGTGGCAGGAGTGACGCGCAGCAGGTCAAAGCTGGGGGCCGCGGCCGTCGGCCAGCGCCTCGTGGTGGTGGATGACCTCTTCGATGATGAAGGTGAGGAACTTCTCGGCGAACTGCGGGTCGAGCCCGGCCTCGTCGGCCAGGGCCCGCAGCCGCGCGACCTGCTTCTCCTCGCGCGCCGGATCGGCCGGGGGCAACCCCCGGCTGGCCTTGAGCTCACCCACCTGTTGGGTGCACTTGAACCGCTCGGCCAGCAGGTGCACCAGGGCAGCGTCGATGTTGTCGATGCTCGCGCGCAGGCGCAGCAGCTCAGCCGGTGTCTCTGGGGCGGGTGAGGTCACCCGACGATCGTAGGCACGGAGGTCGGGACAGCGTCCGGCTGTCTCAGATCCTTCCGCAGGCGGTCGTTGTCCTTCTGCAGACGGGCGACCAGCCCTTCAAGATCCCGGACTCTGCGACGCAGCTCGACGGTCTCGAGCATGAGGCGCTGGTCAGGTGCCGTGCGGTATCCCAGCAGGGCCTTGGCCATGATGTCTCCTTGGTCCCGGGCGCGACGGGTTCGCCCTGGGCGGTGCCCGATCGGGGCATCTCTCAGACTGACAGCAAGGCCGCACATCGGTCAATGAGGCCTTGGTCCCGCGGTCCTCGGCTCACTTCTCGACGAAGCCCTCGAGGCCGTCCCGGGGCGGCCCCCAGGTGGTCACGCAGTTGGTCACCTCGCCCGGACGCAGCCGGGTCGACGGCTTCTCCTCGAGCATGGTCACCAGCTCCTCGACCCGCTGCTTGGGGCCCTGGGCGAGCACCTCCACGCGCCCGCCGTCGGCGTTGCGGGCATGACCCACGAGTCCGAGCTCGAGGGCGCGGGCCCTGGTCCACCAGCGGAACCCCACCCCGTGCACCCTGCCGTGGACCCAGATGGTCGCCCGTACCGGCTCGCTGTCGTTCATGCGCCTCACCTGCCTCACCGGCATTGTCCTGAGCCGGAGCGGGTGCAGGCAAGAGCCGTATGACGCAGAGCCGATCTGCGAGCCGGCCCCGCTGGCGGTCAGCGACCGGGCGTGCGAGGTCGTGGCTGGCAGCGGGGGCAGGAGTAGGACGACCGGTTCATGAACGACTCGCGGCGGATGGGCGTGCCACAGCGGCGGCAGGGACGACCCTCCTGGCCGTAGGCGTTGAGCGAGCGGTCGAAGTAGCCGGACGCCCCGTTGACGTTGACGTAGAGCGCGTCGAAGCTCGTCCCGCCCTGGCCGAGGGCCTCGAGCATGACGTCGCGGGCGTGCTCGAGGATCCGGGTCAGCGCCGGCTTGGTGAGCGCCGAGCACAGGCGCTCGCCGTGCACCCCGGCCCGCCAGAGGGCCTCGTCGGCGTAGATGTTGCCGATGCCGGAGACCAGGTCCTGGTCGAGCAGCGCCCGTTTGACGGCGCTGTGGCGCTTCTTCATCGCCGCGACGACGGCCCTGAGGTCGAAGGCTGCCTCGAGCGGGTCGGGCGCGATGTGCTCGATGGCCTCGGGCACCCCGTCGTCGTCGAGGTCGGACAGCGCCATCCCCCCGAACGTGCGCTGGTCGACGAACCGCAGCTGCGGCCCGCCGTCGTCGAAGGTGAACCGGGCGTGCAGGTGCTTCTCGTCCGGCGCGTCGGCGTCCTCGACGAGGAGCTGGCCGCTCATGCCGAGGTGGGTGATCAGCCCCTGGTGCGACCCGTCGGGCGTCTGCAGCACCATCCAGAGGTACTTGCCCCGGCGGCGCGCCTCGGCGACGAGGTTGCCTGCGAGCTGTTCGGCGAGGTGGTGGGCGCCGGGCGGGTGGCGGCGGGCGACGCGGGCCCCGTAGAACGCGGCCTGCTCGATGGTGCGCCCGACCACGTGGTCCGCGAGGCCGCGGCGGACCACCTCGACCTCGGGGAGCTCGGGCATGGGGCCAGTCCGCGTCCGGTCAGACGGACTCGGGCTGGGCCGTGGCAGACGACCCGGCAGATGACGTCGCCGATGACCCGGCCGCCGATGACCCGGCCGCCGACGAGGCCGACGACGACGAGGCCGACGACGTGGCAGCCGCCGCGGCGCCCGACCCCCCGGCACGGGCGCTCAGGTGCTTCCAGGCCTCCTCGGCGGCGCGCTGCTCGGCCTCCTTCTTGGAGCGGCCCACGCCCTCGCCGAGCACGCTCTGGCCCACGACCGCGGAGGCGGTGAAGGTCTTGGCGTGGTCGGGGCCCTCCTCGTCCACGCGGTACTCGGGGACGCCGAGGGAGTCGGCGGCAGCGAGCTCCTGCAGGCTGGTCTTCCAGTCCAGGCCGGCGCCGAGGCGGGCGCTCCTGGCCATGAGCGGGTCGAGCAGGTGGTGCACGAGCGTGGCGGCGTGCTCGAGCCCGCACGAGAGGTAGACCGTGCCGATGACGGCCTCCATGGTGTCGGCGAGGATCGAGGCCTTGTCACGGCCCCCGGTGGTCTCCTCGCCGCGACCCAGGAGCAGGTGGTCGCCCAGGCCCAGCGTGCGGGCCACGTCGGCCAGGGCCCGCATGTTCACGACGGCGGCCCGCAGCTTCGCGAGCTGCCCCTCGGGCAGCTCGGGGTGCGCGGCATACAAGGTGTCGGTGACCACGAGGCCCAGCACGGAGTCGCCGAGGAACTCGAGGCGCTCGTTGTTGGGCAGGCCGCCGTTCTCGTAGGCGTAGCTGCGGTGTGTCAGCGCACGCAGAAGCAGCGACTCGTCGACGGGCGCACCGACCACCTCGTGGAGGAGGGCGGCGAACTCGTCGACGGGCCGCTGCACTGCGCGGGCGCCGTCAGAAGAGGGCGTGCTCACGCGCGGAAGGCTCAGCCCTGGTGCTCGGTGCGCTCGGCGGCGTTGTAGTGACGGCCCTTGTAGGTGCCGCAGGACGGGCACGCCACGTGCGGCTGGGTGGGAGCCTTGCACTGGGGGCACGTGGTGAGCACGGTCGCCGTCGTCTTCCAGTTCGCGCGACGCGAACGGGTGTTGGAGCGCGACATCTTCCGCTTCGGGACAGCCACGTCAGTTCCTCTTCTCTTCGGTGTTGCTCGGGGTCTCGGTGGACAGCGCCTGCAGCGCGGACCATCGTGGGTCGATCACTTCGTGGTGGTGGTCCGGGTCTTCCGCCAGGTGCGCCCCACATTCGGAACACAGCCCGGGACAGTCCTCCCGGCATACCGGCTGGAACGGCAGCGAGGGCACCACCGCGTCCCGGAGCACCGGCTCGAGGTCGATCAGGTCGTCCACGATCTGGTGCTCCTCGGCCTCGTCGCTGTCGTCCCCCACCTCGCGGTGGTGGGCGGCGCGGTCGGCGTAGGCGAACAGCTCCTGGAACCGCACGTCAACCTGGTGGCTGACGGGGTCCAGGCACCGCACGCAGGCGCCGGTCGCGGTGGCGCTGGCCGAGCCGGTCACCAGCACACCTTCCATGACGGACTCCAGCCGGAGGTCCAGCTCGATCGGCTGGCCCTCCTGGACGGCAATCACGTCCGTGCCCAGGTGCGCGGGCGCCTCGACGGTGCGCTGGACCTCTGTCATGGAACCGGGTCGCCGACCGAGGCTCTTGGTGTCGAGCACCAGCGGCGATCGGGCGTTGAGACGGTTCATGGCTCCAGTACGTGTCGAGGGACTCGGCCCTCGTCACAGCAGGGACGTAGACCGACCGCTCAGGCTACCGGAGCGTCTGCCACCTTCCCAAATGCGCTCCGACCAGCGGCTCCGGCCACCGGCTCAGCGGCCCTCCCTGGTCATGACGGTCTCGAGCTGGCGGGCGATCTGCGGGCCGAGGGTCTTGGCGTAGGTGGCCGTGATGTGGTCGCCGGCGCGGTGGATGACGACGTTGCCGATGGCCACCGGGCAGCGGTCGACCGGGCAGATCCACGGGGTGAGGTCGATGACCTCGACCCCTGGCGTCCTGAGGGCCGCGGCGCGCTGGGCGTCGAGGCCGGTGCTGGCCAGCGCGGTGGTGCGGTCGAAGGCGCAGCGCGAGAGGCGGACGGGGTTGCGCGCCATGCAGCTGTCGAGGTCCGCCGGGGAGCCGGGGTTGTCGCCGATCACGGCCACCGGCACCCCTGCTCGCTGCAGCCCCTTCCAGCGCCGTGCGAGGTAGTCGACGAGCGCGGCCTCGCTGACCCTGTCGCCGCGCAGGGCCGCGTCGGCCTGGGTCGAGGTCACGACCAGGTCCGGGGGGTCGGCCGACAGCTGGTCGACGACCGCCTCGTTCCACCGGTCGCAGGACTCGTAGCGGGCGCGGGAGAGCTCGGTGGTCCCCGCGGCGAAGGCGCACGAGCTCTTGCCGTAGGTGACGATCCGCCAGTCCTTGCCCGGAGCGACGCGCTCCAGGGCGGGCAGCCACTGCAGGGCCTTGGAGTCGCCCACGAGCGCGATCGTCACCGCCCCGTCCCGCACCCCGAACTCGCACCGCACCGGGGTGGAGCTGCGCTCGTCGACCTGGCAGCGGTCGACGTCCGCCGAGGGCCGGTCCTCCCCCGCCCGTTCCGGGTCGGGGGTCAGCCAGCCCCAGTCGTCGACGGCGTAGTCGGCCGGGTCGGCGCTCGGGGTGTCGCCGAGGGTGCCCGCCCCCAGCCGCTCCAGGGGCGGCAGGGCTCCGGTGGCCGGCGTGGTCTGGAACACCGCGGGCGCGGTGATGAGCGGTATGCCGGCGAGCACGCCTGCGAGGGACAGCGACGCTCCCAGCGCCAGGGACAGGCGGGTGCTGCGCGCGAGTCGGGGGGTGTGGTGCACCGGCCGCTCCACCAGACGGTAGCTGAGGTAGGCGGGCACCACGCTGAGGAGCACGGCCCAGGCCCGCGCGGTGCCGCCCGGCCACAGCTCGTCGGCGAAGATGGCGAAGGGCCAGTGCCAGAGGTAGAGCGAGTACGACAGCCCACCCACCCAGACCAGCGGTCGCAGGCTCAGGAACCGCTCCGGTCCGCGTGGCTCCGCGCCCCACCCCGCCAGCACCACCGCGGCCGTGCCGAGGGTCGGCAGCAGGGCCCAGGCGCCGGGCCACCCGGCGGCGTCGGGCAGCAGGAAGGCCGTGCCGACGACCACCGCGAGCCCGATCCACCCCAGGGCGCCCCCGAACCGCACGTGGTGGGGGTGCTGGTCGACCGCCCAGATGGCGAGGGCGGCCCCGACCCCGAGCTCCCAGACACGGGTGGTCGTCGCGAAGTACGCGTGCGAGGGCACCGTGACCGTGTGCCAGACGGAGTACACCAGCGAGGGGACCGCGATGGCGGCGAGCAGCACGCCGATCGCGCGCAGGCTGGGGCTGTGGCCCGGTCCCCGCGCGAGCACCCGGGGACGGAACCGACGCAGGGCGACGACGAGCAGCACCAGGGCGAGCGGCCACAGGACGTAGAACTGCTCCTCGACCGCGAGCGACCAGTAGTGCTGCACCGGTGACGGCTGGGTGTCCTTGGCGAGGTAGTCGACCGAGCGCCCGGCCAGGACCCAGTTCTCGACGTAGAGCGCCGCACCCACGACGTCACCGCCGATCTCGCGGCCGCGCCGGCCGGGGATGAGCAGCCAGGTGGCCACCGCGATGGCGAACAGCACGAGCATCGCGGCGGGCAGCAGCCGTCGGGCGCGGCGGGCGAGGAACTGAGACCAGGAGATCCGGCCGGTGGCGGCCAGCTCGCGCAGCAGCAGGCTGGTGATGAGGTAGCCGGAGATGACGAAGAAGACATCGACCCCGAGGTAGCCGTGCGGCAGGAACGGCAGGCCGGCGTGGTAGACCATCACCAGCAGGACGGCCACCGCCCGCAGGCCCTCGATGTCGGGCCGGAAACCCTCCGGCCTGGGCGGACGCGCCAGGGTCAGCTCTCCGTCTGCAGACGCGCCAGCAGGGCGTCTCGGACCGCGTCGCTCACCAGCCCGGAGATGTCGCCGCCGAGGCGGGCGACCTCCTTGATCAGCGAGCTCGAGATGTGCTCGAACCGGGGGTCGCCCGGCAGGAAGACCGTCTCGATGCCGGTCAGGTGACGGTTCATCAGCGCCATGGGCAGCTCGTAGGCGAAGTCGGTGCCGCCGCGCAGGCCCTTCACGACGGCCTCGGCCTGCGCCTCACGGCAGACGTCGACGAGCAGGCGGTCGGTGTACACCTCGACCCGCACGTTGGGGTGGTGGCCCACGCTGTCCTCGAGCAGCTTGCGGCGCTCGTCGGGCGTGAACAGCCCGGCCTTGGCGGGGTTGTGCAGCACGGCGACGACGACCTCGTCCCAGAGCGCCGCCGCGCGCTCGATGACGTCGGCGTGGCCGAGCGTCACCGGGTCGTAGGAGCCGGGGCACACACACCGTCTGGTCACAGTCGGCAACCTAGCAGCGGAAGGTGGTGGCGCCCCGGCCGGCAGCGACCCCGGTCGGGGTCAGCTCTCGCCGTCCTCGTCGTCGGCCGGCAGCACACCCTCCTTGTAGGCCTCCTTGACGATCCGGCTCACGTTCTCGACCGAGCCGCAGTCATCCTCGATGAGCCGGTTGCGCATGGCCGCCCACTTCTCGCCGAGGTTCTGGCGCACCTGCTCCGAGACCTCCGTCCGAGCCGGGTTGAGGATCGTCTGCTCCTCCTCGCCGATGTGGTGGTTGAGCGCCTCGGCCAGCTTCTCGACGGCGTCGTCGAACTTCTGGGTGTCGGTGCCCTTGCACTCGAGCAGCGCGAGCAGCGCCTCGTTGCCCTCCGCGTGCTCCTCCTCGCCGTGCTCCTTCTCGTGCTCGCCGATCGCGTCCTTGCTCTTGAGCTTGGGGTAGACCTCGGTCTCCTCGGCCTCGCCGTGGGCGATGAGCACGTTCGACAGCGCCTGCCGGGCCGCCTCGCGGTCGGCGGTGGCGTCGCGGAGCTCGCGCAGCAGCGACTCGAAGAGGCGGTGGTCGTCGAGGATGAGCTCGACGACGTCACCGGAGGTGGGCTTGGGGATCTCGATCTGCGTCATGGGCACATCCTGAGGCAGTTCCCCGACACCCGCACGTCTTGTGAGGGCGGCCGCGCCGGCATCGGCGCAGGTCAGGAGGGTGGGACCGCCACGCCTGTCCGCTGGGTGGACACCACGGACCGAATTCTTGTGTCTGCCGGGCCGATCCGAGACGGTGGAGGCTTCCTGTCCGCAATCGGAAAGAGAGCCAGTGCTCACCCTTACCGACAACGCCAGCAACATCGTCAAGGCCATCGTCGAGCAGAACGGCGGCACGCAGGACGCAGGTCTGCGCTTCTCCGCCGAGCCCTCCGACGGCGCCCAGGCCGGCGCGCTCGCGGTCACCACCGTGGAGACGGGCCAGCCCGGCGACCAGGTCGTCGACAAGGACGGCGCCAAGGTCTACCTCGAGGAGACGGCCGCGGTCGCCCTCGGCGACCAGGTGCTCGACGCCTCGGTCGACCAGGCCGGGGCCGTGCAGTTCAGCATCGCCCCCTCCGGCTGAGGGAGCACCACCACAGTCGAGGCACGCGCGCCGGCAGCCGGCGCGCGTGCCTCGACTCGTCTGCGCGTCCGGTCGAGAGGACGTCTCGGTCTGTCCAGGCGATGTCGTCGGACGGTCTAGGCGACGTCGTCGGGCTCGGGCACGCCGGCGAACCAGACCCGGGTCTCGCCGTACCGACGCTCGCCCTCGGGGTCGAGCCCTGCCGGCCAGCGCGGTTCGGGCGACCGAGAGGACCGCTCCACCACCACCAGCGCCTCCTCGGAGAGCCAGAGCTGCTCGACGAGCGCGGAGAGCACCCGCTCGAGGGCGTCCTCGCCGACGTCGTAGGGCGGGTCGAGGAACACGAGGTCGAACGGCGCGGGGGGCGGCGCCGCGAGCGTCCTCTCGACCGTGGCGGCCCGCACGGAGACCCCCGGTATGCCGGTCAGCGCGGCGTTCCTGCGCGCCACCGCCGCGGCGGCGCGGTCCGACTCCACGAGCAGCACCGAGGTCGCGCCGCGGCTTGCCGCCTCGAGCCCCAGCGCACCGGACCCGGCGTACAGGTCGAGCACCGCGGCGCCCGCCAGCACGTCGAGGTGGTCGAGCCGCGAGAACAACGCCTCGCGCACCCGGTCGCTCGTGGGCCGGGTGCCGCTGCCGGCGGGCGTGTGCAGCCGCTGGCCGCCGGCCCGGCCGCTGATGATCCTCGTCACGTGCTCACCCCCGCTCCAGGAAGGCTGCCTGCTCCTCGTCGACCCAGCTGCGGACCGCGGCCCGCAGGTCTGGGTGCTCGGCGAGGTCGGGGTCCGCGGCGACGAGGGCGGTGGCGTCGTCGCGCGCCTGCAGGATGACGTCCTCGTCGCGGACCAGCGACAGGAAGCGGAAGCTGCCCCGGCCCATGCCACGGCTCGAACGGCCGCCGCCGCTCTGCCGGGCGCTCAGGACGTCACCCGTGCCGCGCAGCTCGAGGTCGAGGCGGGCCAGCTCGAACCCGTCGGTGGTCCCCGCCACGGCGTCGAGCCGCTCCCGCGCCGTTTCCGCCTCCGAGGCGGTCATGAGCAGGCAGAGCCCGGCATGCCGGCCACGACCCACCCGGCCGCGCAGCTGGTGCAGCTGGGAGACGCCGAACCGCTCGGCGTCCATGACCACCATGACGGTGGCGTTGGGCACGTCGACGCCTACCTCGATGACGGTGGTCGACACGAGCACATCGACCTCGCCGCGGGTGAAGGCCGCCATCACCGCATCCTTGTCCTCCGGCGCCAACCGGCCGTGGAGCACGGCGATGGTGAGCCCCTCGAGGGCCGGGTTCTCGCGCAGCAGCGCCTCCACGGCATACACGCTGGCCATCTCGCGCGGTGCCGCCTCGTCGCCCTCACCGGGCTCGGGGGCTGCGAGCTCCTCGTCGTCGGCGGAGCCGGCGCTCGGTGGGCCGTCGTCGCCGATGCGCGGGCAGACGACGTAGGCCTGGCGTCCGGAGCGGACCTCCTCGGCGATGCGCTCCCAGGTGCGCTGCACCCAGGCGGGCCGGTCGGCCGGCACGACGTGGGTGGCGATCGGCGAGCGCCCCTTGGGCAGCTCGGTGAGGGTGGAGGTCTCCATGTCGCCGAACACCGTCATGGTCACGGTGCGCGGGATCGGCGTGGCCGTCATGACGAGCACGTGCGGGGGCTGGTTTCCCTTGCCGCGCAACGCGTCCCGCTGCTCGACGCCGAACCGGTGCTGCTCGTCGACGACGACGAGCGCGAGGTCCTGGAACTGCACGTGCTCCTGGATGAGGGCGTGGGTGCCGATGACGATGCCGGCGTCGCCGCTGGCCGCGTCGAGGAGGTTCTGCCGGCGGGCCTGCGTCGGCTGGCTGCCGGTGAGAAGGGCGACGCGGGTGCCGATCTCGCTGCCGCCGAGCATCCCGCCCTCGGCGAGGTCACCGAGCATGGCCGTGATCGACCGGTGGTGCTGGACGGCGAGCACCTCGGTGGGCGCGAGGAGGGCCGCCTGGCCCCCGGCGTCGACCGCAGCCAGCATGGCGCGCAGGGCGATGACGGTCTTGCCCGAGCCGACCTCACCCTGGAGCAGCCGGTGCATCGGGACGTCGCGGGACATCTCGTGCGCCAGGGTCTCCCCCACGGCGCGCTGCCCGGCGGTGAGCTCGAAGGGCAGCCGCGCGTCGAACGCGGCGAGCAGCCCGCCCTCGCGGGGCCTGCGTGCTTGCGTACGCTCCTCGGCCTGCCGCGCTCGGCGCTGGGCGAGCAGGGACTGGAAGACGAACGCCTCCTCGTAGCGCAGGCGGTGACGGGCGCGCTGCACCTGCGCGAAGTCGCGGGGCACGTGGATGCCCTTGAGCGCGTCGAGGCGCCCGGGCAGGCCGTGGCGCGAGCGCAGCGTCGCGGGCAGCGGCTCGGGGACGCTGTCGCCCTCGAGGTGGTCGAGGACGATGCGCACGCACTCGGCGACCGACCAGTTCTGCATCCCCTTGACCTGGAGGTAGACGGGGATCGGCCCGCGGTCGGCCCCGTGGGGGCCGAGACCGCCCTCGAGCACCTGGTATGCCGGGTGGGTCAGCTGCCAGCGCCCGCGGTACATCCCCACCTCGCCGGCGAAGAGGGCGGTGACGCCCGGGACCAGCGCGTCCTTGTGGCCCCAGGACTTGAAGAACGTGAGGTCGACCTCGTCGCGACCGTCGGTGATCGTGACGTTGAGCATCTCGCCCCTGCGCTTCTGCATCCGCCGCGTGGTCGCCGACTTCACCTCGGCGACCACCACGACGTACATGCCGACGTGCAGGTTCGACAGGTCGGAGGTGTGCTCGAGGTAGCGCCGCGGCCAGAACTCGAGCAGGTCGCCGACGGTGTGCAGGTCGCGTGCCTTCGCCAGGGGGCCAGCCGAGCGGGCGCCCACCACCGCCGACAGCTTGGTGGACTCGTCGACCACGGCCCCGACCACGCTCACTCGACTCCCAGCAGCAGCGGGTAGTGCGGCTGGCCCCCGTCGATGAGGGAGACCTCGGCGTCGCGGTGCTCGCCCTCCACCCAGCGGGCCAGGTCGTCGGCCAGCCCGTGCGGCGCGTCCTCGCCCGCGACGATGGTGACCAGCTCGCCGCCGCTGGACAGCAGGCGGCGCATGACGTCGCGGGCCACCTCGAGCAGGTCGTCGCCGACGACGACGATGTCGCCCCCGACCACGCCGAGCACGTCACCGCGCAGGCACTCCCCGGCGCTGGTCAGCGCGTCCTTGCTGGCCACCGTCACCGCACCGTGGCGGGTGGCCGAGGCCGAGCTGATCATCGCCGCGAGGTTCTTCGGCGCCGACAGGGCGGGGTCGAACACCGCCATGGCCGCAAGGCCCTGCACCGCCGTGCGGGACCGCACCACCGCGATGTCGATACCCTCCTGCTCGCCGGCGTCGGCCGCAGCCTCGGCCGCGAGCACGGTGTCCTTGTCGTTGGGCAGCAGGATCACCGAGAGCGCGTGCGCGTCACGGGCGGCCTCGAGGAGCTGGCCCGCCGAGGCGCGCCGGCCCGGGCCGCTGGCGATGACGTGCGCCCCCGAGTCGGCGAAGACCGCCTGCAGCCCCGGTCCCGCGGCGCAGGCCACGACGGCCACGTCGCTGGCAGGCCGCCGCGGCGACTGGTCGTCGAAGTGGGTCACCTTGATGCGGTAGGGACGGCCCGCGTGCACGCCTGCCTCGAGCGCCGCCCCGGCGTCGTCGACGTGCACGTGGACGTTCCACAGCTCGGGGCCGCCGACGACGAGCAGCGAGTCACCCAGCGCGTCGAGCGTCGTCTTCAGCGACTCGATGCGCTCCTCGTCGGTGTCGGTGAGCAGGTACATCACCTCGTAGGCAGGGCCACCCGGGGCGCCGAGCGCGCCGCCCCGTGGCGACGCCCCCTCCCCGTCGGTCGGGTGCACCCCCGTGCCGTGCGGAACCCACTCGGGCCGGCGGCGCAGCGAGAGGTCGTCCGAGAAGGGCTCCCCGAAGGGCGCGGTTCCGGGCGGGGCGGTGGGGCTGTCCTCGTGTGCGACCCGCGCGAGGGCCTCCAGCAGGAGGACGTAGCCGGCCCCGCCGGCGTCGACGACACCGGCAGCCTCCAGCGCCGGCAGCTGGGTCGGGGTCAGTGCGAGCGCCTCGGACGCCCCGCGCAGCGCCGCCTCGGTGACCTCGCCCAGGCCCGTCAGCCCCTGGGCGGCCTCTGCCGCCGCCCTCGACACCGACAGGATGGTGCCCTCCACCGGGTGCGTGACCGCCTTCCACGCCCGCTCGCCGGCCCGGGCCAGGGCCTCGGCCACCAGGGCGCCGTCGGCCGTCTCCGCACCGCTCTCGGCGATCGCCTCGGCAAAGCCGCGCACGAGCTGGCTGAGGATCACCCCCGAGTTGCCGCGCGCGGTGAGCAGCATGGCCTGCCCGAGCGAGGTGCACTCCTCCTCGAGGGTGGCGTGCCCGAGGATGCCCCGCTGCTCGTGCACGGTGCGCACCGCGTCGAGGGCGGCGTCGAAGGTGAGGTAGAGGTTGGTGCCGGTGTCGCCGTCGGGCACGGGGAAGACGTTGAGCGCGTCGATCTCCGCGCGCCGCGTCGCGAAGGCCGCCCGGGCGACGACGGCCCAGCGGCGGACGTCGGCAGCGGTCAGGCGTTCCAGCACGGTGGCAGGCTAGTGCCTGGGGCCGTCGGCCCCGCGGGCATTGGGGCCGTTTTGGTCGCAGCGCCCGCTCTCGGCTACTCTTGACCGGTTCCCATGGGCCGACCTCCATTCGAGGCTGCCCGGGAGCCCACCGAGTTTGTTCGCATCGAAATCAGGAGATCACCCGTGGCTGCCAACTGCGACGTCTGCGGCAAGGGACCGGGCTTCGGTCACAACATCTCGCACTCGCACCGCCGCACCAAGCGTCGCTGGAACCCCAACATCCAGCGCGTGAAGGCGCTCGTGGGCGACGCGGGTGTGACCCCGAAGCGTCTCAACGTCTGCACCTCGTGCCTGAAGGCTGGCAAGGTCAAGCGCTGACCCAGCCGCCCGGCATACCGGAAAGGCCGGTCTCCCCTCGGGGAGGCCGGCCTTTCGGCTTGCTCAGTCCGCCCGGAAGTGGTCCCACCCACGCGGCTGCTGCGGCTCTCCGTCGATGGTGACGCCGGTGCCGGGCGCCACCGCACCGAGCACCTGCCAGCCCTCCGGCACCGCGCCCACCGGGAACGTCGCCAGCAGGCTGTGCTCCTCCCCGCCGGCCAGCACGCACTCGCGGGCGGCGTCCTCACCCACGGCCGGCGCAAGCGCCTCGACGTGGGGGCGCAGGCCGGCACCCGACAGTGCGACCTGCACGCCGCTGGCGCGGGCGATGCGGTCCGCGTCCCGCAGCAGTCCGTCGGAGACGTCGATCATGGCCGTGGCCCCGGCCGCGGCGGCCTGCACCCCGGCCGCGAGGGGGGCCGACGGTCGCCGGTGGTGCGCTAGGCACTCCTGCTGTATGCCGGTGGGCCGGCTGACGGCCTCGCCGCCCCGCTGCAGGAGCACCAGCCCGGCACCCGAGCGCCCCAGCGTGCCGCGCACCGCCAGGGTGTCGCCGACCTGGGCGCCGTTGCGCAGCACCGGCTGGCGCCCGGACAGGTCGCCGAGGGCGGTGATCGAGACGACCAGCACCCCGGCCGGCGCCGACGACAGGTCACCTCCGGCGACGGCGACCCCGGCCCGCGCCGCGCCCTCGCCGATGCTGCGGGCGAAGTCGCGCGCCCACGCCGAGGGGGTGGCCGGGTCAGCCATGAGGGTGACGAGCACCGCCGTGGAGGTGCCGCCCATGGCCGCGACGTCGGCGAGGTTCTGGGTGAGCAGCTTGGCGCCGACGTCGGCCGCAGTCGACCACTCGTCGAGCCAGTCGCGCCCCCGCACCATCGAGTCGGTCGTCGCCACCACCCGGCCGGACGTCGCCAGCACCGCGGCGTCGTCCCCGGGGCCCACGAGCAGGCCGGGCTGCAGCGTGAAGAACGGGAAGATGGAGCGCAGCAGGCCCTCCTCCGACACCTCGCCGAGGGTCTGGGCCGGTGTGACCATCACTTCACCTTCCTGGGGAGACGGGCGGTCCACGGAGACGGTAGCGTCTGGCGTGCCGGGGCACCGTCCCGGCTGGTTCACGCGGGGGCTCGCCCCCGGCAACCCCGACTCAGTGAGGTGTCTCTCGTGGTGGTGCAGGCCTACATCCTGATCCAGACCGAAGTCGGCAAGGCGGCGACCGTTGCCGAGTCCATCGCCCAGATCCAGGGCGTGGTGATGGCCGAGGACGTCACCGGGCCGTACGACGTGATCGCCCGCGTCGAGGCCAACACGGTCGACGAGCTGGGCAAGCTCGTCATCGCCAAGATCCAGGACGTCCCGGGCATCACCCGCACGCTGACCTGCACGGTCGTGCACGTCTGAGCGCTCCCCTGGGCGTCCTGCGCGCGTCGCGGCCACGGGCTGCACGCGCCTCTCGCACACCGGCCACCGGCCGCCTCGTCCTCGGGGTGGCCGGTGGCCTCCTTTGTGCCGGAGCGCTCGCGGGATGCTCTTCTGCCGTCGAGGTCACGGCTCCCCCGCAGGCCGGGACGGCCGCCTGCACCGCCGCGGCCTCCCACTGGCCCGCGACCATCTCGGGCCAGGAGCGGGTGGAGACCACCGCCGGCACCGAGGCCGTGGCCGCCTGGGGCGACCCGCCGGTCGTCGCCCGGTGCGGCGTGAGCGCCCTGGGCCCCACCACCGAGCAGTGCCTCAGCGTCGACGGCGTCGACTGGGTGGTGCGCGAGGCCAGTGACGGGGCGGTCCTCACGACGTTCGGGCGCGACCCGGCGATCGAGGTGCTCGTGCCCGACGCCTACGCCCCCGAGCCGCTCCTGCTGCCGGCCTTCGCCGAGGCCGCCCGGGCCCTGCCGTCGAACGGCCGCACCTGCGACTGACCCCCTGCAGCAACCTCTGCTAGCACATGGTGCTGCCGCAGCCCCACGTTGCTGCACACCCCTGCGGCAGCAAGGTCTGCCGAGTCCGGCGAGGGCGTGGGCATTCCGAGAAGGTGGGCGTCGCCGGCGGTCGGCAGCGCCGGCCGGTCAGCGCAGGTCGGCAGCGCCGGCCGGTCAGCGCAGGCCGGTCGGACGCGCGAGCGCGAGCTGGATGAGCTCGTCGATGAGCTCCGGGTAGGACAGGCCCGACGCGGCCCACATCTGCGGGTACATCGAGTGCGGCGTGAAGCCCGGCATGGTGTTGATCTCGTTGACGACCACGTCGCCGCTGTCGGTGTAGAAGCAGTCGACCCGGGCCAGGCCCTCGCAGCCGAGCGCCTCGAACGCCGCGGCCGCCAGCCGGCGCACCTCGGCCGCCACCTCGTCGGGAACCTTGGCGGGGCAGCTGAGCGTGACGCCCTGCTCCTCGAGGTACTTGGCCTCGAAGTCGTAGAAGTCGTGGCCCCCGTCGCGGTCGACCTCGATCTCGCCGACCTCGGACGTGCGCGGCGGCTGGTGGTCTCGCCCCTGCAGCACCGCACACTCGATCTCGCGGCCGACGATCATCGCCTCGACGACGACCTTCGGGTCGTGCTCGCGGGCGGCCTCGATGGCGGCCTCGAGGTCCTGCGGGTCGGAGACCTTGCTGATCCCCATGCTCGAGCCGGCCCGGGCCGGCTTGACGAAGACCGGGAAGCCGAGCGAGGCGACGGCGTCCATGGCCGCCGCCTTGTCGCGCCGCCACTGGGAGTCGGTGACCACGGCATACGGGCCCACCGGGATGCCGGCGCCCTGGAAGACCACCTTCATGTAGTGCTTGTCCATCCCCGCGGCCGAGGCGAGCACCCCGGAGCCGACGTAGCGGATGTCGGCGAGCTCGAACAGGCCCTGGAGCGTGCCGTCCTCGCCGAACGGCCCGTGCAGCAGCGGGAAGACGACGTCGACCTCGCCGAGGCTGTGCGGCACCTCCCCCGGCTCCTGCACCGTGAGGGTCCGCTGCGTGCTGCCGAGCGGCACCACCACGCCGGCCTCGGTGGGCTGCACCTCGGGCGTGTGGCCGGCGGTCAGCTCGAGGTGGGACGGGTCGCCGTCCATGAGCACCCAGTGGCCGTCGCGGGCGATGCCGATGGGGATCACCTCGTAGGCGTCGCGGTCGATGGCGCGCATCACGCCGGCCGCGGTGGAGCACGACACGGCGTGCTCGGAGGAGCGGCCGCCGAACACGAGGGCGACCCGGGTCTTGCGGGGGGCGTCAGGCTGCGAGGTCATCGCCCGAGAGCGTATCGCCCACAGTGCGGCGTCCCCGACCCGGCGCGCGCGAGCGCGCCTAGTCTGGCCCGGTGACCGCGCAGAACCCAGAGCCGACGCCCGACCAGCTCGCTCCCGCCACCCGCCTCGTCGTGCTCGGCCGCCAGCACCGCCGGCCCGGCGCCGGGGTCAACGCGCCGCTGGAGCTGTCCTCCACCTACGTCGCCGACGGCCCCGTCAACTACGCCCGCGGGGGCAACCCCACCTGGTCGGCCTTCGAGGAGGCCCTCGGGTCGCTGGAGGGCGGCGAGGCGCTGGTCTTCGCCTCCGGCATGGCGGCCGTGGCTGCCGCCGTGAGCCTGGTGCCCCACGGCGGCACGGTGGTGGTGCCGGCCCACGCCTACAACGGCACGACCGCCCTGCTCGACGACCTCGCCGGGAGCGGCGCCGTGGTGGTGCGACGGCTGTATGCCGGCGAGGCCGGGTCGGTGGGCGACGTCATCGACGGTGCCGCGATGCTGTGGATCGAGTCGCCGACGAACCCGATGCTCGAGGTCTTCGACGTGGCGGCCCTGTGCGCCGCGGCCCGCGAGCGCGGTGTGCTGACCGTGTGCGACAACACCTTCGCCACCCCCCTGGTGCAGCAGCCGCTCGACCTCGGCGCCGACCTCGTCCTGCACTCGGTGACCAAGTACCTCGCCGGCCACTCCGACGTGGTGCTCGGCGCCCTCGTGACGCCCGGCACCGAGGCCGGCCGCCGGCTGCGGGACCGGCTCTCCCGGCACCGGCTGCTGCACGGGGCGATCGCGGGCCCGATGGAGACCTGGCTGGCGCTGCGCGGCCTGCGCACCCTGCACCTGCGCGTTGAGCGGGCCACCGCCAACGCCCGCGAGCTGGCGCGTCGCCTGGAGGGCCACCCGAGCCTGGAGCGGGTGCGCTACCCCGGGTTCGGGGCCATCGTCGCCGTCGAGGTCGCCGGTGGTGCCGAGGCAGCCGAGCGGGTCGCTGCCGCCACCCGTGTCTGGATGCACGCCACGAGCCTCGGCGGGGTCGAGTCGCAGGTGGAGCGTCGCCGGCGGCACCCCGCCGAGCCGGAGACGGTGCCCGAGGGCCTGCTGCGCCTGTCGGTGGGCGTCGAGGACGTGGAGGACCTCTGGCGCGACCTCGACCAGGCCCTGGCGACAGCGCTCTAGTCGAGCTCGGCCTTGCGCGCCCGCGAGAGCAGCGACTCGACCACCTGCTGCGGCGTGCGGCCCTCGTGCACGACGGCCGCCACCTGCTCGATGATCGGCACGTCGACGCCGTGCTCCCTGGCCAGCTGCAGGATGGAGTCGCACGACTTGACGCCTTCGGCCGTCTGCCGGGTGACGGCGACGACCTCCTTGACCGCCATGCCGCGACCGAGGTTGACCCCGAAGGTCCGGTTGCGTGACAGCGGTGACATGCACGTGGCGATGAGGTCGCCGACCCCCGCCAGGCCCGCGAAGGTCGCGGGGTCGCCGCCGAGGGCGACGCCGAGCCGGGTCGTCTCCGCCAGGCCTCGCGTGATGATGGTGGCCTTGGAGTTGTCGCCCATTCCCATGCCCTCGGCCATGCCCACGGCGAGGGCGATGACGTTCTTGACCGCACCGCCGAGCTCGGCGCCGACCACGTCGGTGTTGGTGTACGGGCGGAAGTAGGGCGCCGCACAGGCCTCGGCCACCCGCTCCGCGGTGTGGGCGTCGCTGCAGGCCACCACGCTCGCGGCCGGCTGCTTGAGGGCGATCTCCCGGGCCAGGTTCGGCCCCGAGACGACGACGATGCGCTCGGGCTCGACGCCCCCGACCTCGGCGATCACCTCGCTCATCCGCTTGGTGGTGCCGAGCTCGACACCCTTCATCAACGAGACGACCGCCGCCGTGCGCGGCAGCAGCGAGGCCCAGCCCTCGAGGTTCTGCCGCAGCGTCTGCGACGGCACGGCCAGCACCACGATGTCGGCGCCGTCGGCGGCCTCGGCGGGGTCGGTGGTCGCGGAGATGCCCTGCGGCAGGCGGATGCCCGGCAGGTAGGTGTCGTTGCTGCCGGCGTTGATCTGCTCGACCAGCTCGGGACGACGGCCCCACATGCGCACCTTGGTGCCGCTGTCGGCGAGCACCGCGGAGAACGCGGTGCCCCAGCTGCCGGTGCCGAACACTGCTGCCGTGGTCATCGCCGGTCCCCCTTCTTGTGGAAGTTGCCGGTGGGGGGCAGGCCGTGCCGGCGGCTGTCGAAGCGCACCGGCGGGGCCTTCTCGCCGCGCAGCTGCTCGAGCTGGACGGTGATGGCCGTCATGATCCGCTCGGTCGCCTCGCGCAGCACCTCGGCGCTCAGGGGTCGGTCGTAGAGGTCGGACAGGTCGACGGGCGGCCCCGCGAGCACGTGCATCGTCTTGCGCGGGAAGAGGCGGAGGCGCTTGGAGTAGGGCGCGAGGATCTCCTGCGGGCCCCACTGGGCCACGGGCACGACCGGGCACCGCGTCGCCAGCGCGATCCGCGCCGCACCGGTCTTGCCGACCATCGGCCACAGGTCGGGGTCACGGGTCAACGTGCCCTCGGGGTAGACGCCCACGCACTTGCCCTCCTCGACCGCCGCGACCGCGGAACGGAACGCGTCGACCGCCTGGCCGGTGTTGCGGTGGACGGGGATCTGCTGGGCGCCGCTCAGGATCGCTCCCACGACCGGCACCCGGAAGACCGACTCCTTGCCCAGGAAGAACGGCGACCGGCCGCTGTCGTAGAGGTAGTGCGCGAAGGCGAGCGGGTCGACGTGTGAGATGTGGTTCGGGGCCACGACGAAACCACCCGTCTCGGGAAGGTGCTCCCAGCCCCGCCAGTCCCTCTTGGTGAGGATCATCAGCAACGGCCGGATGATCGACACGGCCAGCCGGTACGCGAAAGGCAGGGGGCGTCTGCCGCTTGGGGTCACCACTACTCCACTCTTGACGGGGTCGAGACTGCATCCTCTCGGGTGAGGGGGTCGCTGTCGAGCAGCGCCCCCGCGCTTGGGACGATCGTGTCGATGAGTCCCGACCCAGCCCCCTCGTGGCGTCTCGTGGTCCCCGTCAAGGGTGGCGCCGGCGCCAAGTCGCGCCTGCAGCCGCCGAGGGGCGTGACCCGGGCGGCCCTGGCCTCGGCCATCGCACGCGACTGCCTCACGGCCGCGTGCGCGGCCCTTCCCGAGGGTCGGGTGCACGTCGTCACCTCCGACGACGCGGTGAGGTCGTATGCCGTGCGGCTCGGTGCCGCGGTCGTGACCGACCCCGGGCGCGGCCTGAACGAGGCGGTGCGGGCGGGCCTGCGCGCCGCCGTGGGCGATGCGGCGGACGGCGCCCGGTCGCTGGGCCCTGCCGCGGGTCCACGCCGCAGCGGTGGCCCGGTGCCCGTCGAGGGCGTGGGCGTGCTGCTCGGTGACCTGCCGGCCCTGCGCCCCTCGGACCTCGAGGAGGCGCTCACCGCGGCGGCCGCGCACCCTCGCGCCCTGGTGCCCGACGCGGACGGCACGGGCACGGTGCTCCTCACCGCGGTGGGGGCGCCGCTGGAGCCGGCGTTCGGCGCGGACTCGGCCGCCCGGCACGCTGCGGCGGGGCACCGCCGCCTCGACCTCGACCTGCCGCGGCTGCGCACGGACGTCGACGACGACGAGGCGCTGCGAGCCGCGCTCGCCCTGGGGGTCGGTCCCGCGACGCTCGCCGTCCTGGCGGGGACCGGCGCTACGCTGCCGGGCATGCAGGCCAGCGTGCACACGTTCGACGAGGCGACCGGCTCCGGCACCGCCCTGCTCGACGACGGCCGTGAGGTGGCCTTCACGGCAGAGGTCTTCGCCCGCAGCGCCCTGCGGCACCTGCGACCCGGGCAGCGGCTCAGCATCGACCTCGCCCGGGGGACGACCACCGTCGAGCGGCTCTGGATCGTCGGCATCGGCGACGACCAGCGCATCGGCTGAGCGCGGCTGCCGGGCCACACGGCGAGGGAGGCCGACACCCCGTGGGTGCCGGCCTCCCTCGCCGCTCTCGTCGGGCGCTGACCGCTGCGGGTCAGGCCTTCTTGGCGGCGCGCTTGGTCGTCGCCTTCTTGGCGGTGCTGGTCTTCTTCGCCGCGGTGCTGCGGGTGGCGGTCGCCTTCTTGGCCGGGGTGGCCTTCTTGGCGGGGGCCGTCTTCTTCGTGGTGGCGGCCTTCGTCGCCGGTGCCGACTTCTTGGCCGTCGTGGTCTTCTTCGCCGCCGCGGTGCGCGTCGTTGCCGCCTTCTTCGCCGGTGCGGCCTTGGTGGCGGTGGTCTTGCGGGCCGGAGCCGCCTTGGTGGCGGTGGCCTTCTTGGCCGTCGTGGTGGTCTTCTTGGCAGCAGCGGTGCGGGTGGTGGCCGCAGCCTTCTTCGCGGGAGCCGCCTTCTTGGCCGCGCCGGTGGTGGTCTTCTTGGCTGCACCCGTGGCGGTGGCGGCCGCACGGGTGGCGGTCCCGGCGGCGGCGCGCGCGCCGGCCACAGCGGCCTTCGGCAGCTTCTTCGGGTTGGCGACAACCTCCTTGAAGCCAGCGCCGGCCCGGAACTTCGGGACGTTGGTCTTCTTGATCTTCACCGTCTGGCCGGTGCGCGGGTTGCGGCCGGTGCGCGCAGCACGGGCCGACTTCTCGAAGGTGCCGAAGCCGGTGATGGCGACCTTGCCGCCCTTGGCGACCTCACGGATGATCACGTCGACGACGTGGGTCAGCGCGTCGTTGGCGGCCTTGCGGCTGCCCAGGCGCGACTCCAGCTCCTTGACCAGTTCTGCCTTGTTCACGTTGTCCCCTCCACAGGGTCCGGCGCCGGGCCACTGGCCCAGCGAAGGTGGTGAGCGGCCGGGCTGGAGCCCGACATGGTGCTGACGTTATGGCCCAAGCCCTCCGGCGTCCACCACTTCGGGACCCCGATCCATTGTGTCGCAACGGCATTCGTACCCATATCGGGGCCGTGGGAGGCCTCGCCGGGAGCCCTCAGCGACCGCCCCACGGCGTCCGAACGGACCTTGCAGGAATGTCGGCTCGCAGCGACCGCCATTGCGGCACAACACGATTGAGCCGTCACGAACCCATCACTGGGGTTCCTCCCGGAGACGGCAGGAGCCCCGGACGGCTTCACCAGCCGTCCGGGGCCCCTGTGCTGGGGCGTTCCCCAGAAAATTTCCGCAGACACGCCGCGGGAGTGGGGCTCAGGCCCCCGTGGTCGTGGGCTTGTAGGCCGGTCGGCGACCCTCGAAGTCGGTGACGTCCTGCTCGTGGCGCAGCGTCAGGCTGATGTCGTCGAGACCCTCGAGGAGGCGCCAGCGGGTGTAGTCGTCGACCTCGAAGGGGGCCACGATGTCACCGGCCGTGACGGTCCGGGAGACGAGGTCCACCGTCACCGAGGCGCCGGGGTCGTTCTCGAGGTACTTCCACAGCAGCTCGACGTCGTCCTGCGCCACCTGGGCGGTGAGCAGCCCCTGCTTGCCGCTGTTCCCTCGGAAGATGTCGGCGAACCGGCTGGCGATGACGACCCGGAAGCCGTAGTCCATCAGCGCCCAGACCGCGTGCTCGCGCGAGGACCCGGTGCCGAAGTCCGGTCCCGCGACGAGGACCGAGCCGGCGGCATACGCGTCGTGGTTCAGGACGAAGGTCTCGTCCTTGCGCCACGCGGCGAACAGGCCGTCCTCGAAGCCGGTGCGGGTCACCCGCTTCAGGTAGACCGCGGGGATGATCTGGTCGGTGTCGACGTTGCTGCGCCGCAGCGGGACGCCGATGCCGGTGTGGCTGGTGAAGCTGTCCATGGTCAGTTCCCTCCCTGGGCAGTGACGTCGACCAGGTCGGCCGGGCTGGACAGGGTGCCGCGCAGGGCGGTGGCCGCGGCCACGAGCGGGCTGACCAGGTGCGTGCGCCCACCCTTGCCCTGCCGTCCCTCGAAGTTGCGGTTGGAGGTCGAGGCGCTGCGCTCCCCCGGCGCCAGCTGGTCGGGGTTCATGCCCAGGCACATGGAGCAGCCGGGCAGGCGCCACTCGGCGCCGGCCTCGGTGAAGACCTTGTCCAGGCCCTCCTCCTCGGCCTGCAGGCGCACGCGGGCGGACCCGGGCACCACGAGCATGCGCACGCCGTCGGCGACCCGGCGCCCCTTGACGACCGAGGCGGCCGCTCGCAGGTCCTCGATGCGGCCGTTGGTGCACGAGCCGACGAAGACGGTGTCGACGCGGATGTCGCGCAGCGGGGTGCCGGCCGTCAGGCCCATGTACTCCAGCGCGCGGCGGGCAGCCGCCTTCTCGTTCTCGTCGGCCATCCGCTCGGGGTCGGGCACCGCCTCCGAGAGCGGGGCCCCCTGGCCGGGGTTGGTGCCCCAGGTGACGAACGGGGTCAGGGCGCCGGCGTCGAGGTCGACCACGGCGTCGAAGACGGCGTCGTCGTCGGTGCGCAGCTGCCGCCAGTCCTCGACGGCGGCGTCCCAGGCCGCGCCGGTGGGCGCGTGCTCGCGGCCCTTCAGGTAGTCGAAGGTCGTCTCGTCGGGGGCGATCATGCCGGCCCGGGCGCCGGCCTCGATGGACATGTTGCAGATGGTCATCCGCGACTCCATCGAGAGGCTGCGGATCGCGCTGCCGCGGTACTCCAGCACGTAGCCCTGGCCGCCGCCGGTGCCGATCTTGGCGATGACGGCGAGCACGACGTCCTTGGCGGTGACGCCCGGCTGCAGCTCGCCCTCGACGTTGATCGCCATGGTCTTGAACGGCTTGAGCGGCAGCGTCTGGGTGGCCAGCACGTGCTCGACCTCGGAGGTGCCGATGCCGAAGGCCAGCGCCCCGAACGCGCCGTGCGTCGAGGTGTGGCTGTCGCCGCAGACGATGGTCATGCCCGGCTGGGTCAGACCCCGCTGCGGGCCGACGACGTGGACGATGCCCTGCTCGGCGTCGCCCATCGGGAAGAGCCGGACGCCGAACTCCTCGCAGTTGCGGCGCAGCGTCTCGACCTGCGTGCGGCTGACGAGGTCGGTGATCGGGCCCGGAGTCGTCGGGACGTTGTGGTCCTCGGTGGCCAGGGTCAGGTCGGTGCGGCGGACCTTGCGGCCGGCCAGCCGGAGGCCGTCGAAGGCCTGCGGGCTGGTCACCTCGTGCAGCAGGTGGAGGTCGATGTACAGGAGGTCGGGCTCACCCTCGGCCCGCCGTACGACGTGGGCGTCCCACACCTTCTCCGCGAGCGTTCCTGACACGTTCCCTCCTCAGCCAGTGGTCTGGACCGACGCCCCTGCGCGTCGTTACCGGCAGGTTTTCACCGCCACACGGGTGCATGGATTTGCGTCTCAGGCAATGAGACGTCAATATCAATGCATGGACAACACTAGCGGGGTCGGCGTCCTCGACAAGGCAGCCGTCGTTCTCGGCGCCCTCGAGGCAGGGCCCTCCACCCTGGCGCAGCTCGTCACGGCCACCGGCCTGGCGCGTCCGACGGCCCACCGCCTGGCCGTCGCCCTCGAGCACCACCGTCTCGTCACGCGGGACATGCAGGGCCGCTTCGTGCTCGGCCCCCGGCTCGCGGAGCTCGCCGCGGCCGCAGGCGAGGACAAGCTCCTCGCCGCCGCCGGGCCCGTGCTCGGCGCCCTGCGTGACCACACCAACGAGAGCGCCCAGCTCTTCCGCCGCCAGGGCGACCACCGCATCTGTGTCTCGGCCGCCGAGCGCCCGGTCGGCCTGCGCGACTCGATCCCCGTGGGCGCGACCCTCTCGATGCTCGCCGGTTCCGCCGCCCAGGTGCTGCTCGCGTGGGAGGAGCCCGACCGGCTGCACCGCGGGCTGCACGGCGCCAAGTTCACCGCCACCACGCTCTCCGGCGTGCGACGCCGCGGCTGGGCGCAGAGCGTCGGCGAGCGCGAGGCCGGTGTCGCGTCGGTCTCGGCCCCGGTGCGTGGACCGTCGGGTCGCGTCGTGGCCGCCGTCTCGATCTCCGGGCCGATCGAGCGCCTCTCCCGCCAGCCCGGCCGCCTGCACGCGGCCACCGTGGTCGCCGGCGCCAACAAGCTCACCGAGGTGCTGGCGCGCCACGCCGCGCAGCAACAGCAGCAGAACGCCTGACCGCGACAGGCCGGCATGCCGCGTGGCCGGCCACGCTGCATACCGGCCTGTTCGTGACGCGCGCCATCGGCGGTGCGGACGGGACGTTGGACTCAGGCAGGGGCTCCTCCCCCGAGTGACGCTGGCTGCGTGACCGGGCTGCGCACCCCCTCGCGCGAGGGCACCCAGAACACCCGCTACCTCGACGCCCGCTGGTCGCGTGACCTGATGGCGCTGCCTGTCGTCCTGACGCGTCTGGGTCTCGGGCCACTGACGAGGCGCGTGTGGATGGTCGTGACCACCACCGGGCGGTCGAGTGGGCTCCCCCGGCACGTCGTCGTCTACCCGCACGTGGTCGAGGGACACACCTACCTCTGGTGCCCCTACGGCGGACGGGCCCAGTGGTACCGGAACCTCATCGCCGACCCGGTCGCCACCGTGCAGTGGCGTCGCGGCACGCAGACGGTCCGCGCCCTCCCCCTTGACGACGAGGCCGAGGCGATGCGGGTGCTGCGGGCACTGCGCCGTTTCGGCGGCTCCTTCTTCAGGGACTACCTCGCGTCGCAGGGATTGGCCGACGACGACGAGGAACTGGCCAGCGGCTGGCCGCGCCTGCACGTGCGGCGGCTGGAGCCCACCGACGAGCCGGGGCCAGCGCCGCTGAGAGCCGACCTGGCGTGGGTCTGGCTCGCCCCCGCCTCCGCCCTGGCCGCTGGGCTGCTGGCGCGGCGGCGACGGCACTGAGGCCGCCCGCCCCGGACATGCGAAGAGCCCCCGTCCGCTGGACGGGGGCTCTGGTCGCGTAGCCCCGACGGGATTCGAACCCGCGCTACCGCCTTGAGAGGGCGGCGTGCTAGGCCGCTACACAACGGGGCCCTAGCTGTTCTACCTGTTGGCTTCTCAGCGCTTCAGGCAGCGGAGAGAACCATACCTGCTGGTGTGGATTTCTCCGAATCGGCCTCTGGTCTCGCGACCGGAGGACACGCGCTGGGGTACCAGGACTCGAACCTAGACTAACTGAACCAGAATCAGTCGTGCTGCCAATTACACCATACCCCAAGGGGGTATCACTGCCGCTGGTCCCGGAGGACCCGGGCGGTGAACCGAGAGCAGACTCTACCGGCCCCACCGACGGTCCCCCAAATCGGGTCTTCGGGGGTCTGTCGAGAGTCAGCAGGTGGCACTGGCCTCCACGTCGAGGGCGCGGATGCGGGCGCACAGGGCCTTCATCAGGCACCGCCGCAGCGACGCGTGGCGGTCGATGAGGGGCCAGAAGGTCAGCGGCGAGACGGCGAAGGTCTCGAGCCCGTCCTCTCCCGCGGTGATCGTGGCCGACCGGCTTCCGCCGTCGATCACCGAGATCTCGCCGAAGTAGTCGCCCGGGCCGAGCGTACCGTCGCGCCGGACCCCACCCACGTCGACCGTCGCCGTGCCCTCGAGCACCACCTGGAGCCCGGAGTCGCTCTCCCCCTGCCGCACCACGGCGTGCCCGCCCGGGGTGCGGATGGTCGAGCCCGCCTCGACCAGCTCGAGGATGACCTCGTCCGGCAGCTCGGCGAACAGGTCGATGCCCTTGAGCATCTCCGGTAGCGCTGGGTGACCGTGCGCCATGGCAGCCCTCCCTGTGCCGCACCGGGGTGCGCACATCGATCGGTGGTGCTGCCCAGTGTGGTGGGGTGCCTACAGCCGTGGATCGCCCAAAAGCAGTAGGTGCCCCGCCCGGTGACGGGCGGGGCACCTGCGTGCAGACGCGTCAGACGAGCTCGTCGTGGAGGCGCTGCAGCCGGTTGAGCGTCGAGGTCTTCCCGAGGATCTCCATGGACTCGAAGAGCGGCGGCGAGATGCGCTGGCCGGAGACGGCGGTGCGCAGCGGGCCGAACGCGAACTTCGGCTTGATGCCCAAGCCGTCGACGATCGCCTCGCGCAGCGCGGCCTCGATGGCAGGGGCGTTCCAGCCGCGCTCGGAGCCGAGCACGCCGGTGCCGGTGTCGTCGACGTCGCCCAGCACCCGCAGGGCCGTGGCGAGCACCACCTGGGCGTTCTCCTTGAGCTGGGCCCGCGCGTCGTCGGCGATCTCGAGGGCGTCGTCGGCGACGTAGAAGGGGGCCACGAGGGCGGTCGCCTCGGACAGCAGCGCCATGCGGGTCTGGATGAGCTCGGTGACGGCCTTCAGCCGGGCCAGCTCCCCCAGGCTCGGGTTGCCCGACAGCACCCCGTCGCGCTCGAGGAAGGGCAGCAGCCGGCTGGCGAGGTCACCCACCTCGAGCTCACGGATGTAGACGCCGTTGAGCCACTCGAGCTTCTTGAGGTCGAAGATCGGGCCGACGGGGTTGACCTTGGCCCAGTCGAAGTCCTTGGAGAAGTCGGCGAAGGAGAAGACCTCCACGTCGTTGCCCTCGGCGTCCTGCTTCGGCGGGTACGCCAGCAGCGCCAGGAAGTTCACCAGCGCCTCGGGCAGGTAGCCCTGCTCCTGGAACCACGTCAGCCGGGCCGCGGGGTTCTTGCGCTTCGAGATCTTGGACTTGTCGTTGTTGCGCAGCAGCGGCATGTGGGCGAACTTCGGCGCCTCGAGCCCCAGCCAGCGGTAGAGCAGCACGTGCTTGGGCGTGCTGGAGATCCACTCCTCACCGCGCACGACGTGGGTGATGCCCATCTCGTGGTCGTCCACCACGACGGCCAGGTGGTAGGTGGGGAAGCCGTCGGCCTTCAGGACGACCTGGTCGTCGGGCCTGGGGGCCGAGACCCGGCCGCGGATCAGGTCGTCGAAGTGCAGCTCGACGTCGTCGGGGACGAGCATGCGCACGACGGGGGTCTCGTTGAAGCCGGGCAGGGTGGCCCGCTCCTCGCGGGTCTTGCCGTGGCAGAGCCGGTCGTAGCCGGTGGGCAGCTTGAGCTTCTGCTGCTTGTCGCGCATCTCCGCGAGGCGTGCCGGGGAGCACCAGCAGTGGTAGGCGTGGCCCTCGGCCAGCAGCCTCTCGACGTAGGGCTTGTAGGTGTCGAGACGCTCCGACTGGCGGTAGGGGGCGTAGGGGCCGCCGACGTCCGGGCCCTCGTCCCAGCTCAGGCCCAGCCAGTGCAGCGTGTCGAAGACCTGCTGCTCGCTGTCGGCGCGGAAGCGCGCCCGGTCGGTGTCCTCGATGCGGAGGACGAACGAGCCGCCCTGCTGGCGCGCGAACGCGAGGTTGAACAAGGACATGTAGGCCGTGCCGACATGGGGGTCGCCGGTCGGCGAGGGGGCGACGCGCAGGCGGACGGGGGCGGAGGACGTTTCGCTCATGGTGGGTCCGATTCTAGGGGCGGCCCGGGCTGCCCCCTGCCTGCCCACTGGCGGGCGCCCCGCGCCCTGCCCCTCAGTCCTTGGCGACGAACGGGTTGGAGAGCACTCCGATGCCGTTGATCTCGACCTCGACGCGCTGGCCCGCCACCACCGGGCCGACCCCGGCCGGCGTGCCGGTCAGGATCACGTCACCGGGCAGGAGGGTGAACGCCTTCGAGGCGTGCGAGACCAGGGCCGCCACGTCGTGGACCATGTCCGCGGTCGAGCCGTCCTGCACCACCTCGCCGTCGCGGCGGGTGACCAGCGAGAGGTCGCTGGTGTCGAGGTCGGTCTCGATCCACGGCCCGAGGGGG
Source organism: Knoellia sp. 3-2P3 (assembly GCF_029223115.1). Taxonomy (NCBI): domain Bacteria; kingdom Bacillati; phylum Actinomycetota; class Actinomycetes; order Micrococcales; family Intrasporangiaceae; genus Knoellia; species Knoellia sp. 3-2P3. The sequence goes on from NZ_JARGZE010000006.1 coordinate 95,318, forward strand.
CAGAAGGTGTCCATGCCCTTGGCCCGGGCCCACTGCCCGTCGCCGCGCTGGAGGTCGCGGGCGGTGACGTCGTTGGCGCACGTGAAGCCGAACACGACCTTGCCGACGTCCTGCGGCTCGACGTCCTTGCAGACGCGGCCGATGACGACGGCCAGCTCGCCCTCGTAGTGGACCTCGGAGGTCAGCGGCGGGATCACCACGGGCTCGCCGGGGCCGACCACCGCGGTGTTGGGGATCAGGAACATCATCGGCTCGGCGGGCGCCTCACCGCCCATCTCCCTGGCGTGGTCGGCGTAGTTCCTGCCGATGCCGATGACCTTGCTGCGCGGGATGACCGGGGCCAGGAGCCGCACGTCGGCGACCTCGTGGGTCGCGCCGGTCAGCTCGATCTTGGTGTAGAGCGGGTCGCCGGTGATCTCGGCGATCTTCTCGCCCGCCCCGTCGACCAGCCCGAACACCGGGTCGTCACCTGTCGTGAACCTCGCGATACGCACGAGGAGAGCCTAACGAGGCCTCCCGCCGCCCGCGCACGACGCCCTGCGGCACGGCATACCCTTGGTGCCCGTGTCCGTGCGCGTGATGACCAGGAGCGAGTGGGAGGCCGCCGAGGCCGCCCACCACGCCCGCGTCGACGCCGCGACGGCCGCGCACCTGCGGCGGCGCGAGGACGGGCGCAGGCACCCCGTCGAGGACTTCCTGTTCACCTACTACTCGCACCGCCCGGCGCAGCTGCGGCGCTGGCACCCGGGTCCGGGTGTGCTGCTCGAGGGCGCAGCCGGGCTCCCGCGCGCCGCGTGGAGGCACTACCGGGTCGAGGGTGACGGGGTCGTGCTGCGGACGGCATCGTTCGTCGAGGCCCGTTGGGAGACAGTGGACTTCACCACGAACCTGCTGCGCGCCACCCATGGACGGCAGGCCCAGTTCGGCTGCTTCGGGCTGCACGAGTGGGCGATGGTCTACCGGCTCGGCGAGGACGAGGTGCGGCACGCCGGGTGGCCGCTGCGGCTGGGCCGCACGGGCACCGACGAGGTCGTCGAGGCGCACCAGATCCGCTGCTCGCACTACGACGCGTTCCGCTTCTACACCCCGCCGGCGCGGTCGCTGAACCTCCTCCAGCCCACCCGTGCGACCCAGCCCGACCTCGAGCAGCCCGGTTGTCTCCATGCCGGCATGGACCTCTACAAGTGGGCCTACAAGCTCTCCCCCGCGGTCCCGAGCGACCTCGTCATGGACTGCTTCGACCTCGCCCGCGACATCCGCGAGCTCGACATGCGCGCCTCGCCCTACGACCTGCGCGAGCTCGGCTACGAGCCCGTGCCGATCGAGACCCCTCAGGGCAAGGCCGCGTATGCCGCCGCGCAGCGCGGCTTCGCTGCCCGGGGACAGGCTCTGCGCGCACGCCTGCTCGACGCCCTGGACGAGCTGGGGCAGGCTGCGCGGCCCGCGCTCAGCGGACCGGCACGCCGGCCCTGACCAGGCCGTAGGTGACGCCCTCGACCAGCGCGTGCCACGAGGCCTCGACGATGTTGCCGGCCACCCCGACGGTCTCCCACGACGTCTGGCCGTCCGAGGTCTCGATGAGCACGCGGGTGACCGCGTCCGTTCCGTGGGCGGCATCGAGGATGCGCACCCGGAAGTCGATCAGCTCGAGCTTGTCGAGCTCGGGGTAGGCCGGCGAGAGTGCCTGGCGCAGCGCGTGGTCGAGGGCGTTGACCGGACCGTTTCCCTCCCCGGTCGCGACGACCCGGTTGCCGCCCGCGACCACCTTCACCGTCGCCTCCGAGAGGGCGCTGTCGTCGCCGCGGGCGTCGGTGATGACGCGCCACGACTCCACCTCGAAGTACTCGTGGGCCTCCTCGCCCTCGACCTCCCTGCGCAGCAGCAGCTCGAAGGAGGCGTCGGCGGCGTCGAAGGTGTAGCCGCGCAGCTCGAGGTCCTTGACCTTGGCGAGCACCCGGGTGAGCAGCTCGTCGTCGCCGGCGAGGTCGAAGCCGAGCTCGCGGCCCTTCAGCTCGATGCTGGCCCGACCCGCCATGTCGGAGACGAGCATGCGCATGTCGTTGCCGACGCGCGTGGGGTCGGTGTGCTGGTAGAGGTCGGGGTCGACCTTGATGGCGCTCGCGTGCAGGCCGGCCTTGTGCGCGAACGCGCTGGCGCCGACGTAGGGCTGGCGGCTGTAGGGCGGGACGTTGGTGATCTCGCTGATGGCGTGGGCGATCCGCGTGGCCTCGCGCAGCCGCGGCTCCTCGAGGAGCGGCAGCCCCCGCTTGATCTGCAGGTTGCTGACGACGGTGAGCAGGTCGGCGTTGCCGGTGCGCTCGCCGTAGCCGTTGATGGTGCCCTGCACGTGGGTCGCGCCGGCGTCGACGGCAGCCATCGAGTTGGCCACCGCGCAGCCGGTGTCGTTGTGGCAGTGGATGCCCAGGCGCGCGGAGGTCGTGTCGAGCACGTCGGCGACGACGTCGGCGACCTCGTTGGGCAGCATGCCGCCGTTGGTGTCGCACAGCGCCACGACCTCCGCACCGGCCTCCACCGCCGCCCGCACGGCCTCGAGCGCGTAGGCGCGGTCCGCGGCATACCCGTCGAAGAAGTGCTCGGCGTCGAGGAAGACGCGGCGCCCCTCTCCCCTGAGGAAGGAGACGGTGTCGCGGATCATCTCGAGGTTCTCGCCGAGGGTGGTGCGCAGCGCCCGCTCGACGTGGCCGGCGTGCGACTTGGCGACGAGCGTGACGACGGGCGCGCCGGAGTCGACGAGGGCGCGCACGAGCGGGTCGTCAGCGGCCCGCCCGCCCGCGCGCCTCGTCGCCCCGAACGCGGCGAGGGTGGCGTTGCGCAGCTGGAGCTCCTGCTGCGCCCGGGCGAAGAACTCGGTGTCCTTGGGGTTCGCGCCCGGCCAGCCGCCCTCGATGTAGCCGACGCCGAGCTCGTCGAGGTGTGCCGCGATGGCGAGCTTGTCGGACACGGAGAGGTTCAGCCCCTCCTGCTGCGCACCGTCGCGCAGGGTGGTGTCGTAGACGTGCAGGTCGCTCATCGCAGTTCCTCGTTGGTGTCGTGTCGATGGTCGCGCGGTGGTGATGGTGCTGGTGGTGATGGTGCTGGTGCTGGTGCTGGTGCTGGTGCTGGTGGTCCTCCGCCGGGCCCTGCCGGCCCGGGGTGCGTCCGACAAAGCAAAAGACCCCCCGGGTGTGGGAGGTCTGCGCGACGAGGAGGGCTCGTCGCGCTAGTCGATAATCACCGTGGCGGTGGCCACGTTCCAGGACGTCACGGGAGAACTGTCGCACGGTGCGCCCGGGATCCGAACCCCTCGTCCGCCATCTGGTCAGACGACCGCCTCCGTCTGTCCGCAAGGTTCGCCCAACCTTTCGATGGTGGGCGAAGGTTCTGCCAGGAATGAAAGGTTGCAGCTTCACCCTGTGGAAGGTTCGCCCAACCTTTGGATCGTGGCCGAAGGTTCGGCCTGGATCGAAAGGTTGGGCGAAGGTTTCGGGGAAGGGTGCGCGAGCCTCCTCAGACGAGGCGGTGCATCCAGCCGTGGGTGTCCTCGGCGCGGCCGTACTGGATGTCGAGCAGGGCGGAGCGGATCCGGGCGGTCACGCTGCCGACCTCGTTGCCGTGGATGACAACCTCCCCGCCGTCCCAGGCGAGCCGGCCGACCGGGGTGACGACCGCGGCGGTTCCGCAGGCGAACACCTCGGCGATCTCTCCCGAGGCCGCACCCTCGCGCCACTCGTCGATCGAGATGCGGCGCTCGCTGACGTCGTGGCCGAGCTCCTTGGCCAGCTCGACGATCGAGTCGCGGGTGATGCCCTCGAGGATGGTGCCGGTCAGCTCGGGCGTGACGATGCTGCCGTCCTTGCGCACGAAGAACAGGTTCATGCCGCCGAGCTCCTCGACCCACTTGTGCTCGAGGCCGTCGAGGAAGACCACCTGGTCGCAGTGGTGCTCCGCGGCCTCGACCTGGGCAGCGAGGCTGGCGGCGTAGTTGCCGCCGCACTTCGCCGCGCCGGTGCCGCCGGGAGCCGCCCGGACGTACTCGTTCGAGACCCAGATGCTCACCGGCTTCAGGCCGCCGCTGAAGTAGGGGCCCGCCGGGGAGGCGATGACGCTGTAGGTGACCCTGGCAGCCGGTCGCACACCGAGGAACGCCTCGGAGGCGAACATGAACGGGCGCAGGTAGAGGCTGGCCTCACCGTGCTCGGTGCCCGGCACCCACGCCTGGTCGACGTCGACGAGCGCGCGCAGCGACTCGACGAACGCCGCGGCCGGCAGCTCGGGCAAGGCCAGGCGGCGGGCGCTGCGGGCGAACCGCGCGGCGTTCTGGTCGGGGCGGAAGGTCCAGATCGACCCGTCGGCGTGCCGGTAGGCCTTCATGCCCTCGAAGATCTCCTGCGCGTAGTGCAGGACGGCCGCCGACGGCTCGAGGGTGAGGGGCCCGTATGCCGTGACGCGGGCGTCGTGCCACCCCTCGCCGGGCGTCCACGTGGCCAGGACCATGTGGTCGGTGAAGGTCTTGCCGAAGCCGGGGTTGGCGAGCACCGCCTCGCGCTGCTCGTCGGGCAGCGGGTCCGTGCGCCGCTCGATGGCGAACTCGAGGGTGGGCTCGGACAGTGCCGGGGCCTCGGTCATCAGTGCCTCCAAACGTCTTGCACGACTCGGCGTCGGGTGTTGCCTGCAGGCTACCGCTGCCCCCGCCGGGTCAGGCCGGTGGTCGGCCGCCAGGGACTGCCTACAGGCGGGCGGCGATGGCGTCGCCGATCTCGGTGGTGCTGCGCTCCGCAGTGCCGCGCTCGGCGAGGTCGGCCGCCACGGCGCGCTCCACGCGCTGGGCCTCCTCGGTGCGGCCGAGGTGCTCGAGCAGCATCGACACCGACAGGATCGTCGCCGTCGGGTCGGCCTTGCCCTGCCCCGCGATGTCGGGCGCCGACCCGTGCACCGGCTCGAACATGCTCGGCGTGGTGCGCTCGGGGTTGATGTTGCCGCTGGCGGCCAGGCCGATGCCCCCGGCGATGGCGGCGGCGATGTCGGTGATGATGTCCCCGAAGAGGTTGTCGGTGACGATGACGTCGAACCGCCCCGGGTCGGTGGTCAGGAAGATGGTGGCGGCGTCGACGTGCAGGTAGTCGGTGCTCACCTGCGGGAACTCGGCGCCCACCTCCTCGACCGTGCGGCGCCACAGGTGTCCGGCGTGGGTGAGGACGTTGTGCTTGTGCACCAGGGTCAGGTGCCGCCGCTCGCGACCGGCCGCCCGGGCGAACGCGTCGCGCACCACACGCTCCACCCCGAAGCGGGTGTTGACGCTGACCTCGGTGGCGATCTCGTGGGGCGTCCCGACGCGCAGCCCTCCACCGTTGCCGACGTAGGGGCCCTCGGTGCCCTCGCGGACGACGACGAAGTCGATGCCGTTGGGCGCCACCCGGTCGACGGCCAGCGGGCTGGTGGCGCCGGCGTAGAGCCTCGCAGGGCGCAGGTTCACGTAGTGGTCGAGGGCGAACCGCAGCGGCAGCAGCACCCCCCGCTCGAGCACTCCGCTCGGCACGGTCGGGTCGCCGATCGCGCCGAGCAGGATCGCGTCGTGGCCGCGCAGCTCCTCGAGCACCGAGTCGGGCAGGGTCTCGCCGGTGGCGTGCCAGCGGCGGGCGCCGAGGTCGTAGTCGGTGGTGCTGACCTTCGGCCCAGCAGCCCCGGTCACTGCCGACAGCACCTTGAGGCCCTCGCCCACGACCTCCGGCCCGATACCGTCGCCGCCGATGACGGCGATGTTCACGGAGTCTGCGGAGGGGGCGTCTGTGACCATGGCCCCACGATAGAGACGGTCTTGCACTCTGATATCCACGTCTCACATGACGAACGGCCCCAGCGGCAGCTGCCGTGGGGCCGTTCCGTCATGGGGCCGACGTCAGTCGTCGGTGTGTCCCTGCTCGCGCAGGTCCATGGACTCCTGCAGTGCCTGGCGTGCCTTCTTGGCCTCTTCGCTCATCGAAATCAGTCCTTTGCGGTTTTCCCCTGTGTCGCAAGGGAAGTGAAGTGGGTGGGAGTTCTGCGGGGCCGCCTCCCGGATCCGGGGCGGCCTGCCAGCCGAGCAACGCGGGATCTCCGCGGCGAGGGGGCTGGCTACCGGAACTCGCCGCGGCGGTGAATGAGTACGACCTGCCGCGTCATGCCTTCGAGGGTACGAGGACGTCCAACTATCCGATACCGCTTTCCCACTCAGTGAGACGAGGGTCTCACGTCACGGCCCCTCCCTGCCCGGCCGCAGACAGCGGTATGCCGCGTGCGCGAGGTGCGCACGCGGCATACCGGAAGCGGGCGGGGACCGCCGCGGGACGTCAGCCGTCGAGGTCGACCACGCGGACCTCGGCGTCGATCTCGGCGGCGATGGCGTGGACGACGTCGCTGGGGATGGCACTGTCGACGGTGAGGGCGACCAGGGCGCGGCCACCCTTCTCGTCACGGGCCACCTGCATGCCGCCGATGTTGACGTCGGCCTCGCCGAGCAGGCGGCCGACGGCGCCGACGATGCCCGGGCGGTCGCGGTAGGTGAAGAAGGCCATGTGCTCCGACAGGGGAACCTCGAGGTCGAAGCCGTTGATGCCCACGATCTTCTCGACCATGCGGGGGCCGGTCAGCGTGCCGGCGACGCTGACGATCGTGCCGTCGGCGAGCGTCCCGCGCAGGGTGGTGACGTTGCGGAAGTCCTGCGAGGCCGGGTCGGTGAGCAGGCGCGCCTCGACCCCGCGCTGCTCGGCCAGCAGGGGGGCGTTGACGTAGGTGACCGGGTCCTCGGTGAGGTCGGTGAACAGGCCCTTGAGCGCCGAGAGCTTCCAGACGCTGACATCGTGCTCGGTGATCTCGCCGCGCACGTCGACATCGAGCTGCACCGGCACGGCACCTGCCACCGCGGTGAAGATGCGGCCGAGCTTCTCGACGAGCGCGATGCCGGGACGCACCTCCTCGGCGATGGCGCCGCCGGACACGTTGACCGCGTCGGGCACGAGGTCACCGCCCAGCGCGAGTCGCACCGACTTGGCGACCGCGACGCCTGCCTTCTCCTGGGCCTCCTCCGTCGAGGCACCGAGGTGCGGGGTGACCACGACGGACTCGAACTCGAACAGCGGGCTCTCGGTGGTCGGCTCCTTGGCGAAGACGTCGATGCCGGCGCCGGCCACGCGCCCCTCGCGCAGGGCTTCGGCGAGGGCCTCCTCGTCGACGATGCCGCCACGGGCAGCGTTGATGACGCGCACCGTCGGCTTGACCTTGGTCAGCGCCTCCTTGCCGATGAGGCCGACCGTCTCCGGGGTCTTCGGCAGGTGGACGGTGATGAAGTCGCTCTGCTCGAGCAGCTCGTCGAGGCTCACGAGGTGCGCGCCGAGCTGGCCCGCCTTCTGCGCCGAGACGTAGGGGTCGTAGGCCAGGACGTGCATGCCGAAACCCTTGAGGCGCTCGGCGACCAGCTGGCCGATGCGCCCGAAGCCGACGACGCCGACCTTCTTGTCGAGCAGCTCGACGCCGCCGTACTTGCTGCGCTTCCACGCGCCGTTCTTGAGGGCCTCGTTGGCCGGGGCGATGTTGCGCGCCGTGGCGAGCAGCAGGCCGACGGCGAGCTCGGCGGCCGAGGTGATGTTGGACGTCGGGGCGTTGACGACCATGACACCTGCCTGGGTGGCCGCGGGCACGTCCACGTTGTCGAGGCCGACGCCGGCGCGCGCGATCACCTTGAGGTTCTTGGCGGCAGCGATCGCCTCGGCGTCCATCTTGGTCGCGGACCGCACGAGCACCGCGTCGACCTCGGCCAGGGCCGGCAGGAGCTCGTCGCGGTTCGCACCGTCGCAGTGGCGGATCTCGAAGTCCGGGCCGAGGGCGTCGATGGTGGCGGGCGAGAGTTCCTCGGCGATCAGCACGATGGGCTTGGTCACGTGTCAGTCCTTCGTCGGTGGAGTCACGGGGAGGGGTCGCGGTCCCCGCACTGCGTCAACAGGTGCCCGGCACGGCGCCGGCGCACCGGGTGGAGCGGGCTTGCGGGGCACCGCGCTGTGCCCCGGCCAGCATACGACCGCGCTCACCATGTGGATGGGCGGTCCCGCCATGTGGTCGCCTCCCGGCAGCAACCTCTGCTAGCAGGGGTTGCTGCCGGGTCTGTAGGTTGCTGCGTGCCTCGCGGGCTGCAACCTCTGCTGGGTGCTCAGTGCCGGACCGGCTCCATCACGTGGTCGTGCATCTCCTCGAGCTCCTTGCCCCGGGTCTCCTCGACCCACTTCCAGACGAAGAGCAGCGACAGCAGCGCGCACACCGCGTAGAAGCCGTAGGCCAGGCCGAGCGAGAGGTCCTTCAGCGAGGGGAACGTCACCGTGATGACCCAGTTGGCCACCCACTGGGCAGCCGCGGCCAGGGAGAGGGCCGCCGCCCGGATGCGGTTGGGGAACTTCTCCCCCAGCAGGACCCACACCATCGGACCCCACGACATGCCGAAGGCCACCACGAAGAGGTTCGCCGCGACGAGGGCGATCGGGCCCTGCGCGCCCGTGAGCTCGGGGGTGACGGTCCCGTCCGCCGCGGTGGTCGTGCTCGCCGTCCCGAAGATGAAGGCCATGGTCGCCAGCGTGACGGTCATGCCGACCGAGCCGATGAGCAGCAGCGGCTTGCGGCCGTAGCGGTCAACCGACGCGATGGCGATGAGGGTGGTCGCGATGTTCACGACCGAGGTGATGACGGTGATCTTGAACGAGTCGGCCTCGCTGAAGCCGACCGCCTCCCAGAGCACGTTGGAGTAGTAGAAGATCACGTTGATCCCGACGAACTGCTGGAAGACCGACAGGCCGATGCCGACCCAGACGATGGGGAGCAGGCCCAGCGCCGGGCCGCGCAGGTCGCGCCACGATGGCTTGCTCTCGTGGCGCAGGGTCTCGCGGATGCGCTCGATGCGCAGGTCGACGCCGTCGGCGCCGAGGAGCCGTCGGAGGACCGTGCGGGCTTCGCCCTCCTGCTTGGTGGCGACGAGGAAGCGCGGCGACTCGGGGATGGTGAGCGACAGTGCGCCGTAGATCACGGCCGGCACGAGCATGGCGATGAACATCCAGCGCCAGGCCTCCAGACCCATCCACAGCACGTCCTTCGACGACCCGGCCGCGCCGGCCAGCAGGTAGTCCACGAGCAGCGACATGAAGATGCCGGTGACGATGGCCAGCTGCTGCAGCGACCCGAGCCGGCCGCGCACGTGCGCCGGCGAGACCTCCGCGATGTAGGCGGGGGCGATCACCGAGGCCACACCGACACCGATGCCGCCGATGATGCGACCGAGCACCAGCAGCTCGAGGTTGGGCGCCAGACCCGTGCCGATGGCGCTGACCAGGAAGAGCAGCGCGGCGACCCGCATGACGAACAGGCGGCCGAACCGGTCGGCGAACCGGCCCGCGACCACTGCTCCGAGGGCGGCCCCCAGGAGCGCGGACGCGACGGCGAAGCCCAGCGCCGCAGGTGCCACCTCGAACCTGTCCTCGATGGCTGAGACCGCACCGTTGATGACGGCGCTGTCGTAGCCGAAGAGGAAGCCGCCGAGGGCAGCGACGGAGGCGATGGAGATGACTCGCCCACTGCTGGGTGAGGCGTCGGCCTCGTCAGCCTCCGGTACTGGCGCGGGTCGGTGGTCGCTCATGCAGGTCCTTCCTGGTGTTGCTGGGGCGGTCGTGGCCCGGACCAGTCTCAGCGCTGACCGGGCAGGGCGCACGCGCAGGACCCTAGGCGCTCGGCGCCCGCGGTCGCCAAAATGGTTCGCATGGAGGTACTCGTCACCGGCGGCTCCGGCGCCCTGGGCTCCCTCGTGGTGTCAGAGCTGAGGCGGCGCGGCCATGACGCACGACCGGCCAGCCGGCGCACGGGGGTCGACCTCGCCACAGGCGCCGGGCTCGACGAGGCCGTTTCCGGGGTCGAGGCGGTCGTGCACTGCGCCACCCGGCCGCAGAGCCCCTCGCAGGTCGACGTCGCCGGCACCGGCAGGCTGGTCGCGGCGGCCGCGCGGCAGCCCGAGGTGCCGCACCTGGTCTACATCTCCATCGTCGGCTGCGACCTCACCCCCTTCCCCTACTACCGGGCCAAGGCCGAGGTGGAGCACCGGCTCCGGCAGTGGGGCAAGCCCGTCACCGTGGTGCGGTCCACCCAGTTCCACCCGTTCGCCGCTGCCGTCGCCCGGCTGCTGACCGTCGGCCCGATCGCGCTGACGGTGGGTGACATGGCCGTGCAGCCGGCCGACCCCGCGTGGGTCGCCTCCCGACTGGTGGACGCAGCCACCGGTCCTGCGCCGCAAGGCTTCTCACGCACGACAGACCTCGGGGGACCCGACGTGTTCGCGTTGGGCGAGGTGGCTGGGATGCTGCGCAGCCACGCCGGGAGGGCCGCGCCGCGTGTCGTGCGCTTCCCACCCGTGGGCGGGGCGCTGCGCGCGTTCGGCGACCGCACCAACCTGCCGCGAGGTGAGGCCGAGATCGGCGGCCAGTCCTTCGCGCAGTGGCTGGAGGGCCAGCCGCGCTAGCGCGCGATGCCGTCGCGCTGGCGGCCGACCCGCCGCGCCACGACCACGGTCACCGCCCCCACGACCGCAGCCGTGCCGACGACCAGCAGCAGCCACGGCCCCACGGCACCGGTCAGCCACAACTCCACCACGGCGAAGCCGACGGTGGTGTAGACCGCGGCCCACACCAGGGATCCGACGACGGCGGCGGGCACGAACCGCGTCAGCGGCATCCGCAGCGCGCCGGAGGCCGCGATGACGGCCGTCTGGAAGCCCACCGTCAGGAACGACAGCGTCACGGCCGGAGCCCCCACCCGGCGCACGAACCGTTCCGCAGCCGCGACCGCCGGGCGGTCGAGGTGGCGCGAGAGCCGGGTCCGCTCTCCCCCGGCCCGCAGCCCCCGGCCGGCCCAGTAGGTCGCGTTCGAGCGCACCATGGCGCCGGCGAAGAAGAACAGGAACGTCGCGGCATACGGCCAGGAGTCGAAGGCCTCCGTCACCGCCGCGCTCCCGTGCTCACCCCTCCACCCTAGGCACCCCGAGACGACGTATGCCGGTGGGCCACCTGCGACGGCGGCCCACCGGCATACGTGGTGGTGCGGTGGAGAGGGGTCAGCGCGCGGCCGAGCCCTCGGTGTAGTCGGCGTCGGTCTCCTTGATCCAGGACATGAGCTTGCGCAGCTCCTTGCCGGTGCCCTCGATCGGGTGCTGGGCACCCTTCTCGCGCAGCTCCTTGAACTCCGGAGCGCCGGCGTCCTGGTCCTCGATGAAGCGCTTGGCGAAGGCCCCGTTGCGGATGTCGGCCAGCACCGCCTGCATGTTCTCCTTCACGCGCGGGTCGATGACGCGCGGACCGGAGACGTAGTCGCCGTACTCGGCGGTGTCGGACACCGACCAGCGCTGCTTGGCGATGCCGCCCTCGACCATGAGGTCGACGATGAGCTTGAGCTCGTGCAGGCACTCGAAGTAGGCGACCTCGGGCTGGTAGCCGGCCTCGACGAGGGTCTCGAAGCCGTACTGCACCAGCTGGCTCGCGCCTCCGCAGAGCACCGCCTGCTCGCCGAAGAGGTCGGTCTCGGTCTCCTCGGTGAAGGTGGTCTTGATGCCGCCGGCACGCAGGCCACCGATGGCCTTGGCGTAGGACTTCGCGAGCTCCCAGGCCTGGCCGGAGGCGTCCTGCTCCACGGCGAGCAGCACCGGCACGCCGCGGCCGTCGACGTACTCGCGGCGCACCAGGTGACCAGGACCCTTGGGGGCCACCATGATCACGTCGGACCCGGCCTCGGGCTTGATGTAGCCGAAGCGGATGTTGAAGCCGTGGCCGAACAACAGGGCCGCACCCTCCTTGAGGTTCGGCTGGATCTCGTTGGCGTACACCGTCCGCTGCACCTGGTCGGGGGTGAGGATGACGACGAGATCGGCCTCCTTGACCGCGTCGCCGACGGACTTCACGGTCAGGCCCTCGGCCTCGGCCTTGGCCCGGGACTTGCTGCCCTCGGCGAGGCCGACGCGCACGTCGACGCCGGAGTCGCGCAGGTTGAGCGCGTGGGCGTGGCCCTGGCTGCCGTAGCCGATGACGGCCACCTTCTTGCCCTGGATCACGCTCAGGTCTGCGTCGTCGTCGTAGAACATCTCGGCCACGTCGGCCACTCCTTCTGGTTTGGACTTCCGGGTTGGAACTGCGTTGGGTTCGTGGGGTTTTCGTGGTGCTGGGGCGGCGGTGCCGGCACGACCGGGGTGTGCCGCGCCGGTCAGGCGGTGCGCAGCGCCCGGTCGGTGATGGAACGGGAACCGCGGCCGATGGCCACCATTCCCGACTGCACGAGCTCCTTGATGCCGAACGGCTCGAGCACCTCGAGGAAGGCGTTGAGCTTGTCGCGGTTGCCGGTCACCTCGATCGTGAGGGCGTCACTGGCGACGTCGACGACCTTGGCGCGGAACAGCTGCACGGTCTCGAGCACGTGGCTGCGGCTCTGCAGGTCGGTGCGCACCTTCACCAGCAGGATCTCGCGCTGCACCGACGCGGTGGGCTCGAGCTCGACCACCTTGAGCACCTCGACGAGCTTGTTGAGCTGCTTGGTGACCTGCTCCAGAGGCAGCTCGTCGAGGTCGACGACCACCGTCATGCGCGAGATCTCGGTGTGCTCGGTCGGACCCACCGCGAGGGAGTCGATGTTGAAGCCGCGGCGCGAGAACAGCGCGGCGATGCGGGCCAGGACGCCGGGCTTGTTCTCCACCAGCACCGACAGGGTGTGCTTGCTCATCAGTCTTCCCTCTCCCACGTCGGCGTCATGTTCCGCGCGATCTGGATGTCGTCGTTGCTCACACCGGCGGGCACCATCGGCCAGACCATGGCGTCGCGGTGGACGACGAAGTCGACCACGACCGGGACGTCGTTGATCTCCATGGCCTTGCGGATCGTCGCGTCCACGTCCTCGGGCCGCTCGCACCGCAGGCCGACGCAGCCGTAGGCCTCGGCCAGCTTCACGAAGTCCGGGATGCGACGGCCCACCGACGTGTGCAGGTCGGTGTTGGAGTAGCGCTCGTTGTAGAAGAGCGACTGCCACTGGCGCACCATGCCCAGGCTGGAGTTGTTGATCACCGCGACCTTGATCGGGATGTCGTTGATGACACAGGTCGCCAGCTCCTGGTTGGTCATCTGGAAGCAGCCGTCGCCGTCGATGGCCCAGACGGTGCGGCCCGGCTCGGCGACCTTGGCGCCCATCGCTGCCGGCACCGCGAAGCCCATGGTGCCGAGCCCGCCGGAGTTGACCCAGGAGTTCGGGCGCTCGTACTGCACGAACTGGGCCGCCCACATCTGGTGCTGGCCCACCCCGGCGACGAACACCGACTCAGGTCCGCTGATCGCGCCAAGCCGCTCGATGACGTACTGCGGCGCCACCTCGGTGTCGTCCTCGGGGGCGCTGTAGCCGAGCGGGTAGGTCGACTTCCACTGCGCCGTCTCGTCGCGCCACGCGTCGTAGTCGCCGCTGCGGCCGGCCTCGTGGTCGGCGCGCACCGCGTCGACCAGGTCGGTGATGACGTCCTTGCAGTCACCGACGATCGGCACGTCGGCGGCCCGGTTCTTGGAGATCTCGGCCGGGTCGATGTCGGCGTGGATCACCTTGGCGAGAGGGGCGAACGTCGACAGCTGCCCGGTGACCCGGTCGTCGAAGCGGGCGCCGAGGGTGATGAGCAGGTCGGCCTTCTGCAGTGCGGTGACGGCGGCCACCGACCCGTGCATGCCGGGCATGCCCAGGTGCAGCGGGTGGCTGTCGGGCACCGTGCCGCGCGCCATCAAGGTGGTGACGACGGGGATCTGGGTCAGCTCCACGAACGTGCGCAGCTGGTCCGAGGCACCGGCCCGGATGACGCCGCCGCCCACGTAGAACACCGGTCGCCTGGCCTCGGCGATGAGGCGCGCGGCCTCGCGGATCTGCTTGCTGTGCGGCCGCGCCACCGGCCGGTAGCCCGGCAGGTCGAACTTCGGTGGCCACGAGAACGTGGTCCGCGACTGCAGGGCGTCCTTGCTGATGTCGACGAGCACGGGCCCGGGACGGCCGGTCGAGGCGATGTGGAAGGCCTCGGCGATGACCCGTGGGATGTCGTCGGCGTTGGTGACGAGGTAGTTGTGCTTGGTGATCGGCATGGTGATGCCGCGGATGTCCGCCTCCTGGAAGGCGTCGGTGCCGATCGACGCCGAGCTCACCTGGCCGGTGATGGCCACCATCGGGACGGAGTCCATGTGCGCGTCGGCGAGCGGCGTCACCAGGTTGGTCGCGCCCGGTCCGGAGGTCGCCATGCAGACGCCGACCTTGCCGGTCGCGCTGGCGTAGCCCTCGGCGGCGTGGCCCGCACCCTGCTCGTGGCGGACGAGGATGTGCCGCACCTTCACGGAGTCGAGCAGCGGGTCGTAGGCGGGCAGGATCGCGCCACCGGGGATGCCGAACACGGTGTCGACGTCCATGGCCTCGAGCGAGAGCACCAGGCTCTGCGCACCCGTGACCTCCACGGGGGTCTTCGCGCGGGCCTGCTGGGCCAGCTGGGCCGGGGATGGTGCTGCCGGCTTGGCGTCGCTCACTTCGTCACCGATCGCTTTCTCCTGGTCCGCCGGCGAGACGCCGGCGGTGCTGCACTGGCACAAAAAAACCCTTCGTCCACGCGGGGACAGAAGGGGTGGCGCGTCTGCTCGGCTGAGCGGACGCGCTAGGTGAGTACGAGAATTCGTGACACACCTGCACTGTCCCCCACGCCCCATTGCGTGTCAACGGATGAGACTTCGGGTCTCGGGATCCGGACCTGTGGTCTCAGTCACTGGCCTGGACCTCCGCCGAGATGGACCTCCGCACCACGACACGCCGGCATACCGCGTGGCTGAGGTCCATCTCGGCGGACAGGCATCACGAGCAGACGGCGCCGCCCGACGCGCTGCCCACGAGCCTGCGGTACTTGGCGAGCACCCCACGCGTGTACTTCGGCTCGGGGTGGGTCACGCCCGCCTCACGCCGGCGCTGCATCTCCGCCTCGTCGACGAGCAGGTCGAGCGTGCCGTTCGCGACGTCGAGGCGGATCGGGTCGCCGTCGCGCACGAAGGCGATCGGGCCCTCGTCGACGGCCTCGGGCGCGAGGTGGCCGACGCACAGGCCGGTGGTGCCACCGGAGAACCGCCCGTCCGTGAGCAGCAGCACGTCCTTGCCCAGCCCTGCTCCCTTGATCGCGCCCGTGACCGCCAGCATCTCGCGCATGCCGGGGCCACCCTTGGGTCCCTCGTAGCGGATGACCACGACGTCCTTCGGCTTCAGCGACCCGTCCTCGACGGCATCCATGGCGGCCCGCTCACCGTCGAAGACGCGCGCGGTCCCCTCGAAGACCTCCTCGTCGAACCCCGCCGACTTCACCACGGCCCCGTCGGGCGCCAGCGACCCGGTGAGGATGGTCAGGCCACCGGTGCGGTGCAGCGGCTGGGCCATCTCGCGGATGACCCGGCCGTCGATGTGGGGCGGCTTGAGCTCGTCGAGGTTCTCGGCAACGGTCTTGCCGGTCACCGTGAGGCAGTCGCCGTGCAGCAGGTCGGCGTCGAGCAGCGTCTTCATCACCACCGGGATGCCGCCGATGTGGTCGATGTCCTTCATGACGAAGCGGCCGAACGGCTTGACGTCCGCCAGGTGGGGCACCTTCTTCCCGATGCGCTGGAAGTCACCCAGGGTGAGGTCCACCTCGGCCTCGTGCGCGATCGCGAGCAGGTGCAGCACCGCGTTCGTCGAGCCGCCGAAGGCCATGACCACGGCGATGGCGTTCTCGAACGCCTCCTTGGTCATGATGTCGCGGGCGGTGATGCCGCGGCGCAGCAGGTTGACGACGGCCTCGCCGGACTTGCGGGCGTAGGCGTCGCGGCGGCGGTCGGTCGCGGGTGGTGCGGCAGAGCCGGGCACCGACATCCCGACGGCCTCGGCCACGGTGGCCATGGTGTTCGCCGTGAACATCCCGCCGCACGCGCCCTCGCCGGGACAGATCGCGCGCTCGATGGCATCGACGTCCTCGCGCGACATCTTCCCGGCGGCGCAGGCACCCACCGCCTCGAAGGCGTCGATGATGGTGACCTCCTTCTCGGTGCCGTCCGAGAGCTTGGCGATCCCCGGGAGGATGGTCCCGGCATACAGGAACACCGAGGCGAGGTCGAGGCGCGCCGCGGCCATGAGCATCCCGGGCAGCGACTTGTCGCACCCAGCCAGAAGCACCGAGCCGTCGAGGCGCTCGGCGCTCATGACGGTCTCGACCGAATCGGCGATGATCTCGCGGCTGACCAGGGAGAAGTGCATGCCCTCGTGGCCCATGGAGATGCCGTCGGAGACGGAGATCGTGCCGAACTCCAGCGGGTAGCCGCCGCCGGCGTGCACCCCGTCCTTGACGGCCTTGGCGAGCCGGTCGAGGGAGAGGTTGCAGGGCGTGATCTCGTTCCACGAGCTGGCCACGCCGATCTGCGGCTTGGCGAAGTCGTCGTCGCCCATGCCCAGCGCCCGCAGCATCCCTCGGGCCGCGGTCTTCTCGAGGCCGTCGGTGACGTCGCGGCTGCGCGGCTTGATGTCGACGCCGTCGAAGGTGCGGGGGTCGGTGGTCGTCATGGGCGCAGTCTAGGACGGGCGTCCACGAGGTGGGACGCCGGTCTCGCTTGGTGGGCGCACGCCAGCGCGCCTGCGACGGTGTGCCGGGACCTCACCCCCTGCTGACATGGCACCTCAACAACGACGCGGTGCCGAAGGCGATGTCGTGCCACTTCCCTGCGTAGCCCAGGACCGCCACCGCGGACGTGGGGAATCCCGCGGCGAGGCACTCATGGGCCGCCGTGGAGCCGTCCCCCTCGGACAGCCCGCTCGCGAGCGCCGCCATCGTGGGGTTGTGGCCAACGACGAGCACCACCTGGGCCTCACCGCCCGACTCGCGCACCGTCTGCAGCACGCCGTCGGCCCCGCCGGAGTAGAGGCGGTGGTCGTACTCGACCTCCTCACCGCACGCTCCCCCGTTCGCGGCGGCCTCCCAGGTCTGGCGCGTGCGCACGGCCGGCGAGCAGAGCACCAGCTCGGGTCCCAGCCCGTTTTCGTGCAGCCAGCGACCCGCAGCCGCGGCGTCGCGCCGTCCCCGGTCGGTTAGCTCTCGCTCGTGGTCGGCCTTGCCCGGGGTGTGCTCCGCCTTGGCGTGGCGGAAGAGGATGAGCACCTTGTCGTCGGCGGCGAGGGTCATGCCCTGAGCATGGCCCAGCCGGCGGGGACACGCCAGAGGTCCCCTACGTCATCGGGGGGAGACCTGCGGCACAGCGCTCAGCCACCGGAAACCGCGTTGATGACGTGGACGGTGGCGGCCGGGCCCACGAGGGTCTTCACACCCTGGGCGCGCTTGGCGTCCTCCCCGTCGACGAAGACGTTGACGTGGCGGCGGATCTGCCCCCGTTCGTCGCGAACGCGTGAGTTGAGGATGGGCCAGGAGGCGAAGGCTCCGTCGAGCACCTCCCCCAGCGGGGCGGGACCGGGCAGGTCGACGACCAGCTCGTGGGCACCTCCGGCCAGGTCACGCAGCACGCCGGGGAGGACGACGCGGGCGGTCATGCGTCAGGCCACCGTGAGTGCGCGGACGCAGTAGACGTCGGGCAGCTGGGTTGCGAGCAGCGAGAACGACTCTCCGCCGTCGGTGCTCGCGTAGACCTCCCCGTTGCGGGTGCCGACGTAGAGCCCGGGCTCGCCGGGGTCGGTGTCGGTGCAGACCGCATCGCGCAGCACGTTGGTCCAGGTGTGGGGCAGCCCGGCGGACTGGGTCCGCCAAGTGCGGCCGGCGTCGTCGGAGCGCTGCACCTGCAGCTGCGCCTGCGGCGGGATGTGCTCGTAGTCGGAGGTGATGGGCACCAGCCAGAGCGTGTCGCCCTGCCGCGGGTGGACCACCACCGTCATCCCGAAGTTGGTGGGCAGCCCCTCCTCGATGGACTGCCACGTGACGCCGTCGTCCTCCGACCGGTAGACGCCTCGGTGGTTCTGGCAGTACAGCCGCGTGGGGGTCCGCGGGTCGCGCGCCACCTTGTGAACGCACTGGCCGAACTCCGGCCACTCGTCGTGCGGCATGAAGTAGGCGTGGATGCCGGTGTTGCCCGGGCTCCACGACTGCCCGCCGTCCCTGGAGTTGTAGACACCGCCCGTGCTCATGGCCACGAGCATCGCCTGCGGGTCGACCGGGCTGGGCAGGACCGTGTGGATGGCGCCCCCGCCGGCGCCCTCGCCCCACTCGGGGCGGTGGGGGTGGTCCCACAGGCCGCGGTTGAGGCTGAACGTCTCGCCCGCGTCCTCGCTCCGCCACAGCCCCTGGGGTTCGGTGCCCGCCCACACCACGGACTCGTCGTGCGGGTCGGCCGCGAGCTGCCAGGTCGCCTTCAGCGCCGTGTCCGTGTCCTCGGGGAACCGGATCGACCCCTCGGGGTGCTCCACCCACGTCCTCCCCAGGTCGTCGCTGTGCTGGAGCGACGGCCCCCAGTGGGACGAGCGAAAGCCCACGAGGAGGCGGCTGCGCCCACCCCGGGTGTCGAACAGGAGCGAGAGCACCTCGCTCATCAGGAAGTGGGGCCCCTCGAGCCGCCAGGCTGCACGGTCGGTGCTGCGCGCGAGCCAGAGGCCCTTGCGGGTACCGATGCCGACGATGGTCTCGGTCATCACGCCAGCATGGCACTGCCGGCGTCGCCGGACACCCGCATTTTCACGGTCGCCCTGCCTCTCCTGCATCTGGTGCAGGCGAGCGAGCCGAGAGCACACTGCACGAATGGACCGGCCGCAGCCGGCGCTCGACGCGCTCGACCACGCCCACCAGCACGCGCTGGCGTGGCTGTCGTCGCTCGAGCGCCGCCCCGTTCCCCCGCAGGCCTCGATCGAGGCGGTCGTCGAGGCGCTCGGGCCGGACCTGCCGGAGCAGGGGTCCGACCCCGCCGACGTCGTCGACCTCCTCGCACAGGCCTGCGACGCAGGCCTGACCGGTATGCCGTCGGGTCGCTTCTTCGGGTTCGTCATCGGCGGCACCCACCCCGCGGCCCTGGCCGCCGACTGGCTGGTGAGCGCCTGGGACCAGAACTCCGCCCTGCGCCGGGTGACGCCGGCGCACAGCGCGGTGGAGGAAGTCACGAGCGCCTGGCTGGTCGACCTCCTGGGCCTGCCGTCCGGCAGCGCGGTGGGCTTCGTCACCGGTGCCACCATGGCGAACTTCACGGGACTTGCCGCCGGGCGCGACACAGTCCTGCGCCGAGCCGGGTGGGACGTCGCCCAGCGCGGGCTGCAGGGCGGCCCACGGGTGCGCGTGCTGGTGGGCGCCGAGCGGCACGACACCGTCGACCTCGCGCTGCGCTACCTGGGCCTCGGCGCACCGCAGCCGGTGGCCGTCGACGAGCAGGGGCGGCTGCGGGCCGACGCCCTCCACGAGGCCCTGGCCAGTGGCCCCCCGGGTCCCACGGTCGTGGTGCTCCAGGCCGGCAACGTCCACTCGGGCGCCTTCGACCCCTTCCCCGACGCGTTGGCCGCGGCCCGGGAGCACGGTGCGTGGGTGCACGTCGACGGCGCGTTCGGCCTGTGGGCAGGGGCCGCGGCCTCCCGCAGGCACCTCGTCGCGGGCGTCGACGGCGCCGACTCCTGGGCGACCGATGCCCACAAGACGCTGAACGTCCCCTACGACAGCGGCCTGGCCATCGTCCGCGACCCGGCGGCCGTCCGGGCGTCGATGGGCATGCACGGGGCCTACCTCGTGCACGACGAGGCGGGCGAGCCGTTCGACAAGGTGCCGGAGATCTCCCGGCGCGGGCGGGCCTTCCCCGTGTGGGCGGTGCTGCGGTCGCTGGGTCGCTCGGGCGTCGACGAGCTGGTCGACCGGTTGTGCAGGCACGCAACCGCGTTCGCCACCGGGCTGCGTGCCATCCCCGACGCGGAGGTGCTCAACGACGTGGTGTTCACGCAGGTGTGCGCCGCGTTCGGCAGCGATGAGCGCACCGAGCAGGTGGGCCGCGCCCTGCTCGCGGACGGCACGGCCTGGATGACCGGCTCGACGTGGCACGGCCGCAGCGTGCTGCGCATCTCGGTGAGCAACTGGTCGACGACGACGAGCGACGTCGAGCGCAGCCTCGACGCGGTCCGCCGGGCCGTGGCAAGCCTCTGAGGTCTCGGACGCCAGACGCGAGATCCCAGATCTCGCCCCTCCGGGGGCCGCTACACGCGAGAGGTGGGATCTCGCATCACCGGGAAGGCGCCGTCAGCCCTCGTGCACGACGTTGCGCAGCGGGGCCCCCGCGGCATACGCCCGCAGCTGCTCGCGCAAGAGGCGCACCGCCCGCGGACGGAAGGCCGACGTGGCGCCGCCGACGTGCGGTGAGACCAGCACGCCCGGCGAGGTCCACAGCGGATGGTCCTGTGGCAGCGGCTCGGGGTCGGTGACGTCGAGGGCTGCCAGCAGGCGCCCGGACGAGGTCTCGGCCAGCAGGGCGTCGGTGTCGACGACCGGCCCGCGGGCGACGTTGACCAGCAGGGCGCCGTCGGGCATCGCCGCGAGGAACGTCGCGTCGACGAGCCCGCGCGTCTCCTCCGACAGCGGCACGATGACGATGACCACGTCGTGCCGGGGCAGCAGCTGCGGCAGCTCCTCCACGCCGTGCACGGTGGCCACGAGGTCGTCGCCCTCGCGGGCACGGCTGGCCACTGCCGTGACCTCCACCTCGAACGGCAGCAGGCGCTGCACCGCCGCCCGGCCCACCGAGCCGTAGCCGAGCACGAGCACCCGCCGGTCCGCCAGGGCGGGAAGGAGGCCCGGCGACAACCAACGCCCCTCACGTTGTGCAAGAACGAAGTTCGGCAGGCCGCGCAGCGATGCCAGCGCCAGGCCGACGGCCAGCTCGGCGGTCGACGCGTCGTGCACGCCGGCGGCGTTGGCCAGTCGCACGCCCTCGGGCAGCCGCGCGAGCACGTCGTCGTAGCCGGCGCTGAGCAGCTGCACGACCTCGACGCCCGGCGTGTGCGCGAGGGCGCCGATCCGCTGCCCGGCGCCCATGTAGGGCGGCACGACGAGGCGGACCTCGTCGGCGCGCTGGGGCGGTCCGTCCATCGACCACGGCAGGAGCTCGAGGTCGGGCACGGGCCCCACGTCGTCGATCCAGTCCTGGCCGGGCAGCGTGACGACGGTCATGCGCCTCACGGTAGCCGTGGGTGGATGCGGGCCGGCTCGGCGGTTCGTGCAAATGGTGGAGGACCACCTACAGCGACCGGCTCGTGTGCGATCACCCCCCGCGAGGTGCAATCCGTACGAGGCGCAATCCGCGTCGTGCACGAGGGGAGATCGAACATGGGGACGAGACAAGCGCGGTGGCGTGCCGAGGGGCGGGTCCTCACCGCGGCTTCCTGGCGCCGTAGGGCGCTCGGAGCGGGGGTGGCCCTCGCCATGGCTGGCGGGGCGCTGAGCGCGGCACTGCCATCACAGGCAGCACCGCAGGGTGTGGCGGGCGGCACGGCAGCCGCGATCCTGGCCCTGCCACCCGAGGCGCCGACGGGAGTGCAGGCCCAGGTGGCGACGGGCGGCGTCCAGGTCACGTGGACCACGCCGCCCAACCCCGGTGGTGGCACGATCATCGACTACCAGGTCTCCGCCCAGCCGTCGCAGGTGCGCGTGACCACTGGCGGCGCCCAGACGTCCGTCTTGGTCGAGGGACTCGCCCAGGGTGTGGAGTACAGCTTCGTGGTGAGGGCGAAGAACAGCGTCGACAACACCTGGGGCCCGGCCAGCGCCCCCAGCAACGTGATCATGCTCGGCTCCACCCCATCGTCGGCGCCGGACGCACCGACCGGTGTCTCCGCCTCCATCGACCCCTCGGTGCCGGGGGTGGCCTCCGTCTCGTGGACAGCGCCGGCCAGTGACGGCGGGGCGTTCCTTCGCGGGTACCGCGTCGAGTCCAGCCCCGGCGGCCTGCGCTACGACGTGGAAGCACCGGCAACGAGCACGACGGTGACCGGCCTGTCGAGCAACGTCGCCTACACCTTCACCGTCAAGGCGCTCAACGACATCGGTTACTCCCTGGCCAGCGACCCGAGCAACTCGGTGATCTTCAGCGACGGAGGCTCGGCCGCGACCGCGCCCGCACCCCCCACAGGAGTCACGGCCGTCGCCGGCAACGGCCAGGCAACCGTCAGCTGGACCCGCCCTGCGGACGACGGCGGCAGCCCCATCACCGGATACCGGATCGCGGGGCGCGGCGTGACCTGGGACATGACGGCCGGCGCCTCCGCGACCAGCATCGTGTTCACGGGCCTGACCAACGGGGAGACCTACAAGTTCAAGGTCGAGGCCATCAACGCCGTCGGCTACTCGGTCGCCAGCGAGTTCAGCAACGAGGTCACGCCGAGCGTCGGTGCCGGGCCGGCGGCAACCGCGCCAGGCGCCCCGACGAGCGTGCGCGCCGTCGCCGGCATCCGCACTGCACGGGTGACCTGGGCGACGCCGTCGAGCACCGGCGGCAGCGCGATCAGCGGGTACCGCGTCACGGCCCAGCCCGGCAGCGCCGTGGTGGAGGTGCCGGCCGGCACGAACACCGCCACGTTCGCGCTGCCTGCGGGGCGGGCGTTCTCGTTCACCGTCCGCGCCGTCAACACCGCCGGCTCGTCCGACCCCAGCGCGGCCAGCAACACGGTCCGCGTGGCAGGGCTCGGCGACTTCAACGGCGACGGCAGGGCCGACATCATCACGCGCAAGAGCAACGGCGATCTGTACCTGTTCAAGGGCAACGGCACCGGCGGGCTCAGCGGCTACAGCAGGATCAACAGCGGCTGGCAGTACCTGGACCAGATCCTCAGCCCGGGCGACTTCAACGGTGACGGCAGGTCCGACATCATCGCCCGCAAGAGCACCGGCGAGCTGTACCTGTTCACCGGCAACGGCACGGGCGGGTTCACCAACCCGTCCTACCGCAGGATCGGCACGGGGTGGCAGATCTTCGACCGGATCCTCTCGCCCGGCGACTTCAACGGCGACGGCAGGGCCGACCTCATCGCCCGCCGGACCAACGGGGACCTCTACCTCTACCCGGGCAACGGCGGCGGGTTCAACGGCTACAAGAAGATCAGCAGCGGCTGGCAGGGCCTGGACCGCATCCTGTCCCCCGGCGACTTCAACGGCGACGGCAAGGCGGACCTGATCGCCCGCAAGCCCACCGGCGAGCTGTACCTGTTCAGGGGCAACGGCACGGGCGGGGTCACCGGCTACAGCAAGATCGACAGCGGCTGGCAGGGCCTGGACCGCATCTCGTCGGCCGGCGACTTCAACGGCGACGGCAGGGCCGACATCATCGCCCGCAAGCCCACCGGCGAGCTGTACGTGTTCACCGGCAACGGCACCGGCGGCTTCACGTCCCCGAAGTACCGCAAGATCGACAGCGGCTGGCAGTACCTCAGCCCGCTGTTCGGTCCCGGGGTGTGAGCATGGGGCTGCGGGGGGAGGATGGAAACATGCGCCTCCTTCCCGCAGCCCTGGCGGGAGCGCTCCTCGCGGTGGCGGCCTGCTCAGGGCCGGAGAGCGACGCCAGTCCGGGGGTCTCCCCGCCGTCGCTCTCCGGTCCCGGCTCGTCATCGACCTCGACGGGAAGCGCCCCCTCTGGAAGCACCGGCCCAGGAGCCGGAGCCGCCGCCACGAGCGCGACGACCACGACCGCCGTTCCCCGCGAGCGCACCACGGTCGCCTCCGGGCTCGACGTCCCCTGGGCCATCGCCTTCCTCCCGGACGGGTCCGCACTGGTGACGACCCGGGACCAGGCTCAGCTGCTCCAGGTGCGCGAAGGCGGGGCCACCCGGAACCTCGGCCGGGTCCCCGGCGTCGAGCCCGGCGGCGAGGGCGGCCTGCTCGGGGTCGCCGCCTCACCCGACTTCTCGACGGACCGGTCGGTCTTCCTGTACCTCACCGCCGGCAACGACAACCGTGTGGTGCGGGTGACGTTCGCGAACGGGAGGGCGAGCCGCCCGGAGCCGGTCCTCACCGGCATACCGAAGGCCGGCAACCACAACGGCGGACGGCTGGCGTTCGGACCCGACGGGTTCCTCTACGTCACCACCGGCGACGCGGGAGTGCCCGACCGCTCGCAGGACCGCAGCTCCCTCGGCGGCAAGATCCTGCGCGTCACCAAGGACGGCCGGCCCGCGCCGGGCAACCCGTTCGACGGGTCACCGGTGTGGTCCTACGGCCACCGCAACGTGCAGGGCATCGCCTGGGACAGCGACGGGCGCATGTTCGCCAGCGAGTTCGGCCAGAACACCTGGGACGAGCTCAACCTCATCCGGCCCGGCCGCAACTACGGCTGGCCCGTGGTCGAGGGCCGGGCCGGACGGGCCGGCTTCGTCGACCCGCTGCGCCAGTGGTCGACCGCCGAGTCCTCGCCGAGCGGCATCGCGGTGACCGCCGACGGGACGGTGTACCTGGCGGCGCTGCGAGGCCAGTCGCTGTGGCGCGTCCCGACCCGTGACGGGGTGGCCGGCGAGCCGGTGCGGCTGCTCGAGGGCGAGTACGGCCGGCTGCGCGACGTCGTCGTCGGCCCGGACGGCCGCCTGTGGGTGCTGACCAACAACACCTCGCGGGGCAACCCCCGCCCCGACGACGACCGGCTGCTCGTCATCCCCGAGTCCACCCTGTCCTGACCACCGAGCGAGAGGAAGCCGAGCATGTCCGCAGTCGAGGAGATCATGGACGCCATCCCCGTCGAGCAGCTCGCCCAGCGGGTCGGGGCGGATCCCGACGAGGTCGAGCGTGCCACCCGCACCGCGCTCCCTGCCCTGCTCGGTGGCCTGCAGGCCAACGCCGCCGACCCCGCCGGCGCCTCCTCGCTCGCGGAGGCGCTCGGCCAGCACGACGGTGCGCTCATCGAGGGCGGGGTCGACCTCGACGACGTCGACGAGGCCGACGGGCATAAGATCGCCCACCACATCTTCGGCGACAACGAGGAGCAGGTGGTCGGTCGGATCGGTGGCGTGGGAGCGGTCAGCAGCGACCTCGTCGCCAAGCTCCTGCCGCTGCTCGCCCCGATCGTGCTGTCGTGGCTGACCAGGCAGGTGCTGGGCGGCGGCCGCCCCGAGCCGGCCGGTGGGGGCGGCGGGCTGCAGGACGTCCTGGGCCAGGTGCTCGGCGGCGCGGTCGGTGGGCAGCGAAGCGGCGGCAGCAGCGGCAACATCATCACCGACGTGCTCGGCGGCCTCCTCGGCGGCGGCCGCCGCTAGACCGGGTATGCCGGTGGGCCGGCACCCTGGGTGAGGTCACCCGGGTGCCGGCCCACGCGGCATACGTGCAGCTGGAGCGGCGGTGGTCAGCCGGCGCCGAGGCGCTCGAGGATGATCGCTCGCGCCTTGCCGGCGTCGGCCTGGCCCTTCATCTCCTTCATGACCTGGCCGATCAGGGCACCGGCGGCCTGGACCTTGCCGCCGCGGATCTTCTCGGCCACCTCGGGGTTCGCCTCGATGACCTTGTCGACCGCCGCCTCGAGGGCGCCGTCGTCGTGCACGAGCTCGAGCCCACGGGCGTCGGCGACCTCCACCGGCGAGCCCTCGCCGGCGATGACGCCGTCGAGCACCTGGCGGGCCATGGAGTCGTTGAGGCGGCCGTCCTTCACGAGGCCGTCGAGCTCGGCGACGTGCTCGGGCGTGACACCGAACTCGTCGACGGCCCTGCCCTCGGCGTTGGCGCGGCGGGCCAGCTCGCCGGTCCACCACTTGCGGGCACCGGCCGGGGTGGCCCCGGCCTCGACCGACAGCTCGATGAGCTCGACCGCGCCGGCGTTGACGACGTCGCGCATCTCGAGGTCGGAGAAGCCCCAGTCGGACTGGAGGCGCTTGCGGCGCTGGGCGGGCGGCTCCGGCAGGGTCTTCTGCAGGGCCTCGACGGTCTGCAGGGTCGGCGCGACGGGGACGAGGTCCGGCTCGGGGAAGTAGCGGTAGTCCTCGGCGTCGGACTTCTCGCGGCCGCTGGTGGTCACGCCGGTGTCCTCGTGCCAGTGGCGGGTCTCCTGGGTGATCCGGCCACCGGCGTCGAGGATCGCCGCGTGCCGGCAGATCTCGTAGCGGACCGCACGCTCCACCGAGCGCAGCGAGTTCACGTTCTTGGTCTCGGTGCGGGTGCCGAGCGGCACGTCGTCCTGGTGCTGGCCCTCGGTGGCACGGGGGCGCAGCGAGACGTTGGCGTCGCAGCGCAGCGAGCCCTGCTCCATGCGCACGTCCGAGACGTGCAGGGCCCGCAGCAGGTCACGCAGGGCGGCGACGTAGGCCTTGGCGACCTCGGGGGCCCGCTCCCCCGCGCCCGTCATCGGCTTGGTGACGATCTCGATCAGCGGGATGCCGGCCCGGTTGTAGTCGACGAGCGAGTACTCGGCCCCGTGGATGCGCCCGGTGGAGCCGCCGACGTGCAGGCTCTTGCCGGTGTCCTCCTCCATGTGCGCGCGCTCGATCTCGACCCGGTAGGTCGAGCCGTCCTCGAGCTCGACGTCGAGGTGCCCGTTGAAGGCGATCGGCTCGTCGTACTGCGAGGTCTGGAAGTTCTTCGGCATGTCCGGGTAGAAGTAGTTCTTCCGGGCGAACCGGCACCACGGCGCGATCTCGCAGTTCAGCGCCAGGCCGATGCGGATCGCCGACTCCACGGCCTTCTCGTTGACCACCGGCAGGGCGCCGGGCAGGCCGAGGCAGACGGGGCACACCTGGGTGTTCGGCTCGGCGCCGAACTCGGTGGCGCAGCCGCAGAACATCTTGGTCTTCGTGTTGAGCTCGACGTGGACCTCGAGGCCCATCACGGGGTCGTACTTCTCCAGCGCCTCGTCGTAGGACAGGACGGGCTCGGTGGTGGCGGTGCTCATGCCGCTCACGCTCCCTTCGCGGTCAGCTGGGGTGCCTTCGCCAGCAGGGGGCCACCCCACTGCTCGACGAGCAGCCTCTCGAGCACGGCGCCGACCCGGTACAGGCGGGCGTCCTCGGTGGCGGGGGCCAGGATCTGGATGCCGGTGGGCAGGCCGTCCTCGTCGGCGACACCGCTCGGCAGCGACATGCCCGGCACACCGGCGAGGTTGGCCGGGATGGTGGCGATGTCGTTGAGGTACATGGCCATCGGGTCGTCGAGCTTCTCGCCGAGCCGGAACGCCGTCGTCGGTGCGGTGGGGCTGACGAGGACGTCGACCGACGCGAAGGCCGAGGCGAAGTCGCGCGAGATGAGCGTGCGCACCTTCTGGGCCTGGCCGTAGTAGGCGTCGTAGTAGCCGGAGCTCAGCGCGTAGGTGCCGAGGATGATGCGGCGCTTGACCTCGTCGCCGAAGCCGGCATCACGGGTGGCGGCCATGACCTGCTCGGCGCTCGGGTCGACGACCCCTTCGGGCAACACGCGCAGGCCGTAGCGCATGGCGTCGAACTTGGCGAGGTTGGAGGACGCCTCGCTGGGGAGGATGAGGTAGTAGGCGGCGAGCGCGAAGTCGAAGCTCGGGCAGGACACCTCGACCACCTCGGCGCCGGCGTCGACCAGCAGCTGCACCGACTCCTCGAAGCGGGCGCGCACGCCGGGCTGGTAGCCCTCGCCGCCGAGCTCCTTGACGACGCCGATGCGCATGCCCTTGACGTCACCACGGCGGGCGGCCTCGACGACGGGCGGGGCGGGAGCGTCGATGGAGGTGGAGTCCCGCGGGTCGTGGCCGCCGATCACCGAGTGCAGCAGGGCCGCGTCGAGCACGGTGCGCGAGCAGGGCCCCGCCTGGTCGAGGCTGGAGGCGAGCGCCACCAGGCCGTAGCGGGAGACGCCGCCGTAGGTGGGCTTGGTGCCGACCGTGCCGGTCACCGCCGCCGGCTGGCGGATCGAGCCGCCGGTGTCGGTGCCGATGGCCAGCGGGGCCTCGAACGCGGCCACCGCGGCCGAGGAGCCACCGCCCGAGCCGCCGGGGATGCGGTCGAGGTCCCACGGGTTGCGGGTGGGTCCGTACGCCGAGTGCTCTGTGGACGAGCCCATCGCGAACTCGTCCATGTTGGTCTTGCCGAGGATGGGCATCCCGGCCGCGCGCAGTCGGCTGACGAGCGTGGCGTCGTAGGGCGGGATCCAGCCCTCGAGGATCTTCGAGCCGCAGGTCGTCGGCAGGCCCTTGGTGGCCATGACGTCCTTGACGGCGATCGGCACGCCGGCCATGACGTGCAGCTCCTCGCCGGCGGCGCGGCGCTGGTCGACGTCGCGTGCCGCCGCGAGCGCGCCCTCGGCGTCGACGTGGAGGAAGGCGTGGATGTCGCCGTCCACAGCGGCGATGCGGTCGAGGTGGGCCTGGGTGACCTCGACGGAGCTGACCTCGCGGCGGGCGAGCGCGTCAGCGATCTCGGCCGCGCTGGAGCGGGTGATGTCGGTGCTCACGGGTGGGAACGTCCTTTGCTTCTGTCGTCGACCGCTCGGTCGTCGACCAGGGTCAGTCTTCGGCGAGGATGCGGGGCACGGAGAAGCGCTGCAGCTCGGAGGCCGGCGCCATCTCGAGCGCGGCGTCGGCGCCGAGGGACGGGCGGATCTCGTCGGGCCTCGTCACGTTGGTCAGCGGCAGGGGGTGCGACATCGGCGGGACGTCCTCCGCACCGGCCTGCTGCACCTTGGCGACGGACTCGAGGATCACCGCGAGCTCGCCGACCATCTTGTCGAGCTCGGCGTCGGAGAGGTCAATGCGGGCGAGGCCGGCGAGGTGCGCGACGTCACCCCTGGACAGTGAGGACATGGGTGCCAGTCTATGGGCTGGCTCACAGCCGTCCGGTCACGGTCCCGACCACCCCTAGGCTGCGCCCATGAGTGCCGTTCCGACCCCTCTGTTCACCGCCATCGACCACGTCGGCGTGGCCGTGGCCGACCTCGACGAGGCCATCGCGTTCTACCGTGACACCTACGGCATGACGCTGGCCCACGAGGAGGTCAACGAGGAGCAGGGCGTGCGCGAGGCGATGATGTCCGTCGGCGACTCCGGCTCCTGCATCCAGCTCCTCGCGCCCCTCTCCCCGGAGTCGACCATCGCGAAGTTCCTCGACCGCTCCGGCCCCGGCATCCAGCAGATGGCCTACCGCGTCGAGGACGTCGACGCGGTGAGCGCGGTGCTCCGCGAGCGTGGCCTGCGGCTGCTCTACCCCGAGGCCAGGCGCGGCACGTCGAACTCGCGCATCAACTTCATCCACCCCAAGGACGCCGGCGGCATCCTCGTCGAGCTCGTGGAGCCGGCCGCGGACACGGCCCACTAGCGCGGGCTCAGGTCGACGGCGGCGCGTCCTCCAGCTCGGCCAGCGTCAGCACGACCAGCGCCGCCGTCCAGGCGAGCGGCCCCGGGCCGGCCGGCCTGCCGCGGGCCGTCACCTTCTCCGGCAGGCTCCCCCACGGTGTGCGGTGCTCGTCGAGCCAGTCGAGCCAGTATGCCGCGGAGCCTCGCCTCCCGGACGCGGCCGCGGTGTAGGCGACCAGGGCGGTCTCCGGCGTCCACGAGACGCCGTCCTGCTTCCACGAGGTGCCGGGCGCGAGCCCGCCCGCCTCGCGCAGGGCGTCCACCTGGTAGCGCTCCCAGGCCGCGACGACCGGGCCGCGCTCGGGCGTGAACGGCGGCATGAGCATCGCGACGGCGGCGTCGAGCCCACCGGTGCCGCCGTACCGCTCGTAGTCGGCGCCGAACCGCCGGTGCACCTGGCGCTCGAGGCGGGCGGCGGCAGCGCGCACCCCCTCGGCCCGCTGCGCGAGGCCGCGCACGGCATACAGCTCGGCACTGTGGGTGAGCCCGGCGAGCACCGGCGCCGCGGTGCCGAGCGTGGTGCGCCACTCGCTCACCTCCCAGTAGTCGGGTGAGTCGGGGGGCAGCCGGCGGCCCTGCCCGGTGACCGCGAGCAGGTGGTCGGTGCAGCGGTCCTGCAGGCCGGCGAAGGAGTCGGCGACCGCACCCTCGCCGGCGCGGTGCACGCGCTCGAGCGCCCACAGGACCCAGCCGCATCCGTCGAGCTGTCGTTCGCGGCCGTCCGGCGGGCCCGAGCCGTCGAGGTGGTAGCGGGCCTCGTACCCCTTCTCCTCGTCAAGTGGCAGCTGGTCGAGGAACCCCAGGACCCGCGTCGCCTCCGCCGGGTGCCCGGTCTCCGCGAGGGCCACGGCGACGAAGGCGCTGTCACGGGGCCAGACGTACTCCCAGCGGTCGGCCGCCCCGGCCAGCACCGCGCCATTGGGGCGCACCAGCTCGCGCAGGTCGGCCAGCGCGGTGCGCGACATGGCCTCCCACCGGGTGCCGGCCCCCGGCACCCGGCCGGCGGCCAGCCACTCGGCGGTGGCGGCGGCTGACGCGGCACCCGCCCGGGTGGTGGTGTCGGCCTGCCACGTCGAGGGCGTGATGAGCACCGGGTCGACGGCGAGCTCGGCGGGGCCGAAGGCCAGCGAGCCGGTGCCGAGCACCGCCGCGGCCGCCACCACGGCACCTGCTGCCCTGACCGCTCGCCGCACCGCCAACCCCTGGAGTCGATTCACCGGACACCTCGTGCCCGGGTCCCCGATTATGGGTGGAAGCCGGGCGCGGTCGAGCCCGAACCGCCGAAATGGGGCGCAACCCCACGACACGCCGTGCCGGACTGTGGCTGGGCCCCGTCTCGGCGAAGGAGCTGCGTCGGGTGAGACAGGTCACCGCGTGACCGCCGTCTCACTCCCGGTCACGGGCCGCAGGGCCCGCACTAGGTTCGGCGCAGCTCAAGTGTCCCGCTCCACCAACGCCGAGGAGTTCCCCGTGATGCAGGAGATCCGCGACGCCATCCTCTCGGGCGACCGCACCCGTGAGACGTATGCCGGCCTGGCCGTTCCCGAGACCTACCGCGCCGTGACGGTGCACAAGGACGAGGTGGGCATGTTCGAGGGCATGGCCAGCCGCGACAAGGACCCCCGCAAGTCACTGCACGTCGACGAGGTGCCGCTGCCCGAGCTCGCCCCGGGCGAGGCGCTCGTCGCCGTGATGGCCAGCGCCATCAACTACAACACCGTCTGGACCTCGATCTTCGAGCCGGTCTCGACGTTCGGCTTCCTCGAGCGCTACGGCCGCACCTCCGAGTACGCCAAGCGCCACGACCTGCCCTACCACGTCGTCGGCTCCGACCTCGCCGGCGTGGTGCTGCGCACCGGGCCCGGCGTGCACAAGTGGAAGCCGGGCCAGGAGGTCGTCGCACACTGCCTCTCCGTCGAGCTCGAGAGCGCCGACGGCCACAACGACACCATGCTCGACCCCGAGCAGCGGATCTGGGGCTTCGAGACCAACTTCGGCGGCCTGGCCGAGCTTGCCATCGTCAAGACCAACCAGCTGATGCCCAAGCCCGACCACCTGACGTGGGAGGAGGCCGCCTCCCCCGGGCTGGTGAACAGCACGGCATACCGGCAGCTCGTCTCGCGCAACGGCGCGGGCATGAAGCTCGGCGACACTGTGCTCATCTGGGGCGCCTCCGGCGGCCTCGGCTCCTACGCCACCCAGATGGCGCTGGCCGGCGGCGCGACCCCGGTCTGCGTGGTCTCCTCGCCCGACAAGGCCGAGATCTGCCGGAAGATGGGCGCCGAGCTGGTCATCGACCGCTCTGAGTCCACAGGGGAGGGCTACCGGTTCTGGAAGGACGAGACCACCCAGGACCCCAAGGAGTGGAAGCGCTTCGGCGCCCGCATCCGCGAGCTCACCGGCGGCAAGGACGTCGACATCGTCTTCGAGCACCCCGGGCGGGAGACCTTCGGCGCCTCGGTCTACGTCGCGCGCAAGGGCGGCACCATCGTCACCTGCGCCTCGACGAGCGGCTACATGCACGAGTACGACAACCGCTACCTGTGGATGAGCCTCAAGCGAGTCATCGGCTCGCACTTCGCCAACTACCGCGAGGCGTGGGAGGCCAACGACCTCATCAACCGCGGCCTGATCCACCCGACGCTGAGCAAGACCTACGCGATGGAGGAGGTCGGGCAGGCGGCGTTCGACGTCCACAAGAACCTGCACCAGGGCAAGGTCGGCGTGCTCACGCTGGCGCCCGAGGCCGGGCTCGGCGTCACCAACGAGGCCAAGCGGCAGACCCACCTGAGCGCGATCAACCGGTTCCGAAACGCCTGAGCGGGTCCCACCCCGTGACGGACCTCCCCTGGCACTAGGCTCGCCGCGGGAGGTCCGTCATATGTGGGATCGGTGGAGGGAGTTCCGGCGCAGGCAGCGCGAGGCACTCCGGGAGAGCAACCGCCCCCGGGGCATCGCGCCCGGGCAGGTCGGCGAGGAGGACGTGCGCCTGCAGCGCGACCTGCTCTCCACCGTGCTGCCCCCCGTCGAGGGTGCGACCACCCCCGCCCCCACCCCAGCCGGCCCCCAGGCCGCCGGTGCCGCCGCTGCGGGAGCTTCGGGAGGGGGCGAAGCCGCGACCGGCGCGGAGGGTGACCAGCCCGCCGGCGAGGGCGAGGCACCGGGCCGGCGCTTCGGCCCGGCCGGGCGCCCGCTGAACCGGCAGTCGCCGTTCTACGTCGGCTTCGTGGGCGCGTTCGGCGTCATCATCGCCCTCGGCCTGTGGCACCTCATCGGCCGCCTCAGCGCGGTGATCACGCTCATCGTCGTCGCCTTCTTCCTCACCCTGGCCCTCGACCCGATCGTCACGTCACTGACCCGGCGCGAGATCAAGCGGCCCGCCGCCGTGAGCATCGTGTTCGCCGGGGTGCTGGTGGTCTTCACCCTGATCGGCCTGCTCGTCGTGCCCCCGGTGGTCGAGCAGGGAACCCAGCTCGTCCAGGACGCCCCGGGCTACGTCGACAGCGTGCTCGACAGCCGGATCGTGCGCCAGGTCGACCGCGACTACCAGGTCGTCGACAAGATCTCGGAGGAGTTCAACAAGCGCGTCACCGACAGCGCGTTCCTCAGCCAGGTCTTCGGCGGCGTGCTCGGCGCCGGCCGGGCCGTGGTCACCGGGGTGTTCCAGTTCTTCACCGTCATGATCCTGACGCTGTTCTTCCTGGGGAACCTGCCGAAGATCAAGCGCGCGTCCTTCGAGATGGTCCCCGCCTCACGCCGCCCGCGCGTGGTCTCCCTGTCGGAGGAGATCATGCGGCGCGCCGGCTCCTACGCCATCGGCCAGGTCGCGGTGGCGACGATCAACGCGATCCTGAGCTGGGTCATGATGTCGATCGTCGGCATCCCGTATGCCGCGGTGCTGGCGGTGCTCGTCGGCATCCTCGGGCTCGTGCCCATGGTCGGCGCGACCCTCGGCGCCGCCCTCGTGTGCACGGTCGCCCTCTTCGACGAGCCGCGCAAGGCGATCATCGCCCTCGTCTACTACATCGTCTACCAGCAGGTCGAGAACTATCTCGTGGTGCCGCGCATCATGCAGCGCACCGTCTCGGTGCCCGGTGCCGTCACGGTTGTCGCCGCGCTCGCCGGGGGCACGCTGCTCGGCGTGCTCGGCGCCCTGCTCGCCATCCCGATCGCCGCCGGCCTGCTGCTGCTCTACGAAGAGGTGCTGCTCCCCCGCCAGCGCCGGCACTGAGGGACCGGCGCGCGCCACGGGTCCGGCGAAAGGTTCGCCCAACCTCCAGCCCGGCGCCGAACCTTCGCCCTCGATGCAGAGGTTGGGCGAACCTTTCGAGGGCGGCGTTCTCGGCGCCGTGCCGGTGGCGCGTGTGCCGGCGCTAGTCCGAGACGCTCGTGCGGTCCTCGGCGTCCACGAAGCGGCGCAGCACCTCGAGGAAGGTCTCCGGCTGCTCTGAGTGCACCCAGTGGCCGGCGCCCTTGATGGTCACGCGCCGCACCCGCGGGAAGTACTCCTGCATGACGTCGGCGTTGTCGTCGGTGACGTAGGCCGACGTCTCCCCGGCCACCCAGAGCACCGGTCCCTCGTACGGCGGGGTGCCGGCGAGCTGCTCGGCGGGCCAGCCACCGAGCACCGGCAGGTCGCGGCCGAGCACGTCGAGGTTGGCCTGCCAGCGCCAGCCGTCGCCGTCGCGGCGCAGGTTCTGCAGCAGGAAGGCGCGGACCGTCGCGTTGGGCACGGCGTCGGCGAGCGCCTCGTCGGCCTCGGCCCGGGTCGTGATGGCGGGCAGGTCCATGCGCTGCATCGCGTCGATGTAGCCCCGGAACTCCCCTGCGTGCCCGCCGTAGTCGACCGGCGAGACGTCCACGACGCACAGCCGAGCGACGAGGTGCGGGTGGCGCAGCGCCAAGGTCATGGCGGCCTTGCCACCCATGGAGTGCCCGACCAGGCTGACCGGGTCGTCGGCGTCGAGCAGCCCGGCGATCCGGTCGGCGACGTCGACGTAGTCGAACTCCTCCGGCCACGACGACCGCCCGTGGTGCGGCATGTCGACCAGGGTCACCCGGTGCTCGCCGGCGAGCTGCTTGCCGATCTGGGTCCAGTTGCGCCCCTGCCCGAACAGCCCGTGGCAGAAGACGACTCGCGACCCGTGCTCGCCGAGGTCTTTGGTGTGCAGGCTCATCGGATCGACCCCTGGGTGTGGCGCCGGCCCCGGGCGGACCAGCACGGTGAGTGCCAGTGGCGGCGGTCGTCGAGACCGCCCACGCCGTCGGCCGGCCACACCACGACGTGCGGCGTGCCGAGCGCGATGGTGTGCTGGCAGCCGGGGCACAGGTAGGCGCGGCTGGCACCCGCCCCGGTGACGCGGCGGACGAACCACTCGGCCCCGGCATACGACTCGCGCTGCGTGCGCCCACCGAGCGCGCGGTCGACGTTCAGCGGAACGTCGTCGCGGCGGCGGCGGTTGGCGCGGGGCACGGCCCCATCCTCGCAAAGACGCAGGTATGCCGCGTGGCCGGGACCACGCGGCATACCGGGTGGTGGCTCAGGCGTAGGTGCGGAAGCCGCGTCCGGTCTTGCGGCCGAGGTAGCCGGCCGTGACGAGGTGCTCGAGCAGCGGCGCCGGCGCGAAGCCCGGCTCGCGGAACTCGAGGTAGAGCTGGCGTTGGATCGCGAGCGCCACGTCGAGGCCGACGACGTCGAGCAGCTCGAACGGGCCCATGGGCAGGCCACACCCGGTCTTCATCGCGGTGTCGATGTCGTCGGCCGAGGCGTAGTTGGCCTCGAGCATCTTCACCGCGTCGTTGAGGTAGGGGAAGAGCAGCGCGTTGACGATGAAGCCGGAGCGGTCGCCGCACGTGACGGCGTGCTTGCCGACCCTCGCGCACAGGTCCTGCACCGTGGCGACCACGTCGGGCGCGGTCGAGACGGTGGAGACCACCTCGACGAGCTTCATGACCTGGGCGGGGTTGAAGAAGTGCATGCCGACGACGTCCTGCGGGCGCTTCGTGACGGCGGCGCACTCGACGACCGGCAGCGAGGAGGTCGTCGTGGCGAGGATGGCCCCGGGCTGGCAGATCTCGTCGAGGTTCTCGAAGAGGGCGCGCTTGACGCCGAGGTCCTCGACCACGGCCTCGACCACGATGTCGACGTCGCGCAGGTCGTCGAGGCTGGTCGTGCCGGTGACGTGGCCGAGCGCCTCGTCGCGGGCCTCCTCCGTGAGCTTGCCGCGCTGCACCGCCTTCTCGAGGCTCTTGGCCAGAGCGGCGCGCACGGCCTCGACCTTGGAGTCGGAGCGGGCCACGAAGACGACGTCGTAGCCGGCCTTGGCGAAGACCTCCACGATGCCGGTGGCCATGGTGCCCGACCCGACCACGCCCACGCGGCTGACCGGGCGCTTCTCGACTCCCGCCTCGCCGTCGGGCCGCGGCGTGAGGTGGTCGGCGGCGACCTGCGAGGAGTCGGCCTCGGCGTAGGTGTAGAAGCCCCGCCCGCTCTTGCGGCCCTTGAGCCCGGCGCTGACCATCTGCTTGATGATCGGGCTCGGGGCGTGCAGGCGGTCGCGGCCCTGCTTGTACATCGTGTCGAGGATCTCGTAGGCGGTGTCGAGGCCGATGAGGTCCATCAGCGCCAGCGGGCCCATCGGGTAGCCGCAGCCGAGACGCATGGCCGCGTCGATGTCCTCGCGGCTGGCGTAGCGGGACTCGAACATCGAGACGGCGTGGTTGAGGTAGCCGAAGAGCAGCGCGTTGGCGATGAACCCGGCCTTGTCGCCGACGACCACCGGCTGCTTGCCGAGGCGCTGCGCGAGGGCCTTGACGTCCTCGAACACCTCGTCCTCGGTGACGACGGTGCGCACGACCTCGACGAACTGCAGCACCGGCGCCGGGTTGAAGAAGTGCATGCCCACGACCCGCTTGGGGTTGCTCGTGGCGACGGCGATCTCGGTGACCGGCAGGCTCGAGGTGTTGGTGGCCAGCACCGCGTCGGGCGCCACGATGCCGTCGACCTTGGCGAAGATCTCCTTCTTGAGGTCGAGGTGCTCGGGCACCGCCTCGACCACGAGCTGGCAGTCCTCGAGGTCGCCGAGGTCGGCGGTGAAGGTGACCCGCCCGTGCAGCGCCGCCTGGTCTTCGGCGGTCAGCTTGCCGCGGCTGACCGCGCGGTCGGTGGAGTGCTGCAGGTGGGCGCGGCCCCGCTCGACCGCGGCGTCGTCGACGTCGACGGCCACGACGTCGATGCCGTTGCGGGCGAACACCTCCACGATGCCGGCACCCATCGTGCCGAGTCCGACCACACCGACGCTGCTGAAGTCACGAGCCATAGGCGCGAGTGTGTCAGAGGCGGTATGCCGCGGGGAGACCCCCTCGGCGTGACCCTCCCCACCCCGGGTGGCGAGCGCCGGCGGCAAGCGCCGACCCGGCGCAGGTCAGGTCACCAGGTGAAGCCGGCCCCCACCAGCGAGGTCTCGGCGGCCAGGCGCTGGTCCTGGGTGAGCGGCGTGCCGATCGGGCTCGCCTTGCCGGGCAGCGGGACCTCGAGGCTGCGGCAGGCCTCGAGCAGCACGTAGTCGTAGGCCGCGGTGGCCGCGCGCAACCTCATGGCCTTGGCGGGGAGGTCGCTGCTGTCGATCCGCTGGACCTCCGCCCCCAGCCGGCGGAGCTCGAGGCCGAGAAGCACGGGCGGCAGCGGCTCGGGCTCGCGGCGGCGCCGGCGGAGGCTGCGGGGCAGGCGGGGACGCACCCGGTCGGCCAGCCACCGCACCGAGCGGGGAGGCCGTCCGGTGGCGAACCACTCCAGCACCGACCACGCCGCGCCGAACGTCGCGACGATCACCCCGCAGAGGGCGAGGTAGGCCAGCAGGTTCACCATCGAACTCACCTCTACCTCGAGTCTGCGCTGCCCACGCCCGCGCGTGCAACGGGGCGGCCGGCCCGGGTTAGGGTGTCGGACTGTGCGTCTGGTGATTGCGAAGTGCAGCGTCGACTACGACGGGCGGCTGAGCGCCCACCTCCCCCTGGCCACCCGGCTGCTGCTGGTCAAGGCCGACGGCTCGGTGCTGGTGCACAGCGACGGCGGCTCCTACAAGCCGCTGAACTGGATGTCGCCGCCGTGTGCCATGGCCGAGCTCTCCCCCGAGGAGCACGAGGTCGCCGACGGCGTCTCCCTGGTGTGGCAGGTGCAGCACGCCAAGTCGGAGGACCGGCTGCGCGTGCTCATCCACGAGGTGCTGCACGACACCTCCCACGAGCTCGGCGTCGACCCCGGCCTGATCAAGGACGGCGTCGAGGCCCACCTGCAGAAGCTCCTGGCCGAGCACATCCACACCCTCGGCGACGGCTACACGCTGGTGCGCCGCGAGTACATGACCGCGATCGGCCCGGTCGACATCCTGTGCAAGGACCACCTCGGCGGGTCGGTAGCGGTGGAGATCAAGCGGCGGGGCGACATCGACGGCGTCGAGCAGCTGACCCGCTACCTCGAGCTGATGAACCGCGACCCGCACCTCGCCCCGGTGACCGGCGTCTTCGCCGCCCAGGAGATCAAGCCGCAGGCGCGCACCCTGGCCCAGGACCGCGGCATCCGCTGCGTCACGCTCGACTACGACGCGCTGCGCGGCATCGACGACACCACGACCCGCCTGTTCTAGCGCCCCCGGTGTTCTAGCGCCCCCGGGTCGAGGTATTACTGCCCCGAATGTGGGGGCGGGAATACTTCGAACCGGGAGGGGTCAGCACGCCTGTTGGGTCAACGCAGCGCGACGAGCTCGAGCAGGCGGGCGGCCTCGGCCTGCACGGCGTCGCGCGCCGGGCCGAGGTACTTCCGGGTGTCGACCAGCCTCGAGTCGGCGTCGAGCCGGGCGCGCACGGTCGCGGTGAAGACGGCGTTCAGGTGCGTGGCGATGTTGACCTTGGTCATGCCGGCCCGCACCGCGGCTGCGAGGCCGTCGTCGGGCACCCCTGACGACCCGTGCAGCACGAGCGGGACGTCGACCTGGCCCCGGACGGCGGCGATGAGATCGAGATCGAGCTCGGCGGTGCGCTCGGTCATCGCGTGCGAGCTGCCCACGGCCACCGCGAGCGCGTCGACCCCCGTGTCCCGGGCGAAGGCGGCCGCCTCCTCGGGGCGGGTGCGCACCCCGGGCGCGTGCACGCCGTCCTTGCCGCCGATCTCCCCGAGCTCGGCCTCGACGCTGACGCCCCGGGCGTGGCAGCGCTCGACGACGGCTCGCGTCACCGCGCGGTTCTGCGCGTCGTCGAGCTTCGAGCCGTCGAACATCACCGACGTGAAGCCCAGGCCGAGCGCCTCGTCGACCAGCAGCTCGCTCACCGCGTGGTCGAGGTGCAGCACCACGGGCACGGTCGCGCGCTCGGCGAGCACCCTCGTGGCGGCCGTGACCGGGGCGAGCGAACCGTGGAAGGCCACGGTGTTCTCGCTGACCTGCAGCACCACGGGCAGGCCCACCTGCTCAGCCGCGCGGGTCAGCGCCTCGGCGTGCTCGAGGTGGATGACGTTGAAGGCCGCCACCCCCCGGCCCTCGGCCCGGGCCTCGCGCAGGACGTCATGGAGCGGGGTGAGCACGGCGACCCTCCTGGGGTGGTGACGGCTGAACTGGTGACCACTGGCCTGGTGACGGCTCGGTGGGGTCCTGCTGCAGCCGCACGAGCGGGCGCAGGCGGTCGACGTCGTCGGGCCGGACCCTCCCGGCCAGGGGGTGGAGCACTGCGGCGGCCGACCAGGCGACGGCGTCGGCCAGGACGTCCCGCGCCCCTCGACCACTCGCGAGCCCGGCGGCCAGGGCCGCCACGGCGGCGTCGCCGGCACCGGTGGGGTTGCCCGCCAACGGCTGCTCCAGCCCGGCGCGCACCACCTCGCCGGTTGCCGTGACGTCGACCAGGCCGTCGGGGCCGGCGGACACCACGACCTCGCGCGCTCCCCTCTCGACCAGCGCCCGCGCGCCGGCGACCGGGTCCCCCGTCCCGGTGACCTCGGCGAGCTCGTCGCGGTTGGGCTTGACCAGGTCCGGATTCGCCGGCAGGGCGGCCCGGAGCGCCTGCGCCGAGGAGTCCAAGACGGCGAGCGCGCCGACCTCGTGGGCGGCGCGCACCACCGCGGCATACGCGTCGGTGGGTATGCCGCGGGGCAGGCTTCCCGAGGCGACAACCACGGCGGGACGCACCTCGGTGAGCAGCGCGCGCAGGTCGGCGAGGAAGGCCTGCCACTCCTCGTCGGTGACGGTGGGTCCGGGCTCGTTGAGCACGGTGGCGTCGCCGTCGGCCTCCGAGACGACCGTCACGGCCCGGCGCGACTCCCCCGCGCACGGCGAGAAGCGGTGGGCGAGGCCGCGGGCGTCGAGGTCGGCCCGGACCCGCTCGCCGGTCCCGCCGCCCAGCAGCCCGGTGGCGATGACCGGCACTCCCCGGCCCGCCAGCACGGAGGCGACGTTCACGCCCTTTCCGCCGGCCACCTCGGTCACCGAGGTGACCCGGTGGCTGCGGTGCAGCTCCAGGCGCGCGACCGTGTAGGTGACGTCGAGGGCCGCGTTGAGGGTGACCGTGACGATCACGTCAGGTCCCACGCGAGGCAGGCGGCGCCGAGGCACCCGGCCCGGTCGCCGAGCGCCGCCCGGGCGATGGCCGGCGGGCGCTGGAAGGTCAGGGCGCCGGCCACGTCGCGGCGCAGCGGCTCGAGCAGGAGGTCGCCGCTCTGCGCCAGCCCGCCACCGACGAGCACGAGGTCGACCCCCGTGAGGGTCACCGCCATGACCACGGCGCGGGCCAGGGCACCGACAGCATGGCCCCAGACCGCCACGGCGTCCGGATCCCCCTGCGCCACAAGGGCGCCGATCTCCTTGGCGGTGACCTGCTCGGCCAGCCCGAGGCGGTGGGCGTACGCCCGCTCGATGGCCGAGGCAGAGCTGACCGCCTCCAGGCAGCCATGGGCGCCGCAGCCGCACACCGGCCCCCCGGGCTCGACGACCACGTGGCCCAGCTCGCCGGCATACCCACCGGCGTGCAGCACGCGCCCGTCGACCATGAGCGCACCGGCGATGCCCGTGCCGAGCGGCACGAACATGGCGTGGTCGGCGCCACGCGCCGCTCCCCACCTCGCCTCCGCCACCAGGCCGGCCCGCACGTCGTGGCCGAGGGCCACAGGGATGCCGAGCGCCGACTCCAGGGGCGACACGACGTCGAGGTCGCGCCAGCCCAGGTTGGCCGAGAACACCGCCACACCACGGGCGTCGTCGACGAGGCCGGGCACCACCACGCCACAGCCGCCGAGCCGCGCCGCGAGGCCCTTCTCGGTCGCCTGCGCGCGCAGGGCGGCCACGGTGCCGGTCACCGCGACCACCAGCGCTCCCGGGTGGCCGAGGTCGCGCGGCGTCGGGGCCGTGGCGGAGACCAGCTCGGTCCCGCTGCGGTCGACCAGGGCCGACTTGATGCGTGTGCCGCCGACGTCCACGGCGGCGACGACGTCCGCGCCAGCGATGTCGACCGGGGCGGGCTCCTCGACGCTCACGAGACCCGCTCGACGGTGACCCCGGCCGCACGGAGCGCCCGGACGTCGTCGTCCGGGGCGGACGGGTCGGTCACCAGCACGTCGATCCTCGCGGTCGGGCAGATCCGGGCGAAGGCCCGTCGCCCCACCTTGTCACCCGTGGCCACCACCACGACCCGGTCGGCGCGCTCCACCATCAGCGCGTTGATGCCGGCCTCTCCCTCGTTTCGGCACGTCGCCCCGGCCTGGGCCGAGACGCCGTCGACGCCGAGGAAGACGGTGTCGAGCCACAGCTCGTTCAGCACCATCGACGCGAGCGGACCGGACAGCTCGTACGACTCCTGCCGGGCGACCCCGCCGAGCGTGACGCACCGGATGAACGGGCGCAGCACCATCTCGGTCGCGATGTTGAGCGCGTTGGTGACGACGGTGATGGCCGGGCGCTGCGCCGAGCTCGCGAGGTCGGCACGCGCCGCGAGGCGCCGCGCCGTGGCGCTCGTCGTGGTGCCGCCGTTGAAGCCGACGACCGAGCCCTCGAGTGCGAGCTCCGCTGCGGCAGCGGCGATCCGGTCCTTGGCGGTGTCGCCGGAGGACTGCTTGTAGCGGGCCGGCAGGTCGTAGGCCACTGCCGTCGCCACCACCCCTCCGTGGGTGCGCGTCACCAGCTGCTGGGCCGCGAGCTCGCCGAAGTCGCGCCGCACCGTGGCCTCCGAGACGCCCAGCGCCTCGACGACCTGGGCGACGGTCAGCCGTCCGTGCTCGGCGAGCAGCCCGAGCAGGGCGCTCCAGCGGGTGCCGCGGTCCATCACCCGGCCGCGCTCCACCGCCGGGTCGCCCTGCGCGGCGAGGTCGCCGGCCTCGGTCACTTGACCGAGCCGGCCGTGAGACCGCCGATGAGGTGCTTCTCGATGAGGGCGAACAGGATGACCACGGGCACGATGGCAATGATCGCAGCCGCGAAGAGCTGGTCCCAGTGCTGCTCGTAACCCGTGACGTAGGACGTGATGCCCACGGTGAGCGGCTTCTTGCTCTCGTCTAGCATGAGCGTCAGCGCGACCACGTACTCGTTCCAGGCAGCGATGAACGTGAAGATCACCGCCGTGACGATCCCCGGCAGCGTGAGCGGCAGCATCACCCGCCGCAGCGTGCCGAACCGGCTGCAGCCGTCGAGGTGGGCCGCCTCCTCGACCTCCTTGGGGATGGAGGCGAAGAAGCCGTGCAGGATCCACACCGCGAACGCGAGGTTGAACGCCGCGTTGGTGAGGATCAGCGCGCCGTAGGTGTTGACCATGTTGAAGTTGAACCACTCGCGGTAGATGCCGACGACCAGCGCGGTGGGCGAGAACATCTGGGTGACCAGCACGAGCAGCAGGAACGCCATCCGGCCGGGGAAGCGGAACCTCGCGGTGTAGTAGGCGGCCGGGATGGAGACCGCGATGACGATGAGCGTCGAGGCGACGGCCACGACCAGGGAGGTCTTGAGCCAGTTGAGGAACCGCTCGTCGGCGAGGACCTGTGAGTAGGTCGACAGCTGCCACTCGCGCGGCAGGAACGTCGGCGGGGTGCGCACGACGTCGCCGCTCGGGCGCAGCGAGTTGAGCAGCATCACGATGTAGGGCGCGAGGAAGGCCAACGTCAGCCCCAGGCCCGCGACCGGGAGCACCCAGGTGCGGTGGCGCTTCCAGCCGGTATGCCGCGTGCCCCCGCCCGCACCCGCGCCGACGGCACCGCCGTGGGTGCCCGTCTGGGTGACCGCGCTCATGCCGTCTCCTCCCGCCATCTCGTGAACCTCAGGTAGACCATGACGACGGCCAGGATCAGCAGCACGTTGAAGACACCCGCGGCGGCCGACATGCCCACGTCCTTCTCGGCGCTCTTGAACGCCAGCTTGTACATGAACGTGATCGTCGTGTCGTGCGCGAAGCCGGGGTTGCGGTCGTTGAGCGTGTAGATGATCGGGAACGAGTTGAAGACGTTGATGATGTTCAGCACCGCGGCCACGAGCAGCGCGGGACGCAGCAGCGGCAGGGTGATCCGCCACCAGGTCTGGAACGGGCTGGCGCCGTCGACGTGGGCCGCCTCGTAGACCTCGGTGGGGATGGCGTTGAGCCCGGCCACGAACACGTAGGCCGTGAACGGGATGGAGACGAAGACCCCGACGAGGACCATCGACGGCATGATCCAGGCATCGCTGCCGAGGAAGTCGACGGGCCCGAGGCCGACCTTCGACAGGAG
This sequence comes from Knoellia sp. 3-2P3, assembly GCF_029223115.1. NCBI lineage: Bacteria > Bacillati > Actinomycetota > Actinomycetes > Micrococcales > Intrasporangiaceae > Knoellia > Knoellia sp. 3-2P3. Next base: position 138,347 of record NZ_JARGZE010000006.1, read on the forward strand.
GAGGTTGAGGGTGCCGTAGTAGTAGTCATAGATCATCACGAAGGTCTTGGCCGTGATGACCACCGAGGCCGCCCAGGGCACGATGATCGCCCAGCGCACCACCTTGCGGCCCCAGAAGTCCTTGGCCAGGAACTGCGCGACGCCGAGGCTGACCACCATGGTCAGGGCCACCACGGCGACGACCCACACGACGGAGTTGGCCAGCACGGTGCCCAGCATCGGGTGGTCGAGCACCGCGCTGTAGTTGCTGCCCCCCGCGTCGCCGAGCCGCAGGCCCGTGATGGAGAACTCGCTCACGGACGCCCGCACGAGCTCGATGGCCGGGTAGACCACCACGCCGGCGATGAGCAGCAGGGCGGGCCCGAGCCACAGCAGGGCCGAGCCGAGTGAGGCGCGGTCCGTCCGGCGCCGGCCACGCGGCATACCGGTTGCGCCCCGTGCCGAACGCGCCCGCGGCCCTGCCCCGCCCTCGCCCCGTGCGGTGGTGGCCGCGGGAGAACCCCCCGCGGCCACCACGTCGGACTGCTGGTCGGGCACGGTCAGCTGCCGCTCTCGGCCTGCTTCTGCAGGTCGTCGAGGACCTTCTTCGGGTCCCCGCCGCTGCCGACGGCCGCGCCCAGGTTCTGCTGGACGGCGAGCTTCAGCTTGTCCCAGCTCGGGTCGTCGGTGGGCGTGAGGTGGGCGTTGGGAAGCGTGTCCAGGTAGACCTTGAGCTTCTCGTCGCTGCTGAAGAACTCCACGCCGCTCTTGGTGACGGGCAGGAAGCCCTCGGCCTTGATGAACTCGTTGACCTGGTCCTTCTGGTAGTACAGCTCGTAGAAGGCCTTGACCGCCTCCTGGTTGCCGGGCTTCTTGAACGCCATCAGGTAGTCGGTGACGCCGAAGGTCTGCGGCTCGCTCATCTTGGTCGGCATCGGCGCGACGCCGTAGTCGACCTTCTTCTCCTCGTCGAGCTGGCCGGCCAGCGGCGAGAAGCCGACGACCATGCCGACCTTGCCCGACTTGAAGAGGTTGAACGCGTCGGCGCGGTTGGTCTTGCCCGGGTTGTTCTGGGTGAGCTTCTCGTCGGTGATCTTCTTGAGGAAGGTCAGCGCCTCGACGTTCTCAGCCGAGTTGATGGTCCACTTGCCGTCCTTCTTCCAGTCGCCGCTGTTGTTGAACAGCCACATGGAGAACTCGCCCTGCGACTCCTCGGGGCCGAGGGGCAGCGCGTAGGGGATGCTGCCGTCGTTGAGCGCCTTGATCTTCTTGGCGGCGGCCTCGAACTCGTCCCACGTCTTCGGCGGCTCCGCGATGCCGGCCTTCTTGAAGATCGCCTTGTTGTAGAAGAACGCCCGCGCCGAGGACAGGTCCGGGAAGCCATAGAGCTTGCCGTCGTAGGTGCCGCTCTTGACGAAGGAGTCGAGCAGGTCGCTCTTGGCCGCCTCGGGCAGCACCTCGTCGGCGTTGTAGAGCAGCCCGTCCTTGGCGTAGGACGCGTAGGCGTTGAGGTTGAGGATGTCGGGGGCGTTGTTGTTCTGGATCATCGTGCTCGAGGTCTGGTCGATCGTGTCCCAGCTGACGACCTGCACCTCGAGCTCGGTGCCGGTCTTCGCCTTGTACTTCTCGGCGAACTGGTTCCAGAAGGCGGCGGTGTGGTCCTTGGAGTACTCCGCGGCCACCAGCTTGATCTTCGTGGCCTTCGCGGCCGACTCGCCGCTGCCACCGCCCGCGGTGCCCGCGCCGGACCCTCCGCTGCAGGCGGCCAGGGCCAGCCCGCCGGCCAGCGCGAACGCGGCCACGCGAACCGCGCTCATGTGTCGTGACGTCATTGTCTGCACTCCTACCCCAGTGTCGAGCGACGCTGATTGGTTGCTGTCGGTTCGCTGCTGCTTCGGTCAGAAACTGCGGCGCTGCGGGGGACAGATTGGCCTCTGGCTCCCCCGCCGTCAAGCATTTCTCCCACCGGCAACCAAGTCTCCGTGGAAAAGTTACCGAACGCCTTGACTGAGCGTTTCTGACTGCTCGACAATGTCAGCGATCGTAATCACTCACCGGACGGATGCCGATGACCACGTACGACAGCCACCTCGCTGCCGAGATCGCCACCCAGCCCGACGACTGGGACAGGGTGCTCAAGCGGGTCGACGAGGCCCGTGCGGTGCTTCCCCAGCCGGGCCAGTCCGTGGCCGTCGTCGGCTGCGGCACCTCCTGGTTCATGGCCCAGGCGTATGCCGTGCTGCGCGAGCAGGCGGGCAGCGCCGGCGGCCGCACGGAGGCCCACGCCGCCAGCGAGTTCCCGACCGGCCGCAGCTACGACCACGTCGTGGCCATCTCCCGCTCGGGCACCACGACCGAGGTCATCGAGCTGCTCACCGCGCTGCGCGACCGCGGCCAGCGCACCACCGCCGTCGTCGCCACCGAGGGCACCGCCATCCCCCGGCTCGCGACCGAGGCCCTGATGCTGCCCGAGGTCGACGAGCAGTCGGTCGTGCAGACCCGCTTCGCCACCACCACCCTGATGCTGCTTCGCGCCACGCTCGGAGAGGACCTCGACGGGGCGGTCGCCGACGCCCGCGCCGTGCTGGCCGAGGACGAGGCCGGCGCCCTGACCGGCGTCGCCGGTGCCGAGCAGATCAGCTTCGTCGGTCGCGGGTGGACCGTGGGCCTCGCCAACGAGGCTGCCCTGAAGCTGCGCGAGTCGGCCCAGTTCTGGACCGAGGCCTACCCGGCCATGGAGTACCGCCACGGCCCGATCAGCATCGCCACGGCCGGCCGGGCCACCTGGGCGTTCGGCGAGGTGCCCGAGGGCCTGGCCGACGACGTGCGCGCGACGGGCGCCCACTTCGAGCACCGCGACATCGACCCGGTCGCCGACCTCGTGCGCCTGCACCGGCTGTGCCTGCTGAAGGCGGCACGCGCGGGAGTAGACCCTGACCAGCCCCGTCACCTGTCGCGGTCCATCATCCTGTCGTGACCTCCCCGCCTGACAGGCCGCAGACCCAGAGCCCGCAGACCCAGCCCGCCGAAGCCGCCACCCTCCTGACCGGGAGGGTGGTGCTGCCCAACGCCGTGGTGGCCGACGGCGCCGTCGTCGTCGCGGGCGGGCAGATCCGGTATGCCGGTCCGCGCGCCTCCCTGCCGCACGTGCACGCCGGTGCCACGCCCCCGGAGGGGTGGGAGGCGGGGCTGACGCTCCTCCCGGGGCTGGTCGACCTCCACTGCCACGGTGGCGGCGGCGGGGAGTTCGGCACTGACACGGGCAGCGCCCGCACCGCGGCAGCCCACCACCACCGGGCGGGCAGCACCACCGTGGTCGGCTCGCTCGTCTCGGCCACCGCCGAACGGCTGCTCTCCGGCGTGCGCGCCTGCGCGCCGCTGGTCCGCGACGGCGAGCTCGCCGGCATACACCTCGAGGGACCGTTCCTGTCCACCGTGCGGTGCGGGGCGCAGAACCCCGCCGCCCTCGTCGCCCCCGACCTCAAGCTGCTCGACGACCTGGTGCTCGAGGCGGGTCCCGGGGTCATCGCGCAGATGACCTGGGCGCCCGAGCTGCCCGGTGCCGACCTGCTGCCCGAGGTCATGGCCGGGCTGGGCATCCTCGGGGCGGTCGGCCACACCGACGCCGACGTGCGCGCCACCCGGGCCGCCCTCGCCGCCCTCGTCGACCACCCGGCGCGCGGCGGGCAGGCCCTCGTCACCCACCTCTTCAACGGGATGCCGCCGCTGCTGTCGCGCCAGCCCGGGCCGGTCGCCGCGGCGCTGTCGGCCGCAGGGCGCGGACAGGCGGTGGTGGAGGTCATCGCCGACGGGGTGCACCTTGACGGCGGCACGGTGCAGATGCTCTTCGACACCGTGGGCGCCGACCAGGTCGCGCTCGTCAGCGACTGCATGGCCGCGGCCGGCCTGCCCGAGGGCGACTACACGCTCGGTGGCCTGCACGTGCGGGTGCAGGGCCGCGACGTGCGGCTGGCCGAGACGGGTAGCCTCGCCGGCGGCGTCTCGTGCCTGCTCGACCAGGTGCGCTGGTGCGTCACCGAGCTCGACGTGCCGCTGGTCGACGCCGTGCGAGCGGCCGCGACGACCCCCGCCCGGGCGCTGGCCCTGCCGGGTGTCGGCACGCTGGCCGAGGGCAACCACGCCGACGTGCTCGTGGTCGACGACGCCCTCCAGGCCCGCCGCGTCCTGCGCCGCGGCGCCTGGCTCTGACGCCCGCCACCCCCGCCCGTTCGGGGTATTGCCGAGCCCTACTGCGCTCGGCAACACCCCGAACCGTGGGTCGGGTCAGGCGGGGACGGGCGCCGCGTCGGCGGAGGCGGTCAGGCCCCTCGAACGGCGGATCTCCTCGACCATCTCGCCCATGATCTGGGTCAGGCCGAAGTCCTTGGGCGTGAAGACGGCAGCGACCCCCTGCCCCTGCAGCGCCTTGGCGTCGGAGTCGGGGATGATCCCGCCGACGATGACCGGCACGTCGCCGGCGCCGGCCTCACGCAGGCCGCGCAGGATCTCGGGCACGAGCTCCATGTGCGAGCCCGACAGGATCGAGATGCCCACGAGGTGCACATCCTCGGCGACTGCCGCGGCGACGACCTGCTCCGGCGTCAGACGGATGCCCTGGTAGACCACCTCGAAGCCGGCGTCGCGGGCGCGCACGGCGACCTGCTCGGCGCCGTTGCTGTGCCCGTCGAGCCCCGGCTTGGCGACGAGGATGCGCAGGCGCTCCCCCAGCTCCTCGCTCGTGGCCCGCACCCGCTCGCGCACCCCGGCCAGGGCGGAGTCGGCCTCGCCCGAGACGCCGACCGAGCCGGAGACGCCGGTGGGCGCGCGGTACTCGCCGAAGACCTCGCGCAGGGCCCCGGCCCACTCCCCCGTGGTCACGCCGGCCCGGGCGCACTCGAGGGTGGCTGCCATGAGGTTGGCCTCGGTCCGGGCCTCGGAGCGCAGCCGACCCAGCGCCGCCTCGACCCGGGCCCGCCCGGCCTCGTCGGCGTCGCGCTCCTCGCGCCAGCGGCGCACGGCGGCAGCGGCCTTGTCCTCGACGTCGTGGTCGATCGTCTGGATGGCGGTGTCGAGGTCGGCGGTCAGCGGGTTGGGCTCGGTGGTCTCGAACCGGTTGACCCCGACGACGACGTCCTCGCCGGCCTCGATCCGCTGGCGGCGCAACGCGTGCGAGGCCACCAGCGCCGCCTTCATGTACCCGCTCTCGACCGCGGCGACGGCCCCGCCCATCTCCTGCACGCGGTCGATCTCGGCGCGGGCGCCCTCGACCAGCTCGGCCACCTTGTCCTCGACGACCTTCGAGCCGGCGAACAGGTCGTCGTACTCGAGCAGGTCGGACTCGTAGGCGAGCACCTGCTGCATCCGCAGCGACCACTGCTGGTCCCACGGGCGGGGCAGGCCGAGGGCCTCGTTCCAGGCAGGCAGCTGCACCGCACGGGCGCGGGCGTCCTTGCTCAGCGTGACGGCCAGCATCTCGAGCACGATGCGCTGCACGTTGTTCTCCGGCTGCGCCTCGGTCAGGCCGAGCGAGTTCACCTGAACGCCGTACCTGAAGCGCCGCTGCCTGGGGTCCTGCACGCCGTACCGCTCGCGCGTCAGCTCGTCCCACAGCTGCACGAACGCGCGCATCTTGCACATCTCCTCGACGAAGCGCACGCCGGCGTTGACGAAGAAGGAGATCCGGCCGACGACCTCGCCGAACCGCTCGGGCGGCACCTGCCCGGAGTCGCGCACCGCGTCGAGCACGGCGATCGCGGTGCTCATCGCGTAGGCGATCTCCTGCACGGGCGTGGCCCCGGCCTCCTGCAGGTGGTAGCTGCAGATGTTGGTCGGGTTCCACTTCGGGATCTCCGCCACCGTGTAGGCGACCATGTCGGTGATCAGCCGCAGCGACGGCCCCGGCGGGAAGACGTAGGTCCCGCGGGAGAGGTACTCCTTGATGATGTCGTTCTGCGTGGTGCCGGCGAGGGCGTGCACCGCGGCCGCCGGGTCCTCGCCCGCCGCGGCCGCCTGCTCCTCGGCGGCGACCTGGTAGAGCGCGAGCAGCCACATGGCCGTGGCGTTGATCGTCATCGAGGTGTTCATCTGCGCGAGCGGGATCTGGTCGAACAGCGCGCGCATGTCACCGATGTGGGAGATGGGCACGCCGACCTTGCCGACCTCGCCGCGCGCGAGGGGGTGGTCGGGGTCGTACCCCGTCTGGGTCGGCAGGTCGAAGGCGACCGAGAGGCCGGTCTGACCCTTGGCGAGGTTGCGGCGGTAGAGGGCGTTGCTCGCGGCGGCACTGGTGTGGCCGGCATACGTGCGCATCACCCACGGGCGGTCACGCTCCCGACGGGACGCCTGGGCAGCGGGGGTCGGGGCGTTCGCGGAGTCGGCCATACCGGGGAAGGTACCCGCGGGCGCGGCGGGGCAGGGAGTGCTTCAGGCGGTGAGAGGCGCCACAGTGCCCCCGCCGGGGGTGGCGGCGGATCCCGTTCCTGCGGGGCGCCGGACGAGCGCCCGGTCGAGGCGTGACGCACGCAACAGGCGCTCGGTGCGGGCCGTCATGTCGATGACCGCGAGGCGGCGGCCGGCGCGGCGGGCCCGGTTGAAGGCCTCGACGAGCACCCCGAGACCGGTGGCATCGCCGATCTCGGCCTCGCCGAGGTGGAGGAGGACGTCGCCGGTGCCGGTGTCGATGACGTCGTGGAGCAGCAGCCGCACGTCCGGGACGGAGTGGACACAGATCCGGCCGCCGATCGCGACCTCCTGCCCCAACGCGTGCTCGCGAACCACGAAGGGAAGCGTCCCCACACTGCGCACCGTCATGCGAACCCCCTAGTTCGTGGCGCTATTCACTCACACAGACGCATCCGGAGGCAGTCTCGGTTGTCCCGGAACAGATCAAGATCTGGTAAAGCCACGGTGACGCGGAGGGGGTCGACGCGGGCGGCGACGCCGGTCAGAAGACGAACTCCTCGTCGGGCTCGCGCGTCACGTCGGCGCCGAGACCGCGAAGGTCCTCGGCGAAGTGCGCGTAGCCGCGGTCGATGTGCGAGGCGCCGCTGACCGTCGTCACACCCTCGGCCACCAGGCCGGCGATGACGAGGGCGGCCCCGGCCCGGATGTCGCTGGCCTCCACCGGCGCCCCCGACAGCCGTTCCACGCCGTGGACCATGACGTGGTGTCCGTCGATGCGGGTCTCCGCGCCGAGGCGGCTCAGCTCCTGAACGGTGCGGAAGCGCGCCTCGAACAGGTTCTCGGTGATCATCGCCGAGCCCTCCGCGACCGCGTTGCAGGCGATGGCGAAGGGCTGCAGGTCGGTGGGGAAACCCGGGTACGGCAGGGTGGCCACGTCGAAGGCCCGCGGCCGGCGCCCGCCGGAGTCGACCCGGAACCCCCGCTCCGTGCGGGTCACCGTCGCACCGCTCTCCTCCACCAGCGACAGGGCCGCGGTGAGGTGCTCGGCGACGCCGCCGACCACCTCGACGTCGCCCCGGGTGGCCGCAGCGGCGAAGGCCCAGGTGCCGGCGGCGATCCGGTCGGGCACCACCGCGTGCTCCACCGGCTCGAGCCGGTCGACGCCCTCGATCTCGATGACGCCCGTGCCCGCACCGGTGATGCGGGCACCCATCTCGTTCAGCAGCGCCGCGATGTCGATGATCTCCGGCTCGCGGGCGGCGTTCTCCAGCCGGGTGCGACCCCGGGCGAGCACCGCTGCGGTGAGCACGTTCTCGGTGGCGCCCACGCTGGGGAAGTCGAGCCGGATCTCGGCTCCGTGCAGCCCCGACGGGGCCTCGGCGACGAGGAAGCCGTGGGTGACGTGCACCTTCGCGCCGAGCGCCTCGAGTCCCGCGGCATGCAGGTCCAGGCCCCGCGAGCCGATCGCGTCGCCCCCGGGGATGGCGACGTCGGCGGCGCCGCAACGGGCGACCAGCGGCCCCAGCACGGCGGTGGACGCCCGCAGCGCGCGCACCAGGTCGTAGTCGGCGCGGTGGCCGATGTCGTCGGGCACGTCGATGTCGGCAACCCCCGCCGCGGGGTCGTAGTCGACGGTGCAGCCCAGCCGGCGCAGCAGCTCGGCCATGATCGTCACGTCGAGGATCGCGGGCACGTTCGTGAGCCTGGTGCGGCCCCGCGCCAGCAGCGCGACGGCCATCAGCTTCAGGGCGCTGTTCTTCGCGCCGGCGACCCTGACCTCGCCGCGCAGCGCGGCACCTCCGACGACCCTGAACCTCTCAGCCATCCGTGCAGCCTAGCGACGCCCGAACACCACCGCGGTCCTGCGGGTCGCCCCGCTCCGGCCATCTGAGAGGCTGTCGCCATGGTCAACCTCACCCGCATCTACACCCGCACCGGCGACGACGGCATGACCCACCTCGGCGACATGAGCCGGACGAGCAAGACCGACGTGCGGCTGCAGGCCTACGCCGACGCCAACGAGGCCAACGCCGCCATCGGCGTCGCGCTCGCCGCGGGTGACCTGCGCGAGGACGTCCGGGCCACGCTGCTGCGCATCCAGAACGACCTCTTCGATGTCGGGGCCGACCTGTGCACGCCCCTGCAGGAGACCTACGAGTACCCGCCCCTGCGGGTGCAGCAGGAGTGGGTCGACGAGCTCGAGGCCGACTGCGACCGCTACCTCGGCGAGCTCGAGAAGCTGCGCTCGTTCATCCTGCCCGGCGGCACCCCGGGGGCCGCGTACCTCCACGTCGCCACCACCGTGGCCCGCCGGGCCGAGCGGCAGGCGTGGGCCGCCATCGCGGCATACGGTCAGAAGCCGGGCAGCGCCAAGGGCCAGGGCGGCGTGAACGTGCTGACCGCGAAGTACCTCAACCGGCTCTCCGACCTGCTGTTCGTGCTCGCGCGAGTGGCCAACCTGCCGATCGGCGGCGACGTGCTGTGGCAGCCCGGCGGCGGCCGAACCGCGGCGCCGGAGAAGAAGAAGTCCGCCGCTGCTGCGGAGGACTGAGCTGCTGGGCGGCAGCTACGCGACGTTGACGTTGAACCCCGGCGGCGCGCTCTCCAGCCAGGACCGCACCGCGGTGTAATGGGTGGGCGCCAGCGCCAGCTGGAAGGTGTCCGAACCGTAGTGGCAGGTGACCTCCACGGCGTCCGGCATGCCCGCGATCACCTCGTGCGGCGACCCCGGCGCCTCGAGCTCGAGGCGCACGCGCTCCCACTCGCGCTGCGGGCGCATGGACGGCCCGACCAGGGTGAACCACTGCAGCCGTGTGCCGCCGAAGCGCAGCAGGCCGAGACGGTAGCCGTGGCCGGTGTGCCGCACTGCGGCGACCATCAGCGGACGGCCGGCGGCCAGCATCCGGCGGCGGATGAAGATGAACGCCAGGACGCTGACCGCCAGGAGCACGAGCACGCCTGCCACGATCTCGGCGGTGACGAGAGGCGACATGCTCGCGCTCGCGGCTAGGCGCTGATCTTGGAGGCGTCTACCGCCTCCGCGACGATGATGACGTGGTCGCGGTCGACGGACAGGAAGCCGCTGTCGATGGTCGCCGTGTGCGTGGTGCCGGAGGTCTGGATCTGCACCTCGCCCTCGACGAGGACCCCGAGCAGCGGGGTGTGACCCGGCAGGACGCCGAGGTCGCCGTCGACGGTGCGGGCGATGACCATGTCGGCCTCGCCTTCCCAGACCTTGCGGTCGGCGGCGACGAGTTCAACCTGCAGCTGGCTCACGGTGGGTCCTCCAGTGGTGACGGGGGTGCCGGCCCAGTCTATCGGCCCACTGGAGGTGCTCCTGACGCGGTCCGCCCGGACCGGGACCGGCCTCAGTCCTCGTTCGGCATGAGGATCCACAGCACGGGGTAGATGATCAGCTGGCTGCCGGGCAGCAGCATGAGGACCAGCACGAAGAGCAGCCGTGCGGTCCACGGCGAGAGGCCGAACCGGCGGCCGAGACCGGCGCAGACGCCGGCGATGACGCGTCCCTGTCGGGGACGGACGAGGCCCTGCTGGGCGAAGCTGGACTTGATCTGGCTCATGCCCCCAGTCTTCTCCGCCCCGCGGCCGCCCGCCATCAGGGTCGCCCCCGAGCACACCCCGACGACACCCCGACGGCACCCCGACACCACCTGGGTATGCCGGAGGGCCGGCCGCTGCTCGCGACCGGCCCTCCGACTCGTGCTGGGAGAGAGGAGAACTCAGAGGTTCTTCTGGATCTCCGCCCACTGGCGCTCGACGTCGTCGAGGCCACCGCACATGAAGAACGCCTGCTCGGCGACGTGGTCGTACTCACCGTCGGCGATCTTGGTGAACGCCTCGATGGTGTCGGCCAGCGGAACCGTCGAGCCCTCGATGCCGGTGAACTGCTTGGCGACGTAGGTGTTCTGCGACAGGAACCGCTGGATGCGACGAGCGCGGTTGACGAGGATCTTGTCCTCCTCGGACAGCTCGTCGATACCGAGGATCGCGATGATGTCCTGCAGCTCCTTGTTGCGCTGGAGGATCTGCTTGACGCGCACCGCGGTGGTGTAGTGCTCCTCGGTGATGTAACGGCGGTCGAGGATCCGGCTGGTCGAGGTCAGCGGGTCCACGGCCGGGTAGATGCCGAGCGAGGCGATCTCACGCGAGAGCTCGGTGGTCGCGTCCAGGTGGGCGAAGGTGGTCGCCGGCGCCGGGTCGGTGTAGTCGTCGGCCGGCACGTAGATCGCCTGCATCGAGGTGATCGAGTGGCCACGGGTCGAGGTGATGCGCTCCTGGAGCACACCCATCTCGTCGGCCAGCGTCGGCTGGTAACCCACCGCGGACGGCATGCGGCCGAGCAGCGTGGAGACCTCGGAGCCCGCCTGGGTGAAGCGGAAGATGTTGTCGATGAAGAGGAGCACGTCCTGCTTCTGCACGTCGCGGAAGTACTCCGCCATGGTCAGCGCGGAGAGCGCGACGCGCAGACGGGTGCCCGGCGGCTCGTCCATCTGGCCGAAGACGAGGGCGGTCTGGCCGAGGACGCCGGCCTCCTCCATCTCGACCATGAGGTCGTTGCCCTCACGGGTGCGCTCACCGACACCGGCGAACACCGACACACCACCGTGGTCGCGGGCGACACGGGCGATCATCTCCTGGATGAGCACCGTCTTGCCGACACCGGCGCCGCCGAAGAGGCCGATCTTGCCACCCTGCACGTAGGGGGTCAGCAGGTCGATGACCTTGATGCCGGTCTCGAACATCTGGGTCTTGGACTCGAGCTGGTCGAAGGCCGGGGCCTTGCGGTGGATGCCCCAGCGCTCGTTGACCTCGAAGGTCTGGCCCTCCTCGAGGTTGAGCACCTCGCCGGTGGTGTTGAACACCTTGCCGAGCGTGACGTCGCCGACGGGCACCGTGATGGGGCCGCCGGTGTCCTGCACCGCGGCGCCGCGGACGAGGCCGTCGGTCGGCTGCAGCGAGATCGCGCGGACCATGTTGTCGCCGATGTGCTGGGCGACCTCCATGTTGATGTTCTTCTTCTCGCCCGAGAGCTCGACCTCGGTCTTGAGCAGGTTGTACTGCTCAGGCATGGCGTCGACGGGGAACTCCACGTCGACGACCGGGCCGGTGATGCGGGCGATCCGCCCGACACCGCCAGGCGCGGAGGTGCCTGCAGCGTTCTCAGAAACGGTGGCAGTCATGTGTTCTCTCTACCTTCTTACTTGGCGTCGGCGAGGGCGCTGGCGCCGCCCACAATCTCGCTGATCTCTTGGGTGATCTCGGCCTGGCGGGCCTGGTTGGCCAGCCGGGTGTACTTCTTGACGAGCTCCTCGGCGTTGTCGGTCGCCGACTTCATGGCCTTCTGGCGCGAGGCCAGCTCGGAGGCAGCCGCCTGCAGCAGGCAGTTGTAGATCCTGGAGCTGACGTACTTCGGCAGCAGGGCGTCGAGGACGTCCTCGGCGCTGGGCTCGAACTCGTAGAGGGGCAGCACGTCCTCGGGGTCCGGGGCCTCCTCGCCCTCGACGACCTCGAGCGGCAGCATGCGGATGACCTCGGGCTCCTGGGTCACCATGTTCACGAAGCGCGTGAACACGATGTGGAACTCGTCGACGCCGCCCTCGTCGTAGGGCGAGGTGAAGTCCAGGACGACGCGCTCGGCGATCTCGCGGGCCACCTCGAAGTTCGGCTGGTCGGTGAACCCGCTCCATTCGGCGGCGTAGTCACGCTTGCGGAACCGGTAGAAGCCGACCGCCTTGCGACCGACGAGGTAGGGCACGACCTCCTTGCCCTCCTCGCGCAGCTCACCGATGAGGCGCTCGCTCTCCTTGATGACCGAGGAGCTGTACGCGCCGGCGAGACCGCGGTCCGAGGTCACGATGAGCACCGCGGCGCGGCGCACGTTCTCGTGCTCGGTGGTCAGCGGGTGGTCGACGTCGGAGTAGGTGGCCACGGCCGACACCGCACGCGTGATCGCGCGGGCGTACGGGGAGGACTCTCTGACGCGCTGCTGCGCCTTCACCACGCGCGACGCGGCGATGAGCTCCATGGCGCGGGTGATCTTCTTGGTCGCCTGGACGGACCGGATGCGCTGGCGGTAGACCCGCATCTGCGCTCCCATATGTTTCCGCCTCTCCTCGTTCGTTTTCAGTGCGGCCTGCGCCGCGATGCCTACAAGCTGGGTATGCCGCGTGGGCACCGATGGTGCCGGGTGCGCGAGGCCGCGCACCCGGCATACGCATCAGCGCTTCTGGCGGACGATCTTCTCCTGCTCGACCTCGGTCTCGAGGTCGCCGGGCTCGGGCTCGTGGCCGAGCGGCAGGTTCTCCTCGCCGGACGCCTGGAACTGCTCCTTGAACGCCTTGACGGCGTCCTCGAGGCCGGACCGGGTGTCGTCCTCGAACTTCTTGGACTCGCGGATCGCGCCCAGCAGGCCCGACTTCTCACGGCGCAGGTAGTCGAGGAACTCGGTCTCGAAGCGGGCGACGTCCTCGACCGCGACGGAGTCGAGCTGGCCGGTGGTGCCGGCCCAGATCGAGACGACCTGCTCCTCGACGGGGTACGGGTTGGCCTGCTTCTGCTTGAGCAGCTCGACGAGGCGGGCGCCCTTGGCGAGCTGGGCGCGCGAGGCCGGGTCGAGGTCGGAGGCGAACATCGCGAAGGCCTCCATCGCGCGGAACTGCGCGAGGTCGAGCTTCAGGCGACCGGAGACCTCCTTCATCGCCTTGATCTGCGCGGCGCCACCGACACGGGAGACGGAGACACCCACGTCGATCGCGGGACGCACGTTGGCGTTGAACAGGTCGGCCTGCAGGTAGATCTGGCCGTCGGTGATGGAGATGACGTTGGTCGGGATGTAGGCCGAGACGTCACCAGCCTTGGTCTCGATGATCGGCAGACCGGTCATGGAGCCGGCGCCGAGGTCGTCGGAGAGCTTGGCGCAGCGCTCGAGGAGCCGGCTGTGCAGGTAGAACACGTCACCGGGGTAGGCCTCGCGCCCCGGCGGGCGGCGCAGCAGCAGCGACACGGCGCGGTAGGCCTCGGCCTGCTTGGACAGGTCGTCGAACACGATGAGGACGTGCTTGCCCTGGTACATCCAGTGCTGCCCGATGGCCGAGCCGGTGTAGGGCGCGAGGTACTTGAAGCCGGCCGCGTCAGACGCCGGGGCTGCGACGATGGTCGTGTACTCCAGCGCGCCGGCCTCCTCGAGGGCGCCGCGGACGGCCGCGATGGTCGAGCCCTTCTGGCCGATCGCGACGTAGATGCAGCGAACCTGCTGGGCCGGGTCGCCGGACTCCCAGTTCTGCTTCTGGTTGATGATCGTGTCGATCGCCACGGCGGACTTGCCGGTCTGGCGGTCGCCGATGATCAGCTGGCGCTGGCCGCGGCCGATCGGGGTCATCGCGTCGACAGCCTTGAGACCGGTCTGCAGCGGCTCGTGCACCGACTTGCGCTGGACCACCGAGGGGGCCTGCAGCTCGAGGGCGCGGCGCTGGCTGGTCGTGATCTCGCCGAGGCCGTCGATGGCCTGGCCGAGCGGGTTCACGACGCGGCCGAGGAACTCGTCGCCGACGGGCACGGAGAGGACCTCTCCGGTGCGCTTGACCTCCTGGCCCTCCTCGATGCCGGAGAAGTCACCGAGGATGACGACACCGATCTCGTGGACGTCGAGGTTCAGCGCGAGGCCGAGGGTGCCGTCCTCGAACTGCAGCAGCTCGTTGGTCATGCACGAGGGCAGGCCCTCGACGTGGGCAATGCCGTCACCGGCGTCGGTGACGCGGCCGACCTCTTCGCGGGAGGCCGTGCCGGGCTCGTAGGACTGGACGAACGAGTCCAGCGCGTCCCGGATCTCCTCCGGACGGATCGAAAGCTCCGTCATCTGATCTCTTCTCCCTTTGGTGGTGCGCTGCCGGCTGTTGGTGGACCGGAAGTCACTGGTGTTGTCGAGTTGTCCGGCCTCGGGTGCCGGTGGCTGGTTCGGGTCAGCCGGCCAGGTGCCGGCGGGCGCCTTCGAGCTTGCGGAGCACGGTGCCGTCGACGACCTCGTCGCCGATCTGCACGCGGATGCCGCCGACGACCTTGCGGTCGACGACGACCTGGAGCTGCACCCGACGGCCGTAGATGCCCTCGAGGGCGCGGCTGAGGCGCTGGCGCTGCTGCTCGTCGAGGTCGACTGCCGCTGTCACCACGGCGGTCAGCTGCTCACGGCGCCTGGCCGCCAGGGCGAGGTAGTGCTCGAGCGTCCGGTCGATCCGGCGCCCGCGCGGGGCGAGGACCGACTGGCGCGCCAGGCGCACGGTCTCGACGGAGGCCTTGCCCTGCAGGAGGCGCCCGACCAGGTCGGCCTTGTCCTGCGCCGTGCCGTCCCGGCCCGTCAGGGCGTCCCGGAGCTCGGGGTTGCCGGCCACGACCCGCTCGAAGCGGAACAGCTCGTCCTCGACCTGGTCGGCCCGGTTGCCCGCCTCGGCGCCGGCCAGGATGGTCTCGACGGCGAAGCGCTCGATGGTGTCGGTCAGGTCGCGCTCGGTCGCCCAGCGCTGGGCGACCATCTCGGACAGCAGCCCGACGGCGGCCGGCGAGACCTTGCCGTCGAACAGCCGGCCCACCAGGTCACGCTTGGCGGCCGCCTCGCGGGAGGGGTCTGCCAGCGCACGGCGGAGGGTGGCGTTGCCGTCAGCCACCGCCGTGACGCCGAACAGGTCCTCCGCGAGCGCGCTCCAGTCCGTGCCGGACCGCAGCGCGGACTCGAAGGCGCGCAGGCTCGCCGTGACGGCGCCCCGGGACGAACCGCGCATCACGCGTCCTGGCCGGGGGCGCCGTGGCCCTGGCCGCCCGACGTCGGCAGGTCGAACTCGCCCTGCGACGGAGCCGGGGCAGCCGGCTGGGCGGGAGCCGCCGCGCCGACCTTCTCCGGACGGATCTCGCCGGCCTCGAGCTCGGCGAGGAAGCGGTCCACGAGACCCTTCTGGCGCGTCTCGTCGTGGAGGGACTCCCCCACGATGCGGCTGGCCAGGTCGGTGGACAGGCGGCCGACCTCGGAGCGGAGCGAGACGATCGCCTGCTGGCGCTCGGCCTCGATCTGCTTCTGGGCGGCCTCGGTGATGCGGGTGGCCTCGGACTGGGCCTGGCCGCGCATCTCGGCGACGATCGCGGCCCCCTGCTCGCGGGCCTCCTCGCGGATGCGGGACGCCTCGACACGGGCCTCGGCCAGCTGAGCCTGGTACTGCTCGAGAGCCGCCTGGGCCTGCTGCTGGGCCTCCTCGGCCTGCTGCATGCCGCCCTCGATGGCGGCGGTGCGCTCGGCATACGCCTTCTCGAGGTTGGGGACGACCTTGGACTTCACGACGAAGTACAGGATCCCGAACATCACGAACCCGAAGATGAGCTCGGGAATGTGCGGGATGAGGGGCATCTTCGCCCCCTCGGCAGCCGCCAGCCCCACAACTGACGAAGCAGTAGCGGTGGTGATCACGGGTACTCCTCTGGCCTAGTGCCTGGTGTTAGCTGGTGCCTTCTGACGTGGATCAGATGAAGAAGAGCACCAGGCCGAAGATGGCGAGCGCCTCGGCGAGCGCGAAGCCGAGGATGGCGATCGGCTGCAGGAGGTTACGAGCCTCGGGCTGGCGGGCCACACCGTTGATGTAGGCAGCGAAGATCAGACCCACGGCGATGGCCGGGCCGATGGTCGCAAGGCCGTAGCCGACGAGGGAGAGGTTGCCTTCCACGATGATTCCTCTTTCGTGTTTCAGTGATCCGCCGCGGCCGTGTGCCGCGGTCGAAGGTGAGTGCGTGTGTTCAGTTGTGGGTCAAACGGGGTGGTGCAGCCGTCGATCAGTGGTCGTCGGCGAGGGCGCCGGCGATGTAGCTGGCCGACAGGAGCGTGAAGACGTAGGCCTGCAGGAACTGCACCAGGCCCTCGAACAGGGTCATGACCGCGGCCATGGCGAACGTGGGCACGCTCAGGAGCTTGAACAGCACGCCCTGGGTCAGGAAGTAGGCGCCGGCCGAGACGAACAGCACGATGAGCATGTGACCCGCGAACATGTTGCCGAAGAGTCGCAGCGCCAGCGTGAGCGGCCGGGTGATGAAGTAGGTGATGAGCTCGAGCACGAAGATGACCGGCTTGATCCACCCCGGGAGGCCGGCGGGCAGCATGTGGGCGAAGTAGCCGCCGA
Organism: Knoellia sp. 3-2P3; assembly: GCF_029223115.1. Lineage (NCBI taxonomy): Bacteria > Bacillati > Actinomycetota > Actinomycetes > Micrococcales > Intrasporangiaceae > Knoellia > Knoellia sp. 3-2P3. The sequence continues at coordinate 154,900 of NZ_JARGZE010000006.1, forward strand.
GGCCGTGCTTCTTGATGCCGATGGCGTGGTAGACGACGTAGACCACGAGCGTCAGGGCGATCGGGAAGCCGATCTTGCTCATCGTCGGGAACATGATCGGCGGCATGATGCCGAAGAGGTTGTTCACGAGGATGAGCGAGAAGAGAGTGAACAGCAGCGGCACGAAGCGCAGGAACTCGCGCGAGCCGATCATGTCGCGGGCGATGCCGTTGCGGCTGAAGTTGTAGAAGCCCTCCATGAGCCACTGGCCCTTGGACGGGACCACCGCGGCGCGCTTGGACAGCTGGACCATGACGACCGAGAGCAGGAGCACCGAGACCAGGCCCCAGACGATCTGCTCGGTGACGACCAGGCCACCGACCTCGAAGAGGGGGGTCCAGAAGATGTCGGGGGTGGGAGTGTGGAACTCACCGTCACCTTCTGCGGAAGCGAAGGTTGCGACGGGCGCAGCCAGCGCGTTCAGGCTCACAGGTTCTCCTCGATCGTGGTGGTGGACATCGTGGCTCCAAGCTCGTCGCGAGCCGCCTCGGCAGATGTCATGACGTACCGTACCGGAGCCAGATCACGTACAGCGAAGCGGCCATCCCGCCGATGACGCCGAGCACGACGAAGACGCCGGTGCCCAGGAGGCGGTCGAGCAGGTAGCCCAGGCCGCCGAAAAGTGCGGGCCCGGTGATGAGGTACGCGAGCACCGTGGCACCGAGCGCGTCGGCCTTCGCCGTCTCGCTCGGGCCGTCGGTCTCGGTGCTCCAGCGGTGCGACTCGTCGGGCTTGCGCCGGGGGGTCACCTCCGAGCGCTGCGGGTGCTTCTCGGGCCGGGACTGCTGGCCAGGCTGCTGGTTCTCGTGCTGCTCCGGCTGCTCCGGCGACGGGGTGCTCGGCTCGGTCATCGGGTCACCTCCCCCGCGTCGGGGAAGATCACGTGGCGGGCTCGGGTGTAGCCGAGGACGAGGCCGACCTGGGCCAGCACGGTCGTGACGACGGCGCCGATCGCGAACGCGCGGCCGTCGAGCCACGCCGCGTCGCGCAGCGCCAGCACCACGGCGGCGAGCAGGATCAGCTGGCCGAGGTAGACGACGAAGGCGCCGGCCATGGAGATCGAGGGGTGACCCGCGACGATGGCGCCGATGCCGAGCAGGCCCACCACGAGGATGACCAGAGCCGTGGCGCCCCCCAGCAACGCCGCGACCAGCCCGTCCCCGCCGCGAGCGGCTCCCAGGACCCCGGCCGTCAGCACCGCACCGGCCGATCCGGAGGCCACAGAGCCCAGCACCATGCCACGGAAGGGACTGCGTCCCTGGCGCGCGGGGTGCTGCGTCATGGTGGAGCCTGCCTGGATTCGTCGGGGCGGACGGCGAATTCGGGTGCACGGCGGCCGCCTGACGGTCGCCCGAGGTGCTTGTGAAAACTATCACGAGCGCCGGGACGGCTCCTAATCCGTGCGCTCCCGCTGCTGCTCGTCGCGCAGCTCGCGCCCCGCCTCGAGCGCTCCCCTGCGCGCTCCCTGGCGGATCGACTGGAGGATGAGCACGACCACGGCGATCACCGCGCCCTGCAGGAGGGCTCCGGGGAGGGTGTCCGGTCCACGCTCCCCCGGAACTGCCCAGCCGATCACCGGGATGGCGAACCCGACGGCCACGGCGACGACGGCGCGCTGCGCAGTACTCAGTCCCATGCGGGCAGTGAACCGGACATCGGCTCGTCGCGCCTGCCGGGACGGCTCACATGACTGTGGTGGACCACCGACCTCAGGGGGCCGGTGGTCCACCACAGTGATCCAGCTGCCTGACCGGTGCCCCACCAGGCGGGGCACCGGTCGGTCGCAGCACTCGTATGCCGCGTGCTCGCCGAGAGTGCCTGCGCCAGGTGCGCAGCTGTCAGGCGCGGTTCGCGGCGAGCAGGCGACGCAACGTGCTGAAGACGCCGAGCGCGGCGAACGCGCCGAACATGGCCATGTCGGTGCCGTAGGTGCCCAGCACCTCGGGGGCGAACAGGTTGCCCATGACGAAGCTCGTCGCGCTCGGCCAGCCCAGCTCGGCGCCCTCGGGCGTGTTGTAGAAGTGCACCATGTCGGAGATGACGACCGCGAGGAACGAGGCCACGACACCCGCCACGATCACCACGATGAGCGGCACGAGCCCGACGCGCGGCACCGAGCCGGCGCCGCGGGTGTAGAGCCAGGCGGCCCCTGCCGCGATGGCGAAGCTGGTGATCGAGGCGATGAAGCCGAGCTGCCAGATGAGCACGGCGGCCGCGACACCGAGCGGGATGGCGGCCAGCGAGAAGAGCAGCCCGCGGCCGACGTTCTCGACGACCGGCACGGAGACACCGGCGCGCAGGGCGGCGGCCGACTCGGTGGCCGCGGCGGCCGCCTCCGCGCTCGGGACCGGCGCAGCGGACTGCAGCGGTGCCCCGCGCAGCGGCACGTCGCCGGCGGAGCCGCTGGCGAACGGCACGCTGCCGGGTGCGGTGGTGGGCTCGTCGCCCGACGGGTGCGTGTAGGTCACAGCGGGTCTCCCCCTCGTTCCGGGGCCGGCGGGTCTCGTCGGCGGGCCGACCGTAGGGGAACACGTCACCCGATGTGGGTGGAATGCGGCGGATATCCTCCGTTCGTGCCAGCCACCGCCCCCACCGGCCAGCCGCTCCTCGGCCGCTTCGTGCGCCTCGACCCGGTGCAGCCAGCAGACGCCGAGGGCCTGCACGCCGTCCTGGCCGACCCGGTCGTCTACACGCAGGGCTTCATCATGAGGCCGCCCCCGGCCGACCTCGCCGAGACGCAGCGACGGGTGGCGGCCGACGTGGCCGCGCGCGAAACCGGCCGCACGGCATACACGGTGCGCCTGGTCGGGGACGGCCCCCTCGGCGAGGCGGGCACGGTGGTGGGCACCTCCTCGCTCGGCGACCTCGACCTCGTCAACGAGCGGGTGCACCTCGGCTGGACGATGTACGGGTCGCGGTGGTGGGGCACGCCGGTCAACCCCGAGACCAAGCTGCTGCTGCTCGCGCACGCGTTCGAGGACTGCGGGTTCGGGCGCGTGAAGATCCAGACCGACGCGGTGAACGAGCGCTCGCAGGCCGCCATCGCCAGGCTCGGCGCCACCCGCGAGGGCGTGCTGCGGCGGCACACCCGCCGCGCCGACGGCACGTTCCGCGACACGGTCGTGTTCAGCATCCTGCGCGACGAGTGGCCCCTGGTGCGCTCTCGCCTCGAGGAGCGGCTGGCGACCGGCGTCAGCTGAGCGCGTGCGGCTTGTGGCGGGGCGTCGACCACCGCGGCAGCCAGACGGTCAGCACCACGGCCACCACGATCGCGCACAGCACCCCCGCGGCTGCGATGCGCGCGTCGTCGATGAAGACGAAGCTCACCGAGCCGAGCGCCGCCACGGCCGCCCAGAGCCACAGGAGCAGCACGGCACGCCGGTGGCCGTGCCCGATCTGCAGCATCCGGTGGTGCAGGTGCAGGGCGTCCGGCTGCCACGGCCGCTGGCCGGCCCGGGTGCGCCTCACCACGGCCAGCATCACGTCGACCAGCGGCAGCAGGATGATCGCGAACGGCAGCACCAGCGGCAGCAGCGTCGCCGCGACGTCGTTGGTGCTGACGTCGGTGGGGGTCACGCTGCCCGTCGTGGAGATCGTGGCCGCGGCGAGCAGCAGGCCGAGCAGCAGCGCCCCGGAGTCACCCATGAAGAGGCGCGCGGGGTAGAAGTTGTGCGGGAGGAAGCCCAGGCAGCAGCCGATGAGCGCGGCCGAGATGAACGTCGCCGACGAGAACACGTTGGGCGGGTCGTAGCTGCGTGAGATGAGGTAGCTGTAGACGAAGAACGACGTCGCCGCGATCCCCACCACCCCGGCCGCGAGGCCGTCGAGGCCGTCGATGAAGTTCACCGCGTTGGTCGACACGATGACGGTGAGCACGGTCAGCCCCACCATGATCGGGGCCGGCAGCACGGTCACCCCGCCCAGCGGCAGCGAGAACAGCTGCACGCCCTGGAACGCCATGAACCCCGCGGCGATGATCTGGCCACCGAGCTTGGTGAGCCAGTCGAGCTCGCGGATGTCGTCGATGGCGCCGACGAGGCAGACCAGCGCGGCACCCCACAGCACGCCCTTGAGCTCGGGCCCGGCCTCGAAGACCTGGCCGAGCCGCGGCAGGTGGCTCGCCGCGAGCATCGAGGCGGCGAACCCGAGGAAGATCGCCACCCCGCCCAGGCGCGGGATGGGCACGCTGTGCACGTCCCGGTCCCGCACGGGCGTGAACGCCCCGGTCTTGACGGCGATGGCGCGCAGCAGCGGTGTCGCGGCGTAGGTGATCACCGCGGCCACCATCAGGACGAGGAGGTACTCCCTCAACTACGGCGCGCCTTTGCGTCGGTGGGCGGGGTCAGCGGGGGTATGCCGGGAAGCGCGTCACGAGCTCGCCCACCTTGGCGCGGACCTCCTTGGAGACCGCGTGGTCGGGGTCGGCGTCGCCCTTGGTGACGGCGGTCGCGATGAGCTCGCCGATGACCTTCATCTCCTCGGTGCCCATCCCCTGGGTGGTGACGCAGGGGGTGCCGACACGGATGCCGGAGGCGATGTTGGGCTTCTGCGGGTCGAATGGGATCGCGTTCTTGTTGAGCACGATGCCGGCCGCGTCGGAGCGCTCCTCGGCCTCCTTGCCGGTGACGCCGACGCCCTGCAGGTCGTGCAGGCTCAGGTGGGTGTCGGTGCCGCCGGTGGTCGGGCGGATGCCGTTCTCCCCCAGCGTCGTGGCGAGCTGTCGCGCGTTGGCGATGACCTGCTTGGCGTAGGCCTGGTACTCCGGGGTCGCGCACTCCTTGAAGTTGACCGCCTTCGCCGCGATGGTGTGCATGAGCGGGCCGCCCTGCATCATCGGGAAGACCGCCTTGTCGATCTTGGCGGCGTGCTCCTCCTTGCACACGATCGCGCCGCCGCGGGGTCCGCGGAGCACCTTGTGGGTCGTGAACGACACGACGTCGGCCCACGGCACCGGACTCGGGATGGCCTTGCCGGCGACGAGGCCGATGAAGTGCGCGGCGTCCACCCAGAAGATGGCCCCGACCTCGTCGGCGAGGTTGCGGAAGAACTCGAAGTCGATCAGGCGCGGGATCGCGGAACCGCCGGCCAGGATGACCTTGGGCCGGTGCTCGCGGGCGAGCGAGGCGACCTGGTCGTAGTCGATGTCCTCGGTCTCCTTGTCGACGCCGTAGTGCACGGCGTTGAACCACTTGCCGGAGAAGGAGACCTTCGTGCCGTGGGTCAGGTGGCCGCCGTGCGGCAGCGACATGGCGAGGAGGGTTTCACCGGGCTGCAGGAACGCGCCGTAGACGGCCTGGTTGGCGCTGGCGCCCGAGTGGGCCTGCACGTTGGCGTGGTCGGCGTCGAAGAGCGCCTTGCAGCGGTCGATGGCGATCTGCTCGGCCTTGTCGACCTCGGAGCAGCCGCCGTAGTAGCGCCGACCGGGGTAGCCCTCGGCGTACTTGTTCGACAGCGTGGACCCGAGGGCGGTCAGCACCTGCGGCGAGCAGAGGTTCTCGCTGGCGATGAGCTGCAGGCCGCCACGGATGCGGTCGAGCTCGGAGAGCAGCACCCCCGCGATGTCGGGGTCGAAGGACTGCAGGGCCCCGAAGTCGGAGCCGTAGAAGGTGTCGTCGCTCGGTGAGGTCATGACTGCTGCTCTCCTGCCGGTGGGGTCGAGTCCGCAGGCAACTGTATGCCGTCGGGCTGGGGGTCCTCGTCGGCGTCCGTTCCGTCGTCGGCGCCGGTGGTGTAGGTGGGGTGCGGGGGCTCCTCGGCCTCCGGCGGGAAGTGCGCCGCGAGCACCTCCTGGAGCTGCTCCTCGCTGAGGGCACCCACCCGCAGGACCTCAGGGCGCTCGCCGGTGCAGTCCACGATGGTCGAGGGGGTGTTGTCGGCGCGGGGGCCGCCGTCGAGGTAGACCTTGACCGCGGCGCCGAGCTGCGCGGCGGCGTCGGTGATCGTCGTGGCCGGGGGCTGGCCGGTGAGGTTGGCGCTCGTGACGGCCATCGGCCCGACCTCGGCGAGCACCTCGAGCGCGATGTCGTCCTGGGGCATCCGCAGGGCGACGGTGCCGTTGGTCTCGCCGAGGTCCCACATGAGCGAGCTCTGCGCCTTGAACACCAGGGTGAGCGGGCCGGGCCAGAACGCCTTGATGAGGTCGCGTGCCCACGGCGGCACGTCGGTGGCGAGCCCGTCGACAGTGCGGACGTTGGGCACCAGCACCGGCGGCGGCATGTCCCTCCCCCGGCCCTTGGCGGCGAGGACGGCGGCGACGGCCTCCTCGGAGAACGCGTCGGCGCCGATTCCGTAGACGGTGTCGGTGGGGATGACGACGACCTCGCCGCCGCGCACCGCCTCGACGGCCCTGGCCACGCCCTCGGCGCGGCCGGACTCGGTGCTGCAGTCGTAGACCGGGCTCATGCGTCCCAGCCTATTGCGACCGGCCGGCGCGGCCCGCGACGGGCGTCAGCGGACGATCTTGAAGTTGAACGAGCCGGTGCCCAGCACCTGCCTGAGCCGCAGCCACACCGGCATCATCATCTCGGTGCCGCGAGCGGTGGTGATGTCGCCGAGGTCGATGACGTCGGTGTGCCCGAAGCTCTCGAGCAGGCCGGCGACGGTGGCCTTGGCGCCGGCGTCGTTGCCCGACATGAAGACCGTGGTCTCCTCGCCCAGCACCTGGGGGTTGACCATGAGGTGCGCAGTCAGGGTGTTGAGCGTCTTGACGACCAACGCCCGCGGGTGGGCGCGCTGGATCTGCTCACCGAGCGAGTCGGTGTCCCTGACGAACGGTGTGGGCGGGAGGCCCTGCGAGAGGTCGAGCGGGTCGGAGATGTCCATCAGCACCTTGCCGGCGAGGTTGTCGGCGCCGGCGAGGTCGAGCACGGCCAGCGAGGCGCCGCCGTTGGTGGCGTTGACCACGAGCTCACCGTGGGCCGCGGCGCGGGCGAACGGCTCGAGTCCCACCTGCGGGTGGTCGGCCGACCACGCCGAGAAGGGCGGGTCCTCCGGGCCGCGGCCCCCACCGCGCCCCATGGTCTCCTCGGGGTCCCGGGTGCCGATGCGCACGTCGTGGCCGAGCCGGGCCAGCGCGGCGGCGAGGTGCTTGCCGACCGTCCCGGTCCCGAGCACAGCGATCTTCATGGCGCTCCTCCGTCCGACGTCGACCTGCGCCCCCATGCTGGCACCCCGCCTTCTCCGGGAGGGTCAGAACAGCCCAGAGAGCCGGGGTACGACATGCTCGCCGAGGCCGTCGATGAACGGCACCGGGTCGCCGGACCACGGCATGACGTGCACCTCGCTGACGCCCACCGCGGCATACCGCTCCATCTGCGCGGCGAAGGCGGCGCCTCCCGCGGCGGTGCTCGGGTCGAGCCCGGCGGCCCACAGCACGGTCTTGCGGATGCCGTCGAAGTCGGTGCCCTCGCGCTCGCAGTGCGCGCGGAGCACCTCGAGCTTGGCGGCCACCGCTTCGGGCGGCGACTGCGGCCCCGCGAAGAGGTTGCAGGCATCGGCGTACCGCGCCACCAGACGCAGGGTCTTGCGCTCCCCCGAGCCGCCGACCATCACCGGCACGCGCCGCAGCGGTTGCGGCGAGCAGATGGTCTCGGCGAGCTGGTAGTGCCGGCCGGCCCAGGGACCGTTGTCCGGGCTCCACATCTGGCGCACGATCCGAAGGGTCTCCTCGAGCCTCTCGAACCGCTCGGCCAGCGGTGGGAAGGGGACGCCGTAGGCCGCGTGCTCCCGCTCGTACCACCCGGCACCGAGGCCGAGCACCGCCCGGCCGCCGGACAGCACGTCGAGGGTGGCGACGATCTTGGCGAGCAGCCCCGGGTGGCGGTACATGACGCCGGTGACGAGGAGCTGCAGCTCGACGGTGCTGGTGTGGGCGGCCAGGAAGCCCAGCGTGGTGTAGCCCTCGAGCATCGGGGCGTCCACGTCGCCCACGCCCACCCCGCCGATCTGCAGGTAGTGGTCCATGACCGAGACGTTGGACACGCCGGCCCGTTCGGCGGCCTCGGCGGCGCGCGCCAGCGTCGGTGCGATCGCCGCCGGCCCCGCGGGGGCCGCGAAGTTGACGAGGTGCACGCCGACGTCCATCACGCCAGCCCTCGTCGTGCAGAGGCGGACGGCAGGCCCACGAGCTCGGCGGAGACCCGCCACAGGTGGGCGGCGGCCTCGGTGTCGCAGGACGCCTTCGAGGAGCGCTTGGGCTGCTCGTTCACGAAGTACTGGCCAGTGACGCCCTCGACCTCGGGCGAGGAGGCGAGGTGGATCGACGTGCCGGCACCCTTCTCCGGGCTCTTCATGAACGGTCGCAGGACCGGCAGCATCAGCCGCATCCAGCCCTGCGAGTCCTCCTGGCCGAACGCCGTGCGGACGACACCGGGGTGCAGGACGTTCGCGGTGACGCCCGAGCCCTCGAGCCGCCGGGCGAGCTCGTAGCTGAACAGCACGTTGGCGAGCTTGGACTGGTTGTAGGCCCGCTGGCCGTTGTAGTCCGCCTCCCCCTGCAGGTCGTCGAAGTCGATGCGTCCCATCGCCTGCGCCCCCGACGACACCGTGACGACGCGGGCCGGAGCGCTCTCGCGCAGCCGGTCGAGCAGCAGGTTGGTCAACAGGAACGGCGCGAGGTGGTTGACGGCGAAGGTGCGTTCCAGCCCGTCCTCCGTGGCGTGCCGGTGGGCCCAGTAGCCGCCCACGTTGTTCACGAGGACGTCGAGGCGGGGGTATGCCGCGAGCACCCGTTCGGCCAGCGCGCGCACCTCCCGCTGCGCCGAGAGGTCGGCGGCGAAGACGTCGACCTCGCCGCCGGCCGCACGGATGCGCTCGGCCGCCGCTCGCGCCCTGGCCTCGTCGCGCCCGACGATGCCGACGCGGGCGCCGAGACCGGCGAGGCCACGAGCCGTGGCCTCGCCGATCCCGCCGGTCCCGCCGGTGACGAGCACGGTGCGGCCGGTCATGGGCTGGGCCGCGGTGGTCATGGTCAGCGCACGACCTTGAAGTTGAACATCGGGGTGCCGAGAGCGCCCATGAGCCGCAACCACACCGGGAGCAGCATCTCGGTGCCGCGGGCGGTGGTGATGTCGCCGAGGTCGATGACGTCGGTGTGCCCGAAGCTCTCCAGCAGCTCGGTGACCGTCGCCTTGGCCGCCTCGTCGTCGCCCGAGAGGAAGACCGACGACTCCTCGCCGAGCGCCTTGGGCTCGACCATCAGGTGTGCGTTCAGCGTGTTGAGGGTCTTCACCACCCGAGTCTGCGGGAAGGCGCGCTGGATCTGCTCACCCAGCGAGTCGGTGTCCTTGACGAACAGGGTGGGAGGGAAGCCGGCCGAGAAGTCGAGCGGGTTCGAGATGTCGAGGAGGACCTTGCCGGCGAGGTTGTCCGCGCCGGCCAGCTCGAGCGCCGCGATGGCGCCTGCACCGCTGGTCGCGTTGACGACGAGGTCTGCCCCGGCGGTGGCGTCGGCGAAGGTGGCCAGGGCAGCGGCCGGGTGGGCCTCGAGCCAGGCGCTGAAGGGCGGGTTGCCCATCCCGTCGGGCTCGGTGCGGGCGAGGGAGACCTGCGGGTCGCGGGTGCCGACGACCACGTCGTGGCCGAGCGCGAGGAGCCGGGCTGCGAGCGCCTGGCCGACCATGCCGGTGCCGAGGACTGCGATCTTCATGGGGTTCTCCTTGGGAGAAGATTCGGAGGCTCGGGTAGACAGGCCTGTCTACCGATGCAGGAAACCTAACAGACAGATCTGTCTACTCGCAAGGTATGCTGGGATCCGACACGCCGGCACACGGAGGAGCCCGATGCCCACCCCCACCCCGGAGCGACCCAGTGCCGCTCGCGAGCGCATCCTCGAGACCGCCTTCGCGCTGTTCTACGCCCGGGGCATCCGGGCGGTCGGGGTCGACCTGATCATCGCCGAGTCCGGCGTGGCCAAGGCGACCTTCTACAAGCACTTCCCGGCCAAGGACGACCTCGTGGTGGCCTACCTCGACAAGGTCGACGGCGTCTGGTCCGGCCAGCTGCACCAGGCGGCCGCCGCGGCAGGCCCCGACCCCGCGGACCAGCTCGTCGGCATGTTCGACGCCCTGCGCACCGCGTGCCGCCGGGAGGGCTACCGCGGCTGCGCCTTCATCAACGCCGCGGCCGAGTCGCAGCCGGGCACCGCGGTGCACGACCGCACGGTGGCCCACAAGGCGGCGGTGCTCTCGTGGGTGCGCGGCCTGGCCGAGCAGGCCGGGGCGCGCGACCCCGAGTCGCTGGCGCGCTCGCTGACCCTGCTGCTCGACGGCGGCCTGGCCAGTGGCTCGCTCGACGCCAGCCCCGACGCACCGGAGGCCGCGAAGGTCTCGGCCCGAGCCCTGGTCGAGGCCGCGACGCGGTCGGGCCGTGCCGCCTGACAGTGCCACCGTGAGGCACCCCGTCGCCCGCCCTTGGCGGCCTTGGAATGACAGACTTTGAAATCTGTCAGTCGTCATCTACCGTTGCTGACATGAGCACTCTCCCCCAGCGCACCCTCGGGTCCACCGGTCCCGCCGTCTCCGGCCTCGGCCTCGGCCTGATGGGCATGTCCGACCTCTACGGTCCCTCTGACGAGGCCGAGAGCATCGCCACCATCCGGGCCGCGCTCGACGCCGGCGTGACCCTGCTCGACACCGGCGACTTCTACGGCATGGGCCACAACGAGCTGCTGCTGCGCGACGCCCTGCGCGGCCGTCCGCGCGAGAACGCGGTCATCAGCGTCAAGTTCGGCGTCCTCCGCGGCCCGGACGGAAGCTGGAACGGCGTCGACACCCGGCCCGTCGCCATCAGGAACGCCCTCGCCTACACCCTGCGCCGGCTCGGTACCGACCACGTCGACATCTACCGGCCGGCCCGCCTCGACCCGACCGTGCCCGTCGAGGAGACCGTCGGGGCCCTGGCCGACCTCGTCAAGGAGGGGTGGGTCCGCCACATCGGGCTCTCCGAGGTGGGCGCCCAGACGCTGCGCCGCGCCGCCGCCGTGCACCCCATCGCGGACCTGCAGATCGAGTACTCGCTCATCTCCCGTGGCATCGAGGCCGACATCCTCCCCACGGCGCGCGAGCTCGGCACCGGCATCACGGCATACGGCGTGCTCTCCCGGGGGCTGATCTCGGGCCACTGGGCCCCCGGCCAGGGGCAGCGTGACTTCCGCGGCCACCTCCCCCGCTTCTCCGGCGAGAACCTCGAGCGCAACCTCGCCCTCGTCGAGGCGCTCCGCGAGGTCGCCCACGCGCGCGGCGCCACGGTGGCGCAGGTCGCGATCGCGTGGGTGCGCTCGCGCGGCGAGGACATCGTGCCGCTGGTGGGCGCCCGCCGTCGCGACCGGCTCAGCGAGTCCCTCGGCGCCGTCGAGCTGGCGCTGGGCGAGAATGACCTCGCCGCGATCGAGGCCGCCGTGCCGGCCGAGGCCGCTGCCGGCACGCGCTACGACGCGATGCAGATGTCCATGCTCGACAGCGAGAAGTGACCACCCCACGTGACCACCGAGAAGTGACCGAAGGGACACGATGGCCGAGCCGCTGACCACCGAGGCGATCCTCGACACCGCCGAGGAGGTGCTGCGCCGCTACGGGCCGGCGAAGGCCTCCGTGGTCGACGTGGCGCGCGCCCTGGACGTCAGCCACGGCAGCGTCTACCGCCACTTCCCGAGCAAGGCGGCTCTGCGTGACGCGGTCACGGAGCGCTGGCTCGCCCGGGTCTCCGAACCGCTCGAGGCCGTGGTGGCCGGGCGCGGCAAGGCGTCGAAGCGGCTGCACGACTGGCTCGTGCTGCTGGCGACGACCAAGCAGGGCATGGCCACCGGCGACCCAGAGATGTTCGAGACCTTCCACGAGCTGACCCTCGCCTCGCGCGAGGTGGTCGCGGCCCACGTCGCGCACCTCGCCGAACAGCTCGCCCGGATCGTCGCCGACGGCATGGCGTCGGGTGAGTTCGCCCAGGGGGATGCAACCGTGGTGGGCTGGGCGGTGCTGCACGCGACCGCGAAGTTCCACCACCCCGCCCACGCCGGCGAGTGGGGTGAGCCCGGCCTCGACGAGCAGCTCGAGGCGGTCTACCGCCTGGTCCTCAGCGGCCTCGCCGCACGCTGATCCCGACTTCTGGCCACTCACTCGGCACTCACCCGCCGAGAGGGACTCCTGCTGCCGGCTGGGTGGCCAGAAGTGCGGAAAGGGTCAGGCGCGCACGGCCAACGTCGCCCGCGGACGGGCGGTGAGGTCCTCGTGGTCCTCGACCTCACGCCACAGCCCCGTGCGGGCGAGCGCGGCGGGCAGCGACTCGCCCTGGGTGTCGGCGTGCTCCATGACGAGCACCCCTCCCGGCCGTAGCAGCGCTGCCGCCCGGGCTGCCACGGCGAGCGGGATGGCGAGGCCGTCTTCGCTGCCGCCGTAGAGCGCGAGGTCGGGGTCGTGGTCTCGCACCTCGGGGTCGATCGGCACCATGCCGACGGGGATGTACGGCGGGTTCGACACGACGACGTCCACCTGGCCCTCGAGCTCGGGAAAGGCGGTGGTCGCGTCGCCGTGCACGAGGGTGATGTCGAGCCCGGTCGCCGACCGGTTCTGCGCGGCCCAGGCGTGCGCGTCCTCCCCCAGCTCCACGGCATACACCTGTGCCGCCGGCACCTCGTCCTTGACGGCGAGCGCGATGGCCCCCGAACCGGTGCACAGGTCGACGACGACGGGCCCCTCTCCAGCCTCGCGAGCGGCGTCGACGGCCAGGCCGGCGACGAACTCGGTCTCGGGTCGGGGCACGAAGACCCCGGGCCCCACGTGCAGCTCGAGGCGGCGGAAGCCCGCCCTCCCGGTGAGGTGCTGCAGCGGCACCCGGGCGGCGCGCTCCTCCACCAAGGCCTCGTATGCCGCCGGCGCCGGTGCGCCGAGCACCATCGCCTTGCGAACCTCACCCGCAGAGGTGCGCATCGCGTGGGCGGCGAGCAGCACCGCGTCGGTCTCGGCGGAGGCGATGCCCGCCTCGGCGAGGCGCCGGGTCGCGTCGCGCACCGCGGAGCGGAGGTCGGTCACGAGCCCTCGGCGACGGCGGCCATCTGTGCCTTCTCGTCGGCGTCGACGGCCGACTGCACCACCGGGTCGAGATCGCCGTCGAGCACGGCGTCGAGGTTGTAGGACTTGTAGCCGGTGCGGTGGTCGCTGATCCGGTTCTCGGGGAAGTTGTAGGTGCGGATCCGCTCGGAGCGGTCGACGGTGCGCACCTGCGAGCGCCGCGCGGCCGAGGCCTCGGCGTCGGCGGCGTCCTGGGCGATCTGGTGCAGGCGGGCGCGCAGCACGCGCAGGGCCGACTCCTTGTTCTGGAGCTGGCTCTTCTCGTTCTGGCACGAGACGACGGTGCCGGTCGGCAGGTGGGTGATGCGCACCGCCGAGTCGGTGGTGTTGACGCTCTGCCCGCCGGGGCCCGAGGAGCGGTAGACGTCGATCTTGAGGTCGTTGGGGTCGATGGTGACCTCGACCTCCTCGGCCTCCGGCATCACCAGGACGCCCGCGGCCGAGGTGTGGATGCGCCCCTGGCTCTCGGTGACGGGCACGCGCTGCACGCGGTGCACGCCGCCCTCGTACTTCAGCCGCGCCCACGGGGCCTCGCCCGGCTCGGGCGTGCCCTTGGCCTTGATCGCGACCTGCACGTCCTTGTAGCCGCCGAGGTCGGACTCGGTGGCGTCGATGAGCTCGGTCTTCCAGCCGCGGCGCTCGGCGTAGCGCAGGTACATCCGCAGCAGGTCGCCGGCGAACAGGGCCGACTCGTCGCCGCCCTCGCCGGCCTTGACCTCGAGGATGATGTCGCGGTCGTCGTCGGGGTCGCGCGGGACGAGCAGGCGGCGCAGCTTCTCCTCGGCGGCGTGCAGCGTCGCCTCCAGCGAGGGCACCTCGGCGGCGAACCCCTCGTCCTCCTTGGCGAGCTCGCGGGCGGCGGCGAGGTCGTCCTGGGCCGTGTGCCACGCGTGGTAGGCCGCGACGGTCGGCGCCAGCGCGGCATACCGCTTGTTGAGCTGGCGCACCTTGTCCTGGTCGCCGAACACCGCGGGGTCGGCGAGCTGCGTCTCGAGGTCGGCGTGCTCCTGCACCAGGGCGGCGGCGGACTCCAGCATGGGCGTCCCTCTCGGGGTCGGCGGGTCGGACAGGCGGGTGGGGAAACGCAATGCGCCGGCCCTGACCGTGGTGGTCAGGACCGGCGCATCGGAAAAGCTACTTGGCGGCCTTCTTGCCGTAGCGGGCCTCGAAGCGGGCCACGCGGCCACCGGTGTCGAGGATCTTCTGCTTGCCGGTGTAGAAGGGGTGGCACTGCGAGCACACGTCGGCGTGGATCTTGCCGGACGTCGCGGTGCTGCGGGTGGTGAACGTGGTGCCGCAGGTGCAGGTGACCTCGGTCTCCACGTACTGCGGGTGGATGTCCTTCTTCAACGTGTGCTCCTTGAGTCGTTGCGGCCGGGTCGGCGGGATCTGCCCTGTATGCCGTGAACCGGTCAGCGGTCAAGTGTGCCAGAGAGCGGCGCACATCTCCTAAACGGGCGGGCCCTGCTCCGCATTCCCCGACGGCGCAGCCCGTCAGGCCGCTCGGTGGCGCGCTCTGGTTGCGCTCCGGTCACAGTCGGCGGGTATGCCGCGTGGCCGGCTCGCGTCCGCGCCACCCTGTGGGCGTGCGGGGGGTTCGCTGGTCGGTGGGTGCCGTGGGGGCGGGTGTTGCGCTCCTGCTGTCGGCGTGCACGCCACCGGGCTGCGACTTCGACCCCTGCCCGCCGGGCAAGGGGTGGGTGAGCGCCGTCGACGACAGCGGTGCCGAGCGCTGGCGCACTGAGCTGGCCGACCGCTCCGAGACCGCTCCCCTGGTCACCGGAGACCACGTGGTCGTCACCGGCTGCCGGGCCGTGCACGTGCTCGACGCGGCCACCGGGCGCGTCGAGCTCAGCACCGAGGAGGTCGCCGATGCCGTCGGGGTCGCGGGCGGGATGGTCTGGGGCCGCGACGCGGGCGACGAGGACGGCCCCGGCCGGGGGGTGCGGGGCGTGCCGCTCTCCGGTACCGGCGGTCAGAGCATCACCCACGCGGGCGGCCGCGACGGTGAGGCGGGAGATTTCGCCCGCACCTTCACGGTCTGGGGCGACCGCCTGGTCGGGACCCACGGTGACGTCCTGTCGGTCCACCCCGCCACCGGCGGCCCGGACCGGTGGGTGCAGCTCCCGGTGCGGCCGACGGAGCGGGTCGTCGTGGTGGGAGACCGGCTGGCGGTGGCCGCGTCCAGCGACGGGTCGGTCGTCGGCGTCGACCTCGACACGATGCGGCTGGCCTGGCGCGTCGTGCCCGAGCAGGTGAGTCGGCGCTTCGCCCTGCGCGTCGAGGCGCACGGGACCACCGTGCTGGTCTCGGTGCTCGCCGACTCGAGCGCCGCTCGCCTGACCGAGGTCTTCGCCGTGGCCGCGGAGGACGGCGCGGTGCTCTGGCGGCGAGGCGGGTGGGCGCTCGCCACAGCTGACCAGGCCGTGAGCGTGGTGACCTCGCCGACGGCGGTGGCAGCCGTCGACACCGCCACGGGCCGCGAGCGTTGGAGCCGTCGGGCTGCTGCCGGCTACACGACCGGCTACCGCGACGTGGACCTCGACACCGAGCAGCCGTCCGCCGGTCTGGCCGGTGACACGGTTGCCCTGCCCGGGCGGGACCTGAGGGCCCGCGACGTCGTGCTCGGCGTCGACGCAGGGACGGGACGTGAGCGGTGGCGGGTCGAGGTCGGGCAGGAGCAGGCGGTGGGTCTCGACCGCGCTGTCGGCGTCAACCCGGCGGAGGACGACCTGCCCGCCACGCGGGGCCAGAGGTGGCTGCTGGCCCTCGAGGCGGTCAGTGGCGACCGGCTGTGGCAGCACCAGCTGCGGGCCGAGCAGCGCGGCGAGTCCAGACCTGACGAGCACCTCGCTGCCGACCCGGCTCGCGCCCAGACGGTCGTGGCCGACCTGCCCGGGGTCCCCCGGGGCGGCTGCTACTGAGGCGCCACGCTCGCGGCTCGAGCCGCGGGCAGGAAGACCCGCACCGTGGTGCCCTCCCCCTCCGACGACGCGACGAACATCTGGCCGCCGTGGCCCTCGACGATCGTGCGCACGATCGCCAGGCCCAGCCCGGTGCCCGGGATCGCCTGCGCCGTGGCGTTGCTCGCACGGAAGAACCGGCTGCCGAGGCGCTCGAGGTCGTCGTGCGGGATGCCGATCCCCGTGTCGGTGACCGAGATGGCGATGCGGTCGCCGCTGCTCTCGGCGCTGATCCGCACCTGCCCGCCGGCCGGGGTGAACTTGACCGCGTTGGAGCCGAGGTTGATCAGCGCGCGCTCGAAGTGGGCGCGGTCGACGTGGACGCACAGGTCCGCGTCCGGCGGGTCCACCACGAGCTCGAGGTCCCCGTTGGCGGCGGCCGGGCGCAGCACCTCGACGACGTCGTGGACGATGTCGGCGAGCGTCACGTCTTCGGGCTTGGCGTGCAGACCTGACGTCTCGATCTTGTTGAGCACCAACAGGTCCTCGATGAGCCCGCGCAGCCGAGCGGTGTTCCGGCCGATGACGCCGAGCGCGCCGAGCTGGGGCTCGGTGAGCCGGCCGTAGTCGCCGTCCTCGAGCAGCTCGAGGTAGCCGCTGATCGACGTCAGGGGCGTGCGCAGCTCGTGGCTGACCGTGGCCATGAAGTCGGTCTTCTGCCGGTCGAGCGCGGTGAGCCGGGTGACCTGCTCGTCCTGCATCTGCACCAGCCGCGCGGAGACGATGCCCTGGGCGATGTAGGACACGCACTGCTGCACGCCCTGGATCTCGTAGCGGCGCCAGCGCCGCGGCAGCTCGACGGTCATGAGCGCCAGCACGCCGAGGCCTCGCTCGCCGACGCCGACGGGGACCATGAGCAGGGCGCGGGCGCCGGTGGCCCGGTGGTAGGCCGCGACCCGCGGCTCGTCCCGCACCGCGGGGTCGAGCATGTCCGGGAGGCGGAAGACCGTGGCCTCACGACGCAGCTCGTCGTTGACCGCAGCCACCTGTCCCATGAGCGAGGGCGGCAGCGGGGGCAGCGGCGGCAGGTCGTCACGGTGCCACTGGGCGCTGCCCTCGACGGCCCCGCCGTCGTCGACGGTGTAGAGGAGCACCCGGTCGAGGGCCAGGCCCGTGCCGAGCGAGGCACACACGAGCTCGAGGGCCTCGGCGATCTGGTCGACCGAGCGCACCCGGCGGGCCACGTCGAGGGTGAGCTGGTGGATGAGCAGCATCTGCGCCTGCTCCTCCTGGAGCAGCTGCCGGCTGCGGACGAGCTCGTTGTAGTCGGCGGCCAGCGCCCGGATCTCCGAGGAGCCCGTGTGCTCGTCGGCGCGGACCACCCGGTCGCCGTCGCGCTGGCGCCGGACCACGGCCCGCAGGTGCACGAGCGGCTCCACCATCGACGCGGTGACGAGGCGACCCCCGAAGAACACGATGAGCAGCGCGAGGAGACAGCCGGCCACCGCGACGGCGGCGACCACCCACACCGACGCACGCGCGAGGGTGCGCGCCACCTGGCGGTCCTCGTCCAGGGCGCTCGCCAAGGTCTGGTTGGCCTCGTCGAACTCGGCGAACTTCTCCAGCGCCGGTGTCTCCGCGGCCTGGCGGGCCGCGGCGGACCCCCCGCTCGCGGGCTCGGCCGCGGCCGCGGCCGCGAACCACGCCCGCACGGCTCCCCGCTCGCGGTCGAGCAGCACGGCATACCGGGCCTGGTCGTCGCCGCTGACCTCGTCACGGTCGAGGTCGTCGCGCACGGCCCGCAGCAGCGCGTCGACCTGCGGCTCCCTGGCGCCCCAGTCGGCGGCCTCGCCGCCGGTGGCACCGTCCATGGCCGCGTGCCACGCGGCCTGGGCCTGCGTCATCGCCAGCAGGGCCTCGCTGTTGTGCTGGTATGCCGGGCCGAGGGCGAGGGTGAGCTGGCGGACGTTGCGCTGCTCGCCGCGGGCGACCACGAGCGCGGTGGCGACCACGGCGGGGATGAGCACCAGCAGCACCAGGACGAGCACCCGGACCTGCGTCGCCGCGGACATCTGGACGACCCGGCGCAGCCGCTGCCTCATGAGGTCTCCTCGTTGAAGCCCGTGCGCGTCATGACGCCCCACACCGGCTTCTTGCCGCGCAGGCTCGCCCACCAGCCCTCGAGGCGCCACCAGACGGTCAGCTGGCGGAAGCCGACGTTCTCGAGCACCGAGGCCACCAGCGCGATGCCGAGGTCCCGCCAGCGCTCGTGGCGGTGGAAGGCCCACTCCTCCAGCGTCATCGCCGCCAGCGTCACGAGGATCGCGTAGCCGTAGGCCAGGGCGAGGAAGAGCAGCGCGAACGGCACGTTGACCACGTCGAGAGCCAGGGCGATGGGCACGACGACGATGCCGTAGAGCTCGAGCAGCGGGGCGACGAGCTCGAAGAGCCAGTAGTACGGCAGTGCCAACAGCCCGACGCGGCCGTAGCGCGGCCGGAGCAGCATGCCGCGGTAGTGCCAGAGGGTCTCCCAGAGCCCCCGGTGCCAGCGTCGGCGCTGGTTGCGCAGCACCCTGAACGTCGACGGCACCTCCGTCCACGACACCGGCTCGGGCACGAACTCGACCCGGTAGTCGACGTCGGCGTCGCGCATGAGCTTGTGCATGCGCAGCACGAGCTCGAAGTCCTCGCCGATGCTGTCGGGGTCGAGCCCACCGGCATCGACGAACGTGTCGCGCCGGTAGAGCCCGAAGGCACCGCTGATGAGGATGAGCCCGCCGAAGCGCGACCACCCGGCGCGCCCGACGAGGAAGGCCCGGAGGTACTCCACCACCTGGATACGCGGCATCCACGGCTTCGGCATGGCGACCGACACGATCCGCCCTGCCACCACCCGGCAGCCGTTGACGGGCCGGATCGTCCCGCCGGTGGCGATGACGCGGGTGGGGTCGTCGGCGAAGGGCTTGGCCACCCGCAGCAGCGCGTCGGGCTCGAGGATCGAGTCGGCGTCGATCATGGCGACCAGCGGCTCGGTGGCCGCGTTGACGCCGACGTTGCTGGCCTCGGAGCGCCCGGAGTTCTCCTTGCGCACGACGATGAGGCGGGTGCGGCCGTCACGCGGGACGTACTGCCCGAGCACCCTCGCCCGCACCGGGATGTCCTGCGGCACGTCGCGCGGCAGCTCGACGAGGTCGAAGGCCTCCTCGAGGCGGGCGAACGTCGCGTCGGTGCTGCCGTCGTCGACGACGACGACCTCGTGCCCGGGGTAGCGCAGGGACAGCAGCGCCTTGACCGAGGTGACGATGCCCGCCTCCTCGTTGTGCGCCGGCACGACCACCGAGACACCCGGCGTGAGCTCACCGCCGAGGGCGTCGACCACGGTCTTGCGGCTGCGCACGTGCGACCGGAAGCCCAGCGCCCCCAAGAGGATCAGCACCAGGTAGGAGGTGTTGATGAGCACGAAGTACGCCAGCACCGGCACCGCGGTGACGTCCATCAGCCAGACCACGACTCCGCGCAGCGGCTCCAGCAGCTCCCTCACCGCAGCACCCCCTGGAGGGCCGCCATGCTGAGCGCGCTCTGCACCGACCGCTCGTCGGCGGCGGCGTCGAGCGCTGCGCGACCCGGCTCGCCCAGCTGCACCAGCGAGGTCGCGGCGATCTCCGCCAGCCGCGGGTCGGGGTCGCGCAGCAGGGCCGCGAGGGTGGGCACTGCTGCCGGCTCGCCGAGGCTGCCGAGCGCGGCCGCGCACCGGCGGCGCAGCGCCTGCGGGTGCTCGACCTCGGTGTGCCGGGCCAGCACCTCGACGTCGTCGGCACGACCGATGCTCCCCAGTGCCCTGGCGGCATAGGCGCGGACCGCGAGGTCGGGGTCGGCGGCGAGCAGCCGGCGCAGCACGGGCAGCGGCCGGGTGAAGCTCGCCGCGCCGCAGAGGTGGGCGGCGACCGCGCGGGTGCGCGCGTCAGGGTCGTCGAGCGCGTCGGCGAGGGCGCCGGAGATGCCGACGCCCATGCCGAGCAGCGCGTCCGCTGCCAGTCCCGCCGGCAGTCCCGCACCGGGTGCGCCGACGGCCTCGAGCAGCGGTGCAGCCGCGCGCGCGTCACCGATCAGCCCCAGGGCGTAGGCGGCGCTCGCCCGCACCTCGGGAGCCCTGTCGGCGAGCGCCTCGACCAACGGGTCGACGGCATCCGGCACGCGGCTCACCCCCAGCAGCTGGGCCGCCCGGGCGCGGCGGACCGGCGAACGGTGCCGCAGGTCGGCCAGCGCGTGGGCCAGGGCCCCCTGGCGGTCGAGCACCTCCACGAGCTGCTCGGCGGGCAGGCCGCGGACCTTGGCCAGCAGCCCGGTCACCGCCTCGACGAGGGCCGCGACGGACCGCCCCGAGGCGCCGGCGAGCAGGCTGCGGCCGCGCCCGTCGGCGTCCTCCCCAGCAGAGAGCGCGATGAGGTGGGGGCGCAGCGGCGCGAGGAGGGCCGCCTGCCGGCGGGCGCGCCCCTCACGGCCGACCTTCGTCAGCACCAGGGTGGCCGCCAGCGCGAGGCAACACAGCAGGACGGCAACGGTGGCGAGGAGGGTGACCGGCGCGCCGGTCACGCCCGTGCCCGGACCAGCATTGTGTTGACCCGGTGCAGCAGCTCGCGCGGACTGAACGGCTTGATGACGTAGTCGTCGGCGCCGATCGCGAAACCGGTGTCGACGTCGCTGTCGCGCGACTTGGCGCTCAGCATCAGCACCGGCACCCGCGGGTGGTCGCTCTCGCGGATCTTGCGGAGCACGTCGAAGCCGGACAGACCCGGCATCATCACGTCGAGCACAGCCAGGTGGGGCGGCTCGGACTCGAATGCCTCCCACGCGGCAAGGCCGTCTGCAACGGCCTGCACGGCATACCCCGCCTGGGAGAGCTTGAACTCGACGAGCTCGCGGATGTCTGCGTCGTCGTCGGCGACGAGTACTCGGCACCCCTCACGTGTGGACACTGCCGTTGCCTCTCGTTACTGCGTGGTTGCGTCGAGGCAAAAGTAGTCCAGTCTTCACCGATTATCCCGCTTTGCGGTTGTTTCACGGCGGGGGCGCGGCCTCCGAACGCTCCCGGCGCCCCTCGCGCCCCCTGCGCCACCCCGTCAGCAGCACCAGCCCCGCCGCGACCGCTGCCGGCACGCCGACGACCACGGGGAGGACGCCGCCGCTGTTGACGTCGATGTGCTCGCCGACGGTGAGTCGCACCGGCGCGCTCACCGCCACCCCCGTGCCTTCTGGCTGGCTCACCGTCACCCACAGCAGCAGGGGCCCGCTGTCGACGGCCTGGACCTGCCACACGGGAGCGGTGGTCGCGCCGGGGGCGAGCTCGTCGAGGAACACCGTGCGCGCCGTGCACCAGTCCTCCGGGTCGACGTAGCGCGCGGGGTCGGTGCCGACGACGTCGATGTGGGCGATCAGGCCGCGCAGGGGGGTGGGGCCGTCGTTCTCGATGGTGGAGACCAGCTCGAAGCCCTGCCCCACGCCGACCGAGACGTCCTGCCGGTCGAGGGTGACGGTGACCGGCGGTGGGACGCCGGCAGCGGTGACGAACACGCCCGCAGCACTCGACGGCGTCGCACCCAGGGCAGCACTGGCGAGGGCAGCACCGACCAGGAGGGCGCCGGCGACGAGGGCGAGGACCCCGAGCCCGCGGGCCAGCAGGGCCCGCCACCGGTTCACGACCGCCCCCGCGGCACCAGCGCCAGCCGGCCGGCTGCGAGGAGGGCCAGCGCGGGCAGCGCGACCGCCGCCACCACCAGGGGCGTCAGCAGCCCCAGATCCTGGCCGATCGGGTGCCCCTGGAGCACCATCTGGTCGAGGTAGGGGAAGCCCTGCGTGAACGGATCCAGGCGCTGCACCGCCTCCCCCGCCCAGCCACGCAGCGAGGCCGCCGGCATCATCGCCGGGGCGTGCAGGGCCAGCAGCAGGAAGAGCGCCAGCCCCAGGCTCGTGCGCTGCGAGCCGGCCCACAGGCTGAGGAGCAGCCCGAGGCCGCCGAGGAAGAGCGCCATCAGCGTGCCGACGAGCAGGCTGGCGAGGAGCACCTCGCCGAGCCGGCTGACCCCGCGTCCGAGGATCCACAGGTAGGGAAGCGCGAAGAAGTATGCCGCGGCCCACAGCGTGAGCGCGGAGAGCCCCTTGCCCGCGACCAGCGACCGGCGGGGCACCGGCGTCAGCAGCAGGCTCTCGAGGGTGCCCCGCTCGCGCTCGCCGCTGACCGCGTCGGCGCACCACAGGACGACGAGCAGGCCGCCCACCGTCAGCACCACCCGCACGACCAGGGCCAGCGCCTCCCGCTGCTCAAGGAACGTCAGGGCCTCGTTGGTCGCGGCGAGGTAGGTCGTGACGCTCAGCAGCAGGGTGTAGGCGAGCATGAGCAACAGCCCGCGGCCGGTCAGCCAGTTGTCGCGGATCTCGCGCCAGGCAACGACACCGGCGGCCCTCATGGCTGGTCCTCGGTGAGAGCGAGAAAGGCCTCGCCGAGCCGGCCGCCGCCCGCGCTGGCCGCATCGATGCCGTTGGCCCGCAACACCTCCAGAGCCCGGTCCAGGTCGTCGACAGGCACCTCCAGGGCGCCCCGTTCCGGCTGGCTCGCCGCTCTGCCCACCGTCTCGGCCACCGTGCCGTCGGAGACGACCCGCCCGCGGTTGAGGATGACCACGCGGTGGCAGACCTGCTCCACCTCGGCGAGGAGGTGCGAGCTGAGCACCACGGTGACGCCCCGCTCCCCGGCGACCCGCGTCACGAGCGCGAGCACCTGCCGCTGGCCGGCCGGGTCGAGGCCGAGCGTCGGCTCGTCGAGGAAGACCACCTCGGGGTCGTTGACCAGCGCCCGGGCGATCCCGAGCCGCTGGCGCATGCCCCGGCTCATCGTCCGGATGGGCGTGGAGCCCTGCGCGGACAGGCCCACCTCCCCCAGGAGCCGCCGGGCCGCCGCCACCGCGTTCGGTCGCCGCAGGCCGAAGAGCTGGCCGTGGTAGACCAGCCACTCCTCCCCGGTCTGCGCCCCCGGGTATCCCGCGCTCTCCGGCAGGACGCCCACCCGCCGGCGGATCCCCGACGGGTCGGTGTGCGGGACGTCGGCGACGGAGAAGCTGCCCGCGTCGGGGGCCAGCACGGTGCTGAGCATGCGGATCGCCGTGGTCTTGCCGGCACCGTTGGGGCCGAGGAAGCCCACCACGGTCCCGCGCTCCACGGCGAGGGTCAGCGACTCGACGGCCACCGTGGCTCCGTAGCTCTTGCGCAGCCCGCTCGCGACGATCGCGTCCATGGGTGCCTCCCCCGGGGGACAGCCGGTGCCCGGCCCCCAGCGGGGCAAGGTCCCCTCGTTCGCAGTATAGGAACGCGGCCGCAGGGCCGAGGCCTGAATCAGCGCCCCGGGGCATGCCAACGAGGGCAGCCCGCCGACGAGGGCAGCCCGCCACCGCCGAAGCGGTGACGGGCTGCCGTCAGAGGAGAGCGTGCAGGCGGGTCCTAGTGGTCCCGCTCCTCGCCGTCGAGCCTGATCGAGGACGTCTGCTGCACCTGCATGAGGAACTCGATGTTGCTCTTGGTCTTCTTGAGCCGGTCGATGAGGAGCTCGATGCCCTGCTGCTGGTCGAGCGCGGCGAGCACCCTGCGCAGCTTCCACATGATCTTCAGCTCCTCGCCGGAGAGGAGGATCTCCTCACGGCGGGTGCCCGAGGCGTTGATGTCGACGGCCGGGAAGATCCGGCGGTTCGCCAGCCCGCGGTCGAGCTTGAGCTCCATGTTCCCGGTGCCCTTGAACTCCTCGAAGATGACCTCGTCCATGCGGGACCCGGTCTCGACGAGCGCGGTCGCGAGGATGGTGAGCGAGCCGCCGTCCTCGATGTTGCGGGCCGCGCCGAAGAACTTCTTCGGC
The DNA here is from genome assembly GCF_029223115.1 of Knoellia sp. 3-2P3. Lineage (NCBI taxonomy): Bacteria > Bacillati > Actinomycetota > Actinomycetes > Micrococcales > Intrasporangiaceae > Knoellia > Knoellia sp. 3-2P3. The sequence continues at coordinate 178,803 of NZ_JARGZE010000006.1, forward strand.
GGGTACAGCGCCGCGCTGTCGACACCACCGGAGAGGATCCGGCCGCTCGGGGGCGCCGAGAGGTTGTAGGCCCGGCCCAGCTTGGTGATCGAGTCGAGCAGCACGACGACGTCGTGGCCCATCTCGACCAGCCGCTTGGCCCGCTCGATGGCCAGCTCGGCGACCGTGGTGTGGTCGTCGGCCGGGCGGTCGAAGGTCGAGGCGATGACCTCACCCTTGACCGCGCGCTGCATGTCGGTGACCTCCTCGGGGCGCTCGTCCACGAGGACGACCATGAGGTGGCACTCCGGGTTGTTGGTCGTGATCGCGTTGGCCAGGGCCTGCATGACCATCGTCTTGCCGGCCTTGGCAGGGGCGACGATCAGGCCGCGCTGGCCCTTGCCGATCGGCGCGACGAGGTCGATGATCCGCGTGGTCAGCTGCGTCGGGTCGGTCTCGAGGCGCAGCCGCTGCTGCGGGTAGAGCGGGGTCAGCTTGCCGAACTCCACGCGCTTCTTCGCGTCCTCCGGGCTCATCCCGTTGACGGTGTCGAGGCGCACCAGCGCGTTGAACTTCTGGCGCGAGTTCTGCTGCTGCTCATCGGTCTGCGCCTTGACGGCACCGGTGACGGCGTCGCCCTTGCGCAGGCCGTTCTTCTTGACCAGGCCGAGCGGCACGTAGACGTCGTTCGGGCCGGGCAGGTAGCCGGAAGTGCGCACGAAGGCGTAGTTCTCGAGCACGTCGAGGATGCCGGCGACCGGCACGAGGACGTCGTCCTCGGCCAGCATGGGCTCGTTGTCGTACTCCCGCTCACCGCCGCGGCGCTTGTCGCGACCCCGGTTGCGGCTGCGGCTGCGGCGGCGGCCGCGTCCGTCACCCTCGTCCTCGCCACCGCGGTCGTCGCGCACCTGGCGGTCGCCACGCTCGTCGCGCACCTGGCGGTCACCACGGTCGTCACGGGCCTGGCGGTCGCCACGCTCGTCGCGGGGCTGGCGGTCGCCACGCTCGTCGCGGGGCTGGCGGTCGCCACGGTCGTCACGAACCTGGCGGTCACCGCGGTCACCGCGGTCGCCACGGTCGTCGCGCTCGCGGCGGCCCTGGCGGGCCTGCTCGCCCTGCTCGGCCTGGCCGCGCTCGGCGCGGGACTCGCGCTCCTGCCGCGGGGCGTGCTCCTCGCGCTGCGCGGGGGCCTGCTGGTCGCCGGCCTGCTCGCGGACGGCCCGGCGCTCGCGGCGCTCGGCGCGGCCCTGGCCCTCCGGGCGCTCCTGGCCCGCAGCACTGTCGGTGCGCTCAGAGCGCTCAGGCCGCTCGGCACCCTCAGGCCGCTCGGCGCGCTCGACGCGCGGGGCGGCGGCCTCGGTCTTGTCGACCGCCGGCGCGGCGCCGGACTGGCGGGCCTTGATGGCGGTGATGAGGTCACCCTTGCGCATCTTGGCGGTGCCCGTGATCCCCATGCTGGAGGCCAGGCCCTGGAGCTCGGCCAGGCGCATGGCGCTCAGGGCGCCGGATCGGCGGGGCTTCTCGCTGCCGCCCTGCGGTGCGGCGTCGAGAGTGGTGGTGTCTGTCACGAAGGATCCTTCCCCCTCGTATGCGGTCCGGGATCAGATGACCGGAGCCGGGGCGTGGGCCAGAACGGCCGAATGGGAGCCACGCGAGGACACGTCGAGCCAAGGGCAACAATCGTGTTGCCTTCGCGTGGAGAGTTGCACGTGTCGCTGGAGGCGGAGGAAGTCTGCCATCCGCTGCGTGCTCCTTCAATGTAACACTCCGCAGCAGCGGACCGTGACACGCCTCCCCCGAACGTCGCTCAGGGTGTGACCTGACGGACGATGACGCCCTCCTCGGGCACGCCGGGGGCCAGGGCCTGCCAGGGCTGGGCCGCGTGGTCCAGCACCGCCTCGGCGGTGGCCGCGGTCGCGAGCACCAGCACCGACGGCCCGGCACCGGAGATGACGGCGGCGTGCCCCTCGCGGCGCAGCCGGTCGACGAGCTCCATCGAGTGGGGGTACGACGGCCGACGCGCCTCCTGGTGCAGGCGCTCCTGGGTCGCCGACAGCAGGTGCCCGGGCTCGTGCCGCATGGCGTGCACGAGCAGCGCTGCGCGTGCCGAGTTGTATGCCGCGTCGGCCAGCCGGACGTGCGACGGCAGCACCGAGCGGGCCCGGGCCGTCGAGAGCGTCTCGGAGGGGACGAAGACGACCGGCACGACGTCGGGGTGCAGCGGCACCCTGACGGTGGTGGTGGCGGCCTTCGACGACTCCCCCGGGTCGTCGCTCCACGACAGCGTCATGCCGCCGTAGACGCTGGCCGAGGCGTTGTCGGGGTGACCCTCCACCATGCTGGCGATGTCGTTGGTGAAGGCCAGGTCGAACGATCGCTCGTCGCCCCGCGAGAAGTGGCAGAGGCCTTGTGCCGCAGCGATGCCCGTGACGATGGCGGTGGCCGACGAACCCAGGCCGCGGCCGTGCGGCACGGCGTTGCGACAGCGCAGGTGCAGGCCGGGCGGCACCTCCACGGCGTCGGCGGGGTCGAGGTGGTCCCAGGCGGTGAGCATCGACCGATAGACCAGGTGCCGCTCGTCGAGGGGCACCTCGCCTTCGCCCTGGCCCTCGACCTCGATGACCAGGCCCGGCTCGTCGGTGACGGTGGCGGTGCACTCGTCCCACAGGCCGAGCGCGAGCCCGATGGAGTCGAACCCCGGTCCGAGGTTCGCGCTGCTGGCGGGGACGCGCACGTGCACCGAGGTGCCGGGTGCCAGCCGGTGCGCCGCGCGCTCGGCCATCAGCCGTCCAGCCCGAGCGCCTGCGCTGCAGAGTAGGCGTCGACGGGGACCCGCGTCGGCGTGACGTCCGAGCCGTCGGCGCCCTTGAGCGCCCACTGCGGGTCCTTCAGGCCGTGGCCGGTCACGGTGCAGACGACGGTCGCCCCCGCCGGCACCTGCCCGGCGTCGTGGGCCATGAGCAGCCCCGCCACGCTGGCGGCCGAGGCGGGCTCGACGAAGATGCCCTCGCGGGAGGAGAGCAGCCGGTGGGCGGCCAGGATCTGCTCGTCGGTGACGGCCTCGATGCGCCCGCCGGACTCGTCACGGGCCTGCTCCGCCTGCTTCCACGAGGCCGGGTTGCCGATCCGGATGGCGGTCGCGATGGTCTCGGGGTGGTCGACGGGGTGGCCGAGCACGATGGGCGCGGCGCCCGCGGCCTGGAACCCCCACATCTGCGGGAGCCGGGACGCCACCCCGTCGGGCACGCCCTCGATCCCGTGCCCCGCGGCATACTCGCGGTAGCCCCGCCAGTAGGCCGTGATGTTGCCGGCGTTGCCGACCGGGAGGCAGTGGATGTCCGGGGCGTCGCCGAGCGCGTCGACGACCTCGAAGGAGGCCGTCTTCTGGCCCTCGATGCGCGCGGGGTTCACCGAGTTGACGAGCTCGACCGGGTAGGCCTCGGCGAGCTTGCGGGCCAGGGTGAGGCAGTCGTCGAAGTTGCCGTCGACCTGCAGCAGCGTGGCCCCGTGGGCGATCGCCTGGCTGAGCTTGCCCATGGCGATCTTGCCCTCGGGCACGAGCACGCCGCAGGCCATGCCGGCCTTGGTGGCGTAGGCCGCCGCGGACGCCGAGGTGTTGCCGGTGGAGGCGCAGATGACGGCCTTGGCGCCGTGCTTGGCGGCCATCGAGATCGCGGTCGTCATGCCGCGGTCCTTGAACGAGCCGGTCGGGTTGAGCCCCTCGTACTTCACGAAGACCTTCGCGCCGGTGAGCTCGGAGAGGTGCTCGGCCGGGATGAGCGGGGTGCCGCCCTCCTGGAGGGTCACGACGGGCGCACCCTCGAGCATCGGCAGCCGCTCGGCGTACTCGCGGATCACGCCTCGCCACAGGTGGGCCATCAGGAGCCCTCCACCCGCATCACCGAGGTGACCTCGTCGACGGCCGGCAGGCTCGCGAGCGCGTCGACGGTGGCCGACAGCGCCGAGTCGGGCGCGGTGTGGGTGACGACGATGAGGTTGGCGCGGGCCTTGCCGGTCTCGTCGTCGGTGAACACCTGCTGGCGCACCGTCTCGATCGAGACGCCGTGCTCGGCGAAGGCCAGCGCCACCTGGGCGAGCACGCCCGGGCGGTCGGCCACGTCGAGGCTGATGTGGTAGCGGGTCAGGGCCGACCCGATGGGCAGCACCGGCAGGTCGGCGTAGGCCGACTCCCCCGGCCCCTTGGCGCCGCCGACCCGGTGCCGGGCCACGGCCACCACGTCGCCGAGCACCGCGCTGGCCGTGGGGTCGCCCCCGGCGCCCTTGCCGTAGAACATGAGCTCGCCGGCCGCGGCGGCCTCGACGAAGACGGCGTTGTAGGCGTCACGGACCGAGCCGAGCGGGTGGCTGCGCGGGATCATCGCAGGGTAGACCCGCACGCTGATGCCGAGGTCGCGGCCCTCCTCGTCGCGGGTGCGCTCGCAGATGGCGAGCAGCTTGACCACGCAGTCCATCTCCTTGGCGGCCTGCACGTCGGCGGCGCTCACCTCGGTGATGCCCTCGCGGTGGACGTCCTGGCTCGAGACGCGGGTGTGGAAGGCGAGGCTGGCGAGGATGGCGGCCTTGGCGGCGGCGTCGAAGCCCTCGACGTCGGCGGTGGGGTCGGCCTCGGCGTAGCCGAGCGCCTGCGCCTGCTCGACGGCCTCGGCAAAGCCCTGCCCGGTGGTGTCCATTTTGTCGAGCACGTAGTTGGTGGTGCCGTTGACGATGCCGAGCACCTTGCGCACCTCGTCACCGGCCAGCGACTCGCGGATCGGCCGCAGGATCGGGATCGCCCCGGCGACCGCGGCCTCGTAGTAGAGGTCGACGCCGCAGCGGTCGGCCGCGGCATACAGGTTAGGGCCGTCCTCGGCGAGCAGCGCCTTGTTGGCGCTCACGACGGACGCGCCGTGCTCCATCGCCTTGAGGATCAGGCTGCCGGCGGGCTCGATGCCGCCGATCACCTCGATGACGATGTCGGCCTTGGTGACCAGGGAGTCGGCGTCGGTGGTGAACAGCGTCGGGTCGACCGGCAGGTCCGAGCGGTCGCGGCCGGCGCGGCGCACGGCGATGCCGACGAGCTCGAGGGGGCGGCCGACGCGGGCGGTGAGGTCGTCGGCGTGCTCGGTGAGCATGCGGGCCACCGAGGACCCGACCACGCCGCACCCGAGCAGGGCCACCTTGAGGGGCTCCCCCGCCTGCTTGCTGCCGACTTCGCTCACCATCTGCTCCTTGTGCCCGGTAGGGCTTCGTAGGACCCTGCCATCGTGCCGGTGACCACTACGTGGACGCTCATTGTTCCGGCATCCGGACCGTGCGGACGTGGATTCTCCTTACGGGACGTCCAGCGCGAGGAGGTCGTCCACCGTCTCCCGGCGCACGATCACCCGCGCCTCCCCTCCGCGCACGGCGATGACGGGCGGCCGCGGCACGTGGTTGTACTGGCTCGACAGGCTGCGGCAGTAGGCACCGGTGCCCGGGACGGCGATGAGGTCGCCGGAGGTGATGTCGTCGGGCAGGTACTCGTCCATCACGACGATGTCGCCGCTCTCGCAGTGCTTGCCCACCACGCGCGACAGCCGCGGCCCGGCCTCGGAGCGGCGGCTCGCCAGGGTGCAGGAGTAGTCGGCGTCGTAGAGCGCGGTGCGGATGTTGTCGCTCATCCCGCCGTCGACCGAGACGTAGGTGCGCTTGGCGCCGTGGCCGAGGTCGACGTCCTTGACGGTGCCGACCTCGTAGAGCGTGAAGGTGCTCGGCCCGACGATCGCGCGGCCCGGCTCGATGGAGATGCGCGGCACCGACACCTCCTCCCCCAATGCCTTGAACTCGCGGCCCACGAGGTCGGCCATCTGCTCGCCGAGCTCCTGGGCCGTCAGCGGGGTGTGCTCGGAGGTGTAGGCGATGCCGTAGCCGCCGCCGAGGTCCATCTCGGGCATGTGCAGGCCGTGCTCCCGCGCCACCTGCGCGTGCAGGGCGATGAGCCGGCGCGCGGAGACCTCGAAGCCGGAGGTGTCGAAGATCTGGCTGCCGATGTGCGAGTGCAGGCCGAGCAGGTCGAGCACGTCGGCGCGCTCGATGATGCGCTCGATCGCCTCGGCCGCGCGGCCGCCCGCGAGGGAGAACCCGAACTTCTGGTCCTCGTGGGCAGTGGCGATGAACTCGTGGGTGTGCGCCTCGACGCCGACGGTGACGCGGATCATCACGGGGGCCCGCACGCCGAGCTCCGTTGCGACAGCGGCGATCCGGTCGATCTCCTCGAAGGAGTCGACGATGATCCGGCCCACGCCGTACTCCAGCGCCTGCTGGATCTCGGCGAGGCTCTTGTTGTTGCCGTGCATGCCGATCCGCTCGGCGGGGAAGCCGGCGCGCTGGGCGACCGCGAGCTCGCCGCCGGAGGCGACGTCGAGGCAGAGCCCCTCCTCCGCCACCCAGCGGGCGACGGCCGTGCAGAGGAACGCCTTGCCCGCGTAGTAGACGTCTACGCCGCCGCACAGCGGCTCGAACGGGCCCGCGAACCCGTCGCGGAAGGCCCGCGCCCGGGCGCGGAAGTCCTCCTCGTCGACGACGTATGCCGCGGTGCCGTACTGCTGCGCGAGCGTCACCACGTCGACGCCGCCGACCTCGAGGCGTCCCGTGCCGTCGCGCCGGACGGTCTGGGGCCAGAGCTGCGGGAGCAGCTCCATGACGTCGGTGGGCCAGGGCAGCCAGTGCGGCGGCCCTCCGTAGCCCTCGGCGTGGAGGGCGCCTGCCTCGTGCGCGCGCATCTCGGCTCCTCAGGTCTGGGTCGGTGTGCCGGGCTGGCTGGGGCCTGTCGCTACATCCGCTCGGGCGCCGAGACCCCAAGCAGGTCAAGGCCGTTCGCGAGCACCTGACGGGTGGCGTCGTTGAGCCACAGCCGCGTGCGGTGCAGGTCGGTGACCTCCTCGTCGCGGTTCATCGGGCGCACCCGGCAGGTGTCGTACCACTTGTGGAAGCGGCCGGCGAGGTCCTCGAGGTAGCGCGCGACGCGGTGCGGCTCGCGCAGCTTCGCCGCCTGGGCCACGACGCGCGGGAAGTCGCCGAGGACCGCCAGCAGCGCCGCCTCGGTGGGGTCGGTGAGCAGCGAGGGGTCGAACCCGTCCTCGCGGCGCACGCCGTCCTCCTCCGCCAGGCGGTGCACGTTGGAGGTGCGGGCGTGGGCGTACTGCACGTAGAAGACCGGGTTCTCGTTGGTCTGCTTGCGCAGCTCCTCGCCCTCCATCGACAGCGGGCTGTCGGCCGGGTAGCGGGCCAGGGAGTAGCGGATGGCGTCGGTGCCGATCCAGCTGATGAGGTCGCGCAGCTCGATGATGTTGCCCGCGCGCTTGGAGAGCTTGGCGCCGTTGAGGTCGACCAGCTGCCCGATGCGGACCTCGATGTTGTGCTCTTTGTCGTCGCCGGCGCAGGCCGCGATGGCCTTGAGCCGGTTGATGTAGCCGTGGTGGTCGGCTCCGAGCAGGTAGATCTTCTGGTCGAAGCCGCGGTCCTTCTTGCTCAGGTAGTAGGCGGCGTCGGCGGCGAAGTAGGTGGGCTCGCCGTTGGCGCGGATCAGCACCCGGTCCTTGTCGTCGCCGAAGTCGGTGGTGCGCAGCCAGACCGCGCCGTCGAGGTCGAAGACGTGGCCCTGCTCGCGGAGCCGGTCGACGGCCTGCTCGACGGCGCCCTCCTGGTGGAGCTTCTTCTCCGAGAACCAGACGTCGAAGCCGACGCCGAAGTCCGCGAGCGTGGCCTTGATGTCGGCGAGCTGGGCCTCGTAGGCGAGCTCGCGGGCCAGCGGCAGCGCCTCGTCCTCGGGCAGCGTCACCAGGTCGGGGCGCTGCTCGAGCGCGGCCTTGGCCAGGTCGTCGATGTAGGCGCCCGGGTAGCCGCCCTCCGGGGTCGGCTCGCCCTTGGCCCGGGCCAGGACGCTGCGGCCGAAGTTGTCCATCTGCGCGCCGGCGTCGTTGATGTAGTACTCGGCGGCGATGTCTGCGCCGGAGGCCTTGAGCAGCCGGTGCATGGCGTCGCCGAGTGCGGCCCAGCGGGTGTGCCCGAGGTGCAGCGGGCCGGTCGGGTTGGCCGAGATGAACTCGAGGTTGATGACCTCGCCCTTGGCGGCCTCGTTGCGGCCGTAGGTCGCCCCCGCCTCGACGATGGCGCGGGCCAGCTCGCCGGCCGAGGCCGCGTCGAGGGTGATGTTGAGGAACCCGGGGCCCGCCACGTCGACGGCCTTGACGCCCGCCACCTGCCCGAGGCGCTCGGCGACCGTGGTCGCGAGCTCGCGCGGCGGCATACCGGCGCTCTTGGCCAGCTGGAGCGCGATGTTGGTCGACCAGTCCCCGTGCTCGCGGCTCTTCGGTCGCTCCACCCGCACCTCGGCCGGCACGGCGGCGGAGAAGTCACCGGCGTCGACGGCGTCGACCAGGACGGTGCGGATGGCGAGCGAGAGTTCTTCTGGGGTCACCCGGGCAAGTCTAGGGCGCGGGCGCGTGCTGCCTGCCCTCGGCCATGAAGCCGTCGACGAGCTCGACGAGGTAGTCGGGGTCGAACGGTTTGGGGATGAACGCGTCGAGCCCGGCGGCCGTGGCCTGCACCCGGTCGTGCTGCTGCACCGACGCCGTGACCATGAGCACCGGCACGTGGTCGAACCTGTGGTCGGCGCGGATCTGGCTGATCGCCCACCACCCGTCGCGCGGCTCCATCTGCGCGTCGAGGATGACCACGCCCGGCAGCTCGGCGCCGTCGTCCCACAGGCGGGTCAGCAGCTGTTCGCCGTCGCAGACCTCCTCCACGGTGTAGCCGTCGAGCTCGAGGTTCACCCGGATCAACCGCCGAATGGGCTCGGTGTCATCACACACGAGCACCAGGCCCCCTCCGCGTTCCATGTTTCCCACCCTAGGCTGCTAATGTCCTCCGGGCGCAGGTTGCTGCGCTCGTGTTGGCCCCCGTAGCTCAGGGGATAGAGCACCGCCCTCCGGAGGCGGGAGCGCAGGTTCGAATCCTGCCGGGGGCACTTTCCGTGCCACGCGCCCTAGTGGCGCCGTCGACACGCTGGGAAACGGCCCTTCGCCGCGCCCCCAACGGCGATTTCCCAGCGCGTCGTCGTCCACCTGTGGATGACCGCGCAGTCGCTTCGCTCCTCGCGGACAGGCTGGCGGTATGCCGCGTGTGCCGCTCCCCGACCAGCTCACCTCTCGCGCGTTCACCACGTCCGAGGCCCTCGGGCTCGAGGTGGGCACCAAGCGGCTGCGCGGCAGCGACCTGAGCCGGCCGTTCCACGGAGTGCGCACCGCAGCCGCGCCAGAGGACGTCGTCACCCTGGCTCGTGCGGCGCAACTGGTTCTGCCCGGCGACGACGTCGCCTTCTCGCACTGCACCTCGGCGGCGCTCCACGGCCTGCCCCTGCCCTCGGTCCGCGAGCACCTCGCACCCGTGCACGTCATGCGCAAGACCGGGAGGCACCGCACCCTCCGCGCCGAGTGCATCCCCCACCGCGGCCTCGAGGCGAGGAAGACCGAGACCGTCAAGGGTCTGCCCGTCGTGGGCATGGCCGACACCTGGTGCGACCTCGGCCCGCTTCTCGGGCACGACGACCTCGTGGTGCTCGGTGACCAGGTGGCGAGGCGGCTGAGCTCCGTCGAGCCCCTGCGCGCCGCCCTGGCCACCCGGGTGCGCCCCCGCGGCGGGGTTCGACTGCGGGAGGCACTTCGCTGGATCCGCCTCGGGTCGGCCTCCCCGATGGAGACGCGCACCCGCCTGTTGTTCGTGCGGGCCGGGCTGCCCGAGCCGGAGCTCAACGCCAAGGTGGTGCACCCTGACGGCGGGTTCCTCTGCTGGGCCGACTTCTACTGGCGCGAGCAGAGGGTCATCGGTGAGTACCAGGGAGCCGACCACTTCGGCAGCTTCGACCGAGGCGATGACGACATCTCCCGACGGCTGCTGGCCGAGGACTCCGACCACAAGTACATCGAGGTGACGAAGAAGGACTTCTTCAACGCCGGTCGGCGACACGCGATGCTGAGCAGGTTCGCCCACTTCCTCGGCGTCGACACGCTGGCATTTCGCCCTTCGCAGTCCATCGAGGGACCGTTTCCCAGCGTGTCGACGGTATGCCGGGGGCGGCGGTGAGGCGGGTCAGCGCTGGGAGGCGTCGGTGACCTCGCCCACGAGCTCCTCGAGCACGTCCTCGAGGAAGACGACCCCGAGGTCGCGACCCTCGTCGTCGACGACCCGGGCCAGGTGCGCACCGGTCAGCTGCATGGTGGCCAGCACCTCCTCGACCTCGTCGGCGGGCCGCACCGTCGCGAGCTTGCGCACCCGCTTCACCGGCACGGGCAGGTGGCGCTCGACCTCGTCGGCATACAGCACGTCCTTGAGGTGCAGGTAACCGGTGAGGCCCCCCGAGGCGTCGACCATGGGGTAGCGCGAGAAGCCCTTCTTGGCGACCAGGCGCTCGACGTCGTCGGGCGTGGCGGTCAGCGGCAGGGTGACCAGCGAGTCGAGGGGCACCGCCACGTCGATGGCGTCCTTGTCGCTGAACTCCAGCGCCGCGCCGACGAGCCCGTGCTGCTCCGCCTCGATGAGGCCCTCGCGGCGCGACTCGGTGACGATGTGGTGCACCTCCTCGGCGGTGAAGGCCGAGGTCACCTCGTCCTTGGGCTCGACCCGCATCAGCCGCACGATCGCCTTGGAGGCGCGGTCCATGACCCAGATGACCGGCCCGAGCACCTTGGTGACGTAGAGCAGCACGGGCACCAGCAGCATCGCCGACCGCTCGGGCCCGGCGATGGCGATGTTCTTGGGGATCATCTCGCCGATGACCACGTGCAGGTAGACGACGACCAGCAGGGCCAGCGCGAGCGAGACGCCGTCGGTGAAGGCGGGCGGCACCCCGATCCGTTCCATCACCGGCTCGAGCGCGTGGTGCAGCGCGGCCTCGGAGATGGCGCCGAGCAGCACCGAGCACACCGTGATGCCGAGCTGGGCGCACGCCAGCAGCACGCCCATGCGCTCCATGGCGTCGATGCAGATCTGGGCGCGCCGGCTGCCCTGCTCGGCCAGCGGCTCGAGCTGCGAGCGCCGGGCGGCCATCGCCGCGAACTCGGCGCCGACGAAGAAGGCGTTGACCAGCAGGAGCAGGATGGTGACCCAGACGGCCGCGTTCATCGGGTGCCACCCTCGGACGCCCCGTCGGCCGCGGCGCCGGGCTCGCCCACCGGCGTGAACCGCAGCCGGTCGACCCGCATCCCGTCCATCGCGACGACGCTGACCTCCCAGCCGGGCATCGAGACGGTGTCGCCCACGACAGGCACCCGCCCGAGCTCGGCCATCACCCAGCCGCCCGTGGTCTCGTATGCCGGCCCCTCGGGCACCGGGGCGCCGAGCCTCTCGAGCACCTCGTCGGGGCGCCACAGGCCGGGCACCGTCCAGGAGCCGTCGGTCATCTCGCGGCCGGTGGTGCGGAAGCGGTCGTGCTCGTCGCTCACCTCGCCGACGATCTCCTCGACGACGTCCTCGAGGGTGACCACGCCGGCGGTCCCGCCGTACTCGTCGACCACGATGGCCAGCTGCAGGCCGGACTCGCGCAGCAGGAGCAGCAGCGGGTCGAGCCGGATCGTCTCGGGCACCAGCAGCGGGGGCACCATGAGCGCCGAGACCGGCACGTCGGCCCGGCGGTCGTGCGGCACGGCGATCGCGCGCTTGACGTGCACGATGCCGTCGATGTCGTCCCAGTCCTCCCCCACCACGGGGAAGCGGGAGTGCCCGGTGCGACGGGCGAGGACCAGCACGTCCTCGGCGGTCGCGGTCCGCTCGATGGCGGTGGCCCGGGCGCGGGGGCTCATGACGTCGGCCGCCGTCTGCTCGCCGAACCCGAGCGAGCGGGTCACCAGCCGGGCCGTGCCGACGTCGAGGGTGCCGGCCGCGGCCGAGGTGCGCACCAGCGAGGCCAGCTCCTGCGGGCTGCGGGCCGCCGAGAGCTCCTCCTGCGGCTCGATGCCGATGCGCCGCAGGAACCAGTTCGCCGAGCCGTTCAGCACCGAGATCAGGGGCTTGGCCGCGGTCGTGAAGACGCGCACGGGCATCGCCACCACCCGGGCGGTGGCCAGCGGCACCGAGATGCCGAGCACCTTGGGCACCATCTCGCCGACGATCATCGAGAAGAGCGTCGCGATCACCATGGCGAGCACGGCCGCCACCGAGTCGACCGCCGAGCCCTCGAGCCCGAGGGCCGTCAGCGGCCCCTGCAGCAGGGCGCCGATCGAGGGGTTGGCGATGAAGCCCAGCACCAGAGTGGTCAGCGTGATGCCCACCTGGCAGGCCGACAGCTGCGTGGACAGGTTGCGCAGCGAGGCCAGCACCGAGGGGGCCCGGCGGTCACCGGCGTCGACGGCCCTCTGCACGGTGGGGCGGTCCAGCGCCACGAGGGAGAACTCCGCCGCGACGAAGATCGCGGTGCCGACGGTCAGTGCGACGCCGGCAAGGACGAGTAACCACTCGGTCATAGTGCGGCCATCCTAGGGGCGGCAGGCGTGGCGGCCGCCGCCGATGCGCGTCCGGGCCCCGACCCTCGCCGTCGACACGCTGGGAAACCGCCCTTCGCCGAGATTGGAAGGACCGTTTCCCAGCGTGTCGACGGGGCCAGGGCGGGTGGGTATGCCGCGTGGCCGCCTGCCGCCGGCGACGCGCCGGGGGGGTGGCCGGGGGGTGGCGGGGGGTGGCGGGACAAACCCCGTTGACCCTGACGTGGGGTCGGTTGGGAGGATGTGGCTCATGAGACTTCAGCCGGGGGCAGCATGAAGACCGCCAGGACCAGCCCGTCCACACCAGCCACGCCGACGCCGGCGAGCCAGCGGGGCGCGCGCATCGAGGTGCACGACCTGACCAAGCGCTTCGGCGACTTCACGGCCGTCGACAACCTGTCGTTCTCGGTCGAGCCCGGCCGCATCACGGGCTTCCTCGGGCCCAACGGCGCCGGCAAGACGACGACACTGCGCATGCTGCTCGGCCTCATCAAGCCGACCGCGGGCACCGCGACCATCGGCGGCCGCCGCTACCACGACATCGAGGAGCCGATGCGCATGGTCGGTTCCGCGCTCGAGGCGACCAACTTCCACCCCGGCCGCACCGGACGCGACCACCTCATGGTGCTGGCCGACACCGCCGGCGTCAGCGCCGCGCGCGTCGACGAGATGCTCGAGCTGGTCGGCATCCCGGCGGCCGCCCGCAAGCGCGCCGGCGGCTACTCGATGGGCATGCGGCAGCGCCTCGGCCTGGCCGCCGCCATGCTCGGCGACCCGCAGGTGCTGATCCTCGACGAGCCGGCCAACGGCCTCGACCCCGAGGGCATCCGCTGGCTGCGCGGCTTCCTGCGTCACCTCGCCGCCCAGGGGAAGACGATCCTCATCTCGAGCCACATGCTCCAGGAGGTGGAGCAGACGGTCGACGACGTCGTCATCATCACCAACGGCAAGCTCGTCAGCCAGGGCGCGATGACCGAGCTGCACGGCGAGCCGCGCGCGCTGGTGCGCACCTCCGACGCCGCCGCGCTGGCCGGGGCCCTGCGGGTCGCCGACGTCACCAGCACCGAGGACGGCACGGGCGCCCTGGTCGCCGACACCGGCGACCTGCGGCTCATCGGTGACGTCGCCCTCAGGGCGGGGCTGCCGGTCTACGAGCTCCACGGCATACAGAACGACCTCGAGCAGCTGTTCTTCGCGCTCACCGAGAACACCAACCGCAACCTCGGCCAGCCTGCGCCGAGCGAGCGAGACGCGATCGCCGCGCAGGAAGGGGCCAACGGATGAGCGCCGCCATCAGGGCCGAGTTCCGCAAGTTCTTCACCACCCGCCTGTGGTGGGGCATGGCCATCGCGATCTTCGTGTCGGGCATCCTCTTCGCGCTGCTCTTCGGCTTCCTGCTCACCGGCGAGGAGGCCACCGGCGGCGCCGGACCGGGCGGCATACCCACGGGCACCGACGAGCAGATCGTGGGCTCGGTCTACACCGGCGGCCTCGGCGTCGGCTACCTGCTGACCCTGACCATCGGCGTGCTCCAGATCGGCAGCGAGTACCGGCACAAGACCATCACCGCCACGTTCCTGGGCGTCCCGAAGCGCGCCAAGGTCATGCTCGCCAAGGTGATCGCCCTCCTCGGGCTCGGCGCGCTCTACGGCCTGATCTCGCTCGCCGGGTCGGTCATCACCGGCGCGATCGTGCTCAACGCGCGCGGGTTCGACCCGTTCCCGAGCACCGAGATCGTGCGCACCCTGGCGCTGAGCCTGCTCGTGCTCGGCCTGTGGGGGCTCATCGGCCTGGGCGCCGGAATCCTCATCCCCAACCAGGTGGCGGCCCTGCTCATCGCGGTCGGCGTGGCCTGGATCGTCGAGCCACTGCTCGGGTTCGCGCTGACCTTCTGGGACTGGGGCGCGGAGAACATCGCCAAGTTCCTGCCCAGCTCGGCCACCAACGCCATGATCAACGCGGTGACCTCCGAGAACGAGGTGCGCCTGGAGTGGTGGGGCGGCGCCCTGGTGCTGGCGCTGTATGCCGCGGTGCTGGCCGGCGTGGGCAGCTGGCGGACCGTGCGGGCCGACATCAGCTAGGGACGTCCGGCCAGGGCCCAAAGGGGCGCGCCTCCACCTCGTCGACACGCTGGAAAACGGCCCCTGCCGGACCGTCGAAGGACCGTTTTCCAGCGTGTCGTCGCGCACTGGGGACCCCCTACAGACAGGTGCCGGGCCGCTGGGGCGGGCGACGCGTGACGGCGATAGGCTGGGCCTACCCGTTTGCTCGTCATTGTCGACGCTATGAAAGAGGCGTATCCGCCGTGCCAGACCAGTCTCCGACCAACGACCCCATGGCGGCCTTCGGCCCCAACGAGTGGCTCGTGGACGAGCTGTACCAGCAGTACCTGAAGGACAAGAACTCCGTGGACCGCGCCTGGTGGGAGTTCTTCGAGGACTACCGCCCCGGCGAGGCCGGTCCCAACGGCACGAACGGCACGACGGCCGGCGCCGCGACGGCAGCCCCGGGTGCTCCGTCGCAGGCCGCGGACGGCACCGCGAGCGCCCCGGCCACCGTGCAGAAGCAGGCCGCCACCACCGACAAGCCTGACGCGAAGTCCGACAAGGCCGTCGCCGACAAGCCCGAGGACAAGGAGGCCGCAGTGGGCGGCCAGACCGCCGCGGCCAAGGTCGCTCCCCCGCGCGAGCAGACCCAGCCTGCCCCAGCCGCCCCCGCCCAGGAGCCGCCCAAGCCGCGCGAGCCCGCCGGCCTGAAGTCGACCGGCCCGGTCAACGAGAACGAGGTCAGGCCCCTGCGCGGCGCCTCGGCCCGCACCGTCACCAACATGGAGTCCTCGCTCCAGGTGCCGACCGCCACCAGCGTGCGCGCCGTGCCGGCCAAGCTGCTGATCGACAACCGCGTCGTCATCAACAACCACCTCAAGCGCTCCCGCGGCGGCAAGGTCTCCTTCACCCACCTCATCGGCTACGCCCTGGTGAAGGCCCTGCAGGTCATGCCGGAGATGAACAACGGCTACACCACCGACGAGAAGGGCAAGCCCGCCCTGCTCGTGCCGGCGCACGTCAACCTCGGCCTGGCGATCGACCTCGCCAAGGAGGACGGCACCCGCCAGCTGCTCGTGCCCAGCATCAAGTCGGCCGAGGCGATGGACTTCGCCCACTTCTGGACGGCATACGAGGACGTCGTCCGCAAGGCGCGCAACGGCAAGCTGACGGTCGAGGACTTCCAGGGAACCACCATCTCCCTGACCAACCCGGGCACCATCGGCACGGTGCACTCGGTGCCGCGCCTCATGTCCGGCCAGGGCGCCATCATCGGCGTCGGCTCGCTCGACTACCCGGCCGAGTGGCAGGGCGCGAGCCAGGAGACCCTCAACCGCAACGCCGTCTCCAAGATCCTCACGCTGACGAGCACCTACGACCACCGGATCATCCAGGGCGCCCAGTCCGGCGACTTCCTGCGCATCGTCAACGCCCTGCTGCTCGGCGAGAACGGCTTCTACGACGAGGTCTTCGAGAGCCTGCGCATCCCCTACGAGCCGGTGCGCTGGGTGCAGGACATCTCCGCCCACCACGACGACGACGTCAACAAGACGGCGCGCGTGCAGGAGCTCATCCACGCCTACCGCGTGCGCGGCCACCTGATGGCCGACACCGACCCACTCGAGTACCGCCAGCGCCGCCACCCCGACCTCGACGTCACCAGCCACGGCCTGACCCTGTGGGACCTCGAGCGCGACTTCGCCACCGGCGGCTTCGGCGGCGACTCGATGCTCAAGCTCCGCAAGATCCTCGGCATCCTGCGCGACTCCTACTGCCGCACCATCGGCACGGAGTACATGCACATCCAGGACCCCGAGCAGCGCGAGTGGATCCAGGCCAAGATCGAGGTCGGCTTCACCAAGCCCACGCCCGACGAGCAGTTGCGGATCCTGCGCAAGCTCAACGCCGCCGAGGCGTTCGAGACCTTCCTGCAGACCAAGTTCGTCGGCCAGAAGCGCTTCTCCCTCGAGGGCGGCGAGTCGGTCATCGCGCTGCTCGACCGCATCCTGTGCCGGGCCGCGTCCGACAAGATGGACGAGGTCTGCATCGGTATGCCGCACCGCGGCCGCCTCAACGTCCTCGCCAACATCGCGGGCAAGTCCTACGGACAGATCTTCCGCGAGTTCGAGGGCAAGCAGGACCCCCGCTCGGTGCAGGGTTCCGGTGACGTGAAGTACCACCTCGGCACCGAGGGCGAGTTCCACGCCGAGGACGGCAGCAAGACCAAGGTCTACCTCGCCGCGAACCCGAGCCACCTCGAGGCGGTCAACCCGGTGCTCGAGGGCATCGCCCGCGCCAAGCAGGACCGGCTCGACCTCGCCGGCGAGGCCTTCACCGTGCTGCCCGTGCTGCTGCACGGCGACGCGGCGTTCGCCGGCCAGGGCGTGGTCGCCGAGACCCTGAACCTCAGCCAGCTGCGCGGCTACCGCACCGGCGGCACGATCCACGTCGTCATCAACAACCAGGTCGGCTTCACGACGAGCCCGAGCAGCTCGCGGTCCTCGACCTACTCCACCGACGTGGCCCGGATGATCCAGGCGCCGATCTTCCACGTGAACGGCGACGACCCCGAGGCCTGCGTGCGGGTGGCCGAGCTCGCCTACGAGTTCCGCCAGGAGTTCAACAAGGACGTCGTCATCGACATGGTGTGCTACCGCCGCCGCGGTCACAACGAGGGCGACGACCCGTCGATGACGCAGCCGCTGATGTACAACCTCATCGAGGCCAAGCGCAGCGTCCGCAAGCTCTACACCGAGGCCCTCATCGGCCGCGGCGACATCTCGGTCGAGGACGCCGAGGCCGCGCTGCGCGACTACCAGCAGCAGCTCGAGCGGGTCTTCATCGAGACCAAGGAGGCAATCAAGGAGGCCGCCGCCGGTCACGACGGGCAGGCCGACCCCACCCTGGCCGGCACCGACGTCGAGGGCCACTCCGGTCTCGAGCCGCCGACCGCGCAGGCCACCGACCAGGCCACCCGCTCTGCCACCGACACCGCTGTGCCCCGCGAGGAGCTCGAGCACATCGGCGACGCGTTCACCAACATGCCCGAGGGCTTCACGATCCACCCGAAGCTCAAGCAGGCCATGGAGAAGCGCGCGCAGTCGGTGCGCGAGGGCGGCATCGACTGGGCGACCGGCGAGCTGCTCGCGTTCGGCACCCTGCTCAAGGAGGGCACGCCGGTGCGCCTCGCCGGGCAGGACTCCCGCCGTGGCACGTTCGTCCAGCGCCACGCGGTGCTCATCGACAAGGTGACCGCCGAGGAGTGGACCCCGCTGCTCTACCTCGGCGAGGGCCAGGCCCGCTTCTGGGTCTACGACTCGCTGCTGTCCGAGTACGCCGCGATGGGCTTCGAGTACGGCTACTCCGTCGAGCGGCCCGACGCGCTGGTGCTGTGGGAGGCGCAGTTCGGCGACTTCTTCAACGGCGCGCAGACCATCGTCGACGAGTTCATCTCCTCGGGCGAGCAGAAGTGGGGCCAGCGCTCCTCCGTGGTGCTGCTGCTGCCGCACGGCTACGAGGGCCAGGGTCCCGACCACTCCTCCGCGCGCATCGAGCGGTTCCTCACGATGTTCGCCGAGGACAACATGACGATCGCCTACCCGTCGACCCCGGCGAGCTACTTCCACCTGCTGCGTCGTCAGGCCTACGCCCGCCCGCGCCGGCCGCTCATCGTCTTCACCCCGAAGTCGATGCTGCGCCTGAAGGCGGCGGCGAGCGCGCCCGAGGACTTCACCTCGGGCACGTTCCGGCCGGTGCTGGCCGACCGCCACGAGCTCGACGGCAACAGCGTGACCCGGGTGCTGCTCGCCAGCGGCAAGGTCGTCTACGACCTCGAGGCCGCCCGCGAGAAGGCCGGCGACACCCAGACGGCCATCGTGCGGGTCGAGCAGCTGGCTCCGCTGCCGGCGCACGACATCGCCCACGAGCTGCGCAAGTACCCGAACGCCGACGTCGTGTGGGTGCAGGACGAGCCGCAGAACCAGGGCGCCTGGCCGTTCATGGCGCTCAACCTGCCGGGCATGCTGCTCGAGTTCGGTGAGCAGCGTCCGCTGCGGGTGGTCTCGCGCCGGGCCTCGGCCTCGCCGGCCACCGGCTCGACCAAGAAGCACCAGGCCGAGCAGCAGGAGCTGGTCGAGGCGGCCTTCCGCCGCTGAGCCGCAGCGACTTCGCATGACGGAGGAGCGCCGATCCGGTCGACCTGACCGGATCGGCGCTCCTCGTGCATACAACGTCGGGTATGCCGTGGGGCTGGCTGAGGTGCCCCGCTCCCCCTAGGGTCCAAGGGTGCCCACCGCGACGAAGCGCACCCAGCAGATCATCGACGTGATGGGCGACGCCTTCGCCCCGCTGATGAAGGCCGACCCGCTGGCGTTCCGCACCAAGTTCCGCAAGATGGCCAAGGACCCGCACGCGTTCTACCGCGGCTCGGCCTGCCTCTTCTACGCCGACGTGACGGCCGAGAAGGACGCCTACGCCGACGAGCAGAGCAGCCGCATCTGGATCCACGGCGACCTGCACGCCGAGAACTTCGGCACCTACCTCAACTCCGACGGCCGGCTCGTCTTCGACGTCAACGACTTCGACGAGGCCTACATCGGCCACTACACGTGGGACCTCAAGCGGTTCGCGGCCAGCCTGGCCCTGCTCGGGTGGCAGAAGGCCCTCCCCGAGGCCGAGGTGCGCAGGCTGGTCGCCCGCTACGTGCGCGCCTACCTCGCCCAGCTCAACCACTACCTGCACCACGACGACGACCAGGACTTCGCGCTGCGGCTCGACAACACCCACGGGCCGGTGCAGGAGGCGCTGATGACCGCGCGCACCATGCGCCGCGCCGACCTGCTCGACAAGCTGACCATCAAGGACAGCGCGCAGCGGTTCTTCCGCTCCGGGCCGACCGTGCGCCAGCTGACCCGGCCCGAGCGGCGGCGCGTGGTCAAGGCATTCGAGGGCTACCTCGAGACCATCCCCGACAACAAGAAGTTCGACCGGGCGCTGTTCTACGACCTGGTCGACGCCGTGGGCACCTCGGGGCTCGGCATCGGCAGCGCCGGGCTGCCGGCATACAGCCTGCTCGTCGAGGGCTACAGCCAGGCGCTCGACAACGACGTGGTGCTGTCGATGAAGCAGGCCAACGTGCCGGCGGTGAGCCGGTTCGTCGACAGCGCCGAGGTCGACGCGCAGTTCGAGCACGAGGCGCACCGCACGGTGATCAGCCAGCGCGCGCTGCAGGCGCACACCGACCCGCTGCTCGGCTGGACCACCCTCGACGGCGTCGGCTACGTCATCTCGGAGGTCTCGCCCTACGAGGTCGACCTCGACTGGGGCGCCCTGACCGAGCCGCCCGAGATCGCCGCGGTGGTCGACCTGCTCGGCCGGGCCACGGCCAAGATCCACTGTGCCTCCGACGAGGACAGCGACCAGGACGTCGTCGACTTCCAGGTGGAGCACGCCATCGCCGGGTCGCTGGAGGGCCGCCGGCGGCAGTTCACCGACGACGTCGTCGAGTTCGGCGTCAGCTACGCGCAGAGGGCGCGCGACGACTACCGGCTGTTCGTGGAGGCCTTCCGCGAGAACAAGATCGGCGTCTCAGCCACCTAGCCCCATCGCCGGGTGCCTCCGCCCGTTCGAGGTAAAAACGCCGGGAAACACCGGCGTTTTTACCTCGACCGGGAGGCGGTCAGGCCGAGATCTGCAGCCAGTCGTACCAGCCGTTGTGCAGCACCAGCCAGGCGATGAGGCCGTAGCCGGCCTGGCCCGGGTGCCCGGCCACCTTGCTGGCGGCGAGGTCGGACTGCCACTGCTCGTGGCCCATCAGCGGGCGGAAGCAGTCGACGAACGGCACCCCGCGCCGTGCGCACACGTCGGCCTGCGCCTCGACGAGCACCTCGAGCTTGTGGTTGAGGTCGGGGTCGCTCGCCGGCGGCGGGCTGACCACGAAGGTGCCGATGCCGGCGCTGGCGGCGTCGTCGAGGATGTTGGCGAGGTTGAGCCGGTGCCGGGCGAGGGTCATGCCCTTGGCCGCGTCGTTGCCGCCGACCGAGACCACGAGCCGCTTCTCGGAGCGGCCGGCCCACCGCGGCGGGCACTCGGTGCGCCACCGGCCCAGCACGTCGGCCGAGGTGTCGCCGCGCACGCCGAGGTTGTAGGCCGTGATGTCGACGTCCGGGTGCTGGGTGCGCCCCACGACCCGCGAGACCCAGCCCTGCCCCTTGGGGTCGCCGACGCCGGCCACGAGCGAGGCGCCGATGAAGATCAGCCCCACGTCTCGGGGGCCGCCGTCGGTCGACACGTGGAACTCGGCGCTCGGGGTGAACTCGGGCTCGGTGCTCAAGGGATCAGTCCTCGTCGTCATCGAGGCGGGCCAGCCAGGTGGCGAGCCGCTCGATGGGGGTCTCGAATTCGGGGTTCAGGTCCACGAAGGTGCGCAGCTGGTCGGCCAGCCACTCCAGGGAGACCTCTTCCTCTCCGCGGCGGGCGGCGAGCTCCTCGATGCCCCGGTCGGTGAAGTACACGCTGGCGAGGTTACCGCGCCCCATCAGGTGACGGAGAGCAGGCTCATCCAATGGCTGCTGTGCGGTGGCGCCGGCCGGAGCCACAGTGGTGCTGCCACCGAGAGGGTCGCCGGAGACGGCGGCACTGCTGGGGTCAGCCCTCTCGGTGGACCAGGGCCGCGACGCGGTCACGGACCTCCTCGCGGGACGGGCCCTGGCCGGTGGTCGACCGGTGGGTGGCCCCCGTCAGCCCGGATCGGGTAGACAGGGGCGACCCACCCGTCGACCACGCAGGGGAACCATTGAGCAACACCGACCAGCTGATCGCCGCCGTCCGCGAGGCCGCCGAGGGCAGCCCCTACGTGGTGCAGGAGAAGCCCTACGGCTTCGACCTGCGCATCGACATCGTCGACGCGCAGTGGTGGACCCTGCTGCGCAAGAGCGGCGTCAAGCGCGTGTTCACCTACGAGGTCCGCACCGACGACCGCGCCAGGAAGATGTCGATCACCGACGTCTCCAACACGGTGCGGTGGAGCGGTGGCGGCGGGGTGTCGAGCGCGCCGAGCCTGCACATGGAGAAGTCGTTCCAGCGCGGCCGCGTCTACCAGTACAGCTTCCAGAAGGAGGTCGGCGTCGACGCCCGCACCGGGCGGGTCGGCACCCCGGTGAGCTACTCGTTCCGTTCCGGCGAGGGCCGCGACCTCATCCGCGACGCCGCCGAGCGCACCGGCTGGACCGAGAAGATGCCGCTGGAGCAGAAGGGCGCGCTCATCTTCGCGGGCTCCATCGTGGCGGTCGGCGCGCTGGTCGGCCTGGTCTTCCTCGCGATGGCGATCGTCGGCTGAGCAGCGGTATGCCGCGTGGCTCGGCCACGCGGCATACCTCTCCCCCCTGTCAGGGTGAGTCTTCGTCGAGGCTGGCGCGCAGCGCCACCAGCCTCTTGAGCGCGGTGGTCGAGCCGAGCTCGCCGGTCCACCACGGCTCGAGGATCTCGCGCATGTAGATGCGCAGCTGCAGGTCGGGGCCGCTCTCGAGCACCTGGTCCTCGACGGGCGCGGGCCGCAGCTGCTCCGGCGGGGCGAAGAACTGCTGGTGGAGGTGCTCGATGGCCGGCGCGGCGGAGGTCCAGTCGTCGACGGGGGGCGGCTCCATGACGGCGCCCTCGGTGGGCTCCGGCTGGGGCACGCGCACCTCGGTGTCGTCGTGGCGGTGCTTCAGCACGGCCGGCACCTTCACGGACGGCTTCTTGAGCCGTTTGCGGGAGGCGTGCCTCTCGACCTCGGCGAGGGCTTCGGCGTCCAGGTGCGCCTGGACCGCAGCGGCCTCCGCTGCGAGCCGCTCCTCCTCGACCGCCCTGCGCTCCTCCTCGGCGACCTTGGCCTGCAGGGCGGCTCTGGTCTCGGGGTCGAACTCCGGCGGCCGGTAGGTGCGGGTGGAGCTGCGGGCGACGGGGCTGCGCCAGCCGTCCGGGTCGACCGAGCCGACCGGTGGCAGGAGCAGCGACGCGATGGACGGCCGCGGCTCGTCAGCGGGCTCGGCCTGGTGGTCCTGGCTCAACGGTGTGGTCGTCACCGTTTCATGGAACGGCTCTTTGGACTCGCCTGACATCGTTTCCCCCCACTCTTTGCCAAGTGCTTACCTGGGAACCCGGACGACCCGGGCAAAGGGTGCGTCAGAGCTGGAGGTCGGCGAGCCGCTTGAGGCGGATCAGCGTCTCGCGCGAGCTGGCCTCACCGAACTGCCAGGGCGAGATGATCTCGGCCATGAGCTCGCGCAGCACGCGGTTGTGCGCGCTCTCCTCGACCGGCGCCGCGGTGGGGCGCGTGCCGAGGCCGCCGCTGCTGTCGAGGTACTCGTTCCAGCGCGGGTCGATCACCGGCTTCTCTGACGAGCTGTTCGGGTTTCGCACGCGGTAAAGGCTAGGTCAACGCCGCAGGTCAGCGGCCGGGTGGCACGGGAACCCGGCGGCAACTCTGGCCGAAAGTACGACCCCTGCGCACCCCTGCGGGGCGCCGGTCAGGAGACGGTGAAGACGACCTTGCCGAACAGCTCGCCGGCGGCCATCTTGGCGAAGCCGTCGCGGGCCTGCTCGAGCGGCATCACCGAGTCGATGACCGGGGCGATGCGCTGCTGCACGACGAACTGGGCGAGCCGCTCGAGCTCCTGGCGGGTGCCCATCGTGGAGCCGATGACGCGCAGCTGGCGGAAGAAGATCTGGGTGAGCTCGGCCTTGGGCGGGGCGTCGCCGGAGGTGGCGCCGCAGATGACGATGGTGCCGCCGGGCTTGAGCGACTTCACCGAGTGCGACCAGGTGGCCGCGCCGACGGTCTCCATGACGGCGTCCACCCGCTCGGGCAGCCGCTCCCCTGCGGCGAACGCTCGGTCGGCGCCGATCTCGAGGGCCTTGGCGCCCTTGGCCTCGTCGCGACTGGTGACCCACATCCGGTAGCCGGCCGCCGCGCCGAGCTGCACCAGCGCGGTGGCGACGCCACCGCCGGCGCCCTGCACCAGCACGGTGGCGCCGGGGGTGAGGCCGGAGTTGGAGAAGAGCATGCGGTAGGCCGTGAGCCAGGCCGTGGAGAGGCAGGCGGCGTGCTCCCACGACAGGCCCTCGGGCTTGGGCACGACGTTCTGCCGGGGAACGAGCACCTTCTGGGCGAGGGTGCCGTCGTGCAGCTCGGAGAGCAGGGTGCGCCTGGGGTCGAGGGTCTCGTCGCCCTGCCAGCCCTCGCTGGGCACGACCGCGTGCACGATGACCTCGTTGCCGTCCTCGTCGACGCCGGCGCCGTCGCAGCCGAGGATCATCGGCAGCCGGTCGGCGGGCAGGCCGACGCCCATGAGCGAGAACAGGTCGTGGTGGTTCAGGCCCGCGGCCCTGAGGGTCACCGTGGTCCAGCCGGGGCGCGGCTCGGGGTCGGGGCGCTCCCCGACCTCGAGGCCCGAGAGCGGGTCGTCCTTGGACTGGCTGGCGGCGTAGACAGCGAGCATGCCCCGACCTTAGGGGACGCCGGAGACGTTCGGCTGAATGGCGTATCGCGTGCTCCAGCCGTCGGCGGACCCGCGACCGTCCCCGAGGCGGTTCACTGAGCCATCTGCGCCGGATCGGGCGGCGGCGCAGGCGAGGGGGCTCGAGATGGACTTTGTGGGACGCCGCGGTGGGGCGCGGAGGCGTTGGCTGGTGCCGGTGACGGCAGCGGCGCTGGTGGTGGGATTGCACGGGCTCTCCCTCGCGCTGCCCGCGGAGGCGCAGATCCTCGGCACGCCGGCCCGCACCTGGGGTGTGGGGCCCGCCGAGACGACGGTGGCCTCGATCGGCAAGCCGCGGGTGCTGGCGATCCTGCCCATCGGCGACCGCATCGTCGTCGGGGGCACGTTCGACACGGTCATCGACCCGGCCGGACGGGAGTACCCCGCGAAGAACATCGCGGTCTTCTCGGCCACGACCGGCGCGGCCGACCTGACCTTCCGGGGCTCCACCAACAACACGGTGACGTCGCTGGCGACCGACGGGGCCGGCACGGTCTTCGTGGGCGGCGACTTCGGCACGGTCAACGGCCAGACCCGCCGGGGCCTGGCCGCCCTGTCGGTGGCCACCGGTGACCTCAGGGCGTGGGCGCCCTCCATCGTCTCGCCCGGGCAGGTCGACGCCCTGGCCTACGCGGGCGGATCGGTCTACGCCGGTGGCAACTTCGCCGGCCTCACCGGCGGCGGCGCCACCTCGAAGGCGTTCCTCGCGAAGGTCAGCGCGTCCACGGGCGCGGTCGACGCCTCGTGGGCGCCGGCGCCCAACGACCGGGTGCGCACCCTCAACGTCGCGGCCGACGGCTCCGGCCGGCTCTTCGCCGGCGGCGACTTCACCGCCGTGTCGGCCAAGTCGAGCACCAACAAGATCGCCGCGGTGTTCCTCGGCGGCGCCGGGGCGGTCGACACCGCCTTCCGGGCCGGCCCGGCCAACTCCGGCAGCTACTCCCCGGTCTTCGACCTCACCTCTGACGCGAGTCGGGTGTATGCCGCGGCCGCCGGCGGCGGGGGCGCGTGCACCGCCCTGAGCACCACCACCGGCGCCACCCTGTGGAGCGACCGCTCCAACGGCAACCTGCAGTCGGTGCGCCTGCACGGCGGCCTGCTCTACTGCGCCGGGCACTTCAGCGGCACCGGCTCGTTCATGGGGCAGACCCGCTACAAGATCGCCGCGGTGGTGCCGAGCACCGGTGCGCTCACGGCGTTCGCCCCCAAGATCAACAGCTCGCAGGGGCCGTGGGCGCTGGCGACCGACGCCACGCGGGTCTACATCGGCGGCGACTTCAGCACGATCTCGCGGGTGGCGCAGCCGCACTTCGCGATGTTCATCGACTCCGCGGCCCAGACGGCGCCGCAGCGGCCCGCCTCGCTGACCGCCCAGGCGTCCAACGCCAAGGTGAACCTGTCGTGGGGGCCGCCGTCGAGCGACGGTGGGTCGGGGCTGCAGAAGTACAAGGTCTACCGGGCGACGAGCCCCGGCGGGCACAACCTGGGCGGCTCGCCGCTGGCGACGCTGTCGAAGACCACGATGACCTACGCCGACACGAGCGTCACCAACGGGGTCACCTACTACTACGTGGTGGTGGCCACCAACGCCGTCGGCTCGAGCGCGCCGTCGGTGCAGGTCGCCGCGACGCCGAGCTCGACGGCGGTCGTGACCAAGCCCGGGGCGCCGACCGGGCTCACGGCGACGCCCCAGCCGGGGGCGATCCGCCTCGCGTGGAACCCGCCCAGCGACACGGGCGGGGCGAGCATCACGTCCTACCGGGTCTACCGGGGCCCGGCGGGTGGGCAGATCAACCTGACGACGCCGGTCGCGACGACCTCGTCGACGATGGTGGACGACACCTCCGGCCTCACCGCGGGCTCGAGCTACTCCTACGTGGTCAAGGCGGTCAACCAGGCCGGTGAGGGTGCGGCCTCGACGACCTCGACCGCAACGGCCATGGCCGGCACGCCCGGCGAGCCGGTGCTCACCGGCTCGCTCGGGGCCGGCCCCTCCGCGGTGCTGAAGTGGACGGTCCCGCCGAACGGCGGCTCGCCGATCACCAAGTACGTCATCCTCAAGGACGCGGTGCGGCTGGTCAGCCTGTCGGCGACGGTCACCGGCCCGACCACCTACACCGACACGACGCTGGCGTCGAAGACGAGCGCGGTCTACCAGGTCAAGGCGGTCAACGACATCGGCAGCGGCCCGCTCTCGGCAAAGGTGACCGTCACCGCTCCATAGCTGGCCCGCAGCCCCGTGTTTCACCCTTCTGAGTGAGGCGCTCGACGCCCCGCTGCCGCAGCGTTGCCCGGGGAGGCGGCCGTGCCTCTCCGACGGACTTCGAGGGAAGGACTTCCCGTGACCACGAAGAGCGACTTCACCGACGACGAATGGTCGCGGATCGTGCGGGCGCCCATGGTCGCCGGCATGGCGATCTCGCTCGCCGACCCCGGCGGACCCATCGAGGCGGCGAAGGAGTCGATGGCGGCGATGAAGAGCGCGACGAACCCTCCGAGCCGTGAGCAGCTCCTGGCCGAGGTGGCGCTCGAGGTTCAGGCGATGACGCAGCAGCGGCAGAACCCCCTCAGCGGTTTCCGCCCCACCGCGCAGGGCAGCCCGCCCGGTGAGCAGGTGCTCGACGAGCTGCGCGCGGTGCAGGCGGTCGTGGCGGCCAAGGCCACCCCCGACGAGGCGGCAGCCTTCGGGCGCTGGTTGGTCGCCTCGGCGCAGGGCGCTGCCGACGCCGCCAAGGAGGGCGGGTTCATGGGGTTCGGCGCGGAGCAGGTCAGCCAGCGCGAGCAGGCCATGCTCGACCAGGTGCGTGAGGCCGTGTCCGGAGCGGACCCGGCGTCACCGCCTCAGTGACACAGATCTCCGGCGAACCGGTGAGGTCTGGGGTATCCATACGTTCTCTTGACCGAGCCCTGAACCCCGGCTGCGTACCTTGCCGCCCATGCCTCTGCGAGACCAATGCCCCGTGTGCTGGTGGTCGGTGCGCTGCGACGACGGGAAGGTCGTCCAGCACGACCGCGAATCCTGCGGCCAGCTCGAGCGCTGTCCCGGCTCGGAGAAGCCCGTCGCAGCGGGAGCCGCGGCCGCCTGAGGCCCCGACGAGCGGGTCAGCGCGCGGCAGGCTCGCTGGCCACCGGCCGCTCGGCCACCGCCCGCTCGGCCGGCGACGCGCTCGACCGGTCGGCCGGCCGTGAGGCGTAGTTGCCGCTGTAGTAGCCGGCGCTCGAGCTCTTGGGCGAGACGCGGTTGAGCACCACCCCGAGGGTGTGGCCGTTGACGGCGGCCAGGTTCGCGAGTGCGTCGCGCAGCTGCGTGTCGAGGGTCTGGCCCGCGCTGATGACCACGAGCGCGCCGTCGGCCGAGGCGGTGAGCACGGCGGCATCGGTCACCGGCAGCAGCGGCGGCGCGTCGACGATCACCGTGTAGTCCTCGGCGAGGCGCTCGAGCAGCCGGCGCATCGCCTTGGAGCCGAGCATCTCACTGGGGTTCGGCGGCACCCGCCCGGCGGCGAGCACGACGAGGTTGGGCAGGCCACCCACCTGCTGGGCGACCTCCTCGAAGTGCACGCTGCCGATGAGCACGTCGGTCAGTCCGAGACCCTCGATGAGGCCGAAGCTGTCGGCGAGCACCGGGCGGCGCAGGTCGCCGTCGATGAGCACGACCCGCCGGTCCGACATCGACAGCGCGGCGGCGAGGTTCATCGCCACGGTCGACTTGCCGTCGCCGGGCAGCGGGCTGGTGACCACGATGACCCGCGGCGGGTTGTCGATGTCCATGAACTGCAGGTTGGTGCGCAGCTTGAGGAACGACTCGGCCGAGTGGGCCGGGTCCTTGTCCTTGCGCGGGCCGGTGACCACGAGCGGCACCAGGCCGCCCTTCTTGCGCACCAGGGCCGGGGTCTCGGGGATCGCGCCGGCGACGGTGACGCCGAAGTCGCGCTCCACGAGATCGGGCTCGCGCACCCGGCGGTCGAGCTGGCTGCGCAGCAGCGCGTAGCCCAAGCCGAGCATGAGGCCCAGCACGAAGCCGAGCGCGAGGTTGCGCTGGGTGTTGGGCGAGACCGGCGCGGTCGGCACCGCGGCCGACTCGATCGGCACGATCCGCAGGGCCTGGGCGGCCTTGCCGTCGGGGTTCTCGACGGCCGCGACCTGCCGGGCGAGCGCGGCCACCCATGCGTCGGCGAGCTGCTGCGCGTCCCGCGGGGTGGCGGCGCGGGCGCTGACCTTGATGCTCACGGTGTCGAGCGGCTGCTTGACCGTGATGCGCCCGATGAGGCCGGCCGGCTGGGCGTCGAGGCCCAGCGTCTTGATGACGTCCTGCGCGGTGGCCCGGCTCTTGGCGAGGTCGACGTAGGAGGTTGCCCGCGACTTGGCCAGCGAGTCACCCACCGACGCCTCGCCGGGGTTCGTCGCGGTGCCCACACTGACGAACCCGCTCGCGTCGGCCTGGTAGACCTTCGGCGTGGCGAGGCTGACCCCGGCCGCGACGGCGACGCCGAGCAGCACGAACGCGACGATGCCCCGCCAGTAGGCGCGGGCGACGCGCAGGTAGTCGGTGAGTTCCACAGCCGGTGAGTCCCCTCGGAAAGTGCGCCGCCGGGCAGCGCGAAGTGCAGCGATTCGGAGGCTAACCGCCACTTCGCCCCCCTAGGGTGTGAATGTGGCAATTCGACCCGACCTCCCGAGGGGGCACGCCGTCCGTCTGGTCGCCCTCGGCGCCACGGTGGAGGTGCGGGTCGACGGCGACCGGGCCGACGACGCCGCGGCCGAGATCGAGCGGGTCTGGCACCTGTGCGTCGCACCCGGCGGGGGGCGCGTCGACGCGGTGGTGCACGCCACCCACGACAACGCCAGCGCCACCCTCGCCGACATCGACGCCGGCGTGGTGCAGGGCCGCAGCCTGCCCGACCTCATGCAGGCGCTCACCCAGGCTGTGACCCGGGCGGCGATCGACGCGCAGAAGGGCCGGCTCGTCATGCTCCACGCCGCCGGCATCCAGTGCCCCGACACCGGCGCCGTCGTCGCGCTGGTCGGGCCCGGGGGCACCGGCAAGACCACGCTCATCCGCACGCTGTGCCCCGGCCGCGGCTACGTCACCGACGAGACCGTCGCCGTCACCGGCGACGACACCGTGCTCCCCTACCCCAAGCCACTGTCCGTGCGCCGCGAGCCCGGGAGCCTCTGGAAGGTCGAGACGGATCCGCTCGAGTTCGGCGTGGTGCCGCCGGCGCAGCCTGCGCCGCTGGCGGCGATCGTGATCCTCGACCGCCAGGACGGGTATGCCGGTCCGCCGGCTGTGGAGCCGCTGTCCACTTTGGATGCCATCGCCGCCCTCACCCCGGAGACCTCGCACCTGCCCGGGATGGACAAGCCGTTGCAGCGCATGGCGGCCTTGTGCGACAACGTCGGTGGCGTCATGCGCGTCACCTATGCCGAGGCGGAGCACCTCGCCCCGCTGGTGCACGGCTGGCTGGGGGCCGGGTCGTGAGGGCGCGGCGGGTGCCGGTGCAGGACGAGGTCGTGCGCGACGGCGAGTCGGTGGTGCTGCTGGGCCGCCAGGTGATCCGCCTCTCGGCGATCGGCACCACGCTGCTCGAGCTGACCGGCGAGTGGCGCGACGTCGACGACCTGACTGTCGACCTCACCGACCGGTTCGGCCACCCGCCCGAGGGCTACAGCGCCACGGCCATGACCGAGGCGGCGCTGCAGGCGCTGCACGAGCAGGGACTAGTCGAGCTTGGCTGAGACCGCCGAGCTGCGCATGTCAGAGGCGGTGCCCCTGGCTCATGCATTGGTGGCCCGCCTCGCGGAGCTCGAGGACGTCCGCATCCTCTTCGTGAAAGGCCCGACCGCGGTGGCGCTCGGTGCCCGCCCGCCCCGTCCGTCGACCGACGTGGACGTGCTGTGCGAGCCCGGTGGCATGGAGCGGCTGGGGGCCGCGTTGGAGCGGTGCGGCTGGCGCCGGCGGGTGCAGAAGAGCAGCGTGCACCAGCTCGAGCACGCCGCGAAGTACCTCTTCGAGCACTCGGTCCACTACCTCCACGACGAGTGGCCGTGCGACCTCGACATCCACTTCAACTTCCCCGGCTTCCTCGCGCCGGACGACGTCGTCTTCGAAGAGCTGTGGCGGCGCCGGACGACGGTCGACGTCGCGAACTGGCCGGTGCCCTGTGCGGACCTGTTGGGTCAGGCTGCGATCGTCGCGCTCCACAGCCTGCGCGACCCGCAGATCGCCCACTCCAGTCGTGACGTCGAGTTCGTCGCTAACTCGCTCGGGCAGAAGGGATCGGCGACCGTCGAGGTGTTCGCGCAGCTGGCCACAGCCACCGGTAGCGCAGACACCCTGAGGCCGCTGTTCGAGTTTCTGGGCACTCCCCCCGTGGAAAGTCACGTAGACCCCGAGTTGGTGCGGCGGTGGCACGTCCGGACACAGAACCCGGGCGCCCACACCACGACGTGGCTGATCGAGCTGCGCAATCTGCGCTGGCGCGCAAGGCCGGCCCTCATCCGGCGCGCGCTCTTCCTCCCCGCGGACGAGCTGTTCAGCGCCCGTGTCGGGCTGGCCAGGACGAGGAGGAACGCCGCGCGCCTGCAGCTCCAGCGCTGGTCACGCGCCGCCCGCCGCCTGCCTCGCGCAATCGCAGCGGCACGACACGCAGAGGAGCACCTGCCATGACGCGCCGCGATGGGTGGTCCCGTTCCCCCGCCGTGGCCTTCGTCGACGACGGAGAGCGGGTCGTCGTTCTCGGCTTGGCCACGCCCGGCCAGAAACCACAGCTCCTTGCCGGCCATGCGGCAGTTACCTGGCGGCTCCTCGACCGACCGCTCTCGCCCTCGGAACTAGAGGCTGCCGCAGTCGCTCGGTGGGGCGTGGCCCTGACCACCGCGACACTCCTGCCTCAGCTGGAGGCTGCGGGCCTCTGCGTCAGATGCTGATGGCAGCGGTCTGCTGAGGGGCACCGCCGTCGATCGTGAAGGTGATCGTCACCGACGTGTTGGCGTTGCTGGTGCGCGAGACCGTGAACGTGCCCTGCAGCTGCCCGCCGCTGGAAGACAGCGCCAACGGTCCTGACGGCAGGCCGCTGTAGGTGCCATTGGCGGCAGTGCTGGTGATCTGCGTGATGCGCACGGCGCTCGATGCGGAGCCTGAGAAGACCATGGTGAAGGAGGCTTTGCCCTGGTTGGCCAGCTTCTGGCCGGTACCGCTGACGTACCGCGTCGGCGAGGCCACCGGCACATCGACACTTTGGTAGGTCGCCCCGTTGTCGACGGAGTAGGTGAGCGTCACGCTCTTGGCAGTGGCCGCCGTAGTGGGGGTGACAGCAAAGGACAGCGTGTTGGAGCCGGCGGCGATCGCCTGGACGAACGGCAGACCCTGCGCGGATGCACCGTCCATCAGCGTGAAGCGGATCTGACCGGAGCCGGTGCTCGTCAGAGTCAGCGAGAAGGTGACGGCGCCCGTCGCGGGGTTGAGGCTTCCCGCCTTCTGGGTGAAGGAGACGGTGGGGAATGTCGGCTGTGACGCCGCGGCCGCAGGAGCAGCGGTCGCGACGATGACGACCGGCACCGTCCAGGCGACCCCCTTCGCGATGGTCCGGCGGTCGATCTCACGAGCGCCGTCAGCCAGCGTGTCGACGGCAGCGTCGTCCCTGTGCATGCGTCCCCCTGCTACGGGCAGCGGACACGGGTGCCGCTGCGATGGGGCGAAACTAACCGCTAACGTCAGGAAAAACCATGATTTGGTAAAGACTTCTTAAAGGTATCGCCCTGATTGTCCATTTCTGAGCGATATGGTCATCGTTAGGGCCGACTGGCCCGTCCCCCGTTCGGGCCAAGAGAAGAACAACTTCTCGCGCCCGCCTCCGTGGAATCCCCGCCGACGGAATAGCCTCTGGCCGTCGACCGAGGCGAGAAGAGGACAAGCTCCGGATGGACATCCGACCGCTCAAGGTCAGGAACGCTTTCGAGATCACCCCCGCGCAGCTTTGCTGACCATCGAGGCGTGTTCAGCGCCCCCTTCCATTCGTCGGCGCTGGCCGACACCCTCACAGTCGCCCAGGCCAATGTCTCGGTCTCCCGTAAGGGGGCGTTCCGCGGCATCCACTACGCCGACGTTGCACCGTCCCAGGCGAAGTACGTCACCGCCGTCAGCGGCTCGTTCATCGACTTCATCGTCGACATCCGGGTCGGCTCTCCCACC
The DNA here is from genome assembly GCF_029223115.1 of Knoellia sp. 3-2P3. Taxonomy (NCBI): domain Bacteria; kingdom Bacillati; phylum Actinomycetota; class Actinomycetes; order Micrococcales; family Intrasporangiaceae; genus Knoellia; species Knoellia sp. 3-2P3. The sequence goes on from NZ_JARGZE010000006.1 coordinate 211,054, forward strand.
TTCGGCCTGTGGGACTCCGTCATGCTCGACACCAAGGACCGCAAGGCGGTCTACCTGCCCGAGGGCATGGGGCACGCCCTGTTCGCACTCGAGGATGACTCGACGGCGCTCTTCTTGTGTTCGACGCCGTTCGTCCCTGGCCGTGAACGCACACTGCACCCGCTCGACGCCGAGATCGGCCTTGAGATTCCGGCCGGCATCGTGCCGATCATCTCGGGGAACGACGCCGTGGCGCCGTCACTTTCAGAAGCCCAGGAGCAGGGCCTGCTGCCCACGTATGCCGCCTGCGTGGAGTTCTACGAGTCCCTCGCCTAACGATCGGGTCTCTGGCCTAGTCCGTTTGGTCACTTTCCGTCCCATGGATACCGGACCGGGCATGCCTGCAGCTCGTTGACCTGCGGAAACGTGGTCGGTGCCGGAGGTTCCGCAGACCTAGACATGTCCTGTTCTGTACGGACTTGCCTGTAAACTCCACGCTGGCTCTCGGGGGAGCCACTAGCAGGGGAGGTCACCGACACATGCCACAGCGCCGAGCACGACGCGACCGTTTCAGCCGATGGCTCTGGGCCCTCGTCGACCTGGTCATCTGGGCGCTGGCGATCTTCGCGGCAGCACTCCTCCGCTACGACTTCGACCTCCTCCGCCTGCCGGTCGACGAGACCGGCGGCCTCGCCGGTCTGGCGCTCGCCCTCCACCTGGTGGCCGGCGCCCTCGTCGGACCGTACGCGGTGGGCCACGAGCGCGGCTCGTTCGAGGAAACCCGCGACGTCGCCCGCACCGTCGCCATCACAGGCCTGGTGCTCATCGCGGTCGTCTTCGAGCCGCACTACTTCAACGTCGCCCGGAGCATCCCCTTCACGGCCACCGTGCTGGCCATGGTCGGCATGTTCGCCGTGCGGTTCCTCATCCGCTCCTTCCGCGCACACCGGGAGGAGGCTCGCGGCGAGGAGAAGAAGGTCATAGTCTTCGGCGCCGGTGAGGCCGGCAGCCGGCTGACCCGCAGCCTCATCCGCGACGTCGACAGCGGCTACCACCCCGTCGCCCTGCTCGACGACAGCAAGACCAAGGCGCGTTACCGCATCGAGGGCGTCAAGGTGCGCGGCACCCGCCACGACATGGCCGGGGTCGCCGAGAAGTACGGCGCCCAGACCCTCGTCATCGCCCTGCCGTTCGCCGAGGCCGGCACCATCCGCGAGATCACCGAACTCGCCAACGACGCCGGTCTCGACGTCATGGTGCTGCCCAAGATCGGCGAGATCATCGGCGGCCGGCCCACCGCAGGCGACCTGCGCAACGTCAACGTGGCCGACCTGCTCGGGCGTCGCCCGGTCGAGCTCGACATGGCGGCCATCGCCGACCAGATCGCCGGCAAGAAGGTGCTGGTCACCGGCGCCGGCGGGTCGATCGGCTCGGAGCTGTGCCGCCAGATCGCCCGCTTCGGCCCCGACAAGCTCTACCTGCTCGACCGCGACGAGTCGGGCCTGCAGGCCACCCAGATGAGCCTCGACGGCCACGGGCTGCTGGACAGCGACCAGATCATCCTGGCCAACATCCGCGACGTCGACACGATGGAGCACGTCTTCTCGACGACGAAGCCTGACATCGTCTTCCACGCGGCGGCCCTGAAGCACCTCCCCCTGCTCGAGGCCTACCCGCTGGAGGCGTGGAAGACCAACGTGCTCGGCACCCTCAACGTCCTCACCGCGGCCGCCAATGTCGGCGTCGGCACCTTCGTCAACATCTCCACCGACAAGGCCGCCAACCCGACCTGCGTGCTGGGCTACAGCAAGCGCATCGCCGAGCGGCTCACCGCCGACTTCGCCGACCGCTTCCCCGGTCGCTACGTCTCGGTGCGCTTCGGCAACGTGCTGGGCTCGCGCGGCTCGGTCGTGCACGCCTTCACCGCCCAGATCGAGCGCGGTGGCCCCATCACCGTCACCCACCCCGACGTGGAGCGCTACTTCATGCTCATCCCCGAGGCCTGCCAGCTCGTGCTCCAGGCCGCCACCATCGGCTCCGACGGCGAGGTCATGGTGCTCGAGATGGGCGAGCAGGTGAAGATCGTCGACGTCGCCCACACCCTCATCCGCATGTCGGGCCGCAAGGACATCGAGATCATCTACACCGGCCTGCGCCCCGGCGAGAAGCTCGGCGAGGAGCTCTTCTCTCCCCACGAGGAGCGCAAGCAGACCTCCCACGAGCTCGTGCACAGCGTCGACGTACCGAGCATCGACTCCGACTGGGTGCGCCACGAGTCCATCCGGTCGCACGGCGGCGCCGCGAACTGGATGCGCAACGAAGCCACCATGGATCTACTCGAGGACGCGAGGACCAGCGCGTAGTGTCACGGATTTTCCTTTCCAAAGCCGACATCACCGAGGTCGAAGAGCGCTTCGTCCTCGACGCCGTTCGCTCCGGCTGGGTGGCGCCGCTCGGCCCCCACGTGGACGCCTTCGAGGCGGAGATCGCCGAGCGGGTCGGCGTCGCCGGGGCCTTGGCCCTCTCCTCCGGCACGGCCGCCCTCCACCTGGCTCTCCTGCACGTCGGCGCGAAGCCCGGCACCGTGGTCGTGCTGCCGACGATGACCTTCGCAGCCTCGGCCAACGCGGTCGTCTATACGGGCGCGGAACCCGTATTCGTCGACGCCCAGGAGTCCGACGGCAACGTCGACCCCCAGCTTCTGATCGAGGCAGTCGACACCCTCCGTGCAGAGGGCAAGCAGATTGCTGCTGTCATGACCGTGGACCTCTTTGGCCGGTGCGTGGACTACCCCGGCATCGTCGAGGCTCTGGAGGCGCGCGAGATCCCCCTCATCGAGGACGCGGCCGAGGCCTTGGGCGCAGCGCACGGTGAGAAGGCAGCTGGCTCCTTCGGCGTTGCTGCGGCGCTCTCGTTCAACGGCAACAAGATCATGACCACCTCGGGCGGCGGCATGCTGCTCAGCGACGACCTGGGCCTGCTCGCCCGTGCCCGCTACCTCTCGACCCAAGCCAGACAGCCCGTTCCGTGGTACGAGCACACGGACATTGGCTACAACTACCGGATGTCCAACGTGCTTGCCGCCCTCGGCCGCGGACAGCTGACACGCCTAGATGCCATGATCGCCCGCCGACGAAGAATTCGTCAGGCATACGTCGAGAGCCTGTCCCACCTTGACGGCGTGCGCTTCCTGGCCGATGGAGACCAGCGCGATGCGGCTCAGGACAATTGCTGGCTGACTGGCATCGTGCTCGACCCGACTGTCAACCCTGTCTCGGCAGACGCCCTGATCAAGGCGCTCGAGGAGGATGGCATCGAGGCTCGTCACCTGTGGAAGCCCATGCACTCGCAGCCGGTGTTCTCGGAAACCCGCGTGTTCATCAACGGCACGGCCGACCGCCTCTTTGCCCACGGTGTGACGCTTCCTAGCGGCTCGATCCTGACCGACGCCGACGTCGAGAAGGTCATCACGGCCACCCGCAACACGCTGGGAACGAACTGAGTTATGTCGTCGTACCGCGGCAAGAGAGCGCTGGACCTTGCCCTCGCCCTGCCCGCCTTCGTGATCTCCCTGCCAGTCCAGGCGATCGTCGCCGCGTTGGTGCGGGTGAAGCTCGGCAACCCGGTGCTGTTTCGCCAGATGCGCCCAGGCTTGCATGGACAGCCCTTCGAGATGGTGAAGTTCCGGACGATGCTGCCGGTAGACGAATCGAAGGGGCAGTCAGATGACGCGTCACGAATGACCCGTCTCGGCTCTCTTCTGCGCTCATCCAGCCTCGACGAGTTGCCCACGTTGTGGAACATTGTGCGGGGCGACATGTCGCTGGTAGGTCCTCGCCCCCTGCTCATGCAGTACCTGGAGCGCTACTCCCCTGAGCAGGCCAGACGCCACGACGTTCGCCCTGGCCTGACCGGCCTCGCTCAAGTGTCCGGGCGCAATGCCCTTACATGGGACCAGAAACTCGCGCTGGATACGGAGTATGTGCAGCGGGCGTCTCTGCCGCTCGACCTGCGAATCATCGGCCGCACCTTGGGCTCGGTTCTGCGCCGTGACGGCATCAGCGCCGCGGGCGCGGCCACCATGCCTGAATTCAGAGGGACCGAGGGAACAAGATCTTGACCCGAACTCTGATCATCATTGGCGCCGGCGGTTTCGGCCGCGAGGTTTTCAGCATCATTCAAGCGATAAATTCGGTCCGTCGCGAATGGATCGTAGAGGGCTTCGTTGACGACGGGCCAACCTCGGAGACTACGAGGGCAGTCGCGGCGCTCGGGTCTCGAATCCTTGGTCCCGTGGGTTTGCTACAGGAGTCGCCGCACTACTGGTCGATCGCCGCAGTCGGCTCACCTTTGGCCCGACGGCGCCTCGTGGAGCAACTGAGCACAAGCCGAGTGAGCTGGGCAACGCTGATCCATCCAGCTGCGACTCTGGGCGTAAACATCGGAGTCGGTGCAGGCACCGTCATTGCACCTGGAGCGCGCCTTAGTACCAACATAGCGGTTGGTAATCATGCTCACGTTGATCAGAACGTCACCGTCGGGCACGACAGCGTTCTGGGAAATTTTTCGCGGCTTAATCCCCTTGCCTGCATTTCAGGGAATGTCACCGTCGCTGATGACGCGCTCGTCGGTGCCAGCGCGACCATACTTCAGGGCCTGACTGTGGGTCAGGGCGCCGTGGTGGGAGCCGGCGCCGTCGTGGTGCGCTCCGTCCCCCCACGCTCAACTGTGAAAGGTGTTCCTGCTTCATGAGGACTGTTCTCGTGTTGAACCAATTTGCCCTGCCCAGAAGCGAAGGAGGCGGCACCCGGCACATCGATCTCTTCTCCCGCGTCCCGGGATGGACCCCCAAGATTGTGGCTGGCAACCGAAACCATTATTCCCAAAAGCGATTTGCTACTCCTGACCGTCGTTTCCGACTGGTGGCCGTGCCGCGACAAGATGGAGGTGGCGCGTCCCGCCTCGTTGGGTGGCTCCTCTACTCAGCGAAGGCGCTAAGAATTGCCCTCACCGCGCCCCGGATGGACGCTATCTATGCATCGTCACCACACATGTTCGCGCCTCTTGTGGGCTGGTTAGCCTCCAGGGCTCGCAGGGTGCCTTTCGTGCTCGAAATCAGGGACCTGTGGCCAGAATCCATCGTTGCCGCTGGAAAGATGCGCAAAGGCGGCCTTGCTCACCGCGTGTTCCAACAGCTGGAGCGGCTTCTCGTGCGGCGGGCGGACGCAATCGTCGCTGTAACTGCTGGCTGGGACGACCACTTCGCGTCCTTGGGCGTCGACCCGACTCTCGTATTTGTTGTTCCAAACGGGACGGAACCCGCGGACTTCGAGATCGCGGCAGACAGGGAAGCTCTGCGAGCCAAGCACAACATAACTGGAAATACTGCCGTTTTTGCTGGTGCACACGGCGATAAGGATGGCCTCGACCACATCTTGGATGCCGCTCAGAAACTTGAGAACATTCGTTTCCTACTGGTAGGCGCGGGGCCTGCCAAGGCGGCTGCCATATCGCGGGCTACCCAGTTGGGCCTATCCAACATCCAATTCCGAGAGCCGGTACCGAAGGAAGATCTGCCGGGACTCCTCAAGTCGTGCGACATCGGGATTCACTCCGTCACCCCGCTCAGTGTATTTGAGCGAGGCATGAGTCCCAATAAACTCTTTGACTACATGGCGGCTGGACTCCCCGTTGCAAGTAACGCCGCGGGTCCGCTGTCAGCCGTTGTTTCCGATGGCGAATGCGGACGTCTGGGAGGCCCGAATGACCTTGCCTTCTGCATTCAGGATATCGCCGTCGCGAGCCCGGCTCAAAGAGCGCGTTGGGGTGCTTTCGGCAAGGCGCTCATTCGCGATCGGTTCTCCAGACAGGCCGCCGCCTCACAACTCGCGCACGTCCTCGATTCAGTGGTCGTGGGAGGTAACAAAGAATGACACCCCCGCTAATCGCTCACGTGTCCACGGCGCATCCGTGGACAGATAACCGCATTTTTCGCAAGGAGTGCCGGGCGCTTGCAGATGCGGGTTTCGACGTCGTGCTGGTCGCAGTGGCGGACGGAGATTCACGTCAGGGAAGTGTCAGCGTAGCGGCCATCCGTGAGAGAACTGGAAGGCTACGACGGTTCCTCCTGGGACCCCTGGACGCTTGGCGGCGTCTGTCTTACCTGCGGCCCGATCTCATCCATCTGCACGACCCCGAACTAATCCCTTTGGGCCTATTATGGCGGCTCACGCATCGAGGCAGTCGAGTAGTTTTCGATGCGCACGAAGACCTCCCCAAGCAAATAGCCGGCAAGCCTTACATACCCAAGCCACTACGGCCTCTGCTCGCCACAGCCGCACGGAGGCTGGATGAAGTCGCTGACCGTTTCCTGGATGGCATCGTCGCGGCGACACCAGCTATAGCGCGCAACTTCACTGCCAGCAAGACTGTCGTCGTTCAAAACTTTCCTTGGCTGAGCGATTATCCGGAGCCTTTGCCCATTAGTGACGCTACACCCCGGCGTGCTTGTTACGTTGGCGCCCTCTCCCTCGCTCGCGGCTACGACGAGATGGTCAAGGTTGCGACGGACCCCTACGGCGAGATCTCTTTGGTTCTCGCGGGCCCAGCCTCAAACGAAGTTCGGCACGCGATATCTCAACTCACGAGCAGCAACATCACCTACGAAGGTATAGTGTCGCCCGCCCGGATCCCGGACTTGCTCAGGGACAGCTATGTCGGCCTGGCGCTCCTACACCCCTTGCCGAACTACCTTGAATCACAGGCGACCAAGATCTTTGAGTATATGGCGGCCGGTCGCCCGTTTATTGCATCCAATTTCCCCGCTTGGGAACGAATGCTGGGTCCTTACGAGTGTGGGATCTTTGTCGATCCTGAAGACGTCGCTGAAATCACCAGGCAAGTGCACTTGCTTCTTGCTGATCCCGACGAGGCGCGCCGAATGGGCGATCGAGGGCGAGCAGCCCTTGCGGACCACTTCACGTTTGAGCACGAAGCCACTGTCTTAGTAGCAAGAGTCCGGGAGCTCACTCATCACGTCCCGGTGCACTAGCGCTCACGGGAGATAGTCCCGTGACTTGCGCAAGTCCATCAATCATGCTGTTTTCTACGTCCGCATTGAGGTTCCCTAGGCTGAAGGTCCGGCAGTAGCCTCCGGCTTCATAGCCGCCCTCCTCAAGCATCTTTGCTGTCGGCGCATAACCGAAGGGGTGGTCGATGCAACCCACGTTCGCCACGATTCGCCCCGGCAAATGCTTCCGCGTGATTTCTCCATACTCACACACGACCTCCGCGCTCACCCCCACGATGGAAAACGTGTCCCCTATGTGGATTGAATGGAAAGAAACCGGCTCCAGGGCGCCATCAACGAAACGCTCGGACGGTAGAGTGACACGTTTCACGGAGATCCTTGCAGGTGCGACCGCGCGTCCGTCTGAACCGATCAGATCCGCCACCCGCGCTGCAAGTGAGCCAGCCCAATTCATATATGAGGGAATCGACATATCGTCGAATATGGGCCCAACGATGATCCTGCGAAGACGTCGCCTGAGACTAACTAGTTCCACGGAGCCGCTCGGCCGAACATCGCCGGAAAATCCTTGGAAAAAGAGCACCGGCAACCGTGGTTCCGACCAAAGCGTTCGGAGGTGCTCCCTGACAACATGTGGGAAGTGAGCTGAGAATGCGTCTCTCACCGGGTGGCCCACCGGGTGACAAGCGTAGTTCCAGAGTGCAAAGATCAGATCGCCATCCCCAGAGACTCCGTAGAGAGCGTGCACCCGCTCGTCAGTGGGTCCAGCGTCATTCGGCCCATTCACAAAGGCATTGATCTGCGGCCTCCTCGCGATCACCAGGCGCTTGCGGAGCCGACGGTTAATGGAATGGTTCGCCCACCCGGATGCACATCGCAACTCGACTCCTATCGGAGCTTGGCGGTCGATGTCGCTAGCGGCGCGCGTGAAGATTCCTTCAAGGTCTTCGAGGTAGGCCGCCTCACACGATCCCAGCAGAGGCTTTGTGTCATCGGTCATGGGCCCTCGATGCGTATGAGATGCCGACACGAAGATTGAAGCCGACTCAAGGTGGGAAAACGCACTCTCGACCATGGCGCGCACCGCCCGACCTGCGTAGAGCAAATCCATCGAAACCAGCAAAACTTGACGCCCTCCGCTGTCCTCCAGGAGAACGAGAGTGGCGAGCAGCGGCTCAACGGAGTCGGCAACTGGTTCATGGGACCCACTGGCAGCCAAGGCGGCAGGTCGCTGCGGAGTGATTTCCTGAGTCGAAACCTTGACCGTGAAGGGGGCAGGGATTTCTGGCAGTGGAGGCACGCGCCCATCGTAGTTGATTCGCTAGCTGCCCTCCGTCGCCCCAAGCGGGGTCCCGCCGGGGCGTTCGTCCGCCCTCAGATCGAGGCGTGCCTATGATCCGTTGTCACGTATACTGTGCTTGGCTGCGATATCAGCGCTGGCCAGAGAGAAATGGACCTCAAGGAGCCGTGTGACCCGCCGTAGATTTCCGTCGACCGGTGAGTACGGCAGGAACATTCTCACTCTTCTGACCGGCACAACAATCGCGCAAGCTATTCCGATCGCAGCGGCTCCGGTGCTTACCCGTCTTTACAGTCCCCAAGACTTCGGGATATGGGCACTCTTTGTATCAATAACCGTGATTCTTGGGACAATCGCCAACGGGCGCTATGACTTGGCAATTATGCTCCCGCAGGACCACGATGATGCGGTAAACGTTGCGGCGCTTGGAGTGATCATTGCAGGCGGTCTTGCAGCGGCGCTCTTAGTTGTTGTGGCAGTCTTTTCAGACACGATCGCAACTCTCCTGAGCTCTACGGCAATTCGTCCTTGGCTGTTCCTGGTGCCCGCAGTAGTGCTCCTCACCGGAGTATTTAATTCGCTTAACTACCTGAATAACCGAGCAAAGAATTACAAGCTGATCGCTACAGCCAACGTATACAAAGCGCTCAGCGTGAGCGTCGCGCAGATCGGACTAGGCTTGATCGGGGTGGGCGCATCTGGACTGGTAGGCGGGCAAGCACTGAGTTCAGCTGCGGCTAACGGCAAACTTCTCCACGGCGCTGGAGGCTTACGTGCGGTGTTGCGTCCCGTGTCTAGGGCCAGGATGGCCGTATTAGCTTCGAGATATCGGAAGTTCCCGCAGTTCTCTCTACCGTCAGCGCTGGCGAACGTACTAGCGAACCATCTAACCAGCCTATTGATAGCAGTCTTCTTCTCGGCGTCTACTCTTGGCTTTTACGCGATGGTTCAGCGCATCCTCGGAATCCCCTCTTTCGTCGTGGGTAACGCCGTCGGTCAAGTCTATTTTCAGCAGGCTGCCGCCGAAAAGGCGCGCACCGGTCAGGCAATCCGATCTTTCCAGCGAACCGTGCTTCGCCTATTCATTGTAGCGGTTCCGATGTTTGGCCTGCTCTACTACGCAGCACCTCCGGTCTTTGCATTCGCACTGGGCGAGAGCTGGTCCGTTGCTGGACATTACGCTCAGATTCTGACGCCACTCTTTGCGGCACGGTTCGTTGTTGGATCGGTAACCACAACCAATAGCATATTCGAGCGGCAGGGGGTCTCACTGGCCTGGCAGATTGGCCTTCTAATGATCTCAGTGGGCACGGTGGTGGCCGCAAGCGATGCAGGCTGGTCGTTCGAACTGTTTCTATGGGTCTACTCGCTACTCACAGCAGCACATTACGTAGTTCTGTTTTTCGTTATGCGTCGGATTGTGAGAGGCCCGGCGTAGCATAAGGGCAGTCCCGTTCTAGAACACTTGCGTGGGGGCAGTTTCGTCATTGCCGATAGGTTCACTTAATCGCTCGTTTCATGCTTTGACCTAACGTCACGCTTCCCCGCCCTACATAACCTTTCGATTCACTGGAGACAAGTGCCGATGACGTCAGACTCGACGTTGCCTCAGGACGACTCACGAGTAAGATTCCCCCCAAATGTGGCGGCAGTGGTACTGGGCGGCTACGTAAATGCCTACGGAGTCGTCCGCGCTCTTCGCCGCGGAGGCGTGTGCCACATTTACGTTGTTCAACGGGCGAGCCAGCCGGCCGGAACAAGTCGGTATGCGAGGCGAATAGTTGTTAAGGATGATTCTCCCGCATCCCTGAACGAGGCTCTACACAATATCCGTGAAGCACATTCCAGACTTGTGCTTTTCCCCACGAGCGACCTCCAACTTGAATCCTTGGCGAGCATTCATGAGATGTTGGAAGCCTTTTGCTATATCCCCACGAAGATCTCCACGGTCGCCGCTGCCTCTGACAAGGCATGGCAGTATGCGAACGCCGAAGCCTGTGGTGTTGCTGTGCCCAGAACGATCAGCATTGCTTCCACGTCTGATATGGAACGGCTGGGCGAACTGCGATTGCCCTATATTCTGAAGCCGACGGCTCGGCAAGATATGAAGTCTGACGTGCTTAGAAACATCGTTGTACGCACCTTTGCTGAGCAAGCGTCAATCAGCAGCTACCTGCACCGTCACATTGACAGAGGCGTCGAGTTCATCGCATCTGAAATCGTCCCGGGCGGTGATGAGCAGATCTATGCGTACACCGCCTTTGTTTCTCCGTCTGGAGCGATACTTAGGGGTTGGGTTGGCCGTAAGCTCTCCCAGTATCCGCGTTACTTCGGAGTCTTTTCGACAGCGTCAAATGTTGACGAGGAGAAAGCGGCTGCGGTCCAGCAGCTAGGCAATCGCCTGGTCAAGCAGATGGGTGTCCATGGCATCATCGAGCCGGAGTTCAAGTATGATCAGCGAGACGGTCAATTCAAGCTGATGGAAGTGAATCTCCGTTCCATGATGTGGAATCACTTGGGCGTGGCCGTCGGAGTCAACCTTCCGGTGGCGCAGATGCTAACTGCATGTGGGTTGCAGGTCCCGAGAGAAGCACAGAATAGCGATCCGGTGCGCCTGGTTTACGCCGCCCATGAAGTAGCTAACCTGATAGAGCATCAAGGGTACTGGCGGAGTTTTCGCGCTAACATGTTTGGCGGAACAAGAACGTGGGCGTTCTTTGAGTGGAGCGATCCAGCTCCTTTCCTCGCGTCCCTCCCGATGACAACGAAGATTGTGGTGAGAGCATGCCGAAGACGGTTCGTGGGGCGCTGAAAATGCGCATTTCACGGTTCTTGTTGCGTTCCAAGGGAGTGATTGTCCATCACCACAGCTTGGTGTCGAAATGCGAATTCGAAGGAAGCGCCGTGATTGAGCCGTACTCGCGGCTCGTGGGAATCCCAAGGATCCAGGTTGGGCAAAATCTCTACGTGAACGGCGGTTGTCACCTTCAGGGAGACATCGTAATAGGCGACGACGTCATGATCGGACCGAAAACGGTTATCTGGACGCGAGACCATGGTTTAGCACGCGGCGCTCGTATCCGCACTCAAGAGCACACAAACGGGCGGGTGAATATTGGTGACGACGTATGGATCGGCGCGTCGGCAGTGATCCTGAAGGGAGTCACGCTTGGGGAGGGCGCCGTAGTCGGCGCCGGTAGCGTCGTTACGCGTGACGTAGCGCCTTATACGATCGTTGCAGGAAACCCGGCCAAGCCCATCGGAGAACGTCTGTAAGCCATAGAGGCGACGGTAGGTATGGATCGCAGCGGCTCATCTGGCTCGGCAAGGGCTGCTTATCGTCGATCTGACCTGTGGCGAGGGTGCTTCGGCACCATGACGGGGTCGCCGCTTTTGGCAACCGCTTGAATCATGCGTCCTGGGGCATAGTTGATTTACAGCTTGTTCGTGGATATCCGCTCGGTCCGGTGGACCTGAGCACTAGCGCGGTCCCCGGCTGCGTGAAGCGACGCGTCAACTATGGCAGGCCTCTGGCCCTCGACCATGTCTGTGATGAGTCGACAAGGCACCGGGCGCGGGACAACTGGACGAGGGCGGGCTGCCTAGGATCACTCCGAGAACGCTGACGTCCTGGCACCCAGCACCTCGACCGCGTCCGGTTCGATTTCCAGGACAATGCAACATGTTGCCCAGGCAACCACGCACGCCGTATTCACGAAACCGATACACCCAGTGCCGACGCTAGAGACTGCTGCGCTCGCCACATGTAGATAGTTACGGAGTCTGGGTTGCCATCGCACACCTATGTGCTTCGCGCCGATTCTTCTTGCACTTCCCTTGTGAGCAGGAACGGGGCGACTAGGGCTGCGCCGATGGCTACCCACACCCCCCGGTTATCATTTACATCCCCAGAAACCATTGCAGAGATGACCGCAAAGACAAACAGGCCTAGCATTGCCAATTCAACCGGGGTCATGGCCATCATCCGCTGGCGCCGCCAAGAGATCATCATCACTGCCAGAAGGACTGTCAGCGCGAGCCAAGAGGCTTCGACCGCGACCTCAAGAAATAGATTGTGCGGGTACTGGCGCCACCCCGTGAAGACTCCCGGACCCATATTTAGGTAACTATGCAGGTTCCCCCATCCAATTCCAAGCGGATGGTCTCCGGAGACTTCCACACCTCGCATCCATAGGCTCCGACGCACAGCAGACGAGTCATCGGCAGTCGTTGTGAGCCGGTTCGAGACGAGGTCGGCCCGGAGTGCCAAGTACGCACTCACCACCAGCGCAATGGCGCCCAGAAGCACTCTCCGTGCCCGCCCGCGCATCTTGGGAAGGATGGCCACGACCAGAACTGAGATTACTGCTGCCAGGAGCGGCCCTCGCGACCCGGTGCCGACCATAGCGACGCCCGTTACAGCGCCTGCAACACCTGCAAGAACGCGGCGCCTGACTCCCCCCAAGGCGAGGGCCACCAGTACCACAACTGCGGCCCCCGTCGCGCGACCAGCCCCGATGGTGTTTCCCCCCTCAATTGCGAGTCGGCCGTTGATCGCAGCTTGTTCGTTGGGCGAGGCAATAGCAAGACCCGCCACAAGCGCACCTAGCCCGACAACGAGGGCTAACCAGATGCGCCGAGCCCGCGCGCTACCCAGCACAAGTACCGCTCCGAGCGCACACGGAAGGGTAAGCACCACCAAGCTCTGCATCTTTTGCGAAGCGTAAGGATTGAGAGCGCCCCCTCGGTAGCCGATGGTGAACGCAAGAGCCAAAATGGCAATAGGTGCCCACTCCTTTGGCAGTCGCCACCTTCTCCTAAACACTTCGCAAACGCACCAAGACAAGAGCAAGGCAATGCCTAGCAGCGTCGGGTCCGCGGGAAACCATTCCCTTAGCAACGGCGTGCCCTTGACGTAGCCGCCGAAGGCCACCATTAGCAGCGATAGCGCGCCGGCAAAGGACCAAAGTCGTCCAGGGGGCGTTGGGACGGCCCGTTTCCCCGCCGGGAAATCGTTGTCCTTTACCTTGACGAGTGTGTGCGCAGGTCCGCGCCTTATCCGGCGCTGCGGCACGTCAGTTCGGGTGTCTATCTCGCCACGTTGGAAACCCGTCAAAGCATCAGGTCCATCGTGCGCTGGGTCTGGGCGGACTCGATGCAGGCCTCGGCGACGCGGACGGTGGTCAGGCCCTGCTCCATGGTGACGATGTCGGCGCCCTCCTTGCCCAGCACCGCGTCGCGGAACATCTCGTGCTCGACCCGCAGCGGCTCGG
>NZ_JARGZE010000007.1:0-136139 GCF_029223115.1 Knoellia sp. 3-2P3
AACCAAAGGAAAATCGAATCGAAAAGCACATCCCCAACCATCAAGCTGGTTCAGACACCCCTCGAGACGAGGTAATTGGCATCGATTTTTGACACGCTGTTGAGTTCTCAAGGTTCGGACGCGCACCTTCTGCTTCAGCTTTTCGCTTCGGCGTCCGGGGCTCATCTAAGGTACTTCCTCACCCTGCCGGCTTCCAAATCCGCTCTGCGGAGCCTGGTTGCGCAGCCTGGCGTTCCACCCTCTCGCGCTCGGCGCTAGAGTGACCGCCGGCGGATCCGATCGACATCGGTACCGGGGATTCGGTCTGGTGGTTGTCTGCCCCGGGACCGGCCTGCTTCGCGGTGGTGACCGCGGTGGTGTCCGTTCCTCCCTGTCGGGCTGACGAAGAGAACATTACGGGGAGCCCGCCGAGAAAGACAAATCCGCAGGTCAGCGGCCTGCGGGCCCGTGGAGCCCCCGGCCGGACCTCATGACGAAGGGGCCCGGTGTGCGTGCTGCACACCGGGCCCCTTCGTCGTTGGGGTGCTCCTGCTCAGGCCGGTCGCCGCGCGGCCGCCAGCGACTTGCGTCCACGGCGCAGCAGGGCCACCCGGCCGTGGAGGAAGTCGCCCTCCCCCAGCACGGCCTCGGTGTCGGTGACCTTCGCGTTGTTCACCGACGCCCCGCCCTCGTCGATGGCTCGACGCGCCGCCTTGCGCGACTCCACCAGCCCGGCGGCCACCAGCGCGTCGACGACCGAGGTGCCCACCGGGACCTCGGCACCCGGCAGCTCGGCCGTGGCGTCGACCAGCGTGCGCTCGTCGAGGGACGTCACGTCGCCCTTCCCGAACAGCGCCTCCGAGGCCGCCTGCACCGTGGCCGTGTGCTCGGCCCCGTGCACGAGGGTCGTCACGTCCGCGGCCAGCGCCTTCTGCGCCTCGCGGAGGAACGGCTTCTCGGCCAGCGACTGCTCGAGCCGGGCGATCTCCTCGGGCCCGCGGTCGGTGAAGACCTTGAGGTAGGAGATCACCGACGCGTCCTCGGCGTTGATCCAGAACTGGTAGAACGCGTACGGCGACATCATCTCGGGGTCGAGCCACACCGTGCCCGACTCGGTCTTGCCGAACTTCGAGCCGTCGGCCTTGGTGATGAGCGGGGTCGTCAGCAGGTGCACCGACCTCCCCTCCACCCGGTGGATCAGGTCCGACCCGGCGGTGAGGTTGCCCCACTGGTCGGCTCCCCCGGTCTGCAGCGTGCAGCCGAACTCGCGGAACAGGTGGAGGTAGTCCATCCCTTGCAGCAGCTGGTAGCTGAACTCGGTGTAGGAGATGCCCTGCTCGGTGTTGAGGCGGGCGGAGATGGCGTCCTTCTTGATCATCTGGTTGACCCGGAAGTGCCGGCCGATGTCGCGCAGGAACTCCAGCGCCGACAGCGGCGCCGTCCAGTCGAGGTTGTTGACCATCACCGCCGGGTTGTCGCCGTCGAAGTCGAGGAACGGCTGCACCTGCTGCTGGATCCGCTTGACCCAGTCGGCCACCGTGTCGGCGTCGTGCAGGTCGCGCTCGGACGTCGACTTGGGGTCACCGATCAGGCCGGTGGAACCCCCGACCAGGCACAGCACCCGGTGCCCCGCCCGCTGCAGGTGCCGCATGGTGATGAGCTGCACGAGGTTGCCGATGTGCAGGCTCGGCGCGGTGGGGTCGAAGCCGCAATAGAGCGTGATCGGCCCGTCGGCGAGTGCTTCGCGCAGCGCGGACTCGTCGGTGGTCTGCGCCACCAGCCCCCGCCACTGCAGCTCGTCGAGGATGTCGCTCACGTTCCTTGTGCTCCTTCGGTCCTGGGTGTGCCGGGTGCCCGGCGCAGTGCCAAGCCTGCCCTATGCCTCAACTTGCCTGCGACGCGGTTTCGCGGGGCGGTACGCCGAGACGCTCGGCTCACCCTCGAGCCAGAACCGCCAGGGGTAGCGCTCGGCGTCTCCCCCGGCCCCGGCGACACCGACGCGGGGACCGGTGCGGATCCGGCTGGCGGGCACGTGCTCAGCCGGCGCGTGGAAGGCCACGGGGCCGTCGGGCAGGCAGGCGTCGAGGCCGGTCTGCTCGCCCTGCAGCCCCAGGGTCGAGGCCAGCCTGGCCGGTCCCCGGGCCCAGTCGCGCTGCGCGATGCCGGCCCGCCGGGCCGCGGCCACCGCGTGGCCGTCGACGACCTCACCGGCGCGCAGGAGCACGGCGCTGGCCTCCCCCTCGTGGCCGGTCACGACGTTGGCGCACCAGTGCATGCCGTAGGTGAAGTAGACGTAGAGGTGACCGGCTCGGCCGAACATGACCTCCGTGCGCGGGGTGGGACCACGGAAGGCGTGCGACCCCGGGTCCTGCTCCCCGGCATACGCCTCGACCTCGCTGAGCCTGACGGTGACGCCGGCGTGCGTGATCGTCGCCCCCAGCAGCGCGGGGGCTACGTCGAGCACGTCCTCGCGGAAGAACTCCCGCGTCAGGGCCGGGCCGAGAGGCATCTCAGCGGACGCTGACGGCCGCGGCCGCCCACGCCCGGGCGGAGGCGGTGGCGGCGGTCACCGCCTCCAGCTGCTCACGCACCCGGTCGGGGGCCGTGCCGCCCTTGGCGTCGCGGGAGGCCAGTGAGCCCTGCACGCTGAGCACCTCCCGGACACCGGGGTTCAGGTGCGGCGAGATGGACGCGAGGTCGTCGTCGCTGAGGTCCCACAGCTCGATGCCGCGCTGCTCGCACGCCCGGACGCAGGCACCGGCGACCTCGTGGGCCACCCGGAACGGCACGCCCTCGCGCACCAGCCACTCCGCGATGTCGGTGGCCAGCGAGAAGCCTTGCGGGGCAAGCGACGCGAGTCGGTGGGTGTTGAACTGCATCGTCGCCACCATGCCCGCGAAGGCCGGCAGCAGCACCTCGAGGGTGTCGACGGCGTCGAAGACCGGCTCCTTGTCCTCCTGCAGGTCGCGGTTGTAGGCGAGCGGCAGCGACTTCAGCGTCGTCAGCAGCCCGGCCAGGTCACCGACGAGGCGACCGGCCTTGCCCCGCGCGAGCTCGGCGACGTCGGGGTTCTTCTTCTGCGGCATGATGCTCGACCCCGTGGAGTAGGCGTCGTCGAGCGTGACGAAGGAGAACTCCTTGGTCGCCCAGAGCACCACCTCCTCGGCGAGACGGGAGATGTCGACCGCCGTCATCGCCGCGACGAACGCGAACTCGGCGACGAAGTCGCGCGAGGCCGTGCCGTCGATGGAGTTCTCGACGGCGGCGGCGAAGCCGAGGTCGGCGGCAACGGCCTCCGGGTCGAGGCCTAGTGAGCTGCCGGCGAGGGCCCCCGAGCCGTAGGGCGAGACGTTCGTGCGGGCGTCCCAGTCCTGCAGTCGCTGCACGTCGCGCAGCAGCGCCCAGGCGTGCGCCAGCAGGTGGTGCGAAAGCAGCACCGGCTGGGCGTGCTGGAGGTGGGTGCGCCCCGGCATCGGCACCGACGGGTGCCGCTGCGACTGCTGCACGAGGGCGTCGACCACGTCGAGCACCAGCGCGGCCACGGAACGGGCGTGGTCGCGCAGGTACATCCGGAACAGGGTCGCGACCTGGTCGTTGCGCGACCTGCCCGCGCGCAGCCGGCCGCCGACCTCGGGCCCTGCCCGCTCGATGAGGCCGCGCTCGAGGGCGGTGTGCACGTCCTCGTCGTCCCCGGCGGGCCCGAAGGTCCCCGACTGCACGTCGGCGAGCAGCCGGCCGAGCGCGTCGAGCATCGCCTCGAGGGTGGCGTCGTCCAGCAGCCCCGCGCGGTGCAGCACCCGGGCGTGGGCCCGGGAACCGGCGATGTCGTACGGCGCGAGCCGCCAGTCGAAGTGCGTCGACTTGCTGAGAGCAGCCAGCGCGTCCGCAGGGCCGCCCGCGAACCGGCCGCCCCACAGGCTCACCCGCTCGGCACCTGCCGGAGCGCCCGGCACACCGCTCCCCTCCTCAGGGATGACCACCACGTCAGCCCTGCGCGAGGCGCTGGTCGCGGGCGGCGGCGATCTTGCTCGAGAGGCCGTGGAGCTCGATGAAGCCCTTGGCCAGCGACTGGTCGAAGGTGTCGCCCTCGTCGTAGGTGGCGAGGTTGAAGTCGTAGAGGCTGCTGTCGGACCTGCGGCCGGTGACCGTGGCGCGGCCACCGTGCAGGGTCATCCGGATTTCGCCGCTGACGTGCTCCTGGGTGGAGGCGATGAACGCGTCGAGCGACCGCTTGAGCGGGCTGAACCACAGGCCGTCGTAGGTGAGCTCGCCCCACCGCTGCTCGACCCCGCGCTTGTAGCGGGCCAGCTCACGCTCGAGCGTGACGTTCTCGAGCTCCTGGTGGGCGGCGATGAGGGCGATGGCCCCGGGCGCCTCGTAGACCTCCCTGCTCTTGATGCCGACGAGGCGGTCCTCGACCATGTCGAGACGTCCGACGCCCGCGTTGCCGGCGCGCTCGTTGAGCTGCTGGATGGCCTCGAGCACGCTGACCTTGTTGCCGTCGATGGCCACCGGGACACCGGCCTCGAACGTGATGAGGACCTCGTCGGCGTCGTGCTGGCGGGCCGGGTCCTTCGTGTAGGAGTACAGGTCCTCGATCGGGGCGTTCCAGATGTCCTCGAGGAAGCCGGTCTCGACCGCGCGCCCCCAGACGTTCTGGTCGATCGAGTAGGGGTTCTTCTTGCTCGTCTCGATCGGGAGGCTGTGCTTCTCGGCGTAGTCGATCGCCTTGTCGCGGGTCAGAGCGAGGTCACGGACCGGCGCGATGCAGGCCAGCTCCGGCACCAGGCTGGAGATGCCGGCCTCGAAGCGGACCTGGTCGTTGCCCTTGCCGGTGCAGCCATGGGCCACGACGGTCGCGCCGTGCTCCTTGGCCGCGGTGACGAGGTGCTTGACGATGACCGGGCGGGACAGGGCCGACACCAGCGGGTAGCGGTCCATGTACAGGGCGTTGGCCTGCAGCGCGGGAAGGCAGTACTCCTCGGCGAACTCGTCCCGGGCGTCGGCGACGTAGGCCTCGACCGCGCCGCAGTCGAGGGCGCGCTGGCGGATGACCTCGAGGTCCTCCCCGCCCTGGCCCACGTCGACCGCGACGGCGACCACCTCGGCTCCGGTGGCGTCGGCGATCCAGCCGATGGCGACGGAGGTGTCGAGGCCTCCGGAGTATGCGAGGACTACGCGCTCGGTCACGGGTTTCTCCTTGTGTTGCTGCGGTCTGCGGTCTGGTCTGGGGTTCGTGGGCGGGCTACTCGCGGTTGTCCGCGAGCGAGAGGAACAGGCGGGCGATCTCCTCGCTGGCCGCCGGCCCGGTGGTGATCACCATGATGGTGTCGTCGCCGGCGATGGTCCCGAGGATGTCCTTCTGGTCGACGTGGTCGATCGCCGAGGCGAGGAAGTTCGCGGCACCGGGAGGGGTGCGCAGCACGATGAGGTTGTGCGACGCCTCGGCCGAGACGAGCAGCTCCTCGCAGAGCCGCTTCAGCCGGGCCGACACCTCCTGGCCGTCCTGGGCGGGGCGAGCGGTGCGGTCGCCGCCCTCCCCCGGCACGGCATACACGAGGGCACGGCCGGAACGGACCTTGACGGCACCGAGCTCGACGAGGTCGCGCGACAGCGTCGCCTGCGTGACCTCGATGTCGTCGGCGGCGAGCAGGTCGAGCAGCTCGGACTGCGACTTCACCGCGGTGCGGCCGAGGATCTCGACGATGCGCCGCTGGCGCCCGGTGCGGCTGGTCGCGACGGTCATGACGACGCCTCGAGGAGGAAGGACATCAGCGCCTTCTGGGCGTGCAGCCGGTTCTCGGCCTCGTCCCACACGACCGACTGCGGGCCCTCGATGACGTCGGCGGCGATCTCGAGCCCGCGGTAGGCCGGCAGGCAGTGCAGCACGACGGCGTCGGGCTCGGCGTGCCCGAGCAGGTCGCCGGTGAGCGAGTACGGCACGAACGGGCTGCCCTTGCCGGCCTTGGCGTCCTTGAGCTCCTCCTGGCCCATCGAGACCCAGGTGTCGGTGGCGAGCACGTCGGCGCCCGCGGCAGCGGCCTGCGGGTCGTCGGTGACGGTGACCGAGCCGCCGTGCTCGTCCGCGATCTCCTTGGCCCGGGCGAGCACCGCGGGGTCGGGCTGGTGGCCGGCGGGGGCGCCGATGCGCACGTGCATGCCCGCCAGCGCGCAGCCGAGCAGGTAGGAGTGGGCCATGTTGTTGGCCCCGTCACCGAGGTAGGCGAGCGTGAGGCCCGGCAGCGCGCCCTTGTGCTCGGTCACGGTGAGCAGGTCGGCGAGCACCTGGCAGGGGTGGAAGAGGTCAGTCAGCGCGTTGACCACGGGCACGCCGGCGTGCCGGGCCATCTCCTCGAGGCGGTCCTGGCCGAAGGTGCGCCACACGATGAGCGACGTCTGCCGCCCGAGGACGCGGGCGGTGTCGGCGATGGACTCGCGCTCGCCGATGCCGGCCAGCCGGCCGTCGACGACCATCGGGTAGCCGCCGAGGGCCGCCACCCCGGCGGTGAAGGACGCCTGGGTGCGCAGCGTCGGCTTGTCGAAGAGGATGGCCACCGACTGTGGGCCGGCCAGGCTCCGGTCCGAGTACGGGTCGGCCTTCAGCGCGGCCGCCCGGCGCAGCACCACGCGCTGCTCCTCCGCGCTGAGGTCGTCGTCACGCAGGAAGTGGCGGGTCATGGGGTGTCCTCCGGGCTGGGGGTCGTGCAGGCGTCGAGGAGTGCGGGCAGCGCTGCGACGAAGGAGTCGAGCTGCTCGAGGCTCACCACCAGCGGGGGTGCGAGCCTGATCGCGTCGGGCGCGACGGGGTTGACGATGAAGCCGGCCTCGCGCGCGGTGACCGCCAGCTGCGGCGCGACCGCCTCGGCCAGGGTGATGGCGCGCAGGAGGCCGGCGCCGCGCACCCCGGTGACGAGCGGGTGCTGCAGCGCGATCACCGCCTCGGCCAGGTGCTCCCCCGCCGCGAGTGCGTGCTCGAGCAGGCCCTCGGACTCGATCGCGTCGAGCACCGCCAGCCCCGCCGCTGCGGCCAGCGGGTTCCCGCCGAACGTCGAGCCGTGCTGGCCGGCGGTGAGCAGGTGGGCGTTGTGGTCGCCGAACGCGATGAGCCCGCCGATCGGCACGCCCCCACCGAGGCCCTTGGCCACCGTGACGGCGTCGGGCACGACACCGGCCTGCTGGAACGCGAACCACGTGCCGGTGCGGCCGATGCCGGTCTGGATCTCGTCGAGGATCAGCAGGGCGCCGTGCTCCTGCGTCACCTCCCGCGCGAGGCGCAGGTATGCCGTGCCGGGGCTGAGGACGCCCGCCTCGCCCTGGAGGGGCTCCAGGACCACCGCGGCGGTCTCGTCGGTCACGGCCTCGCGCAGCGCGGCCTCGTCGCCGTGGGGGACGTGCCGCACGCCGGGGATCAGGGGCTCGAACGGCTCGCGGTAGGCAGGCTTGTGCGTCAGCGCGAGAGCACCGGTGGTGCGGCCGTGGAAGGCGCCTTCGGCGGCCACGAGACCCGTGCGACCGGTGCGCCGGCTCAGCTTGATCGCCGCCTCGACGGCCTCGGCGCCCGAGTTGCAGAAGAACACGGCCGAGCCCTCGGGCGCCCCGGCGACCGAGATCAACCGCTCGGCCAAGGCGATCTGGGCCTCGGACGTGAACAGGTTCGAGATGTGGATCGCCTCGGCCGCCTGCTTGGAGACGGCGCCCACCAAGGCCGGGTGGCCGTGGCCGAGGGCGTTGACGGCGATGCCGCCGACGAGGTCGAGGTAGCGGTTGCCGTCGACGTCCCAGACGTGGCACCCGGCACCGTGGTCGAGCACCAGCGGCGGCAGGCCGAAGACGCCCATCACCGAACGCTGATAGCGCGCCAGCAGCTCGTCGTTGCGTGCGCCCATCAGCGGTCCCTCTCCGGCTGGCCGTCGTCGTCGGTCTGGTTGTCGGGGACGATCATGGTGCCGATGCCCTCGGAGGTGAACACCTCGAGCAGCAGCGAGTGCGGCTGCCGGCCGTCGACGACGTGTGCCTGGGGGACGCCCTGCTCCACGGCGCGCACGCACGCCTCCAGCTTGGGGATCATGCCTGCGTCGACACTCTCCAGGAGGGCCTTGGCGCCGGAGACCGACAGCTCCGACAGCAGCGAGTCGCGGTCGGGCCAGTCGCCGTAGACGCCCTCCACGTCGGTGAGGACGACGAGCTTGTGCGCCCCGAGCGCGACCGCGAGGGCGGCCGCAGCGGTGTCGGCGTTGACGTTGAGCACCTGGCCGTCGACGTCGAGGTCGGGGGCCACCGTCGAGACGACGGGGATCCGGCCGGCGTCGAGGATGTCGCGCACCGCCGACGGGTTGACCGTCTCGACGTCTCCGACGAGGCCGAGGTCGACCTCCTCGCCGTCGACGACGGTGGAGCGGCGGCGCGCACCGAAGAGGCTGGCGTCCTCGCCGGAGAGGCCCACGGCCACGGGACCGTGCTGGTTGAGCAGGCCCACGAGCTCGCGGCCCACCTGGCCGGTGAGCACCATCCGCACCACGTCCATGACCTCGGGCGTCGTGACCCGTAGGCCGCCCTTGAACTCGCTCTCCAGCCCCAGTCGGCCGAGCATCTCGGCGATCTGCGGGCCGCCGCCGTGCACGACGACGGGGCGCAGCCCGGCATACCGCAGGAAGACGACGTCCTGGGCGAAGGCGGCCTTGAGGGCGTCGTCGGTCATGGCGTTGCCGCCGTACTTGACGACCACGAGGGCACCGCGGAAGCGCTCGAGCCAGGGCAGCGCCTCGACGAGGACCTGGGCCTTGGACTGGGCGACCCGCAGGGCGGCGGCGTCGATGGTGCCGCGGATGGTGTTGCGCGCGGCCGGGCCCGGCTGGGCCGACTGCGCGGCGCTGGTGGGTGCGGTCATGAGCTGTAGGCCGAGTTCTCGTGGACGTAGTCGTGGGTCAGGTCGTTGGTCCACACGGTGGCGCGCCCGGTGCCGGCGTGCAGGTCGACGAGGACGTGCACCTCGCGGCCGGTGAGGTCGACCAGGCTGCGGTCCTGCCCCACCCCGCCCGCACGGCACACCTGGACCCCGTTGATCGACACGTCGAGCTGCTGGGGCTCGAAGGCAGCCTGCGTGGTCCCGACGGCCGCGAGGACCCGGCCCCAGTTGGGGTCGTTGCCGAACACCGCGCACTTGAACAGGTTGTTGCGCGCCACGGCCCGACCGACCTCGAGGGCGTCGGCCTCGCTGGCGGCGGAGCGGACCTCGATGGCGATGTCGTGGTGGGCGCCCTCGGCGTCGGCGATGAGCTGGCGGGCCAGGGACCCGCAGACCTCGGTGACCGCCTCGGTGAGCTCGGCGACCGGCACCGCCACCCCGGAGGCGCCGGAGGCCAGCAGCACCACGGTGTCGTTGGTCGACTGGCAGCCGTCGGAGTCGATGCGGTCGAACGTCGCCGCGGTGGCCGTCCGGAGCACCTCGTCGAGGGTGCCGGGCTCGACCACGGCGTCTGTGGTCACGACGACGAGCATGGTGGCCAGGGCCGGGGCCAGCATGCCCGCGCCCTTGGCCATGCCCCCGACGCTCCAGCCCTCGCGCTCGGCCTGCGCCTGCTTGCTCACCGTGTCGGTCGTCATGATCGCCGTCGCGGCAGCCGGTCCGCCGTCGGCGGCCAGCCCCGCTGCAGCGGCGTCGACGCCGGCCAGCAGGCGCTCCATCGGCAGGAGCTCGCCGATCAGCCCGGTGGAGCACACCACCACGTCGCCGGCGGAGACCCCCAGCACCTCCGCGACGTGCTCGGCGGTGCGATGGGTGTCGGCGAAGCCCTGCGGACCCGTGCAGGCGTTGGCCCCACCGGAGTTGAGGACCACGGCGGCGACCCGGCCGTCGGTGACGACCTGGCGCGACCAGGTGACCGGTGCGGCCTCCACACGGTTGCTGGTGAAGACGGCGGCGCCGTGGTGGTCGGGCCCGTCGTTGACGACGAGGGCGACGTCGGGCGCGCCGCTGGTCTTCAGGCCCGCGACGACCCCGGCCGCCCGGAAGCCTTGGGGGGCGGTGACGCTCACGACGCACCTCCGCTCAGGCGGGCCGGCGCGACGGCGTGCCCGCCGCGCTTCCAGATCTTCTCGGCGTCGTCGCTGCGCTCGGCGTCGACGAGGATCCAGTCGGTGTCGTAGGTCGAGAGGGCCAGGATGCTGATGCGCTGCCGGGCGAGCGGCTCGAGCAGACCGGAGAGGACACCCACCATGGTGAAGTCGAGGGGCCCGGCGATCTCGAAACCCACCAGCGGTCCCTGCTTGACGACGCCCTCGGGGACGGCGTCGAAGGCGCAGACGACCGAGGTCTCGCTGTCGGTGTAGGTGATCGAGCTGAGCGGCCCGGTGCGCCAGTCCCACGATGGCTCCTCGCCGGCGGCGAGACGGGCGAAGGCGATCGGCGCCTCGTGGCGCATGAGGTGCATCCCGAGGCTCACGGGGCCACCCCCGCGACCGGGAGGCCGGTGGTCTCGGGCAGGCCGAGAGCGAGGTTGAGGCACTGCACAGCGGCGCCGGCCGTGCCCTTGGTGAGGTTGTCGACCGCCGCGACGGCCACCACCCGCCCGGCGCGCTCGTCGAGCGTGACCTGCACGTGCAGGCTGTTGCTGCCGAGCACGCTGGCGGTCGAGGGCCACTGCCCCTCGGGCAGCAGGTGCACGAACGGCTCGTCGGCGTAGGCCTTCTCCCAGGCAGCCCGGACCTCGGCGGCGGCGAGGTCACCAGGGGCCACCACCCGCGCGGTGCAGGTGGCGAGGATGCCGCGCGGCATCGGCGCCAGCGTCGGGGTGAACGAGACGGTCACGTCGTCACCGCGGACGCCCGAGAGGTTCTGCTCGATCTCCGGCGTGTGCCGGTGGACCCCGCCCACGCCGTAGGGCGACATCGCACCCATCACCTCGGCGCCGAGCAGGTGCGGCTTGGGCGACTTGCCCGCGCCCGAGGTGCCGGAGGCCGCCACGACGACGATGTCGTCGGGGTCGAGCAGGCCGGCGGCGAAGCCGGGCGCCAGGGCGAGGCTGACGGCTGTCGGGTAGCAGCCCGGCACCGCGACGCGGCGCGTGCCCTGCAGCTCGGCCCGCTGCTTGCCGTCCGCCCCCACGCACAACTCAGGCATCCCGTAGGCCCACGACCCGGCATACGGGGTGTCGTAGAAGGAGGTCCAGGCCGCCTCGTCGCCCAGGCGGAAGTCCGCCCCGCAGTCGATGACGACGACCTCGTCGGACAGCCGCGCCGCCAAGGCGGCCGAGTGCCCGTGCGGCAGGGCCAGGAAGACCACGTCGTGGCCGGCGAGCGTCTGCGCGGTGGTGTCCTCGACCACCCGGTAGGCCAGCGGCGTGAGGTGCGGGTGGATGGCTCCGAGCCGCTGCCCCGCGCTCGAGGCTGCGGTGACGGCCCCGACCGCGACCTCGGGGTGCCCGAGGAGCAGCCGGAGGATCTCACCCCCGGCGTAGCCGCTCGCTCCTGCCACCGCTGCCCGGATCATGTGCATGACTATACATGTGAGCGCGAATCTATGCAGACCGTGGGGTCACGCCAGGGGGTCGTCACTCCCCCATGGCACCAGGGTGATGGTGCGGTCGGTGTCCGTGAGCCCGGCTGCCGCACGCGCGCGCAGCGACTCGGGGGTGTCGGCACCGGCGCGGACCATCCGACCCGACCACGCGTCGAGGTCCCCCGAGGCCAGCGCCAGCACGAGGTCGACGACCTCCTGCGGCGACGTCCACTCCGTGCGTCCCTCGTGGGAGGGCATCGACAGGGTCATGTCCGTGCGGACCACCCCCGGCGCGAGGTCGAAGGCCCGTATGCCGTGCGCCGCGCCGGAGAGGTGGGTGGACCCGGTGATCCGGGCCAGCGCGGTCTTGCTCACGTTGTAGGCCGAGGCGACCTCGCCGGCCCGGGTGCCGGCCCCGCTGTTGAGGTTGACGACCCGGCCACCTCCGCCCCGGACCATGTGCGGCATGACGAACCGGGTGACGAGGTAGGGTCCGAGCACGTTGACCTCGATGGTGCGCCACCACTCGTCGGGGTCGGACTCCTCGATCGGCACCTCGGTGTCGATGACGCCCGCGTTGTTGACCAGCAGGTCGATGCGCCCGTGCCGGGCGGCGACCTCACCGAGCCACCGCTCGACCGACTCGCGGTCGGTCACCTCGGCGACCTCGCGCGAGCCGCGCTCCACGGCATACCCGGCCTGCTCGAGGCCCTCGGCGACGTGGTGGCCGATCCCCCGCGAGGCACCGGTCACCACCGCGACGGGGGCGCTCACCGCTGGACGGCTCCCGTGGAGCGGGCGGCCGCTGCGACGGCCCGGTCGCGCAGGGCGCTCACCTCGTCGGTGGTCAGGGTGCGCTCGGCGGAGCGGAAGGTCAGGCGGAACGCCAGCGACTTCCGGCCCTCGCCGACCTGGTCGCCACGGTAGATGTCGAAGAGCACCAGCGACTCCAGCGACGGACCGGCACCTTCGCGCAGCGCCGCCTCGACGGCCGCGGCCGGCACCGCCTCGTCGACGACGAGGGCGACGTCGGAGTGCGCGAGGGGGAACGTCGACAGGGCCGTGGCCTGAAGGGGCTCGCCGGTGGCGGCCACCAGGACGTCGACGTCGAGCTCCCCGGCCACGGCGCGGGCCGGGAGGTCGAGCGCCGCGACGACCTTGGGGTGCAGCTCGCCGGCGTGGCCGACGACGGTGCCGTCGGCGAGGGCGAGCTGGGCGCACCGCCCGGGGTGCCAGGGCGCCCGGTCGGTGCCCGAGACCACGAGCTCGACCCCCACCGCCTTGGCCACGGCCAGCGCCCACGCGACCGCGTCGCTGGCGTCGAACGGACGGGCAGCGCCCCACGGGCCGGCCGGCTCGGCGTCGCCGGCCGCGGCGAAGGCCACGTGTCGCGGCTGGGCGGGCACGGCGCCGAGAATCGCCGAGAGCGTGGCCTCGTCGGGCCTCGACTCGATGCCCGGCACGGGCGCGCTGCGGACCTGCTCGGGTCCGACGGTGACGAGCCCGAGCTCGTAGACGGCGGCGTCGCGGTTGCCGCGGGCGACGTTGCGGCGCAGTGTCTCGAGCAGGCTGTCGAGCACCGAGGTGCGCATGAGGGGCGCCTCGTCCGACATCGGGTTGGCCACGGTGACCGTGCGCCGGCGGCTGTCGTCGGCGGCGTAGCCGAGCCGGTCGAACAGGTCGCGGGCGATGAACGGGTAGCTGAGCACCTCGACCAGCCCCTGCTGGGCCAGGGTCGTCGCGATGACGCGACGGGTGCGCTGGCCGTGGGTCAGGCCGCGACCGGCGGTGGCCTGGGGCAGCACCGACGGGATCTGTTCGTAGCCGCGCACCCGGGCGACCTCCTCGACCAGGTCCGGGCCGTCGTTCAGGTCGGGGCGCCAGGACGGCGGGAGCACCGAGACGACGTCGCCGTGCCCGAACGCGTCAGAGACCTCGGCGACTCCGCCGGGGCCGCTCACCCGGCACCCGATGGCCCGCAGCGTCTCGAGCACCTCCTCGCGGGGGTACTCCAGCCCCACGTAGCGGGTCGGCAGCCCGGGGTCGAAGTCGAACGGCTCGCGGCCCACCCGGTGGTCGACGTCGGTGACGCCGGCGTCGGGGGTGCCGCCACCGAGCGACACGAGGAGGTCGACCGCGAGCTGGGCCGCGGCCGCGGTCACCTCGGGGTCGACGCCGCGCTCGAAGCGCTTGGACGCCTCGGTCGTCAGGCGGTGACGGCGCGAGGAGCGCGCCACCGTCGTCGGGTCGAAGTGCGCCGACTCGATGAGCACGTTCGTCGTTGACGAGCCCACCTCGGAGGACTCACCGCCCATGACGCCGGCGATGGCCAGCGGGGTGTCGCTGCCGTCGACGATGAGCAGGTCCTCGGCGTCGAGCGCGCGGTCGACGTCGTCGAGGGTCTTCAGCCGCTCCCCCGGCCTCGCCCGCCGCACCCCGACGGAGCCGGAGAGGGTGTCGAGGTCGAAGGCGTGCAGCGGCTGGCCGAGCAGCATCATCACGTAGTTGGTGACGTCGACGGCCAGGCTGATCGGGCGCATGCCGACCTGCGTCAGGCGCTTCTGCATCCACGACGGCGTGGCGGCGTTCACGTCGACCCCGCGCACGGTCCGGGCGATGTAGCGGTCGCAGCCGGCGTTGCCGTTGATCGGCGCGCCGTCGGCGAGCTTGACGGCATACCCGCTGTCGTTGGGGGCCGGCACCTCGACGTCGGCGGGGTCACGGAAGCCGCCACCGGTGGCGAGCGCGTACTCGCGCGCGATGCCGCGCATCGAGAAGCAGTAGCCGCGGTCGGGGGTGACGTTGACCTCGACGACCTCGTCGGCGAGGCCGAGCAGCTCGATGGCGTCCTGTCCCGGCTCGAGCCCGGCGACCACCTCGGGGTTGTCGCCCAGCCACTCCTCGAGCACGATGATGCCGTCGTGGTCGTCGCCGAGGCCGAGCTCCAACGCGGAACAGATCATCCCGTTGGAGACGTGGCCGTATGTCTTGCGGGCGCTGATCTCGAACGGGCCGGGGAGCACGCCGCCGGGCAGGATGCACACGACGTGGTCGCCGGGCTTGAAGTTGTGGGCGCCGCAGACGATGCCCTGCGGGGTGCCCTCGGTGAGCATCTGGCCGTTCTGGCCGACGTCGACCTGGCACCAGTTGATGGTCTTGCCGTTCTTCTGCTTCTCGGGCGTCACCTCGAGGACCCGCCCGACGACCAACGGGCCCTGGATGTCGCCGCCGTGCAGCGCCTCCTCCTCCAGGCCCACCTTGACCAGGCTCGCGGCGATGTCGGCACCGGTGGCCCCTGCCGGCACGTCGGCCAGCTCCCGCAGCCATGACACTGGCGCGCGCATCAGATCTCCATCCCGAACTGCGTGCTGAACCGCACGTCTCCCTCAACGATGTCTCGCATGTCGCCCACCCCGTGGCGCAGCATGAGCGAGCGCTCGATGCCCAGCCCGAAGGCGAAGCCGGTGTAGCGGTCGGGGTCGATGCCGCTGGCGTTCAGCACGCGGCGGTTGACCATGCCGCAGCCGCCCATCTCGATCCACCCGGTGCCACCGCAGGTGCGGCACTGGCTGTCCTGGCCCCCACAGATCCAGCAGCGGCAGTCGATCTCGGCGCTGGGCTCGGTGAACGGGAAGTACGACGGGCGCAGCCGCGTGACCGTGCCCTCGCCGAACAGCCGCGAGACGAAGGCGTCGAGGCTGCCCTTGAGGTGCGCCATGGTGATGCCCTCGTCGACCACGAGGCCCTCGAACTGGTGGAAGACCGGCGTGTGGGTGGCGTCGAGCTCGTCGGTGCGGAACACCTTGCCCGGGCACAGCACGTAGATGGGCGGCTCGTTGTCGAGCATGGTGCGCACCTGCACCGGCGAGGTGTGGGTGCGCAGCACCAGGCCGAGCTCGGGCGGGTCGATGAAGAAGGTGTCCTGCATCTGCCGGGCCGGGTGGTCGGCGCCGAGGTTGAGGGCGTCGAAGTTCAGCCACTCCGACTCGAGCTCAGGGCCCTCGGCGATCTCCCAGCCCATGGCGACGAAGATGTCCTCGACCCGCTCGGAGACGAGGCTGATGGGGTGCCGGGCGCCGAGCCGCCGGCGCGGTACCCGCACGGTGAGGTCGACGGTCTCCTCGACGAGGATGCGCTGGTCGCGCTCGGCCTCGAGCTCCTCCTGGCGCACCTTGAGGGCCTGCGCCACCTGTCCGCGGGCCTGCCCGACGCGCTTGCCGGCCTCGGCCTTCGCGCTCGGCGGCAGGGCGCCGATCTCGCGGTTGGCCAGCGCCAGCGGGCTCTTCTCGCCCTGGTGGGCCAGACGTGCTGCCTTCAGCTCCTCGAGGTCGGCGGCCGCGGAGATGGCGGCGACGGCGTCGGCCACGGCCTGCTCGATGGCGGCAGGGTCGAGCGCGGCCACCTCGACGGGGTCGTACTGCTTGTTGGGTCCAGACATCTCAATCCACTCTGCGCAGAATGCTTTCTTTGCCTTGGCGCGGCGCACCGAGTCTAGGGGTCGGCCGATGAGCCCTCGGAGGCGAGGCAGTGCGCGAGGAGCGGTGACGGTATGCCGCGTGGCCGACCGGCGCGGTGTGCGCACCAGGTGGCGGGCGCCCGGTCCGGCGGGCGGGGCGGCGTGCCCTCAGCGCAGCGCAGCAGCCGCGTCCGAGGGCGCGGTAAATCGCTGGCGGCGCGAGGTCATGGCTCCAGCGTGCCCCGCGCCCACGGCATACGGCAAGGGAGTTTGGCGGGGCCGGGCCGCCCGACGGGCTCAGGCCAGGTAGTCCGGCGGCTCGGCGGGCAGGTTGAAGCGGAACTGGGCGCCGCCGCTGGGAGAGCTCTCCACCACGATGCGCCCGCCGTGCGCCTCGACGAGCCCCTTCACCACGTAGAGCCCGAGGCCGGTGCTGCCCCTGCCCGAACCGTGCCAGAAGCGGGAGAAGACCAGCTCGCGGTGGGCCGGGTCGATGCCCTTGCCGTCGTCGCTGACCACGAGGTCGACCGAGCCCTCGAGGCGCCGCCGGGCACCGCCCTCGCCCGCGCCGTCGTGGGCCGGGGTCGCGGCGAGGGTGACGGTGCCCTCGCCGTGGCGCAGGGCATTCTCGATGAGGTTGGCGAGGATCTGGTCGAGCCGGTCGGGGTCGGCCCAGATCTCCGGCAGGTCGGCGGGCACGTCGACCACGAACCGGCCGCGGTCGTGGCCGGTCGCCACGGCACGCTCGATGTGCCGCTCGTAGATGGAGGTCACGTCGAGCGGCTGCGGGCGGATCTGCAGGCGGCCGGCGTCGATGCGCGAGACGTCGAGCAGCTCGCTGATGAGACGGGTGACCCGGTCGGCGTCGGCCTCGATGGTCTCGATCATGAGGCGCTTCTGCTCGTCGCTGAAGCGCTCCCACCGCCGCAGCAGCGTGGAGGAGAAGCCCTTCACCGAGGTCAGGGGTGAGCGGAGCTCGTGGGCGACCGTCGAGATGAGCGCGGCGTGGTTGGCCTCGGTGCGCCGCCGGTGCTCGGTGTCGCGCAGGGCCACGAGCACCCGGTTCACCGGCTCGTTGCGGCCTGGCCGGAGGTAGCTCGCCGTCACCAGCACCTCGCGGCCGTTGGCGAGGAGGAGCAGCTTCTCGCGGTGCCCGGTGCGGGTGCGCAGGCCGTTCCACGGGTTGGTGCACTCCCACCACGAGCTGCCGTCGCTTTCCTGCAGGGTCAGCACCTCGCGCACGTCGTGGCCGACGACGTCCGCGGCGGCCAGGCCGGTGACCTCCTCGAAGCGCGAGTTGCAGTAGATGACCCGGGCGTTCCCGTCGGCGGCGACGAGCCCGTCGGGCAGCATCTCGACGGCCCGGGCTGCGGCTGCCGGGTCCAGCAGCTCGTCGTCGCGGAAGAACATGGCCGCCACCCTAGCGACGACGGGGGCCCAGGGCCCCCGCTGACGCGTAGAGGCACACCGTGGCCGCCATCGCGAGGTTGAGCGACTCGGCCTTGCCGTAGATCGGCACGCGCACCACCTCGTCGCACTGCTCACGCACGTGCGGCTCGAGACCCCACGCCTCGTTGCCCATCACCCAGGCATGCGGCGGGTCGAGGTCGGCGTCGGGCAGCAGGCGATCCCCCGCCCCGTCGGCCGCGAGGAGCCGCACGCCTTGGTTGTGCAGGGCGCTGAGGGCGTCGTCGATCTCCAAGCCGGTCACGACCGGCAGGTGGAAGATCGACCCGGCGGTCGAGCGCACGACCTTGGGGCTGTACACGTCGACCGAGTTCCCGCTCACCAGCACGGCATCGGCGCCCACGGCGTCGGCGCCCCGGATGACCGTTCCCGCGTTGCCGGGGTCGCGCACGTTGGTGAGCAGCACCAGGAGGCGCGGCCCGGCGCCCAGCACGTCCTCGAGGGAGGCCGGGGCCACCCGGCACACCGCCGTCAGGCCCTGCGGCTGTTCGGTGTCGGACATGGCCGCGAGCACCGGCTCAGTGACGTCGTGCACGAACAGCCCTGCCTCGTGGGCCAGGGCCAGGATGTCTGGGTGCCGCTCGGCCGCCGCCGCGGTCACGTACAGGTCGACGACGTCAGCGGGCCGCCAGCGCACCGCCTCGCGAACGGACTGCGGGCCCTCGGCCAGGAACCGGCCGGTCCTGGCACGCACAGAGCGCCGGGACAGTGCCCGCACCGCCTTGACCCGGTCCGACCGTGGGTTGGTCAGCGGGCTGCTCAGCGGGGGCATGTCCCGGCGCTCTGTCAGAGAGTCAGCGCAGGATCAGGCGCTGGCCTCGGCCGTCGCCGGCACGTTGGCCTTGGCGATCTCGACGAGCGCGGCGAAGGCGGCCTCGTCGTTGACGGCCAGCTCGGCCAGCATGCGGCGGTCGACCTCGACCTCAGCGGCCTTGAGGCCCTGGATGAAGCGGTTGTAGGTCATGCCGTTGGCGCGGGCGCCGGCGTTGATGCGCTGGATCCAGAGCCGCCGGAAGTCACCCTTCTTGGCGCGGCGGTCACGGTAGGCGTAGCCGAGGCTGTGGGTGACCTGCTCCTTGGCCTTGCGGTACAGGCGCGAGCGCTGCCCGCGGTAGCCGCTGGCGCGCTCGAGGACGACCCGGCGCTTCTTCTGGGCGTTGACCGCCCGCTTCACGCGTGCCACGTGAGTTCTCCTTGCTGTTCTTGTCTAGCTGTCCGGGGCTGCTGTGCCGCCCCGTCACACTGGGAAGGGATGGGGGGCGGCTCAGCGGCCGAGAAGCTTCTTGACCTTCTTGGCGTCCGGCTTCGAGACCTCGACGTCGTTCGCGATGGAACGGGTGTAGCGCGAGGACTTGTGCTCGAGCAGGTGGCGGCCGTTGGCCTGCTCGCGCATGACCTTGCCCTTGCCGGTCAGGCGGAAGCGCTTCTTGGCGCCGGAGTGCGTCTTCATCTTCGGCATGGGAGCCGATCTCCTTCAGTCGTTTCGGTACTGCGTGGGGGTCTACGTGCGGCTACTGCGCCGACTCGGGAGCCTGCGGCTCCGCCGGGGCGTTGCCGTCCTCGGGGGCACCGGCGGCGCCCTCCGCGGCAGCCGCGGAGCGTGCGCGCCGCTGCTCGGCCTTGGCCTCGGACTTCTTCTTGGTCGGGGCCAGGACCATGATCATGTTGCGGCCGTCCTGCTTCGGAGCCGACTCCACCGTGCCCAGCTCGATCACGTCCTCCGCCAGCCTCTGCAGCAGGCGGAAACCCAGCTCCGGACGCGACTGCTCGCGACCGCGGAACATGATCGTCACCTTGACCTTGTCGCCGCCCTTGAGGAACCGCTCGACGTGGCCCTTCTTGGTGCCGTAGTCGTGCGGGTCGATCTTCGGGCGGAGCTTGATCTCCTTGATGACGGTGTTGACCTGGTTCTTGCGGGCTTCCCGCGCCTTCATGGCCGCTTCGTACTTGAACTTGCCGAAGTCCATGAGCTTGGCGACGGGGGGCTTCGCCATCGGGGCCACCTCGACGAGGTCGAGGTCGGCCTCGGCCGCCAGGCGCAGCGCGTCCTCGACGCGCACGATGCCGACCTGCTCTCCGTTGGGGCCAACCAACCGCACCTCCGGAACCCGGATGCGGTCGTTGATGCGAGGCTCGCTGATAGTGGTGCTCCTTCACGTCACGGGGTCGTCCGCAGCAACGAGAAGAGGCTCCTCGCCGCCGTTGCGCGAGAAGCCTCACCATGTCCGTCCCGGGGATCGCAGGCGGTGGGTATGCCGTGGAGTCGCCTCCGCGGCATACGCCCTGCGGACCCGGGGAACCCGGCAACCTTTCGGCCACAGCGGGTGGAAGCGTGGTGCTGCTTCTCTTGCACACCGTCCCTGTCAGGGTCACCCCGCGGGCAGGAACGGCCGGTCGATCTGCAAGGCTACCAGCGTGAGCACGGAAAATCCCAATCCCGGCCAGGCCGGCGCGGCCGGCGACCAGCAGCAGTATGCCCGGGACATCGCCGACGTCCCCGCCGTCGAGGTCATCACCACCGCCGCCATCCACATGATGAGCGCCGCGGCCGTCAAGTGCGGTCTCGCCGAGGGCGAGGACGCGGCCGACCACCTCGACCTCGACGAGGCGCGCCGCCTGATCACCGCCCTGGCCGGCCTGGTCACCGCCGCGGCCCCCGACCTCGGCAGCCAGCACGCCGCCCCGCTGCGCGACGGCCTGAAGTCGCTGCAGCTGGCCTTCCGCGAGGCCTCGCTGGTGCCAGACCCGCCGGGTCAGGGCCCGGGCGAGAAGTTCACCGGCCCCGTGGCCTGACCGCGGCGACCGTCAGGAGCCCGAGCGCGGCCGGCGCACCTTGGCGACCCCGGCGTCGCCGCCGCGGTCGTCGTGGCGGCGCGCCCGGCTCTCGGCCAGGTAGGCCAGGCGCCGCAGGGCCTCGGTGTTGCGGGCGTGCAGGAGCGGGTCGAGCGCCGGCTGCGGGACCAGGTCGGCCGGACCGGAGACGACCCACTCCTCCATCGTCACGAGCGTCCCGTCGGCGTCGGGCTCGCAGCCGATGACCACTCGCGCCTCCCCGGTGGGCCAGGCCCTGGCCCGCAGTCGCAGCAGGCGCGGCTCGTCGACCTCCTCGACCGCCGTGAAGTCGCTGATGAGCAACGGCCAGGCGCCGACCGAGTGGTGGATGCGTGACCCCGCCGCCGGCCAGTCGCCGTCGACGTCGCGGATGCGGGCGGCCCCCACCACCCACGTGGCGTAGCTCCAGCCGTCGGCGAGAACGTCGAAGACGTCCTCGGGCCGGCACTTCAGGTGGCGGGTGGTCGTGCTCATGGCGTGGAGTCCTTCCTGCCGACGGGGATGAGCGCTCGGACGGACCTCAGGCGGTCGTGGGCCAGTGCGGCGCGCGCGGCGTTGGAGCCGCAGGCGCCGTGGACCCCGCCGCCCGGGTGGGCCGACGCGGACGCAAGGAACAGCCCCGCGACCGGGGTCTCGGCGCGACCGAGGCCCGGCACCGGGCGGAACACCAGCTGCTGGTGCAGGTTCGCGGTGCCGCCGTTGACGGCCCCGCCGACCAGGTTCTCGTCGCGCGCCTCGAGCTCGCGCGGCCCGAGGGCGCGGCGGGTGAGGATGCGGTCGGCGAAGCCCGGCGCGTAGGCCTCGATCCGCGCCTGCATCCGGTCCGCCATCCGCTCGACGTCGGTGCGGTCCCACCGGCCGGTGATGCTGCCGTCACCGGCGTCCGAGGTCGTGTGGTGCGGCACGTGCGTGTAGAGCCAGAGCGACTCGGCGCCCTCGGGCGCACGGCTGGGGTCCGCCGCCGCCATCTGCCCGCAGAGCAGGAAGGGAGTGGCCGGGACAGCCCCGGCCGCGAGGTGGGCGCCGTTCTGGCGGATCTCGTCGATCGACTCGGCGATGTGCACCGTGCCTGGCGCAGCCGCCGGCGTCGCGGCCCACGGGACCGGTCCGCTCAGGGCGAAGTCCACCTTGACCGTGCCCGGGTCCCACTCGAAGTGCTCCATCCGGCGCAGCAGCCGGGCCGGCAGGTCGCCGGCAGCCACGAGGGTGCCGAACAGCGCCGGCGCGCTGACGTCGGCCACGACGGCGCGGCGTGCCGAGAAGACCTGCCCGTCGTCGGTCTCGACGGCGACGGCCCGCCCGCCGCGCACCACGACACGCCGCACGTGGTGCCCGAGCCGTAGGTCACCACCGGCGCCCTCGAACCGCCTGACCAGTGCGTCGCTGAGCCGGCCGGCGCCGCCCCGGGGAACGGGGTAGCCGAGGTGCTGCCCGATCATCGCCAGGACCCAGGCCATGATCGTGGAGCCGGGGGCGTCCATGGGGATGTCGGCGTGCGCGGCGTTGCCGGCGAGCAGCATCTGGGCGCCGCGCCCGGTGAAACGCATGCCCGCCATGCTCTGGAGCGGGGCGAGCATCATCTGCACGAAGCCCAGGCCACCGGCGCCGGGTAGCCGGCTCGCCAGCCGGGCCCCGGCGCGCACGGGTGGGAACGGCTCGAGCAGGGCCCGGACGGCCGCCTCGCCCACCTTCTCCCAACCCGCGCACAGGTCGAGCCAGGCCTGCCCGTCTCCCGGGGCCAGCGCGTCGAGGGCGGCAGCGGTCTGGTCGGGAGTGCGGTGCATGAGCGCCCACTCCCCCGACAGGAAGGGTGTCCCCGCGACGGCCGGCGCGTTCAGCCACTCCAGGCCGTGCCGCTCGAGCTCGAGCGAGCGGATGGTCGGCGAGGCCGCCGCCAGCGGGTAGAAGGAGCTGAAGGTGTCGTGGACGTAGCCGGGCTGCACGTCGGAGTCCGAGCGCACGGCGCCGCCGGGGGTCTCCTGCGCCTCGAGCACGGTGACGTCCCAGCCACGGTCGGCCAGCAGGTTCGCCGCCACCAGTCCGTTGGGGCCGCTGCCGATGACGACGGCGTCGGAGACCGGCATGGGGCTGTCCTCCTGGTCGGGCTCTCAGTCACGTCCGGGTGGGCGGGCTCCCACCGTATGCCGGGTGGCCGGCTCCCGCCCGGCGGCGGGAGCCGGTCACACGGCGCGCGCCGCCACGAGCCGGCGACGCCGCACCCGGCTTCCCGCTGCGCCGGTGCCGGCAGCCAGCAGGCCCACCAGGGCGACGAGCGCGAAGCCCGCCTGCCACCCCCACCGATCGATCGCGACGCCGGCGACGGGTGCCCCGAGGGCCATCCCTGCGGTCATGAACGAGCCGTGCCACCCCATGGCCTCGCCTCGGGCGGACAGCGGCACGACCCGGCTGACCTGGTCGACGGTCGCCGTGATCGTCGGGGCGCACAGCAGGCCCGCCACGAAGGAGAGCACCGCCAGCGAGGGCGCGCCCGCCGCGAGCGCCATGGGAGCGGTCACGACGCTCAGCCCCCCGAGCAGCCAGAACGCCGAGATGGAGCGGTGCAGCCCGCCGTAGACCAGCCCGCCGACGAGGGAGCCGAGACCCCAGACGGCCAGGACCCAGCCGATGGAGGCCTGCTCGCCGAAGGTCCGGAGGGCGGCGACGATCGCGATGTCGGACCCTCCCAGCACGACGGTCGTCGCGGTCGCCGCGAGGCAGACCGCCAGGAAGCCCGGCCGGAACCACTCGGCGCGGGGCACGGCGGCAGCGGCAACGGGTGCGCCGTTCTCGTCGAGCGCGCTGGTCGCGCTCGACTCGCGCATCACCGGGTCGGCGAACCACAGCAGGATCCCTGCCGCCACCCCGAGCATCTCGATGCCGAACAGCACCCACGCCGTCGGCCACACGGTCGCCGCCCAGACCCCGAGCGCGGGCCCGACCATGAACGACAGCTCCACGGCCACCGAGTCGAGCGAGATCGCGGTGCGACGGTCGTCCTCGGGGACCGAGGCGATGACCGCCTGGCGGATGATCGAGAAGGACGGGATGACGAAGAGCCCGGCGAGCGCCGCCAGCGACAGCAGCCACCAGTACCCGACGAACGGGGCGATCGACCAGCACACGGCTGCCACCACGATCGAGGGCAGCACCACCCGGCGCAGGCCGAGGCGGTCGAGCAGGCGGCCGCGCCACGGTCCGCTGATGGCGATGGCGATGGTGGCCGCGGCCGACACCAGGCCGGCTGCGCCGTAACTGCGGTGAAGGGTGCTCACCACGTGCAGGGTCAGCACGACGCTGCCGGCGAAGATCGGCATGCGCACGAGCAGCCCGAGCAGCAGCGCCTGCCTCAGGGCGGGGCTGGACAGGACTCGGCGGTAGCGCTGGATCGGCACCTGCTCAGGATCCCACCCGCCACCGACACGGCTCACCACCTTTTCCGCTCCCGCTTCAGCAGGGCGCGTCAGCGGATGGAGAAGGCCAGCCCGTCGACCCGCGCCCGCAGCTCGCCGTCGGTGGCCAGCCGCTCCCCCACCCGGGTGGCGATGGCCTGCACCTGCTCGGCCGTGAGGCCGGGCTCGAGCTCCAGGGTGACCGCGAGGACCCCGCGCCCCGCCGGCTGTCCGGCCCCGACCTCGTGCGCCCGCACCGACTCCTCGGGTCGGACCGCGGCGGCGACGGCGCGCTCGACCACCGGGTCCTCGTGGGCCGGGACCCAGTCGCGCTGCTGGGCCAGCGCCCAGACCATCGACGGGCGCAGCACCACGGTGCGCGGGCCTGCCACGTCGAGCACCATGACGTCGCAGCGCTCGGAGACGGCCGCCTGCGCGGCCCGGCTTGCGGTCACCGGCACGGGGCGGGCCTGCGGGTCCCATGCATGCAGGGTCTGCAGGCTCGTGAAGACGGGCAGGGCGCGCTGCCCGTCGGGTGCCACGAGGGTCACCGCAGCCATGTCGGTCTGCTTCTCGGCGACCAGGCCGCCGACCTCCTCGACGCTGACGGGCTCGGCGACGATGGGCACCAGCAGCCGTGCCGGAGCCACGGCAGCCATCAGGGCCGGCTCGTCGCCGGGGTGCTCGAGAGCGGCGACGAGGGCCGGGTCGGCCGCTCCCGTGTCGTCGTCGAAGCCGGTGCCCGTCAGCTCGCGGCCACCCCAGGGAACGCCCGCCGAGTCGTGCTGTCCGCCCGTCACGCCGGTGCCTCCCCGCCTGCGTCGGTCGCGGGCGCGCCCACGACGGCCTCGACCTCGACCTCGACGAGCAGCTCGGGCGAGATCAGCCCGGCGACGACGAGCATCGAGGCCGCCGGCCGCACACCGGCGAACAGCTCGCCGTGCACGTGTCCGACCGCCTCGGCGTCCCGGCGGTGCACGATGTACATCCGGGTCCGCACGACGTGCTCGACCGTCCCGCCCAGCGCCTCGACGGCCTCGACGGCGGTGCGAAAGGCGGTGCGGGCCTGACCGGCCGGGTCGCCGAGGTGCTGCGTGACGCCGTCCCGCACCGCCGTGCAGCCCGAGACGATGATGCGGTCGCCGGAGCGGACCGCACGCGAGTACGCGAAGGCGTCCTCCCAGGGGCCCCCGGTGCTGTGCCGCTGCACCTCGGTCACGGGCGGCCCGCCACGTCCAGGGCCGCGGGCAGCGTGAACGCGCCACGGTAGAGCGCCGACCCGACGATCGCCCCCTCCACGCCGAGCGGCACCAGCCCGCGGATGGCCTCGATGTCGGCGAGCGTCGACACCCCGCCGGAGGCGACGACCGGCCGGTCGGTGCGCTCGCACACCTCGCGCAGCAGCTCGAGGTTCGGCCCCTTCAGCATGCCGTCCTTGTTCACGTCGGTGACGACGTAGCGCGCGCAGCCCTCACGGTCGAGCCGCTCGAGGGTCTCCCACAGGTCGCCCCCGTCCTTGGTCCAGCCGCGGGCCGCGAGCGTGGTGCCCCGGACGTCGAGGCCGACAGCCACCCGGTCGCCGTGCTCGGCGATGGCGGCGGCGGTCCACTCCGGGTCCTCCAGCGCCGCGGTGCCGAGGTTGACCCGGCGGCAGCCGGTGGCGAGGGCCGCCTCGAGGGACTCACCGTCACGGATGCCCCCCGACATCTCGACCTTGATGTCGAGCCGGCCGACGATCTCGGCGAGCAGCTCGCGGTTGCTGCCCCGGCCGAACGCGGCGTCGAGGTCGACGAGGTGGAGCCACTCGGCCCCCTGGTCCTGCCACGCCTTGGCGGCCTCCCACGGGTCGCCGAACTGGCCGCCGGTGCCGGCCACGCCCTGCACCAGCTGCACGGCCTCACCTCCGGCCACGTCGACGGCGGGCAGGAGCTCGAGACGGGGGGCGTCGGTCATGTGTTTCCTCGGGTCGTGGTGGACGGTCGATCGGGGTCAGGAGCGGCGGTCCGGTATGCCGCGGGCGGAGGCAGCCGCCCGGCGTCACCGGAGGGTGCGCACCCAGTTCTCGAGCAGGGCGAGTCCTGCCTCACCCGACTTCTCGGGGTGGAACTGGGTCGCCGACAGCGGGCCGTT
The DNA here is from genome assembly GCF_029223115.1 of Knoellia sp. 3-2P3. NCBI lineage: Bacteria > Bacillati > Actinomycetota > Actinomycetes > Micrococcales > Intrasporangiaceae > Knoellia > Knoellia sp. 3-2P3. The sequence continues at coordinate 25,751 of NZ_JARGZE010000007.1, forward strand.
CTCGACGGCGGCGACGAAGTCACCGCCGTGGTGGGCCCAGGTGACCCGGGGGGCCACGGCGGCCATGTGCCCGGAGGGCTCGGCCATGGTCCACTCCTGCACGGCATACGAGTGGACGAAGTAGAAGCGCTCGTCCTCGACGCCCTGGAAGAGGCGGGAACCGGTCGGCGGGCGGACGGTGGACCAGCCCATGTGGGGCACGACGTCGGCCTTGAGCCGTGCCACCGTGCCGGGCCACTCCGACAGCCCCGGCTCGGGGTGGGCACTCGGCTCGTCGGAGCCGTCGAACATCACCTGCATGCCGACGCAGATGCCGAGCACCGGACGGCCGCCCGCGAGACGCGTCTCGATGAGCAGGGGTCCGCCGGCGCGGCGCAGACCTGCCATGCAGGCGTGGAAGTTGCCCACCCCCGGCACGAAGAGGCCCGCCGCGGACAGGGCCGCCTCGCGGTCGGCGGTCAGCTCGACGTCCGCCCCCACGTGCTCGAGGGCGCGGACGGCGGAGCGGACGTTGCCGCTCCCGTAGTCGAGCACGACGACTCGGGGGTTCATGAGGACTCCTGTCCCGTCTCGGCACGATGGCGTGCCTCTTCCAGCATGAGGGCGTCGAAGCGGGCGACGACACGGTGGTCCGGCTCCACCAGCTCGCCCTCCCCGCTCGGGTCGGCGTCGACGAGGAGCCCACCCCCGGGCAGGCCGAGCAGCGTCATCAGGTCGCCCAGCATGCCGAGCGCGTCGCCGCTGCCGTCGCGCAGCAGGGCGCCCACCGTGGAGGAGACCCCGCGGGTGCCCGCCCCCGCTGCCGTCAGCAGGTCGCCGGGCCGCGCCACGCGCAGGCCCGGCGCCCGGGCGGCCCCCCGGCCCGGCTGCCAGACGACCCAGCGCTGGACCGCACGCCAGCCCTGGCCCTGCACCATCACCACGGCACGGCCGTCGATGGCGAACAGCCCGAGGGCAGCGCGCAGCCGGTGCGCGACGGGCCGGGAGGCCAGGACGGTCAACGCGTCGTCGTAGGGCGCCATGGCCCGCGAGGTCGGCTCCGCCGGGAGGACGGCCGTCCACGACGGCAGGGGGACGACACGGGTGGCGACCAGCCCACGCGCCGCCCACCGGGCCACGTGCTCCGGCTCACCGCGCAGCAGGAGCACCCCCCGCCCGTGGCGCGCCGACTGCCACGGCACGCTCACGGCCTACAGGCTGCCCTTCGCGCTGGGGATGCCGCTCACGCGCGGGTCGCGCGCCACGGCCGCCCGCAGCGCCCGGGCAACCGCCTTGAACTGCGCCTCGACGATGTGGTGGGGGTCGCGGCCGGCGAGCACGCGCACGTGCAGGGCGATGCCCGCGTGGTAGGCGAACGACTCGAGGACGTGCCGGGTCAGCGAGCCCACGTAGTTGCCGCCGATGACGACGTACTCCTGCCCCTCGGGCTCGCCCGTGTGCACGACGTACGGACGGCCGGCCACGTCGACAACCGCCTGCACGAGCGCCTCGTCGAGCGGCACGGTGGCGTCGCCGAACCGGGAGATGCCCCGCTTGTCGCCGAGCGCCTCGCGGACCGCGTCACCGAGCACGATGGCGACGTCCTCGACCGTGTGGTGGGCGTCGACGTCGACGTCACCGGTGGCCTTGACCCGCAGGTCGATGAGCGAGTGCTTGGCCAGCGACAGCAGCATGTGGTCGTAGAAGCGCACGCCGGTGCTCACCTCGCCGACCCCGCTGCCGTCGAGGTTCAGCTCGAGCTCGACGCTGCTCTCGGAGGTGGTCCGGCTCAGTGACGCGATGCGGTCGGGGCTGCTCATGCGGGGCGCTCCTGTGCGGTGGCGGGCACGGTCTCGTGTCCGGGGACGTTGGCGGGGGTCGGGTCGCCGGCGGTGCCGGCGGAGGACAGCAGCTCGGGGACGACCTCCGCCATCGCCGCCAGGAAGGCGTCGGTCTCGGCCGGGGTGCCGGCCGTGACTCGAAGGTAGTGGGGGATGCCGACGTCGCGGACCAGGACGCCCCGGTCGAGCAGCGCCTGCCAGGCCGCCGCGGAGTCCGGGAGCCCACCGAAGAACACGAAGTTGGCGTCGCTCGGCACCGGGTCGAGCCCCAGCTCGCGCAGCCCGTCGACGATGCGGTCGCGCTGGCGCTTGATGACCGCGACCGTCGAGAGCATCTCCGGTGCGTGCCGCAGCGCGGCCAGCGCGATCGCCTGGGTGGGCGTCGACAGGTGGTAGGGCAGGCGCACCAGCCGCAGCATGTCGGTGAGCGCCGGCGCCGCGGCCAGGTAGCCGAGCCGGCCGCCCGCGAACGCGAAGGCCTTGCTCATGGTGCGCGTCACGACGAGGCGCTCGCGCCCCTCGAGCAGGGTCAGGGCGCTCGGCACCCCCTCGCGGGCGAACTCCTCGTAGGCCTCGTCGACCACCACGACGGCGTCCGTCGCCGCGTCGTGGACCGCCTCGACCAGCTCCAGCGACAGTGCCGTGCCCGTCGGGTTGTTGGGCGAGCAGAGGAACACGACGTTGGGCTGGTGCTCGCGCACCTGCGCGACGGCCGACTCCACCGTGAGGTCGAACGGCGCATCCGCCCCGATGCCCCGCTCACCGTCCACCCACCGGGTGCCGACGGTCTCGCTGATGATGGGGTGCATGGAGTATGCCGGCGTGAAGCCGAGCGCGGTGCGGCCCGGGCCACCGAAGGCCTGGAGGATGTGCTGCAGCACCTCGTTGGACCCGTTGCCGGCCCAGACCTCCTCAGGCGTGACCTCCACACCGGAGGTCGAGCTGAGGTAGCCGGCCAGCGCGGTGCGCAGCTCGGTGAACTCGCGGTCCGGGTAGCGGTTGAGGTGCGGCGCGACCTCGGCGACCGCGGCGGTGATGTCGCGCACCACGTCGTCGGGCACCGGGTAGGAGTTCTCGTTGGTGTTGAGACGCACGGCGACGTCGAGCTGGGGCGCGCCGTAGGCGGTCTTGCCGCGCAGGTCGGGGCGCAGCAGCTCCCGCAGCCGGCTCACAGCGCGTCGCCGAAGCGGGCGGTGACCGCCTCGCCGTGGGCCGGGAGGTCCTCGGCCTGGGCCAGGGTCACCACGTGGTGGGCGACCTCTCGCAGTGCCGACTCGTCGTAGGTCACGACGTGGATGCCGCGCAGGAACGACTGCACCGACAGGCCACTGCTGTGCACCGCGCACCCGCCGGTGGGCAGCACGTGGTTGGAGCCCGCGGCGTAGTCGCCGAGGCTGACCGGGGCCCACGCCCCGACGAAGACCGCCCCGGCGTTGCGGACCCCGGCGGCGACCGCCGCGGCGTCACGTGTCTGGATCTCGAGGTGCTCCGCGGCATACGCGTTGACCACGGCCAGCCCGGCCTCGACGTCGTCGACGAGCACCGTGCCCGACTGCCGCCCGGTGAGGGCGGTGCGGACCCGTTCGGTGTGCTTCGTCTGGGCGACGCGGCGCTCGAGGGCGGCCTCGACCCGCTCGACGAGGTCGGGGCTGTCGGTGACCAGCACGGAGGCCGCCAGCGGGTCGTGCTCGGCCTGGCTGATGAGGTCGGAGGCGACGTGCTCGGCGTCGGCGGTGTCGTCGGCGAGGATCGCGATCTCGGTGGGGCCGGCCTCGGCGTCGATGCCGATCAGGCCCTTGAGCAGGCGCTTGGCGGCGGCGACGTAGATGTTGCCCGGACCGGTGACGAGGCTGACCGGCTCACAGGTCTCATCGGCGTCGTCGAAGCCGTAGGCGAACGCGGCCACGGCCTGGGCGCCGCCCACGGCATACACCTCGTCGACGCCGAGCAGGGCGCACGCGGCGAGGATGGTCGGGTGCGGGTAGCCGGCGAAGACGCCGCTGTTCTCCCGCTGCGGAGGGCTGGCGACGGCGAGGGAACCGACGCCGGCGGCCTGGGCGGGGACGACGTTCATGACGACGCTGGAGGGGTAGACCGCCAGGCCCCCCGGCACGTAGAGGCCGACCCGGTCGACGGGCACCCAGCGCTCGGTGACCTGGCCACCCGGCACGACCTCGGTCGTGGTGTCGGTGCGCCGCTGGTCGGCGTGCACGACCCGGGCTCGGCGGATCGACTCCTCCAGGGCTGCGCGGACGGCGGGGTCGAGGGCCTCGAGGGCGGCGGACAGCACCTCGGAGGGCACCCGCAGCGAGTGGGGGCGCACGCCGTCGAAGCGCTCCCCCAGCTCGTAGAGCGCCTCGGCTCCACGATGACGCACGGCCTCGCAGATCGGGCGCACCGTCTCCAGTGCCGCCTCGACGTCGAACTCGGCGCGTGGCAGGGCCTGACGCAGCTCCCGCGTGCTGAGCACGCGGCCGCGCAGGTCGATCGTGGACATCATGGGCACGATTCTAGGCGGCGCCGGCGGGCCCCTGGTCCGCGGTCCAGCCTCCGGGAGGCGGTGGCCGTGGTGACCGCCGTTGCGGCCGGGCAGGCCTCACGCAGCGCGGGAGGTGCCCTCGGGGAGGCTGAAGGTGCGGTGCACCGCGTCGGCCAGCTCGGTGCGCGGCCAGCGCGCGGCGACCAGCACCAGGCCGCCGAGGCTGGCGATCGCGCAGACACCGATGGCGGCCGCCGGGGTGGTGTGCTGGGAGATCCACCCCGCAAGCAGGTAGAACGCGCCGGTCGCGGCCACGGACAGGGCGCCGGCGAGGCCGAAGACCCGGCCGCGCAGCTCGGCGGGCACCATGAGGGTGAACGTGGACTGCAGCGGCAGCATGTAGGCCTGCAGGGCGCCGCAGGCGAACCAGGCGCCCCAGATGGCCGGCAGCGGCGGCTCGAACACGGTCACCAGCAGCGGCAGCGGCATCACCAGTGCCATGGCCAGGACGGAGCGGTTCTGCTCCTCGGCGCCGAACCGGCTCACCACGAGCAGGCCAACGACCGCGCCCAGGATCGGGGCCGCCATGAGCATGCCGCCCCAGCCGGGCTGGTCGGTGTGGGTGTTGACGTAGGGGATCGCGACGGCCTCGGGAGCGGCCATCGCCAGGGTGCTCGTGATGCTGAGCAGCAGCAGCGAGGTGAGCACCCGGTTGTGGAACAGGTGGCGCCCACCCTCGAGGACGTCGCGCACGAACCCGGAGATGCCTTCCTGGGCCATGCCGACGGGGTCACGTCGCGGCACCACCACGGCGAGCACCGCCGCGGCAACGAGGAACGTGACGAGGTCGAAGAACAGGCCCTGCACCGGGCTGGTCATCGTCACCACCAGGCCACCGACGGCCAGGCCGATCGCCTGGTTGGTCTGCTCGGCGAGGGTGGTGAGCCCGAAGGCCTTGCTGTAGAGGCGCCGGTCGGTGAAGAGGTCGGTGAGCAGCATCTGGTTGGCCGCGACCGTCGGCCCGCCCGCGAGCTCGAGGAGGAACAGCAGCACCAGCAGCAGGCCCACCGGCGCCGACGACACGGTGGCCGCCAGCAGCGCGATGACGAAAGCCGCCCGCACCAGGTGGCTGCCGATGAGCACGTACTTGTAGGGCAGCCGGTCGGCGAAGGGCGAGAGCACCATGCGGCCGAAGACACTCGGGAGCATCGAGACGGCGAAGGTGGCGGCGGTGGCCACGGCGGACCCGGTGCGCTCGAACACCACTGCCGCCACGGTGATCCGCGCGATGTAGTCGCCCCAGGTCGACAGGGACGAGGCGAGGAAGAACGGAAGGAACGCGGGTACCCGCAAGACCTCCCTGTAGGACGGCACACCGTCCCCCCTCCAGCCCCTCTGCCGCATGGGCGAACCGTACCCCCCTAACGGGCCTCGTAAAAGTCGACTTCGACAACTGCCCTGGCGCGTCGCGCGACCCGCCGGTAGGTCTCGGCGAGCTCGCCGCCACTGCCCGGCTCCATCCCCATGATCCGGCTGACGCCGTCGGCGACCCGCAGGTCGGACGGCACGCCCTCGACCGGACGGCCGCGGAACAGGACGGACGCGTTGCGCATGCGGGACGCGAGCGTCCACGCCGCGCGCAGGTCGTCGGCGTGGGACGCGTCGATGAGCTTCGCGTCGACCGCGGCCGCCAGCGCCCCCAGGGTCGAGGTCGTCCGCAGTCCCGGGACGTGGTGCGCGTGGCACATCTGGAGCAGCTGCACCGTCCACTCCACGTCGCTCAGCCCGCCCCTGCCCAGCTTGAAGTGCGTCTTGGGGTCGGCGCCGCGGGGCAGCCGCTCGGCCTCCATGCGGGCCTTGAGCCGCCGGATCTCGCGCACCTCCTGGGGGCCGAGGCCGCCTTCGGGCCAGCGCAGCGGGTCGATGAGCTCCACGAAGCGCCGCCCGAGCTCCGGGTCGCCGGCGATCGGACGGGCCCGCAACAGCGCCTGTGACTCCCAGGTCAGGGACCAGCGCTCGTAGTAGGCGCGGTAGCTGTCGAGGCTGCGCACCAGCGGGCCGTTCTTGCCCTCCGGGCGCAGGTCGGCGTCGAGGCCCAGCTGCGGGTCCGGGCCCTGGCTGCCGAGCAGGCGGCGCAGCTCCTGCACCACCTCCAGTGCCTGGGCCTGCGCCTCGTCCTCGGAGGCGCCGTCGCGCGGCTGGTGGACGAACATGACGTCGGCGTCGCTGCCGTAGCCGGTCTCGGCCCCGCCGAGCCGGCCCATCCCGACGACGAGCACGGAGGTGACGAGCCGGCCGCCGCTGCGTTCGGCGACCACGCGCTGGGCCACGTCGAGGCTCGTCTCGACCAGCGCCGACGTCACGTCGCTCAGGGCTCCCCCGACGCCCTCGAGGTCGAGCTGGCCGGTCAGGTCGGCCACCGCGATCCGGAAGAGCTCGTGCCGGCGCACGCTGCGGGCCGCGTGCACCGCGCGCTCGGGGTCGCCCTTGCGCCCGGCGGCCGCCGCCATCCGGCGCAGCAGGTCCTCTCGCGCCAGCGGGGCGAGCCCGCCGCTCTCCCCCAGGATCGCGACGGCCTCCGGCGCGCCCATGAGCAGGTCGGCGGCGTAGCGGCTGCGGGCGAGGGTGTGGGCCAGGCGTTCTGCGGCCGAGCCCTCGTCGCGCAGGAGGCGCAGGTACCAGTGCGTGGAGCCGAGGTCGTCGCTCACCTTGCGGAACGCGAGCAGGCCGCCGTCGGGGTCGGCCTCGTCGGCGAACCAGCCGAGCATCACCGGCAGGAGGGTCCGCTGGATCGCCGCCCGGCGGCTCACCCCCGCCGTCAGCGCCTCGAGGTGGCGCATGGCCCCGGCCGGGTCGCGGAAACCGAGCGCCGCGAGCCGCTCGCGCGCCGCCTCCGGCGCCAGACGGGCCTCGGAGGTGCTCAGCCGCGCCACGGCGGCGAGCAGCGGCCGGTAGAACAGCCGTTCGTGGATCCGGCGGACCTCGCGGGCCTGCTGCTGCCACCGGGCGACCACCTCGGACTGCGCCTCCCGGCGGTAGCCCAGGCCTCGTCCCAGGCGGCGCAGGTCGGCTTCGGCCGTCGGCATGAGGTGGGTGCGCCGGAGCCGGTGGAGCTGGATGCGGTGCTCGAGGGTGCGCAGGAAACGGTAGCTCTCGTCGAGCGCCGCCGCGTCGTCGCGGCCGACGTAGCCGCCGCGGGCCAGGGCCCCTAGCGCCTCGAGGGTGGTGCCCGAGCGCAGCGAGTCGTCGGCCCTGCCGTGCACCAGCTGGAGCAGCTGCACGCTGAACTCGACGTCGCGCAGCCCGCCTGGGCCCAGCTTCAGCTGCCGCTCGGCCTCTGCGGCCGGCACGTGCTGCTCGACCCGGCGGCGCATCGCCTGCACGTCCTCGACGAAGTTCTCCCGCGAGGCGGCCTGCCAGACGAGCGGGCTGACGGCCTCGAGGTACTCCTCGCCGAGCGCGCGGTCGCCGGCCACGGGGCGGGCCTTGAGCAGGGCCTGGAACTCCCAGGTCTTGGCCCACCGCTCGTAGTACGCGCGGTGGCTGGCGACGGTCCGCACGAGCGGGCCCTGCTTGCCCTCGGGGCGCAGCGCGGCGTCGACGGGCCAGAGCACGCCCGCGGCGGTCGAGGTGGAGCAGGCGCGCATGAGGTGCGTCGCCAGCGCGGTCGCCGCCGCCAGGGCGGTGGTCTCGTCGGCGCCGTCGGCCGGTTCGGCCACGAAGATGACGTCGACGTCGCTGACGTAGTTGAGCTCGCGACCACCCGTCTTGCCCATGCCGATGACCGCGAGCCGGCAGGCGTCTGCCTGCGCGCCCAGCTCCGCCCGGGCGATGACGAGCGCCGCCTCCAGGGCGGCCTCGGCCAGGTCGGCCAGGGCCGCGGCGGTCTCCGGCAGGGTCTGCGCCGGCCCGTGGGACGTCAGGTCCAGGGCCGCGATGCCGAGCAGCTCGCGTCGATAGCCCACGCGCAGGGCGTCGTATGCCGTGGCCTCGCCGTGGGTGCGCACCGCCTCGGTGAGGTGCTGCACCCGTTGGGCGACCGTGCGCGGCTGCGCCTCGGTGACGTCCCGCCAGTGCTCGGGGTGGGCGACGAGGTGGTCGGCCAACGCCGTGGAGGCGCCGAGCACCGCGAGCAGCCGGTCGCGCTCGGGCCCGCGGTGGCGCAGGGCGGCGATGAGCCCCGAGAGCGAGGCCTCCGGGCCGGCGTCGACGTCGCGACGGCGCGGCTCGTCGGCCCGCACCGCCTCCATGAGCCGCACCAGGCTGAGCAGCGCCAGGTCGGGGTCGGAGGTGCCGCCCAGGGCATCGGGCAGCCCGTCGCTGAAGACGTCGTCGAGCGGGTCGACGAGCCCGCCCAGTGCGGGGTCCGCGAGGAGCTGCTCGGCACGAGCCGCCTCCGCGAAGCCCAGTCGCGCCAGAGTGGCGGCGCGGGAGGGCTGGCGGGAGCTCACGTCCCCAACCTAGCGGGGGCGCGGGGGCCTCTCCGGTCCGGGCTCAGAGACCGGGCAGGTAGCGCTTGAGCTCGAACGGCGTGATCTCGCCGCGGTAGTCGTCCCACTCGGCGCGCTTGTTGCGCAGGAAGAAGTCGAAGACGTGCTCGCCGAGGGTGTCGGCCACCAGCTCGCTCTTCTCCATCACGCCGATCGCCTCGTGCAGCGTGGACGGCAGCGGCTCGATGCCCATGGCCCGGCGCTCCGAGCCGGTCAGGCCCCACACGTCGTCCTCGGTCTCCGGGGGGAGGTCGTAGTCCTCCTCGATGCCCTTGAGCCCGGCGGCGAGGATGACGGCGAAGGCGAGGTAGGGGTTGCACGCCGAGTCGAGGGTGCGCAGCTCGACACGGCTGCTCTGGCCCTTGGCCGGCTTGTACATGGGCACACGCACCATGGCGCTGCGGTTGTTGTGCCCCCACGTCAGGTGCGCCGGCGCCTCACCGCCGCCCCAGAGGCGCTTGTACGAGTTCACCCACTGGTTGGTGACGGCCGTGATCTCGGCCCCGTGGCGCAGCAGGCCTGCGATGAACTGCCGTCCCACCTTGGAGAGCTGGTAGGGCGCACCGGCCTCGTAGAAGGCGTTGCTCTCGCCGTCGAAGAGCGACATGTGGGTGTGCATGCCCGACCCCGGGTAGTCGGAGAACGGCTTGGGCATGAAGGAGGCGAAGATGCCCTGCTCGAGCGCGACCTCCTTGATGACCGTCCGGAAGGTCATGATGTTGTCGGCCGTCGAGAGCGCGTCCGCGTAGCGCAGGTCGATCTCGTTCTGGCCCGGCGCGCCCTCGTGGTGGCTGAACTCGACCGAGATGCCCATCGACTCCAGCATCGTGATCGCCGCGCGGCGGAAGTCGTGGCCCGTGCCGTGCGGGACGTGGTCGAAGTAGCCGGCCTGGTCGACGGGCTCGGGCTGCTCGCCCGCCCTGAACCCCTGCTTGAGGAGGAAGAACTCGATCTCCGGGTGGGTGTAGAAGGTGAACCCCAGGTCGGCCGCTCGGCCCAGAGCCCGCTGCAGGACGTGCCGGGGGTCGGCCCAGCTCGGGGTGCCGTCCGGGAGCGTGATGTCGCAGAACATCCGTGCGGTGCCCGGGCTCTCGCCGCGCCAGGGCAGCACCTGGAACGTCGACGGGTCGGGCTTGGCCAGCATGTCGGCCTCGTAGACCCGGGCGAAGCCCTCGATCGCCGAGCCGTCGAAGCCGATGCCCTCCGCGAAGGCGCCCTCGAGCTCGGCGGGGGCGACCGCCACGGACTTGAGCGTCCCGAGCACGTCGGTGAACCACAGCCGCACGAAGCGGATGTCGCGCTCCTCGATGGTGCGGAGGACGAACTCCTGCTGACGATCCATGTGACGAATCCTGCCCTACTCGTGTTTCCGGGTCGTTACGGCACCGCCGGGCGGCTCAGCCGCCCAGGACCGCCTGGGCCGCGTTGTGCCCGGGTATGCCGGACACCCCGCCTCCGCGGCGCGCCCCGGCCCCGGCGAGCAGCACCTTCTCGTACGGCGTCTCCACACCCCAGCGGCCGACCTCGTCGGCCGACTCGGCCCACGGCCACTGCAGCGAACGGTGGAAGATGTTCCCACCAGGCAGGCCGATGTCCTGCTCGAGCTCCACCGGTGTCCTGGCCTCCAGGCAGAACGCACCGTCGGCGTCGCGCAGGAGCACGTCCTGGATCGGTTCTGCCAGCACGGAGTTGAGCGACTCGAGCGTGTGGCTGAGGGCGAGGTCGCGCATCTCGTCGTGGTCCTCGCGGAACAGCCGGGCCGGCATGTGGAGGCCGAACAGCGTCAGGGTCTGCGCGTCGGACGCAGCCAGGTCGGCGCCCAGGATGCTGCGGTCGGAGAGGCTGTGGCAGTAGATCTCGCACGGCGGCAGCCGAGGCACGTGCCCGCTCGCCGCAACGGCATACGCGTCCTGGAGCTGTTGGTAGCCCTCGTTGATGTGGAAGGTGCCGGCGAAGGCGGCAGCCGGGTCGGCGTGCGGGTCCCTGAGGCGGGGCAGGCGCGACAGCAGCATGTTGACCTTCAGCTGGGCTCCCTCCGGCGCTGCCTCGGTCGGCACCGGGTCCGCCCCCCCGGCCCGGAGCAGCTCGTTGAGCACCACAGGCGCGCAGGCGGCGAGCACCGCCCCGGCCCGGGCGGATCCGCCCTCCCACGTCACTTCCCCATCCGGGGTGACGCTGAGGGCCCGCGCACTCGTGCGGATGTCGGCGCCCGCGTCGGCGGCTGCCCCGGCGAGGGCGCTGGTGAGGGCTCCCATGCCACCGACGGGCACGTCCCAGTCGCCGGTTCCGCCGCCGATGAGGTGGTAGAGGAAGCAGACGTTCTGGCGCAGGTCCGCGCCCCGCAGGTCGGCGAACGTGCCGATCAGCGCGTCGGTGGCGACGATGCCGCGCAGGGTGTCGTCGGCGAAGGTCTCCTCCAGCAGCTCGCCGAGCGGTCGCTGGGTCACCGCCCGCCAGAGCTCGTCGTCGCCGACCCGCTCGGCCAGCTCGTCGGCGGAGCGCAGCGGCTCGAGCACCGTCGGGAAGACGGCACGGGCCAGGCCCGCCATCCGGTCGTAGAACTGCTCCCACTGGCGGTGGGCGTCCTCCGAGCCGGTCAGGGCGGCGAACGCCCGGGCCGTGGCGGCGGGGTCACCGTTGTCGACGAGCACCGAGCGGCGCGGGTCCGCCGGCAGCGGCGTGAACGAGGAGTACCGGCGCCGGATCAGGTGCAGGTCGAGGTCGAGGTCGGTGACGACCTGGTGCGGCAGGAGCGAGACGAGGTAGCTGTACCGCGAGAGACGGGCGTCGACCCCCGGGAAGGCCTGCGCCGAGACCGCGGCACCCCCGACATGGTCGGCAGCCTCGAGGACGAGCACCCGCCTGCCGGCCCGCGCCAGGTAGGCCGCGGCGGTCAGCCCGTTGTGCCCTGCACCGATGACGACGTCGTCGTAGTCGTGGTTCACGCCGCCCACCCTAGGGCGGCAGGGCGCGCTACCGGGCTCGCACGCGCAGGAACGACAGACCGGGACGCGGGCGGGGCCCCGGGATGTCTCCCGGGGCCCCGCCGTCTCGGTGTGACAGGTCGCGTCGACCGGTCAGCCGAGGTGGTGCGTCACTTGAACTCGACCTTGACCTGCAGCTCGTTGCCACCGTCCACGGACTTGGCAACCGTCATGGTGGTGCCGGAGCCCGCGACCTTGACCGAACCCATCGGGTTGGTGGCGTCGTAGTAGCGGTTCGGGTCGCTGTCGTCGAACGTCGGGATCGCGGGCTGCGACCCGACGGTCGTCGGGATGCCGTTCTTGTGGAACGTCACCGCGTCGGTCGCCTCGAGGCCGAAGGTGCCGTCGAACGGCTGGCGGCGGTTGCCCAGGCGCGAGCCGTCGTAGAACTTCACCGGGGTCGGACGGGCGTCGACGTTGAGGACCTGGCCACCGCCGGGGTGCTGGCGGGTGTTGTTGTCCGAGTACTCGTTGTCGATGTACCAGACGAGCATGCCGTTCTGGTACGGGAAGCGCTCCACCCAGTCGGGCTTGGTGTTGGCGAACCCGAAGTTGTACGGGCCCGTCTTCAGCGTCGCGTCGTAGCCGCTGTAGACGCGGTTCTCGGCGATGTAGTAGTGGCTGGCCTGCTTTGTGGTGGAGCCGTCGATGCGCGAGAAGCCCTTCGCGACCCAGCCGTTGTCGCCGCTCTCGACGTCATCGGCGAAGACCTCCGCGCCGTCAGCGGTGATCGACAGGTCGTCGAGGAAAGCACCGTCGAGGTGCACGCCGCCGTCGGTGGCGTAGCGGAAGCGCACCTGGCCGCTCTTGCCGGCGAGGGAGGAGAGGTCCCAGGTCTTCTGGACCCAGCCGCTGCTCTGGCCGTCGATCGGGGTGCCGACCTGGGTCCAGTTCGCGCCGTCGGTCGAGGTCTCGACGTACAGGTAGTCGTAGTCGGCCTCGATGTCGTGCTCGAGCCAGGCCGACAGGGTGGCGCTGGACTTGCCGGTCAGGTCGACCGAGCGGGTCAGCGTGTTCTGCAGGTCGTCGGCCGAGCCGCTCCACCACTCAGCCGCACCGGAGTGCGGGGTGTTGTACTCGGTGGTGATCGTCTTCTCGGGCAGGGTCACGATGACGGCCTGCTTGTTGGTCGAGGCGTCGAGGTCGGCCGGGCCGAGCTTCACCGTGGTGTCGGCGCCGTGCTTGACCACCTGGTAGTCGAGCCAGCCGAGCATCAGCTTCTCCCACGGGCCCATGTAGCCGGGCGTGGTGCCGATCGAGTCCTTGCCCCAGTTGAGCCACGAGCCTCCGGACATCAGCGTCCAGAAGCCGGTGGTGTTGTCGCCACCGGAGGTGTCATAGAGGTCGGGCAGGCCGAGGTCGTGGCCGAACTCGTGGGCGAAGACGCCGAGTCCGCCGTTCTCCGGCTCCGTGGTGTAGTCGCCGACCCAGATGTCGGCGTCGCCGATGCGGGCGCCACCGAGCTTGTTCTCGCCGGGGCCGGTCTTGCCGATGTCGGTGGAGTTGACGTACCAGCGGTGCGACCAGATGGCGTCCTCGCCGAGCGTGCCGCCGCCGGCCTCCTCGCCCTCACCGGCGTGGATGGCCTGGAAGTGGTCGATGTAACCGTCGGACTCGTTGAAGTTGCCGTCACCGTCGGCGTCGTAGCGGTCGACCTTGTCGAACTGCTTGAGGTACTCGTTGATCTCGGCCGACGACTTGCCCGCCGCGACCTGCGCCTCGTACCAGGCGTTGACGGTGTCCTGCACGTAGGACCAGTAGCCCTCGCGCTCGTTGGCGTTGTCGCCGTAGGTGGCGGCCTCGCCCTTGACCTGGACCCAGTCGGAGACGTCGCCCTTGGCCAGGAAACGGCCGTTGGACTGCTTGAGGTAGAAGTCGCGGAAGGACTCGCCCTCGCCGAACATCATGTCCTGGTAGTGCGCCCGGTCGAAGTTCTCGGTCCAGTACGTCGAGTTGTCCATGGAGCGGTCAGGCTCCGGGATCTCGTTCTGCTGCATGTCGCTGAAGCTGGAGAGGATCGTGAAGATCGACTCCTCCCGCTCCACCGGGTAGGACACGTAGCGGTCTGCGGTCCTCTGGCCGCGGGCGTCGGTCTTGCCCGCCAGCTTGATGACGCGCTGGCCGCCGCGGGTCTCGGTCGTGGCCTCACCCTTGACGAGCTTCTCGACCGCCTCCTTGCGCAGCTCGCGCGCGGCGTCGCCGAGCGGGTTGGGCAGGTCGTGGTCGCGGTTCGCAGCCTTCGGCTCCTTGTCGCCCTGCACAGGGATTGCCTGTGACTGGGCGGGCGCCAAGCTCAGTGCGACGGCAGCCACCGCCACACCGGACAGGACGCTCACATGACGTCTCTTCACAAATCCTCCAGTGGTGTTCGCGCGCCGTCCCTGGCGCACAAGAGCCGATCAGAACACGATTTGTCGGCATTTCCGATGGGCCTCGGGTAAGGAGTTGTTAAAAAATCACAGACCTGTCGTGACCCCCGACTGCGCTGGTCAGAGCGTTGGCGGACGGCGCCGGAGCCCCGCCGCGCCGGCCCTCGGTAGGGTTCCGGCATGGCCCAGCTCCGACTCGCCCTCGCCCAGGTCAACGCCACGGTGGGAGACCTCGCAGGCAACGCCGCGATGGTCCGCGAGTGGACCGCCAGGGCCGCCGCCGAGGGCGCACACCTCGTGGCCTTCCCCGAGATGGCACTGACGGGCTACCCCGTCGAGGACCTCGCCCTGCGGACCTCCTTCGTCGACGCCTCGCGAGCAGCGTTGACCGCACTGGCCGCCGGCCTCGCCGCCGACGGACACGGCGACCTGCCGGTCGTCATCGGCTACCTCGACCGCGCGACGCCCGGCAGCGCCGACGCCGACCCCGGCCGTGAGCTGCCCCAGAACTGCGCCGCCGTCCTGCACCGCGGCGAGGTCGTCGCGCGGTACGCGAAGCACCACCTGCCCACCTACGGAGTCTTCGACGAGGCCCGCGTCTTCGCCCCGGGGCAAGACCTGGCCGTCGTCCGCGTCCGCGGGGTCGACGTGGCGCTGGCCATCTGTGAGGACATCTGGCAGGAGGGCGGCCCCGTGTCGATGGCCCGCGAGGCCGGCGCCGAGCTGCTGCTGGTGCTGAACGGCTCGCCCTACGAGCGCGACAAGGACGACGTGCGACTCGAGCTGGCCGCCCGTCGCGCCCGCCAGGCCGGGTGCGTGCTCGCCTACCTCAACCTCGTCGGCGGCCAGGACGAGCTGGTCTTCGACGGCGACTCGGTCGTCGTTTCGGCCGACGGAGCCGTGCTCGCACGTGGTCCGCAGTTCGCCGAGGACCTGCTCGTCGTCGACCTCGACGTCCACGAGTCGACCTTCGACCCCACCGACGTCACCGAGGGCGTCGCCTTCACCTCGGTGAGCGAGGACCCCACCGAGCCGTATGCCGCGCGGCAGGCCTCCGAGGCCCCCCGCCTCGACCCGGTCGGCGAGGTCTACGAGGCGCTCGTGCTCGGCCTGCGCGACTACGTCCGCAAGAACGGGATGCGCTCGGTCGTGCTGGGCCTGTCGGGCGGCATCGACTCGGCGCTCGTCGCCGCCATCGCGTGCGACGCGCTCGGCGCCGACAACGTCCACGGTGTCTCCATGCCCAGCGTCTACTCCTCCGACCACTCCAAGGACGACGCCGCCGACCTCGCCGAGCGCACCGGCCTGAGCTACCGGGTGCAGCCGATCAAGCCGATGGTCGAGGCGTTCCTCGGCGAGCTCGACCTCACCGGTGTCGCGGAGGAGAACCTCCAGGCGCGCTGCCGCGGCGTCATCCTCATGGGCCTGTCGAACCAGGAGGGCCACCTCACCCTGGCCACCGGCAACAAGTCCGAGCTGGCCACCGGCTACTCCACGATCTACGGCGACAGCGTGGGCGGCTTCGCGCCGCTCAAGGACGTGCCGAAGAGCCTGGTCTGGCAGCTGGCGACCTGGCGGAACGCCGAGGCGGAGCGTCGTGGCGAGACGATGCCCATTCCGCCCAACTCGATCACCAAGCCGCCGTCGGCCGAGCTGCGCCCCGGTCAGGTCGACCAGGACTCGCTGCCGCCGTACGAGACCCTCGACGCCATCCTCGAGCTGTACGTCGCCGGTGCGCAGGGTCGCGCCCAGCTCATCGAGGCCGGCTTCGACGCGGCCGTCGTGGACAAGGTCGTCTCGCTGGTGGACCGGGCTGAGTGGAAGCGCCGGCAGTTCGCGCCCGGGCCCAAGATCTCCGCCCTGGCGTTCGGGCGCGACCGCCGCCTGCCGATCACGAGCCGGTGGCGCGAGCAGGACTCCTGAGGCGCGTCCTAGGATCGCGGCTATGAGCGACTCCTCCGCGACCGGCGAGATCTCGGCACCCTACGGCAGCGGCCCCCAGGCCTCGCAGGCCCCGGCAGGCGCCGCACCCGTCCGGCGCATCCGGATACCGCACCTGCAGGCCATGAAGGAGCGGGGCGAGAAGTGGGCCATGCTCACGGCCTACGACCAGTACTCCGCCGAGATCTTCGACGAGGCGGGCATTCCCGTGCTGCTCGTCGGCGACTCGGCCGGCAACAACGTCTACGGCTTCGAGACCACGGTGCCGGTGACGGTCGAGCACCTGCTCCCCCTCGTCAAGGCGGTCACCACAGCTGCGAAGCGGGCCATGGTCGTGGCCGACCTGCCGTTCGGTTCCTACCAGGCGAGCCCGGAGCAGGCCCTGGGCACCGCCACCCGCTTCATGAAGGAGGGCCTCGCCCACGCGGTCAAGCTCGAGGGCGGCAAGGCGATGGTCCCCGAGATCGAGCTGCTCGTGCGGGCAGGCATCCCCGTCATGGGGCACGTCGGGTTCACCCCGCAGAGCGAGCACGTCCTCGGCGGCTACCGGGTGCAGGGCCGGGGAGAGGCCGCGGACCGGCTCGTCGACGACGCGGTCGCCCTCGAGCAGGCAGGTTGTTTCGCCGTCGTCATGGAGATGGTCCCGGCCCCGCTCGCGGCCCGGGTGACCGAGGTGCTGTCCATACCGACCATCGGCATCGGCGCCGGCCCCGACTGTGACGCCCAGGTGCTGGTGTGGTCCGACATGGCCGGCCTGCGCGGTGGCAGGAGCCCCCGCTTCGTCAAGAAGTACGCCGACCTGCGCGGCACCCTCTCGGAGGCGGCGAGGACGTATGCCGCGGAGGTCGCCTCGGGCGCCTTCCCCACCGCCGAGCACTCATTCGAGGAGTAGGCCCCGAGGTGTGTCAGGTGGCCACGCCGCAGCGCCGGAGCGCCAGCAGGGCGTAGACACGCGCGCACCGGAGCAGGTCGGCGACCGCCACGTGCTCGTCCAGCGCGTGGGCGTGGCGGACGTCGCCGGGCCCGTACTGCAGCGTGGGAACCCCGGCTGCGACGTAGAGCCGCAGGTCCGACCCGTAGGGCGCGCCGACCACCTCAGGCGTCGAATCTCCTTGCGCCTCAACGCAGCTCGTGACATCACGCACCAGGGGATCATCAGCGGTCAGCCCTGCCGACGCGAAGGCACCTCCGGGCCAGGCCACCTCCACGGGGTGCTCGCACAGCCACGGGTCGGCCGCGCAGGCCCGCCCCACAGCCTGTTCGAACGCGGTGCGCGCGTCCTCCAGCGACTCCCCGATCCGCACCCCGTAACGGCCCTCGGCGACCAGCCGGTCGGGCACGGTGCTGGCCCAGTCACCGGCGCGCAGCACACCGATGGACAGGGGCCAAGGCAGGTCGAGGTGGTCGAACAGGCTTGGGGCGCTGACGTTTCGGGCGATCTCGAGCTCGCGCAGGGCCACCTGCACCGGTGCCAGCAGGTCGATGGCGCTGACGCCCCTCGTGCGGGTCGATCCGTGGGTCGCCCGGCCCCGGACCTCGAGCCGGAAGGTGAGCGATCCGGCGTTGGCGGGCACGACCGCCCCGGACGTCGGTTCTGCGATGACACAGGCTTCGGCCCGGTGGCCACGGCGCAGGGTGGCGAAGGCACCCAGCCCACCGTCCTCCTCGGCACTGACGGCGTGCACTGCCAGGGGTCGCGCGAGCCGCGCGCCGGTCTCGGCCAGCGCCGCGACCGCGGCCAGCACCGCCGCCAGCCCGCCCTTCATGTCGCAGGTCCCGCGACCAGCGGCTACCCCGTCCACCAGCCGCAGCCGCCACGGACCGCCGTCGGGCCACGCCGAGCGGTCGCCCGGCGGCACGACGTCGGTGTGCCCGCACAGGGCCAGTGCCGGCACACCCTCCCCGTCCGCGCCGGTGGGCGCGGCGTCCCCGTGGAGCACAGCAACGACACCCGTCGCCCGGCTGCGGTCCACCTCCATGCCCGGGAACCCCAGGGCTCCCTGCTCAGCGGCGACGTCGACCTCCCACTCGTCCACCGCGAGGCCGAGACCGCGCAGCCGCCTCGCGCACCACTCCTGCGCCTCCGCCTCGGCCGGGCTCCCGCCCGTGGACGGGATGGCCACCAGCGCGGCGAGGTCTGCGAGCAGGCCCTGCTCGTCGATGGCGTCGAGCACGGCGCGCTCCGTGGCGGTCAGGTGGGCACTGCCGAGGTCGGGGCCTGCGGTGTGGTCGAGGCGCATGGCCCCGAGGCTCTCATCCCCGCTGCCCGAGGGATAGCGTGACCGCATGACGGACCGGACCCACGCGATGACCCCCGACGGCTCCCTCACGGTCGGCTACGCCGCCATGCTGGAGCAGTTCGCGCCGCGTGAGGCGGTCGACCTCACGGCCTTCGCCGAGCAGCACGGGTTCTCGGGGTGCATGGCCGCCGACCACTTCCAGCCGTGGGTGCCGCGGCAGGGCCAGGCGTCGTTCGTCTGGAACGTCCTGGCGGCCGTGGGCGAACGCACGCAGGGCGACCTCGGCCCGGGGGTGACCTGCCCCTCGTTCCGGTTCCACCCTGCGATCGTCGCCCAGGCGGCCGCCACCCTGGAGGCGATGAACCCCGGTCGCACGTGGCTCGGCCTGGGCACCGGCGAGGCGTTGAACGAGCACGTCGTCCCGGGCTACTGGCCCGAGGCGGGCGAACGCTCCCGCCGGATGTGGGAGGCCGTCGAGCTCGTCAACCAGCTGTTCACCGCCTCCCTGAAGGGCAAGGACACCAAGTTCGCCGGTGAGTTCTTCAAGATGGAGACCACCCGGCTGTGGACCATGCCCGAGACCGCTCCCCCGGTGCTGGTCGCGACGGCCGGGCCGATCAACGCGAAGAAGACGGGCAAGTTCGCCGACGGCATGATCACCGTCGGCGCGCCGCTGGAGAAGATCGAGGGCCTCTTCGCGAAGTTCGACGAGGGCGCCCGCGAGGCCGGGAAGGACCCGTCGACGATGCCCAAGGTGCTACAGCTGCACCTGTCGTGGGCGGAGAGCGACGGGGAGGCGCTGCACAACGCCGTCACCGAGTGGCCCAACGGCGGGATGAAGTTCCCCAAGGCCGACATCCGCTCGCCGTTCGAGTTCGAGCAGATGGCCAAGCTGGTGCGGCCCGAGGACTTCGAGGGCCGCATGGTCATCTCGTCCGACCCGGACGCCCACCGGGCCGAGATCCAGCGTTTCGTCGACCTCGGCTTCGACCGGGTCTACCTGCACAACGTGGGCCGCAACCAGCGCGAGTGGATCGAGGTCTTCGGCCGCGAGGTGCTGCCGAAGCTCACCCGGTGAGCGGACCTAGGCTGTCCCCATGAGCGAGCACGAGATCCCGGTCCCCGAGAGCGAGCCGCGCACCCGCTGGTCGGAGGTCTCCGGCGGCATCGGTGCCGCCACGGCATACCAACGGCACTTCGACGAGATGGCGGCCAAGGGCCTCGACGTGCACGGCGAGGCCACCTTCGTGCAGTCGCTGCTGCCCGCCCCGGCCCGCGTCCTCGACGCCGGCTGCGGCACCGGCCGCGTGGCCACCCAGCTGACCTCGCTCGGCTACCACTGCGTCGGCGTCGACGCCGACCGAGACATGGTCGCGGTCGCCGAGCGCCGCGACCCGGCCACCACCTGGGTGCAGCAGGACCTCAGCCGGCTCCAGCTGCGCTCACAGGCCTTCGAGCTGGTGCTGCTCGCCGGCAACGTCGTGCCGCTGCTGGCCCCGGGGACGCTGCTCGCCGCCATGGAGCGCATCGCCGCCCACGTGGAGCCGGGAGGGCTCGTGGTCGCCGGCTTCGGCCTCGATGCCGCACACCTTCCTGCGGGCATTCCCGTGACCCCGCTCGAGGACTACGACCGGGCCTGCACGGTCGCCGACCTGTCGTTCATCCGCCGCTACAGCACATGGGACAAGGAGCCCTGGCGGCCGGACTCCGGCTACGTCGTCAGCATCCACCGCCGCAACGACTGAGGTTGCGGGCGTGGGGCGAGCCCGTCAGTCGTCGACGTCGTCGTCCTCCCACGCGCGGTCCTCCTCGTCCCAGCGCTCGGTCTTGGCGCGGGCGATCTCGAGGGCGCGGGAGGCCTCCTCCTCGCTGGCGTAGGGACCCATGAGGTCCTCCCCGGGGCTGCGGTTCTCCTCGGTCTCGACCTTGCCGGTGTTGATGTTGTACCAGTAAGCCATCGAGAGCGCCTCCGTGTCCGCGTGCGGGTCAGCCTTGCCTAGACTCCACCGTATGCCGTTGACGTACGCAAGTGTTGCGCCCGGGACCGTGTCCCCGCGCCGCCCCGTTCCCGCCTCGATCGCGCGACCGGAGTACGTCGACCGTCCGGCGCCGGCGAGGAGCCACGGACCGGAGGTCAAGGACGCCGAGACGATCGAGAAGATGCGCGTCGCCGGCAGGATCGCCGCCCAGGCGATGGAGGCCGCCGCAGCGGTGATCGCGCCCGGCGTCACGACCGACGAGGTCGACCGGGTGGGCCACGAGTTCCTGCTCGACCACGGCGCCTACCCCTCGACGCTCGGCTACCGCGGCTTCCCCAAGTCGCTGTGCACGTCGGTGAACGAGGTCATCTGCCACGGCATCCCCGACAGTCGCCGCCTCGAGGACGGCGACATCGTCAACATCGACATCACCGCCTACATCGGTGGCGTGCACGGCGACACCGACGCGACCTACCTGTGCGGGGACGTCGACGAGGAGTCGCGCCTGCTGGTCGAGCGCACCCGCGAGGCGATGATGCGCGGCATCAAGGCCGCCCAGCCGGGTCGTGAGGTCAACATCATCGGACGCGTCATCGAGTCCTACGCACGACGGTTCGGCTACGGGGTGGTGCGCGACTTCACCGGCCACGGGATCGGCACCGAGTTCCACTCCGGCCTGATCATCCCCCACTACGACGCGGCGCCGGCCTACAGCACGGTCATCGAGCCGGGGATGACGTTCACCATCGAGCCCATGCTCAACCTCGGCACCCACGAGTGGGAGATGTGGGACGACGACTGGACCGTGGTGACCAAGGACCGCAAGCGGTCGGCGCAGTTCGAGCACACCATCCTCATCACCGAGAGCGGCAACGAGATCCTCACCCTCCCCTGATGGCCCCGACTTTGAGCGCGGTGGGCGCTCACAGCCGGTAGCGCAGCGCGTGGCGGTGGGTGAGCTGCCGGGGCACCACGCTGATCGCCAGCCGCTGCCGGCCCTCGTGCATCGTGCCGCTGTGCTGCAGGGCGAACGTGCCGTGCCGGCCGGACAGGGCTCCGTCGACCACCTCGATGACGACGTTGCCCGCCGAGCCGCTGGACGGGTCGCCGGCCGACAGCATCGCCCCGCGTGAGGTGCCCGTGAGGTCGCCCTAGGTCTGCCGCTGACAGGCATTCGCGTCCGGCACGACCTAGGGTGTGGGAGGCACCGAGAGGAGCAGCACATGTCAGGACCCGGCATCGCCCTCGGCATCGACGTCGGCGGCAGCGGCATCAAGGGCGCCCCTGTCGACCTCGACCGGGGCGACTTCGCTGCCGACCGGCTGCGCATCGAGACACCGGCCGGGGCGTCCCCCCAGGCCGTCTGCGAGGTCATCGCCGAGATCGTCGACCACTTCGACGGCACCCAGGGCCACTCCCCCATCGGCGTCACGATCCCCGGCGTCGTCACTCGTGGCGTGGTGCGCTCGGCAGCGAACATCGACAAGGCCTGGATCGACTTCGACGTGGTGGCGCACCTGCACGAGCTGCTCGACCACCCGGTGATCGCGGTCAACGACGCCGACGCTGCGGGCATCGGCGAGATGTACCACGGCGCGGCCCGAGGGCGAGAGGGCCTGGTCATCCTCACCACCCTCGGTACGGGCATCGGAACGGCGCTGATCCACGACGGCGTGCTGGTGCCGAACTCCGAGCTGGGCCACCTCGAGATCGACGGCCACGACGCCGAGACGCAGGCCTCCTCCGGCGTGCGCGAGGCCGAGGAGCTCACGTGGGAGGAGTGGGCCGCCCGGCTGCAGCGCTACTACACCCACCTCGAGGCGCTGCTGTGGCCCGACCTCTTCGTCGTCGGCGGAGGCGTCTCCAAGAAGGCCGACAGGTACCTCCCGCTGCTGGACCTGCGCACCCCGATCATTCCGGCCCAGCTCGAGAACCGGGCCGGCATCATCGGTGCCGCCCATCTGGCCGCGACCTCCGCACGCTGAGCCCCCCGCCCAGCGACGGCGACGCACGTCAGCGGATGCTGACGAGGTCCTGCAGCAGCTCGGGCGAACGCCGCTCGAACAACCCAGCCCCCACCCGCACCCCGGCCACCGCGGCTGCGGCACCCACGCCGATGCCGACGGGCAGGGCGGCCCAGGCGGCCCATGCGTGCCCGAACCAGGCGAGGACCCCGAGGGCCAGCGCCGGCAGGGCCACCACCAGCACCGCCAGGCCCACCACGGCCTGCACCACGAGGGTGATGCCGGCGCCGCCGGGCGGGGTCGCGAAGGGGCTCTCCCCGGGACGCGGCACGGGGTACTGCTTCACCGCGCTGGCCAGGCTGGCGACACCGAAACCGGCCAGCAACAGGGCGGTCCCCACACCCAGGGTGGCCGGGAACAGGTCCCAGCGCCGTCCGAGGGCGGCGCCCAGCACAGCATACGCGGGCACGCACACCGCGCCGAGCACCGCTGAGGGGAAGAGCCGGCCGACCCGGTCGCTCGTGCCGTCGACCCCGCTGGCCACGTGGAGCCAGAACGCCGTGGAGTCGTAGCCGACGTCGTTGTGCTGCCCCCAGCCCAGCATGTAGGCCGACGCGAGCGGCATCGCGACCAGCGCGACCTCCGAGCCGCCGAAGTACCAGGCGAACACCAGCCCGGCGGGGAAGAGCGTCGTGATGAGCGCCGGGAAGGCCAGCCGGGGGTCGCGGCGCCAGTAGACCGCCGACCGGGCGGCGACGGCGCCGAGGGGCGTGCCCGGCAGGAGCGCGAACAGCCCTAGGCCGCCCTGGGTGGCTTCGGAGCCGCCCTGGGCGGCGCCGCGGGGGTCGTGGACCACGCGCGAGAGCTGGCGCTGCCACACGGTCAGCAGCACGCCGACGAGGACCGCGGCGAGCGCGAGCCGCCCGAGCCCGGCGAGGTGCTGGCCCTGCGCGACATCGGCGGGAGCGGCCCAGGCCCACCCGAGAGGCGTCCAGCCGACCGCACTCGTGAGGCCGGCGAGGTCGGCGAGCGTGAGCTCGAAGCTGCCCCCGACGCTGGTGACCGGGCCCAGCCCGACAAGCAGGAGGAAGCCGAGCACCGCCACCACGTCGCGACCGCGACGGCTCGAGAGCACCGCGGCGGCCGCTGCGGTGACGACGCGGCTGAGGAGCACGCAGGTGGCCAGCGCGAGCAGACCGCCGACCACGGCGGCCAGCAGGGCGGGCACGCTGCGCGACCAGGTCACGAAGGAGGCGAGGACCAGCACGCCGGTGGCCAGTCCCGGCAGCCCGATCAGGCCGGCCACCGCGAGCCCGAGCGCCAGCTGGCGCGCGGGCACGGCGAAGGTCGCGAACCGGTGCGGGTCGAGGGTGGGGTCGGTGCCGAAGGCCACCACGGGCACGACACCCCAGGCGAGCACCAGGAGGGCGCCGCCGAGAGTGAGCGCGACCCGGCTGGCCTCGACGTCGGGCAGGAGGCGGAGGGACACCAGGCCGACCGCCGCGAGCACCAGCAGGCCGCCGCCGTAGACCACGCCCACGGCCAGGCCGATGAGGGCGGCCGGACTGCGCCGCAGGGTGTTGCGCAGGAGCTGGAGCTTCAGTCCGACGAGGTGTGCAACCACGCCAGCCCCTTCACGTCCGTCGAGCCGCCGACGAGGTCGAGGAACCGGTCCTCCAGGCTGAGCCCGCCGCGCACGTCCTCGATCGGACCGGCGGCGCGGACGTGGCCGCCCGCGATGATGGCGACGTCGCTGCACATGCGCTCGACGAGGTCCATGACGTGGCTCGACAGCACCACCGTCCCGCCGCCCTCGACGTAGCGGGTGAGGATGCCCCGGATCGTCTTCGCCGAGACGGGGTCGACTGCCTCGAACGGCTCGTCGAGCACCAGCAGCCGGGGGCCGTGCACGAGCGCACAGGCGAGGGTGACCTTCTTGGTCATGCCGGCCGAGTAGTCGACGACGAGCTTGTCGGCCGCCTCCTCGAGCCCGAGCGCGGCGACCAGCTCGCCGGCCCGCTCCACGACGTCGGCGCGGTCCATCCCCCGCAGGAGGCCGGCATACGTCACCAGCTGCAGGCCGGTGAGGCGGTCGAACAGGCGCAGCCCGTCGGGCAGCACCCCGATGCGGGCCTTGGCCGCGACCGGGTCGGCCCAGACGTCGGCGCCCAGCGCGTGCACCGTGCCGCGGTCGGGACGCAACAGGCCGGTCGCCATCGACAGGGTCGTCGTCTTTCCCGCGCCGTTGGGGCCCACCAGACCGTAGAAGGAGCCGCGCGGCACGTCGAGGTCGATGCCTGCGACGGCGACGGTCTGGCCGAACTGCTTCGTGAGCCCGCGGATCTGCAGGGCCGGTCTGCTGTGCTCCGTGCTGTCTGGTCCCCCGATCATGCGCGCGACGCTAGCAGCGGCCCCCGGCCGACCCTTCCCCGCCTCGCCGGGCTGGGTTTCAGCGCTGGCGCGCGACGAGCATGACCTTCTTCGGGACGTTCTTGTCGACCTTGTAGTCGCGTTTGTCCTTGCCCTGCTCGGCGTAACCGAGTTTCTCGAGGCGCATCAGGACCACCGGGCACTTGGCACAGCGGGGCTTGTCCTTGCAACACTTCTTCTTGGCGGTCACCTTGGGCACGCGCTCGAGGGTAGGTGAGGCTCTCCTAACCTGCAAAACGCGTCTCGCGGAGAGACCTGGGTGCAGACGCGGTCAGCGGCGGAACTCCGCCGGCTCGCCGTCGGCCAGGTCGCGGATCCGGGTGTCGTGGCCGCCGAGGTTGGCCGCCTGGGTGAGGTAGAGCGTGCGCCCCCGCTCGTTGAGCAGGCCGTCGTGTATCGGCACGGCGTGCGGCGCGTTGAACCGGCGCAGGAAGCCGGTCATCTCACGGCTGCGCATCCACGGCGCGTTCAGCGGGAAGGCGAGCACGTCCACCGGGCCGGGCTCCGCGTCGAGGGCGTCGCCGGGGTGGAAAAGCGTCGGCTCACCGGGGGCGCTCACGCGGACGCCGGTGTTGGAGATGCGGGGGATGTCGTCGTGGATCAGGGCGTGGTTCTGGCCGGCCCCCGCGACCCTCGCCTCCCCGATGCCCACCTCGTCACCCTCCTCGAACGCCTCCGGGTCGAGCCCGGACTCGCGCAGGAGACGCGCGGTCCCCGGGTCGGCGAACAGCGCGGCCGCCGGGTTGGCTCGCAGCAGCTCGGGCAGCCGTTCCTGGTCGACGTGGTCCGGGTGCTGGTGGGTGATGAGCACCGCGGAGAGGTCCCGCTGGTCGAAGGCCCGGGGCGACCACATGCCCGGGTCGATGAGCAGCCGGGCGTCGGCGACCTCCACGAGGAGGCACGCGTGTCCGAGGTGGGTGAGGCGCATGGCCCCACCGTATGCCGGGTGCCGTACACCGTCGACGTCAACGCTGCCCCTACGGTGGCGGCCATGCAGCACACGCTGGACCGCCGCCTCGGCATGGCCGACGCCGTCGTCATCGGGCTGGGCTCGATGGTGGGAGCCGGCGTGTTCGTGGTCTTCGCCCCAGCCGCGTCCGCCGCGGGTCCCCTCGTGTGGCTGGCACTGGCCGTCGCCCTGGTCGTCGCCTACTGCAACGCCACCTCGTCGGCCCGGCTGGCAGCCCTCCACCCCGAGTCCGGTGGCACCTATGTCTACGGCCGCGAGCGGCTCGGGCGGTTCTGGGGGTTCCTCGCGGGCTGGGCCTTCGTGGCGGGGAAGCTGGCGAGCTGTGCGGCGATGGCGCTGACGGTGGGCGCCTACCTGTGGCCCGAGGCGATGCGCCCCGTCGCGCTCGCCGTGGTCGCGGCGATCACGGCGCTCAACTACGTCGGGGTGCACAAGAGCGCCGTCGCCACGCGCGTCATCGTCGCCCTCGTGCTCCTGGCGTTGGCAGTGGTCGTGGTGGCGGCTTGGCGCGCCCCCGTCGCGCACGCCGTCGGCGCCGGCGCCCCCGACGCCTCTGTGGTCGGCGTGCTGCAGGCGGCGGGCTTCCTCTTCTTCGCCTTCGCCGGCTACGCCCGCATCGCCACCCTCGGCGAGGAGGTGCGCGACCCGGCGCGCACCATCCCGCGCGCCATCCCCCTCGCCCTCGCCATCACCGCCGTCGTGTATGCCGCGGTGGGCCTCGCGACCGCGCGTGCCCTGGGCGTCGACGGGCTCGCCGCCAGCAGCGCTCCCCTGGCCGACGCGGTCACCGCGGCGGGCGCGGGCGCCCTGCTTCCTGTGGTGCGGGCGGGGGCGGTGCTCGCCGCGACCGGATCCCTCCTCGGGCTCGTGCTCGGGGTGTCGCGCACCACGTTCGCGATGGCTCGCGACGGCTACCTCCCGCCAGCCCTCGACCGGGTGCACCCGGCATACCGCGTGCCCCACAGGGCCGAGGTCGCCGTAGGCGTCGTCGTGGGGCTCGCCGTGCTGGCAGGCGACCTGCGCCAGGCGATCGGTTTCTCGTCGGTGTGTGTGCTGGCGTACTACGCGATCGCCAACGCCAGCGCGTGGACCTTGGACTCCTCGGTGCGCGCTCGCCTGGTGCCGGCGCTCGGGGTCGTCGGCTGTGTCGCGGTGGGTCTCGCACTGCCCGTCAGCTCCGTGCTGGCCGGTGTCGGGGTGCTCACGGCCGGAGCGGCCCTGTGGCTGCTGCGATTTCGCGCGGGTCCGCAGGGGCGGGGCTAGCATCGGCTCACCGGCCCAGTGCCACCGTCCCTCGGGACGCGACCAGACGGGGAGAACGCATGTCGACCGACGCCATCGTGCTGCTGAAGAACGACCACAAGGAGATTCGCAAGCAGTTCAAGCAGTTCCAGAGCCCCAAGGCGACGACGGCCCAGAAGGGCAAGACCGTCAAGAAGATCATCGAGCTGCTGACCGCGCACACCTACATCGAGAACGAGGTCATGTACCCGCAGGTGCGCCGGCTGCTCCCCAACCTCGAGGACGACGTCCTCGAGTCCTACGAGGAGCACCACGTCGCCGACGTGCTCGTCATGGAGCTGTCGATGATGCGGCCCACCGACGAGCGCTTCGAGGCCAAGACGACGGTGCTCATCGAGAACGTCGAGCACCACATGGAGGAAGAGGAGCAGGAGTGGTTCCCCAAGGTGCGGGCGGGTCTGGGGCGCAAGGCCCTTCAGGAGATCGGCGCTGAGCTGGCGGCCGCCAAGAAGCGCGCACCGAAGAAGCCGACCCAGCCGAGCGCGCTGAAGAAGACGATCGACGCCGTCATCGCCTGAGGACCTCGGTGCGCGGGCCTCGGGCGTGCACGCCCGGGGCCCGCGTCGTCAGGGCAGCAGCGGCTCAGTAGCGCAGCAGCGCCGCGGGCTCCCCGCCGAGGTCGGCCTCCGCGAGGGAGACCACCGTGCCGTCGTGGCGCAGGGTCTCGGCGATGGCACGGTCGAGCTCGTGGCTGCCGTTGGCCCCTGCCTCGGCGATGAGGGTGTCCACCCGGCCGTCGCGGGCCGCGGCGAGCACCTCGACGACCCCGGTCGCCGTGCGGCCCGTGCCCGCCTGCTCGCGGTAGCGGTCGAGGTGGCGCTGCTCCTTCTCGGCGAAGTGGTCGGACACCAGCGGCCATGCCGCATCGTGGAGCTGGGCCGCCGACCGCGCCTCGGGGTTGCCCTCGACCGCACGCTCCCAGACGTGCGGGTAGCGGCTGACCTGCGTGTAGATGGGCCGGTAGTAGCCGACGCACGCGAGCACCAGGGGCGCGGCGCCGTTGCCGAGGGCGGAGGTGAGCGGTGTGTCCACCGCGCGGAAGTAGCGCTCGAGCGCCGCCTTGTCGTAGTCGGCCTCGTTGCCCTGCCCGTGGAAGGAGGCACTCGTGCGGCCGGTGGAGTGCGCCTGGCCGTAGCGCTGCATCTCCTCCTGCGGGATCGCCTCCTCCAGTGAGCGCGGCATCCCGGCCAGGTCCATCTCCCCCACGGTCTGGCGCGTCGCCTGAAAGACCCTGACCGACTTCTGCGACAGGGCGAGGACGTAGAAGACCCCGTCGGCCGAGACCATCGGCAGCAGCGGCCGGATCCGGTAGGCCTCCCCCACCGCCGCCTCCTCGGGGAAGGCGATGGGCACCCGGAAGTGCGCGAAGTGCCCCGGAGCGCTGAACACCGCGAGGCCGTCGCTCTGGCGCTGCCAGAAGGGCTCGTTGCCCATGAGCTCACGCGCTGGAGCGATCAGGTCCTCGGCCTGCTTCTGGTCCACTCCCAGATCGGACAGGTGCGCAGCCGCCTGCGCCACGAGCTCGCGCAGGCGCGCCGGACCGCTGAGCGTCTCCGGGCCGAAGCGGGCGGTCGGCAGGAACAGCGACACGCACGGTCCCGGCGTACGGACGAGCTGCCGGACGTCCTCGGTGGACAACAGGTCGACGTGGCCCAGTGGCTCGGCACTCGTCCCCTGCGGCATGCTCACGCTCATCTCGCCCACCTCCGCTCGGCTCGCCCGCACCCTGCGGACTGTCCTTCATTGCAACAGCGGGTCGGGGGTGCCTGCAGGGCCCTAGGTCCTGCACGGGCGGTCCAATGACCGGCAACCCGTCAGCAGGACGGGCACCCCTTCAGGTGACGTCCAGCCCGACCCGGCGGAACGCCTCCCGCGCCCGGGCCACCGGCTCGCCGACGCGTCGTTCGACCCCTTGTGGGGGCCCCACGACCGTCGCGCGACGCGACCCGATCGCCCGCAGTCTGCCCGCAGGCAGGGACCTAGGCCTCTGCCCCTTCGGCAGGCCGCGGAAGGAGGATGGTCACGTGGGAGGTAGGCCCAACCGGATCCTCGCGGTCGTGGTCGGGGCGATGGTCGTTCTGGCCGCGGTGGTCGTGCTGTTCTCGGCCAACCGCTCGACCGCGGAGCTCGAACCGGGCAGCCCCGAGGCTGCCGTCCAGACCTACCTCACGGCCGTCACCGAGGGCGACAACGCCAAGGCCGCCGAGGCGCTCGACCCCGCAGGCGCCTGCGACGTCGACGACCTCGACCGCACCGGTCGCCCCGGGTCGGCCCGGGCCTACCTGGTCGACAGCCAGGTCGAGGGCGACACGGCCCGGGTCAGGGTCGAGGTCACGTTTCCCTCAGGCGGCGGCCCGTTCGACTCCACCGACTTCTCCGAGACCCACATCTTCCGCCTGACGAAGTCGGGCGAGGGCTGGCTGCTGACCGGCACGCCATGGCCGCTCTACGAGTGCGAGGGAGACGTGAAGTGATCGTTGGTCTGCTTCTCCTGGTGGTGCTGGTCGCCGTGGTGGTCCTCGGCGCCCGCAAAGCGATGGGCAGGGAACGCGGTCCCGTGACCGAGGCTCATGCCATCCGTCGGTTCTTCCAGTACCTGCTGCTCTTCGGCCTGCTCGTCGTGGTGGCGGTGGGCTTCTCGGGCCTGCTGGGCCGCGCGCTCGACCGTGACCCGATCGTGGCGGCCGATGACGTCGAGCTGGCCCGCAGCCTGGCCTTCACCGTGGTGGGCGTCCCGCTCTACGCCGCAGTCGCGCTGTGGTCCCGTCGTCGGCTCCTGGAGGACCCCCTGGAGCGGCTGTCCCTGGGCTGGGCCTTCTACGTCACGGCGGCGTCCATCACGTCGCTCGTCGTCGCCATGACCGGGTTGCACGCCACGCTGTCGTGGGCGGTTGGCGTCGGTCCCGACGCCCCCCGCGCCCTGGCGAGGTTGCTCGTCTGGGGGCTGGCGTGGGGCCTCCACTGGTGGGTGCACCTCCGGCTGGTGCCGGCCGGCCGCTCCCAGGTCCACCACCTGGCGGGATCGCTCGTCGGCCTCGTCACCGCGGTCACCGGTCTGGCAAGCCTCCTCGGCGCCGCGCTGTGGAGCCTGTTCTTCTCGGGCAACGACGTCGTGCTGAGCGGCGGTGACGAGGCGCTGACTGCCGGCGTCACGCTGGCGGTCGCCGCCCCCGTGTGGCTCCTCTACTGGGTCCGCACGGCGTCGAGGGCGGAGCGCGACCCGCTGTGGCTGGGCTACGTCCTCCTCCCCGGGGTCGGAGGTGGCCTGGTGATGGCCGTCGTCTCCGCCAGCACCCTGGTGTACGACCTACTGGTGTGGCTCCTCGGGGACCCCGAGTTCAGCGACACGGCTCGGCACTTCAACGACGCCCCCTGGGCGGCCGGGGCAGCGGCCACCGGCGCCCTGGTCTGGTGGTACCACCAGGCCGTGCTCGAGGAGGCCCACCTGGAGGCCCGGACCGAGGTCCGCCGCGTCTACGAGTACCTCATGTCCGCCATCGGCCTGCTCGCAGCCGCTGCCGGCCTGACGACCCTGGTGGTGGCCGGTATCGAGGCCCTCACCAGGACCGAGGCGGTCATCCTCGGCCAGAGCGCGGTCAACACCCTGCTGGCCTCGGCGACGCTCCTCGTGGTGGGCGCCCCGGTGTGGTGGTTCTACTGGCACCGGATCCAGCAGGCAGCGGTCTCGGCCCCCGCCGAGGAGCACGCCTCCCCCACGCGACGGGTCTACCTGCTCCTGCTCTTCGGCGCGGGCGGGATCGCGGCGGTGGTCGCCCTGCTCGTCGGCGTGTACCTGCTGTTCGAGGACATGGTCCAGGGGACCTTCGGCGCCGAGACCATCCGCAGCATGCGCGTCCCGATCGGTGTCCTGCTGAGCACCGGCGCCATCGCGGCATACCACTGGTCCGTCTACCAGAGCGGTCGCGGTGTCGCCCTGCCCGCGCCACACGGCCCGCGCTTCGTCCTGCTGGTCGGTCCGCCCGACCCCCAGATCGCGAAGGCCGTGGCGCACGAGACCGGCGGGCTCGTGCTGGCGTGGACCACTGAGGACGGCGGCGCCCCGTGGACCGTTGAATCCGTGATGGCCGCGCTGGGCTCGGCGACGCCGCACGACGAGCTCCTGGTCCTGTCGGACCGTTCGGGCCTGCACGCCATTCCTGTGCACCGCACCTGACCGTGCGGCGTGGGCTGCAGGGCGGGCACACCTGTCGGTGCCTCTTCGTACGCTCGTGGGACGAGCAGTCCCGGAGTCGGGACCACTGAGAGGAGCTCAGGATGGACTTCAAGATCGAGCTGATCCCGCTGGCGGTGTCGGACGTCGACCGGTCGGTCGAGTTCTACGGCAACGGCCTGGGCTGGAGCGTCGACCACGACCGGACCGTCAGTCCGCAGCTGCGGTTCGTTCAGGTCACCCCGCCGGGATCGGCCTGTTCCATCTGCTTCGGGACGGGGCTCGAGATGATGCCCGAAGGCTCGTCGCAGTTCATCCAGGTGGTGGTCGCGGACGCCGACGAGGCCTGCGCCCACCTTCGAGCTCGCGGGGTGGAGTGCAGCGACGTCGACGAGCAGCCCTGGGGCCGGTTCGTGCGGTTCGTCGACCCGGACGGCAACCGCTGGGCGCTGCAGCAGATCATCGTGCCGTCCTGACCCGGCCGACGCACGGGCCTGCCTGAAGCCCTGCTGCGACACGGTCGTGACCGACCTGGGTGGATGAGTCGGCCGATACGCCGGGTTCTGTTCCACGTCGCCGTTACCAGCGGCGCGGCGACGGTCATCCATCTACGACAGCCGTTGCCGACTGCCTCCAGCGCTCTACCCGTGTGCTCGGGCGGGCCGCCCTCGAACGCACACTGTCTGAGCTTGCTCCCAGTGGGGTTTACCGAGCCGACCCCGTCACCGGGGCCGCTGGTGGTCTCTTACACCACCGTTTCACCCTTACCACGACGCCTTCTGGTCCGAAGACCAGCGGTTCGCCGTGGCGGTCTGCTTTCTGTGGCACTGTCCCGCGGGTCACCCCGGGTGGCCGTTAGCCACCACTGCGCCCTGTGGAGCCCGGACGTTCCTCGGCGGTGATTGCTCACCGACGCGACCGCCTGGCCGACTCATCCACCACCAAGGATAGGGCAGGTATGCCGCGGGGCCCGCCACGCGGCGTACCTCGCCGCGTGCGGCGACGTGCGCTCACCCCCGGGGGATGATCCGCGGGACCCGACCTCCTGCTGACATGGGTGCAAGGAGGTCGTCATGTGTCGATGGCTCGCATACTCGGGTTCCCCCGTCAACCTGGAGGACCTGCTCTTCAAGCCCAAGAACTCGCTGGTCGTCCAGAGCAAGCACTCGCAGCTGGGCGCCGAGACGACCAACGGCGACGGGTTCGGCGTCGGCTGGTACGGCCGCTTCGAGACGCCCGGGGTCTTCCGCAGCATCGAGCCGGCGTGGAACGACCGCAACCTGCGCGAACTGGCCGCCCACGCGCAGGCCGGCCGCGTGTTCGCCCACATCCGGGCGTCCACGGGCTCCCCGGTGCAGCAGTCGAACTGCCACCCCTTCCGCCACGACCGCTGGCTCTTCATGCACAACGGCTCCATCGCCGACTTCCGCACGGTCAAGCGCGACCTCGTGATGGCCGTCGACCCGGAGCTCTACCCCGCCATCGACGGGTCGACGGACTCAGAGGTGCTGTTCTTCCTGGCGATGACCTTCGGGCTGAAGGACGACCCGCCGGCCGCGATGGCCCGGGCTGTCGGGTTCGTGGAGGACGTCGGGAAGCGCCACGGGGTCGCCTGGCCCATCCAGATGACCGTGGCGACGACGGACGGTGAGACGACCTGGGCGTTCCGGTACTCGAGCGAGGGTCGTTCGCGGTCCCTGTTCCACAGCGCCGACATCCTGACCCTGCGGGAGCAGTACCCGGACCACCCGATGCTCAAGGAGCTCTCCGACGATGCCCGCCTCGTGGTGTCAGAGCCGCTGGGCGACCTGAGGGGCGTGTGGCACGAGGTTCCCGAGGCGACGTTCCTGACCGTTCGTGGGGCCCAGATGCGGCTGGACTCGTTCGCGCCCACCACCCCTCAGGCCGCGGCCTGACCGGGCGGTGACCTGTGGCGACGGCTCGGCACCTCGGCGGCCAGGACGCGTTCCCGGCTCCGCCCGGCGCGGCACGGCCCGGACCCGACGTCGGGCCTGGCGGGCCACGCCTGGTGCCCCTGAGCCCTGACGACCACGCGGTGCCCTCGCTGGGTGACGTGGCGCTCGGCGCGTCAGCCCTCGGCCTCGGACTCGCGGGCCGGCTCGTCCACGCCGGGTCGTCCGTGGTGCGCCCTGCCGCGGGCCTGGTGCTGCGACCGCCCGGAGTGCCGTCGTTCCTGCAACCGGCGCGGGTGGTCCAGAGGCTGGGGCGGATCGGCTCCGCCCGGCGTGGCTCGCTCGACCAGGCCGTCTCGCGGCTGCTCGACGATGTCGTGCCCGTGGTGGCGGAGGTCATCCTCGGGCGCCTGGACCTCACCGACGTCGTCCTGCGTCAGGTCGACCTCGACGCGGTCGTCGCTGGCGTCGACCTCGACGCGGCTGCCGCACGCCTGGACATCGAGGCGGTGCTGAACCGGCTCGACCTCACCGAGCTGGTGCGCGACCGCGTGGACCTCGACTCCGTGGTGGAGGAAGTGGACCTCGACGCGATCGTGCGCCGGGTCGACATCGGCGCTGTGATCGACCGGCTCGACCTCACGGCCCTCGTCCGGCAGCGCGTCGACCTCGACGCCATCGTCGCCGATGTGGACATCGACGCCATCCTCGACCGGCTCGACCTCACGGCGCTGGTCCAGCAGCGCGTCGACCTCGACACCATTGTCGCGGGCGTCGACCTCGACGCCATCGCCGCTCGCATCGACGTCGAGGCCATCCTGAACCGCCTCGACCTCACCGCGCTGGTCCAGCAACGGGTCGACCTGAATGCCATTGCAGCACAACTGGACATCGACGCCATCCTCGACCGCCTCGACCTCACCGCGCTGGTCCAGCAGCGCGTCGACCTCGACGCGGTGGTCGCGGGCGTGAACCTCGACGACATCGCCCGGCGCCTCGACGTGGAGGCCGTGATCGACCGGCTCGACCTGACGGCCATCGTGCTGAACCGGGTTGACCTCGACGCGCTCGTCAACGCCGTCCTGGCACGCATCGACCTCGTCGGCCTGGCCGAAGAGGTCATCGACGCGGTCGACCTGCCCGAGATCATCCGGGAGTCCACGGGGTCGATGGCCTCGGAGACCGTGCGCGGAGCGCGCCTGCAGGGCATCCACGCCGACGAGGCCGTCAGCCGGGCCGTGGACCGGATCCTGCTCCGGCGTGGCCGCCGGCACCCCGGAGGACAGAGCGACCACCTCGTGGACCAGGGACCATCCGGGCCAGGTCCGGAACCACCTGGTCCGGGACAGCGGTGAGCACCATGACCACGAGCAGCATCTCCCCACTCCCGGCCGAGGCGCGGCCCTACCAGGGACACCGCGCAGGGCTGGTCACTCGGTTGGTGGCGGCAGGCATCGACGCCCTTCTGGTCGGCCTCGCGCTCCTGCTGGGCTACGCGGGCTTCGCCACCCTTCGGTTCCTCATCGACCCGCGCACCTTCTCCTTCCCGGAGCCGGGCCTGTTCTTCAGCCTGGCCGCTGCGCTCTGGGTCCTCATCGTCTACCTCACCGTCTCGTGGTGGATCGCCGGGCGCACCTACGGCTGCCACGTGATGGGGCTGCGGGTGGTGAACTACAGCGGGACGAACATGCGACTTGTCGGGGCGTTCGTCCGCGCACTGTTCTGCGCCTTCTTCCCCATCGGCCTGCTCTGGGTGGCGGTGAACCGCGAGAACCGCTCGGTCCAGGACATCGTGCTGCGCACGTCCGTCCTCTACGACTGGCAGCCCCGACACTGATTCGAGGCAAGGCCGGTCCCCGGGCCCGGGGACCGGCGTCACGCGTGCGGTCAGGCCGAGACGTGCGCCCCCTTGGCACTCTCCTGCGGGACCCAGCCCGGCACCTGGGCCGCGGGGTGCGGCACCGTCAGGGCCGGCATACCGCTGTCCAGCTGCCGGTCGAGGGTGATCGCGGCGTCGATCATCGCGAGGTGGGTGAACGCCTGCGGGAAGTTGCCGATCTGCTCACCCGTGAGCGCGATCTCCTCGCTGTAGAGGCCGACGTGGTTGGCGTACGTGAGCATCTTCTCGAAGATGACCCGCGCCTTGTCGAGCTGCCCTGCGCGGGCGAGCGAGTCGACGTACATGAAGGTGCACAGCGAGAAGGTGCCCTCGGAGCCCTGCAGGCCGTCGGGCGACGCGGCGGGGTCGTAGCGGTAGACGAGGCTGTCGGTGACGAGCTCGTCCTCCATCGCCGCCAGCGTCGAGGTCCACAGCGGATCGGTCGGGGTGATGAACCCGACGGCGGTCGCGCGCAGCAGCGACGAGTCGAGCACGTCGGTGCGGTAGTGCTGGCGGAAGGCCTGCCGCTTCGCGCTCCACCCCTGCTCCATGATCTGCGTGTAGATGGCGTCACGCTGGCTCCGCCACCGGTCCACCGGCGCGGGCCGGCCGTGGCTGGTCGCCAGCCGGATGCCGCGGTCGAGCGCCACCCAGCTCATCAGCCGCCCGTAGGTGAAGTTCTCCCGGCCACCACGGGTCTCCCAGATGCCCTCCTCGGGCTGGTCCCAGTTCTCGGCGAGCCAGTCGAGCAGGTGCGCCATGCGCAGCCAGCCGCCATGCCCGGCCTGGATGCCGCGCTGGTCGGCGAAGTAGAGGCTGTCGATGGCCTCGCCGTAGATGTCGAGCTGCAGCTGGTCGGCCGCGCCGTTGCCGATGCGCACGGGCGCCGAGCCGCGGTAGCCCTCCCAGTGGTCGAGCACCTCCTCGCTGAGGTCGGACGACCCGTCGACGCGGTACATGATCTGCAAGGGCCCCGTCGCCGTCCCGGCCTGCTCGTGCACCCGGTCGCGCAGCCACATGGCGAAGGCCGCCGCCTCGTCGCGGAACCCCAGCCCGAGGAGCGAGTACACCGAGAAGGAGGCGTCGCGAATCCAGGTGTAGCGGTAGTCCCAGTTCCGCTCCCCGCCGATCTGTTCGGGCAGCCCGGCGGTGGGTGCTGCGACGAGGCCGCCGCTGGGGGCGTAGGTCATGAGCTTGAGGGTGATGGCCGAGCGGTGCAGGGCCTCGCGCCACCGACCGGTGTAGGTCGACTGCGCCAGCCAGTGCCTCCAGAACGCCACCGTCTCGTCGAACAGGTGGCGGACCTCGGCGACGCGCATCTGCCGTGGCGGCCCTTCGCTGCCCGTCTCGACCACCAGGCCGCGCATCTGCCCGGCCAGCAGGGTGAGCTCGCCGTGCACGTCACCGTTGTCACCGGCCGAGATCTGCGCAAGCTGGCCGTCCTCGGGCTCGCGCACCAGGTGCACCGTCATGGCGGTGCGAGCGCCCTTGAACACGGCCCCCACCTCGGTCAACCGGGTCTCGTGCCGCTCACGCCCGTAGTCGAACCGGGGGGCCAGGTCGACCGCGAAGGTCATCTGCCCCCGCACGCAGCGCACCATCCTCACGATCCGGTGGCGGTTGGTGGCCACCGTGCTGCTCGACACCGGCATGAAGTCGACGACCTCCCCCACCCCTGCCTCGGTCATGTACCTCGTCACGAGGATCGCCGTGTCCGGGAAGTAGAGCTGCTTGCGGGTGAACGCCTCGGCGGTCGGCCGCACCCTGAAGTGGCCACCCCGACGGTGGTCCAGCAGCGCCCCGAAGATGCTGCCCGAGTCGAACCTGGGGGCGCAGAACCAGTCGATCGACCCGTCGGTCGTCACCAGTGCTGCCGTCTGCAGGTCACCGATGAGCCCGTGGTCGGCGATGAGCGGGTAGTCGGTCATGTCAGTCCTCCGGTCCGGTCGCGGTCTGTCCTGACCACTCTCGGAGCACCCCCGGGCGCCACACCTCACCCCCGGAGGACGAGGCGGGTGTGCCGCGTGGCCCGGCCACGCGGCATACCGGCCGCTTGTGCGGTTAGGCCTGGCCGGCCACCGCGAAGCGCACCGTGCTCGTCGCGATGTCGGCCGCGACCAGGCGGGCCTGCACCGTGCTGCCGAGCTCGGCGCGGCCGTCGGCCATGGCGACCACGGCGGGCTCGTGCAGCTGGACCAGGACCCCCGAGCTGTTGCGGTCGTCGACGACCACGGCGTCGAAGACCTCGCCCACCCGGTCGACGAGCACCGCCGCCTCGACCGCGTCGGCACAGGCACGCTCGACCGCCCCGGCCACCCGGTCGGAGGCCTGCATGGCCTCGGGCAGCCTCGGCAACGCCTCGCGGGCCCACGCGGGCACCTCGGCGCCGCGGCACAGTGCCTCGCACACCACCAGGCCGAACCGGTCGACCAGTCGGCGCAGGGGCGCCGTGACGTGCGCGTAGGGCGCGGCGACGGCGGCGTGCTCGGGTGCCGGTGGGGCCTCACCGTCGAACGGGGTGTAGCCCGCGCCGCGGAACAGGGCGGTGGCCTCGTGGACCAGCGCGAGGTGCAGCGGGTTGGTGCGGTCCAGCGACCGGAGGAACTCCCCGTAGGGCTGCTCCTCGTGCCACTGCACGCCGAGGGCTCGGGCCTCACGGCGGAAGCGCGCCATGGCGCCGGGTTCGGGCGTCGGCATGGTCCGCAGGATGCCGACACCACCCTTGAGCATGATCTCGGCGGCGGCCATGCCGGCCATCAGCGACAGCTGCGCGTTCCAGTCCTCGGCCGCCACCAGGGGACGGAAGTGCAGGCGGTAGTGGTCCTCGCCGTCCTCGGACACCTCCTGCTCGGGCATCGGAAGGCTGGCGCCACCGCGCTTGCGCTCCAACGCGATCCGCTTCTCCCCCACCTCCTTGAGCAGCACCAGGACCTCGTCGGCCGCGCCAGCGTCGACGGCCTCCTGCACCCCGTCGTAGTCGTGCCGCTCCCGGCTGCGGACGAGGGCCCGATAGACCTCGGCGGACGTGGCCTCCCCGTCCGGGGCGACCCGCAGGTCCCAGACGTAGGCCGGACGCACCTGGGCGGGCAGCAGGCTGGCGGCGCCCTCGCTGAGCTCCGGTGGGTGCAGGGGGGTCCGCCGGTCGGGGGCGTAGATCGTCTGGCCGCGCCGGCGCGCCTCGTCGTCGAGGGCGCCTCCGGGCGCGACGAACGCCGGCACGTCGGCGATCGCGTAGCGCACCCGGTAGCCCTCGCCGTCACGCGCGAGGTGTAGGGCCTGGTCGAGGTCCATCGACCCCGGCGGGTCGATGGTGACGAAGGGCACGGAGGTCTCGTCGCGGTCGGGCAGCGCTGCGGATGCGGCCACCGCGCGGGCCTCGGCGAGCACCCCGGCTGGGAACGCCTCGGGCACGCCCTGCTCGGCGCGGATGGCGTCGAAGCGGGCGCGGAGCTGCTCGGACTGGGCGACGCTGGTCGCCGACCCGGGTGGGGCGAGCTTGATGGGGCGAGGCATGCCAGCAACCTACCGAGCGTCACGCCGACCGGCCCGTCACGCTTGCCGGGCCCCGGGTCCCGGCACGGGCCGAGGGCAGTGCCAGCACCCCCCAGACGGCCCGCCTAGGCTGGTGCGCGTGCTGATCCTGCTGCCACCCTCGGAGTCCAAGACCGGTCGCAAGCGGGGCCGCCCCCTCGACCTCGGGTCGCTCTCCTTCCCCGAGCTCAGCGACACCCGCCGCGAGGTGATGTCCGCCCTGGCGAAGGTCTCGGCGCACCCCGACACACCGGCGCTGCTGGGCGTCTCCCCCGCCCTGACGGCCGAGGTCGCGCGCAACCTCGTCCTCGACACCGCGCCTGCCCTGCCCGCCGCGAAGGTCTACACCGGGGTGCTCTACGACGCCCTCGACCTCGCCTCGCTCGACACCGCCGCCAAGCGCCGCGCCAACCGCTGGCTCGTCACCGTCTCTGCGCTGTTCGGCGCGGTACGACCCAGCGACTCGATCGTTCCCTACCGCCTGTCCATGGCCGTCAACCTGCCCGGCGTGGGGCCTCTGGCGAGCACGTGGAAGCCGGAGCTGGCGCAGGTGCTGCCCCAGGCCGCCGGCCGGGGCGTCATCGTCGACTGCCGGTCGAGCACGTATGCCGCGGCGTGGGCTCCCAGCAGTGACCTCGCCGACCGCTGGGTGCAGGTCCGGGTGCCGGGAGCCACCCACATGGCCAAGCACACCCGCGGGCTGGTGGCCCGCCACCTCTGCCAGGTGGGCGCCGACCCACGCACCGTGCCGGCCCTGGCGACCACGCTGGAGCAGGCCTTCGACGTGCGGGTCACCGAGCCACGGCGCCCCGGCCAGCCGTGGGTGCTCGACGCCACCGCCCGCTGACGACGGCCTCCCCGCCCCGTTCGGGGTATTCGCGCGCGTCATCATGCACGGCAATACCCCGAACGAGCAGGAGCGAGCCTCAGCCCAGGGCTGCGGTGACGTCCTCGACCAGGTCGGCCGGGT
The DNA here is from genome assembly GCF_029223115.1 of Knoellia sp. 3-2P3. Classification (NCBI taxonomy): domain Bacteria; kingdom Bacillati; phylum Actinomycetota; class Actinomycetes; order Micrococcales; family Intrasporangiaceae; genus Knoellia; species Knoellia sp. 3-2P3. The sequence continues at coordinate 65,183 of NZ_JARGZE010000007.1, forward strand.
CCTCGAGTCCGATGGAGATGCGGATGGTGCCGTCGGTGATTCCCACGGCCGCCCGCGCCTCCGGGCTCAGCCGGCGGTGCGTCGTGGTCGCCGGGTGGGTGACCATCGACTTGGCGTCGCCGAGGTTGTTGCTGATGTCGACGATGCGCAGGGCGTTCATCACCGCGAAGGCCTCGTCCTTGCCACCGTCGATCTCGAAGGTGACGACGGTGCCGCCACCGGACATCTGTGCCCTGGCCAGCTCGTGCTGCGGGTGCGACTCCAGCCACGGGTAGACCACGCGGCGCACGCGCGGGTGCGCCTCCAGCGCGCGGGCGAGCGTGAGCGCGGACTCGGCCTGGCGGTGCACGCGCAGCGACATCGTCTCGAGCCCCTTGACGAGCACCCAGGCGTTGAAGGGCGACATCGCCGGCCCGGTGTGCCGCATGAGGTTCTTCACCGGCCCGTCGATGAACTCCGCACGACCGAGGACGGCTCCCCCGAGCGCGCGGCCCTGCCCGTCGATGTGCTTGGTGGCGGAGTAGACGACCACGTCGGCGCCGTGCTCCAGGGGCCGCGAGAAGACCGGGGTGCCGAAGACGTTGTCGACGACCACCTGGGCGCCGGCGGCGTGCGCGAGGTCGGCGACCGCCCGCATGTCCACGAGCTCCTGCATGGGGTTGCTCGGCGTCTCGAAGAAGACCGCGGTCGTCGGCTCCGAGAGCGCGTCCTTCCACTGGTCGAGGTCGGGGCCGTCGACGAACACCGTCTCCACGCCCCACCGCGGCAGGATCTCGTCGAGGATCACGAAGCACGAGCCGAACAGCCCGCGTGAGGCGACCACCCGGTCACCCTGGCCGAGCAGCGCCGACAGCGCCACGAAGACCGCGGACATGCCGGAGGCGGTGGCGAAGCACGCCTCGGCGCCCTCGAGCAGCCGCAGCCGCTCCTCGAACATGGCGACCGTGGGGTTGCCGTAGCGCGAGTAGATGAACTTGTCGATCTCGTCCTTGAACGCCGCCTCGGCCTGCTCGGCGCTGTCGTAGACGAACCCGGAGGTCAGGAAGATGGCCTCGGCCGTCTCGTCGAAGCCGCTGCGCATCAGCCCGCCCCGCACCGCCAGGGTGTCGGGGCGCAGGCCCTCCCCGCTCATCCCTGCCGCCACGGGAGCCCCTCGTTCTTCCAGCCGGCGACCGCACGGTGGCCGTGCTCGTCGTGCGGCCCCTCGAAACCGTGGAGGACGTTGTATGCCGGTCCGAGGCCGGCCGCGGTCGCGGCCTTCGCGGCGGCCACCGACCGCACCCCTGAGCGGCACAGGAAGTACAGCGGCGCCCCGTCGGGCAGCCCGGCCGAGCGCAGCTCGTCGACGAAGCCGTGGTTCACCGAGCCGTCCGGGTAGCGCTGCCACTCCACGCAGAGGACCTTCCGGCCCAGCACGCTGAGGTCCGGCAGCCCGACGTAGCTCCACTCGGCGGTGGTCCGCACGTCGACGAGGACCGCGTCCCCGTCATTGCCGAGCACGGCATACGCCTCCTGCGGTGTCACGTCACCGGCGTAGCTCTCGTTCATGCGCCCAGCGTAGGTGAGTGGCCACATGCCGAGACCGTCGGCCCACGTCGTGGACGCCCTTCAGCCCTCTCCCCGGCCCTCGCCTCCCGGCGTACGCTCTAGGGGCGGAGGTGGTCACCATGGCAGTCACTCCCAGCCGCCTCGAACCGGGGCGCGTCGCCGGGCCGGGCGAGGGCATCAGCCTCGAGGAGCTGCTGCTCGCCAGCCGGAACCACGCGATGCCGCAGGAGGCCCTGCGGGACGACCTCACGCCACCGGGCCTGCACTACGTCCTCACCCACTACGACATCCCCGCGGTGGACCCGGCGACCTGGCGGCTGCGCCTCGACGGCTGCGTCGAACGGCCCCTCGAGCTCGACCTCGAGTCGCTGCGCTCGATGCCCGCACACACCGTGCGGGTGACGCTCGAGTGCGCGGGCAACGGCCGGGCCGCCCTGGCCCCACGGCCGGTCAGCCAGCCGTGGCTCTCAGGCGCGGTGGGGACGGCCGAGTGGACCGGGGTGCCGCTGAAGGACCTGCTGCGCGACGCGGCGCCGACGGGTGGCGCCGTCGACGTCGCCTTCACGGGGGCCGACCACGGCTTCGAGCGCGGGGTCGAGCAGGACTACGAGCGAGGCCTGTCCCTGACCGACGCGCTCGCCGACGACGTGCTGGTGGCCTACGAGATGAACGGCGCTCCCCTGCCGCCCCAGCACGGCTTCCCGGTGCGGCTCGTGGTGCCCGGTTGGTACGGCATGGCCCACGTGAAGTGGCTCGTCCACATCCGGGTCCTCGACGAGCCCTACGACGGCTACCAGAACGCGGTCGGCTACCGGCTGCGGCAGGAGCCCGACGAGCCCGGCGACCCGGTCACCCGCATCGAGCCCCGCGCCCTGCTGGTGCCGCCCGGTGACCCCGACTTCCTCACGCGCGAGCGCATCCTCCGGCCGGGGCCGGTCACCCTCACCGGCAGGGCGTGGTCGGGCTGGGGCCCGGTGGTGGCTGTGTCGGTCAGCACCGACGACGGGGACACCTGGGCCGAGGCCGAGGTCGAGGCCGGCGACCACCGCTGGGCCTGGCGCCGGTTCTCGCTCCCGTGGACCGCGACCCGCGGCACCCACGTGCTGCGCGCCCGCGCCCGCGACAACACCGGGCGCGAGCAGCCGCTGGCACCCCGCTGGAACCTCGGCGGGTTCACCAACAACGCCGACCAGCCGGTGGTCGTCCACGTCCTCGACGCCTGAGGCACACGTCGAGGCCGCGTCAGGTGCGGTTGGTGAAGGCCACCGACGCGTTGCCGTCGGCCCAGACCTCCACCGCGGTGAGCGACCCCGGGGCCGCGGCCAGCCGCCAGATCGTCTCGTGCGGCATCTTCAGCAGGTGTGCCAGCACGGTCATGATCGGCTTGCGGTGGCAGACCACCACCGTGATGCCGCCGGCGGCGACGCAGCGCTCGAAGGCGGCCAGCACCCGCTTGGCCATCTGCTCGTGCGTCTCTCCCCCGGGCCGGGCGTAGCCGGGGTCGTTGCGCAGCGCCTGCAGGGCCTGCGGGTCCTCCCGCACGAGGTCGGCGACGCTGGCTCCGTCCCAGTCGCCGAAGTTCTGCTCGTCCCAGTCGGGGTCGACCTCGGGCTCGAGACCGGTGGCCTCGGCCACGGCCGCCCCCGTCTCGACGGCCCGGGTCAGCGACGAGGTCACCAGCCGGGCCGGGGCGCCACCGAGCAGATGGGCGGCGGCCCGGCCGGCCGCCGCGGCCTGCGACCGGCCGGAGGCGTTCAGCGAGGGGTCGGCGCCGCCGCGGCCGTCGAGCCGGCCCTCGGCGGTGAAGTCCGTGACGCCGTGCCGCACGAGGAGGATCCGGGTCGGGGTGCCGAGGTCGGGGCCCACCCCGACCGGGGCCGCGGTGCCCGAGGGCGCCGGGTCGACCACCTCGTCGACGGCCTCTGCGACGCTGGTGTCGGGCGTGCCCTCCTCGATCGCGACCAGGCGGCTGAGCGTCACGCCGTCCATGCCGCGGTTGGACAGGGCGTCGGCGAGCTTGTTCTTCTCGCGGGGGATCCACTCGAAGGTCACGGACCCGCCCGCGCGGCTGATCTCGGCCACCACGTCACGGGCCACCAGCGCCAGGCGCCTCATGTCCTCGTGCTTGATCTTCCAGCGGCCCGACATCTGCTCGACGACCAGCTTGGAGTCCATCCGCACCCGGATGTCCGCCGCCGGGTCGATGCCCTGCGCGGCCCGCAGGCCCTCGATGAGGCCGGTGTACTCGGCGACGTTGTTGGAGGCCTGGCCCAGCGGTGCGCAGCCCTCGTGCAGCAGGTCGCGACTCGTGCCGTCGAGCACCACCGCGCCCCAGCCGGCCACTCCCGGGTTGCCCCGCGAGCCCCCGTCCGCCTCGACGACGAGTGCGCGGCCCACGCCCGTCAGAGGCCCGACTCGGCGGTGCGCACGAGGATGCGGCGGCACTCCTCGCAGCGCAGCACCTCGTCGGCCGCGGCCGCCTTGATGCGGCTGATGTCCACGGAGTTCAGCTCGAGCTGGCAACCGCCGCAGCGCCGGTGGCTCAGGGCAGCCGCGCCCAGGCCGCCACTGGCAGCCCGCACCTTCTCGTAGAGCGCGACGAGGTCCTCACCCACGCCGGCCACGACGTCCGCCCGGGGAGCTGCCACGCGCACCGCCTCGGCATCGAGGTCGGCCACGGCGGAGTCGTGGGCGGCCTGGGCCTCCTCGAGCTTGCCCGCCAGCTCGGCGTGCTTGCCCTCCAGCCGCGCCAGCTCGGTCTCGACCGCCTCGGCCCGCTCCATGATCTCGATCTCGACGTCCTCGAGCTCGGCCTGCCGCCGGGCGAGGGACTGCATCTCGTGCTGGAGTGCCTGGAGGTCCTTGGCGGTCCCGGTGCCCGAGTCGAGCCGAGCCTGGTCGCGGGCCGCCCGGTCGCGCACGAGCTGCACGTCGGCCTCCGCCTTCGCCACCTCGCGCTGCACGTCGCTGAGCTCGGTGCGGACCCGCACGAGCTCGGTGTCGAGGAGCTCGGCCTGCGTGTGCAGGTCCTTCAGGGTCGCGATCTGCGGGAGCGTCTTCTTCGCGTGGGCGATCTGGTCCAGGCGGGTGTCGATGGCCTGCAGGTCGAGCAGTCGCCACTGGCGGGACGGGTCGGCTTTCAGGACGTACCTCCGGGAGCCTCGGCCCCGACCACGAAGTCCCACGGGTCGGTGCGCAATCTGGAAATGTGGGTCTCCACCGTAGTGCCCGCGTCCCCGAGCTCGGCAAGTGCCGCCCGCAGCCGCTCCTCGACACTGGTGAGCCACACCGACTCGGTCGCCCAGTGGCCGGCGTCGACGAGGTAGGGCGGCCCGCCACGGGACTCCTCCCGCGCCTCGAGCACCGGGTGGTGGCGCAGGTCGGCGGTGACGTACACGTCGGCGCCGCTGGTGCGGACGTGCTCGAACATGTCGTCGCCGGCACCACCCACGACCGCCACCCGTCGCACGGTCGCGTCGGGGGGCCCGGCCACCCGGATGCCGCCCGCAGCCCGGGGCAGCGCGGCACACAGGAAAGTGGCGAAGTCGGCGAGCGACGTCGGGCCCGGGAGCATGCCCACCCGGCCGAGGGGCTGGCCCTCGACGACGGCCAGGGGCTCGAGGGCGGTGAGCCCGCACGCCGCGGCGAGCGCGTCGCAGACTCCGGGCGAGGCGATGTCTGCGTTGGTGTGCGCGACGTAGAGCGCCACTCCCCCGCTGACCAGGCTCGTGACGCTGGCGCCCTTGGCGGTGGTGGTCGCGACGCTGTGCACGCCCCGCAGGAGCAGCGGGTGGTGGGTGACCAGCAGGTCGGCACCGCACTCCCGGGCCTCCTCGATCACGGCCAGGGTGGGGTCGACCGCGAAGTGGATGCGGCGCACGGGCTGGGCGGGGTCGCCGGCCGCCAGGCCCACCTGGTCCCACGACTGCGCGGTCGAGGGCGGGTAGAGGCCCTCCAGGGCGCCGACGACGTCGGCCAGGGTCGGCTGCTGGTGCTGCACGTGGGCCCGGCCGGGCTCGAACCGACGACACCCGCGGTGTAAACGCGGTGCTCTACCAACTGAGCTACAGGCCCCGGGCGGGCAGGCACGGGCCGGCCCGCCGGGTGTGGTGGGTCATTCTGTCAGCACGGCCTCACGCCAGCTGCTTGAGGGCCTCGTGGTAGCCGGAGAAGTCGCGCGCCTCGCCGATCGGGTTCACCAGGCTCCAGCGGACGGTGCCGTCGCGGTCGATGAGGAAGGTCCCGCGCAGCGCTGCGCCGGCCCTGTCGTTGAAGACGCCGTAGGCCTGGGCGACCTCGCCGTGCGGCCAGAAGTCGGACAGCAGCGGGAAGAAGTAGGCCTCCTTGTCGGCCCAGGCGCGCTGGCTGAACATGTGGTCGCACGAGATGGCGAGCACCTGCACGTCGTCGGAGACGAACGACCCGAGGTCGTCGCGGATCTCGCACAGCTCACCGGTGCAGATGCCCGAGAAGGCGAAGGGGTAGAAGACGAGCACGACGTTCTTCTGGCCCCGGAACTCCGACAGAGAGATGTCCTGGCCGTTCTGGTCCTTCAGGGTGAAGTCGGGGGCGGTGGCGCCCACGGCGAGCGCCGTCGGGTGGGTCGTCTGCGTCATGCCGGCCAGTGTGCCAGCCAGTTCAGCGCCGCGCCGACTTGGGTGCGACCAGCTTGGTGGCGGTCCAGTCCTCGCAGGCGTTCACCGTGCCCGACGTGTGCAGGCCCGCCGTCGTGGCCGCCTCCTCGATGTCGCTGGCGTCGACGTGGCCCGAACGACCCGCCTTGGGGCTGAGCACGACGATGAAGCCGTGGTCGGCGAGGTTGGTGAGGGCGTCCACGACCATGTCGACGAGGTCGCCGTCGTCGTCACGCCACCAGATCATGGCGGCATCCGCGACGTCCCCGTAGTCCTCGTCCTCGAGCTCGTTCGTCGTGAGGTCCTCGATGGCGAAGCGCAGGTCGTCATCGACATCGGAGTCGTAGCCGAACTCCTGGATGACCTGCCCCACGGTGAAACCCAGCTTGCCCGCCGCACTCCCCGGCGCCGCCGCTTGCGCGGAGGTACTCACACCCTTCTCCGTCCTCGCTTCTCGACCTGTGCCGCACAGTCCACCCGGTTCGAGGCCCTTCGCGCAACCGATTGCCGAGATTCCCACCCGTTTGGCCATCCCTTGGGCAGCGCCGGCCTCACTGCACCCGCTCCCGCGCCCGGCTCGAGCGGCCGACCTGCGCGTTCAGCAGCCGGGTGGCCTCGCCGGCGTCGAGGTGTCGCGCACGTGGCCGCGCTGGCCCGGGGGTGGTCAGCACCTCCACCGTCGCCAGCCCCAGCCGCCTCTGCAGCGGCCCCTGCCGCAGCCGCAGCGACTGCACCCGGGCGTGGGGCACGACCTCCACGAAGCGGCGCACCCGTCCGCCGCACACGAGCAGCGCGTCCGGTGTCACGGCATACCCATGGCGCCGGCGGACCAGCGGGCTGAGCCACACCGCCCGTGGCGGCGCCACCGTGTATGCCGTGCTGCCGGGTGGGAGACCACCTTCCCCTTCCGGCGCTGCCACGCCCGCGCCGGTCATGCCGGCCAGCGCGGCGCGCACGTCGTGGTCGGGCCGCAGCACCCGCAGGGTCGTCAGGGCCTCCTGCACAGTCCCCACCGGCAGCAGCACGGTGGCTCCGTCGTCACTGCCCTCGCCGACGCCGGCGACGTTGACCTCGATGCGCCACCAGCCCGGTGCCCGCCAGAGCACGGGCTGACGGAGGGCAACCGCCTGGACACGGTGCACCGGCACGCTGCTCGCCTTCAGCTCGGTCAGCCCGTGGCTGACGTGGATGCCGTCGTGGTCGCGCTGCAGGCGGAACTCCCACTCGCGGACCAGCTCCTGGACCGTGTTGCCGCCGAAGGCCAGCAGGGCGGGGCCGACGACCGCGACGACTCCGCCGCGCCCGGTGGCCAGCGCCCACAGCAGGGTGGGCACGCCCACGAGCACCGCGAGGGTGCGACCTCGGAACAGGGTCGCCTGCAGCAGCCGCCGGCCCGGCACGCGCACCAGCGTCAGGCTGCCCCGGTCCGCGGACCGGTCGTCGGGGAGGGATGCCGTCTCCTCCGGGGCGCGCTCGTCACCGCGGCCGGCCAGGGCCATGAGCCGGCGGCGCACCTCGTGGGCGTCCGCGTCCGGCAGGTAGGCGAGGCGGGCGTCCGATCCCGCCCCGGCCGACTGCACGCGCACCTCGGACAGCCCGGCGAGCCGGGCGAGGAGGGGGCGGCGCAGGTCCACGGCCTGGATCCGGTCGTAGCGGACCTGCCGGTGCTGGCGCAGCACGAGCCCCGTGCGGACCTCGAGCGTGCTCGCGCCGATCCGGAACCGGGAGACCCGCCACGACAGCCACGAGGTGAGCACCAGGACCAGCAGGCCGGCCGCGGCCAGCACCCCGAGCAGGGTCAGCGGCGGCCCCTCTTGGAGCTCCGATGCGGACATCCAGGAGTCGAGCTGGTTGCTGACCAGCCACGCGCCGGCGGCGACGAGGGCAAGCCCCCCGCGCAGCAGCGGCGAGAGCGGGTGCAGGCGACGCCAGCCGTCGGTCGGCGGGGCGGGGTCGGGTCGGGTCACAGACCGGCCCGTTGCGACTCGCCGCGCTCGGTCAGCCGCGCCCGGAGGGCCTCGGCCTCCTCGACCGGCAGCCCGGGGATGCTGCCGCCGCTGCGGGGCGACGCGGTGTGGATCTGCACGCTGGCCAGGCCGAAGTGCCGGGCCAGCGGGCCCGACTGCACGTCGGCAAGCTGCAGCCTGCCGTAGGGGACGCTGACCAGGCTGCGCCAGAGGCGTCCACGGCGGATGACGAGCTCCTCGGCCTGCTCGGCCCAGCTGATCGCCGCGACCTGACGGCGCACCAGCCACAGCAGCCACAGCCAGGCCGCGACGGCGCCCCCTGCCACGACGAGCAGCGGCGACCACGCCGACACCGCCCACAGGGCGACGGCGGCGACGAGCACGACGCCGCATACCGCCGAGGCCAGGACCGACCTCGCCGTCGCCAGCTTCGGCGAGACCCCACGCCACGTCGGCCCCTCGTCACCGTAGAGCGCCACCGGCTCCCAGCCCTGCTCCCTCCCCTGCTCCCTGTCCACGGCTCCACTATCGGCCATGGCTCCCCCACGGCATACAGTGCGTGTCGTGGGACGGGTCACGAGGCGTGTGCCGAGCACCCGGGTCGTGGTCGACGAGCCCGGAGGCCCGGCCGTGTCGAGCCGCCCGGACACCCTCGCGGTCGAGGAACCGCTCGAGATCCGGGTCGAAGGCACGTCCGTGTACGTCACGATGCGCACCCCGGGCGACGACTTCGACCTCGCCATCGGCTACCTGCTGACCGAGGGCATCGTGCCCGGCGCCGATGCGGTGCACCACGCCATGCACTGCCTCGACGAGGACGAGACCGGCTCCCCCACCTTCAACGTCGTCGACATCACCCTCGCGCCCGGCACGGTGGTCGACACCTCGCGCACCGAGCGCTCGGGCAGCTACACCAGCAGCGCGTGCGGGGTGTGCGGCAAGACCAGCATCGACGCGATCACCACCAAGAGCCGGTATGCCGTGGCGCACGACCCGGTGCGCCTGTCACCGGAGGTGGTGGCTGGCCTGCCCGACGCGCTCCGGACGCAGCAGAAGGTCTTCGACCGCACCGGCGGCCTGCACGCTGCGGGCATCTTCACCGCGGCGGGCGAACTGCTGGCCGTGCGCGAGGACGTGGGGCGCCACAACGCCGTGGACAAGGTGGTCGGCTGGGCCGGCCGCGAGGGCCTGCTCCCGCTGACGGGCCACGTGCTCGTCGTCAGTGGACGGGCGAGCTTCGAGCTGACGCAGAAGGCGGTCATGGCCGGCATCCCCGCCCTCGCCTCGGTGTCCGCTCCGTCGTCGCTGGCCGTCGACCTGGCCCAGGAGGCGGGCATGACGCTGGTCGGGTTCGTCCGGCCGCCCCGCCTGACGGTCTACGCCGGCGGCCACCGCCTCGGACTCTGACCCAGACGGGCGCCCGCTCCCTAGAGGGACGCCTCGATCCGCTGGGCGAGTGCCCGGCCCGCCGACGCGCTGAACCCCTCGGTGAGGTGGTGCGTGTCGCGGTAGATGATGCGGCCCTCGGGGCTGACCACCTGGCAGCGCTCGGCGGGGCAGATGACGTCCGTCATGTCGACGAAGCCGATGCCCTTGCTGCCGGCCGCCGCCTTGCGCTCAGCCTCGTAGAGCACCTCGTCCTGGTGCGCGTTCGTGGCACGCTCGAACGAGCACCGCTCGACGTCCTTGGGGTGCTTCGAGAGGCAGGACGGCACGTCCTGCCCGGGCCAGGGCACGTCGCGCAGCACGACGATGCGCGGGGCGATCTTCCCCAGCTCGGCGAAGGAGCGCTCGGCGCCCTCCTGCCACACCGGCCCGACCGTCTTCTCGGTGGTGAGGGACCCGTCGGGCAGCACCACCCGGGTGTCGTAGTTCTTGTAGCGGCCCACGACGACGGCGTCGAGGTCGGGGATGGAGGCGAGGCGCTCGAGGACCTTCTCGCGCCACTCGGTGCAGGACTCGTACTCGGTCTTCTCCTGGTCGAGCCACACCGGCACGTCGTTGATGCTGCAGGACGCCTTGCCGAAGAAGTAGACGGTCCAGCCCTTGGCCTTGGCCGCGCTGGTCATCGCCGCGCGCCAGTTGGTCGCGTGCGAGTCGCCCACCAGGGCGATGGTGCGCTTGCCACCGTCGGCAGGACCGACCCGGCACTTCGCCGCCGCGGGGACCTGGGCCCCACCATGGCCGTTGTAGCAGCCGTCCACCGGCGGGGAGTCCTTGCGGGCCTCCTCCGGCCGGGTCGGCGACACCTTCCCGGCGGGGGCCGTGCTCGAGGTGCCCGGCGTGGCCACGACGGTCTCCTCGGAGACCGTGGAGCCCACGGCGAGGCCACAGCTCGTGACCAGCGCCACGCCCACGAGCGCGCCCCCGGCACGCAGCGAGCGCCCCCTCGAGACCTTGAGGAAGCCCGCGCTGCGCATGGGCTGCTCGACCAGGTAGTGGCTGATGACGGCCAGCGCGAAGGACAACGCGACCGCAGCGAGGACGAGCGGCCAGGGCGCCGCGCCGGTGCCCGTCGCGCTGGGTGTGCCGAAGCGCGCGTTGACCAGCACGAGCACCGGCCAGTGCCAGAGGTACCACGCGTAGGAGACCCGCCCGATGTAGCGCAGGACGGGGTGTGACAGGGCCCGGGCGACGCCCTGGTCGGGCAGCCGGGCTCCCGCGCCGACCAGCAGGGCGGCGCCCAGCACAGGCACCAGGGCTGCCGTGCCCGGGAACGGCGTCGCCTCGTCCATGACCAGGGCCGAGCCCACGATCATGACGACGCCGGTCACGGCCGCGGCGTGGGCGGCCAGGCGCGGGAGGCGCGGCAGCACGGGCCGGGCGAGGGCGAGGGCCGCCCCGATCCCGAGCTCCCAGGCGCGGGTGTGCAGCCCGAAGTAGGCGAAGGCGCTGCCGGACGCGGTCTGCTGCCAGGAGGCGACGAGCGAGACCGCGATGAGGACCGTGAGCGCCAGGGTGATCCGCCGGACCGCCACACCCCAGGCCCGCTTGGCGAGCCCGGACCGGCCCACCAGCAAGATCAGGAGCAGCGGCCAGACGATGTAGAACTGCTCCTCGACGCTGAGCGACCAGTAGTGGAGCACCGGGCTCTTGTCGGTGTCTGCCATGTACTGGGTCGACTCGGCTGCGAAGCGCCAGTTGGCACCCCACAGGGCGGCGCCGGCGAGGTCGACCGCGATGCCCTTGCGGTCGATGGGCGGCACCAGGAGGTAGGACGCCAGCGCGGTGGCCGCCAGCACCAGCGTCGAGAGCGGGAGGAGCCGGCGCACGCGACGGGCGTAGAAGTCGGCCAGCGAGATGGTGCCGGTGCGCGCGATCTCGTCCACGAGCAGCCCGGTGATGAGGAAGCCGGAGAGCACGAAGAAGACGTCGACGCCGACGAAGCCCCCGCTGACCGCGCCCACACCGGCATGGAAGACGACGACCAGGAGCACGGCGATGGCCCGCATCCCCTCGATGTCACCGCGGAAGCGGTTGCGCAGCTGGCGCCTCGTCTGGGGTGGCGCCGGCTCTGGTCTGGTCGTGGTCGCAGGGCACATACGGGCGACGAGTATTCCGAACTCGGCTCCCGGCTGGCCAATCGAGACGGCCCCACCGGGCCGCGGAGGGCCTCGGGCGCGACTCCCCTCGCGGGTGTTCCCCCAGCACAGAGCGGGGTACCACCCAGTAGCCGACCCTGGTTGTGACGTCCACCTCCTTTGGGGGGAAGATGGTTGGTGGCCGCTCGGCACACCAGCGGTCGACGCCCGAGAAAGGACCGACGACGTGGCCGCACGCGATCAGGCCGGACCCATCCTGAACGGCCTGCCCAGCCAGCTGCCGGACATCGACCCAGACGAGACCCAGGAGTGGCTCGACTCCCTCGATGGGGCCATCGAGGAGGGTGGCCGGACCCGTGCGCGCTACCTGATGCTCAAGCTGATCCAGCGTGCGCGGGAGAAGCAGCTCGGTGTGCCGTCGCTGACCGCGACCGACTACATCAACACCATCCCGCCGGAGCGTGAGCCCTGGTTCCCCGGTGACGAGGAGGTCGAGCGCCGCTACCGCGCCTGGCTCCGCTGGAACGCCGCGGTCATGGTGCACCGCGCGCAGCGCCCCGACATCTCCGTGGGCGGCCACATCTCCACCTACGCGTCGGCCGCGACCCTCTACGAGGTGGGCTTCAACCACTTCTGGCGCGGCAAGGACCACCCGGGCGGCGGCGACCAGATCTTCTTCCAGGGCCACGCCTCCCCCGGCATGTACGCCCGCGCGTTCCTCGAGGGACGGCTCAGCGAGCAGCAGCTCGACGGCTTCCGCCAGGAGAAGAGCCACCTCGTCGACGGCAAGCCGCTCGCGCTGCCGTCCTACCCGCACCCGCGCCTGATGCCGGACTTCTGGGAGTTCCCCACGGTGTCGATGGGCCTCGGCCCGATGAACGCCATCTACCAGGCCCAGTTCAACAAGTACCTCCAGAACCGCGGCATCAAGGACACCAGCCAGCAGCACGTCTGGGCCTTCCTCGGCGACGGCGAGATGGACGAGCCGGAGTCGCGCGGCCTGCTGCAGCTGGCGGCTGGCGAGGAGCTCGACAACCTCACCTTCGTCATCAACTGCAACCTGCAGCGGCTCGACGGCCCGGTGCGCGGCAACGGCAAGATCATCCAGGAGCTGGAGTCGTTCTTCCGCGGCGCCGGCTGGAACGTCATCAAGGTCGTCTGGGGCCGCGGCTGGGACCCGCTGCTGGCCCAGGACCGCGACGGTGCGCTGGTCAACATCATGAACCAGACGAGCGACGGCGACTACCAGACCTTCCGCGCCAACGACGGCGCCTATGTCCGCGAGCACTTCTTCGGCCGCGACCCGCGCACCCGCGAGATGGTCAAGGAATGGAGCGACGACGACGTCTGGTGGAAGCTCAAGCGCGGCGGGCACGACTACCACAAGGTCTACGCCGCCTACAAGGCTGCGACGGAGCACACCGGCCAGCCGACGGTCATCCTCGCCAAGACCATCAAGGGCTACGGCCTCGGCAGCCACTTCGCCGGCCGCAACGCCACGCACCAGATGAAGAAGCTCACGCTGGACGACCTCAAGGGCCTGCGCGACAGCCTCAAGCTGCCGATCACCGACGAGCAGCTCGAGGCCGACCCCTACCGTCCGCCGTACTTCCACCCCGGTGAGGACGACCCGACGATCCAGTACATGAAGGAGCTGCGCCAGAAGCTCGGCGGCTCCCTCCCGAAGCGCGTCGTCGACCACAAGCCGCTCGAGCTGCCGTCGCACGACTCCTACGCGGTCGTGAAGAAGGGCACCGGCAAGCAGCAGGTCGCCACGACCATGGCGTTCGTGCGGCTGCTCAAGGAGCTCATGCGCGACAAGGAGTTCGGCAAGCGCGTCGTGCCGATCATCCCCGACGAGGCCCGCACGTTCGGCATGGACTCGTTCTTCCCGACGATCAAGATCTACAACCCGCACGGGCAGCACTACACCTCGGTCGACGCCGAGCTGATGCTCGCCTACAAGGAGTCGGCGCAGGGCCAGATCCTGCACCTCGGCATCAACGAGGCGGGTTCGCTGGCGGCGTTCACCGCGGCCGGCACGTCCTACGCGACGCACGGCGAGCCGATGGTGCCGATCTACGTCTTCTACTCGATGTTCGGCTTCCAGCGCACCGGCGACTCGATCTGGGCGGCCGCCGACCAGATGACCCGCGGGTTCCTCATCGGCGCCACCGCGGGCCGCACCACGCTGACCGGCGAGGGCCTGCAGCACGCCGACGGCCACAGCCCGCTGCTCGCCGCGACCAACCCCGCGGTCGTCACGTACGACCCGGCGTTCGCGTTCGAGATCGGGCACATCATGGAGGACGGCCTCCGGCGCATGTATGGCGAGAGCCCGGAGAACGTCATCTACTACCTAACGGTCTACAACGAGCCGATGGCCCAGCCGGCCGAGCCCGAGCACGTCGACCGCGAGGGCATCCTCAAGGGCATGCACCTCTACGCCCCCGGCAAAAGCGAGGGCCTGGGCGAGACGCCGCCGCGCGTGCAGCTGCTGGCCTCCGGCGTCGGTGTGCCGTGGGCGCTCGAGGCGCAGGAGCTGCTCCGCAACGACTGGGGCGTCGTGGCCGACGTCTGGTCGGTCACCTCCTGGAACGAGCTGCGGCGCGACGGCCTGCGCTGCGACGAGCAGAGGTTCCTCCACCCCGACCAGGACGCACCGGTTCCCTACGTCACCCAGCGCCTGCGCGAGACCCGCGGGCCGGTCGTGGCCGTGTCCGACTACATGCGGCAGGTCCAGGACCAGATCCAGCCGTGGGTACCGACCGACTTCGCCTCCCTGGGCGCCGACGGCTTCGGCTTCTCGGACACCCGTCCGGCTGCCCGGCGCTTCTTCCACATCGACGGCCCGTCCGTCGCGGTGCGGGCGCTGCAGATGCTGGCCGCCCGCGGCGAGGTCGACGCCAGCGCCGCGCGCGAGGCGGCATCCCGCTACCGGCTGCTCGACGTCACCGCCGGCACGTCGGGCAATGCCGGGGGCGACGCCTGACCCTCCCCACCAGGCACCACCCGGTATGCCGCCCGCTCACCTGATCGGGCGGCATACCTGCGTCTGGGCCCGGGACGTTCCGCTCCCCGCCGTGCGGGCGTGCTCGCGCGACGCCAGGATGGGTGGCATGTCGAACCACTCCCCCGACCCGCGACGCGTCGCCGTCACCGGCGCGGCCGGGCAGCTCGGCCGCGCCGTCGTCCGCCACCTGCGCGACCAGGGCTGGGACGTCCTCGCCCTCGACCGCCGGCTGCCGGAGGGCGACCCCGGCGAGTACCTCGACGTCGACCTCACCGACTACGGGCAGGTGCTGCCGGCGCTGACCGGCGGCGTCGACGAGCACGGGCCGGTGGCGGCGGTGGTGCACCTCGCGGCGATCCGCGCGCCCGGGCTGGTGCCCAACGCGACCACCTTCGCCAACAACGTCCCGTCGACCTACAACGTCTTCGCCGCCTGCCGGGCCGCCGGCATCCGCAACGTCGTCTGGGCCTCCAGCGAGACCGTGCTCGGCCTGCCGTTCGACACGCCGCCGCCCTACGCGCCGGTCGACGAGGAGTACACGCCCCGGCCGGAGTCGACCTACTCGCTCGGCAAGACGCTCGAGGAGGAGATGGCGCGGCAGTTCTGCCGGTGGGACCCGGGCCTGAAGATGGTCGGCCTGCGGTTCTCGAACGTCATGGATCCCGAGGACTACGAACGGTTCCCGGACTTCGACCGCGACCCTCAGCTGCGCAGGTGGAACCTGTGGGGCTACATCGACGCCCGCGACGGCGCCCAGGCCGTGCGCCGGGCGCTGGAGCACGACGCCACCGGGGCCGACGTCTTCGTCATCGCCAACGCAGACACGGTGATGGGCCGCTCCAGTGGCGAGCTGATGGCCGAGGTGTTCCCCGGCGTCGAGGTCCGCCGCAGCCTGGGCGAGCACGAGACCCTGCTGTGCATCGACAAGGCACGGCGTGTGCTGGGCTACGAGCCCGAGCACTCCTGGCGGGACGCGGCCGGAGCCTGACCGGCGCCCACGGCGCCGTTGTGGGCGGCATACAAATAGAGTGCGGGTATGCCGTCCGCCCAGGCGCCCGTGTCAGCCGCCACGATGCGCCGTGTCGAGCGTGGCGCGGGCGACCTGTCGAGCGCCGCCATCCGCAGGATGGAGACCAGCCACGACTGGTACCGCGCCCTGTCCGCCGAGGACCGCTCGTGGGTGGGGCTGGTCGCCCAGGCCGGCATCGCCGCCTTCATCTCCTGGCTGCGCGACGGCGGAGGCCAGCAGCCGGTGACCGCCAACGTGTTCGGCACCGCCCCGCGGGAGCTGACCCGCTCGATCAGCCTGAAGCAGACGCTCGACCTCGTGCGCTCGGTGGTCGACGCGGTCGAGGAGCACGCGACCGAGCTCGCCGAGCCCGGGGGCGAGCAGGCGCTGCGCGAGTCGGTGCTGCGGTACAGCCGCGAGATCGCCTTCGCCGCGGCCGAGGTCTATGCGCACGCGGCCGAGGCCAGGGGCGCGTGGGACGCCCGGCTCGAGGGGTTGGTCGTCGACGCGGTGCTGCGCGGGGAGGCCGACGACTCGATGCAGTCGCGGGCGGCGGCCCTCGGGTGGGGCTCCACGACACGCGTCGCCGTGGTCGCCGGCAGCAGCCCTCCGGGCGGCTCCGCGGGCGTCGTCGACGGGCTGCGCCGCTCGGCGGCGAAGCTCGGGGTCGACCTGCTCGCCGCTGTGCAGGGCCGACGCCTGGTGTGCATCCTCGGCAACGTCGACGACGCGCTGGCCGCCGCCGGCGAGCTCGGCGGGCACTTCGGCGACGGCGCGATCGTCGTCGGCCCGACGGTGCCACACCTGTTCGCCGCGGGACGGTCGGCCCGTGCCGCGCTCTCGGGCCAGTCGTGCGCCCACGCGTGGCCGGAGGCCCCTCGTCCGGTCTCGGCCGACGACCTGCTGGCCGAGCGGGTGCTCGTCGGCGACGCCGCGGCCCGCGTGCAGCTGCTCGAGCGCATCTGGAGGCCCCTGTCGGACAGCAGCGGGGCCAACCTCCTGCAGACCGCGGCCGTCTACCTCGAGGGCGGCAACGGCCTCGAGGGCACGGCGCGCCTGCTGTTCGTGCACCCCAACACCGTCCGCTACCGGCTGGGCAAGATCGCCGACCTCACCGGGTACGACCTCACCGACGCCCACGACGCCCACACGGTGCGCATCGCCCTGGCGCTGGGGCGGCTCGCCACACCCCCGCACCGCGCCGGCCCCGCGCCGCGGACGGGTCAGAGTGCCCCGGCCGCCGACGCACCGCAATTGTAGGAATCCTCCAACACCGGCACGTGATGTTGGTGGCGTTCGGTCACGGTGCGGTCACGGCCCGGACGGAAGGCTGGGGGTGTGCTCGCGATCGTCTGCCCTGGACAGGGCTCCCAGACCCCCGGCTTCCTGACGCCCTGGCTCGAGCTGCCCGCGGTGCGCGCCCGGCTCGAGGCGCTCTCGGAGGTGGCCGGCCTGGACCTCGTGGCCCACGGCACGACCTCGGACGCGGACACCATCAAGGACACGGCCGTCGCCCAGCCGCTCATCGTGGCGGCCGGCCTGGCCAGCCTCCCCGCCCTCTTCGGTGACGCCGACCCCGCGTCGGCCGTGGCCGTGACGGCGGGGCACTCGGTGGGCGAGATCACCGCGGCGGCCTCTGCCGGCGTCCTCTCCGACGCCGACGCGATGGCCTTCGTCCGGGAGCGGGGCCGCGGCATGGCGGCGGCCAGCGCCGTGACGCCCACGGGCATGAGCGCCGTCCTCGGCGGGGACCCCGAAGAGGTGGCCGCCACCCTCGAGCGCCACGGCCTGACGCCGGCCAACAACAACGGCGCCGGACAGGTCGTCGCGGCGGGCACCCTCGAGCAGCTCGCTGCGCTCACGGCCGACCCCCCGGCCCGCGCCCGCGTCATCCCCCTCCAGGTGGCGGGCGCCTTCCACACCACCCACATGGGCCCGGCTGTCGAGGCGCTGGGGCGGCAGGCCGCAGGGTTCAGCCCCAGCACCCCCACGGTCGCGCTGGTGTCCAACGCAGACGGCGCGGTGGTGCGGGACGGCGCCGAGGTGCTCGCACGCCTGGTCAGCCAGGTGAGCAACCCGGTGCGCTGGGACCTGTGCATGCAGACGCTGGCCGACCTCGGCGTCTCCGGCCTCATCGAGCTGCCGCCGGCGGGCACCCTCGTCGGCCTGGCCAAGCGGGGCCTCAAGGGCGTCGAGACCCTCGCGCTGAAGAGCCCCGACGACCTCGAGGCCGCCCGGCGCATGCTCCGCGAGCACGGCGGCCAGCCCGCCCCCTCCCCCTCTGTCGAGCAGGAAGCCTGAGCCATGACCCCTCTCGCCCCGAAGGGCACCGGCACCCCGGTCACCACCACGGGGGCGGCCCACGCCCGCATCATGGGCATCGGCGCCTACCGCCCGGAACGGATCGTCCCCAACTCCGAGGTGATCGAGAAGATCGACTCCTCGGACGAGTGGATCCGCGAGCGCTCCGGCATCATCAGCCGCCGCTTCGCCGCCCCCGACGAGACGGTCGTCGACATGTCCGAGCACGCCACGCGCGAGGCGCTGGCCATGGCAGGGCTCGAGGCGGGGCAGATCGACGCCGTCGTCCTCGCCACGGTCACCCACCCCTACCAGACGCCGGCCGCGGCGCCGATCCTCGCCGACCGCCTCGGCATCCAGGCGGCCGCGTTCGACATCTCGGCCGCGTGCGCCGGCTACTGCCACGGCATCGCGCTGGCCAACGACATGGTCCGTGGAGGCAGCGCCACGCACGTGCTGGTCGTGGGTGTCGAGAAGCTCTCGGACTTCACCGACCCCTACGACCGCGGCAGCGCGTTCATCTTCGGCGACGGCGCCGGTGCCGCGATCGTCGGACCGTCGGACACCCCGGCCATCGGCCCCACCGTCTGGGGCTCGGACGGCTCGCAGTGGAAGACGATCTCCCAGCGCGACAGCTGGATCGAGACCCGCGAGAAGCAGATCGACTTCCCCGCCATCACCATGGCCGGGCAGTCGGTGTTCCGCTGGGCGGTCTGGGGCATGGCCCCGGTCGCTCAGAAGGCCCTTGACGCAGCCGGCGTTCGCGCCGAGGACCTCGACGCCTTCATCCCGCACCAGGCCAACATGCGGATCATCGACGCGATGATCAAGCAGCTCAAGCTGCCCTCCGACATCGCCGTGGCCCGCGACATCGCCGAGACCGCCAACACCAGCGCCGCCTCCATCCCCCTGGCGACCGAGCGGATGCTGCGTGAGGGGTCGGCGCCCCGCGGGGGCCTCGCGCTCCAGATCGGCTTCGGTGCCGGGCTCGTCTACGCCGCACAGGTCGTGGTCCTGCCCTGACGTGACTCCCGCCGGCCTGACGGGTGTATCGGGCCACAGCACAGACGCAACCACCCAACGCAACACTCAAGGAGCAGACAGATGGCACAGAGCGAGCAGGAGATCCTCGAGGGCCTCGCCGAGATCGTGAACGAGGAGACCGGCCTGCCGACCGACTCGGTCCAGTCCGACAAGTCTTTCACCGAGGACCTCGACATCGACTCGCTGTCGATGATGACGATCGTCGTCAACGCCGAGGAGAAGTTCGGCGTCCGCATCCCCGACGACGAGGTCAAGAACCTCACCACGGTGGGCGACGCCGTCAGCTTCATCGCCAAGAACCAGGGCTGAGCCCCCGCGTGCGGCGGCCGCGCTGGCCCCACGGCCAGCGCGGCCCCGCCCCCCACCACTCGTGACCCCGACGAAGGAGCAGAACCGCCCATGACCGCCACCCGACGTGTCGTCGTCACCGGCCTCGGTGCCACCACCCCCCTCGGCGGCACGGTGGCCGAGACGTGGGACGCGATCCTCGCGGGCCGCTCCGGCGCCCGCCCCATGACGTTCGACTGGGTGGAGAAGTACGAGCTCCCGGTCACCTTCGCCGCCACGATCAAGACCCCGCCGACCGAGGTGCTGACCAAGGTCGAGACGCGCCGCCTCGACCCGTCCGCGCAGTACGCCATGATCGCCTCCCGCGAGGCGTGGGCCGACGCGGGAAGCCCCGAGGTCGAGCCCGAGCGCCTCGCCGTGGCCATCGGCACCGGGATCGGCGGCGTCTGGACCCTTCTCGACCAGTGGGACAACCTGCGCGAGAAGGGCCCCCGGCGGGTGTTCCCGCTCGCGGTGCCGATGCTCATGGCCAACAGCCCTGCCGGCAACGTCTCGCTCGAGCTCGGCGCCCGCGCCGGCGCCCACTCCACCGTGTCGGCGTGCGCGTCCGGCGCCGAGGCCATGGGCTTCGCCCTGGAGATGATCCGCTCGGGCCGCGCCGACGTCGTGGTCGCCGGCGGCACCGAGGCAGCGGTGCACCCGCTGCCCTTCGCCGGGTTCGCGGCGATGCAGGCGCTGTCGAAGCGCAACGACGAGCCGGAGCGCGCGTCCCGGCCCTACGACACTGGCCGCGACGGCTTCGTTCTCGGCGAGGGGGCGGCCGTGATCGTCCTCGAGAGCGAGGAGCACGCCAGGGCGCGCGGCGCGAAGGTCTACGCCGAGATCGCCGGCGTGGGCATGTCGGCCGACTCGCACCACATCGCCGCCCCCGAGCCCGAGGGCGCCGGCGCCTCGCGGGCGATGGTGGAGGCCGTCGAGCGTGGCGGGCTCACGGCCTCGGACATCGTGCACATCAACGCGCACGCCACCTCCACGCCGGTGGGCGACGTGGCGGAGTCCAACGCGATCCGGCGCGCCTTCGGCGACGCGGCCGACGGTATGCCGGTCAGCGCGACGAAGTCGATGACCGGTCACCTTCTCGGGGCCGCCGGTGCACTCGAGGGGGTGCTGACCGTGCTCGCCCTGCACCACCGGGTGGCGCCGGCCACGATCAACCTCGAGGACTTCGACCCCGAGATCAACCTCGACGTCGTCAAGGACGAGGCGCGCAAGCTGCCCGAAGGTGACATCGCGGCGCTCAACAACTCCTTCGGATTCGGCGGCCACAACGTGGCCCTGACCTTCAAGAGCGTCTAGCCGAGCCACCTCGCCAGGACGTCCCATCCGCAGGGTCACCCGTTTGGGTGACCCTGCGGGCGTTGGGGGCCGACACCTCTCACCAGGCCATAGCGTGAGTCAGCTTGGACAGGGGGCGGGCGGCAGTGAGTGTGACGTGGAACCAGGGGGCAGGGGTCAACCGGTACTTTGCCGACGAGTCCCTGCCCGGCCGCGAGATGGCAGCCCTGAAGGCCTTCGCGCGGCGCGACCCGGGGACCTGGGTGTCGCGCGTCCTGAACGCCGCGGTGCTGACGGCGGTGCTGCTCTGGTTCTTCCACCAGTCGCCGATCTGGCACGGTCCCGCGTCGGTGGACGACATCGCCGCCGTCGGCCTGGCCGCCTTCTGCGTCTTCTACGCGGTCTCCTACCTGTGGTGGGAGCTCTCGCTCGCCAGCCAGGTCAGGAGGGCGGTGGAGGGTCAGGCCCGCACCGGGTCGCTGCTGACGAGCTCGTTCGGTCCACGCACGCTGCGCGTGACCACACCGGACATCAGCTACGAGATCCCCTACACCGCGATCGACCGCGTCGTCCGCTTCGGCGACGTCCTGGTCATCAAGCCCACCAACCAGGCGGTCATGGCGCTGCCGATGGAGCTGGTGACCCGTCAGGACTACGAGCTGATCATGTCCAGGGTGGGGCACCGTCCTGCCTTGAAGGCGCCCTGCCCCTGACCGTCCGGCGGGCCCGCCCGTTACTTCTTGCCGGGTGGAGTGTGTGTGCGGTTCTTCGGGGTGGGCCAGATGTCGAGGTCGAGCGGGCTCGTCGTGGTCGACGACGAGGTCGTCGGCTGCGCGGTGGAGGGCTCACCCGTCGTGCTCGTGGAGCGCGGCGAACTGGTCGTCGTGCGCGGCGTCGCGGACGTCGTGGTCGTCGGTCGCGGCGTCCGCTGGTCGGACCGGGCTGCAGGTGTCGTGGCGACAGTCCGCGAGGGCGCGGTGGTCGTGGGACTGGGCCGGGCGTGCGTCGTGTGCTCGGCCTGGCCGCCGCCCGGCGACGTGGGTGCGGTGGCGGCCGGAACCGTCGGCTGATGCGCGGCCGTGGCCTGCGTGGACCCCTCCGGCGTGGGCTGGGCCACGATGCCCAGCACGAGCGCAGCAGCCGCTCCGGCAGCCCACAGGCCTCCGAAGGCCGGGTGCGGCACCAGCCTGCAACGGCCCCCTTCCGCGGCGACCTCGCGCAGGAAGGCGAGCAGCAGCACGGCGCTGACGGCGGTCAGCCCCCATAGGGCCCAGACGCCGACGGCGGCGGCCAGTGGGCGCTGCTGGGTCACCGCCTGCCACGCCAGCAGCACCAGTCCTGCGCCGGCGCCAGCCGCGCCATGGCTCCAGGCGGCGTGGGCCCACGCGTTGAGCCTGGAGGTGAGGGCCAGCCAGGGCAGGGTCAGCCACCACAGCGCCAGCGCGGACAACGCCACCTCGGTGCGGTCCATGACGAAGGCCAGGGGCAGGGCCGCAAGCCCCAGGGCCAAGGTGGCGGCACCCGCTCGTGGCACGGCGGCGGTTCCCGCGGAGTGGCGGCTCTGGCGGTCGCTGGTGCTCGAGGTGAGCACGAATCCCAGCAGGCCGACAACGGCGGCGACGGCGGCCAGGACGACGAGGGTGTACACGAATGACCTCCCGGGTCGGTCCGGATCGGCCGGCCACGCTACCGGAGGCAGCCCGGTATGGCTAAGTGAGCGCCCGGCGCTGGGCCTCTCTGCGCCCTCACCCCACCTTGTGGAGCCAGCGCACGGGGGCCCCGTCACCGGCATACCGGAAGGGCTCGAGCTCGTTGTCCCAGTCCACCCCGAGCAGCTCGTCGAGCATCTCGGCCATCGCCTCGGGCGAGCCCTGGGCGAGCCGGATCACCTCGCGGAGGCGGTCCTCGTTGACGACGGCGTCGCCAGCGGCGGAGGTCCAGGTGTGGTGGATCCCCAGTGACGGCGTGTGCGACCACCGTGAACCGTCGGCGCCGGGGCTCGGTTCCTCGGTCACCTCGTAGCGCAGGTTGTCCCACCCGCGCAGGGCCGAGGCGAGCTTGGCGCCGGTGCCGGGCTCGCCGGTCCACGAGATCTCCGCGCGCACCAGCGCGGCACCGGCAGGCTGAGGGGTCCAGTCGAGGTGGAGCCGTTGGCCCAGCACCGACTCGAGGGCCCACATGATGTGCGGGCACAGCGCTTTGGGGGTGGAGTGAATGAACACCACCCCGCGGGTCGTGACACGCGGCATCGCGACAGACATCCGGGACCTCCTGTGTGCGAGGGACGTCTTCCCCAACGACCTCTGCACTTCTCGGCCCAGCTGCTGTCCAACCGGTCTGCATGTCGACCGCGAGCGGTCAACGAAGCCTATTGTGCACCAACAGCCACATGTGCACCAGAGAAATCACAGTTCTCGTGCAACGCCTGCGCCTCACGGGTGCCACCCGAGGGACCGGCTCGGCGCCTCCGCACCTGTGTAAGTCCCGCGGGCACCCCGCGATAGCATCGCCGCACGCGGGCGCCGTGCGGCGCCAGCAGCATCCGGGGCAGTAGCTCAGTCGGTCAGAGCAGCGGACTCATAATCCGTCGGTCGTCGGTTCAAGCCCGACCTGCCCCACCACACGTATCCGCAGGTCAGCGGCCTGTGCGACGTCTTGCGACCTCCCTGAGGCGCCTCGATTCCACCGCTGTGGCGCATTTGTGGCACATGGGAATCGAGCAGGGCCGCCACGGTATCCACGTCGTCGCCGAACAGGCCCGCGTAGTTGTCGGCGTCATGGCGGCCGAGGAGTGCCCCAGCATCCACTGCACGCCTTGACGTTGACCCCGGCGGCGATGGCCAACGAGACCGCCGTGTGCCAGGCGCGCGAGGTCGACCCGCGCCACCCGGAGAGCGGTCAGCTCACCGAACCGGACGCCGGTGAAGGCGGGCAGGCATTCCCGACGCGACACCGAAATGCTCACTCAGGCCTTTGCGCGAGCGTGCGAGCTCCTGCGGCGAAACACTGCGCCCGCGGCCCAGGACTGGTTCAGATTGCCCAACTGGGATGCCGACGGCCGCGCCGACTTTGAGCGCAGGCTCGCCCGGTCGCGTGCGTACAACCGCGCGCAGTACCTGCGCATCAAGGGGCTTGCGTTGGCAGACGCTGGAGAGATGCGGGGGGGGTGCCCGCGAGCCCTGGCAGCGCGTCCTCGACGACGATGGCGAGTATGCCGCTCGCAGGGGTGGTCCGCCTGACGGCATCTGGGCTCCGCCGGCATGAGGTCGAAGATCGCCGCGCCCACGGCCCGATGGCCCCAGAGTCGCGGCTGCGTCCGCGGACCAACCCGACGAGCCGGTCAGGCGATCCTCAACGCGGGGCGAAGGCGATCCAACGTCCGGATCTGCCCCCGGACGCCCTACAGGGCCTCCCACTCGTCGCTGACGCAGCCCTCCTCGTATTCCCAGCGGCCGTCAGCCTGGCCCTCACGCAGGAGGCTCTTGACGTCTCGGAGCGGCGCGTTCGGGGGCACGTCGAGGGCCACGATCGCGTACGACGGCTCGGCACCTTCGCCGGTGACGCCGTAGGGCGCGAAGGCGTCGAGGACAGCTTGGAGGTCACCGGCCAGCGGGCCGGCCCTGAACGGGATGACGCGGATGGTCAGGTGTCCGTTCCACTGGACCAGCCGGGTCGCCCACGGAATGCCATCCGACCCCGACATCGCTTCGACCACGTCGCCGTATGCGACGCCGCGCGCGAACCACGGCGTGTTGTCCAGCCGATAGAGGTCGCCGCCGAGGGAAGCCGCCCACACGCCTTCGCTGCCGACCGGCGGCCACCCGTCGTCGCCAGCCTCCAGCGAGAACCGGATCTTCACCGGCTCGGCATTCGCGGTCATGGTGTCCCCCGTTCAGGTCGGTCGACGCGAGTGTGCCAGCAAGCGTCACCGGCGCAGCCTCGATCCCCCGTTCACGGGGCAGCGCGACGGATGGCGGTGAGACATCCGCGTCTGCCGCAGACAGGGAAGGTGAGGCCACGCCGATAGCAGACGACGTCGAACCCGCTCCGCGGCTAAGGCGGCTCGTACGCGTCGTGCTCGGCGTAATGGATCACTGCGCGAGCGGCCTCATCTGGGCTCGGTGCGACGCCAGAGCGCCAGTCAGACCAGACCGCCAGCACCTCGCGGGCCACGTCGACCTCGAGGAGGTAGGCATAGTCCGGGGCGGATCTGGCGCGCCCGCCAACTGCCTCCTCGGCGAGCACCAGGCAAGGAGAGGCCGGCGTCCAGGGCTTGCGCGCGAAGATCGTGGGCGCCACGTCGGCCGCCTCGAGGACCGGAAGGTCATCGAGGCTCGAGATCACCTCAACCAGCCTCGTCATGGTCGCCGATCATGACAGGCTTCGGCTCCACCACGCACTGCATGCGCATCGAGTGCGCTTCAGAGTGCCAACAGTCCGTCGGCGAGGCTCTGCTTGACCCTCCACTGCTGATCCCCTGGCGCATCGCCGGGGAAGCCCCCGTGGCGGAAGACCCAGTTCAGGTAGGAGACGAACGGCATGGCGACTTCACCGACGAAGAGTCCCTCCGCGGTGCCGTCCGGGAGCCGGAAACCGTACGGCCCCCCACCGCTGACATTGGCCTTGTGGAGACGGTCGGGAGCCACCGGAAGCACGAATCCACCTGCCTCGGCGTCCTCCTGGCTCCACTCGCGCCACGCGTCGAGCTCACCGTCGTAGTAGTCGCGGATCGACGCGTCCGGGTGGCGGGTTCCCTCCAGCTCGATCACCAGCGGATCAGCCGCCGCCGACTGCGGCCAGCTCGGATGAGTTCCGACCAGCCACACATCGCCCACCACACGCAGCCAGGACGACACGACCATCGGAACCTCACCGAAGGTGTCCCTCAGCCACGGCACCAGCGCACTTGCGTCCGGTCCCGGTGGTCGCAGAGCCTCCACCG
Organism: Knoellia sp. 3-2P3; assembly: GCF_029223115.1. NCBI lineage: Bacteria > Bacillati > Actinomycetota > Actinomycetes > Micrococcales > Intrasporangiaceae > Knoellia > Knoellia sp. 3-2P3. The sequence continues at coordinate 90,806 of NZ_JARGZE010000007.1, forward strand.
GCTCCTGCGCGTCGTCGTTGGAGTGGAACCGGTACCCCTGCTCGTGGAGCCGCGCGACGATCACTTCGACGTTGTGCCGTGCCCGGCGAGCCATCTCATCGCAGACGGACTGCGCCTCCGCCTCGAGACCGGGTTCGCGAACCTGCTGCCCGTACTGCCTCAGCTCGTGCCAGACCTGCTCACGTGCCCCACCGCGATACCGCTCGAGCCACCCTGGCGATCCCATGTGCTCATCCTGCCCAGCTGCCTGCCTGGGCGCAGATCGTCACGCTCCCCGCGGCGTGCGGTCGCGCCGATGAGCGGACCCCAGCCCCCGCGGATAGGTTTCGGGCTGATGTCCACGTTGCAGGTCGCCTCGAGTTCGAGTCGCGTCATGGGTGCGTCGTCGTGCGGGACAGCGAGTCCGACGGTGATGTGTCGAACGCACCACCAGACAGCCATTGGTACTTCGACCGCAGCTCAGCCATCCTCGCGTGCAACCCGCAGTCGAGGGGCCCGTGCGGTGCGAGGTCTGGATCGGGACGCCTCTCGATCCCGTGCCACTCCGCGTCGCAGATGAAGTGTTCGAGATCGCAGACGCGTTCGAGGTCGAGGACCCTGCCGGGGTCATCCCTGCTGCCCTCGCGTGGGTGCGGGGCAGTCGCCGGCTCGTCGTTCTTGTCGACGATGGGCAGTTCCCAACCCGAGTGCAGTTCGTGATCGATCCCGACTGACGTGGGGAAGTGCGGATCTGCCGCGTCCCGCTCGAATCGCGCCGAAGCTGATCCCCCTACTCGAGCGGGCGAACGCGCATCCGCTTCGACCGCGAGATGCACGGATCTGCCGACGACCGTGCTGTCCGGTGCGAGAATGAAGCGCTGGCTGAAGGAGTCCAATGTCGGACGTGGTCGAGGCCTCACCCGTTGAACGCGCCCAGGAGGCGCTGGCGCGCCACTCGTGGCGTGAGGCGTTCGACCTGCTCAACGGCGAGGACGAGGCGGGCAGGTTGGCTCCTGCGGAGCTGGGGCTGTTGGCCCAGGCGGCCTGGTGGGTCGGGCGGCTGCCCGTCGCGATCGACGCCCTCGAGCGCGCGTATGCCGCCGCGACCAGGGCACACGACAACGAGGCCGCCGCCATGCTCGCGGTCATGCTGGCCCGGAACCACCTGTTCCGGAACGCCGGGCCCGTCGCCAACGCGTGGCTACGCCGAGCGGAGCGCATCCTGGAGCACGCGGACGAGGGCATCGGGCACGGGTGGCTGGCCGCAACACAGTCCTTCCACGACGCGGTGGTCGGTGACGACGAGGGGGCGCTTGCCAACGCGACCCGTGCGCTCGAGATCGGGCGACGCCTCCAGGACCGCAACCTCGAGTCGTTCGCGTTGGCCGAGCGCGGTGCGGCACTGGTGTCGACCGGCAGGGTGGCGGAGGGGCTCGACCTGGTCGACGAGGCCACGGTCGCCGCCATCTCGGGCGAGCTCGAGCCGGCCGTTGCCGGGGGTGTGTGTTGCACGACGATCGAGACCTGCAGCGCGCTCGGGGAGTGGACGCGGGCGGCGGAGTGGACAGAGGCGCAGGACCGGTGGTGCCGGCGCGAGGGCATCAACGGCTACCCGGGGATGTGTCGGGTGTTCCGCTCCGAGATCAAGCGTCGTCGGGGTGCCTGGCTCGAGGCCGAGGCGGAGGCCCGGCAGGCATCGGTGGAGCTGCGCGGTTACGTGCCGGCGGCGGTGGGCACCGCCCTGTACCAGATCGGTGACATCCGGCTGCGGCGCGGTGACCTACCCGGTGCCGAGGCCATCCTCGTCGAGGCGCACGCCTTGGGAACCGACCCCGAGCCTGCGCTGTCCCTGCTGCGGCTCGCCGAGGGAAAGGTCGCCGTGGCCGCCATGGAGATCCGCCGAGCGCTCGACGGCCCTGCGCGTACGCCGGCCTGGAGGGCGACGCCCGATACGGGTCTCTACCGGCTGCCACTGCTCGAGGCGCAGGTCGAGATCGCCTTGGCCGGGTCCGACAGCGCGACGGCGCGGACGGCTGCCGAGGAGATCGGGCACATCGCGGACCAGTTCGGGACGCGGGTGCCTGCGGCCGCCGCGGCTGCCGCGATGGGTGCGGTCGAGGCGAGTGAGGGTGCGCTCGACGCGGCGCGGCGGGACCTGCAGCGCGCCGCCGAGCTGTACTCAGCGGCCGACGCGCCCTATGAGCTCGCCGTCGCGCGGCGTGGACTGGCCGAGGTCCACGCAGCCGCCGGTGAGCCGGATGCGGCCATCGTCGAGGCGAGAGCTGCCCGGGCGGGGTTCGAGCACCTCGGCGCGACCCCTGACGTGGAACGGACCACACGCTTGCTGGTCACGCTCGAGGCCGCGACCGACCCGCGTGCCCGCGGGGGTGCCGGGGACAGCGCACGGGGTGTGGCCGGCACACAGCGGGTCGTGCGGGCATTCGTCTTCACCGACATCGTCGACTCGACGAAACTGACCGAGCTGCTTGGCGACGAGTCGTGGTCCCGGGTCCTCGACTGGCACGACAAGGCGCTGCGCGGTGTCGTCGCCGAGCACGGAGGCGAGGAGATCAAGGCGACGGGCGACGGGTTCTTCCTCGCCTTCGACGATGTGGACCAAGCCATCGACGCGGCGCTCGCGATCCAACGACGGCTGGACGACCAACGACGTGAGTACGGGTTCGCACCCCACGTGCGCATCGGTGTCCACAGGGCGGAGGCGAGCCGGACCGGCCTCGACTACATCGGTGGCGGCGTCAACCTCGCCGCGCGCATCGGTGCGGCCGCCGCGGGTTCCGAGGTGCTGGTGAGCGCTGCAACGCTGCAGTCGTCGCGGCGCCGCGACGTGGCGGTCGATCGTCGGTCGGTCAAGCTCAAGGGCTTCAGCGAACCCGTCGAAGTCGCGTCCATCGGCTGGCGGTGACGTGCCTCCTCGTGGGCGACCACTGAGCAGACGCGCGTGGCACAGTGGGCGCCCATGGGGATCATCCGAAGCGTCCAGGAGCTGGCCGACGTCGAAGAACCGGCGTGGCCGCAGATCGTCGAGTGGGCGCAGGACGGGGGCCGGACCCAGATCCTCGAGCGGGAGCCCAACCGAGCAGCGCAGACGCTGTTCCGACTGCAGGTGACCACGCGCTCCCCCACCGGGGCGCTGGCATACGCCTGCGGCGGGCTCGTCGTCGACCACGGCTGGTTGCGGATCCTCGGCGGAGGAACCAGCGAGCTGGTCGACCTTGCCACGGCGAACGACCTCTCGGACCCCACCGCCCATCAGGGCCCGCCGGCTCATCTCGTCGTGGCCCACGATGTCCTTGGTGGGATCTTCGCGGTCAACGGCGGCGGCCTGACTGGCGAGCTCGGGGAGATCTGCTACTGGGGGCCTGACCTCCTTGAGTGGACCCCACTGGGCATCGCGGGACACGGCGACCTGGTGGCATGGGCCCTCACCGGCGGCACAGAAGACTTCTACACGGACCTCAGATGGCCTGATTGGCAGCACGAGACCTCCCGCCTCGGACTCGACCAGGGACTGTCCCTCTATCCGCCACCGTCGACGGAACAGGGCAGAGACCTCGCGGCCGTCTCCAAGATGGCAGTCCCCTTCACGGAACTGGTGGGCTTCCATCAGGAACTCGCCGCAACCCTCGGAGACCACGACGGACCAATCGAGTTCCGGGTGACGGACTGAGCGATGCAGCCGCCGCCGGGGCGTCGTTCCAGCGGATGGGCGACAACGTCCGAGCCTTCTTGGACAGTTCGGTGTGCGCTCGCGACCACGTCGTTGGCGGGAAGGTCGTCCTCGGTCACCTGCAGAGGGCAGTCGTGCGGTTCAGGCCAGGGTTGATGCAGTTGCGCACCATGGTCTGGAAGCCCGTCTGGACCCAGGTGTTCCAGAAGTCGGCATGAAGTGATCGGCCGTCCGTGGTGTTCGCCATGTGGTCGGAGGAGAGCATCAGGTCCGTTCCCGTTCCGGTGTACTGGAACTGGATCGTCATGCGCAGCTCAACGGTCTTGACCGGGAAGCCGGGCGGGCAGTTCTCGCTGTCCAGCCGGTAGGCGAACAGTGCGTTGTCGTTGGTGTTGCCCACCTGGGTGCTCCAGTGGCGCGGAAGGACCCCAGTCCAGCAGGAGGGGAAGTCGATGTGCGCGGTGAGGCGTGAGCCGCTCTTTCCGTCGGCCATGGAGCAGTCGGGGATGGACGGGGATGGCTTGACACGCTCCCGCTGCCCACAGGTCCAGTCCATCCGGCTCGCGATCAGCCGGGCATCGGCCGGGTAGGGCACGCCTTCGCCGGTCGTCCGTGAGTTCCAGCTCCTGTAGTAGGCCGTGAACGCCGCGACTGGCACGGCCGCACCGGTCTTCATGTTGTGCAGCGTGGGAGTCCAGTAGCCCGCCGTGTCCGCGGGGTCCTCACAGTTGGTGCCCTTGCCGACCAGGTCGGTGTAGTTCGCAGCATTGGGGTTGGCCAGCGACAGGAACGCGTTGTTGCCGAAGAACTGGTGCACGTGACCAGAGCCGACCTTCAGGTTGTGGTAGACGATCGGATCGACGGCTGCTGTTCCAGTGGTCTGCTTGCACTGGATCTTCGCCAGCCCGCTCGCGGTCGTCGGGAAGAGCACCGTCGCCGCGACGAAGCTGCTCAGGATGGCGGCGAACGCGGGAAGCGCCATCCGTGTGCGACTTCTCCCGCGGTGGCGTCGACCCGGCTGTTCCTGACCGGCCATCGGCCCCCCCCACTCCTGCGCCCAGTTTCGGCGGTCTCGGATGAGGCCGTAGGCCCCTCTTGCCTGTGGCTGTCACACCCCGCCGCTCGGCGGACCAAGGGTGGCGAGCGCCGAGGGAAGGCAGGACCATGGTGCCCGACGGGTGGGGGTCGCACCTCCACCAAGGTCCGTAACTGCGGTCAGCAGAAGAGCCCCCACATCTCTGCGTAGGCGCGCAGTCCCGTTCATCGCGGCCGCCTGGCCCGCGGGCGTGCGCTCCGAGGCCGCCGACGTCTGCAAACGGCCACCACTCCCGCCACGCGACGGGCAGAATGCTGGCCGCGCAACACCGCGCAAACAGCGACCACACCCACGAGGACGTATGTTCGAGATCTGGCGAGACGAATGGCGCGAGCTGCAGGACCCTCCCCTGTGGCGGGCGATCCTGTTTGCCGTCGGGGTCATCCTGTTCCTCACGTGGCCCTGGCTCGACGGCGAAACCCTCAATGCCATCCCGGCGGTGCTCGCCGGCGTCGCGGCCCTCGCGCTGGTGCACGACCTCGCACGCCTGACATGGTCACGGATACGCAGGCACTGGTCGTGACTCACTCCCGGGGTCCATCGGTCGCGGCACCCCTCGCGTCCCACCAGTCGAGGACGCGGGACGCCCGCAGGGTGTTCCACCGGCTCGGGCGGCCGTCGCCGTCCTCCAGCGCGAAGTGGACTGCGCCGGGGTGGGTGTTCTCGAGCAGCCAGGTGCCGTCTCCCTGACGCTTGGAGCGGACGAGCTCAATCGCCTCCCCGAGCCGCGGATCCGGGACGTCGGCCCTGCGGAAGTACTCCAGCCCACGCAGCACGTCATAGTGCCACCGGGTCGGGAACGAGAACTGCAGCCAGGCGTCGACCGGCACCTCCCCCGTGCTCTTGCGGCGGAACAACGAACGTTCCAGCAGGTACTGCTCACCGCGCCGGCGGGCAGCGGCGAGCTGCACCGATCCGCCGGTTGCACCCTCGTACTCCAGCAGGCCCTCGAGCACGCAGATCGTCGAGTCGAACGACGACACGGTCGCGCCGTGCTCGACCCAGCAGTTCCAGCCCCCGTCCGCGAGCTGGTCGGCGAGCAGGCGAGTGACGATGCCGTCGACATCGGCGCCGAAGTAGGCGCCCAGGGTCACCGTTCGGCCGTTGATGCACGGCTCGACCTCACCGTCGAAGAAGGGCTGCTCGTCATACTCCCAGCGGCAGTTCGCAGCGACCAGCGCGGTCATCTCCCGAGCGGTGTCGGTGGCGGGGTCGAGCCCGTAGTCGTAGAGCTCCATCATGGCCGGCAGCGTCGACGTCCACGGCTGGCTGCCGTCCTCCGGCGGGTCGCCGCGCCCCGGGAAGCACGCACCGCCCATCCACTGACCGTCCGGGTCACGAGCGGCCAGCAGGCGGGCGCCCCAGCCTTCGGTCGCCACGCGGGCTCGCTCCGCGGTGATGGCGTCAGCCGGTGCGTCGGTCAGGTCGCGCATGACCTGCCACCGGATCGCCGGGTCCGCCTCGACCAACCACTCGACCTGTCGGGGCGACGTCACGTGCGGCGTCGCGGCGTTCATGTCCGGCGCGTTGTCAGCCACGCGAGACAGGGTAGGACGCCTTCCGGACGTCGTGCTGCCGGAACGGCTGCCTTGGAAACGCCCGAGGTGTGCTTCACGGTCGGCTGCTCGTCCCTGGGGACCTTCAGCACGCGCTTCACCGAGCTCGTGGGTATGCCGCCCAGCGCCTACCGCCGCGCCGCCCCGCAGGCGGCGGTCGGGATGCCGTCATGCGTGACCCAAACAGGTCACCAGACCGATCAACGGCGGGATGCGCTGGAACACCGTCGGCCCCATCGGGCAGCCCGAAACCTCCACCGTCCTGCACCCTCCGGACCCCGAGCCGGGCATCACCGAGGACCAGCGCACGTGGTTGCCTGCGGGGTCACGGAAGGCGCAGTCGCGCACGCTCCCTTCCCTGCGCCCACCCGACGTGCCGCGCCCCTCCTCGGGCTAGCCTGACCACGGCATACCACGCCGGCCGGGACCGAGGGGCGGCCGCGCGCCGGACGGAGGGAGAACCAGACCATGGCCACGAGGACCGGCACGCAGTCGCCTGCACCCCACGTTGCCGACAGCCACGACCTGATCCGCGTCCACGGCGCGCGCGAGAACAACCTCAAGGACATCGACGTCGAGCTCCCGAAGCGCCGGCTCACGGTCTTCACCGGCGTCTCCGGCTCGGGCAAGAGCTCGCTGGTGTTCTCCACGATCGCCGCGGAGTCGCAGCGGCTGATCAACGAGACCTACAGCGCCTTCGTGCAGGGCTTCATGCCGACGCTGTCACGGCCCGAGGTCGACCTGCTCGAAGGGCTGACGACCGCGATCATCGTCGACCAGGAGCGGATGGGCTCCAACCCGCGCTCCACGGTCGGCACCGCCACCGACGCCAACGCGATGCTGCGCATCCTCTTCAGCAGGCTCGGGAGGCCGCACATCGGCTCGCCCAACGCGTACTCGTTCAACATCCCCTCGGTCCGGGCCAGCGGTGCGATCACCGTCGAGCGTGGGGCCGGCAAGACGCAGGCCGAGAAGGTGACCTTCACCCGTGTGGGCGGCATGTGCCCGCGCTGCGAGGGCATGGGCTCGGTCACCGACTTCGACCTGTCCGCGCTCTACGACGACACCAAGTCGCTCGCCGAGGGCGCGCTCACGATCCCCGGCTACAGCATGGACGGCTGGTACGGGCGCATCTTCAGCGGCTCCGGCTTCTTCGACATGGACAAGCCGATCCGCAGGTACACCAAGCGGGAGCTGCACGACCTCCTCTACAAGGAGCCCACCAAGATCAAGGTCGAGGGCATCAACCTCACGTACGAGGGCCTGGTCCCCAAGATCCAGAAGTCCATGCTCTCCAAGGACCCGGAGGCGATGCAGCCGCACATCCGCGCCTTCGTGGAGCGGGCCATCACCTTCACCACCTGCCCCGAGTGCGACGGCACCCGGATCAGCAAGGAGGCCCGGTCGTCGAAGATCGAGGGGAGGAACATCGCCGACCTGTGCGCCATGCAGATCAGCGACCTCGCCGAGTGGGTGCGGCGGCTCCACGAGCCGTCCGTGGCACCCCTGCTGGCCGGCCTGCAGCACCTCCTCGACGCGTTCGCCGAGATCGGGTTGGGCTACCTCTCGCTCGACCGGCCGTCGGGCACCCTGTCCGGCGGAGAGGCGCAGCGCACCAAGATGATCCGGCACCTCGGCTCCTCGCTCACCGACGTCACCTACGTGTTCGACGAGCCCACCATCGGGCTGCACCCCCATGACATCCGGCGGATGAACGACCTTCTGCTGCAGCTGCGCGACAAGGGCAACACCGTGCTGGTCGTCGAGCACAAGCCGGAGAGCATCGCCATCGCCGACCACGTCGTCGACCTCGGTCCGGGCGCCGGGACCGAGGGTGGCGAGGTGGTCTTCGAGGGCACGGTCGAGGGGCTGCGCGCCAGCGGCACGCTCACCGGCAAGCACCTCGACGACCGAGCCTCCCTGAAGCCATCGGTGCGCACGCCCGCCGCGGTGATGGAGGTGCGGGGCGCGAGCACCAACAACCTGCGCGACGTCGACGTCGACATCCCGCTCGGCGTGCTCGTGGTCGTGACCGGCGTCGCGGGGTCGGGCAAGAGCTCCCTGATCCATGGCTCGGTCGCAGGCCGTGACGGCGTGGTCGTGATCGACCAGGGCGCCATCCGTGGTTCGCGCCGGAGCAACCCGGCGACCTACACCGGGCTGCTCGACCCGATCCGCAAGGCGTTCGCGAAGGCCAACGGCGTGAAGCCGGCGCTCTTCAGCTCCAACTCCGAGGGCGCCTGCCCCACCTGCAACGGGGCCGGCGTCATCTACACCGACCTCGGTGTCATGGCCACCGTCGAGTCCACCTGCGAGGAGTGTGAGGGGAAGCGGTTCCAGGCATCGGTGCTGGAGTACACGCTGGGGGGCAGGAACATCGCCGACGTGCTCGCGATGTCGGTGAACGAGGCCGAGGAGTTCTTCGACCACGGCGAGGCACGCACCCCGGCCGCCCACACGATCCTCGACCGCCTCGCCGACGTCGGGCTCGGCTACCTCACGCTCGGACAGCCGCTCACGACGCTGTCGGGCGGCGAGCGGCAGCGTCTCAAGCTCGCCGCCCAGATGGCGGAGAAGGGTGAGGTCTACGTCCTCGACGAGCCCACCACCGGCCTCCACCTCGCCGACGTCGAGAACCTGCTCGGCCTCCTCGACCGGCTCGTCGACTCCGGCAGGTCCGTCGTCGTCATCGAGCACCACCAGGCTGTGATGGCGCACGCCGACTGGATCATCGACCTCGGTCCCGGCGCCGGTCACGACGGCGGCCGGGTCGTCTTCGAGGGCACACCCACCGACCTCGTCGGCGCCCGCGCCACCCTCACCGGCGCGCACCTCGCGGACTACGTCGGCACCTGAGCGAGGGCCCCCTGCGGTGGTTTTGCGAGGTTTCCGAGGTCTGCCTTCCCCCGGGGCCCGAGGTGACTATTGCCCCGGGGGTTCGCCGCGAGCAGCGTTGATGGGAGCGCGGCGCCACCGGGGCGCTGCCCCGAGAACAGGAGCCCACGATGCTCGCACGCACCACCACGATTCAGGCCGACATCGACAAGATCGACGCAGGCATCGCCTACGTCCGTGACGAGGTGTTCCCGGCGGTCAGTGCGATGAGTGGCTGCATCGGCATGTCGCTGCTGGCGGACCGCACGTCCGGCCGGTGCATCGCCACCACCGCCTGGGAGTCGGAAGCCGCGGTGCGCGACTCCGCCGACAAGGTGCTCTCGCTCCGTGCCGGGGCGATCGAGGCCCTGGGGAGCGACACGAGTGAGGTCGACGTCTGGGAGATCGCCGTCGTCCACCGCGACCACGCCGCGCCCGACGGCGCCTGCGCCCGTGTCACGTGGCTGAGCGGCGTCCCTGAGACGGCCGAGCGGGCCGTCGACTTCTACAAGATGGGGGTCCTCCCCCGGCTCCAGGAGCTCGAGGGCTTCTGCAGCGCCAGCTTCATGATCAACCGGGAGACCGGACGGGCGGTGGGGACGGCGACGTTCGAGACCCGCGAGCAGCTCGAGGCCAGCCGCGACGCCGCGCGCGGACTTCGGGAGGCAGCCGCACGGGAGCTCGGCGCCACCATTGACGACGTGGCCGAGATGGAGCTCGCGTTCGCCCACCTCCACATCCCTGAGATGGTGTGACGCCCACGGCGCGCCCCGTTTCACGACCACCGACACACGGAAGGGGCCACGGTCACCGCCGGTAGTTGCTCCCCTTCGCTCAGCGCCGCCGAAGCCGTCCGACGAGCCGCGCCCGGTGCGCGGAGACGCGCGCCCAGACGGCCTGCTGAAGGGCCAGGGTCGCCCAGCCCGCCAGCGCCATCCCAGAGAGGTTGAGCGCGAGTTGGAGCGAGCTGCCCCACACCTCGTGCCACGCCCCGAACGCCAGACCCAACGCCACATTCCCGGCTGCGGGCACCGTGGTCACCGAGATGAAGACGCCCGAGAGCCCACCAACCCTCGCCGACGTCAGCGACAGCACACCGGCTGCGGCGGCGATGACGGCCACGATGAAGGACCACCTGTCAGGCGTGTAGATGAAGGCGGTCTCGGGCCGTGACCCCGTGACGTCGTCGAGGGTTACCCACCCGAACGACTTCCCCACCAGCGTGGCCAGGGTGGTCGCGAGAATGGCCACGACGAAGCCCATGAGCAGGGTGCGGGCCGCGAGGCGCAGCAGCGACCCGCGCCGACGGACCAGCGCGACGCCCAGCGCAGCGACCGCGCCGAACTCCGGGCCGAGGACCATCGCCCCGATCACGAGGATCTGCGAGTCGAGGACGATGGCGATCCCGGCGATCAGCGTGGCGAGCACCATGAAGCTCGTGTAGGTCCAGTTGAGCTCCGACTCCTCGTACGCGCGCTGGGTGACATCGGCCCAGACGACGGAGTCGGCGCTGCTGCCCGGCGCCCGCCGCTCGGCGTCGTAGCCTCGTTGGGAGAACCAGGCCCGCACCGGCTCGAGGTGCACGCTCCCCTCGTGCTGGATTCCCATCCCGCGGAGCCGGTCCACGACGTCGTTCGCAGCCTCGCGCGCGACGTCCGCGTACACCAGGTCACCCGGAGGTCGCAGCGAGGCGCCCCGGACGGCCGAGAGGCTGCTGACCGCCGGGTCCTCCGACAACATCCCCAGCACCTCCTCGGTCAAGGACGCAGGCGAGGCGATACGCACGTGCAGCATGCGGCACAGTGTGCCCGCTCTTCCCTCTGTGCAGGGCCCCGCACCGCTCCGGGACCTTCGGCTCTGCTGAGCCCCCTGTCCCGGTCTGAGGCTGGTGGCCATGGGCTCCACGGTGAAGGTCGCAGCGGGTCATCTGCACGGCACGCAGGTCGACGGGGTCCACGCCTTCCTCGGAGTGCCGTTCGCGGCCCCGCCCGTCGGCCCACACCGCCTGCGCAAACCGCAACCGGTCGAGCCGTGGAGCGGCGTCCGCGAGGCGACCGAGATCGGGCCGTCACCGCCACAGGTGGCCCCTCCCGAGGGCGGCGGGTCCGGCTGGGACACCGAGGCGATCGGCGACGACTGCCTGACCCTGAACGTCTGGACGCCGGACCCGGGGGCCGCCGGGCTGCCCGTCATGGTGTGGGTCCAGGGTGGGATGTTCGAGTTCGGGGCCACGGCTGCCTACGACGGCAGGCACTTCGCGCGTGACGGAGTCGTCTGCGTCGTCATCAACTGGCGCGTCGGGGCGGACGGGTTCCTCTACCTCGACGACGGCGTCGCGAACCTGGGGCTGCTCGACCAGGTGGCCGCCTTGGAGTGGGTGCGGGACAACATCGCCGCCTTCGGTGGCGACCCGGACAACGTCACGGTCTTCGGAGAGTCCGCCGGGGCCATGAGCATCGGGGTGATGCTCGCCATGCCGGCCGCCAGGGGCCTGTTCCGTCGGGCGGTCCTGCAGAGCGGAGCCGCCCACCAGGCCCTCTCTGCCGAGACGGCTGCACGGGTCGGGCGCTCCCTGGTGGACCGGCTGGGAGTGCCGCCCCGTCGGGACGCCATCGCCGCCCTCCCCGTCGAACGGCTCCTGCAGGCGCAGGCGGAGCTCAAGGCCGAGCTCCTGGCGCACCCTGACCCCGACCTGTGGGGAGGCGACGTCGTCGCCAGCATGCTGCCGTGGCAGCCGGTCATCGATGGGAGAACCCTTCCCGGCACGCCCATCGAGCTGATCGCAGGCGGGTCGGCAGCCCAGGTCGACGTACTGGCAGGCACCAACACCGACGAGTGGCGACTCTTCCTGGCCATCACCGGAGAGATCGCCCGGATCACCGAGGAACATCTGACAGGGCCCGTCGGCCTACACGGGTTCCGCACCCTGGCTGCATACGGCCTTCCGGTCGAGAAGGGGCTCGCCGCGTACCGGGCCCACCATCCCGGTGCCGCCCCGGGTGAGCTGCTCGCGGCCGTGCAGACCGACTGGTGGACCCGGGTCCCGGCCATCCGGCTGGCCGAGGCGCACGTCAACCAGCGGTCAGGCACCTACATGTACGAGTTCGCCTGGCCTGCACCGGGACTCGGTGCGGTCCACGGGTTGGAGATCCCGTTCGTCTTCGACACCCTCGGGGCCGACGCCCCGCTCTTCGGGCCACTGGTCGGCGACACCGCGCCGCAGGGACTCGCCGACACCATGCACCGTGCCTGGATCTCGTTCGCCACCACGGGAGACCCAGGATGGCCACGCTACGGCCCGGACCGGCGGGCGACCATGCGGTTCGACACCGACCCCCTGGTCGTCGACGACCCCCGTGCGTGGGAGAGGGACCTCTGGCACGGCATCCGCTGACCCGACTCGTCACGGGCCGGCACTCCCGCGCGGCCCTGTCGCAACGCCCGACCTCGCTGCACACTGGATCCACGCCCGCACTCCGCACAGCTCGCCCGGAAGGCGGCCCCGGGCAGGAGTGCGGGGCGGGAGGGCCCCGGACCCAAGGACTCGCCATGACAGCGCAGGACATCGTGGAGGCAGGGGAACAGGTCGTCGCCGGCCTGCTGGCGCGCGGCCACCACCTCGAGCTGGCCTACGCCGGCGTGTCCACCGCCTACCACAGCGACGAGGCCGCAAGCGGCGCGTGGATGTCGACGTTCTTCGAGGGGTACTTCCGCCCCTCGCACGGCGACCGACCCGATGCCACGCTCTTCGCCACCGAGGACCCACGGCTGTACCGCGCGCTGGGGCGCTGGGCGTCCCAGTCACCAGGTGCGGGTGCGGAACCGGGTGCGGCTTCGGCCTCGGCCTCGGCCTCGGGGAGGAAGGACCACACCACCGTCTCGGTCGACGACGGGGTCACGCTGGTCCGCACGAGGGCGACCAAGGTGTCGTCGCAGGAAGACGTCTTCACGCTGCTGTTCGCCGAGCAGCGCAGGGTCGTCCTGGTCACCACCGGGAGGCCTGAGGTGCGCAGGGAGGAGGCGATGCAGACGGTACGCGCGCTCACCAAGTGGCTGCTCCTGGAGCGGGGCTGGGTCCCCATGCACTCCGCCTGCGTCGCCCACACAGGTCGGGCCGTCTGCATCGCGGGAGGAAAGGCCTCGGGCAAGACGAGCACCCTGCTCAACCTCCTCGCGAGGAGTGGCTGCGACCTGGTCGCGATCGACAAGTTCCTGCTCCGGGAGACGGGCGCGCACCTGGAGGTCTGCGGGCTTCCCGGCAAGGCCGGAGTGCGCATCGGCACCGCTGCGGTGCTTCCGCCTCTGCTCGACTGGGTGGCCAGCGAGGAACACCCCTTCTTCGCCACGCCCAGCGCTGACGAGGTGCACCGCATCGCGGCGTCGAACACCCCGGAGCAGCTGAGGACTCGGAAGGAGAAGATCCTCATCCTCCCCAGCGAGCTGAGCCACCTCCTGCAGACCTCGATCACGGCCATCGCTCCCCTGCACCTGCTGCTGGTGCCCGTCTTCGACCTCGAGCTCACCGAGCCCCGGCTCGTCCCGGGCAGCGTCGAGCACGCCGCCAGCCTGCTGTCGGAGTGCTACGTCGGGCTCGACGCCAAGGGCGAGGACGCCCTGCTCCCCCTCTTCGACCTGAGCGACCTGCTGCTGCGACAGCGGCTGTCGGGCATGCTCGAGCGCCACCTCGGCGACATGCAGGTCTACGAGCTGCACCAGAACCACGCCACCAACGAGCAGGCCGCGAGGCTGGTGAGCGCCCTGCTGGCGTCGTCAGGCTAGGCGCTCGTCCACGCCCGGCCGGTCGCTCAGCGCCGGGCCAGCAGCTCGGCGAGGTCCTGCGGCAGGGGCATGGGCTGGGTCAGCGGGACCGTCGCGCGGCCGGTGTTGCCCTCGGGGTAGCGCCCCAGGGCCGAGCCCGGCGCCGCGACCAGGAGGCGGACGACCTGTCCGACGGCCTCGCGCCGGTCGCGTTCGCGCCAGGCGACCTGGAGCATGACGGCGTGTGCACGGGTGTGGGGCCACGGCCACGGCTGGGAGATGATGTGGGCCCGCTCGAGGGCCGCCCACCGCTCACGGGTGGTGGCAGCGCGCCTGGCCGTGACGAGCTCGTCGTGGAACGCGGCTCTGATGTGCGCGGGCATGCGACCGTGCATGGTGGGTCCTTTCTCTGGGTCTTCACGGGTTCTGGGCGCCTGCAGCACCCCGTCCGGCCATCCGCAGGCTGGCGGCCCCTGCCGCGCACAGTCCCAGCACCGCGACCAGCACGGGCTCATAGGAGCCGTATGCCGTGCGCGCCAGGCCTGCGAGCAGGGGTCCTGCGGTGGTGGCGAGGGTGATGATGAGGGCCATCAGGCCGGCGAGCGAGGCGTAGCGCGCCAAGCCGTGACTGCTCGCCAGCAGGACCGGTCGGGCGATCGTGCCGGCACCGAAGCCCAGCCCGAACAGGGCGACGAACGCCACCGCGCCGAGCACCGAGTCACCGGCAAGCAGGAGCACCACGACCCCGGCACCCTGCACGAGGAACATCGCAGCCGTCACTGCTGCGGCCGATCGGCGACGGGCCATGCCGGTCAGCACCAGCCGCCCCGAGACGGAGAGTGCCCCCAGCGCGCCAGTCGCCGCTGCGGCGAAGCCGGCCGAGTGTCCCTGCTCCAGCAGGAAGGGCACGAGGTGCACGGCGACGACGATGACGGCCGTGGCCTGCGCGGCGAATCCCGCGGCATACCAACGGAGCTCCGGCTGGCGGGCGGCCCACGCGGCCGTCGCGCGCAGCCCGGGCCGCTGCGGTTCCGCCGTCCCTGCGGGCCGATCCGGTGGTGTGGCCGCCCCGTCGGGGTGGAGGCCGAGGTCCGCCGGCTCGGTGCGGAGCACGAGCCAGTGGGGCCCGGCGGTCACCACCGCAAGCACCACGGCGAGGACGAGCAGGGCGTCACGCCAGCCGAGGGCCGCGATGAGGGCACTGGACGTGGGCAGGGCCACGGTGGACGCGAAACCGGCCACGACCGTGACCGCGAGCAGGGCGGCGGACCGCCTGACGTGGAACCAGCGCACGACCACGGCGAAGGCCGGCTCGTAGAGCACGCAGGCCCTGGCCAGCCCGATGCCGGCCATCACCAGGTAGAGGCCCGCCACGGTGTGCACGCGCGACCACGCCACGACGAGCGCGGCGCACACGAGGGCCCCCGCAGTCATGAGCCCGCGCGGGCCCCGCGCATCCAGCCAGCGGCCGACCGGCACCGAGGCGACCCCGGTGAGCAGGACCGCCACCGAGAAGGCCCCGCCGAGCTCGGCGGAGGTGAACCCGAGCTCGGCCGCCATCGGCACCTGGAAGACGGCAAAGGCGTAGTACAGGATGCCCCAGCTGACGGTCTCGGTGACCGCCAGCACGCCGACGATGCGCCACCCGTGGAAGACCCGGCGCCCCTTCCTGCCTCGCGCCCCCGTCCGGATGATCGGCCCGGCGAGGGCACGGGAGGCGGCGTTGCTCACCCGCAGCAGCCGCCGGCCCGGCCCGGCGACACATCTGCCAGGGCGAGTGGCTTGCCGTGGCCCTGCGCCAGCGCGTCGCCGGCCCGACCGCCCGGCACGGCCGTGGCGAAGCCGAGCCGGACCGCCTCCAGGGGCACCGTGGCCGCAAGTTCCGCGTCCGAGAGCGCGTTGGTGGACGAGCAGACCCCCGTCTCGGGCAGGACGAGCTGCAGCTCGTCGGCCGCGGCGTCGTCACCGGCGAGGTGTGCGGCGATGGAGCGCACCTGCTCGTTCCCCGTGGTGATGAGGAAGGTCGGCGCCCGTCCGTAGGACTTCATGCCCACGACGAAGAAGCCCGGCTCGTTGTCGTGGGCGAGCTCGCGCCAGCCGTGCGGCGCGACCGTGCCGCACGAGTGTGCCTGCGGGTCGACGAGCGGCCCGAGAACCCGGGGCGACTGCAGCCCGGGGTCGAGGTCGAGCTGGAGCTCGGACACCATGTCGAGGTCGGGCCGGAACCCGGTCGCGGCGGCGACGTTGTGCAGGCCCGGGACCTCCTGCCCTCCCGCTGCGGTGTCGCCCACGACGGTCAGCGTCCCCGTCTCCTCGTCGACGCGCAGCTCGCGCGTGGAGAAACCGGTGAGGAACTCCACCGCCCCGCCCGCGACGAGGTCGGCGAGGTCGGACCCCAGCCTGCCGCGGTCGGGCAGCTGGTCGGAGGACCCGCCACCGAAGGCCCGCCTGGCGCTGGTGCCGCGGATGGCCCAGACGACGCGGGTGCCGGGCACCTCGCGAGCCAGCTGGGCCAGGGCCACGAGGGTGTTGGCTGCCGAGTGGCCCATGCCCACCACGAGTGTCGAGCGGCCTGCGAAGCGCTCACGCTCGGCCCCGAGCACGTCGGGCAGCGGGCCGACGAGGAACCCCGCCTCGCGCGCCTGCTCCTCCCCCAGCGCCGGCAGCCCCGAGGCCCCGAGGGGGTTGTGCTGGTGCCAGGTGCCGGAGGCGTCGATCACCGCGCGAGCAGACAGGTCCTCGACCGTGCCGTCGAGATTGGCGACCCTGACGACGAAGGGCCTCTCGGCGCGGCCCACCGTGCGCGACCGGTCCAGCCCCCTGCGCGAGACCGCCAGCACCCGCGTGCCGGTGCGGACCCGGGGGCCCAGGACATCGGCCAGGGGCACGAGGTACTGCTCGACGATCTCGGCGCCGGTCGGCGACTGGCGCCCCACGGGGCGCGTCCAGCCGGCGTCGGCGAGCAGCCTCTCCGCCGTCGGGTCGACGATGTACTGCCAGGGCGTGAAGGTGCGGATGTGGCCCCACTCACGCATCGCCGCGCCGACGGCCTCGCCGGCCTCGAGGACGAGCACCGGCAGGTCACGGGCGACCAGATGTGCTGCGGCAGCCAGTCCCACGGGGCCGGCCCCGATGACGACGACGGGCAGGTCTGCCTCATCGGCGGCGGATGTCAGGACCTCGAGGGCCTCGGCGGTGGGAGTGAGGGCCATGCTGGTCTCCTTCTGGGTTGGCTCCGACGGGGTTCCGGCGGGCGGACCGCCCGGTGGAACAGCCACGACTGTTTCGACGTTCATCAAATCAGAACTTCGACAGACGTGGAACCATTCCTTCGAAGTTTTTCGAAGAATCCCCTCGACGAAGGTAGGCTCCAGCCGTGGCCACGACAACGAGTCCCGCAGAGTCCTCGCGCGCCCAGCTCACGGTGCTGACCGCGTGCTGCGCGCCCGCACAGGCAGCTGTGGCCGACGAGAACGCCCAGGCCCTGGCCGACATGTTCAAGGCGCTGGCCGACCCTGCCCGGGTGAAGATCATGGCGATGCTCCTCACGGCCGAGGAGGTCTGCGCCTGCGACATCTCCGAGGGCATCGGCAAGAGTGCGGCCACCGCCAGCCACCACCTGAAGATCCTCCGGGACGCAGGCCTGGCCATCAGCGAGAAGCGCGGCACCTGGGTCTACTACCGTGCCGTGCCGGGGCGGCTCGCGGCCGTCGTCGACGCCCTCAGCATCGGCCGGTGACGCACCCGGTCGACGTCGCGGTCATCGGCGCCGGTCAGGCCGGGCTGGCCACCGCCTACTACCTGCGCCGGGCAGGACTGGAGCCCGGGACCGGCTACGTCGTGCTCGACGCAAACCCTGCCCCGGGCGGTGCGTGGCAGCACCTGTGGCCCTCGCTGCGGCTGTTCTCGCCCGCGGAGTACTCGTCACTGCCGGGGTGGCTCATGCCCACGCCGAGCGGGGCCGGCTTTCCACCGGCCGAGCACGTGGTCGACTACCTGACCCGCTACGAGGAGCGTTACGAGCTGCCGGTGCACCACGGCACCCGGGTGCTCGAGGTGTGCCGCGCCGACACCGAGCCGCGTGGCCCCCTCGTGTTGCGCACCGCCGACGGCGCCTGGGCCGCGCGTGCCGTGGTGAGCGCCACCGGCACCTGGGGGCGTCCCTTCGTGCCCCACTACCCCGGGGTCGAACGGTTCCGTGGCCACCAGCTGCACAGCGCGGCATACCGGGGCCCGCAGGGCTTCGCGGGCCGGCGGGTGGTCGTCGTCGGCGGCGGCAACACCGGCGCCCAGCTGCTGGCCGAGCTCTCCGAGGTCGCCACCACCACGTGGGTGACCCTGCGGCCACCGCGTTTCCTGCCCGACGACGTCGACGGTCGCGCGCTGTTCGCCGTGGCGACCGCGCGGCGCCGCGCCCTCGACGCCGGAGACGCGGACCCGGGCGGAGTGGCCTCGCTCGGCGACGTCGTCATGGTCCCGCCCGTCAGGGCGGCCCGCGACCGGGGTGCCCTGGTCGCGCTGCCGATGTTCGAGCGGCTCACGGAGGGCGGCGTCGCCTGGGCGGACGGCACCGAGCAGCCCGCCGACGTGGTCCTCTGGTGCACCGGCTTCCGCCCCGACCTCGGTCACCTCGCCCCGCTGGGCCTGCGCGGTCCCGACGGGCGCATCGAGGTCGCGGGCGCACGCGCGCTCGCCGAGCCGCGCCTGCACCTGCTCGGGTACGGCGACTGGACCGGACCCGGTTCGGCCACCCTGATCGGGGTGGGCCGCACGGCGCGCGAAGCGGTCGCCGAGATCACCGCGGCACTGCGCTGACGGAGGCCGCTTCCCGCGCCTCAGGCGCGTGCGGGGACGTCGAGCTCTTCGAGGAGGGTGAGGATCCGGCGTTTGATCTCGTCACGGATGGGCCGCACGGCCTCGACGCCCTTGCCGGCCGGGTCCTCGAGCTCCCAGTCCTCGTAGCGCTTTCCGGGGAAGATCGGGCAGGTGTCGCCGCAGCCCATGGTGATGACCACGTCGGAGTCCTTCACGGCCTCGGTCGTGAGGATCTTCGGCGTCTCCGCCGTGATGTCGATGCCCTCCTCCGCCATCGCCTCGACGGCCGAGGGGTTGACCTGGTCGGCCGGGGCCGACCCGGCCGAGCGCACCTCCACTGCACCACCGGAGAGGTGCTGCAGGTAGGCGGCCGCCATCTGGGAGCGGCCGGCGTTGTGGACGCAGACGAACAGGACGCTGGGCTTGTCGCTCATGACGTGGAGCCTTTCTTCAAGGGAGCGGGTCAGGACATGGTGCGATGGCCTGCGAACTTCCGGCGCAGGGCGAGGCTCACGTACACCAGGGCCACGAGCGCGGGAACCTCGATGAGCGGCCCGACGACCCCGGCGAGCGCCTGCCCGGACGTCGCGCCGAAGGTGGCGATGGCGACCGCGATGGCAAGCTCGAAGTTGTTGCCGGCCCCGGTGAAGGCGAGCGTGGCGGTGCGCTCGTAGCCCAGCTTCATCCCGGCTCCCAGCGCGAAGCCACCTCCCCACATCAGCGCGAAGTAGACCAGCAGCGGCACCGCGATGCGGGCGACGTCGAGGGGGTTGGAGGTGATCGCCTCGCCCTGGAGCGCGAACAGGATGACGATGGTGAAGAGCAGCCCGTACAGCGCCCACGGCCCGATGCTGGGAAGGAACTGCTGCTCGTACCAGGCGCGCCCCTTGGCCCTCTCCCCCAGCCGGCGGCTGAGGTAACCGGCGACCAGCGGGATCCCGAGGAAGATCAGCACCGAGCGGGCGATGTCCCACGCCGATACGTCGAGGGCGGTCTGCTCGAGGCCGAGCCAGCCGGGCAGCGCCTGGAGGTAGAACCAGCCCAGCGCCGCGAAGGCGAAGACCTGGAACACCGAGTTGAGCGCGACGAGCACCGCCGCCGCCTCCCGGTCACCGCACGCCAGGTCGTTCCAGATGATCACCATGGCGATGCACCGGGCCAGGCCGACGATGATCAGGCCGGTGCGGTACGCCGGAAGGTCCGGGAGGAAGACCCAGGCGAGCGCGAACATCAACAGCGGCCCCACGACCCAGTTGAGCAGCAGGGACCCCGCCATGAGCCGGCGGTCGGACGTCACGGCGTCGAGCCGGTCGTAGCGGACCTTCGCCAGCACCGGGTACATCATCACCAGCAGCCCCAGCGCGATGGGGAGCGAGACACCGTCGACCTCGACGGCCGAGAGCCCGTCGCCCAGCCCTGGGACCAGCCGGCCGAGCAGCAGTCCGGCGAGCATGGCCAGGCCGATCCACAGGGGCAGGAAGCGGTCGAGGGTCGACAGCCGGGCCGCGACGGGCTGGTGTCGTGGGGCTGCAAGGGGGTCGGTGGTGCCGGTGCTCACGAAGTGGTGGCCCTTCCAGGGTCATCGGCCGGGACGTGACGTCGCGCAGCCACTGGATCGATTTGTGTCGATGCCTGAGCCTCCCAATTGCATAGACACCTGTCAACATAGAGACTCGTGGATGGAAGAGAGGAGCCCTGAGATGGGTCTCACGACGCTGACCACCACGCCACATGCCGTGACGGGCACGGCATCCCAGTGCGGGGCAACGGCACCTGCCCCCATCGCCCGGGGCGAGGCCGAGCGGCGGGCCACCCTGCTCAAGGCGGTGGCCGACCCGGCACGGCTGCAGCTGCTGTCCATCGTCCGAGCCTCCGAGTCCGGGGAGGCGTGCGTGTGCGACATGGCCGATGCGGTCGGGCTCTCGCAACCCACGGTGAGCCACCACCTGAAGGTCCTCGTCGACGCAGGCGTGCTCACGCGGGAACGTCGCGGAACCTGGGCCTGGTACACGCTCGTGCCGGACCAGCTGTCGGAGATCTCGAGCTTCCTGGACTGACCCGGGCCGGGCTGCGACACACAGCTGCAACCCACAGGGTGTGGCACCGTCAGCCGACGATCGGACGCTCCTCCGGGAACTCGAACGAGCGCGGACGGGAGCGCAGCGTCAGCACGGCCCCCATCGTCAACGGGCCGAGCCGACCGATGAACATCAGGACGGCCAGCAGCACCTGCCCGGTCACCGGCAGCTCCCCCGTCGCGCCCGTGGAGAGTCCGACGGTCGCGAAGGCCGAGGTGGCCTCGAACAGCAGCACGTCGAGGGAGAGGCTGGACATCGCGAGCAGGCACCAGGTGCCGCCCACGACCGCGGCGACTCCCAGCAGCGCCACGGTGACCGCCTGCCTCTGCGACGCCGCTGGCACGCCCCTGCCCCACGCCGCGACCCGACGGTCACCGCGCAGCTCGGCCCAGATGACGTAGGCGAGCAGCGCGAACGTCGTCACCTTGATCCCGCCTGCCGTGCCGGCGCTACCCCCGCCGATGAACATCAGCACGTCACTCGCCAGCAGGCTCTCAGTGCGCAGCTCTCCGGTGGGCACGCTGTTGAATCCGGCGGTGCGGGTGTTCACCGCGTGGAAGGCCCCGGCCAGGAACCGCGCCCCCTCCGGCAGCCGCCCGAGCGTGCCGTCGTTGTCCCACTCCACCGCCGTGAAGACCGCCGAGCCGGCCACCAGGAGCACCAGCGTCGTCGACAGGGTCAGGCGCGTGTGCAGCGTCCATGCCCACGGGTGGCGCAGGTTCCGCCGCAGCTCCACCAGCACGGGGAAACCCAGTCCCCCGAGGACGATCGCGCCGGCGATGGGCAGGCAGATCCACACGTCGGTCGCGAACCGCTCCAGGCTCGTGCTCCAGAGCGCGAACCCGGCGTTGTTGAACGCGGAGACGGCATGGAAGACCCCGAGGTAGAGCGCCCGTGACGGGGGCTCGCCGTAGCCGACGGCGAAGCGCGTCGCCAGCAGGACCGCCACCACCGCCTCCACGAGGAGGCTGGTGCGGGCCACCCCGAGCACCACCGAGCGTGTGTCGAGGCCGCCCCCGTCATGGTGCACCTCGGTCTCGGTGAGCATCCCGGCGCGCGCCCTCAGGCGCCGCCCCACCAGCAGTACGAGCAGCGAGCCGAGCGTCATGACCCCGAAGCCCCCGACCTGGATCAGCCCGAGGATGACCACCTCCCCGAAGGCGGACCAGTGGGTCTGGGTGTCGACGACCACGAGGCCGGTCACGCAGACGGCCGACGTCGACGTGAACAGGGCCGTGACCAGCCCCGTGGCACGCTCGCCCTCCGTCGCGACGGGCAGCATCAGCAGGGTCGTGCCGACGGCGATGGCCGCAGCGAACCCTGAGGCCACCACGCGCACCGGGTGCGTGAGGAAGCCCAGGAGCCCGGACCAGCGCCCTGAGTCGGTGGTCTCGAGGGTCACGTCACGAGGTTCGCGCAGGAGCGGCGCCCCGCCGAAGCTGTGGACGTTAGAAACGCGTCAAGATTCCACGCCCTCCGCTCTCACGCCGGTGTCGGACGCTGCGGTCGTGTGGGGACGGCTCCCACGAGGCGGTAGCCGTGGCCGGGCTCGGTCAGCAGGTACCGCGGCCGGGCCGGGTCGGGCTCCAGCTTGCGCCGGAGCTGGTTCGCATACACGCGAAGGTAGTTCGACTCCCTGCCGTATGCCGGACCCCACACCTCTCGCAGCAGCTCCTGCTGAGCGACCAGGTGCCCGGGAGTGCGGGCCAGCACCGCCAGCAGCCGCCACTCGGTCGGGGTGAGGCGCACCACCTCCCGCCCGACCACGGCACGCCGCTCGGTGAAGTCCAGTGCGAAGTAGTCGGTGACGAAGGGCGGCTGCACCGCCTCCGACGTCTCCCCCTGCCGCCGCAGTGCGACCCTCACTCTCGCGAGGAGCTCCTCCATCCCGAACGGCTTGGTGACGTAGTCGTCAGCGCCCTCGTCGAGTGCCTCGACCTTGTCGACCGAGTCGGTTCGGGCAGACAGCACGATCACGGGCACGTCGGCCACCTGACGGAGGCGGCGGAGGACCTCGACACCGTCGAGGTCCGGCAGGCCCAGGTCCAGCACCACGAGGTCAGGACGTTCCTCGTGGAAGGCCTGCAGCGCGGACCGGCCGTCCCCGGCCGCCTCCACGTCGTAGCCCCGGGCACGCAGGTTGATCGACAGGGTCCGCACCAGGTGGGGTTCGTCGTCCACGACCAGGATCCGGCTCACGGAACCATCCTGTCAGCAGTGTGGACGGCGTCCGGCGGCGCAGGAGACGGCGCCGTGTCGGCCGACGCCCTCGGCAGCTCGAGCACGATGGTCAGCCCGCCCCCGGGGGTGTCCTCGGCCGCGATGCCACCATCCATCGCCTCCATGAGGCCCTTGGCGACTGCCAGCCCCAACCCCACCCCGCTGCCCCTCGGGGCGTCGCCGAAACGCTGGAAGGGCGCGAAGATGAGGTCCTTGGCTGCCTCGGGAACCCCGGCACCACGGTCCACCACGCGCAGCTGCACGACGCGGCCGGTGGCGGCCCCGCGCACCACGACCTCCTGCCGGCCCGGCGCGTGGCGCAGCGCGTTCTCGAGGACGTTCGTGAGCACCCGGTCGAGCAGCCCGGTGTCTGCCTGCACCGGGGGCAGGCCCGGGGCGAGGTTCAGCCGCACGCGAGCGGGGTCGGACAGCTGGCCGACCGCCGACTCCACGGCCCCCTCGACGTCGACGGCGTCCCTGCGCGCCTCGACCGTGCCGCTCTGCAGGCGGGAGAGGTCGAGCAGGTTGGTCACGAGGGCGGTGAGCCGGTCCACGGACTCCTCGATCGTCTCCAGCAGGCTCGCCTCGTCCTCGGGGCTGAAGCGCACCTCCCCCTGGCGAAGGCTGGATGCCGCCGCCTTGATGCTGGCCAGTGGGGTGCGCAGGTCGTGCGACACGGCCGCCAGCAGCGCCGTACGGGCGCGGTTGTCCTTCGCCAGGGCGGCGGCCCGGTTCGCCTGGGCGACCAGCTCCTCCCGGTGGAGGAGCACCCGGGCCCGGGCGGCGAACACCGAGACCAGGCGGCTGTCCTCGCCGCTGAGCACCCGCCCCGTCAGGACGAGGGCGTGCTGGTCGTCGACCTCCACCCGCACCGGCGCGTCGGCGACGGAGCCGACCGTGAACCGCTCGCTCGCGACGACGACCTGCCACGGCTCCCGAACGGCCGCGCGTCGCACCACGGCGGCGGCGTCCACTCCGAAGAAGTCGACGGCCTGGCGGATCAGGGCAGCGAGCTGGTCCTCCTCCCCCAGCAGCGACTCGGCGGTGCGGGCCAGGGCTGCAGCTTCGCGCTGGGCAGCCCGCGCCGCGGCCGCGCGCCGGTCTGCCAGGTGCACCACAGACGACACCGAGAGCGCCACCGCGACGAAGACGGCCAGCACCACGAGGTTCTGCGGGTCGGCGATCGTGAGGGTGTAGTAGGGCGGGGTGAAGAACCAGTTGAGCGCGAGGCTCCCCGCGAGGGCAGCGACCAGCGCCGGGCCGAACCCGCCGACGAGGGCGACGACGACGGTCAGCAGCAGGAAGAGCAGCACGTCGAGCGACAGCTCGTGCCCGTCGCGGGTCAGGTGGAGCGCCCCGGTGAGCGCCAGCGTCCCCGCCGTGGCCAGCAGCCAGCCGAGCGCCACGCGGTGCCCGCCGAGCAGCGGAGGCGCGGTGCCCGAGCCACCGCGGAGGCTGCCCTTGTACTCGTGGGAGACCAGGTGCACGTCGATGTCCCCTGACGCGTCGACCACCCGCTGCCCGACGCCGGGTCCGACCACCGCGCGCCACCACGGGCGCCGCGAGGTGCCGATGACGATCTGGCGGGCGTTGACGCCACGGGCGAACTCCAGCAACGCCTCGGCGGCGTCGTCTCCCTGCACGGTGTGGAAGGTGCCGCCGAGCTCGCTGGTCAGCTCGTCCAGCTCGGCCAGCTGCTCGAGGCTGCTGTTGACGAGCCCGTCCGGCGGTGACACGTGCACGGCCAACAGCTCACCACCCGCGCCGCGCGAGGCGATCTGGGCGGCACGGCGCAGCAGGGTGCGCCCCTCCGGGCCTCCGGTCAGGGCGACGACCACCCGTTCCCGAGTGGGCCAGGGCTCGGTGATCGCGTGCTCGGCACGGTAGCGGCCCAGGCCCTCCTCGACGCGGTCGGCGAGCCACAGCAGCGACAGCTCGCGCAGGGCGGAGAGGTTGCCCTCCCGGAAGTAGTTCGCCAGCGCGGCGTCCACCTTCTCGGCGGCGTAGACGTTGCCGTGCGCGAGCCGGCGGCGCAGGGCGTGCGGCGACATGTCGACGAGCTCGATCTGGTCGGCGCCCCGGACCACCTCGTCGGGCACGGTCTCCTGCTGGCGGACGCCGGTGATCGCCTCGACGACGTCGTTGAGCGACTCCAGGTGCTGGATGTTGACGGTGGAGATGACGTGGATGCCGGCGTCGCGCAGCACCTCGATGTCCTCCCACCGTTTCTGGTACCGGCTGCCGGGTGCATTGGTGTGGGCGAGCTCGTCGACCAGGGCCACCTCGGGCTTGCGCTCGAGCAGGGCGTCGAGGTCGAGCTCGCGCAACGACGTCCCACGGTGGGTGACCTCGCGCAGGGGCACCCGCTCCAGACCTGACATCAGGCCGGCGGTGTGGGCCCTGCCATGGGTCTCGCACACGCCGATGACGACGTCGGTGCCCCGCTCCCGGCGTCGGTGCGCCTCCGAGAGCATGGCGACGGTCTTCCCGACGCCCGGTGCGGCGCCGAGGTAGACCCGCAGCGATCCCCTGGCCATGCGCTGATTCTCGCCCCTCAGCCGCCGGAGCCGAAGCGGCGCCGGCGGACTGCGCACTCCCGGCTCACCGTGCGGCCTCCTCGACCGCCAGGTTGAGCTCGAGCACGTTGACCCGCGGCTCCCCCAGGAAGCCCAGCACCCGGCCCTCGGTGTGCTCCCGCACCAGGCGCTCCACGACGCCGCGGGGCAGGTCGTTCGCGGCGGCCACCCGAGGCGCCTGGGCCATCGCGTTCGCCGGCGAGATGTGCGGGTCCAGGCCACTGGCAGAGGCAGTCAGCGCGTCGGCCGGCGCCGGCACCCCGTCGTTGGCAACGGCATACCCGGCGCGGCGCTCGGCGAGCGCGGCCTGCTGGTCCTCGTGCGCCGCGTAGAGGTTGGTGCCCCCGCTGACGTCACCGGCGTAGTCGCTGGCCGAGGGTCGCCCGTGGAAGTGCCGCTCGGCCGTGAAGTCCTGGCCGAGGAGGGCGGACCCGACCACGGTGCCGCCCCGCTCGATCCGAGAGCCGTCGGCCTGGTGCGACAGGCCGACCCTGCCGACCCCCCAGACCACAGCCGGGTAGAGCACCCCGAGGAGCAGGGTCAGGGCCAGCAGCATCCGGGTGGCGGCCAGGAGCTGGCGGGTGGTGGAGGACTGCGCCATGGTTCAGCTCATTCCGGGAAGTAGGGACACGACGAGGTCGATGGCCTTGATGCCGATGAACGGCACCACCACGCCACCAAGCCCGTACACCAACAGGTTTCGACGCAGGAGGCTGCTTGCGCTGCTCGGCCGGTAGCGAACTCCCCTGAGCGCCAACGGGACCAGCGCCACGATGACCAGCGCGTTGAAGATGACCGCCGACAGGATCGCCGACTCCGGCGAGGACAGCCGCATGACGTTGAGGGCGTCGAGGCCCGGGTGGAGCACCACGAACATCGCGGGGATGATCGCGAAGTACTTGGCGATGTCGTTGGCGATCGAGAACGTCGTCAGCGCGCCCCGCGTGATCAGCAGCTGCTTGCCGATCTCGACGACCTCGATGAGCTTGGTGGGGTCCGAGTCGAGGTCGACCATGTTGCCGGCCTCCTTCGCCGCCGCGGTGCCGCTGTTCATGGCGACGCCGACATCGGCCTGCGCCAGCGCAGGAGCGTCGTTGGTGCCGTCACCGGTCATGGCGACCAGCCGGCCACCCTCCTGCTCGGCCCTGATCAGGCGCATCTTGTCCTCAGGGGTCGCCTCGGCCAGGAAGTCGTCGACCCCGGCCTCGCGCGCGATCGCAGCGGCGGTCAGCGGGTTGTCGCCGGTGATCATGACGGTGCGGATGCCCATGCGCCGCATGACGTCGAAGCGCTCCCGCATCCCCTCCTTGAGGATGTCCTTGAGCTCGACCACCCCCAGCACCCGGGCGCTGCCACCGGGCTGCTGCTCGGCCACCACCAGCGGGGTGCCACCGGCGCGGCCGACCTCGTCGGCGACCTTCTGCACCTGCTCCGGCACGGTCCCGCCCGTCTGGCGCACCCAGGCCGCCACCGCGGTCCCGGCCCCCTTCCGGACCCGGGTGCCGTCGGGCAGGTCCACCCCGGACATGCGGGTCATCGCGCTGAACTCGATGAACTCGGCACCACTGCGGGCGAGCAGGTCCGCGCCCCGCCCGCCGTCGACGCCGTGTGTCCCGTGGGCGAGCTCCACGATCGACTTCCCCTCGGGGGTCCCGTCCGCGAGCGAGGAGAGGTATGCCGCCTCCGCCAGGTCACGTTCGGCCGCACCGTCGACGCCGACGAAGGCGCTGGCCCGGCGGTTGCCGAGCGTGATCGTGCCGGTCTTGTCGAGCAGCAGGGTGGAGACGTCCCCGGCCGCTTCCACCGCGCGGCCCGACATGGCGAGCACGTTGCGCTGCACGAGCCGGTCCATGCCGGCGATCCCGATGGCCGACAGCAGGGCCCCGATCGTCGTGGGGATGAGGCAGACGAGCAGGGCGACGAGTACGACGACGGACTGGGTGCGGCCGGAGTAGGCCGCCAGCGGCTGCACCGCCATCACCGTCACGAGGAAGATGATCGTCAGCGTGGTCAGCAGGATGGTCAGGGCGATCTCGTTGGGGGTCTTCTGGCGCTGGGCCCCCTCGACGAGCCGGATCATCCGGTCGAGGAAGCTCTCCCCCGGCTTGGTCGTGATGCGCACGACGATGCGGTCGGACAGCACCGTGGTGCCGCCGGTGACTGCGCTGCGGTCGCCACCGGACTCGCGGATCACCGGAGCCGACTCCCCGGTGATCGCCGACTCGTCGACCGTGGCGATGCCCTCGATGACGTCGCCGTCGCCGGGAACCACCTGGCCGGCCTCGACCACCACGGTGTCACCGACGTGCAGCTCGGACCCGGGGACGAGCTCGGCCGAGCCGTCCGGCCGCAGACGGCGCGCCATGGTCTCCCGCCTGGCTGCGCGCAGCGAGGCGGCCTGGGCCTTGCCACGCCCCTCGGCGACGGCTTCGGCACCGTTGGCGAAGAGCACCGTGGCCCACAGCCACCCGGCCACCGACCAGCTGAACAGGCTGGGGTCCACCAGGGCCAGGCCGGTGGTGAGGACGGAGCCGACCCACACCACGAAGATGACCGGTGACCGCCAGACGTGGCGAGGGTCCAGCTTGCGGACCGCCTGGGGGGCGACCGCCCTCAGGGACGGGGTCGTCGGGGTGGAGCGCCTGGTCATGACAGGGCCTCCGCAACGGGACCGAGGGCGAGGGCGGGGAAGAACGTCAGCCCCGCGACGACGAGGGCGACTCCGGCGAGCAGCCCGACGAACATCGGGCTGTGGGTGGGCATGGTGCCCACGGTCACCGGTCGGGTCTTCTGCTCCACCAGCAGCCCGGCGAGGCGCAGGACGAGCAGCATGGGGACGAACCGGCCGAGGAACATGCACGCGGCGAGGGTCAGGTTGTACCAGGGGGTGTCGGCCGACAGGCCGGCGAACGCGCTGCCGTTGTTGTTGGCAGCCGAGGCGTAGGCGTACATCACCTCGCTCAGCCCGTGCGGGCCCGAGGCGAGCATGGACGACCGAGGGCCACTCACGACCAGCGACAGTCCGGTGAAGGCCAGCACGAGTACCGGCATCACCAGGGTGTAGAGCGCGGCAGCGGTGATCTCCCGCCGGCTGATCGTCTTCCCGACGTACTCGGGGGTGCGGCCCACCATCAGACCGGCGATGAACACGGCCAGCAGCGCCACGATGACGATGCCGTAGAGCCCTGAGCCGACCCCACCGGGCGAGACCTCTCCCAGCACCATGTTGCTCAGCACCACGCCTCCGCCGAGCGGGCTCAGGCTCTCGTGCATCGAGTTCACCGCCCCCGTCGAGGTGCCGGTGGTGGAGGCGGCGAACAGGCTGGAGGCCCAGACGCCGAAGCGCTGCTCCTTGCCCTCCATCGCACCGCCGAGGGCCCCAGAGGCCGACACCTCCGCCGCCGTCGTCAGCGCGACGCCGGTGCCCCACAGCACGGCCGCGAAGCCGAGCAGGGCCCAGCCCTGACGTCGGTCGCCGACCAGGAGGCCGTAGGTGCGGGTGAGGGCGAAGGGGATGAGCAGGAGGAGGAAGACCTCGAGGAGGTTGGTGAACGCGTTGGGGTTCTCGAAGGGGTGGGAGGAGTTGGCGTTGAAGTACCCGCCGCCGTTGGTGCCCAGCAGCTTGATGGCCTCCTGCGAAGCCACCAGCCCACCGCGGAGGACCTGCTCACCGCCTGCCGCCGTCGTGACCGTCCCGGGCGCGTCGAGGTTCTGCACGACACCGGCGGCGAGGAGCACCACCGCTGCGACACCCGCGATGGGCAGCAGGATGCGCACGCAGCCCCGGACGAGGTCGACCCAGAAGTTGCCGACGCCTCGTCCGGCGCTGCGGGCCAGGCCACGGATGAGGGCCACGGCGACGGACAGGCCCACCGCCGCCGAGACGAAGTTCTGCACGGTGAGGCCCACGGCCTGGGCGACCGGCGTCACGCCCGTCTCACCGGCATACGACTGCCAGTTGGTGTTGGTGACGAACGAGACCGCCGCGTTCAGCGCGGTGCTCACCCCCATCCCCTCCGCGTCCTGGCGCAGCGGCAGCCGGAGCTGGACGAGGACCAGTGCGAACAACGCAGCGATGCTGACCACCGAGAACGCCATCACGCTGAGCGCGTAGGTCTTCCAGCCCTGCTCGGACTCGGGGTCGACGTGCACGAGGCGGTAGACCGCCTGCTCCACGCGCCAGTGACGCCCGTCGGTGTAGACCCGGGCCATCCAGGCGCCGAGGGGGTGGTGGCAGACCGCGAGCATCACGACGAGCACGCCGATGGTGAGCAGGCCGCTCACGGTGGTGGACATCAGGACTTCTCCGGCCGGATGAGGGCGTAGACCAGGTAGGCCAGCAGGGCAAGACCCAGGAGCGCCGCGACGAGGTTCTCGATCACGTGTCCAGTACAGGCGCGACTCGCCCGGCGGCGGCCGGTGTTGACGTCGCCCTGACGACCGTTGACGAGATCTTGACGCGGCCACGACAGGCGGGCGTCAGGAGGGCGACAAGACCCTTGACGGCAGGCCTGCCGGTGCGCAGTCATGGCCTCATGGACCTCAGGCGTCTCCCCCGCAGGCACCGCGGGCTGACGGTGCTGGTGGCTGCGGCGGCGCCCCTCGCCGCGGCAGCTCTGCTGTCACTGTTCCGTGGCACCCTGACCGCCGCCACCGACGTGCTGGTGCTGGTCGCCGTCGTGGTGGTGTTCGGCGCGACCGGTATCCGCGCGGCCGGCCTGGCCGCCGCGCTGTCCGCGGTTGCCTGGTTCGACTTCTTCCTGACCGAGCCCTACGGCTCGTTCGCGATCGACGACCCCAACGACCTCGAAATCGCGGTCATCCTCCTGCTCATCGGTGGCGTGGTGACGGAGACGGCCCTGTGGGGGCAGCGGCAGGAGGCCGCGCTCAGCAGGGAGACCGGTTACGTCAACGGGGTGCTCGCCACGGCACAGTCCGTCAGCGAGAGCCGTGGCAGCGCCGACGAGGTCACTCAGGCGGTGGCCCAGCGGATCCGCGACCTCCTCGACCTCGACGGCTGCACCTTCGCCCCGGGCGGTCGCGCCGACGACCTCGACCCGACCCTGCGGCACGACGGCTCACTCGTCCGCGGGGCGCAGGTGCTCGACGTGGAGCGTGACGGGTTCCCCGCCGACGAGGCGGTGGTGCTGCCCGTCCGCGTGGCCGGCGAGCTCCGCGGCCGTTTCCTGCTCACGGCCTCCTCGCACGTGGCGCGCCCCTCGGCGCAGCAGCGGCGGGTCGCGGTACTGCTGGCAGACCAGGTCGCCAGCCTGCTGCCCGCCACGGGGAGCGGCGCCCAGTAGCGCGCCCGGCCCCACCTCGTCGACAGGGTCCTCGTGGGCCCAACGGCCCTGTGCCGCACCACCTGTCCCGCTGACGCTGGGAGCATGACCACGAGTCCTGACTCCGCCGTGCCCACCGCTCGCGCCACCGAGCTGATCGCCTGGTTCGAGGACCTCTCCCGCGCCGACGTCCCGCGGGTCGGAGGCAAGGGCGCCAACCTCGGCGAGCTGGCCGGGGCCGGGCTGCCGGTGCCCGCCGGCTTCGTCATCACGGCGCAGGCCTACCTGCAGGCCATGGAGGAGGCGGGCGTTCGCGAGGCGATGCAGGCCGCGGCCTCGGCGGTCGATGTCGACTCACCCGAGGCGCTGTCCTCGGCGGCGGCGCGGCTCCAGCAGATGGTCCACTCGGCCGGGCTTCCCGCCCACCTCGAGCGTGCGGTGCTCGACGCCTACGGACGGCTCGACGAGGGACGCGTCGCCGTGCGTTCCTCGGCCACCGCTGAGGACGCGGCCTCGACGTCGTTCGCCGGCATGAACGAGACCTTCACCAACGTCAGCGGTGGCCCGGAGCTGCTCGCGCGGGTCGTCGACTGCTGGGCCTCCCTCTTCGGCCCGCGGGTGGTGGCCTACCGCGCGACGCACCGCCTGGCGGAGGAGCCTGCGATCGCCGTGGTCGTGCAGCGGATGGTCGACTCCGACGCCTCCGGGGTGATGTTCACCGCGGACCCGGCAACCGGCGACCGCGGCACGGTGGTGGTGGAGGCGGCATACGGCCTCGGCGAGGTGGTGGTCGGTGGACAGGTGTCCCCCGACACCTACGTCGTCGCCAAGGACGGCCCACGCATCCGGCAGGTCCACATCGGCACCAAGGCCGAGAAGATCGTCCGAGGGCCCGACGGCCACGACCAGCGACTCCCGGTGCCGGCGGACCTCCAAGGGCGGCGGGTGCTCGACGACGACGCGGTCCTGGCCCTGGCACGCATGGCCATGCAGATCGAAAACCATTACGGCACACCGCAGGACGTCGAGTTCGCGATCGAGGGCGGCCAGACGTGGGTCGTGCAGTCGAGGCCCATCACGACCCTGGGCGCGCCGGGTGCCACCACGGACGGCGAGGCGCCGGGAACGGCGCTGCTCAGCGGTCTGGCCGCCGCGCCCGGCACCGCCACCGGGCAGGTGCGCATCCTGCGCAGCACCGCCGACGGGCCCCGCCTCATGGCGGGCGAGGTGCTGGTCGCCAGCATGACCAACCCCGACTGGGTGCCGACGATGCGACGGGCCGCAGCCCTGGTGACCGACGGCGGCGGGGTGACGTGCCACGCCGCGATCGTGGGGCGTGAGCTGCACCTCCCCACCATCGTGGGGACGCGCCACGCCACCACGGTGCTGCGCGACGGCGAGCTCGTCACCGTCGACGGCGCCAAGGGCGTGGTGTATGCCGGTGCGCCGGCTGTCGCGGCCGCGGCGCCCGCTCCTGCCGCCGTGGTGCGGGACGTCGCTGAGCCGGAGTCGGCGCCGGCGCCCGGTGCCGAGGCCACGGGCACCCTGCTGTACGTCAACCTCGCCATCGCCGACCATGCCGAGGAGGTCGCCGCGATGCCGGTCGACGGCGTGGGCCTGCTCCGGGCGGAGTTCATGATCACCGACGCACTGCGGGGCGAGCACCCGAAGCACCTGCTGGCCACGGGTCGACGGGCGGAGTTCGTCGAGACGATGAGCGAGTCCGTGCTGCGCATCACGCGCGCCTTCTCCCCCAGGCCGGTGGTCTACCGCGCGGTCGACTTCCGCACCAACGAGTTCCGCGGCCTCACCGGAGGCGAGGAGTTCGAGCCGGTGGAGGCCAACCCGATGATCGGCTACCGCGGCTGCTACCGCTACATCCGCGACCCCGAGCTCTTCGCGCTCGACCTCGACGTCGTCGCACGCGTCCGCGAGCAGACGCCGAACCTGCACCTGATGATCCCGTTCGTGCGCACCCGGTGGGAGCTCGAGGCCTGCCTCGAGGCCGTCGACACCCACGTCCTCGGACGGCAGCGCGGACTGCACCGGTGGGTCATGGCCGAGGTGCCGTCGGTGGTCTACCGCATCCCCGAGTACGCCCTGCTCGGCGTCGACGGCGTCTCGATCGGCTCCAACGACCTCACCCAGCTCATGCTGGGCGTCGACCGCGACTCCGAAATCTGCGCCGAGCTCTTCGACGAGTCCGACGCGGCCGTAGTCGATGCCATCCAGCGGATCATCGCGGCATGCCGGGAGGCGGGCATCACCTCGTCCCTGTGCGGCCAGGCCCCGTCCAACCGGCCGGAGTTCGCCGAGGTGCTGGTGCGCGCCGGCATCACCTCGATCTCGGTCAACCCGGACGCAGCCGCGCGGGCGCGGCAGGTCATCGCTCGGGTCGAGCGCCGCATGCTGCTCGACCACGTCCGACGAGGCTGAGCACCCGGCGGGGTGAGCACCCCTTCGCGGTGAGGCGTGGGCTGACCTGCTCAGTGGGCTGACCTGCTCAGTGGGCGGCAAGCTCCCGCTGCTGGGCGGTGGTGCCGATGTGGATGTCCATGACGTCGTGCAGCAGCCGGACCGCCTCGTCGTGCGGGCGCTGGAAGGAGTTGCGTCCCATGATGGTCCCGAAGCCCCCGCCGAGCGCCGTCTGCCGGTTCTCCTCCAGCACGGCCGAGGTCTCCTTGGCCGCACCGCCGGAGAAGATGACGATGCGGTGCCCGTCGAAAGCGGACTGCACCACGTGGCGGACGCGGTCGGCGAGCGTCCCGAGCGGCACCCCCGCCTTCTCGAGCGCCTTGCGCGCCGCGGGGCTCTCGACCATCTCGGTCGGCGGCTTGACCTTCACCACGTGGGCGCCGAGCTGGCAGGCGAGGTGCGCGGCATACGCCACGACGTCGACGGCGGTGCGGCCCTGCTCGGACACACCCGAGCCTCGGGGGTAGGACCACACGACGACCGGCAGCCCGGCGAACGAGGCGTCCGTCGCGAGGCTGCGCAGGTTCTCGTACATGCGGTTCCGTGCGGAGGAGCCGGGGTAGATGGTGAAGCCGACGGCCGCACACCCCAGTCGCACCGCGTCCTCGACGCTGGCCGTCACGGCGGGCTCGGGGTCCTTCCCCACGTAGAGGGAGTCGGCGCTGTTGCACTTGAGGATCAGCGGCAGCTCGGAGGCGAACGCCGGAGCCACCAGCTGGGCCGCGCCGAGCGGCAGTGCGTGCGCGCTGCAGCCGGCGTCGAGGGCGAGCTGGGCGTGGTAGCGGGGGTCGTAGCCGGCCGGGTTGGCCGCGAAGCTGCGGGCCGGGCCGTGCTCGAAGCCCTGGTCCACCGGCAGCACCACCAGCTTCCCGGTCCCGCCGGTGCGGCCCTGCTCCAGCATTCGTCGCAGGTTGGTCAGCGTCTGCGCGTCGTCTCCCTCGTACCAGGAGAGGATCTCGTCGACTCGTCGGGACATGGCTGCCTCTTCTCACCACGGGCCGACCGCAACGGCCGCGGACCGGCCTGGCCGGCTGACACCACAACGGTTCTACGGCGGGGGCACCGCAGATAGGTCCGTTGGTCCCGAGTGTTCGGCGTCGCACCGTTCTAGGGTCGGAGCAGGGCTGGACGCCGGGAGTTGCCGATGACGGTTCTGCAGGAGCCGGGTCTGCTGGGCATGTCCGCCGACGAGGCGGCTGCCCGGCTCGCCTCGGACGGGCCCAACGAGCTGCCCACGGCCAGGAGGCGCACCCTGTCGCGGCAGGCGTGGGAGGTCATGAGGCAGCCGATGCTCCTCCTGCTGCTGGGCGCCGGGCTCGTCAACTTCCTGCTGGCCGAGCCCCTCGACGGTGTGACCCTGCTGTCCTTCGTCGTGGTCGTCATCGGCATCTCGATCTACCAGGAGCACAAGACCGAGAACGCCCTGGCCGCGCTGCGGGACCTCTCCTCGCCCCGCGCACTGGTGGTCCGGGACGGCACACAGGTGCGGGTCGCCGGCCGGGACGTCGTGCGCGGGGACGTCGTCCTGCTCACGGAGGGCGACCGGGTGCCGGCCGATGCCGTCGTCGTCGACGCCGTGAACCTGTCGGTCGACGAGTCGGCGCTCACCGGCGAGTCCGTCCCCGTGCGGAAGGCACCAGCCGGCTCTCACGACGCAGCAGGTGGCGCACGCCGGAGCACGGAGGGCGGCACCGACGCGGGCGAGGTCAGCCGCATGGGCAGGCCCGGTGGCGACGGCACGCCCTGGGTCTTCTCCGGGACGCTCGTGGTGAGGGGACGCGGCATCGCGGAGGTGTGCCACACCGGCGCAGACACCGAGCTCGGACGGATCGGGTCGGCCCTGCGCGAGATCGCACCGGCGCGCACACCGCTGCAGCGCGAGGTCGACCGGCTCGTGCGGGTCATCGCCGTGGTGGGGGTGGTCGCTGCCGTCACCGTGGTGGTGCTCTACGGGTCCACCCGCGGACGCTGGATGGAGGGGCTGCTGGCCGGCATCGCCACCGCCATGGCCATGCTGCCGGAGGAGTTCCCGGTCGTGCTGACCGTCTTCCTCGCCCTCGGGGCCTGGCGCATCTCCCAGAAGCACGTCCTCACCCGGCGGTCGGCCGTGATCGAGGCGCTGGGCTCGGCGACGGTCGTCTGCGTCGACAAGACCGGCACGTTGACGATGAACAGCATGTCGGTGCGCCAGCTGGTCGTGGGGGGCTCGGTCCACACGCTGGACGGCGGTCCGCTCCCGGAGGCCTTCCACGCCCTCGCGGAGTTCCTCGCGCTGGCATCGCCCGTCGACCCGTTCGACCCGATGGACAAGGCCTTCCGTGAGGTGGCCGACACCCAGCTCGCGGGCAGTGAGCACGACCACCCCGACTGGGAGCTCCTGCGCGAGTACCCGCTCTGCGAGGACCTGCTGGCCATGTCGCACGTGTGGCGCTCCCCCGACAGCAGCAACTACGTGGTCGCGGCGAAGGGGGCACCGGAAGCCATCGCCGACCTCTGCCACCTCGCGCCACGGCAGCACGCGGCGTTGATGGAGGACGTGCGCTGCGCGACCGGGTCCGGGCAGCGGGTCCTGGCCGCAGCACGGGCCCGGTTCAGCGATGCCCGGCCCCTGCCCACGGAGCAGCACGACTTCGACTTCGAGCTCCTCGGGCTGGCCGCCCTGCACGACCCGGTGCGCCCGGGGGTGCCGCAGGCGGTGGCCGAGTGCGCCCGGGCGGGGGTGCGCACGGTGATGATCACCGGCGACTACCCGGGCACTGCGCTCGCGGTCGCCCGAGAGGTGGGTCTCGACACGGACGCCGGAGTCATCACCGGGCCCGACCTCGAGGCCATGTCCGACGACAAGCTGGCCCGCAGGGTCTCGGCGGTCAGCGTCTTCGCCCGCACGGTGCCCGAGCAGAAGCTGCGCCTCGTGCGCGCCCTGCAGGCGACGGGTGAGGTCGTCGGCATGACCGGCGACGGGGTCAACGACGCCCCTGCCCTGCGGGCGGCCGACATCGGCATCGCCATGGGCGCGAGGGGCACCGACGTGGCCCGCGAGTCGGCGGCGCTCGTCCTCACCGATGACGACTTCACCTCGATCGCCGCGGGCATCCGGCAGGGCCGCGGCATCTACGCCAACCTGCGCAAGGCGATGGCCTACATCCTCGCCGTGCACGTGCCGATCATCGGCATGTCCCTGGTCCCGCTCCTCGTGGCCGACTGGCCACTGGTGCTGATGCCCGTGCAGATCGCCTTCCTCGAGCTCATCATCGACCCGGCCTGCTCCATCGTGTTCGAGGCGGAGGAGGTCGACCCCACGATCATGGACCAGCCACCGAGGCGCCCGGGCGAGCCGGTCTTCGGCAGGTCGGTCATCGCCGTCTCGGCGCTACAGGGGCTCTCTGTGCTGGCCGGCGTGCTCGGGGTCTACCTGTGGACTCTCGCCTCCGACCGGCCCGCCGAGGTCGTCCGTTCGGTCACCTTCACGACCCTCGTCGCCGCCAACCTCGCCCTCATCCTCGTCAACCGCTCGTGGCGGCTCTCGATCGGGCGGACCCTGCGGGAGCGGCGCAACGCGGCGCTCCCCTGGGTGCTCGGCGCGGCCGTCGTGCTGCTCACCGCCCTGTTGACGGTGCCACCCCTGCGCGAGGCCTTCGACCTCGGCCCGGTCGGTCTCCTCGACGTCGCCGTGGCCGTCGTCGTGGGCCTCGCCGGGGTGGTCTGGTTCGAGGTCTACAAGGTCCTCTCGCCGCGCTGACCGCGCCCGGGGGAACGTGCCGAGGAGACTGCGCCCTGGCGCCCGCCCTGGAGCCCTGGCGCCCGCCCTGCGCCCTAGCGCCCGCCGGTGAGGCTGCGGTGGCGCTGCTCCCGCCCGGGGGCGCCGTACGGGTAGTCGTCGACGCGCGGGGTGCTGGCCTCCGTCAGCCGCGCCAGGGCGTCGTCGCCGAGATCGAGGTCTGCCGCCGCCATGGTGTCGACGAGCTGCTCCACCGAACGCGCGCCGAGGATGACCGACGTGACAGCCGGCTGGGCGGCCAGCCACGCGAGAGCCACCTGAGACGGCGTCGCACCCGCACCCTGCGCGACCTCCCGCACCGCGTCGACCACCCTCCACGTGCGCTCGTCGGCGTTGCGGCCCTCCCACGCCTCCATGCCGCGCTCGGGGTTGTCGCCCAGGCGGGTCGGGCCGCTCGGTGGGACGTCGCGCTCGTACTTGCCGGTGAGCCAGCCCCCGGCGAGCGGCGACCACGGCAGCAGGCCGATGCCGGCGTCGAGGGCCGCGGGGACGACCTCGTGCTCGATGTCGCGGACCAGCAGGTTGTACTGCGGCTGCAGGGTCACCGGGGGTGCCCAGCCGTGGGCGCGGGCGACGTGCACGGCCTTCGTGACCTGCCAG
This sequence comes from Knoellia sp. 3-2P3, assembly GCF_029223115.1. Lineage (NCBI taxonomy): Bacteria > Bacillati > Actinomycetota > Actinomycetes > Micrococcales > Intrasporangiaceae > Knoellia > Knoellia sp. 3-2P3. The sequence goes on from NZ_JARGZE010000007.1 coordinate 128,581, forward strand.
CCGCGGTAGTTCGAGAAGCCGTAGTAGCCGATCTTCCCGGTGGAGACGGCGTCGTCGAGGAAGCGCAGGGTCTCCTCCAGTGGTGTCACGGCGTCCCAGGCGTGCATCTGGTAGAGGTCGACGTGCTCCACGCCGAGGCGCCGCAACGAGTCGTCGAGCGCATTGCGAAGGTGACGCCGGGAGAGCCCGAGGTCGTTGGGGCCCGCTCCCATCGGGAACCGGCCCTTGGTCGCCAGCACCACCTGTCGGGCCTCGGTTGGGCGCTTGGCCAGCCAGCGACCGATGATCTCCTCGGAGACACCCGAGCCGTAGACGTCGGCCGTGTCGACCAGGGTGCCGCCGCGCTCGACGAAGGCGTCCAGCAGGTCGAACGACGTGGCCTCGTCGGCCTCCGCCCCGAAGGTCATGGCGCCGAGGGCCTGGGTCGAGACGACGGCTCCGCTGCAGCCGAGAGTGCGGTGGCGCATGGGTCCTCCGAAGGTCGCAGGAGTGGGACCGCTCCACGGTAGCGGCGGCGACACCACATTGCTTTTCGGCGAAAATGGCGAGGCGTCCTGTCCGCGGCACGCCGCCTGCGAGTAGGTTGCCTGCCATGACGGAGCCTCTCGTCGTCCTCAAGGGCGTCAACAAGCACTTCGGCGACCTGCACGTGCTGAAGGACATCAACCTCACGATCGGCAAGGGCGAGGTCGTCGTGGTGATCGGCCCCTCGGGCTCGGGCAAGTCGACCCTGTGCCGCACCATCAACCGCCTCGAGACCTTCGAGAGCGGCACCATCGAGATCGACGGGAAGCCGCTGCCCGAGGAGGGCAAGGCCCTCGCGGAGCTGCGCGCCGACGTGGGCATGGTCTTCCAGTCCTTCAACCTCTTCGCCCACAAGACGATCCTGCAGAACGTCACCCTCGGCCCCATGAAGGCCCGTGGCGTCAAGAAGGCCGACGCCGAGAAGCGCGCCATGGAGCTGCTCGAGCGCGTGGGCGTCGCGCACCAGGCCCAGAAGTACCCCGCCCAGCTCTCCGGCGGCCAGCAGCAGCGCGTGGCCATCGCGCGGTCGCTGGCCATGGACCCGAAGATCATGCTCTTCGACGAGCCGACCTCGGCGCTCGACCCCGAGATGATCAACGAGGTGCTCGACGTGATGACCTCGCTGGCGAAGTCGGGCATGACGATGGTGGTCGTCACGCACGAGATGGGCTTCGCCCGGCGGGCGGCCAACCGCGTCGTGTTCATGGCCGACGGCCAGGTCGTCGAGGAGGCCGAGCCCGAGACCTTCTTCACCCACCCCAAGTCGGATCGCGCCAAGGACTTCCTCGGCAAGATCCTCACGCACTGACGGCCCGGCAGAGTCGCTGAGCCGTCGACTCCCGACCGGCACCGCAGAGCGCGGTCCCGGCCACACCCAACAGGAGGAAACACCATGACACTTCGTCGTTTCGGGGCCGCGGCGGCAGTTGCCGTCGTCGCGCTCGGCCTCACGGCCTGCGGCGACAGCGGAGACGGGGGCGACTCCGGCTCTGGCGGCGGGAAGTTCAAGGTCGGCATCAAGTTCGACCAGCCCGGTCTCGGCCTGAAGGAGGGCTCGGACTACACGGGCCTCGACGTCGACGTGGCGACCTACATCGCCAAGGAGCTCGGCCACGCCGAGGGCGACATCCAGTGGGTGCAGGCCCCCAGCGCCCAGCGCGAGACCCTGATCGAGACCGGCCAGGTCGACATGGTGGTCGCGACCTACTCCATCACCGACGCCCGCAAGGAGAAGATCTCCTTCGCCGGCCCGTACTTCATCGCCGGCCAGGACCTGCTCGTCCGCGCTGACGACTCCTCCATCACCGGGCCCGACGCCCTCACCGGCAAGAAGCTCTGCTCGGTCAAGGGCTCGACGTCGGCGCAGAAGGTCAAGGACAAGTACCCCGGCGTCCAGCTCCAGGAGTTCGGCACCTACTCCGAGTGCGTGGCGGCCCTGGTCTCCAAGGGCGTCGACGCCCTGACCACCGACAACACGATCCTCGCGGGCTACGCCGCGCAGGACCAGTACAAGGGCAAGCTCAAGGTCGTCGGCCAGACCTTCTCCGAGGAGCGCTACGGCGTCGGCATCAAGAAGGGCGACACCGCCACCTGCGAGAAGATCAACAAGGCGATCCAGAAGATGGTCGACGACAAGTCCTGGCAGAAGGCGGTCGACGACAACCTGGGCCCGGCCGGGTTCAAGGTCGACACCGCGACCAACCCGCCGAAGCAGGACCCCTGCTCCTGACCTGAGCAGCACGATGCGTATGCCGCCCCGCTGCCCGGCGGGGCGGCATGCCGTCCGCACCGTCCCCACCCACAGAAGGGCCTTCCATTGGGTGACATCCTGGGCCAGTACGACGTCCTCGGGGCGTTCTGGCTGACGATCCAGCTGGCCTTCTTCTCGGCCATCGGGTCCCTGATCCTCGGGACCGTCGTCGCCGTCATGCGCGTCTCCCCCGTGCGCGTGCTGCAGCTGCTCGGCACGTGGTACGTCAACACCTTCCGCAACACCCCGTTGACGCTGCTGATGGTCTTCAGCATCCTCGGCGCGACGTACATCCTCGGCATCAACCTCGCGCCGGAGTCGTTCGAGGACAACAACTTCCGCTGGGCCGTCGTGGTCCTGTCGGTCTACCACGCCGCCTTCGTCTGCGAGGCGCTGCGCAGCGGCGTCAACACCGTGCCGGCGGGGCAGGCCGAGGCGGCTCGCGCGATCGGGCTGACCTTCGGCCAGAGCATGCGCGAGGTGATCCTCCCCCAGGCGTTCCGTGGCGCGGTCGCTCCCCTCGGCTCGACGCTCATCGCCCTCATCAAGAACACCACCGTGGCGGCCGTCATCGGCAACCCGGAGGCGGCCGGACTGATGAGCGAGATCGTCGAGAACGAGGGCAGCTCCATCGGCATCTTCCTGGTGTTCGCGCTCGGCTTCGTCATCCTGACCCTGCCCGTCGGCGTGCTGTTCACCAGCATGTCGCGACGCCTGGCGGTGAAGCGATGAGCGCCTCGGTGCTGTTCGACGCCCCCGGGCCCAAGGCCCGCCGCCGCCACGCGCTGCTCGCCGGCCTCGGCGTGCTGCTCACCCTGCTGCTGCTCTGGCTCGCGCTCGGCAAGATGGGCGACGCCGGCCAGCTCGAGAAGGACCTCTGGTCGCCGTTCCTCACCGCCGAGGTGTGGCAGGAGTACCTCCTCCCCGGCATCTGGGGCACCCTCAAGGCCGCGGCCATCTCGATGGTCCTGGCAGGCATCTTCGGGCTGGTGTTCGGCATCGGCCGCCTGTCGCACATCGCACCCGTCCGCTGGGTCTCCGGTGTCGTCGTGGAGTTCTTCCGCTCCGTGCCCGTGCTGATCATGATGATCTTCTTCTTCGGGCTCTACTCGGCGAACAGCGTCTTCGACAGCGAGCTCAACCCGCTCGCCGCCGTCGTCACCGGGCTGACGCTCTACAACGGCTCGGTGGTCGCCGAGCTCGTCCGCTCGGGCGTGTACTCGCTGCCCAAGGGCCAGTCCGAGGCAGGGCTGTCGATCGGCCTCACCCGCGACCAGGTGCTCCGCTCCATCCAGCTGCCGCAGGCCCTGACGGCGATGCTGCCGGCCCTGATCGGCCAGATGGTCGTCGTGCTCAAGGACTCGGCCCTCGGCTATGCGATCACCTACCTCGAGCTGCTCAACTGGTCCAAGACCCTGGGCTCGGCCTACGCCAACACGGTGCCGGCCTACATCGTGGCGGCCATCCTGTTCATCACCATGAACTACCTGCTGACGGTTGCTGCCAGGCAGGTCGAGCAGCGGCTCAGCCGCCGCGGGCGGACCTCGCTCCCGGGGGTGGCCGAGGTGCCCTCGGGCGGTGACGTGGCGCCGGCCCCGACCGGCGGCATCGGCGGTCGCAAACCCTGACGGCTGTGCACACGACGAAGGCCCCGATCCACTGGATCAGGGCCTTCGTCGCTGTGGCTCCCCCGGTTGGACTCGAACCAACAACCTGCCGGTTAACAGCCGGCTGCTCTGCCAATTGAGCTACAGGGGAATGGTCACCAGGCTGGGCCGTCGTGCCCGCCTCGATGGCGCTGCGCAACCATAGCAAAGGATCGGCCCGGGTCAGAAAACGGGCTGGTCGCCCGTGTCTCCCCCAGGTCGACACGCTGGGAAACCGCCCTTGGCCGCCGCGCGAAGGGCAGTTTCCCAGCGTGTCGACGGCCGGAGGTGTGGCCCATGACGGCCGGAAGGGGTCAGGTCAGGTCAGGCCAACCTGCTCCTTGAGGTAGGCCAGGGCCTGCGCCGTCTGCAGGTCGACCCCGGGGTCGCCGGCGCGCACCCCCTTGCCCAGCACCACCTGCTCGAGCAGCTCCCCGGAGGCAAGATCCTTGCGGATGACGGCCCGGGCGCTGCGCCGCTCCCCCAGGTCGACCCGCTGCGCCAGGACGACGGAGGCCTGCACCCGCTCGCGGAGCGTCTCCGGGAGGAGCGTGGCCTCCTTGAGCACCCACTGGGCCGGCCGGTGACGGTCGACCCAGGTGACGGTGAGCAGGTAGGCGTCGTGGGACCACGAACCGGCGTCGACCAGGTGCCACGGACGGTCGAGCACGACGTCGCCGGCCGGGCTCACGGCATACAGGCGGTGGTTGCTGGCCACGACGGTGGCCCCGGTGGTGTCGTCACGGGCCCACGCGAGCAGCCGCTCGCCACGGCCCAGGGCGAGGGCGTCACGGACCTCCTGCGGGACCTTCTCGGGGCGGTCCCGGCGCAGCGACCACCCCATCAGCTGACCCGCTCGCGCAGGTCGGCCAGCTCGCGCTGGAGGGTCTGCAGCTCCCCGCTGAGCGCGCGTGACTGTGCCGGGTCGCTGTGCGGGTCGGCCGCCATCCGCCGCATGGCGGACATGGCGTCGGCGATCTTGCGGGTCAAGGAGATCTCCTGGACGCGGACGAGCAGGGCGTTCGTGTAGCGGCGTTCGGGCAGCCCGGTGGCCTTGTCGAACCGGGTGGGCAGCGGGGCCACCGCGAGCTCGGAGACCAGCGGCCGGACGGCCAGGGGAGCGGCCTCGGTCACCTTGTCGGCCCAGGCCCTCTCGGACAGCCCAGGCTGCAACCCGCCTGCGGCGCGGATGCCGTCGAAGACGGCCCGGTGGGCCGGGGCGCCGAAGGAGTCAGCGGCGATGGCGTCGACCTCGGCAGCATCGAAGAGCGAGGGGAACTGCAGCAGGCACTGCAGGAGCTGGCGCTCGGCGAAGACGACGGGGTCGCGCAGGTCGGGGGCCGGCATGACAGCCCGCACCTCCTCGGCCGACGGCTCGGGGACGTCGACGTCACGGTGGCGGGGGCCGGCGTGGTGCTGGCCGGCCTGCCCGCCGGGGCCGCCCTGCCCGCCGGGGCCTGCCTGGTGGCCGCCCTCGCCCTTCGCCTCACGGGCCGCCATGCGACCCGCTCGGGCGACCTCGGCCTGCACCTGCTCCACCTCGACGCCGATCCAGCCGGCCACAGTGCGGGTGTACTCGGGGCGCATCGAGGTGTCGCGGATGTTGGCCACGATCGGGGCGGCGGCGCGCATGCCCTGCACGCGACCCTCGGCAGTCGAGAGGTCGAACCGGTTGATGGTGGTGCGCACCGCGAACTCGAACATCGGCACCGCGTCCTCGATGAGGTTGCGCACCGCGACATCACCCTTGGCCTGGCGCAGGTCGCACGGGTCCATGCCCTGCTCTGCCACGGCGACGAACGACTGCGAGGCCCAGCGCTGGTCCTCCGCGAACGCCCGCATGGCCGCCTTCTGGCCCGCCGCGTCACCGTCGAAGGTGAAGATGACGCGGGCCGGCGCCACGTCGGCCTCGTCGCGCATGATGCGGCGCAGCAGCTTGATGTGGTCGATGCCGAAGGCCGTGCCACACGTGGCCACCGCGCCCTCGACGCCCGCGAGGTGGCAGGCCATGACGTCGGTGTAGCCCTCGACGACCACCGCCTTGCGCTCCGCCGCGATCGCCTTCTTCGCGGCGTCGAGGCCGTAGAGCACCGTCGACTTCTTGTAGATCGGCGTCTCGGAGGTGTTGAGGTACTTCGCCGCGATGCGGTCGTCGTCGAACAGGCGCCGGGCGCCGAAGCCGACGGTGTCGCCGGTGATGTCGCGGATCGGCCACACGAGCCGGCCGCGGAAGCGGTCGTAGAGGCCGCGGCTCCCCCGGCCCGACAGCCCGCCGAGGGTCAGCTCCTCCTCGGTGAACCCCTTGGAGCGCAGGTGCCTGGTGAGGTCCTCGCCGCCCCGGGGCGCGAACCCCACCCCGAACCGCTCGGCCGCCTTGCCGTCGAAACCGCGGGCCCGGAGGAAGTCGCGTCCGGCCCTGGCCTCGGGCAGGTTGAGCAGGGCGTGCGCGTAGAACTCCTGGGCCACCCGGTGCGCCTCGATGAGGCGGGAGCGCCGGCCGAGGGACTCGCCGTCGCGGGGCCGGCCGCCCTCCTCGTAGTGCAGCTCCATGCCGAGCTTCTGGGCCAGTCGCTCGACGGCCTCGGCGAAGGTCAGGTGCTCCACCTTCTGCACGAAGGAGATGACGTCCCCGCCCTCGCCGCAGCCGAAGCAGTGCCAGGCGCCGACGACCGGCCGGATGTTGAAGGACGGGGTCTTCTCGTCGTGGAACGGGCACAGGCCCTTCATCGACCCCGGACCGGCGGGACGCAGGGTGACGTGCTCGCGCACGACGTCCTCGATCGACGAGCGCTCCTTCACGAGCGCGATGTCGTCGGCCTTGATCCGACCCGCCACGTAGCCTCCTTGTCGGGCCCGAGTCTAGGTGGTCTCCCCCGACAGCCGCGCGAGGCTCCACCACAATCCGTATGCCGCGTGCGCCGCACCCGCCCTGACGTCGCCTTCCGCGGTTGTCCACACCGGGCCGGCGGACGTCACACCGTCCACAGGTCGTGGTTCTGGGCTTGCGCAGACCCTCTCCGCATGCCGCGCATTCTGTTGCGCTGCAACGTTTTCCGTCTTCTCACTGGAAGTTGGGTTGTCGGTGGTCTCGCCTACGGTTGCCTTCATGGAGGGGAAGCAGCAGCTGAGCATGGCCGAGTGCCGCGAGCGGTTCGCGGCTGCCCGGACGGCGATGGCTGCCCTCGGTGAGGTGCTGTGGCAGACGCCGTCGGGCGGTGGGCCGGACGGGCTGGCTGGGTTGTTGAGCGAGGTGGACGCCCTCGGCATGGCGTGCGACGCGGGCCGGGTGGCGGTGGTCGGTGAGGCGATGGAGCGCGGGGAGACCTCTGGTGGTCCGGCGGCGATGTCGGTGACCCAGTGGGTGCGGGCTCACGCTCCGTCGACTCGGGCGGGTGGTGCCGGGACTCTCGTCGCGGTGGCGCAGGCGTTCCAGAAGCGGGTCAACGCCCCCGTGAGGCCGTCGGCTCGGGCCGGCTGCCGGTGGGCTCAGCCGCTGCGGTCGTGGGCGAGTTCGAGAAGCTGCGGCCGCTGCTGGCCGAGGGCGCCGAACCGCACGTGCTCGAGGGGCTGGTCGGCCTGGCCGCCGAACAGGGCCCGCGGGCCTGCCGGCAGCTGCGCCCGGCGATGCTGGCCCGCTA
>NZ_JARGZE010000008.1:0-108062 GCF_029223115.1 Knoellia sp. 3-2P3
AGTTTCGGCTGTCATAGCGAAGGGGAAACGCCCGGTCCCATTCCGAACCCGGAAGCTAAGCCCTTCAGCGCCGATGGTACTGCACTGGTGACGGTGTGGGAGAGTAGGACGCAGCCGAACATACTTTGACGGAAAGGCCCCGCACATGAGTGCGGGGCCTTTCTGCATTCTGTGTCCTTTCTGCAGTGTGTGTTCATCGCCGCCTCTGCTTTCCCTCCTGGGATGCCATCGGCACCCCGCACAACGATGGCCCGGCTCACCAGAGCCGGGCCATCGTTGTGTAGTGGATGAGGGGTCGTTCAGGGCTGGCTGGCCCTGGTGACGAAGTCCGCAAGGTCCTTGCTCTGCTGCAGCCGGCTGGGTTCGTGGACGTACATCATGTGGCCCGCCTCGTAGTAGGCGTGCTCGATGTTCAGCGTCAGCGCCTGCGGGACCTGCAGGTGCGCGATGACGTCCTGGGCCGCGAAGTACGGGGTGGCGCCGTCGTGGTAGCCGTAGGCGACGTGCACGCGCAGGTGCGGGTTGGCGCGCATCGCCCGGGCCAGCTTCGGGGCGGCGTTGACGGCACGACCCTCGAACTCCTTGTAGGACCACTCCTCGTGCGCCTTGGCGGAGATCTGCACGTAGGGCAGGTCGTTCTTGTACTCGAGCTCGCTGCGCACGTAGTGGTTCCAGGCTGCGGCATACGGGCCGGCGATGGCGTCGTGGCTGGGGTCGGCGTCGTACGCCTCGGCCAGGGCACTGCCCAAGGGGCCGGTGAACCGGCTGTCGAGGCGGCCGACGGCGAGGCGCTGCTCGCGCAGCAGCTCGGTGAAGAACCGCACGTGCTCGATGCGCAGGTCGGCGCGGTCGACGTAGTCCTCGGTGAGCCCGGTGAGGCGGGCGAGCGTGCTGACGGCCTCCGTGCGCTCGGCGCGGGTGAGCCGGTTGCCGCGTGAGAGCACCCACGGGTAGTCGCGGGCGGCATAGGCCTCGGCCTCGGCGAGCACGCTGCGCAGGCTTCGGCGGCCGTGCTTGCCGTGGTAGTGCGCGACGGCGGCGTAGGTGGGCAGGAAGTTGGCGTACCCGCGGTCCTCCGGCTCGTGCAGCCCGATGGACCCGAGGTCGAGAACGCTGGAGATGAGCATGACCCCGTTGAGGTACATGCCGTGACGGGACTGCAGGTGCTCGGCCAGGGCCGCCGCCCGCAGCGTGCCGTAGGACTCGCCGGCCAGGAACTTCGGCGACATCCAGCGGTTGTGCCGCGTGGTCCACAGGCGGATCAGCTCGCCGACGCTCTCGATGTCGCCGCTGTAGCCGTGGTACTCCTTGGCGGTGCCGCCCTCGACGGCGCGTGAGTAGCCGGTGGACACCGGGTCGATGAAGACGAGGTCGCTCACGGCCAGCAGCGACTGCGCGTTGTCCTCGAGCGCGTAGGGGGGTGCCACCAGCTCACCGACGTCACCCATCACGACCCGACGTGGCCCGAGCAGGCCGAGGTGCAGCCACACCGAGGACGAGCCGGGGCCGCCGTTGAAGGCGAAGGTCACCGGACGGTTCTGCCCCGCCGGCGCGTCGACGACGTAGGCGGTCAGCGACATCTCGGCCTTGGGCTTGAAGCCGGTGAACTTCCCGTCCTCGAAGACCTCGTCGCGCAGCACCACTCGTCCCGTGGTGGCGGTGTAGCGCAGGGTGCGCCGGCCCACCCGGAGGGTGTGCCGGGTGCTGACCACGTCGTCCTCGGGCGGCGCCGGAGTGGTGGTCACGGTGTGGCCGTTCTGCTCGGCGGCCTGCCCGGTGGACGGGGCCGGCGCGGGTCGGGTGTCAGCGGTCTCGTCAGCCATGGCGGCCACCCTAGTGCGGGGCCTCGGCGCCCAGTGCGGACAATGGGGGCATGCGTGTGATCACGGCCAACGTCAACGGGATCCGAGCCTGCGCCCGCCGGGGCGGGGTGCAGTGGCTCGCGGAGCAGGGCGCCGACGTCCTGTGCCTGCAGGAGGTCCGGGCCACCGACGCCCAGCTGTCGCAGGCCCTCGAGGAAGCCGGGCTCGGGGGCTGGCACGTCGCTCACACCGAGGCCGCCGACAAGGGACGGGCCGGCGTCGCGGTCGTCAGCCGGGCAGTGCCTCTGCGCGTGCAGGTGGGGGTGGGGCCGCTGGAGTTCGCCAGCAGCGGCCGCTGGGTGGAGGTCGACCTCGCCAGCCCGGCCGGTGTGGTCACCGTGGTCTCGACGTACGTGCACACCGGCGAGGCGGACACCCCGCGCCAGCTCGAGAAGTACCGCTTCCTCGACGCCATCACCGACCGGCTCGAGGCCTGGGCCGCGGCCGGCTCGCTGGCCGTGGTGACCGGTGACCTCAACGTCGCGCACCGCGAGGACGACCTGAAGAACTGGAAGGGCAACCTCAAGAAGTCAGGCTTCCTCCCGCAGGAGCGGGCCTACTTCGACCGGTGGTTCGAGTTCGGTGAGTGGGTCGACACGCACCGGGAGCTGCACGGCCCCGGCCCTGGTCCCTACACGTGGTGGTCGTGGCGGGGGAAGGCCTTCGACAACGACGCGGGTTGGCGGATCGACTACCAGGTCGCCAGCCGTGCCCTCGCCAAGACGGCGGTGAGCGCGAGCGTGGGCCGCGCCGCCGCCTACGACCAGCGCTGGAGCGACCACGCGGCGGTGACGGTCGACTACGACCTGGGCTGAACGCGGGTCGCGGGTCCGGAGGGCACGGCCTCGAGCACCTGCGGTGCGCCCCAACGGCGGTCGGCGAAGGCGGCGGCGACCGCGTCCGCCACCGCGGCCGACTCGTCCTGGCGCACGAGCGCGATCGCCGACCCGCCGAACCCGCCGCCGGTCATCCGGGCGCCGGCGGCTCCCGCGTGCAGGGCGGTGTCGACGACGGTGTCGAGCTCGGGGCACGACACCTCGTAGTCGTCGCGCAGCGAGACGTGAGAGGCGGTCATCAGCTGGCCGAGGGCGGCAACGTCGCCGCCCCTGAGCGAGTGGGCCGCCCGGCGCACACGCTCGATCTCGGTGACGACGTGGCGAGTGCGGCGCACGAGCACCTCGTCACCGGCCAGCCGTGCCAGCGCGCTCTCGAGCTCGGCGGCCTCCACGTCGCGCAGGGAGGTGACTCCCAGCCTGGCGGCGGCCTCCTCGCAGCTGCCTCGCCGCTGCGCGTACTGGCCGTCGACGAGGGCGTGCGGCGCCCGGGTGTCGACCACCAGGACGGTCCAGCCGTCGGCGCCGATCGACCACGGGACCTGCTCGACGGAGAAGTCGCGGCAGTCGAGCAGCATGACGTGACCGGCGCGGGCACGCAGCGCGGTGGTCTGGTCGAGGCCTCCGGTGCTCGCGCCCGCGACGACGTTCTCCGCGGCGACGCAGACCTCGGCGAGCTCCTCCGGCGCCAGTGACCCCACCTCCTCGACGAGACCTGCCACGGCCGCCGCGACAGAGCACTCCAGGGCCGCTGAGGACGACAACCCGCTGCCCAGGGGCACGTGGCCATCGACGAGCACGTCGAGCCCGGGCAGGTCCAGGCCTCGCTGTCCCAGCGCCCAGAGCACCCCGGCCGCGTAGGCCGCCCAGCCCTGGGGGCAACCGGGGCCGACGTCGTCGAGGGTGCCCTCCCACCCGTCGTCCTGCTGCAGAGAGGCCACCCGGTTGGCGCGGTCCGCGCGGACCCGCGCCGCGGCATACGTGCGGTGGGGGAGCGCCATCGGCAGGCACAGCCCTTGGTTGTAGTCGGTGTGCTCGCCGATGAGGTTGACGCGTCCGGGGGCCGCCCACACGCCGGCCGGCGGCTCACCGAACCGCTGCTCGAACTGCCGGCTGAGGGTGCGCGCCACCTCGTGGGAGTCCGGTGGCGGCAGCCACCGCGCCCGGCCGGGAGCGCTCACGCGGCGACCTCACGCAGCCGGGCGGCGATCCGCTCGGGCGGCACGTCGTTGACCCAGCCGCCGACGCCGGACTCGGACCCCGCGAGGTACTTGAGCTTGCCGGGCGCGCGCAGGACCGACATGACCTGCAGGTGGAGCCGCGAGACGTCACGCCCGACGTGCACGGGCGCCTGGTGCCACCCCGCGATGTACGGCAGGCGGCGAGGCTGGCCGTTGGGGCCGGGGTAGTAGCGATCGAGCCGTCGCAGCAGGTCGAGGTAGACCTCCGCGAGCTCGTCGCGCTCCTCCCCGTTCAGGGCGACGAGGTCGGGGACGTCGCGGTGGGGCGCTAGGTGCACCTCGACCGGCCACCGCGCGGCATACGGCACGTAGGCGCTCCAGTGCTCGCCCTGGAGCACCATCCGCGAGCCGGCGGTGCGCTCCGCGGCGAGGATGTCGGCGCCGAGGAGCCTGCCGGTGCGGTCGTGGTGACGGCGCGCCTCGGTGAGCAGGGACTGGGCACGGGCCGGGACGAACGGGTAGGCGTAGATCTGGCCGTGCGGGTGGTGCAGGGTCACGCCGATCTCCTGCCCGCGGTTCTCGAAGCAGAAGACGTGCTCGACCCCCGGCTGCCGACCGAGCTCCGCCGTCCGGTCGGCCCAGGCCTCGACCACCGTGCGGGCTCGGTAGACCGGCAGCGACGAGAAGCTCGCGTCGTGGTCGCTGGTGAAGCAGACCACCTCACACCGCCCGTGCGCCGGCACGTGCTCGAGGAGCCCGTGTGACGTGGCGGCACCCTCCTCGGCGTGGGGGGAGAAGGAGGGGAAGCGGTTCTCGAAGACGGCAACGTCGTAGTCGGCCTCGGGGATCTCCGACAGCACGGTGCCGCGCCCCGTCGGGCACAGCGGGCACTCGTCCTTCGGCGGCAGGAACGTGCGGTGGAGCCGGTGCCCGGCGATGGCGACCCAGTCGCCGGTGAGCGGGTCACGGCGCAGCTGGCCCGACCGGGCGCGCTCGCCGAGGTCGCGGGTGTCCTCCGCCGTCCGCGGTGCCGAGGCACGGTCGTCGAAGTAGAGGATCTCGCGCCCGTCCGCAAGGCGTCGGCTGGTCCTTCGGATCGTGGGCGCTGTCTGCGTCATGCCGTGCGCTCCTGCGCCCCGGCCGCCTCCGGCAGCGCCGGGGCGAGGACGAGCTCGCCCACGAGGTTCGTCAGGGTGGCGCGGGCCTGCTCGGAGACCCCGCTGTCCGTGACGAGCTGGTCGACCTCGGTCAGCTCGGTGATGGTGCCCAGCCCGACGGTGCCCCACTTGGTGTGGTCGGCCAGCACGCACAGCCGGCGCGCCATCTCGATCATGGCGCGGTTGGTCTCGGCCTCCACGAGGTTGGGGGTGGTCAGGCCGGCCCGGGCGTCCATGCCGTGCACGCCCAGGAAGAGGCGGTCGACGTGCAGCATCCGCAGGGCCGCGACGGCGATCGGACCCACCAGGGCGTCGGACGGCGTGCGCACACCGCCGGTGAGCACGACCGTCTGTCCGGGAGCGCCCGACTCGTGCAGCAGCTGTGCGACCGGGATCGAGTTGGTGACGACCGTGACGTCCGGGACGGAGCGGACCGCGCGTGCGAATGCGAATGTCGTGGTGCCGGCCGAGATGCCGATCGACGCGCCCGGCTCGACCAGCGCGGCGGCTGCCGCGGCGATGGCCTGCTTCTCGCGGGTCATCAGTGCCGACTTCGCGGTGAACCCCGGCTCCTCGCTGCTGCGCCCGCCGACGGCGAGGGCCCCGCCGTGCACGCGCTCGACCAGGCCCTCGCGGGCCAGCTGCTCGATGTCGCGGCGGACCGTCATGTCGGAGACCCCGAGTTGCTGCACGAGGTCGGCGACCCGGACGGCGCCGGACTCGGCGACGAGGGCGACGATGGTGGCGCGGCGCTGGCCGGCGAGCACGGGGTCAGCCCTCCCTCACCACGGCGACGACGCCGGGCGTGGTGGTGTGGTCCGGGGGAGGTGCGGGCATGAACCGAAGCGTGCGACATTTTCGACCATGTGTCAACAAAATCCAACACGGAGGAGGGTTCCCCGCCGGGGACCCGGAGACTGCTGCTCCGCCCCACCTGACACAATGGCGGGCATGTCTGCCCCCACCTCGCCCGCCCGGCTGCCCCGAATCCTCTCCGGGATGCAGCCGACCAGTGACTCGCTCCACCTCGGCAACTACATCGGGGCGCTGGTCAACTGGGTAGGGCTGCAGGAGGGCTTCGACGCCTACTACTTCGTGGCCGACCTGCACGCCCTCACCGTGCCGACCGAGCCGGAGGTGCTGCGCCACCGCACCCGCGTGACCGCGGCGCAGTTCATCGCCGGCGGCGTCGACCCGAAGCGGTCCGCCGTCTTCTGCCAGAGCCACATCACCGAGCACGCCGAGCTCGGCTGGGTCATGAACTGCCTCACCGGGTTCGGCGAGGCCAGCCGCATGACGCAGTTCAAGGACAAGATCGCCAAGGGGCAGAACGCCAACGTCGGCCTGTTCGCCTACCCCATGCTCATGGCCGCCGACATCCTCATGTACGACGCCGACCGGGTGCCGGTCGGCGAGGACCAGCGCCAGCACCTCGAGATCACCCGCGACCTCGCCGAGCGGTTCAACACCCGCTTCGGCGAGACCCTGGTCGTGCCCGAGCCGCACATCCTCAAGGAGTCGGCGAAGATCATGGACCTGCAGGACCCGACGTCGAAGATGAGCAAGACCGGGTCCACCGACCGCGGGGTCATCTGGATGATGGACGAGCCCTCCAAGACGGCCAAGAAGATCCGCTCGGCGGTCACCGACACCGAGGCGGAGGTGCGCTACGACGTCGAGGCCAAGCCCGGTGTGTCCAACCTCCTCGTGATCCACAGCGTGCTGTCGGGGACATCGATCCCCGACCTCGAGCGGCGGTTCGAGGGGCACGGCTACGGGGACCTCAAGAAGGAGGTCGCCGAGGTCGCCGTCGAGGCGATCACGCCCTTCCGCACCAGGATGACCGAGCTGCTCGACGACCCGGCCGAGCTCGAGCGCGCGGTCGCCGACGGCGCGGACCGGGCCCGCGAGGTCGCCCGGGCCACCATGGACCGCGTGCGCGACCGCGTCGGGCTGCTGCCGGCGGCGCGATAGGGTCGCGCCCGTGCCCACGATCGGCGTCAGCATCGCGATCCCCCCGCCGCACGGGGACCTGCTCCAGGCCAAGCGTGCCTCGTTCGGCGACCCGCTGGCGGACTCGATCCCGACCCACGTGACGCTCCTCGGGCCCACCGTCGTGGCCAACAGGGACATGCCCGCGGCCGTGGAGCACCTCGAGGCGGTCAGCGCCATCAGCAGGCCCTTTCCCATGGTGCTGAGGGGCACGGGAACCTTCCGGCCCATCTCGCCGGTCGTGTTCGTCCAGGTCTCCGGCGGGCTCGCCGAGTGCGAGGTGCTCGAGCGTGCGGTGCGGCAGGGCCCGCTGGAGCGGCACCTCGAGTTCTACTACCACCCCCACGTCACGGTGGCGCACCACGTCAGCGAGGAGAACCTCGACCGCGCGTTCACCGAGCTCGCCGACTTCGAGGCGACCTTCGAGGTCGAGGCATTCCACCTCTACGAGCACGGTGCCGACCAGGTCTGGCGCCCCGTCCAGTCCTTCCCCCTCAGGGGGCGGTGAGCCCGCGGCTGCCCCGGGCGGGCGCCCCAGCGGGGTGCGCGCTCAGTGGGTGCGGCCCCTGGTCCCGCTGCTGCGCGTGATGCCGCGCAGGGCGAACAGGCCCACGAGGAGCACGGCGGCAGCCAGAGTGGCGACCCCGACCCACGGGGGCAGGCTGCCGTTCTCCAGGCTCGCGGGGAAGGCCGCCGCCACGTCGCGGTCGGGATCGGCCTCCGTGGGGGCGGGCGGGGCCGTCGGGGTCGCCGCTGCGGATGCCGTGGCGGCAGGCAGCGTGGGTGGCGTCGTCACGGTGCCGGGCTCGACGAGCCGGCCGACGGGCCTCGCGAGGTCGCCGTAGCGGAAGGCCCAGTCGTACATCGCCGCCTGCGGTCGCCAGCTGTGCTCGAGTCCGTACATCTCGGTGAGGATGTACGTCTTCCCGCCCCGGGTGACCGCGGAGATGAAGGTGCGCTTCGCCGCGTTGGTGTAGCCGTTCTTGATGCCGATGGTGCCGTCGTAGTTGTAGAGCAGCCGGTTGTGGTTGGCGATGACGAAGGTGGCGCGCTTGCCGTTCGCGCCCTTGCCGCCGGGAAACTTCATCTGCTTCGTCGTGACGTAGGCGCGGAAGTCGGGCAGCTGCATGGCCGCGCGTCCGATGAGCGCGAGGTCGTAGGCGCTCGAGCTCTGACCGGGGGCGTCGAGGCCCGAGGGGTCGCCGGCCACGGTGTCGTGTGCCCCGAGGTGGCGGGCCTGCTCGTTCATGGCCGCCAGGGTGGCGTCCATGCCGCCTCCGGCACGGGCGAGCGCGTAGGCCGCGTCGTTGCCCGACGACATCAGCAGGGCGCTGAAGAGCTGCCGTCCCGTGTAGGTCTGGCCGGGCAGGATCCCCACCCGGGTGCCGTCGGCGTTCGCGTCCTCCGGCGTGGCCCGGTACGCGCGGTCGGGCTCGACCCGGGGGATCAGCGTCAGCGCCGTGAGCGCCTTCAGCGTGCTCGCCGGCAGCAGGCGCGCATGGGCGGCCTTCGCGGCGATGACCTCACCCGAGTCCATGTCGGCGAGCACCCAGGAGACGTTCTTCAGCTTCGGGGGAGCGGGCACGCCCGGCGGGAGGTCGACGACGGTGCCCATGGAGGACAGCCGCTCGCCACCGACGGACAGCCGTGGGTCGACCGTGGCCTTGGGGACCGGCAGCGTCGGCGTGCTCGGCTTCGGCGTCGGTGCCGCGACGGCGGTCGAGGTCGCCGGGGAGACGACGCCGCCGCCGACTGCCAGCACGAGACCGGCAGCGGCGGCGCAGAGGGTGCGTCGCACGCCCGCTAGAACTTGTTGGTCAGCAGGGCGCGCTTGACCTCTTGGATCGCCTTCGTGACCTCGATGCCGCGGGGACAGGCCTCGGTGCAGTTGAAGGTGGTGCGGCAGCGCCACACGCCCTCCTTGTCGTTGAGGATCTCGAGGCGCTGGGCGGCGCCCTCGTCGCGGCTGTCGAAGATGAAGCGGTGCGCGCCGACGATGGCCTGCGGGCCGAAGTACTGGCCGTCGTTCCAGAAGACCGGGCAGCTGGTGGTGCACGCGGCGCACAGGATGCACTTGGTCGTGTCGTCGAAGCGCTCGCGGTCCTCCTGGCTCTGGATCCGCTCGCGGGTGGGCTCGTTGCCGGTGGTGATGAGGAACGGCATCACGTCGCGGTAGGCCTGGAAGAACGGCTCCATGTCGACGATGAGGTCCTTCTCGACCGGAAGGCCCTTGATCGGCTCGACGGTGATCGGCTTGTCCGGGTTGACGTCCTTGATGAGCGTCTTGCAGGCGAGCCGGTTCCTGCCGTTGATGCGCATGGCGTCGCTGCCGCAGATGCCGTGCGCGCAGGAGCGGCGGAAGCTGAGCGAGCCGTCCTGGTCCCACTTGATCTGGTGCAGCGCGTCGAGCACGCGGTCGGTGGCGTGTGCGGTGACCGTGTAGTCCTCGAAGTGCGGGGCGCTGTCGACCTCGGGGTCGTAGCGCTCGATGCGGAGCGTCACGGTGAAGCTCGGGACGGCTCCCGCCTTCGCCTCGGTCTTCTCTTCCACAGTGGCGGTCATCAGTACTTGCGCTCCATCGGCTGATAGCGGGTCACGGTCACCGGCTTGTAGTCGAGGCGGACCTCGTCTGCGAACCGCGGACCGGACTCGACGTCGGTGACAGGGGCTCGGTAGGCCATCGTGTGGCGCATGAAGTTCACGTCGTCGCGCGCCTCGTAGTCCTCGCGGAAGTGGCCGCCACGGGACTCCTTGCGGGCCAGGGCGCCGAGCGTTATGACCTCGGCCAGCTCGATCAGGAAGCCGAGCTCGATGGCCTCGAGGAGGTCGGTGTTGTAGCGCCGGCCCTTGTCCTGGACGACGACGTTGGCGTACCGCTCCTTGAGCTCGTCGATGACGCCGAGCGCCTCCTTCATCGAGGCCTCGGTGCGGAACACCTGGACGTTGCGGTCCATGGTCTCCTGCAGCTCGCGACGCAGGTCGGCGACGCGCTCGCCGGTGGCCCGACCGCGGATCGACTCCACCATGCCCACGACGAGGGCGTCGGGCTGCTCAGGCAGGTCGACCCAGTCCGCGCCCACCGCGTAGTCCGCGGCGGCGATGCCGGCACGGCGGCCGAAGACGTTGATGTCGAGCAGGCTGTTGGTGCCCAGGCGGTTCGAGCCGTGCACGGACACGCAGGCGACCTCGCCGGCGGCATACAGGCCGGGAACGACGTCGGTGTTGTTGCGCAGCACCTCGGTCTCGACGTTGGTCGGCACGCCGCCCATCGCGTAGTGCGCCGTCGGGTAGACCGGCACCGGCTCGGTGTAGGGCTCGACACCGAGGTAGGTGCGGGCGAACTCGGTGATGTCCGGCAGCTTGGCGTCGATGTGGGCCGGCTCGAGGTGGGTCAGGTCGAGCAGGACGTAGTCCTTGTTCGGCCCGGCGCCGCGGCCCTCGCGCACCTCGTTGGCCATCGAGCGGGCGACGATGTCGCGCGGCGCGAGGTCCTTGATGGTGGGGGCGTAGCGTTCCATGAAGCGCTCGCCGTCGGCGTTGCGCAGGATGCCGCCCTCGCCGCGGGCGGCCTCCGACAGGAGGATGCCCAGGCCGGCCAGGCCGGTCGGGTGGAACTGGAAGAACTCCATGTCCTCGAGCGGGATGCCGCGGCGGAAGACCACGCCCATGCCGTCACCGGTGAGGGTGTGCGCGTTGGAGGTGGTCTTGAAGACCTTGCCCGTGCCGCCGGTGGCGAACACGACGGACTTGGCCTGGAAGACGTGGATCTCGCCGGTCGCCAGCTCGTAGGCGACGACGCCCGCGGTGCGCTGCACGCCGTCCGGGCCCTCGCTCATGAGCAGGTCGAGCACGTAGAACTCGTTGTAGAACTCCACGCCCTGCTTGATGCAGTTCTGGTAGAGCGTCTGCAGGATCATGTGGCCGGTGCGGTCCGCGGCGAAGCAGGAGCGGCGCACCGCGGCCTCGCCGTGGTTGCGGGTGTGCCCGCCGAAGCGGCGCTGGTCGATCCTGCCCTCGGGGGTGCGGTTGAACGGCAGGCCCATCTTCTCGAGGTCGATGACAGCGTCGATCGCCTCGCGGCACATGATCTCGGCAGCGTCCTGGTCGACGAGGTAGTCGCCGCCCTTGACGGTGTCGAAGGTGTGCCACTCCCAGTTGTCCTCCTCGACGTTGGCGAGGGCGGCGCACATGCCGCCCTGGGCCGCGCCGGTGTGGGACCGGGTGGGGTAGAGCTTGGTGAGCACCGCGGTGCGGGTGCGCTTGGAGGACTCCAGCGCGGCGCGCATGCCGGCGCCGCCGGCGCCCACGATGACGACGTCGTACTTGTGCGTCTGCATCAGTGTCCGTTCCTTACTTGCACTGCTCGAGGGTGGAGGCGGGGTCGATGCACGGGTCGAAGGTGAAGATCACCAGGGTGCCGAGCACGAGCACGACCAGGGCGCTCAGCACGAGCAGCGTCTTGAGCACCATGCGGGTGCTGTTCTTCTCCGCGTAGTCGTTGATGATCGTCCGGACGCCGTTGAAGCCGTGCAGCTCGGCGAGCCAGAGCATCAGCATGTCCCAGGTCTGCCAGAACGGGTTGGACCACTTGCCGGCGACGAAGGCGAAGTCGATCTGGTTGATGCCCTCGCCCAGCATCAGGTTGACGAACAGGTGGCCGAAGACGAGGAACAGCAGGAGGACGCCGGACCCGCGCATGAACACCCAGGACCAGAGCTCGAAGTTGCCGCGGCCCTTGGACCGTCGGGCGTAGCGCGACTTCTGCGCGGGGAGGGCGGTGGGCTCGCTCGTGGTTGCAGTCATCAGCTGCCCTTTCAGTGCGAGAAGACGATGCTCAGGTGCCGGATCGCGAAGGGCGCGAAGAGCACGACGAAACCGATGACCACGGCCCAGAACATCTGGCGCTGGAGGCGCGGGCCCCTGGACCAGAAGTCCACCGCCACGATCCGCAGACCGTTGAGCGCGTGGAAGACCACCGCTGCGACGAGGCCGGCCTCGCCGAGACCCACGATCGGGTTCTTGTAGGTCTCCATGATGTCGTTGTAGGCCTCGGGGGAGACCCGCACGAGCGCGGTGTCGAGCACGTGCGCGAAGAGGAAGAGGAAGATGAGCACACCGCTGATCCGGTGGGCCACCCACGACCACATGCCCTCGCGTCCGCGGTAGAGCGTCCCGGTAGCTGACTGGGCCACTGCGCGTCCCTTTCAAGCCGAAGAGTGATGGCGGCGGCCAGCGTCCGTAGCTGGACGACGGCGGCCGTAGTTCGTCGGCCAGATTATCTGTCGGAAAGGTGCGAGCGCTCGGCGGGTCCTGTGAGAAAGGAGACAGATCGGGTTACCCGCCGGTATGCCGTGCGAGGGGAGCTTGGGTCCCCGGCCGGCGTGCCCTACCGTTCGGCGCATGTCCGGCGCAGCCCACGTCCCCGCGTCCCTCGACCGCTTCTGGGCGGTGATCCCCGCAGGAGGGGCGGGTACCCGCCTGTGGCCGCTCTCGCGCGCGGCGTCCCCGAAGTTCCTGCACGACCTCACCGGCGCCGGCCGGTCGCTGCTGCAGGGCACCTGGGACCGGCTCGAGCCGCTGGTGGGTGACCGGGTCGTGGTCGTGACGGGCGCGGCCCACGCCGACGCCGTGCGCGAGCAGCTGCCCGCGCTGCCCGGGGACCAGCTGATGACCGAGCCGTCGCCCCGCGACTCGATGGCCGCGATCGGACTGGCGGCGGCGGTGCTCGAGCGCCGCGACCCCGATGCGATCCTCGGCTCCTTCGCCGCCGACCACGTCATCGCCGACCCCGAGGCCTTCCGCGGCTGCGTCCAGGACGCCATCGACGTCGCCGACGAGGGCTACCTGGTGACGATCGGCATCGAGCCGACCCACCCGGCGACCGGTTTCGGCTACATCAGGATGGGCGAGGCGCTGGGCGACGGTCCTGCCTGCCTGGTCGAGCAGTTCGTGGAGAAGCCGAACACCCGGCGCGCCGCCGAGTACGTCGCCAGCGGCCGCTTCCGCTGGAACGCCGGGATGTTCGTCGTCCGCGCGGCCGTGCTGCTGGACCTGCTGGCGAAGTGGCACCCCGCCCTTGCCTCCGGGTTGCGCGAGATCGCGGCCGACCCCAGCCTCCTCGAGGAGCGCTGGGCCGGCCTGGAGAAGATCGCCATCGACCACGCGGTGGCCGAACCCGCCGCCGACGAGGGCAGGGTCGCCGTGGTGCCGGGCTCGTTCGGCTGGGACGACGTCGGCGACTTCCACTCGCTGGCGACGCTGCTGCCGCGGGCGGCCGAGACGGGAGAGGTCCGCGTGCTGGGTGACGAGGGGCTCGTCCGCGCCCTCGACGCCACCGGCATCGTGGTGCCCGCTGGCGGCCGGCACGTGGCCGTGGTCGGGCTCGAGGACATCGTGGTCGTCGACACCCCGGACGCGGTGCTGGTGACCACCCGGCAGCGCGCCCAGGACGTCAAGGCGATCGTCGACGTGCTCAAGGCGGAGGGCCTCGACGAGCTCGTCTGAGACGCTGCCCCGGAGCGGGCTCCCCGGAGCGGGCTCCCCGGAGCGGGCTCCCCGGAGCGGGCTCAGCTCACGCCGCGTCTGCGGAAGAGCTCGGCCCCTGACGCCACCAGCGCCAGCGCCAGCGCCAGCAGGACCAGCACGGGGGTCGTGGTGATCGCCTCGGCGGGCGCGCGCGGGCTGTGCGCGAACGGAGACAGGCGCATGACGGCCTGCGGCAGCGAGAAGAGCTCGCCGAACTCGCCGAGCAGGAGGAACACCACCAAGGCGGCCCAGGCCAGTGTCCCGAGCCGTCGCGCCGTGCCGAACAGCGCGCCTGCCAGACCCGCGGACACCCACGCGGCGGGTGCCTGCACCAGGCCCGCGGCGACGAGCGACCTCACGGTGCCCGGGACGTCGCCGGTCTGCACGCCCAGGGCGACCCCCGCTGCCAGACCCATGAGCGCCAGCAGCAGGGCCGAGCCGACGAGGGCGATCACCACGTGGCTGGCGTACCAGGTGCGGCGCGCGGTCGCGGTCGCCAGCACCACCTCGCCGTGGCCGGACGCCTCCTCGGACGAGAGCCGCAGGATGGCAGCGATGGCGTAGCAGGAGACGGCCAGCGAGGCGAAGGAGAACTCCACGCTGAGGAAGATGTCGACCAGGGACCCCGAGCCGCCCAGCTTCTCGAGGAGCTCGCGGGTCTCGGGTGTGACCATGTCCTCGACGTTGCGGACGATCGAGCCGAGGACCAGGCCGAGGAAGACCACACCGGCGGCCCACCCCGCCAGCATGGAGCGCTGCAGCCGCCAGGCCAGGCCCCACGGCGACGACAGCAGGCCGGTGGAGCGGGCCCGCCCCGGTCGCGTCGGGATGATGCCCTCTCCGAGGTCGCGGCGGTCCTGGAACGCGAACGCCGCGGCCAGCACGAGCGGGGCGAGCAGCAGCGGGATGAGCAGCACCCACCACCGGTCGCCGGCATACGGCCGAACCTCCACCGGCCAGCCGATCGGCGACAGCCAGCTCAGCGACCGCCCCCACCCCTCACCGGACACGTCCCCCACCCCGCGCATCGCGTAGGACACGCCGATGACGGCCGAGACCGCGCCGGCACACGCCCGCGAGCTCTGGGTGAGCTGGGCGACCAGGGCGGTGACGGCGGTGAAGAAGATCCCGACGACCGCCCAGGTCGCAGCGAAGGCGACGGAGCCGTCCAGCGGCAGGCCGACCGCGGTGTTGCCGATCGCCGTCAGGGTGGCGGTCACGAGAACCGCCGCCACCGACACCGTGACGGCCGAGGTCAGCGTGGCCCGTTTCCCGAGGAGCCCGGCGGTGACGAGCTCGAGGCGGCCGGCCTCCTCGTCGGTGCGGGTGTGCCGGCGCACCAGCGTCATGGCCAGGAAGGCCACGAAGACCGCTCCCATCGTGCCCATCTTCCAGGTGGCGAGGCCGCCGAGGCTGGACGGGTCGTGGATGGGGCCGTACATGAAGCGTGCCGCCGGGGAGGCGTCGGCGGCCAGGGCGGCGGTGCGCCGACCTGCGAGGTCGGGGTACAGGTCGACGGTCGCCGCCACGGAGCTCGCGACCACGAGGGGCAGGATCACCGCCCACAGGGGGATGAGGACGCGGTCGCGGCGCAGGGCCAGGCGCACCATGGTGCCCAGCCCGGCATACGGGCTCATGGCTGTGCCTGCGCGAGGGGTGTGCGTTCCTGCCCGCCCTGGTAGTGCCGCAGGAACAGGTCCTCGAGCGAGGGAGGCCTGCTCACGAGGGAGGTCAGGCCGTGCCGGCCGAGCACCGCAAGGGTCTCGCTCAGTCCCGCAGGTTCCACCGAACAGCGCACCCGGCCGCCCTCGACAAGCAGGTCCTCGACGTCCGGTATCGCCGACAGGTCGTCGCTGATGCCCGCGGGGGAGGAGACCTGGGCGTCGAGGACCGTGCGCGACAGGTGGCGCATGTCCGACAGGGCGCCGGTCTGGACAGCCTTGCCGGCGCGGATGATCGTGACGTGGTCACTCAGGTTCTCGACCTCGGAGAGGATGTGGCTCGAGAGCAGGACGGTGCGTCCCTCGGCCCTCAGCTCGCGCAGCGTGGTGCGGAACACCTGGTCCATCAGCGGGTCCAGTCCCGCCGTGGGCTCGTCCAGCAGGAGGAGCGGTGTGTCGCTCGACAGGGCGGCCACCAGGGCGACCTTCTGCCGGTTGCCCTTGCTGTAGGCGCGGCACTTCATCGTCGGGTCGAGGTCGAGGCGCTCGAGCAGGTCGGCGCGCCGACGTTCGTTGAGCCCGCCGCGGAGCCGGCTGATCAGGTCGATGACCTCGCCGCCGGTGAGGTTCGGCCACAGCGCGACGTCGCCCGGGACGTAGGCGATGCGTCGGTGCAGCTGCGCGGCGTCGGCCCACGGGTCGGCCCCAAGCACAGCGGCGGAGCCGCCGTCGGCGCGCAGCAGACCGAGCAGGATGCGGATGGTCGTCGACTTGCCGGCGCCGTTCGGCCCCAGGAAGCCGTGCACCTCGCCCTCCTCGACGGTGAGGTCGAGGGAGTCCAGGGCCACGGTCGCCCCGAAGGTCTTGCGCAGGCCCCGCGTCTCGATGACTGCGCTCATGCGTCCACGGTACGGCGGCGGTGGCGCGCCGGAGGGGTCTTTTGGGCAGGGCGGCGGCGGGGGTCCCGGCGCCGTCGTGAGATGAGCCACGGGCCGACGACCCGGCCGAGCGGCGGCACTAGGCTCCGCCCCATGGCCGAAGCACAGTCCGCGCAGAGCGAGTCGAACCTCCCCATCCAGCCCGTCTACGACGCCGCGTCGCTCGCGGGCTTCGACCCGGACGAGAAGCTCGGCGCCCCGGGGGCGTACCCGTTCACCCGCGGGGTGTACCCGTCCATGTACACCGGCCGGCCCTGGACGATGCGGCAGTACGCCGGATTCGGCACGGCCAAGGAGTCGAACGAGCGCTACCACGAGCTCGTCAACAACGGCACCGGTGGGCTCTCGGTGGCCTTCGACCTGCCCACCCAGATGGGCTACGACTCCGACGAGGCCATCGCCCACGGCGAGGTCGGCAAGGTCGGCGTCGCGGTCGACTCCATCGACGACATGCGCACGCTGTTCAACGACCTCCCGCTCGACCAGGTGTCGACCTCGATGACCATCAACGCGCCCGCGTCGACGCTGCTGCTGATGTACCAGCTCGTCGCGGAGGAGCAGGGGATCGACGGCACGAAGCTGACCGGCACCATCCAGAACGACGTGCTCAAGGAGTACATCGCGCGCGGCACCTACATCTACCCGCCGAAGGAGTCGCTGCGCCTGATCAGCGACATCTTCGCCTACTGCGCCAAGGAGATGCCGCGCTGGAACACCATCTCCATCAGCGGCTACCACATGGCCGAGGCCGGAGCCACGCCCGCGCAGGAGATCGCGTTCACCCTCGCCAACGCCAAGGAGTACGTGCGCGCGGCCATCGCGGCCGGCCTCGACGTCGACGACTTCGCCCCGCGCCTGTCCTTCTTCTTCGTCGCCCGCACCACGTTGCTGGAGGAGGTGGCGAAGTTCCGCGCCGCCCGCCGCATCTGGGCGCGGATCATGAAGGAGGAGTTCGGCGCGAAGAACCCCAAGTCGCAGATGCTGCGGTTCCACACCCAGACGGCCGGGGTGCAGCTGACGGCCCAGCAGCCCGAGGTGAACCTCGTCCGGGTCGCGCTGCAGGGCCTCGGCGCGGTGCTCGGCGGCACGCAGTCGCTGCACACGAACTCCTACGACGAGGCCATCGCGCTGCCCACGACCAAGGCGGCCCGCCTGGCGCTGCGCACCCAGCAGGTGATCGCCTACGAGACCGACGTGACCAAGACGGTCGACCCGTTCGCCGGCTCCTACGTCGTCGAGTCGATGACCGACGACCTCGAGGCCGCGGCGCTCGGGCTGATCGAGGCGGTCGAGGACCGCGGGGGAGCGGTCGCCGCGATCGAGCAGGGCTTCCAGAAGTCGGAGATCGAGCGCTCGGCCTACCGCATCGCCCTCGAGATCGACCACAAGGAACGCACCGTCGTCGGGGTCAACCGCTTCACCCTCGAGGAGGAGGAGCCCTACGAGCCGCTGCGCGTCGACCCCCAGATCGAGGTCGACCAGTGCGAGCGGCTCGCCGCGCTGCGTGCCGACCGCGACAACGAGGCGGTCGAGCGGGCCCTTGATGCCGTGCGCGAGGCGGCGCGCGGCACCGACAACGTGCTCTACCCGATGAAGGAGGCCCTGCGGCTGCGCGCGACCGGCGGCGAGATCAGCCACGCGCTGCGCGACGTCTGGGGCCTGTACGTGCCGCGCGACAGCTTCTGACCGGACGCACCTTTATCGGGTCACCCGATAGAGGTGCGCCTCACCCGAGGTGGCACCCGGGGTGAAGGGCCTGTTCATCGGGTCGCCCGATAAACAGGCGGCCGGGCAGTGCGTCGTGCGCGGGTACAGTTCGCCCTGAGATGACTGACAACTCCCTGCTGTCCGCGGTCGGCGACAGCATCGACGCGCTCGCGCCCGACCTGGTCGAGCTGCGACGCGACCTGCACGCGCACCCCGAGCTCTCCCGCGAGGAGACCCGCACCACGATGGTGGTGAGCCAGCGGCTCGCCGCGGCGGGGGTCCGCGTCCGACCGCTGGCCGGTACGGGCCTGCTCGCCGACATCGGTGCCGAGCAGCCGGCATACCGGGTCGCGCTGCGCGCCGACCTCGACGCGCTGCCCGTGCGCGAGCGCACGGACCTGGACTGGGCGTCCACCAACTACGGCGTCTGCCATGCCTGCGGCCACGACGTGCACGTCGCCGCCGTGCTCGGCGCCGGGCTGGCGCTGCGCGAGCAGGAGGAGCTGCTGCGCGAGCGCGGCGTCGCCGCGCGCCTGATCTTCCAGCCCGCCGAGGAGGTCATCCCGGGTGGGGCCATCGACGTGCTCGAGCAGGGCGGCATGGACGGCGTCGACGCCGCGTTCGCCGTGCACTGCGACCCCAGCCTCGACGTCGGGAGGGTCGGCCTGCGCGAGGGGCCGATCACGGCGGCCTCGGACCGGGTGACAGTGCACCTCAGCGGCCGGGGCGGCCACACCTCGCGCCCGCACCTCACCGAGGACCTGACCTTCGCCCTCGCCAAGGTGATCACCGAGGTGCCGGCGGTGCTGTCACGGCGCCTCGACCCGCGCTCCGGCCTGGCCCTGGTGTGGGGCGAGGTGCGCGCCGGTCTCGCCAGCAACGTCATCCCGTCCTCGGGCATCGTCGCGGGCACCCTGCGGATGCTCGACGCCGAGGCGTGGAAGAGCGTGGGGCCGCTGTTGGAGCAGGTGGTCCACGCGGTGGTCAGCCCGTATGCCGTGACGGCCCGCCTCGAGCACGTGCCCGGCGTGCCGCCGGTGGTCAACCACCCCGACGCGATCGACGTGCTGCGCCAGGCGTGCCTCGGCGGGGGGCTCGAGCCCGTGCCCACGCCGCAGTCGCTGGGCGGGGAGGACTTCGCCTGGTACCTCGCCTCCGTGCCGGGTGCCATGGCCCGGCTCGGCACCAGGACGCCCGGGGGACGGACCTACGACCTGCACCAGGGCGACCTCGTCGTCGACGAGGGTTCGGTGGCCGCCGGCGCCAAGCTGCTGGCGGGCGCGGTGGTCGCGGACGTCATCAAGGCGACCGCCTCCGGAAGCCCGACAGTCGCGGATTCGTAACAGTTCGGGACGGTTTCCCGAAGGCGTCCCGGGTCTCACGGTGCGGACGGCTATTGTCCTGACGCGGGAGTGCACTCTGCGCCCCCTCCCCAAGTACTAGAACAGGAGACAGCCTTGCGTCACACGATGAAGGTTGCGGCGGTGATGTCGGCGGCGGCGCTGGCACTTGCCGCCTGTGGTGACTCTGGCGAGACCAGCGGTGGCGGCGGCGCCACCACGTCTGCGGCAGGTAAGAGCGACATCAAGGTCGGCATGGCCTACGACGTGGGCGGTCGTGGTGACCAGTCGTTCAACGATGCCGCCGCGGCGGGCCTCGACAAGGCCAAGGCCGAGTTCGGCATCGAGGCCAAGGAGGCCACGGCCGTCGACAAGGAGCCGGAGTCCGCTCGCGAGGAGCGCCTGCAGCAGCTCATCGACGCCGGCTACACCCACGTGGTGGCCGTTGGCTTCGCCTACGCGCCGGCCGTGACCAAGGTCGCCAAGGCCAACCCGGACGTGAAGTTCGCGCTCGTCGACTCCACCGACGCCAAGGGCGACAACATCAGCAACCTGACCTTCGCCGAGCAGGAGGGCTCCTTCCTCGTCGGTGCGGCTGCCGCCCTGAAGTCCAAGGCCAACCACGTCGGCTTCGTCGGCGGTGTCAACACCGACCTCATCAAGAAGTTCGAGGCGGGCTTCATCACCGGCGCCAAGGCGGTCAACAAGGACATCAAGGTCGACGTGACCTACCTGACCCAGCCGCCGGACTTCTCCGGCTTCGCCGACCCGGCGAAGGGCAAGACCGCTTCCGAGGGCATGTACCAGAGCGGCGCCGACGTCGTCTACCACGCCGCCGGTGGCTCCGGTGGTGGCGTCTTCACCGCCGCCAAGGCTGCGAACGCGATGGCCATCGGTGTCGACTCCGACCAGGCGCTCACCGCTTCGGCCGACGTCAAGGACGTGATCATCACCTCGATGATCAAGAAGGTCGACGTCGCGGTCTACGACTTCATCAAGAGCGAGGTCGACGGCCAGTTCAAGGCGGGCGTGCAGGTCTTCGACCTCAAGTCCGGCGGTGTCGACTACTCCACCACCGGTGGCAAGATCGACGACATCAAGTCCAAGCTCGACGACTACAAGCAGCAGATCATCGACGGGAAGATCACCGTTCCCACCAAGCCCTGACACAGGGTGAGAGACACGGCCCGGGCGGCGCGGTAGCGTGCCACCCGGGCCGT
The DNA here is from genome assembly GCF_029223115.1 of Knoellia sp. 3-2P3. Lineage (NCBI taxonomy): Bacteria > Bacillati > Actinomycetota > Actinomycetes > Micrococcales > Intrasporangiaceae > Knoellia > Knoellia sp. 3-2P3. Next base: position 20,417 of record NZ_JARGZE010000008.1, read on the forward strand.
GTCGTGCCCCGCAGAACGACCGCCCGCACCGCAGCGGGCCCAGACCAGGAGTGTGCGCCATCACTGCCTCCGCACCGCAAGCCCCCCCGGCGGCCGGAACAGACCTTGCCGTCGAGCTCGAGGGAATCACCAAGCGGTTCCCCGGCGTCGTCGCCAACAAGGACATCACCTTCTCCGTGCGCCGCGGCACGGTCCACGCGATCGTGGGGGAGAACGGCGCCGGCAAGTCGACCCTGATGAAGATCCTCTACGGCGTCCAGCGACCGGACGAGGGGACCATCAAGGTGGGCGGGCAGGTCGTGAACCTGCACTCGCCCTCGGATGCCATCAAGGCCGGCATCGGCATGGTGTTCCAGCACTTCATGCTCGCCGACAACCTCACGGTGCTCGAGAACGTCGTGCTCGGCGCTGAGAAGCTGCACGGCATCGGCGACGAGGCGCGGGCGGAGATCCGGCGGATCTCCGACGACTACGGCCTCGACATCGACCCCGACGAGCTGGTCGAGAACCTCGGTGTCGGCCACCGCCAGCGGGTCGAGATCCTCAAGGTGCTCTACCGCGGTGCCAAGACCCTCATCCTCGACGAGCCCACGGCCGTGCTGGTGCCCCAGGAGGTCGACGAGCTCTTCGACAACCTGCGCGAGCTCAAGAAGGAGGGCCTGACGGTCCTCTTCATCTCGCACAAGCTCGACGAGGTGCTCAGCGTCGCCGACCGCATCACCGTGATCCGTCGCGGCACCACCATCGACACCGTCGACCCCAAGAGCGTCGACGCCCGCCAGCTGGCCGAGCTCATGGTCGGCTCCGAGCTCCCCTCGCCCAGCACGGAGGAGTCGACGGTCACCGACCGCGTCGTCCTGCGGGTCGAGGATCTCGTGCTGCAGGGCCTCACGGGTCGCCCCGTGCTCGACGGCATCTCCTTCACCATCCACGCGGGCGAGGTGCTCGGCATCGCGGGCGTCGAGGGCAACGGCCAGGCCGAGCTCGTCGAGGTCATCATGGGGATGCGCGAGCCCACCTCGGGCCTGGTCTTCCTCGGCGACACCGACATCTCCTCGTGGAACACCCGCGAGATCCGCGAGGCGGGCGTCGGGTACATCCCCGAGGACCGCCAGCGCCACGCGCTCCTCCTCCAGGCGCCCCTCTGGGAGAACCGCATGCTCGGCCACCAGACCGAGGACCCCAACGTCCGCGGCCAGCTGATCAACGCGGCCGGGGCCAAGGCCGACACCGAGCGCATCGTCAAGGAGTACGACGTGCGCACGCCGTCGATCACCGTGACCGCCGGCTCGCTCTCGGGCGGAAACCAGCAGAAGCTCATCGTCGGCCGCGAGATGAGCCACAAGCCGAAGGTGCTCGTCGCCGCCCACCCCACCCGCGGCGTCGACGTGGGCGCCCAGGCCGTCATCTGGGACCTCATGCGCGAGGCTCGCCGCGAGGGCCTTGCCGTGCTCCTCATCTCGGCCGACCTCGAGGAGCTCATCGGCCTCTCCGACAGCATCCGGGTGATCCTGCGCGGCCGCCTGTCGGGCGAGTTCGACCCCGACCAGGTCACGTCCGAGGACCTCGGCGCGGCCATGACCGGCGCCGGCGAACGGGCGGCGGGCGAGGGCACGACGCCGTCGACCGGTGACCCGGCCACCCGGCATACCGGCAGTGACGACGGGGGAGTGACCCGATGACCGCGCTGAACCCACGGCGGATCGTGCTCACCCTCGCCGGGCCGGTCCTGGCGCTCCTCGTGGCCTTCGTGGTCACCTCGCTCGTGCTCGTCGCGGTCGGTGACCCGGTGGGCGACGTGTGGAGCACGCTGCTCGCGAAGCCGCTGCCGCGCCAGATGGTCAACATCGTCAACGCGGCGAGCGTCTTCTACCTCTCGGCCATCGCGGTCGCCATCGGCTTCCGGATGAACCTGTTCAACATCGGTGTGGACGGCCAGTACCGCGTGGCGGTGTTCGCCGCCGCCGTCTTCGCCGGCCAGGCGTGGCTGCCCGGAATCCTCAACGTCATCGTGGCCATCCTCATCGCCATCCTGTGCGGCGGCCTGTGGGCCGGCATCGCAGCCTGGCTGAAGGTCAAGCGCGGCGTCTCCGAGGTCATCTCGACGATCATGCTCAACGCGATCGCGACCGGTCTGGTGAGCTGGCTGCTCGGCAAGGTCCGCGACACCAGCGGGTCGGGCAGCAACGTCACCAACACCAGGGAGATCCCCGACTCCTCCAAGCTCGAGGGCCTGGCTCTCATCCCGGGCGCGACCAACAAGGTCTACACGCTGATCCTGCTGGCGGCGCTCGTCGGCTTCCTCTACTGGTTCGTTCTCGGCAAGACCCGCTTCGGCTACGACCTGCGCGCGACCGGCATGTCCGAGACCGCCGCCGTCGCCAGCGGCGTGAAGGTGCCGCGCATGGTCATCAGCGCCATGCTGCTCTCGGGTGGCGTGGCCGGCCTGGTCGGCATGCCGCTGCTGTTCGGCCAGGACTTCTCCTACGGCACGACCTTCCAGGCGGGGCTGGGCTTCTCGGGCATCGCGATCGCGCTGCTCGGGCGCAACAACCCCATCGGCATCGCGTTCGCCGCGCTGCTGTGGGCCTACCTCGAGCAGCAGTCGAACGGCCTGCAGATCAAGGCCGACGTCTCGCCGGAGCTCGTCAACATCATCCAGGGAGTCATCCTGTTCGCCGTCGTCATCGCCTACGAGCTGATCCGCCGGGCTGACATCCGACTCGAGCAGGCTCGGGTCGCCAGGGAGCTGGCAGCCCAGCGAGGCCACGCGCCCGTCGAGGAAGGAGCGAAGGCATGAGCGCCGCCGGACTCTCTGTCGGCACCCAGACCGCCCCGGCGGCGCCGCCCACCAAGCGGCGGCACCTGAGCCCGGCCCGGATCGCGCTCTACGCGGCGGCCGTGGTGCTGGTCGTCTCGATCCTGCGCGTCGTCACCGGCGCCAACGACATCGCCTCCTCGGGTGCGATCGCGGCGGCCATCGGTCTCGCCGTACCGATCGGCCTCGCCGGTCTCGGTGGCCTCTGGTCTGAGCGGGCCGGCGTGGTCAACATCGGTCTCGAGGGCATGATGATCCTCGGCACCTGGGGCGCGGCCTTCTGCGCCGTCGAGTGGGGCGCCTGGGCCGGCATCGTCGGCGGCATCATCGGTGGCATCCTCGGCGGTGTCATCCACGCGGTGGCCACGGTCGTGTTCGGCGTCGACCACATCGTCTCCGGTGTGGCGCTCAACATCATCGGTGCCGGCTTGGCGAAGTACCTCGCGGCGCGGTTCTTCACCGGGATGGAGGGCGGCGGCCCCACGCAGTCCCCGCCGCTGCCGAACCTTCCCACGGTCTCGCTGCCCGGCATCTCCGACGCGCTGGGGGAGATCGAGCAGCAGCACATCTTCTTCATCTCCGACCTGGCCGGCATCATCCGTGGCTTCGTCACCAACGTCTCGGTGCTGACGATCATCGCCGTGCTGCTGTTCGTCGCCACGGCGTGGATCCTGTGGCGCTCGGCGTTCGGCCTGCGGCTGCGCTCCTGTGGCGAGTCGCCCGTGGCGGCCGAGAGCCTCGGCATCAACGTCTACCGGTACAAGTTCCTCGCCGTGCTCATCTCCGGTGGCCTCGCCGGCCTCGGTGGCGGGTTCCTCTCGCTCGTGGCGGCCAACGTCTACCGGGACGGCCAGACCGGTGGCCGCGGGTACATCGGCCTCGCGGCGATGATCTTCGGCAACTGGCGTCCGGGCGGACTGCTGGCCGGTGCCGGGCTGTTCGGCTACACCGACGCCATCCAGCTGCGCGGCGGCGGCACCACCGTCCATGCCCTGCTGCTGCTCCTGGCCGTGGTGCTGCTGGCCATCGGTGTCTGGCAGATCGTCCGCAACAAGCGGATGATCCAGGGCACACTCGCCATCGTCACCGCTGTGCTGACGGGGGTGTGGTACGCCACGACCGAGACGGTGCCCGGCGAGCTGGTGGGCATGACGCCGTACCTGACCACGTTGCTGGTGCTCGCGTTCGCGTCGCAGAGGCTTCGTATGCCGGCCGCGGACGGCCAGATCTACCGCAAGGGCGAGGGCCACTAGTGGCGCAGCCCGAGGTGGACTGGGCAGCGCTCCAGGCAGAGGCGGTGGCCGTCATGCGCAAGGCCTACGCGCCCTACTCGAAGTTCCCCGTGGGCGTGGCCGGTCTCGTCGACGACGGCCGTGTCGTCAAAGGCTGCAACGTCGAGAACGCGGCCTACGGCGTGGGGCTGTGCGCCGAGTGCGGCATGGTCTCGCACCTGCACGCGAGCGGCGGCGGCCGGCTGGTCGCCGTCGCCTGCGTCGGCGGTGACGGGGAGGCCCTCATGCCGTGCGGTCGCTGCCGTCAGCTGCTGTGGGAGAACGGCGGGCCGCAGTGCCTGCTGCTGACCCCGCAGGGGGTGCTGCCCATGAGCGAGGTGCTGCCGCAAGCATTCGGGCCGGCCGACCTCGACGCCGCGGCGGCACGCGGCCAGCACTGACCTCCGCCCCACTCAGCAGAGATTGCTGCCCGCTGGGTATGCAGCAACCCGCCCTGACGGCAGCAACTGCTGCTAGCAGAGGTTGCTGCAGGGGGAGTCGCGGGTCAGGAGGCCTTGCGGGAGGGGCGCCAGCGGGCGGGGTCGCCTGAGCGCTCGGCCGCCTCGGCGGCCTTGGCGATGTTGCGCTGCATGCCTCCGAACACGATGCCGTGGAAGGGGTAGACGGCCGCCCAGTAGAGGTGGCCGGCCAGGCCGCGCGGGTGGAACAGCGCGCGCTGGCGGAAGACGGTGCGACCCCGGTCGTCCTCCTCGACGATGAGCTCGAGCCACGCCAGGCCGGGCAGGCGCATCTCGGCCCGCAGCCGGAGCAGGTGCAGGTCCTCGATCTCCTCGACCCGCCACCAGTCGAGGGCGTCGCCGACCGCGAGGTCCTGGGGGTGGCGCCGCCCCCGCCGCAGGCCCGGGCCGCCGAAGAGGCGGTCCATGACCCCGCGGGCGACCCACCCGAGCCGCCAGGAGTACCAGCCGTTGTCGCCGCCGATGCCCTCGATGACCGCCCAGAGGGACCGGGGGCTCGCCTGCACGACCGAGGACCGGTCGTCGGTGTAGAGCGAACCGCCCGACCAGTCGGGGTCGCTGGGCAGCGGGTCGCTCGGCGCCCCGATGGTCGCCGCGGACGACCACCGGGTCGCCACGTCGGAGTCGCGGATCTTGGCCAGGGCCAGCTCGACGGCGCGCTCGAAACCGGCCAGGCCTGCTGGCGGGTCCGGCACGTAGGCCTCGATGTCGTGCTCCTCGCAGACGACGTCGTGGACCAGGGAGTCGACCAGGGGCCGGGCGATGCTGTTCGGCACCGGGGTCACCAGCCCGACCCAGTGGCTCGACAGCGAGGGGCTGAGCAGGGGCGTCGGGATGATGCGGCGCGGCGCGAGGCCGGCCACCGCGGCATACCGCTGCATCATGTCGCGGTAGGTCAGCACGTCCGGGCCGCCGATGTCGAAGGCGCGGTTCACCTCCGGTGGCATCGACGCCGAGCCGACGAGGTAGTGCAGGACGTCACGCACCGCGATCGGCTGGATCCGGCTGCCCAGCCACTTCGGCGTGACCATCACCGGCAGCCGCTCGGTGAGGTAGCGCAGCATCTCGAACGAGGCCGATCCCGAGCCCAGGATCACCGCGGCCTGGAGCACGGTTGTGGGAACCCCGCTGGCGAGGAGGATGTCACCGACCTCCTTGCGGGAGGCGAGGTGGTCCGAGAGCCGCTCGCCCTCGGGGTACAGGCCCCCGAGGTAGACGATCCGGGAGACGGACGCCTTGCGGGCGGCCTCACCGAAGACGCGTGCGGTGTGCCGGTCGCGCGCCGCGAAGTCGCGCCCCGTGCCGAGCGAGTGGATGAGGTAGTAGGCGACGTCGACCCCCTCCATCGCGGCCGCCAGGGACTCCGCGTCGGACGCGTCGCCCTTGACCACCTCGACGCCGTCGGCCCCGCGCCAGGGCTGGTCGCGCAGCCGCTCAGGGTGGCGCGCGAGGGCGCGCACGGCATACCCGGCCTTGAGCAGCTCGGGGACGAGGCGGCCACCGATGTAGCCGGTGACGCCGGTGACGAGCACGAGCCGTGGCGTGGAAGGCATGCCGTCAAGTCTGCGCCACCCTCCGCGGGTGCGCGCGGCCATCTGGGATGCTGTGCCGGTGAGCGAGTCATACGATGCAGTCGACGTCATCATCACCAAGCGCGGCCGGGGCGAGCTGTCCGACGGGCAGATCGACTGGGTGATCGACGCCTACACCCGCGGGGTCGTTGCGGACGAGCAGATGGCCTCGCTCGCGATGGCGATCCTGCTCAACGGGATGAACCGCCGCGAGATCGCGCGCTGGACGCAGGCCATGATCAACACCGGCGAGCGGATGGACTTCTCCTCGCTCTCGCGGCCGACCGCCGACAAGCACTCCACCGGCGGCGTCGGCGACAAGATCACTCTGCCGCTCGCGCCGCTCGTCGCCGCCTGCGGGGTGGCGGTGCCGCAGCTGTCGGGGCGCGGCCTCGGCCACACGGGCGGCACGCTCGACAAGCTGGAGTCCATCCCCGGCTGGCAGGCCTCGCTGACGAACGAGGCGATGATGCGCCAGCTCGAGGAGGTGGGCGCGGTCATCTGCGCTGCCGGCGCCGGCCTGGCCCCCGCCGACAAGAAGCTCTACGCCCTGCGGGACGTGACCGGCACGGTGGAGGCGATCCCGCTGATCGCCTCCTCGATCATGAGCAAGAAGATCGCCGAGGGCACCGGCGCGCTGGTGCTCGACGTCAAGGTGGGCAGCGGCGCCTTCATGAAGGACGTCGACAGCGCCCGCGAGCTCGCCCAGACCATGGTGGCGCTCGGCACCGACGCGGGCGTGAAGACCGTGGCGATGCTGACGAACATGCAGACGCCGCTGGGCCTCACCGCCGGCAACGCCCTGGAGGTCCGCGAGTCCGTGGAGGTGCTGGCCGGCGGCGGGCCCGAGGACGTCGTCGAGCTGACCCTGACCCTCGCCCGCGAGATGCTCGCCGCCGCCGGAAGGGGCGACGTCGACCCCGCTGACGCGCTGAAGGACGGCCGGGCGATGGACGTCTGGAAGGCGATGGTCCGCGCCCAGGGCGGTGACCCGGACGCCGCCCTGCCGACGGCGAAGCAGACGCACGAGGTGCTCGTGCCGGCCGACGGTGTGCTCACCCAGCTCGACGCCTACAAGGTGGGCGTGGCCGCGTGGCGGCTCGGCGCCGGGCGGGCCCGCAAGGAGGACCCGGTGCAGGCCGGGGCCGGCGTCGAGATGCACTACAAGCCGGGGGCCAGCGTCCGGTCCGGGGAGCGGCTCATGACCCTGCACACCGACACCCCCGAGAAGTTCGAGCGCGCCCTCGAGGTGCTCGACGGCGCCTTCACGATCGCCCCCGAGGGCTCCCGGCCCGACCTGCTGCCGCTGGTCATCGAGCGGGTCGACTGAGCCTTCGCACCCGCCCCTGCGCGGCCTCGGCCACGAACCCGGACACCCTCTCGACCACGGCGTCCTCCCACAGGACGCGGCGGTGCCCGAGGCCCTCGGTCAGGAGGAGCTCTGCGCCCGGCCAGGCCGCTGCCAGCGCCTCGGAACCGGCCGCCGGGGTCTCGACGTCGTGCCGGTCGTGGACCACGAGCAGTGACGGGTGGGCCGGCAGGGCCTCGGCGATTCGCACCATGTCGAAAGTGCCCAGGGGCAGGCCGATCCGGCGCTCGGCCCGCTCGGCCATGCGCTGGGCGGCGCGCGGCCCCATGCCGAGCAGGCTGCTGAACCGGCGCATCATCGGCTCCATCGAGTCGGGCGGGGCGACCAGGACATAGGCGTCGGGCAGGACGCCGAGGTCGCGGGCGTGCAGGACGCCGACGGCGCCGGCCGAGTGGGCGATGACGGCCGTCGGGCGCCCGAACCGCGCCACGACCGCGGCCAGCGCCTCGGCGAACTCGACCAGGGTGGTGAAGTGCGGGCCGAGGCGGCCGGGGCTGGAGTCGCCGTGGCTCGGGGCGTCGAAGGCCACCACGCACAGACCGGCCTCGACCAGCGGCTCGACGTGGGCGCCCAGCTGCTGCCACCAGCCTCCCCAGCCGTGCACGAGGTATGCCGTGGGCGCACCGGGGCTGCCGTAGACCCGTCCGGTGACCGTGCCTGCGCTCCACGCAGCCGAGAACGGCTCGCCGCCCCGCGGGGAACGCCTGCTGCGGCGGTCGGGGGACGGCACCGGCGGCCGACGGAACCAGAGGCGCTCGGCCACCGCGCCCGCTGCGGCGGGGGAGAGGCGGTCGAGCAACGCCAGGGTGTGGCGCACGCGGGCGGGCACCGGGATGACAGGCGCCTCGGAACGATTGGAACGATCGATCGTGCTTTTCTGTGTCGGCATGTCTGCTCCTGGTGGAGGCGGAGGGTGGTCAGGCCCGCAGGGTGTCGAGCAGGTGCTCGAAGGCGGTGTGGGCGCGGGCCGCTGCGGCGGGGTCGCGCATCAGCCGGGCCGCGAAGTGGTGGCCGAGCAGGATGCCGTAGAGCTCCTGGGCCGCCTGGGCGGCCTGGTCCGTGTCGGCGTCGTCGCGGAAGTGGCCCTCGCCGACACCGGAGCGGATGATCGTCTCGATGGTGTCGAGGAAGTCGCGCTGGATCCGCACGATCCGGTCGCGGAGCGGTCCGTCGGGCTCATCGTCGAACTCCGTTGTCACAGCGATGAAGATGCACCCGCCGGGGAGGGCGAACTCCCCGAAGCCGTCCCAGCCCAGCCAGCGCTCGAAGAGCATGCGGAGCCGGGGCTCGCCGCGGGGGGCCTTCAGGGCGGGGTGGATGACCAGCCGCACGAACGCGTCGGTCGCGTAGTCGAGGACCGCGGCCTGCAGGCCCTCCTTGGACCTGAAGTGCGCGAACAGGCCGCTCTTGGACATCTCCATCGCCTCGGCGAGGCCGCCGATGGTGATGCCGCGCAGCCCGACACGGCTGGCCTGCGCCAGCGCCTCGCGCAGCACGGCCTCGCGGGTGCTGTCGCCCTTGCTGAGCTGGGTCACCCGCTCATAAAAGCACGACCGTTCGATTCGTGCAAGGGGTCGTTGCAAGGGGTCGTGCAGGGGGGAGTCTGGCCCCCCACCCAGACGGGCTGCCTTCGAGGCGCCCCTGCGCAGCAGGCCGCGTGCGGCCAGTGCCTCACGGCTAGGGTTTGCCCATGCCACGTCTGATCAGCTCACCCACCTCCATCCCTGTGCCCGGCGGGAAGATCATCAACGAGCACGTCGGCCGGGTGAACAGCGGCACGGAGGCTGTCTCCGTCGCCCACATGGTCGCGCCGCCCGGGTGGGAGGAGCCCGCGCAGACGCCGGAGTTCGACGAGATCACCCTGGTGCTCAAGGGCGAGGTCGTCGTCGACCACGAGGGTGGGCCGACGACGGTCGCCGCGGGCCAGTCGATCATCACCTCGGCGGGGGAGAAGGTGCGCTACTCCTGCGGCCCCGAGGGTGCGGAGTACGTCGCCGTCTGCCTTCCGGCCTTCTCGCCCGAGACCGTCAACCGTGAGGACGAGGCGTGATCTTCAAGCGACGCGAGGACGGCGACGCGGGCGTGGCCGCCGGTGCCGTGGACCAGGCGGGAGCCGAGGCCGAGCTGAGCCTCGCCGAGAAGATCCACCGCGCGCCCAAGGCGCTGCTGCACGACCACCTCGACGGCGGCCTGCGCCCCCAGACCATCCTCGAGATCGCCGACGAGGTCGGGTATGCCGCGCTGCCGGCCTCCGATGCCGAGTCCCTGGGCGCGTGGTTCCGCGAGAGCGCCGACTCGGGCTCGCTCGTGCGCTACCTCGAGACCTTCGACCACACGCTGGCCGTCATGCAGACCACCGAGGGCCTGCGACGGGTGGCCCGCGAGTGCGTGCTCGACCTCGCCCAGGACGGCGTCGTCTACGCCGAGAGCCGCTACGCCCCGGAGCAGCACCTCGAGGCCGGCCTGCAGCTCGAGGACGTCGTCGAGGCCGTCAACGCGGGCTTCCGCGAGGGCGAGGGGCTCGCCGCGGAGGCGGGCACCCCCATCCGGGTCACCGCCCTGCTGACCGCGATGCGGCACGCCGCCAAGAGCACCGAGATCGCCGAGCTCGCGGTCCGCTACCGCGACGAGGGCGTCTCCGGCTTCGACATCGCCGGGGCGGAGGCCGGGTTCCCGCCCACGCGGCACCTCGACGCCTTCGAGTACCTTCGCCGCGAGAACGCCCACTTCACCATCCACGCCGGCGAGGCGTTCGGCCTGCCGAGCATCTGGGAGGCGATCCAGTGGTGCGGCGCCGACCGGCTCGGCCACGGCGTGCGGATCGTCGACGACATCATGGTGCGCGACCGCGCGTTCGGCGACGACGTCGCGGCGGCGATCGCCGCCGAACCCGCCGAGGTGCACCTTGGCCGCCTCGCGGCATACGTGCGTGACATGCGCATCCCGCTGGAGATGTGCCCGAGCAGCAACGTGCAGACGGGCGCCGCGGACTCCATTGCGCTGCACCCGATCTCGTTGCTGAAGCGGCTGCGCTTCCGGGTGACGGTCAACACCGACAACCGGCTCATGAGCGGCACCAGCATGTCGCGCGAGATGGGCCTGCTGGTGGGGGAGGCGGGCTGGACGCTCGAGGACCTGCGCTGGGTGACCATCAACGCGATGAAGTCGGCGTTCATCCCCTTCGACGAGCGGCTGGCCATCATCGAGCAGGTCGTCAAGCCGGGCTACGCGAGGCTGCTCGGCTGACGGGGCGCCTACCGGCTCCCCGACGCGAGGTGGTCCGACGCGAGTTGGTCCGGGGGGACCACGGCCGCGCGCAGGGCGTGCTCGCGCTCGAGGCGGGCGGCGTCGCGGCTGCGGCGCTCGGCGAGCAGGGCCATGAGCACCCACTCCGGGTGGTTGCCGGCCGGGGGCGCGGGGGCCATGTAGGGCCTGGCCTCGGCGAGCAGCCGGTGGGCCAGCTCCTCGCGCACGCCCGGCGCGAACGTCCCTGTGCGGGCGAGGAACTGGCGGACCGTCACGGCGAGGGCGTCCGGCAGCGGGGCGATGTCGGCGCCGGCGGCCCAGGCGGCGAGATGGGGCGGCATGTGCGGTGGCGGCGGCAGCGAGACCCGCTGCCGGTCGCGGACGACGTAGGTGCCCGCGAGCAGGTCGCCGAACCGCTTGCCCCTGCGGTTGAAGACCGCGCAGATCAGGGCGGGCATGCCCAGGCAGCTGTAGATCTCGAGCACCCCGACCATGGCCCGGGTGACCGCGTGGCGGAACTGGATCGGGCCGGCGTCGTCGCGCACGGTGCGCAGCCCGAGGGCGAGGTGGCCCAGCGTCTTGCCGCGGGTGAGGGTCTCGGACGTGGCGGGGATGGCGACCATCGCGCCGATAGTGGCGACGGTGATCGCGGCGGCCACGAGGGCGTCGTCACCGGAGCCGGCCAGCGCGTAGGCGACCCACTGCAGGCCCCACAGGGCAGCGAAGCCCACGACCAGGTCGATGATGCCCGAGCAGATCCGCAGGCCCAGGCCGGCGTGCGGCAGGTCGAGCGCCACCGCCTCGCCCGTCACCAGGTCGTCGGCACCCACCCCCACGGTGCTGCTGCTCACCGGCACACCCTACAGCGGCAACAGCGCCACGCCCCGCCGCTCGCGGGCACTAGGGTGAGCCCGTGGACCTGGACGCCTACGTGGCAGCCCACCGGGGGGACTGGGAGCGGCTCGAGCAGCTCACCAAGCAGCGCCGGCTGACCGGCGCCGAGGCCGACGAGATCCTCGACCGCTACCAGCGCGTCGCCACGCACCTGTCCCTCGTGCGGTCGACCGCGCCGGACCCGTCCCTCGTGGCGTACCTGTCGATGCTGCTGGCCAAGGCCCGTTCGAAGTCCGCCGGCACCAGGACGATGTCGTGGTCCGACGTCGGCCGCTTCTTCGGGCAGACCTTCCCCGCCGCGCTGTACCGCATGCGCTGGTGGTGGATCACCGTGCTCGTCCTCGACGTGCTGCTCGTGGTGGCGATGGGGTGGTGGCTGCTCGCCCACCCGTCGGTCGAGAGCTCGCTCGCCTCGCCCGAGCAGGTGCGCCAGCTCGTGGAGAACGACTTCGAGAACTACTACAGCGAGTACGCCGCGACGTCGTTCGCCCTGCGGGTGTGGACCAACAACTTCTGGCTCTCGGCGCTCTGCATCGCGTCGGGCGTCTTCGGTCTACCCGTCGTCTACATGCTCGTCACCAACATGGCCAACCTCGCCGTCGTGGGCTCGATGATGATCCGGCACGACCGGGGCGCGCTGTTCTTCGGCCTGATCTCGCCGCACGGGCTGCTCGAGCTCACCTGCCTGTTCGTCGCCGCGGGGGTGGGGCTGCGGCTGTTCTGGGCGTGGGTCGAGCCGGGGCCGCGCTCACGCGCCCAAGCTCTGGGGGCAGAGGGTCGGGCGGCGCTCGGCACATCGCTCGGGCTGGTCGTGCTCCTGCTGCTCTGCGGACTGATCGAGGCGTTCGTGACGCCGTCAGGCCTGCCGACCTGGGCACGGGTGGGCATCGGGGTGGTGGCCGAGGCCGCGTTCTTCGCCTACGTCTTCACCGCCGGCCAGTGGGCCCACCGGCGCGGCGAGACCGGCGACCTCGCCGAGGCCGACCGGGGCGCCGAGGTGCCGGTCGCCGGTTGACGTCGTGTGTCCTGCCGGCGCCGCGCGCGTATGCCGTCGCGGCACGTCCCGGTGGGAGCAGCATCGGAGTCGGAGGAGCGCCGTGTCACCGAGTGCGCCCCTACGCGGCGGAGTGACCCACCTGCATCGACAGGGTGCGCACTCGGTAACGGTTGAAGTTCAGGCAGGGACGGAGATTCCCTGCAGCCAGGCCTGCCAGGCCGGCTCTTCGCGCCGCACGTAGTCCACCGCGTCTGCGGAGAACAGGTACGCCCGTACGCCCGCCGTCGCCTTGCCGCCGCCCTCGTCCCACGCGAAGACGCTGAGCATTCCGGGCACCGGCGCGGTGAGCCGGACCAGCGTCTGCCGTTCACCGACGCGCTCGACCGTGCCGGTGGCGCCGCGCACCTCGACCGTCGCGCCCTCGTCGCCCAGCCCGAGCGCGTCGCGCAGGGTCGACCAGAGCGCCTCCGCGTCGCCGGGGTGGGAGGCGGAGGCCTCCAGGTATGTGGCCTCCTGGCCGGGAAAGTGCGACAGATAGAGGCGCAGGTTGTCGAAGAACGGCATCCAGCCGGGGCCCATGGTGTCCCAGAACTCCGACTCCCAGGCGGCGCCGGTCCCGAAGCCGCTGCTGGTGACTCGCACGATGCAGGTTCCACCGGACTGTGCCTCGACGAGGAACTCCGACGTCAGCGGGCTGAGCGCATCGGGGTCCTTGCCCATGAGGGCGGCCCAGTCCTCCTCGTAGACGAGCCGGCGCGGCGGCTCCCATGCGGTGACCTGGCCGTCCGAGCCCATCTCCGGGCCCATGGTGAAATGCACGGAGCCGCCTTCGCGCTCCTCCATCTCGGTCGGCGCGAACCAGGCGCTCATGCCCTTCGCGGTGGCGATGGCTTGCCAGACCTGCTCCGGGGTGCCCGGGACCTCGACGCTGAACTCCAGGCGGTACGGGACGTTCGGGGTGGTGCTCATGGGTTCTCCTCAGGAAGTGGGTGGGCGGCGACGAGGAGCCGGTGCGGGCGCCCGTCGTCGTGGTGGTAGCGAGCGGCAAGGTCGAGCACCGCGGCGGTCAGGTCATCCGCGAAGGCCGCCCGGTCGGCGGCCGACCGGAAGCCGATCTGCGTGTCGATGGTCAGCGTCGGCAGGCGCTTGCCGGATGCGCCGGCCCGGCGCGCCAGGGCGCCGACCTCGCGCACCAGCCGACCGGCCAGCGCGACGAGATAGCTTGCCGACAAGTGGTCGGCATTGGCGTCCGGGTCGGCCGCGGACGCGCTGAGGGCCGCCGGCGACACGACGTAGGACGCCGCCGACGCCTGCAGTACCCGCTCGGTGATGCCCCCGTGCCTGCGCTCGCCGGACAGCTCCACCAGGCCGTGCGCCTCGAGCGCCTTGAGGTGGTAGTTGACCTTCTGGCGCGCGATGCCGACCCGGGCGGCGAGCCCGGCGGCGGAGGCCGGGACGGCGAGCTCGCCGAGCAGCCGAGCCCGGACCGGATCCAGCGCGGCGGCGGCCGCCTCCGCGCTCTCGATGACCTCGACGTCCTGCATATCGCCACCATCCTCTTGACAACAAATATTGTCAAGGGTGTGCCTCGGCATGGTGACGAAGGAGCATCGCGGCATCCGGGCTTTGTGAATTGTTTACTCACTTGACATCAAACGTGTAACTAAAGCACGGTAAACCGGTGCCGTGACCTCGCTGCCCGGATCTCGCCGTGCCCTTGCGTATGCCGTGGCGCTCGCCGCCGCAGCCGCCTTCGCCTCCGTCACTACGGCGCCCGTCGCGCAGGCGGACGTCCCGCCGCCGCCGGCGACCGACGTGACACTGGCCCCCGGCGGCATACCGGCCTCGGCGCAGGAGTCCGGCGGCTATGACCTCACCGCCGGGGGTGAGGCGCTCGCGACCGCCGCCACGCAGGCGGTCGCCCCGGGGCTGAGCCTGACGAACTTCCAGCGCCTCGAGACCGGCGGCTGGAACGCCGGCAACATCCTCACGGCCGACCTCACCGAGCCGACCCTGAGCCTGGACGTGCGGAACACCGGCGCGGTGGCGGGCGCAGGGACCCTGACCAGCCAGATGGCCGGGACCTCGGCCGTCGCGGGGATCAACGGTGACTTCTTCGACATGAACTACAGCAACGCGCCCATCGGCATCGCCAAGAGCAGGTCCGGGCTGGTCAACGCCCCGGCCGCCACCCGACCGGCGTTCTCTCTCGCGGGGGGCCGGGCGATGGTCGGAGCCCTCCGGGCCGGCGGCACCCTGACCGCCGACGGCGCGACGCACCCGCTCTCCGGCTTCAACACCCCTGCCATCGCCAAGAACGGCATCGGCGTCTACACCCCGCAGTGGGGCACCCACACCCTCGACCGGCCGATGGGCGGCCCCGACGCGCTGGCCCCGAAGGTCGCCCGGGCCACCGTCGTGGGCGGGGTCGTCACCGACGTCCGAGCCGGGGCCGGCGAACCGGCGATCCCGGCGGGCGGTCAGGTGCTGCTCGGCCGGGAGGCCGGGGCCGACGTGGTCGGCGCCCTCGAGGTGGGCGAGCGGGTCGACGTGGCGGTCGGTCTGCCTGACGAGGTCGAGGTCGCGCTCAGCGGCTCCGACCAGCTCGTCATCGACGGCGAGGTCAACCCGGCGCTGCCCGACGACGGCGTCCACTCGCGCACGGCCATTGGCGTGACGCGCGACGGCAGCCGCGTCATAGCGCTGGCCCTCGACGGGCAGACGGCGGCCAGCCACGGCCTGCGCCGCACCGAGCTGGCGGCGTTCATGAAGAGCCTAGGCGCCTACCAGGCGCTCAACCTCGACGGCGGTGGGTCGACGACCATGGCCGCCCGCGTCGCGGGCTCCGTCGAGCCCCGCGTCGTCGACACCCCCTCGGACGGGCACGAGCGCGAGGTCTCCAACGCGCTGCTGTTCTTCTCCTCCGCAGCCCCCCAGGGCGTGGCCACCGCAGCGCAGGTGCGCCCCGTCACCAACCGGTCCGGCGCCTACACCGTCCTCGAGGGCCAGACCCGCACGCTGTTCGGGTCCGGTCTCGACGCGACCTACGCCGCGGTCGAGCAGCCGGGTCGCTTCTCGGCCCCGGGCCCGGTGGTGCGCCTCGGCGAGAAGCGGGGCGACCGGGTGCCGGTCACCGGGCTTCGCGCCGGCGACGCGCAGGTCGGGTTCCACCTGTCGTCCGGGCGCCGGGCAGCGATGCCGCTCACGGTGCTCGGACCGCTGGCCCACCTCGAGGCCGACCGGGCCGTGCTGCCCTTCCCCGACCCCTCGACCAGCGCCACCGTCATGCTCACCGGCTACGACCCCGACGGTCGCCCGTCGCCCATCGAGCCCTCCGAGGCCGTGGTCACCGCCGACCCGGGGATCGACGTCGCCCCCGACGGCGCCAACGGCTTCGTCGTCCGCCCGACCATGGCCAAGGGCTCCGGCGTCGTCCACTTCGCCGTCGGCGACCACCACTACGAGACGACGGTGCTCGTGGGCCTCGACCAGCGCGTCGTCGCCGACTTCGCGGACGGCTCTGCGTGGAAGGCCGAGACCGCACGCGCCACCGGGACGCTGACCCGCGCCGAGGGTCACGGCGGAGAGCCGGGCCTGCGGCTGCAGCACGACTTCACGCGGAGCACCGCCACCCGGGGCATGTATGCCGTACCGCCGGCCGGGCTGCCCGTGCCGGGACAGCCGCTGAGCTTGACGCTGTGGATCGAGGGTGACGGCAGCGGGGTGTGGCCGCGCATCCAGATCCGTAGCGGCGACGGCACCGTGAGCAACCTCGACGGACCCCACGTGACGTGGGAGGGGTGGCAGCAGGTCACCTTCCCCGTGCCGACCGGCACCGCCATGCCGATCCGCGTCGACAAGATCCGGTTCCTCGAGATCCGCCCCGAAGCGCAGTACCGCGGGGACCTGACGATCTCCGGGCTCGTCGCGAACGTCCCGCCCCCGGCTGGCCCAGCCGACAACCCCGTGGTGCACGACCCGGTCATCGTCACCAACGGCACGGTGGAGGACCGCCCGCAGCGGATCGCGGTCATCTCCGACGGACAGTTCGTCGCGCGCAACCCCAACAGCGAGCTGCTCGCGAACGTCCGGCGCACCCTGCGCGAGATCGTCGCGGCACGCCCCGACCACCTCGTCATCAACGGCGACTTCGTCGACGAGGCGAGCCCCGCCGACTTCGCCCTGGCCAAGCGGGTGCTCGACGAGGAGGTCGGTGACGCGGTCCCGTGGACCTACGTCCCCGGCAACCACGAGGTCATGGGCGGCCCGATCACCAACTACACCTCGGTGTTCGGCCCGGCGCACACCTCGACTCGGCTGGGCCCGACCCAGCTGGTCACGCTCAACACCTCGTCGCTGACGCTGCACGGCAACGACGACGGCATCGCCCAGCTCGCCGACCTCGAGCAGCAGCTGCAGCAGGCCGCCACCGACCCGGCGGTGACCGGTGTCCTGGTCGCGATGCACGTGCCGGTCGACGACCCGCTTGCTGACAAGGCCAGCCAGCTCAGCGACCGCAAGGAGGCCCGTCAACTCGAGGACCGCCTCGGCCGCTTCCGCACCGAGAGCGGCAAGTCCGTCGCGGTGGTCAACGGGCACGTCGGGGTCTTCCACGGCTCCTCGCGCCGGGGCATCTCCACGGTCGTCAACGGCAACTCCGGCAAGACCCCGGCCGGCAGCGTCGCCGACGGCGGCTTCCGTGGTTGGACCATGTTGGGGATCGATCCTGCGAAGGGCGTCGTCGGATCGGCGCCGGACTCACCCACCGCGCGGCTTGACTGGCTGCGGGCTGAGACCCACCCGGGCGTCGACGCGGTCGAGCTGACCGCGCCCGCCACCCTGGCCGTGGGGTCCAGCGTCTCCCTGTCCCCGACCTTCCGGCAGGGCGACGCCATCGTCCCCGTCGCCTGGCCCGTGAGCGCCCAATGGTCGGGCACGGGCGTGCAGGTCGACGAGCGAGGTGCGGGCGTCGTGCGGTTCGACCCGGGCACCCACACCCTCACAGCGGTCCGTCCCGGCACCGCCACCCTCACCCTCGTGGTCGGCGGGGTGAGGTCCACCGCCACCGTCGAGGTGCCCGGCCAGCGGCGATCGGGCGACTAGGAGGTGCAAGCCGTCCGTTCCTCGTCGAAGGCCCGCGCCACGGCTCCGACAAGGTCCTAGGGGACCGGCGCGCGGAGCGGGAACTTCAGGGTGCGCTTGGAGGCGCGGCAGGGCGCGCGCTCCTGCTCGAGGGTCCCGTCCACCTCGGGCACCGGATAGATGCTGACGTGGTGCCTCCACGCGGCGATGTGACGCACTTTGAGCGGCCACGTGGCCTTGGTGTGAAGGAGCGAAGAGTAGAACTGGAGCGGCGCCCTCTCGCGCCGACAGCCTCCCCGTAGTAGCTCCCGGCGCGCCTCTGAAACTCGGCCTGGTGCCGCGAGGATGACCGCACCCACGCCGCCACAGAGGGTGGGCTCTGGCGCGGCCGCGGATCAGGGAGTACACAGGGGGTAGACCAAAGGGGGACGTCATGGTTGCGCCACAGCAGACAAATGCCGCACGCCTCGAGATCGACTACCCCGACCGACTGGACCGGGTCACCACGCTCTTCCGCGTCGTCCTCATCATCCCCATAGCCATCGTGCTCTCGCTGGTGAGCGCCAACGCGACCTCGACCACGGTCATCTACAAGTCCGGCGAGGTGGTCGAGAAGACGACGAGCACCGGTGGCGGCATCGCCGGTGGGCTGTTCGCCGCCACAGCGCTGATGATCGTCTTCCGGCAGCGCTACCCGCGCTGGTGGTTCGACTTCGTTCTGCAGTTCAACCGCTTCGGGACGCGCGTCGGCGCCTATCTGGCGTTGCTCACCGACCGCTACCCCTCGACCGAGGACGAGCAGACCGTCCACCTCGACCTGGACTACCCCGACGCGCGCGAGGGCCTCAACCGATGGCTCCCTCTGGTCAAGTGGCTCCTGGCTCTGCCCCACTACGTCGTGCTGCTGTTCCTCGGGTTGGGTGCCGTCGTGGCAGTGGTGATCGCGTGGTTCGCGATCCTCTTCACCGGTCGCTACCCGCGTGGACTGTTCGACTACGTCGTCGGGGTCGGCCGGTGGGCGCTGCGCGTGCAAGCGTACGCATTCCTCCTCCTCACCGACTCCTACCCACCCTTCAGCCTCCGCTGACCCGCGCTCCGGGGCCGTCGATCAGGTCGCGCGGGCAACCGTTGGATCCGCCCGCCCCCAGGGTCGCCCGGTGCGGATCGTGACGACCGCGGCCCCTACCTGATCCCGGGGCCGCGCCCACAGAGGTTCTTGCCCTGAAGTGGTCGGTCACGTTGGAGCAGCCAGAGCCTCGAGACTGGCTGACCGCGAACGCCGTCGAGCGGTCAACGCCGTCGTCGAGGACATCACCGGGAGCGCCGGCCCGATCAAGTTCGATGCGGCAGTGGTGTAGCACAGCCGACTTCGCGGTCCCGTTCAAACGAGGACTCCAACGGACACTCCCGACGTGCCCCTGAAGGTCCGGCTCGCTGCATCCGGGCACCGGCCGCTCCTGCCGCCGACATCGGGGTCGACTGGCGGCGGAAAGACCTGCCAGGTGAATCCGGCGCGTGGCTGCGCGCGGCTGGAAGACTGGGTCGTGTGACGGGATCTGATCGTGACCGGGACGCCGAAGGCCGCGCTCGTCAGGCAAGGCCTCGCGACGCTTTGGGCAGACCACTGCCCTATGGCGCTGAGGGGGTCGAGCCGGTGTCAGAGGAGGCACTCCCGCCCGGAGAAGCACTCGACACAGCTCGGGAGCTGGTGAGGGCCGGCCGCCCGTTCTCGGCTCACGAGGTACTGGAAGCGCGATGGAAGGCCGGGCCCATCGAGGAACGAGACTTGTGGCAGGGGCTCGCTCAGCTCTGTGTTGCCATGACACACGCGGCCCGCGGGAATCAGGCGGGAGCCGACCGACTCTTCGAACGCGCCGCAGACCGGTTGACAGCGTTTGCTGCCACCGGACGGGGGGCCTACGGCTTGGACTTGGATGCGACTGTGAAGCAAGCTCGCGGTCACCTCGGCAGGTTCTAAACGCACGCCGGGCTCGCGGCGGTGTGACGCAGATTTGGTGCGGCGCTCCCGACGATGGGAGTCGCTCACGGTGTCACCATCGGCCCCGCGACCGTTCGTAGGTTTACCGGCGGCGGCGCCGAGGTGTCCGCCCCGGAGGCCGAGGCGTCAGCGTGCACGCCGCCGACACTCGACACCTCCGAGCAGGTGTGTACGGACCCCATTCAACCGACGACGTCCTCGCGGACCTCTTCCTGCTCGGTGGATGGGTGGAGGTCGAGCAGCCGGCTGCGGTTTTCGGCGGCCACCGCCGTAGACTCCGGCGGTGAGCAACCCTTCGCCGTACCCCACGATGGAAGACGTCATCGGCGGCACTCCGGTCGTGCGTCTGCAGCGTCTGCCGGGGCTGGAGAACGAACGCCGCGGCAACGTGCTGCTCGCCAAGCTTGAGGGGAACAACCCGGCCGGCTCGGTGAAGGACCGGCCGGCGATCAGCATGATCCGGGGCGCCGAGGAGCGAGGAGAGATATCCCCGGGCGACACCCTGCTGGAAGCCACGTCCGGCAACACGGGAATCGGATTGGCGATGGCGGCGGCGATCAGCGGTTACCCACTGGTCATCGTGATGCCCGAGGACGCCTCCACCGAGCGGATCCAGACGATGAAGGCGTACGGAGCCAACCTGGTCCTCACCCCGGCGGAGGGCGGCATGGAAGAGGCCCGCGACGTCGTGACTCAGATGGAGCGCGAGGGCCGCGGCCGGGTCCTGGACCAGTTCGGCAACCCGGACAATCCCCGTGCCCACGAGGAGGGGACGGGCCCGGAGCTGTGGCGCCAGACCGGCGGGCGGATCACGCACTTCGTGTCAGCGATGGGCACCACCGGCACGATCACCGGGGTCTCGCGGTTCCTGAAGTCGCGCAACCCCGGCGTCCAGATCGTCGGGGCACAGCCCGCGGAGGGATCGAAGATCCCCGGCATCCGCGCCTGGCCACCGGAGTACGTGCCGAAGATCTTCGACCCGTCGGCGGTGGACCGGACCATGGAGGTCACCCAGACCGACGCCGAGGAGACGGCCCGCCAGCTGGCCCGCCAGGAGGGCATCTTCGGCGGTGTCTCCGCGGCCGGCGCTTGTTGGACCGCCCTGCAGGTGGCCCGGGAGGTCGAGGGGGCGACGATCGTCTTCGTGGTCTGTGACCGCGGGGACCGGTACCTCTCCGGCGGCGTGTTCCCCACCTGAGAGTTGCGGCTGACGCCCAGAGAAATCCGTCGAGGGTGAGACCGGCCCTCTCTCCGCCGCCCTAAATTTCGGTACCCATTCGACAAGCGGGACTGTCAGGTTCCTCCGGTGGCCGATCGCTATAAGGCGTGAACCGCGTACCGGGCAGGATGCGAGCTGGCTGAGTGCGACAAGTCGAGGACGTCGACATGTTGGAATGCTCGAAGATCCCGTACCCCAGTCACGCCGCAGCCCTGCTCGCGATGCGCGGCATCGCCTTGGCCAGCAGGGCACGTGGCCGGACCGGCCCGAGGGAGCGTATTTGTGCGGGTCGTGTCGGTCCTGGCATCTGACCTCGCAAGCCGGGATGCGGAAGCCACCGTGGGAGAAGCGACGTACCAAGCTTCGAGGTACGACAGACGCGACCGACGCTAAGCCCGCGCGCGAGTGAAGGCTTCAAACCCCGGCGACGTAGGCGGTGAGGAAGTGCACCCCGTGCCTGTCGAGGTTGCCGCGGGCGCGGTCGTAG
This sequence comes from Knoellia sp. 3-2P3, assembly GCF_029223115.1. NCBI lineage: Bacteria > Bacillati > Actinomycetota > Actinomycetes > Micrococcales > Intrasporangiaceae > Knoellia > Knoellia sp. 3-2P3. Next base: position 41,849 of record NZ_JARGZE010000008.1, read on the forward strand.
TGCTCGGTGGTTCTGGGGTCGGCATGCCGGGCGAGGATCTGCGCGTCGCGTAGCGGCACACCGGCGTCTAAGGCGTTGGTGATGGCGGCATGGCGCAGCGAGTGGGGACTGATGTGCCGCGGTATGCCGGCAGCCTTCGCGATCCGGGTGACCATCCGGTAGGCGTCGCGCCGATCAATCGAGTTGCCGGTCAGCGGTCGCAGAATGAGGGGACCGGCGGTGCGCTCGCCGCGGCAGGCCTCGAGCACCCTGAGTACAGGGACCGTTAGGGGCATCGTGGCCGGCTTGTTGCCCTTGCCGACCAGGTGAAGCACCCGATGCCCGCGCAAGGTTTCGGCATAGTCCTCGATGCGGACAGCGGCCGCTTCGGAGGCGCGCAGCGCGTTGATGCCCAACAGGAACGCCAGTGCCCCGTGGTGAACCGTGATGGTCTGGGACACCTGGAGGAACCGGATCAACTCGAGCCGATCCAGTCCTTGCGTGCGGGACTCGTCATGGTGCACCTTGGGCAGCCGCGCGTATACCGCTGGGTCGGAGGGGATGAGACCGTCGACGTGCGCGAAGCGGAAGAACCCGCGAACGCCGTGCATCATGGTGACCACTGAGGAGTCCATCAACCCTCGGCCACCGAGCTGGCGGATGTACAGCTCGATGTGGGCGCGCTGCACGCCGATCAAGGGGTCGAGGCCGTGAACCTCGCACCAGGAGAACCACTCGCGAAGCTGGTAGGTGTACAGGACGTGAGTGTGCCCGCTGTAGCGGGCTAGGTAGGACACGGCTGCCAGTTGCGCAGTCGACATCGACGCAGGCTCGAACGGAAAGAGGGTCGTAGTGGACATGGGTCACCTCTGCGGCGGGTTTGGGCTCGCCTGACCGCGCCCGCCGCCATCGCGGCAAGGGGTTTGATCTAACGACGCTAGAACCGGCCAGCGCCGCAGCGGTTTCCACAGATCCGCCACGCGGCGGTATGACCCACGCTAGGGCTCTAGCGCCGACTCCCGACCCTCAACCCAATCGACAAACTCCGGCACATGCCATTGCCGTTGGAGCGAGGGAACCTGCGCCGACGAGCGAAGACGGTCGCAAAGCCCGCGTGCGGCGTCCCGGAGGACCGGCACCGCGAGCACGGTCTGGAGGTCCTCCAGGTCCTCGAACGTCGTAATCACGGCGCTACTACCCGCTGTGACGTAGGGCGCCGGATACAGTTCCCGCCCACTGAGCGCACCTCCGAAGGCACGACCCGAACCAGACTTCTGCAGGACGAGGAACCCGCCTGAGTCTTGGCCGGAGACCGGGTCAAAGTGCGCTACCAGGACCTCCATGTTCGAGACATTCACGGTGAACAAACGACGGCGATGCTTCGTGGCCCTCGTTGAGGGAAGGGCTCGAAGCGTCCACGCGTCTCCCTCATCAGCGCGATGGTTCACGAGCGCCACCTCCAAGTACTGCTGCAATGCCCGGCGCACTTGGGAAGCCAAAGACAGCTCTTTGAGGTTCTTCAATCCGGCAACACCGGACGCTGCCCGCGACGAAGCTCCGTCGGGATGTTGGCGTTGAACGGTCGGCACCTCGGGCAAGTTGGTCGCAATCCAAACTCGTCCACACGTCCGACATCGACGCTTTCGACCAAGGCCGAGTTGCGCTACGTCCAAACCGCCACACGTAGGGCATGTCAGTTCAGCCATCGTCACGCTCCTCAGAGGCCTGGTCTAAATGGGCTGGTGCCAGAGGATCCTCCTGTAAGAAGCCCGAACTTCCCACCCGAAGCCTCGCGCAGATCGCGCGAAGCACCCGACGCGAACGCGTCACGCGACGCCGGCGCGCTTGCGGCGCAATGACGCGTCTTCACCACGCACACCGCCTAACGTGTGCCTGCGGGGTGCCTCGGGCCCGGACGAGACCGTTCGGCTGCGCTCACAGGACTGCGCCGCGCGGCGCCACCTCGACCGCGGCCACACCCCGGCCGTAAAGCACCATGAGCCGATCACCATGGCTGGTGCGAAGCACGCCGGAGGGTTCCGCAAGGGTTTCGACGACTCGCTCGATGACCCCGTCCTCGTCACCGTCATCCTCAAACCTGACATCGAGTTGGTCGCCACTCACGAGGCGGACCCGCAGCACTACTTCTGCCATGCGCACGCACCTCAGATCCTGTCGCGCCGGCCGAATCCTGTGGCCAATCGCCACTTTACAAGCGCACATCCAAGCCAGCGGAACAGCTTCGAGACGAGTTAGTCGACCACGCGGTATGACGCCGCTCCGGACCGTTGGCTCGAAGCGATTCGCGGCGGAAAGACCTGGTTTCGGCGCCTTGAGGATGGCTTCTCGCTCACACTGCGGTTGTGACTGTTCCCGACGACGCGTCGAGCAACTCCGCCTGGAACGAGCCGGGCATGTTGCCTAGCTCCGATTCACGACGCACCGCCAGGTACCGGCGATTGCAGTCTTGGTATCGCGCGGTCCAGCTCGGTGCGCCCGCAGGAAGGTTCATGACCTACGACCAGTTGGGCAGTTGGCTGCATCCGGACGCCGTTTCCGAACAGCGCGACTTGAACTTCCTTCACCCGAACGCCCATGAGCACGCTGAACAACGCAGTAGACAGGTCCAAGATGAGGGCGGGTCCTTGGAGCCAAAGCGCTTGTTTCACAACATGCTGTCCAGCATGCCGATGTGCTTCAACCTCTTCGGCGCCATGCGCGGGGAGGATGAGTTCCTGCTCCTCTTCCAGCGACTCTTTGACGCGAGAGCGACCGCCATCGTCGACATCGTGTGTGAGTGGACCCCGCCCGACCGCAACGGCCAACTGGGCGATCGCACCGCCTTCGACGCCGTGGTGCTGTACGAGACCGCGGGCGGGCCGGCGTTCTGCGGAATAGAGACCAAATACACCGAGCCGTTCAGCCAGAAAATCTACGAGCCAAGCCGGTACAACCACTACCGCGAGGTCACCCACGAATCAGGGTGGTTCGCAGCACCGACCGCTGACATCGAGGTGCTTCAGAGCCCCTCCGCCAACCAGCTATGGCGGAACACAATGCTTGCCGCTCGTCTAGACCAGCACCAAAGCCACGGGCGTGGATCACTTGCGGTCGTCGCGCTAGCAGGTGATCCGGGCGTCAGGAAGGCTCGAGACATCGTGTCGCCCACCCTCAGCGAGAGTCACGCCGACCGTCTGCACTACGTCACTCTGGAGGACATCCTCGAAGTCACCGAGCAGCTCGCACCGGAGTTGGCATGGTGGGCGACCAGTTTCCGCCGGCGCTACATCGACTTCACGCTTCCCCATCTGCCTGCTGACGTCGCTGGCCGCGATCCGCTCGGTCCGGTGATGGGGCGCAGCATCGTGGATACCGCGGCCTTGGCCCGTCCGACGGGATGAGGCACTGGAACTCAGCGTCGAACCCTGTCCTCGATCCGCGCCGGCGGCTCGCAACGCCCACCACGGAATGACGGGCCCAGTCTTGCCGCACGACTGAGTCGCCGCAGCAGGCGAGAACCTCAGTTGGTTGATCTAGCGTCCTTTGGCGACGCGTCCCACGATTTGCGCTCGTACTGCGTTCACGAAGTACTTGGGGATCAGTGAGTTGGGGTTGTCGGATTGCAGCCAGTACTCGCCGGTGAGGTGCCCGTAATCGTTGAAGTCGATCTCCGCCTTCCATGTCGACAGGCCACTGTTGGATTTCACATAGAGAGTGACGCTCATGCCGTTAGTGACAGCATTTTGAACCCGTGGCGTGCGTTCTGCCGCGTCCCGCACTATTGTTATGAACTCACTTTGAGTAATTCCCTCATCGAAACAGAGTGGCGAGTTCTTTCGACGCTTCGTTTCTTGGGCAGTTTTGTATGCCCCTGTGGCTACTGCGCCGACCGCCGCGACACCCCCGGCAGTGAGCAACTTGTCCAGCAATCCCATGGTGTCCCCGATCGAAGTTTCTGTTGGTGGAGGGTAGCCGTCTTCTCGGAAGCCGGAAGCGTCGGGCGCCGCGTGGGAGTGCAGCAGGCCTTGTAGCCTCGTCTAGGTGGCCTGGCTGCACGCACCAACAGTGTTCCGTCCGCGTGCCTCGAATGCGGCGGAATGACACGCGCCATCGTCCGGCTCATCCGTCCAAACACGGCTGCCGTGCGCGGTTGGTCAACACGGGGTACACCCATTCAGAGCAGGCCGCGGCTCTTCAGCGACAGGTAGTGGTCGGCCAGCACCACTGGAAGGTGGTCGGGATCTGCGTCGAGCACCTCGACCCCGAGCCTACCGAGGCCGGCAGCGGTGCGCTGGCGCAAAGCCGTGGTGCGCTCGGCCGCAGCGGCGTCGTAGACCGCGCGCGCGTCGCCCCGACCCGAGCGCATCTGGCCCAGCGCGGGGTCGGAGACCGAAGCCACGACCACACGGTGCCGCTGGGCCAGCACCCCGAGAGGCGGCAGCAGCGACTCCTCGATCGCCGCCGGCTCGAGCGGCGTGAGCAGCACGACCAGCCCTCGGTGTCGGCTGAGCCGGGTCACCTCGGAGGTCAGCAGGCGCCAGTCGGCCTCCAGCAGCGCCGGCTCGAGCGGGGCCATCGCGGTCACCAGGTCGGAGAGCAGGGCGGTGCGGCTGGAGCCGACGACCTTGCGGTGGACCCGGCGGTCGCCGGCGATGAGGTCCACCCGGTCGCCCGCGCGGGAGGCCAGGGCCCCGAGCAGGAGGGCGGCGTCCATGGCGGCGTCGAGGCGCGGGGTGTCACCGACGCGTCCGGCCGAGGTGCGTGAGGTGTCGAGGACGAGCACGATGTGCCGGTCCTTCTCCGGCTGCCACGTGCGGACCACGGTGGAGCGGCGCCGGGCGGTGGCGCGCCAGTCGATGCTGCGCACGTCGTCGCCCTCGACGTAGTCGCGCAGCGAGTCGAACTCGGTGCCCTGGCCCCGGACGCGCACTGCCGAGCGGCCGTCGAGTTGCCGCAGGCGCGCCAGCCGGGAGGGCAGGTGGCGCCGCGAGTGGAACGGGGGCAGCGCACGCAGGTGGCCGAGCACGGCATACCAGCGCTGCCGTCCCGCGACCCCGAGCGGACCCAGCCGGCGCACGGTGACCCGGTCGGCCCGCCGGTCACCCCGGCGGGTGGGGGTGAGGCTCGTGCGCAGCGCGCGGCGCTCGCCCGCCGGGATCGCCACTCGGTGGCGGTTGCCGGTGGCACCGGCCGACGGCTGCCAGGCGTCACGCAGCGAGCCGCGGAAGGTGCGGCGGCCGGTGTTGGTCGCGAGCAGCGTGGTGCTCCCCGCCTCGCCGAGCCGCACCTGGGCAGAGGGCACGCGCTCGAGGTGCAGGGCTCTTGTGCTGCCGGCCAGCACGACGTCGAGGGCCACGGCCACCAGGCAGACCAGCACCCAGAGCCAGACCGTCGTCGCTGCGGGGCGCAGCAGCACCGGCACAATGCCGCACAGCACGAGCACCACGAGGCGGCCGGTCACCATCATGGGCGGCAGCTCAGCGGGGGACCGGCACAGAGCCGATGGCGCTGTCGAGCACGGCGGCGACGCCCACGCCCTCCAGCTCGGCCTCGGGCCGCAGCGACAGGCGGTGGGCCAGCGTCGCCTGGGCGAGGGCCTTCACGTCGTCGGGGGTCACGAACTCGCGTCCGTTGAGCCAGGCCCAGGCCCGGCTGGTCGCGAGCAGGGCGGTGGCGCCGCGAGGGCTGACCCCGAGGGAGAGGGAGGGGGAGTGGCGGGTGGCGCGGGCGATGTCGACGATGTAGCCGATCACCTCGGGCGAGGCCTCCACGTGCGCGACCGCCTCGCTGCCCGCGGTGAGGTCGTCGGCCGACGCGACCGCGCGCAGTCCCGCCCCGGCGAGGTCGCGCGGGTCGAACCCGGCGGCGTGCCGGGCGATGACCGCCACCTCGTCCTCCCGCGGCGGGAGTGGCAGCACGGCCTTGAGCAGGAAGCGGTCGAGCTGGGCCTCCGGCAGCGGGTAGGTGCCCTCGTACTCCACCGGGTTCTGGGTGGCGGCGACCATGAAGGGCACCGGCAGCCTCCGGGGCCGGCCGTCCACGGACACCTGGCGCTCCTCCATCGCCTCGAGCAGCGAGGCCTGGGTCTTCGGGGGCGTCCGGTTGATCTCGTCGGCGAGCAGCAGGTTCGTGAACACCGGGCCCTCGCGGAAGGAGAACTCCGACGTGGCGTTGTCGTAGACCAGAGAACCCGTCACGTCGCCCGGCATGAGGTCGGGCGTGAACTGCACGCGCTTGGTCTGCACGTCCAGGGCGGCGGCGATGCTGCGCACGAGCAGGGTCTTGGCCACGCCGGGGACGCCCTCGAGCAGGACGTGGCCGCGGCACAGCAGGCCGATGAGGATGCCGGTGACGGCGGCGTCCTGGCCGACGACGGCCTTGCCGACCTCGGCCCGCACCGCGAGCAGCGCGCGCCGGGCCTGCTCGGACCGGCCGCGGACGTCCTGCCCGCGGCTGTTCTGCTCGTGCCCGGGCTGCCCATGTCCGGCCGGGGCGTCGGTCACGGCGCTGTGGGGGTGGTCCGTCATGGTCGGTGCACTTCCTTCTCCAAGGTGGACAGGTCGTCGGCGAGGGTGACCATCGCATCCTCGTCCGCAGGCGGTGGGCCGGCGAGCAGCGCGTGCACCTCGGCGAGCGGCCGGCCGGTCGCCGAGGCTGCGGCCTGCGCCACCACCTCAGGCGAGGTGCCGGCCGGCAGGCCGAGGTAGGTCGCCAGGCGCCGGGTGGTGGCCGCGCGCAGCACCGTGCCAGCGCGGGCGGTGTCGCGGGCCTTGCGGTAGAGCCGGCCGCGGCTCTGGGTCGTCTCGATGGCCTTCACGACGGCCGGCAGCGGCTCGGCGACCAGGGGGCCGAAGCGTCGCCCCCGCCAGAGCATCAGGGCCAGGACGGCGACCAGGGCGAGGAAGGTCAGCGGCCCGAGGGCGGCGGGGAGCTCCGACTCCGGGGTGGTGTCGTCGGCCGAGACGTCGAGGACCGAGGGGATGTACCAGACCAGCCGGTCGCCCTGCCCGAGCAGGCGGAGGCTGACGCCTGCGTTGTCGTAGCGGGTGACCTCGCCGTTGGTCAGCACCCCTCCGGCACCGAGCACGACGACCTCGGGGGCGTCGGGCCCGGCCGGCAGGGACATCAGCGCCGAGGCACCCTCGAACGAGAAGCAGCGCGCGGCGTCGGGGACGGAGGTCGTGTAGGCGGGGCCACCGGCCGTGATCGTGTCGGCGGCGGAGAGGCCGGCGAGCGTGCAGCCGGCCCGCAGCGACCGGGTGGGGGAGCCCCCGCTCGCGGGGGACACCTCCACGCTGAGCGCCTGCAGGACGAAGCGGCTCGGCTCGACGAGCACGAGCCGCCGCGCCGAGCGGACCTGCGTCCACAGGGCGGTGGCGGTCTCCTCGGACAGGGCCGAGGGCTCGGTCACGACGACGGTGGTGTCAGCGTCGATGGTGTCGAGCGACTCGAGCGCGTCGCGGTCGCGGGCGACGTCGACGCGCACGCCGCGCTCGTCGAGGACCCGGGCCACCGCCTGGGCGCCGTCCGAGCCCGCGTTGCGGGGGTCGAGGGGGTCGTCGTTGCCGCCCCGGCCGCGGATGGCCAGCAGCACCGCGACGACGAGGAGCAGCACCAGGACGACAACGGCCCGCACCACCCGGCGGCGGTGCCGGGCCTGCGGGCCCGTGCCGACGGGGTCCGGCTGGCCGGCGGCCGCACGCTCGGCCTCCGGCCGGTCCCAGACGGTCAGGCTCATGGCGTGCCCCCGGCGCTGGTGGCGGCCACGGCAGCCGACCGGGAGAGGGGTCGGGCACGCGCCACCGCGCGGTCGAGGGCGATGATCCGCTCAGCCTGCTGGCGGGTCGCCTCGTGGTGCCCGTAGGCGACCGCGTCGAAGAGGTCGGCGGCCCACCGCAGCTCGTCCCGGTGCGCGGGGAACGGGTCGGCCAGGCGCTCGCCGACCTCGTGGGCGGTCAGCGAGGGTGCGTCGTCGAGCAGGGTGCGCTCGGCGCCACCCTGGGCCAGAGCGCGCATGGCGTCCAGCACCGCGTCGGAGTGCCGGCCCGCGGCCAGCGCCCGAGCGCTGCGCTCACGCAGCTCGATCGCGGTGAGGCGCTCGTCTCCCAGCAGCACCGGACCTCCGGCCGGTGCCCGCCGGGCCTCCCGCCGCACGTACCGCAGGGTGAACAGCACCAGGGCCACGAGCGCCGCGGTGACCAGGCCGGCCACACCGGCGGGCAGCGCACCCCCTGCGCTGGGGTCGGCGTTGAGCAGGGCGTCGATGAACCGCTCGATGGCGTCGAGGGCGCGGGCGATGGGGTCGTTGTGCTCGCGGTAGGCCGGCCGGGACAGCTCCTCCTCGAGCCACTGGCGCGCCTCGGCGTTGTCGGGGTCGAGGCCCGCCGCGAGGTGGGAGAGGAGGGGCAGGGCGGCGGACGGCATCAGCGGGAGGGCACGTGGGCGGCGTCGGCGGCAGCCCGGGCGAGCGCGAGGTCGAAGCCCTCCTTGCGGATCCGGGCATCGGTGTAGAGCAGGGCCAGCACGGCCGCCAGGAACGGCTGCGTCAGCACGCCGCTGAGCAGGCTCCCGAGCACGCTGGCGCCGGCCACCACGAGGCCGGCGACGGTCTCGGCGCCAGCCCCGTTGACCATCGAGTCGAGGGCGACACCGAGCACCATGCCGCCGAGCTGGAGTGCGAACGACAGCACGTACTGCACGATCCCGATGAGCATGCTGGACGCGAGGAGGATGCCGAAGGTGCGCCAGAACAGCCCCGGCGTCAGGCGCCACGAACGGCGCAGCGACGCGATGACGCCTAGGTCCTCGAGCACGAGGGCGGGGGTCGCCAGCGCCAGCCGGATGCCCAGCCAGGTGGTGGTCACCGCCAGGCAGAGCACCGCGACGATGCCGAGCGCGCCGGCGGCCGCGGCCCCGTCGGCGAACCCCCAGATGATGAGCGCCAGCAGCAGGCCGAACACCACCGTCGGCGGGACGACCAGGATCGCGCAGAGGCCGACGAGGCGGGGCAGGAAGCGCCGGGTACGGCGCCAGGTCTCGCCCATGGAGACGTTGCGTCCCAGCACGGCCTCGCCGACCGGGTAGGCCAGGATCCCCGAGAGCGCGATGGACGTGGCCGAGCTGAGGAACAGCAGCGCCGCCAACGACGACGTCAGCCCGAGGGCCAGGAACAGGTCGAGGGCGTCACCGCTCTCGAGGGAGGTGGCGACCAGGTAGCCCATCCCGCCCAGCACGCCGATGACGAGCAGCACGGCCAGCGAGGTCACCAGGGCCAGGCCCAGGAAGGTGCGGGGGTTGCGGCGCAGGCACGCGAAGCTCGCCTCGACGATGTCGCCGAGGCTCAGCGGGCGCAGCGCGATGATGCCCGGCTTGTGGGTCGGCAGGGCGACGCCCCACTGTCCCGGTGGCGCGGGGGAGGGGTATGCCGTGCCCACCGGCCCGTGGCCGGCGTCACCGGTCGTGCCCGTCGGCTGGGCGCCGGGGGCACTCCAGCCCGGCGCGGAACCCTGGGCCCCGCCGGGCACCATGCCCTCAGTCATCTGACCCCCTCAGCCAGCCGCCCTCGCGGTCACCCGAAACCTACCAGCGCACACGGGCCGGAGACCGGTGGCCCGAGCACGTCGTGCGCATGTCGTGATCAGGCCGAGACGCCGGCTGCGAGCGCGCTGAGCCGGCTCTCGAGGTGGGCGGCCCGGGCGGGCTCGGCGCCCAGGGCCTCCTGGCGCCGGATGAGCGCCGGCTCCTCGCGCGCCAGGGCCAGCCCCCGGCGCACGAGGGTGAGGGGTGGCTTGCGGCGCTCGGCCAGGTCACGGGTGAGCCGGCGGGCGAAGGTCACCCAGCGGTGGTGGTGCACGCAGAACGCTCCCGCGAGCAGGCCGAGCTGGTGCAGGTCGGGGATGATCTCGGCGGCGAAGATGCCCTCGGCGAGCACGATGTCGCTGGGCCGGGCGGTCACCACCGTGGTGTCGACCGCCCGGTTGGCCGAGATGTCGTAGACGGGCGTCTCGACGCTGCCGTGCCGCACGAGGGTGTCGAGCGCGGTGAGGGCGGCGGGGCGGTTCCAGGAGTCCGGGTGGTCCCAGTCGATGATCCCGAGCTCCTCGCTGCGGGGCATCTGCGGGTCGTCCTCGTCGCGGTAGAAGTCGTCGAGCCGGACGATGGGCCAGCCGTGGGAGTCCTTCAGGCGGCCCGCCAGCCGTGACTTGCCGGCCCCGCTGGGGCCGGCAAGCACGACGACGCGGGCGAGGTGGGCGGTCACCGGCCCTTGGGGTGCCAGACCGTCTTGGTCTCGAGGAACGCGCTCAGCCGTGACAGGTCGGGCGTCGCCGTCCAGTCGGGCTCGACCGCGTCGGGTCCGGTGCCGGCGGGGCGCACCACGCGCTTGAGGTTCTCGGCGGCGGCCAGCTCGAGGTCACCCCACGCGACGCCCTCGGCGCCGGCCGCGCCGGCGAGGTCGATGGCGTTGACGTCGCGGTGCGAGGCCAGCCAGGGGGCCACCTCGGCGGTGCGGCCCGTGATGATGTTGACGACCCCACCGGGGACGTCGGAGGTGGCCAGCGCCTCGGAGAGCGTGATCGCCGGCAGCGGGCGGTGCTCGCTGGTGAGCACGACCGCGCTGTTGCCCGAGACGACCACGGGCGCGAGCACCGACACCAGCCCGAGCAGCGACGACGCCTGCGGGGCGAGCACGGCCACCACGCCGGTCGGCTCCGGGGCCGAGATGTCGAAGTACGGCCCGGCCACCGGGTTGAGCCCGCCGAGCACCTGGGCGTACTTGTCGCTCCAGCCGGCGTACCAGACCCAGCGGTCGATGGCCTGGCCCACGAGCGCCTCGGCCTGGCGCTCGCCCACACCCTCGCTGGCCCGGACCTCGGCGACGAACTGGGCGCGGCGGCCCTCCATCACCTCGGCGACGCGGTACAGCACCTGGCCGCGGTTGTAGGCCGTGGCGCCGGCCCAGCCGTCGACCGCCTTGCGGGCGGCGACCACGGCGTCACGGGCGTCCTTGCGGGAGCCCTGCGCCGCGTTGGCGAGGAAGGCGCCGGAGGTGCCGCCGCCGGCATACACCTCGTAGGAGCGGCCCGACTCGGACCGGGGGAACTTGCCCCCGATGTAGAGCTTGTAGGTCTTCTTGATCTCGACTCGGCTCGGGGCGCCGGTGGTCGGGCTCACTTGGTGTCTCCCGTCGTGACGTAGGCCTCGAGGCCGTGGCGACCGCCCTCGCGGCCGTAGCCCGACTCCTTGTAGCCGCCGAAGGGGCTGGTCGGGTCGAACTTGTTGAAGGTGTTGGCCCACACCACGCCGGCGCGCAGCTGGTCGGCCATCCAGAGGATGCGCGAGCCCTTCTCGGTCCACACGCCCGCGGAGAGGCCGTAGGGGGTGTTGTTGGCCTTGGCGACCGCCTCGTGCGGGGTGCGGAAGGTCAGCACCGACAGCACCGGGCCGAAGATCTCCTCCTGCGCGATGCGGTGCGTCTGGCTGACGCCGGTGAAGACGGTCGGGCGGAACCAGAAGCCCTTGCTCGGCAGCTCGCACTCGGGTGACCAGCGGGTGGCGCCCTCGGCCTCGCCGGCGGCGGTCAGCTCGGTGATGCGCTGCAGCTGCGCCTTGGAGTTGATGGCGCCGACATCGGTGTTCTTGTCGAGCGGGTCGCCCACGCGCAGGGTCGAGAGGCGACGCTTGAGGCGCGCCTCGACCTCCTCGGCGATGGACTCCTGCACGAGCAGGCGCGAGCCAGCGCAGCAGACGTGGCCCTGGTTGAAGAAGATGCCGTTGACGATGCCCTCGACCGCCTGGTCGATGGGGGCGTCGTCGAAGATGATGTTCGCCGCCTTGCCGCCGAGCTCGAGCGTCGCCTTCTTGCGGGTGCCGGCGATGGCGCGGGCGATCATCTTGCCGACGCCGGTCGAGCCGGTGAAGGCGAGCTTGTCGATGCCGGGGTGGTCGACGATGGCCTGGCCGGTGGGGCCGGCGCCGGTGACGATGTTGACCACGCCGGCCGGCAGGTCGGCCTGCTGGCACACCTCGGCGAACAGCAGCGCCGTCAGCGGGGTCGTCTCGGCGGGCTTGAGCACCACGGTGTTGCCCGCGGCGAGGGCCGGGGCGATCTTCCACGCCAGCATGAGCAGCGGGAAGTTCCACGGGATGACCTGGCCGACGACGCCGTGGGGGCGCGGGTTCGTGCCGAGCGAGGCGTACTCGAGCTTGTCGGCCCAGCCTGCGTGGTAGAAGAAGTGCGCCGCGGCCAGGGGCACGTCGACGTCGCGGCTCTCACGGATCGGCTTGCCGTTGTCGAGGCTCTCGAGCACGGCGAACTCGCGGGCACGCTCCTGCAGGATGCGGGCGATGCGGAAGAGGTACTTGCCGCGGTCGGCGCCGGACATGCGGCCCCAGCTGCCCTTGAACGCGCGGCGAGCGGCGTCGACGGCGCGGTCGACGTCGGCCGACGAGGCCTCGGTGACCTCGGCGAGCACCTCCTCGCTGGACGGGCTGATCGACTTGAACGCCGACCCGCCCTCGGTCTCGGTGAACTCGCCACCGATGAAGAGCCCGTAGGAGGGCTTGAGGTTGACGACGGCCCGGGACTCCGGGGCCGGTGCGTATTCGAACTTGGCCATGAGGTGGGGGTTCCTTGGTCCGCGAGGGGTCAGTACAGGCTGGGGGAGTCGTCGGTCACGTAGTCGGGACCGGAGTAGGCGCCGATGCGCATGCGCTGGCGCTGCAGCAGCAGGTCGTTGAGCAGGCTCGAGGCGCCGAAGCGGAACCAGTGCGGGTCGAGCCAGTCGTCGCCGGCGACCTCGCTCACCGCCACCAGGAACTTGATGGCGTCCTTGCTGGTGCGGATGCCGCCGGCCGGCTTCACGCCGACCATCTCGCCGGTCAGCGAGAGCCAGTCGCGCACGGCCTCGAGCATGATGACGGTGACGGGCAGGGTGGCGGCGGGGGAGACCTTGCCGGTGGAGGTCTTGATGAAGTCGCCACCGGCGAGCATCGAGAGCCACGAGGCGCGGCGGACGTTGTCGTAGGTGACCAGCTCGCCGGTCTCCATGATGACCTTCAGCCGAGCGTCGCCACAGACCTCCTTCACCTGGGCGATCTCGTTGAAGACGTCGAGGTAGCGGCCCGAGAGGAAGGCACCGCGGTCGATGACCATGTCGATCTCGTCTGCCCCGGCGGCCACGGCGTCACGGGTGTCGGCCAGCTTGACGGCCATGCTCGCGCGCCCGGACGGGAAGGCGGTCGCCACGGCCGCGATGTTGACGCCGCTGCTGGAGCCGAGCACCTCACGGGCGACCGGCACCATGTCGCCGTAGACGCACACGGCGGCGGGGCGGGGGGTGGACATGTCGGTCGCGTCGGGCGTCAGCGCCTTCGCGCACAGGCCCCGCACCTTGCCGGCGGTGTCGGCGCCCTCCAGCGTGGTCAGGTCGATCATGCTGATCGCCAGGTCGATCGCCCACGCCTTCGACGTCGTCTTGATCGAGCGGGTGCCGAGCATGGCGGCGCGGGCCTCACACCCGACCTGGTCGACACCCGGCAGGCCGTGCAGCCACGAGGTCAGTGACTCGTTGGTCAGGCGGGAGACGCCGAGGAGGTCACGGGCACGGGATGTCGCGTCGACCGCGTCACGCGGTGCGGTGGAGGTACTCACCGAACGAGTCTAGCGGTGTCTCAGAGTGCGGTCAGACCCCCGTGAGCCCCTGCATCGCCTGGCGGATTGCGGCCAACCGCGCCGTCGCCCGCTCACGGGCGCCCGCCAGGGACTCGCGGCCGTCCACCGGCTCGACGACCTCGAGGTAGACCTTGAGCTTGGGCTCGGTGCCGGAGGGTCGCACGATGACGCGAGATCCGTCGGCGAGGTAGTAGCGCAGGCCGTCGGTGGGCGGCAGGGCGTCGCTGCCCGCCGACAGGTCGTCGGCGCGCTCGACCGCCGTGCCGGCGACCTCGGTGGGCGGGTTGTCCCGCAGCCTGTCCATCGCCGAGCCGATGAGGGCGAGGTCGGCGACCCGCACGGAGAAGGCGTCGGTGGCGTGCACGCCGTGCTCGACGGCGAGGTCGTCCAGCACGTCGAGGAGGGTGCGGCCCTCGGCCTTCAGCCCCGCCGCCATCTCGGCCATGAGCAGGCTCGCGCTCACGCCGTCCTTGTCGCGCACGGTGGCCGGGTCGACGCAGTAGCCGAGCGCCTCCTCGTAGCCGTAACGCAGCCCGGGCACGCGGGCGATCCACTTGAAGCCGGTGAGGGTCTCCTCGTGGCGGATGCCTGCCTTGGCCGCCATGGCGGCGAGCAGGCGCGAGGAGACGATCGAGTTCGCGAACACCGCATCCTTCGCGACGCCGCGCTGCAGGACATGGGCGCCGAGCAGCGCACCCACCTCGTCGCCGCGCAGCATGCGCCAGGCGCCGTCGTCGACCACGGCGACGGCGCAGCGGTCGGCGTCGGGGTCGTTGGCCAGCACGAGGTCGGGCTGCACCTCGCGGGCCAGCTCGAGCGCCGCGTCGATCGCGCCGGGCTCCTCCGGGTTGGGGAACGACACCGTCGGGAAGGCGGCGTCGGGCTGCTGCTGGCTGGCCACGGGCGCTGGGGCGGGGAAGCCGGCCTTCTCGAAGACCTTCAGCACGGTCTCGCTGCCGACCCCGTGCAGGGCGGTGTGCACGATGCTGACGTCGCGGGAGGAGTCCGGCGCGACGATCGCCGCGGTGGCGTCGACGTAGGCCTCGAGCACCTCGTTGTCCAGCGTCTCCCAGCCGTCGTCGGCGAGCGGCACCTCGGCGACGGCCCTGACCCGGGCGATCTGGGAGGCGATGCCGGAGTCGGCGGGCGGCACGATCTGGCTGCCGTCGCCGAGGTAGACCTTGTAGCCGTTGTCCTGCGGGGGGTTGTGGCTGGCGGTCACCATGACGCCCGCGTCGGCGCCGAGGTGGCGGATCGCGAAGGCCAGCACGGGAGTCGGCAGGGTGTGCGGCAGCACGGACGCACGGCCCCCGGCGCCAACCACCACCGCCGCGGTGTCGCGGGCGAAGACGTCGGAGTTGCGGCGGGCGTCGTAGCCGATGACGACGAAGGGCTCGGCGTCCTGCTCCTTCAGGTATGCCGTGAGGCCTGCCGCCGCGCGGATCACCACCGCGCGGTTCATCCGGTTGGGCCCGGCCCCGAGGGCACCGCGCAGCCCTGCGGTGCCGAACTCGAGCATCCCGCCGAACCGGTCGGCGAGGTCGGCGAGGGCAGCGGCGTCGGCCTCCTTGGCGCGGGCGACCACCTCCCCGAGCTCCACCCTCGTCTCGTGGTCGGGGTCGTCGTCGATCCAGGCCTGCGCGGCCTCGATGAGCTCGTCGTGGTGCTGCGCACCCTCGTCGCCGTTGTCGGCGCGTCCGTGCCTGCCGGCATACGTCATCTCGGTCTCGTCCTCTCAGATGGCGGCGACGATGTCGGCGAGCAGCCGGCCGCAGCGCCCGGCTGCGGCCTGGCCGGCCTCCATCACCTCGGCGTGCGACAGCGGCTGCTCGCTGATGCCGGCGGCGAGGTTCGTGACGAGCGAGATGCCGAGCACGTCCATCCCGGCCTGGCGGGCGGCGATGGCCTCGAGCGTGGTGGACATGCCGACCAGGTCGCCGCCGATGACCTTGGCCATCTGGACCTCGGCCGGAGTCTCGTAGTGGGGGCCACGGAACTGCACGTAGACGCCCTCGTCGAGAGTCGGGTCGATCGAGCGGGCGACCTCGCGCAGGCGCGGCGCGTAGAGGTCGGTGAGGTCGACGAAGTTGGCGCCCTCAATGGGGGAGTGGGCGGTCAGGTTGATGTGGTCGCGGATGAGCACGGTCGTGCCCGGACCCCACGCGGGGTTGAGGCCACCACAGCCGTTGGTGAGCACGATGGCCTTGCAGCCGGCAGCCGCAGCGGTGCGCACCGCGTGCACGACGGCCCGCACGCCGCGGCCCTCGTAGAAGTGGGTGCGGGTGCCGTAGACGAGGGCACGCCGCCCGGTGTCGCCGATGGCGACCGAGCGCATGGTGCCGGTGTGGCCCTCGACGGCGGCCTTGGCGAAGCCGGGGACGTCGGCGTTGTCGATCGTCGCGAGCGTCTCGCCGATGAGGTCGCCGGCCTGGCCCCACCCGGAGCCGAGGACGAGGGCGACATCGTGGCGCTCGGCACCGGTCCGCTCGGCGATGACCGACGCGGCGGCCCTGGCCACCTCGAACGGGTCGGTCGCTGGGTCGTTGAGGTCCGGGGTGCCCGACGCGGGGCCGCTCTGCTCGATCACGGGGGGAAGCCTACCCACGGTCGCGACGACCGCCGGATGGTTGGATGGGGCCGTGAATGCACCTGAGACCTCAGTCGTGATCCTCGGCGGTGGCCCCGGCGGCTACGAGGCGGCCCTCGTGGCAGCGCACCTCGGCGCGAAGGTCACCGTGGTCGACCGCGACGGCCTCGGGGGTGCGGCGGTGCTCACCGACTGTGTGCCGTCGAAGGCCCTCATCTCCACAGCGGACTTCATGTCGCAGTTCGAGACCGCCGCCGACCTCGGCGTGCACCTCGAGGACACCGAGGGCGACGAGGTCGCCGACTCGGTGGCCGAGCTCGTGGCCGTGAACCGGCGCGTCATGAGCCTCGCCGCAGCCCAGAGTCGCGACATCGGTCGCCGCCTCGAGGCCGACGGGGTGCGGGTGCTGCCGGGCACGGGGCGCCTGGTGTCGCCGTCGCTGGTGCGGGCCGAGCTCGCGGACGGCGGCGTCGAGGAGGTCGCGGCGGACGTGGTCCTCCTCGCGACCGGTGCGACGCCGCGCGTGATGCCCACGGCGCAGCCCGATGGCGAGCGGATCCTCACGTGGCAGCAGATCTACAACCTCAAGGAGCTCCCCGAGAAGCTCGTCGTGGTCGGGTCCGGTGTCACCGGCGCCGAGCTCGCGCAGGCCTACCTCGGGCTCGGGTCGCAGGTGACGCTCGTGTCGTCGCGCGACCGCGTGCTGCCGGGGGAGGACGCCGACGCCGCGACGGTGATCGAGGAGGTCTTCCGCAAGCGGGGCATGGAGGTGCTCGACCGCTCGCGCATGGCTGCCGTCGAGCGCACCGAGACCGGCGTGCTGGTGCGGCTCGAGGACGGGCGCGAGGTCGAGGGCAGCCACGCCCTGCTCGCCGTCGGCTCGATCCCGCAGACCGACGGCATCGGCCTCGAGGAGGTCGGCGTGCAGCTCAAGCCCTCGGGCCACGTGGCCGTCGACCGCGTCTCGCGGACCTCGGTGCGCGGGATCTACGCGGCGGGCGACTGCACCGGGGTGCTGCCGCTGGCCTCCGTCGCGGCCATGCAGGGCCGCATCGCAATGGCGCACGCCCTCGGCGACGCGGTGCACCCGATCAACCTGCGGGCGGTCTCGGCCAACATCTTCACCGACCCGGAGATCGCCACGGTCGGCTTCTCGCAGAAGGACGTCGACGAGGGCCTCGTCGACGCCGACTCGCTCATGCTGCCGCTCGCCACGAACCCGCGGGCGAAGATGCAGGGCATCACCGACGGCTTCGTGAAGCTGTTCGCCCGCAAGGGGATCGGCACGGTGGTCGGTGGTGTGATCGTCGCGCCCCGCGCCTCCGAGCTGATCTACCCCGTCACGCTGGCCGTGCAGCACGGGCTCACGGTCGACCAGCTGGCGGGGACGTTCACGGTCTACCCGTCGCTGTCGGGGTCGGTGGCCGAGGCGGCCCGCCAGCTGCACGCCCCCCAGTAGCGCGGTCGGGTCAGTCCTCGCTCTCAGCCGAGTCCGGACATGGCGGTGACCCCGCCGGTGTCGGGCGGGGTGTGGGGCGCGGTCATGGTCGCCACAGCGGCAGCTCGGGGTCGCCCGCGTCAGTGGTGAGCTCGCCCCAGATGTCGTACGCGCGGACCGGGGCCTCGTCAGGTTCGTCGCCGACGACCGCGGCGCCGACACCCGCGGCTTCCGCGTCGACATCCACACCCGCCGCGTCGACTCCCGCCGCCAGGTCGCCGGCTCGGGCGCGGCGCTGGGCCAGCCAGTGGTCGTAGGCGCCGGGCGTGAGGTCCCAGTGCACCTGCCCGTCCCTGACCTCACCGTGGTAGCCCTTGGCGTGCACGACGGTGTGGTGTCGCCCGCAGAGCAGGGCGCCGTGGTCGAGGTCGCTCGGCCCGCCGTCGCACCAGTGCCACAGGTGGTGGGCGTCGCACCAGGCGGCCGGCACGGTGCAGCCGGGGAACGAGCAGCCTCCGTCGCGCAGCCACAGCGCGCGCACCTGGGCCTCGGTGAAGTAGCGGGCGCTGCGGCCCATCTCGAGGACCTCGCCCCGGCCGCCGAGCACCACAGGGATCAGGCCGGCGTCGCAGGCCAGGCGCCGGACCGTCTCGGGCCCGAGCAGCGACCCGGCGTCGGCCGAGCCGACCACGGCGCCGGCGTTGGCTCGCGCCACGAGGTCCTCGAGTGCCATGGTGACGAAGAGCTGCGACTTCGGT
Organism: Knoellia sp. 3-2P3; assembly: GCF_029223115.1. Classification (NCBI taxonomy): domain Bacteria; kingdom Bacillati; phylum Actinomycetota; class Actinomycetes; order Micrococcales; family Intrasporangiaceae; genus Knoellia; species Knoellia sp. 3-2P3. Next base: position 60,283 of record NZ_JARGZE010000008.1, read on the forward strand.
GTCGTCGCGACGCCGTCGGCGGAGGCCACCCCGCGGCGCACCACGTCGAGCAGCGCCTCCAGCCGCCGCTGCCCGGACGGGCGCCGGTCCGGCTCGCCCTCGACCGGCCGCGGTGCGGACAGCGCCCCGACGGCGCCCTCGATGACCGCCTTGGCCTCGGCGTCGACGACCAGGTGGTAGTCGAACAGACCGCCGCCGTCACCGACCGGCTGCGACAAGGACGTGCGCTCGCGCAGCCGGTCCTGCTCGGCCTGCAGCTCGCCATGGTGGCCGAACCTGGCTACGAGGTCCTGGCGCAGCCGCCGGATGTCGCGCCGCCGCCCCGTCTCGGCCAGGGCAACCAGCACCCCCATCGCGTCCTCGTGCGCCTCGGGGTGCAACCGGTGCCGCAGCCGCTCGAACTCGTCCACCACGCAGGCGGCGTTGCCGACCGGCACCCGCGCCTTGAGCAGGGCCTGCCGCAGCTGGTCGTACCGCTGCTGCCGGGAGGCGTCGGCCACCTTGACCACCTGCGCGGAACCCCCGGTGCGCAGCGACGGCGCCCACTCCAGCAGCCAGGCGTGCACCGCGCCCGGCTTGTCGCCGGTCTCACCGCGCTCGACCGCCTCGCAGACCACCGCCACCCGGGCAGAGTCAGCCTGGGCGCCGAGCCGGTCGACCAGGGCGAGGAACGGGCCCAGCTCAGCGCCCTGGACCTGCCAGAGCTCGCCGTCGAGGCCATCCAGGGCACGGCTCGCCAGCTCGAGTGCCTTTCGGCGCTTCGCGAACGACATGCCCCCTGTCATGCGAAGAACACTAGACGCGAGCACCGACAACCGGACGTGAAGAGTCGAGCCCCATGCGGTGTCGAACAGCGTTGCACGCCAATGCATTTGGCGCGCCCGTCGTCAACCTTGTTGTGTCCGCCTGTGGACAGTGGGACGCGGGACGCGGGGGTGTGGGCAAGCAGAGGTGGGCACACGGCATACCTGCCGGCGGTCGCTCGGCGAGCCGTCTCCGGGACCCGTCGCTAGGGTCGATACGAAGGCTGAACCCCACAGAAACGAGGCACACATGGCCGGCGGATTCATGGACAAGGTCAAGGACTTCGTCAAGGGCAACCCGGAGCAGGCTGCGAGCGCGATCGAGAAGGTCGAGGACGTCGTCGACCAGCGAACCGGCGGGAAGTACTCCGAGCACGTCGACCGCGGCGGCGACGCCCTTCGCGACAAGCTCGGCCTGCCGCCAGAGGGCAGCCAGCCCGTGCCGGGCGAGCCCATCCCGGAGCCGCTTCCCGAGCCCGGTCCCAAGCCGGTCCCTGAGCCCGGGCCGACCCCGATGCCGGAGCCCGGTCCCACGCCGGTGCCGGAGCCCGGTCCCACGCCCATGCCCGAGCCGGGACCCACCCCCGTGCCCGAGCCGGGTCCGTTCCCGCAGCAGGAAGCGTCCTCCGACGAGGTCCCCGCGCCCAACCCGCAGCCGCTGCCCGGTGACGACGCCCAGCGGCCGGGGTCGCTCGACGAGCCCCTGACGCCGGGTGACGGCCAGCAGCCCGGCCAGCCCGGCGGGCCGCTGGACGAGGACCTGCGCCCCGAGAGCGGCAGCGACGCCGGCAACAGCGCTCCCCAGGGCGGTGGGGGCGAGCCGCTGCCCCAGGGCGGCCCCACCCAGCAGGGCGAGGAGCAGGCGGCTCCCGGGACCCCCGGTGGCGACCAGCCCGACACCGGGGGGCTGCAGGAGCGCTAACCCGGCCCCGACCACTGACGCAGAGCGGCCCGTCACCCCGGTGGGTGACGGGCCGCAGCGCTGCGCGGGTGTGCCGCGTGGCTCAGTCCTTGATGTCGGCGATGACCGCGCCGTTGGTCACCGTCTGGCCCACCTCGGCCGACAGGCCGGTGATGGTGCCGGACTTGTGGGCGTTGATCGGCTGCTCCATCTTCATCGCCTCGAGCACCACGATCAGCTCGCCCTCGGCGACCTCCTGGCCCTCCTCGACGGCGATCTTGACGATGGTGCCCTGCATGGGGGCGGTCAGGGAGTCACCCGAGACGGCGGCGCCGGCCTTGCCGCCACCGGAGCGCTTCGGGGCCTTCTTCTTGGCCGCCGCGCCACCGCCACCACCGAGGTTCAGGCCGCCGGGCAGCACGACCTCGAGGCGCTTGCCGCCGACCTCGACGACGACCGTCTGCCGCTCGCCCTGCTCCTCGGGGGCCTCAGCCACCGGTCCGCTGTAGGGCTCGATGGTGTTGTCCCACTCGGTCTCGATCCACCGGGTGTGCACGGTGAAGGGCTCGCCGGCGTCGGCCGGGTCGAAGGCCTCGTCGTCGAGCACCGCGCGGTGGAACGGCAGCACGGTGGGCATGCCCTCGACGGTGAACTCCGCGAGCGCCCGGCGGGCCCGCTGCAGGGCCTGCTTGCGGTCGTGGCCGGTGACGATGAGCTTGGCGAGCATCGAGTCGAACGCGCCGGCGATGGTGTCGCCCTCGACGATGCCGCTGTCGAGCCGGACGCCCGGGCCCGACGGCGGCTGGAAGACGCTCACCGTGCCCGGCGCGGGAAGGAAGTTGCGGCCGGCGTCCTCGCCGTTGATGCGGAACTCGATCGAGTGCGCCCGCGGGGTGGGGTCGCTGTAGCCGAGGGGCTCGCCGTTCGCGATGCGGAACTGCTCGCGGACGAGGTCGATGCCCGTGACCTCCTCGGTCACGGGGTGCTCGACCTGCAGCCGGGTGTTGACCTCGAGGAAGGAGATGGTGCCGTCCTGCCCGACGAGGAACTCGCAGGTGCCGGCGCCGGTGTAGCCGGCCTCCTTGAGGATCGCCTTGGAGGCGCGGTAGAGCTCGGCGTTCTGCGCGTCGGAGAGGAAGGGCGCAGGCGCCTCCTCGACGAGCTTCTGGTGGCGGCGCTGCAGCGAGCAGTCGCGCGTCGAGACGACGACGACGTTGCCGTGCATGTCGGCCAGGCACTGGGTCTCGACGTGCCGGGGCTTGTCGAGGTAGCGCTCGACGAAGCACTCCCCGCGTCCGAACGCGGCGACCGCCTCGCGGGTCGCCGAGTCGAACAGCTCGGGGATCTCCTCCAGGGTGCGGGCGACCTTGAGGCCGCGGCCGCCACCGCCGTAGGCCGCCTTGATGGCGACGGGCAGGCCGTGCTTCTCGGCGAAGTCGATGACCTCGATGGCGCTCTCGACCGGGTCGGGGGTGCCGGGCACGAGGGGGGCCTTGGCCCTGGCGGCGATGTGCCGGGCCTTGACCTTGTCGCCGAGGCTGTCGATGGCCTCGGGGGAGGGGCCGATCCAGGTGAGCCCGGCGTCGATGACGGCCTGGGCGAAGGAGGCGTTCTCGGCGAGGAACCCGTAGCCCGGGTGCACGGCGTCGGCGCCCGCGCGCTTGGCCACGTCGAGCAGCTTCTCCTGCACGAGGTAGCTGTCGCCGGGGGTGGACCCGCCCAGCGCGAAGGCCTCGTCGGCAACCTTGACGTGCAGCGCGTCGCGGTCGGGGTCGGCGTAGACCGCCACGGAGCCGATGCCGCTGTCCTTGCAGGCACGTGCGATGCGGACGGCGATCTCGCCGCGGTTGGCAATGAGAACCTTGCTGATGGGCGCCATGGCGCGGAGCCTAGCGTCTTGTCGCGGCGTCAGGACCACCCGCGGGATGTGGGGTCGCCAACACTGCGCGGTATGCCGTGGGCGCCCGGATCAGTGCTGTCCGGGGACCTGCGCCGCGGGTGCCAGCCACGTCCGCGCGGCCGCCTCCTCGGCCTCCACCCCCGTCGGACGGCCGGACCGGCGCACGCGGCGATGGACGGCCAGTGCCACGGTGAGGACGACGACGGCGACGACGGCCTGCCACGAACCGTCGACCTCGTCCATGCGGGTGGCGGTGTTCCACGACGCGTGCTGGACCGCGATGACGAGCACGCTGCCTCCCGTGTCGAGCAGGTGCATGCCCAGCAGGTAGCGGTAGACCGGTGCGAGGCCGAACAGCAGCGCCAGCCCGCCCGCGACCTCCGACCACGTCCACCCGGGCTCGAAGAGGAGGGGCACGTGGATCGCGGCGAACGCCGGTGCCGTCAGCAGTGACCCGAGGAACAGGCCGTGACCGGCCATGAGGCGCGACTGCACGAAGCCGCCCCAGGCGGTCTCCTCCCAGAGGTTCAGGAGCAGGGTGCCGAAGACGAGGATGTCGAACAGGTAGAAGCCGGTGGCGGCCAGCGAGCTCCGTTCCGGGTCCTGCAGCGTGCCCGACACCGCGGCGACCGCGAGCGTGAGCACGGGCATGGCCAGCACGACGACCGCCCACCGGCCCACGCCGACGCGCCAGGCCAGCGTCCGGCGGAGCAGCCGGCGAACGGCGCCGGGGCCGTCCGCCCAGCGGGTCACGAGCAGCGCCGAGCCGAGCAGGGCGACGTAGACGAGGACGAGGAGGAACGGCTCGAACGGCAGTCCACCGATCGCGGGGACGGCCAGCACAGGCCAGCCGATGCCCAGTGCCAGGAGCAGGAACGTCGCGACGGGGCGTCGCCGGGCGAGGCCCTCGGGCCGCTCGGTCCCCGTTGGAGGCGGCGGCTCGGCGGGAGTGGTGCGGGTCATCTCGGGGTCCCTCCGCAGCGGTTCGGCACCGCCCCCTCGATGGCGCCTTCAACACCGCACGTTCTCGTCTTGTTCCCCGCCGTCCCGGCAGGCGGCCCACGAGATGCGCCGCCGCCACGCGGCATACAGTCGGGGACATGACTGTCCCGAACCTCACCCTGTCCGCCGGAACGTCCAGCATCGAGATCCCGCAGCTCGGCTTCGGGGTCTGGCAGGTGCCCGAGGACGAGGTGGTCGCCGCCGTGACGACCGCCATCGAGACCGGCTACCGCAGCATCGACACGGCCCGGATCTACGGCAACGAGGAGGGCACCGGCGAGGCCATCGCGAAGGCCGGCGTGCCCCGAGACGAGCTCTTCGTCACCACCAAGGTGTGGAACGACGACCAGGGCTTCGACTCCACCCTCACCGCGTTCGACGCCTCGATGAAGCGCCTCGGGCTCGACACCCTCGACCTCTTCCTCATCCACTGGCCGGCCCCGAAGCAGGACGCCTTCGTCGACACCTGGAAGGCACTGCTCCGCCTGCGCGAGGAGGGTCGCGTGCGCGCCGTCGGTGTCTGCAACTTCCACGTGCCGCACCTGCAGCGGCTGCTCGACGAGACCGGTGAGCTGCCGGCCATCAACCAGGTCGAGCTGCACCCCTACCTGCAGCAGACCGAGCTGCGCGAGTTCCACGCCGCCAACGGGGTCGTCACCGAGGCGTGGAGCCCGCTGGCATCGGGTGGCGACGTGCTGCAGGACGAGACGATCGCGAAGGTCGCGGCCAAGCACGGCGTCACCCCGGCGCAGGCGATCCTGCGCTGGCACATCGACCTCGGCAACGTCGTGATCCCCAAGTCGGTGACCCCGAGCCGCATCGCCGAGAACTTCGACATCTTCGGCTTCTCGCTCGACGCGGACGACCTGGCCGCCATCGAGAAGCTCGACCGCGGCCACCGCACCGGCCCGGACCCGGACGCGTTCTGGGCGTGAGCCGTCGCGCCCGAATGCGCTGAGGCGGCGGCCCGCGGGGCCGGCAGGGACGCACCTGCCGGCCCCGCGGCGTGCCGTCTAGGGTGTGCGCCATGAGCGACGCCTCCGACGCACGGTCCCAGCGCGAGCTGGAGGAGGGGATCCAGCGGGACTTCTCCTCGAGCATGTCCTACGGGTCCTACCTCGACCTCGACCGGTTGCTGTCGGCCCAGCACCCCCGCAGCACGCCGCCCCAGCACGACGAGCTGCTCTTCATCGTGCAGCACCAGGTCGCCGAGCTGTGGCTCAAGCTCATGCTCCACGAGCTGCGCTCGGCCCGCGCGCTGCTGACGACCGACGACCTCGCACCCGCCCTGAAGCGCCTGGCTCGGGTCAAGCACATCCAGAACCAGCTCACCGAGCAGTGGTCGGTGCTGGCCACGCTCACGCCGAGCGAGTACGCCCTGATCCGGCCGTTCCTCGCGACCTCGTCCGGCTTCCAGAGCTACCAGTACCGGGCGGTCGAGTTCATGCTCGGCAACAAGAACCGCGACATGGTGGCCGTCTTCGACCACGACCCGGCGGCCCAGCAGCTGCTGGCGGGGGCGCTTGCGGAGCCGAGCCTCTACGACGAGTTCCTGCGCTACCTGCACCGCCGCGGCTACGCCATCCCGGCCGCGGTGCTCGAGCGCGACGTGACCAAGCCCTACCGGATGGACGAGGACCTCGTCGACGTCTTCGCCGCCGTCTACGCCGACCCCGCCGAGCACTGGGGTGTCTACGAGACGTGCGAGGAGCTCGTCGACATCGAGGACAACTTCCAGAACTGGCGCTTCCGCCACCTGCAGGTCGTCACCCGCACCATCGGCCACAAGGTCGGCACCGGCGGGTCCTCCGGCGTCGACTTCCTGCGCCGGGCGCTCGACCTCACCTTCTTCCCCGAGCTGTATGCCGTGCGCACGCGGATCGGCGCGTAGCCGCGCCTGCCAGCCGTTCGGCGGATAAGTAGGAGAACTCAGGCGCGCCAGGCTGCCGCAGCCCGACACTGTGCCCCAACGGTCCACCGACCCTGGGAGCACGCGATGACCAGCAGCCCCGTTCCCGGCCCCGCGCCGGCACCTGCGCCCGTGAAGCCGGGGCAGCTCGCCTGGCTCGAGGGCGAGCTCCGTCAGTGGCAGGACCTCGGTCTGCTCGAGGCGCCGACCGCCGATGCGATCCGTGCGAGATACGTTGCGGTGCGGCGTTTTTCGCTGGTCCGCCTGCTGCTCGGCCTGGGCGTCTGCTTCTTCGGCGTCGGTGTGCTGTGGCTCGTCGCGGCGAACCTCGACCGGCTCACCCCGGGACTGCGCTTCACCCTCGTGGTGCTGCTGTGGCTGGGCCTCACGGCCGCGGCCGAGGCCGTGGCGGGGCGCCGGCCGCGATGGGGTGGCTCGGCGGTCGTCGGCGCGGCGCGGGTCCTGGCGGCTCTCAGTTTCGGCGCGGTCGTCTTCCAGGCCGCGCAGAGCCTGCAGGTGCCGGCCTACGAGCCGCGCCTGCTCGGCATCTGGGGCCTCGGGGTCCTGCTCTACGCCTACGCGGTCGCCGCCGTCAGCCCGCTGCTCGTGGGCCTGTCCATCAGCACCGCGTGGTTCGTCTGGCACGTGGCCGACTCCACCGACAGCGGCATGGGCTTCGTCGCGGCCCTGCTCGTGGGGGGCCTGGTCGCCGCGTCCGTGGCGGTGCTGCACTCCAGCCGCCTGCTGCCACGGTTCGCGGTGCCGTGGCGCGAGGTCGGCGCCCTGCTCGTGCTGATCGGGTTGTTCGCCGCAGCCCTGCCGTTCGTCACCGCCGAGGACTTCCGCTGGCCGGCCCTGCTCACCCTGGGTCTCGTCGTGGCAGCCGTGGCGGCCGCCGCGGCCCTGTTGCTGGCCGACCGCGAGGGCCGTCTGGAGCTCGTCGCGCCGGTGGCCGCCCTGGGGGCCGGGCTGCTGCTCGTCCTGTGGGACCCCGGGGTGACGGACGCCAGCGAGGTGACCGGCACGGCATACCTGCACGCGTTCGTGAGCGTCGCGGTCTACCTCGCCGCCGCCGGCTGGTATGCCGTGCTCGGCACCCTGCGGGACACGACACGGCTCACGGTGCTCGCCACCGGTGCGCTGGTCGTCTTCACGACGGTGCAGGCGTTCGCGGTGTTCGCCCCGATCATCTCCGGGGCCACGCTCTTCCTGCTGGTCGGCGCGGTGCTGGTCGGCTCCGGCTTCGTCGTCGACCGCGGCCGTCGACACCTCGTCGCCACGATCGAGGGAGGTGTCTCATGAGCCGGCTGCCCTCCCGCGTCGTGCTCGTGGCCGCGGCCTGCGCCGCCCAGCTGGCCCTGGTCGGTGTAGCCGTCGCGGGGCCGCTGTCGGCACGCCTGACCGGCGACGAGTACCTCCTGGCGGTGCAGCCGGTCGACCCGGTCGACCCGTTCCGCGGGGCCTATGTCGACCTCGGCTACCCGACCCTGAGCGGCTCCTCCGAGGGCGGCTTCTGGCGGCCCGACGAGGTGCCGGGGGAGCGGGGCGAGGTGTTCGTGCCCCTCGTGCGGGACGGTGCGCTCTGGCGCGGCGGCGAGGCGACGCGCACGCGGCCCGACTCGGGTCCCTACGTGCGCTGCAACGACGCCGAGTGGCGCCTGCGCTGCGGCATCGAGAGCTGGTTCCTCCCGCAGGACAAGGCGATCGGGGTCGAGAGGGCGGTGGCCTCGGGCTCGGCCGTCGCGCGGGTGCGCGTCGACGCCCGGGGCAACGCGGCGCTGGTGGGCGTGGAGGTCAGCCCAGCCGGCTGAGGTCATCGCGGCAGCGGCGCTCGAACTCGCCGAGCTCGAAGAGGGCGTCCTCGATGTCGCGGCGCCGCTGCTCGAGGTCGGCGCGGCGCTCGTCGATCTGGTCGAGGACGTACTCGAGCTGGCTGGTCTTGCCCCGCGGACGGTCGTAGAGGTCGATGATCGTGCGGATCTCCTCGAGCGGGAAGCCGAGGCGCTTGCCGCGCAGGATGAGGTTCAGTCGCGTGCGGTCGCGGCGGTGGTAGACCCGCGTCGTGCCGCGGCGCTCGGGGGAGATGAGGCCGAGGTCCTCGTAGTGCCGCACCGTGCGGTGGGTGACCCCGAACTCCTCGGCGATCTCGCGGATCGTCCAGGTCCGCTCCTGCTGCCGGGTCGGGGTTGTCATGGCGCCCATATTGCTTTACGTTTACGTCAACGTCAAGCACGGCCCCGGCCACACCCCCGGCCGCCACGACCGACAGCCACCCCCATCAACAGAAGCGGGAACGACGATGTTCGAGCTGAGCAAGGACCACGAGGACTTCCGCAAGGTCGTCCGGGAGTTCGCCGAGGCAGAGGTCGAGCCCCACATCGCGAAGTGGGACCGCGACCACCACTTCCCCTCCGACCTGGTGCCGAAGATGGGCGAGCTGGGCCTGTTCGGCCTGGTCGTGCCGGAGGAGTTCGGCGGCATGGGCGAGGACGGCGACTTCACCTCGCTCTGCGTCGCCATCGAGGAGCTCGGTCGCGTCGACCAGTCGATCGGCATCACGCTGTCGGCCGGTGTCGGCCTCGGCATCAACCCGATCCTCACCTACGGCAGCCAGGAGCAGAAGGAGCGCTTCCTGCCCGACCTCGTGGCCGGCCGCGCGCTCGCCGGCTTCGGCCTCACCGAGCCCGACGCGGGCTCCGACGCCGGTGCCACCCGCACCAAGGCGGTCCGTGACGGCGACGAGTGGGTCATCAACGGCGCCAAGGCATTCATCACCAACTCCGGCACCGACATCACCTCGGTCGTCACCGTCACCGCCCGCACGGGCACCAACGACGACGGCTCGGCCCAGATCAGCGCGATCATGGTCCCCAACGGCACCCCCGGGTTCACCGTCGAGCCGGCCTACGACAAGCTCGGCTGGCACGCCTCCGACACCCACGGCCTGACCTTCGAGAACTGCCGCGTCCCCGCGGGCAACCTGCTCGGCCAGGAGGGCAACGGCTTCAAGCAGTTCCTCAAGACCCTCGACGACGGCCGGATCGCGATCTCGGCCCTCGCGGTCGGCATGAGCCAGCGGATGCTCGAGGAGACCACCGAGTACGCCAAGACCCGCAAGGCGTTCGGCAAGCCGATCGGCGTCAACCAGGGCGTCTCGTTCCAGATCGCCGACCTCGCCGTCATGGTTGAGGCCTCGCGCCAGCTCACCTACAAGGCCGCCTGGCTCAAGGACGAGCTCGAGCACGGCCGCCGCTCGGTGACCGAGGTCAAGCAGGCCGCCGCGATCTGCAAGCTCTACTCCACCGAGGCCGCGGTCACCGCGACCCGCATCGCCACGCAGGTCTTCGGCGGCAACGGGTTCATGGAGGAGTACCCCGTGGCGCGCTTCTACCGCGACGCCAAGATCCTCGAGATCGGCGAGGGCACCTCCGAGGTGCAGCGCATGGTCATCGCCCGCAACCTCGGCCTCCCCACCGCGTGAGCGCCGAGGTGCGAGAGGGTATGCCGGTGACCTCCTCGAGCTCCAAGCCCCCGTTCGCCACCGGTCCGGACTCCGGCGCGGACGCCAAGGTGACGGACGTCCGCGAGCGGCTCGCCGCGGCATACCGGGCGTCGGCGACGCCGCCGGAGAAGGCGAAGGCGAAGCTCGACTCCCAGAACAAGCTGTTCGTGCGCGACCGGATCGCCCTGCTGTTCGACGAGGGCTCCTTCGTCGAGGACGGCCGCTACGCCAACGCGATGGCCGACGGCCTTCCCGCCGACGGCGTCGTCACCGGGCGCGGGACCGTCGACGGCAGGCCCGCGATCGTCGTCGCCAACGACCCGACCGTGAAGGCCGGCTCGTGGGGCGCGCGCACCGTGGAGAAGATCGTGCGGGCCACCGAGATGGCGCTGCGCGAGGAGCTGCCGGTCTTCTGGTTCGTCGACTCCGCGGGTGCGCGGATCACCGACCAGGTGGACCTCTTCCCGGGCCGCCGCGGTGCGGGCCGCATCTTCCACAACCAGGTGGCGCTGTCGGGCAAGGTGCCGCAGATCTGCTGCCTCTTCGGGCCGAGCGCCGCCGGTGGTGCCTACATCCCGTCGTTCACCGACATCGTCATCATGGTGGAGGGCAACGCGTCGATGTATCTCGGCAGCCCCCGCATGGCGGAGATGGTGGTGGGGGAGAAGGTCTCGCTGGAGGAGATGGGCGGCGCGCGGATGCACTGCACCGTCTCCGGCGTCGGTGACCTGCTCGCGGGCGACGACACCGAGGCCATCGAGCTGGCCAAGCTCTACTTCTCGTACCTGCCGCAGAACTGGCACTCAGAGCTGCCGTCCTACCACCCTGAGGAGCCGGCGCAGCCGCTGACGCGGCACACCGTCCCGGAGCGCGAGAGCCAGCCCTTCGACATCCACGAGGTCATCGACGGGCTCCTCGACGACGACTCGTTCTTCGAGATCAAACCGCTGTTCGCCGCCGAGCTCGTCATCGGCCTCGGTCGCATGGCGGGCGAGACGGTCGGCATCGTCGCCAACAACTCGTCGGTCAAGGGTGGGGTGCTCTTCACCGACAGCGCCGACAAGGCAGCCCGGTTCATCTGGCTGTGCGACGCCTTCTCGATCCCGATCATCTACCTGGCCGACGTGCCCGGTTTCATGATCGGGTCGGAGGTCGAGCGCGGCGGCATCATCCGCCACGGCGCCAAGATGGTGTCGGCCGTCTCGTCGGCGACCGTGCCGCAGTTCTGCGTCATCGTCCGCAAGGCCTACGGCGCCGGGCTCTACGCCATGGGCGGCCCGGGGTTCGCGCCCGACGCGACCATCGCGCTCCCGACCGCACGGATCGCCGTCATGGGGCCCGAGGCCGCCGTGAACGCGGTCTACGCCAACAAGATCGCGGCGGTCGAGGCCGAGCAGGGTGCCGAGGCCCGCGACGCCTTCGTGCAGGAGAAGCGGCGCGAGTACGAGGAGGACGTCGACCTCGAGCGGCTCGCCTCCGACCTGGTGCTCGACGAGATCATCGAGGCCGACGCCCTGCGTGCGGAGCTGCTGCTGCGGCTGCGCTACGCCAGCGCCCGCGACCGGCACTTCGCGACCAAGCGCCGCGACGTCCCGCCCGTCTGAGCCGCTCCTCTCGGCGGCCCGTCAGGAGCGGCGGCGGGGGAGCACCCCGCGCCAGAACATGACGTGGCCGCCGGCGAGGAAGGGTGCGGCGACGAGGCCGGCTCGGCGCAGCCGCGCCGCCGTGGTCGGGCGCGCCGATCCCGGCTCGGGGCGAGCCGCCGCGTCCACTGCCGCGAAGCCCAGGCCGACCAGGGCGGTGAGTATGCCGGCGCGCCGCCTGTCGCCGAGACGGCGGCTCACGTGGGGATCCCCGGTGCGCGCAGGGTGCGCCAGGCGATGCCCACCTCGGCGAGGAGCTCGCGCAGCAGCGGAAGGCTGAGGCCCACGACGTTGCTGGGGTCGCCCTCGATGCCGGCGACGAAGGGCGCCCCCAGCCCGTCGAGGGTGAACGAGCCGGCGACGCGGAGCGGCTCGCCGGTCTCGACGTAGGCGCGGATCTCGTCGTCGTCGATGGCGGCGAAGTGCACCGTCGTGGAGGCCGTGGCGCCCAAGGTGGCGCCGGTGCCGTCGTCCTCACGGGTGTCGATGACCCAGTGGCCCGTGTGGAGCACGCCCGTGCGGCCCCGCATGCGCTGCCAGCGGGCGACGGCCTCCTCGGCGTTCGCCGGCTTGCCGTGGCCGTCGCCGTCGAGCTCGAGGATCGAGTCGCACCCGACGACGAGCGCGTCGTCGATCTGGGAGGCAACGTCCTCGGCCTTGGCGCGCGCGAGGACGAGGGCGAGGTCCTCCGGGGCGAGGGGACCGTAGGTCTGCTCGGCGGCCGCCGTCGCGGCATCCTCGTCCACGCCGCTGACCATGATGCTCGGCTCGATACCGGCAGCGTGCAGGAGCCGCTTGCGGGCAGGCGACGCCGAGGCGAGGACGACGTGGACCGGGTACGGGTGCTCGCTCATGGCGGCGAGCCTATCGACGCTGCCGGGTCAGGCCTTCTCGCCGGTGCCCTCCTCGGGCTCCTCCGGGGCCGCCGCGGGTGCCGGCTTCGCGGCCTTCTTCTGCGGCTTCTTCTCCGCCTCCTTCTCCGGGCGGTGGAGCTCGTCGAACATCTCGGCGCCGAGGTAGCGCCGCATGGCGGCCTCGACCCGGTTCTCGCCCTCGCGCGGCGGCCGGTTGCCCACGGACTCGCGGGCCTCGTGCCGGGCTCGTTCGCTGTTGACGTCACTCATGGCTGGCCACCTCCCGACCATCGCCCTTCCCACAGAGGGAAGACCTGGTCTCAGGCTGTCACCGGGGCGGGGCGGGCACACGGGTCTTCAGTCCCCTCTGCGCACGTGTACGCCGGCGCGTCGGTGCCGAGACCAGGCCAGGTGAGCCAGGCGCTGGGGGTCGGCACGCCGGGTCGCCGTTGGCGGTGCGATCAGCCCTTCCCAAAGCCCGGGTGGTTCCGGTCATGCGAGACGTCGTGTACAACTCGGGGATGAGCGCCCGACACTGGCCGCGCTGGTCCGAGCTGGCACCGCTGCTCCGGCCGCGCGCCGTGTCCCTCGACCGCACCGAGCGGCGGCTGGCCAGCGCAGCGTCGATCCTCGACCTGCGACTGCTGGCCCGGCGCCGCGCGCCACGAGCCGTGTTCGACTACACCGACGGTGCTGCCGGCGAGGAGATCAGCCTGCGCCGTTCCCGACAGGCGTATGCCCGGGTGGAGTTCCAACCGCACGTGCTCCAGGACGTGTCGGCCGTGGACACGTCCACGACGATCCTCGGGCGCCCGGCTGCCTCGCCCCTGGCGTTCGCCCCCACCGGGTTCACCCGGATGATGCACACCGAGGGGGAGCCGGCCGTCGCGCGCGTGGCGGCCCGCGCCGGCATCCCCTATGCGCTCTCGACCCTGGGCACGACCTCCATCGAACGGCTCGCGGCCGCCGCCCCGGAGGGGCGCCGATGGTTCCAGCTGTATCTGTGGCGCGACCGTGCGCCGGCTCGTGACTTCGTCGCGCGGGCCCGGGAGTCGGGCTTCGAGGCCCTCATCCTCACGGTGGACACACCGGTGGCCGGGCCGCGGCTGCGCGACGTCCGCAACGGCCTGACCCTCCCGCCGTCGCTGTCGGTGCGGACCCTCGCGGAGGGCGCGCTACACCCGCGGTGGTGGTTCGACCTCATGACCACCGACCCCCTCGAGTTCGCCTCGCTCAACCGGTTCGAGGGAACGGTGGCCGACCTCGTGGGGCGGATGTTCGACCCCGCCCTGGCCATGGCCGACCTGTCATGGCTGCGGTCCGCCTGGGACGGGCCGCTCGTCGTCAAGGGCATCCAGACGGTCGCCGACGCCCGCGCGGTCGTCGCGGCCGGCGCCGACGCAGTGATCGTCTCCAACCACGGGGGACGCCAGCTCGACCGCGCACCCACACCCTTGGAGGTGCTGCCAGAGGTGGTGGACGCAGTCGGGGACCGAGCCGAGGTCTACGTCGACGGGGGAATCCTGTCCGGCGCCGACGTCGTCGCCGCCGTCGCATGCGGCGCTCGCGCGGCCTTCGTGGGCCGGGCCTACCTCTACGGGCTCATGGCCGGTGGAGAGCAGGGGGTGCAGCGAGCTGCCGACATCCTGCAGGACGACGTGGCCCGCACCCTTGCGCTGCTGGGTGTGACCCGGGTATCCGACCTCAGACGCGACCATGTACGGCTCCGCGGGGCCTGAGGTACGTTCCGACAATGAAGGTGACGGAGTACACGCCCACCCGTGAGGAGTACGCCTACACCTTCGGAGGCGTCGCCCCGGTGATGCGGGTCGTCCCGGGAACGGCTCTGCGGCTCTGGTCCGACGACGCCTTCGGCGGTGCGCTGCGCAGCGTGGACGATCTGTCCAGCGCCAGGGTGGACCTGCGGTTCGTCAACCCGCAGACCGGACCGTTCTACGTCGAGGGTGCCGAGCCCGGCGACACCCTCGTGCTCCACCTCGTCGCCTTGGAGCCGGCTCGAGACTGGGGCGCCTCGGCCGCCATACCGTTCTTCGGAGGTATGACGAGCACCGACCGCGTCGTCACTCTGCAGGAACCCTTGCCGGACACCACCTGGATCTACGAGCTCGACCGGGACCGAAACACTGTCGCCTTCGCGGCGCGGCACAGCGACCACCGCATCGAGCTGCCGGTGGAGCCGATGCTCGGAACCGTGGGTGTGGCCCCCGCCGGTGGCGAGGTGCGCTCCTCCCTGGTGCCGGACCGCTTCGGCGGCAACATGGACACCCCGCAGATGAAGGCCGGCTCGACAGTGTTCCTGGGTGTCAACGTCGAGGGCGCGATGTTCTCCGTCGGCGACGGCCACTACCGGCAGGGAGAGGGTGAGGCCTGCGGCACGGCCGTCGAGGGCGCGATGACCAGCACCTTGGTTGTCGAGCTCATCAAGGGTGGTGCACCCGGGTGGCCGAGGATCGAGGACGACACGCACTGGATGGCGGTCGGCTCCAGTCGGCCGATGGAGGACTCCTGGCGGATCGCGAACGCCGAGCTCGTGCGCTGGGTCAGCAGCCTGTACGGCCTGCACCCGATGGACTCCTACCAGCTCTGTTCGCAGATCGCGCAGGTGCCGGTCGCCAACGTCGTCGACGCCAACTACAGCGTCGTGGTCAAGGCAGCCAAGGCGCTGCTTCCGGCCGCGGACGCGTTCGGCGGCATCCACGCCGAACTGCGCGCCCGGGCTCGCTCGCTCGGCACTCCCTGAACCACCCGGCGACGGCGGGTCGCCCCCGACGAAAGGCCAGCCCATGGACCTGCAGCTCAGCGGCAAATGCGTCCTCGTCACCGGTGGGACGCGTGGCATCGGTCGGGCGATCGTCGAGGCCTTCCTCGACGAGGGTGCTGTCGTCGGGTTCTGCGCGCGAGACGCCGGGGAGGTCACCTCGACGGAGGACGCCCTGCGGGGCCGGGGGAGCGTCTCCGGCACAGTGGTCGACGTCGGTGACGGTGAGGCGCTCACGGCGTGGGTGGAGCAGTCGGCTGAGGCGTTCGGAGGGCTCGACGTGGTGGTCGCCAACGTCAGTGCCATCGCGATCCCCGACACCGAGGAGAACTGGCAGCTCAGCCTGAACGTCGATCTCATGCACACCGTCCGGCTCGTTCGTGCATCCGTGCCGTATCTCGAACGCAGTGACGCAGCCTCGATCATCGCCATCTCCAGCGTGTCCGGCCGCGAGTCGGACTTCGCCTCCGGGCCCTACGGGACGGCCAAGACCGCGATCGTCGGCTACATCCACGGACTTGCGATGCAGCTGGCCGCGAGGGGGATCCGTGCCAACACGGTCTCGCCCGGGAACACGTACTTCGAGGGTGGGGTCTGGGCCACCATCGAGGCCAGCAACCCTGAGCTGTTCCAGATGGCGGTCGGGCTCAACCCGACCGGGCACATGGGCGCTCCGGAGGAGATCGCGGCACCCGTGGTGTTCCTGGCCAGCCCACGGGCGTCCCGGATCAGTGGCACGAACCTCGTGGTGGATGGGGCGCTGACGCGGGGCATCCAGCTGTAGTGCTCGCCCCTGGGGCAGCCCGACCGCTGCTCCCCGACACGTTCCGATCAGCCCAGGACCTCGTCGACGTAGCACCAGCGCCAGTGCTCGCCCGGCTCGAAGCTGCGGATCACGGGGTGGCCGGTCTCCTTGAAGTGCCGCTCGGCGTGCCGGCCCACCGAGGAGTCGCAGCATCCGACGTTGCCGCAGGCGAGGCAGAGGCGCAGGTGCACCGGCACCAGGCCCTCGCGCTCGCAGTCCGGGCAGCCCTGTGGGGTGAGCGGCTGGACCGGACGGCGGTAGCGCTCGAGGTGCCGGCACGCGGCCGCCAGCGACTCCGGCGCGTGGAGGGGGATGTCGCGGACGGCCTCGGCCCGGTCCTCGAGCCGCTCGAGCACCGACTCCTCGATGTCGAGCTGGGCCATGACCGTGCTGAGCACCTGGTGGTCGGCCTCGCCGGCGTCCCGCAGGCGCAGCAGCTCGGCCCGCTCTGCCGCCAGGGTCAGGAGACGGGCCCGCCGGTAGGCCTCGCTCGGCGTTTCCTGCTCGTCCGGGCGAGCGCGCCCGAGGCGCTCCCAGGCGGCCGTCGTGCGGTCCTCCGCGCGCTGGCGCAGCCGGGCAGCCGTGTCACGGTCGATCTCGGGGACGGCGTCGAGTGCCCGCAGCCCCGCGGCCACCGCCTGCTGGAGCAGGGTGGCCTCGGCGAGGGCGTCCTCACGGCGGTCGGGCCCGCGCACGCCGAGGCGCCTGGCCAGCCACGGCAGCGTGGTGCCCTGCACGAGCAGGGTGCCGACCGTGACGACCATCGCGATGAAGACGAGCACGTCGCGGTGCGGCGTCTGCGGGGGCAGGACCAGCGCCGCAGCGAGCGTGACCACCCCGCGCATGGCGGCCCACGACAGCACGGCCGTGTGCGACCACGGCGCCGGGTCGCCGGTGCTGGCGCCGAGCCGGGGGGCCACCCAGAACAGCGGGAAGACCCAGACCGGCCGAAGCAACATCACGGTCAGCAGGACCGCCACGCTGGTGCCGACGATGAGGCCGAGGCCGAGGTCTGAGGCAGCGACGCCCGAGACGACGCGGCGCATCTGCAGGCCGATCATGAGGAAGACGGCGTTCTCGAGCAGGAACTGGATCGTCGCCCAGTTGATGCGCTCGCTGGTGCGGGAGGCCGCGCTCTGCAGGATGGGCGAGCGGTGGCTGAGCAGCAGTCCGGCCACCACCACGGCGAGCACCCCGGACGCGTGCAGCGCCTCGGCGGGCAGGTAGGCGAGGAACGGAGTCATGAACGACAGCGAGGTGTCGATGACGGGGTCGTCGACGAGACGTCGCACCGCGCCCACCACGACCGCGGCTGCGAGCCCGAGGGCGACGCCTCCGGCCACCGCCCACGCGAAGTCGAGGGTCACGGAGCCGAGGCTGACGGCCGCGGTCGCCGTGAACGCGGCGATGGCAGTGCGCAGCGCGACCAGGGCGGTGGCGTCGTTGACCAGTGACTCGCCCTCGAGGATGGTGACCAGTCGCCGGGGCAGCCCGATCCGGCGCGCCACCGCGGTCGCCGCCACGGCGTCGGGTGGGGCGACGACGGCGCCCAGGGCGAAGGCCACAGCGAACGGCACCGGCAGCAGCCACCAGACGACGACGCCGACCCCGAGGGCCGTGAAGAGCACCAGCCCCACCGAGAGCGACCCGATGACCCCCTTGTTGTCACGGAAGTCCACCAACGACGTGCGGATGGCCGCGGCATACAGCAGGGGCGGCAGCAGGCCGACCAGCACCACCTCGGAGCTGAGCCGGGGTTCGGGGAGGAAGGGCAGGTAGGACCCGACGACGCCGGTGACGATCAGGACCAGGGGAGCGGAGACACCCACCCGGCGGGAGAGCCCCGCCACGGCCGTCACGGTGGCCACCACCGCGAGCAGCGTGAAGGCGAGGTCCACGGCCGACATTGTCGCAAACCCCGCGCTGCGGGGGGCCGGTCCCGGCCGCTGGTGACGAAGGACCCTAGAGGTGGGAGCGCGGCACGGGCGACGATCGGGGGGACTTCACACGGGTGGCGTCGCCGAGCCGGCCGCCACGGCAGGGAGGCATCTGTGACGACGGGCGACCGCGACCTGACCCCGCTGGCGCCGCTCGGCCTCGGGAGGCTGCGGGCAGGCCCCGTCCGTCAGCGCCGACCCGTCTACGTGGACCTCCTTCCGCCGTGCAATGCCGGCTGTCCCGCCGGCGAGGACATCCAGGGCTGGCTCGCCCGTGTCCGCGAAGGAGACCACGAGGGCGCCTGGCGGCTGCTCACCCGTGACAACCCGTTCCCCGCGGTCCACGGCCGGGTCTGCTACCACCCGTGCGAGCGCGTCTGCAACCGGGCCGAGCTCGACGACGCGATCTCGATCCACGGGGTCGAGCGCTTCCTCGGCGACCTCGCCATCGAACGCGGCTGGCAGCTCGAGCGGCCGCAGCAGAGGTCGGGTCGGCGGGTGCTCGTGGTCGGCGCCGGGCCGAGCGGGCTGTCGGCGGCCTACCACCTCGCCCGGCTCGGGCACGAGGTCGTCGTGCGTGACAGCGGTGCGGCCCCCGGCGGCATGATGCGGTACGGCATCCCCGCCTACCGGCTGCCGCGGGACGTCCTCGACGCCGAGATCGCCCGCATCGCCGCCCTGGGGGTCCTCTTCGAGCAGGAGCACCGGGTCTCGAGCCTGGCCGAGGAGGTGCGCGACGGCGGCTTCGACGCGGTCTTCGTGGCGGTGGGTGCCCACCTGTCCAAGCGGGTCGACATCCCCAACGAGGACGCCGGGCGGGTCATCGACGCGGTCGCGTTCCTCCGGGGGGTCGAGTCGGGCGAGCAGGGGCCGATGACCGGACGCGTCGCGGTCTACGGCGGCGGCAACACGGCGATGGACGCAGCCCGGGTCGCGCGCCGGCTGGGGGCCGAGGACACGGTGGTCGTCTACCGGCGGACGCGCGCGCAGATGCCGGCCCACGAGGAGGAGGCCTGCGACGCCGAGGCGGAGGGCATCCGGATCAACTGGCTGCGCACGATCAGCTCGATGAACGAGCACGCGCTGACCGTCGAGGTGCAGGAGCTCGACGAGCGCGGGCGTCCGCACGGCACCGGCCGGTTCGAGAGGCTCGCGGCCGACACGGTGATCCTCGCGCTGGGCCAGGAGAGCGACACCGGCTTCCTGCACGAGCTCCCGGACGTGGAGTTCGACGGCGACACCGTGAGGGTGGACCCCGTCACGCTGATGACGGGTGCCGCAGGGGTGTTCGCCGGTGGCGACGCCGTGCCGAGCGAGCGCACGGTGACCGTCGGGGTCGGCCACGGGAAGAGGGCGGCTCGCAGCATCGACGCGTGGCTGCGGGGGCAGGAGCTCACCCCGGCGGCCAAGCACCCGTTGGCGGACTTCGGCGCCCTCAACCTCTGGTACTTCGGCGACCACACCCGCCGGGAGCAGCATGAGCTCGACCCGCAGGAGCGGGTCCACGCCTTCGTGGAGGTGACCGAGGGACTCTCGCCCGACGAGGTCGCCTTCGAGGCCGGCCGCTGCCTGTCCTGTGGCAACTGCTTCGAGTGCGACGGCTGCCTCGGTGCGTGCCCCGAGGACGCGGTCATCAAGCTCGGCAAGGGACACCGCTACCGGTTCGACTACACCGCGTGCACGGGGTGTGGCACCTGTTACCGCCAGTGCCCGGTCCACGCGATCGAGATGGTGGCCGAGGGCAGCGCGGAGGGGAGCTGACATGCGCGTGACGGTCGACGGCAACGAGGCCACCGTGAGCGTGGCCTACCGGTTGAACGAGCTGTGCGCGATCTACCCGATCACCCCGTCTTCCCCGATGGCCGAGCTCGCCGACGAGTGGGCCTCCCGCGACCGCCCCAACGTCTGGGGCTCGGTGCCCATGGTCATGGAGATGCAGAGCGAGGGCGGGGCGGCGGGGGCCCTGCACGGCGCCCTGCAGGGTGGAGCGTTGAGCACCACGTTCACCGCGTCGCAGGGTCTGCTGCTCATGGTCCCCAACATGTACAAGATCGCGGGTGAGCTCACCTCCACCGTCTTCCATGTCGCTGCGAGATCTCTTGCCGCGCAAGGACTTTCGATCTTCGGTGACCACTCCGACGTCATGGCCGTGAGGCAGACCGGCTTCGCCCTGCTGTCGTCGGCCTCGGTGCAGGAGGCGCACGACCTCGCGCTGGTGGCCCAGGCCGCGACGCTGCGCTCGCGGGTGCCCTTCGTGCACTTCTTCGACGGCTTCCGCACCTCGCACGAGCTCAACACCATCGAGCTGCTCGGTGACGACGTGCTGCGTGCCCTGGTGCCGGAGGACCTCGTGCGCCGGCACCGGTCGAGGGCACTGACCCCCGAGCGGCCGTTCATCCGCGGCACGGCCCAGAACCCCGACGTCTACTTCCAGGCCCGCGAGACGGTGAACCCCTACTACGCGCGCACCCCCGCCATCGTGCAGGCCGCCATGGACGAGCTCGCCGAGCACTGCGGCCGGGCCTACCGGCTGGTGGAGTATGCCGGGCACCCCGAGGCCGAGCGCGTGGTCGTGGCCATGGGCTCCGGCGCCCAGACCGCCCGCGAGACGGTGGCCCACCTCGTCGAGTCAGGGGAGCGGGTCGGCGTCGTCCAAGTCCGCCTCTACCGGCCCTTCCCGGCCGCTGAGCTCGTCGCAGCACTGCCGCCGACCGTGTCGCGGGTGGCCGTCCTCGACCGCACCAAGGAGCCGGGCGCCGGGGGCGAGCCGCTCTTCCTCGACGTCGTGGCCGCACTCACCGAGGCGAGCCAGCGCGGCGACGGGGGACGCCTGCCCCTGGTGGTCGGCGGACGCTACGGCCTGTCGTCCAAGGAGTTCACCCCGGGCATGGTGGCCGGGGTGTTCGAGGAGCTGGGCCGGCCGGACCCCCGCGCGCGGTTCACGGTCGGCATCGTCGACGACGTCAGCGGCAGCAGCCTCACCTACGACCCCGACCTCGACATCGAGGACCCGGCGACGGTGCGGGCGGTCTTCTTCGGCCTCGGCTCCGACGGCACGGTCGGGGCCAACAAGAACACCATCAAGATCCTCGGCGCGGACCCGGCGATCTACGCGCAGGGCTACTTCGTCTACGACTCGAAGAAGTCCGGCGGCCAGACCGTCTCGCACCTGCGGTTCGGCCCCCACCCCGTGCGCGCGCCCTACCTCGTGCACCGGGCAGGCTTCGTCGGCTGCCACCACCTCGGCCTGCTCGAGAAGGTCGACGTGCTGGCTCGGGCCGCCGACGGCGCGACCCTGCTCCTGAACGCCCCCCAGCCGCCCGAGCGGGTGTGGGACGCCCTTCCGCGCACGGTGCAGCAGCAGGTGATCGCCAAGGGACTGCGGCTGTTCGCCATCGACGCCGACAAGGTGGCCCGCGACTGCGGCCTGCCGGGGCGGACCAACACGGTGCTCCAGACCTGCTTCTTCGCGATCTCCGGCGTGCTGCCCCGCGAGCGCGCCATCGAGCAGGTCAAGGGCGCCATCCGCAGGACGTACTGGAAGCGGGGGAGCGAGGTCGTCCGGCGCAACGAGGAGGCGGTGGACGCGGCTGTGGCCGCCCTGAACGAG
The DNA here is from genome assembly GCF_029223115.1 of Knoellia sp. 3-2P3. Lineage (NCBI taxonomy): Bacteria > Bacillati > Actinomycetota > Actinomycetes > Micrococcales > Intrasporangiaceae > Knoellia > Knoellia sp. 3-2P3. The sequence continues at coordinate 81,928 of NZ_JARGZE010000008.1, forward strand.
GTGACGGTGCCCGCCGCGACGACCTCGGTCCGTGAGCCCTTGCCCCCGGTGCCCCCGACCGCCCCGGCCTTCGTGCGCGAGGTGACGGCGGCCATGATGGCCGGGCGCGGTGACGAGCTGCCGGTGAGCGCGCTCCCGGTGGACGGCACCTTCCCCAGCGGCACCACGGCATACGAGAAGCGCCGCATTTCGGACCTCGTCGCCGAGTGGGACCCGTCCACCTGCATCCAGTGCGGCACGTGCAGCTTCGTGTGCCCGCACAGCGTGATCCGCTCGAAGTACTTCGACGAGGGCGAGCTCGCCGACGCCCCAACGGGTTTCAGGAGCATGCCGCTCGACGCGGTCGGCCTGCCGACGACCCGTTACGCGCTGCAGGTCTACGTCGAGGACTGCACCGGCTGCGGGCTGTGCGTCGAGGCCTGCCCGGTGAGCCCCGTGACCGACGCCAGCCGCAAGGCCATCAACCTCGCGCCGGCGGACGAGCAGGTCGAGCGCGAGCAGCCCAACATCGCGTTCTTCGAGACGCTGCCCACGGCCGACCGCTCGCGCGTCGACTTCGGCACGGTGCGTGGCACCCAGTTCCTCCAACCGCTCTTCGAGTTCTCCGGCGCGTGCGCGGGCTGCGGGGAGACGCCGTACCTGAAGCTGCTGACCCAGCTGTTCGGCGAGCGGCTCACCGTCGCGAACGCCACCGGGTGCTCCTCCATCTACGGCGGCAACCTGCCGACGACGCCGTGGACGAAGAACGCCGAGGGGCGCGGCCCGGCCTGGTCGAACTCGCTCTTCGAGGACAACGCCGAGTTCGGCCTCGGCCTGCGCCTGGCCGCCGACCTGCACACGAGGCTGGCGCGCGAGCGGCTCACCGAGCTGCGGGGGGAGGTCGGGAGCGAGCTGGCCGACGCGATCCTCGACGCGCCCCAGGTGCGAGAGTTCGAGCTGGCCGGGCAGCGCGAGCGGGTCGCCGAGCTGAACCGTCGGCTGAGCTCGCTGGAGGGGCCGGCCGTCGAGGACCTGCGCAGCGTCTCCGACCACCTGCTGCGCCGCAGCGTGTGGATCGTGGGGGGCGACGGGTGGGCCTACGACATCGGCTCCGGGGGGCTCGACCACGTGCTGGCCAGCGGGCGCGACGTGAACGTCCTCGTCCTCGACACCGAGGTCTACTCCAACACCGGCGGCCAGTCGTCCAAGGCGACGCCGCTCGGCGCCGTCGCCAAGTTCGCCGCTGCGGGGAAGACGATGGCGAAGAAGGACCTCGCCCTCCAGGCGATCGCCTACGGCAACGTCTACGTCGCCCGTGTCGCCATGGGCGCCGACGCGCAGCAGACCCTCACCGCCTTCCGGGAGGCCGAGGCCTTCGACGGGCCGTCGCTGATCATCGCCTACAGCCACTGCATCGCCCACGGCATCGAGATGAAGGACGGCCTCGACCAGCAGTACCGGGCCGTCGCGAGCGGCCACTGGCCGCTGGTGCGCTACGACCCCGTGGCCCGCGCGGGCGGTCGCAACCCGTTCATGCTCGACTCGCCGCGGCCGCGGATCCCGCTGGAGGACTACATCTACCGAGAGCTGCGCTACCGCATGCTGCGCAACGCCGACCCGGTGGAGGCGGAGCGGCTGCTCGCCCTGGCGCAGGAGGCGGTCGACCAGCGCTGGGCCACCTACGAGGAGATGGCGACGCGCAGCGCCAGCCAGTTCACCGCCGACGCGCGAAGGAGCTCGTGATGGACCTCTCGACCACCTACCTGGGCCTGCCCCTCGCCAACCCCATCGTTGCGTCGGCGTCGCCGATGACGCGCAGTGTCAACGGCGTTCGCAAGCTCGCTGCTGCAGGCATCGGCGCCGTCGTGCTGCCGTCCCTGTTCGAGGAGCAGCTGCGCAAGGAGCAGGAGCGCGACGAGGAGCTCGTCGAGGGACGCGCTGACGCGTTCAGCGAGGCACTGACGTTCTTCCCGACCGGCTACAGCGGCCTGCCGGGCCGTCCGCAGCGCTACCTCGACCTCGTCGAGCGGTCCGCGGGCGTCGTGGACGTGCCGGTGATCGCCAGCCTCAACGGCAGCACGCCCGGGGGGTGGGAGGACTTCGCCAGGTCGCTGCAGGACGCCGGCGCGGCCGCCATCGAGATCAACGTCTACTTCGTGCCCGGCGACCCGCACATCACCGGGCGAGAGGTCGAGGAGACACACCTCGCGATCCTGCGCCGGGTGCGGTCCGTCGTGTCCATCCCGGTCGCCGTGAAGCTGAGCCCCCACTTCAGCTCGCCCGGAGAGGTGGCGCTGCGGCTCGACCAGGCCGGTGCCGACGGCCTGGTGCTGTTCAACCGCTTCCAGCAGCCCGACATCGACGTGGAGACCCTGGCCGTCCAGCCGTTCGCGGGGTTGTCGCGGCCCGACGACGCCCGGCTGGCGCGCACCTGGATCGCGATCCTGCGCCGCCACGTCGCCGGCTCCCTCGCCGCGACCACGGGGGTGGACCAGTGGGACGACGTCGTGAAGTACCTGCTGTCCGGCGCCGACGCCGTCATGACCGCCTCCGCCCTGATGCGCCACGGCGTCGAGCACGTCAGGGCCCTGCTCGACGGGCTCACGCAGTGGATGTCGCGCAAGGGCTTCACCACGCTGGAGGAGGTGCGCGGACTGCTCGCCGTGCCGGCGGGGGTGGATCCCACGGCCTATGAGCGGGCGGGCTACGTCAGCGCGCTGGAACGGGCCCGGAGCACGTACGGCGACCTGCGGTTGGTCGCGCCCGCCTGATCCCGCGCGCCTGGCCTCGCGCGCCCCTGACACCCGGCGCGGGCGCCCCGGGAGGTCAAGGGATGGTCAAAATGTCCGGTATGCCGTGTCCTGGGGCCGGGAGCCTCGTTGGGCAGTGCGCGGGTGGACCTCACCTGCGCATGACCGACGACCCCCGAAAGGCTCAACCATGCGACCTCGTGCACTCACCGGTGCCGCCGCCGCAGGGGCGCTCGCCCTGGCCGGCGTCCTGTCCACGGCACCCACCGCCCTGGCGGCCACCAACGACCCGCTCTACGGGAAGCTCTGGGGCCTGCAGCAGGTGAAGGCCGAGCAGGCCTGGGCCAGCAGCACGGGCACCGGCACCGTGGTGGCCGTGGTCGACACCGGCATCGACTTCTCCCAGCCCGACCTGCAGGGCCAGATCCTCCAGGGCGCCACCTTCACCGGCTGCGACAAGGGCCAGCGCCCCTGCGGCAACGGTGACTTCCGCGGCCCCGACGGCCAGAACAACGCCGACGAGCACGGCACCCACGTCGCCGGCACCATCGCGGCCGTGCGTGGCAACGGTGTCGGCGTGGTCGGCGTGGCGCCCTCGACCAAGATCCTCCCGGTCAAGGTGCTCGAGGACGGCTCGGGCTCCGGCGAGGACATCGGCGACGGCATCCGCTGGGCCGCCGACCACGGCGCCGACGTCATCAACCTCTCGCTCGGCTCGATCCCCGGCGGCCAGGCGTTCGCGATCACCGGGCTCGACTCCGCCATGCAGGAGGCCATCGCCTACGCCCGCTCCAAGGGTGTGCTCACCGTCGCTGCAGCGGGCAACAGCTCGACCGCCCTGTGCAACGACCCGGCCTTCACCAGTGAGGGCATCTGCGTGGGCGCCACCGACCGCAACGGCCTGCACTCGTGGTACTCCGAGCTGCCGAACAAGACCGACTTCAAGTCCGTCTCGGCACCCGGCGGCGCCGGCCTGACCAGCTGCGACGACGACATCTGGTCGACCGTCCCGAAGGGCACCGGCTCCTCGGCGTGCGGCCAGGCCGACTACGACGCCTACGCCGGCACCTCGATGGCCACCCCGCACGTCGCCGGTGTCGCCGCGCTGCTCTACGCCCAGGGCCGCACGGTCGACCAGGTCGAGGAAGCCCTGCTCGGCACCGCGGTCACGCCGGGCACCGGCAGCCGAGGCACCTGGACGCCTGCCTACGGCTACGGCGTCGTCGACGCGCAGGCAGCGGTCGGCAGCTGATCAGCAGCCTGCTGCGGGACGTCCAGCAGGGGGCGTCCCGCAGCAGGTACTCGTCCCCGTCGAGGGGGGTCCCGTCATGACCCGTCAGGTCCCACGCGTCCTGCTGCCGGCGCTGCTCGCCGCAGCAGCGGTGGTCGGCACCCTCGGCCCTGCAGCGGCTGGCCCTGCGACCGCCGCCCCGCTGGCTGTCGGCGTGACCGACGATGGCCCACCCGCGACGAGCGACGACCGGCCCGCGTTCTACGAGCCCCCGGCGACGGTGCCCGCCGAGCCAGGCGTCGTGTTGCGCGCGGAGCCGATGGACTTCTTCCTCGACCCGGCGCGCGCGGTGAGGGCACCGGCCCGTGCGACGCGGGTGATGTACACCTCGACCGACCGGACGGGCCAGCCCATCGCGGTGACCGGCAGCGTGCTCGTGCCCTCCTCGCCATGGCAGGGCCCGGGCAGCCGTCCCCTGGTCACCTTCGCCGTGGGCACCCAGGGCCTCGCCGACCGCTGCGCCCCCTCGCGCCAGCTTTCCGCGGGCAGCGAGTACGAGGGTGGGTTCCTCTCGGGCCTGCTCAACCGCGGGTATGCCGTGGCCGTCACCGACTATGAGGGCCTCGGCACCCCGGGTGTCCACACCTACATGACCCGGCGCTCGCAGGCCGCCGCCGTGCTCGACATCGTGCGGGCGGCCCGCAGGCTGCCGGACGCCGGTGTGCCGGCGGAGGGGCCGGCGGCCGTGGTCGGCTACTCGCAGGGTGGCGGTGCGGCGGCAGCGGCCGCCGAGCTGGCGCCCACGTATGCCGGCGAGCTCGCCCTCGTCGGCGCCGTCGCGGGAGCCGTTCCCGCGGACCTCGCCGGCGTGGGGGAGTCGCTCGACGGCGGTCCCTACGCCTCCTTCGCGCTCTACGCGGTCGCCGGCCTCGCCACGGCATACGACGTCGACCTCGACGCGCTCCTCAACGAGGAGGGGCTGCAGCGCGTGCGGAGGGTCGGGGGGGAGTGCGTGGGCGACTCGCTGCCGAACGACGCGTTCGTCCGCTCCACGTCGCTCACCCGCGACGGTCGACCGCTGGCCGCCTACTTCGACGAGGAGCCGTGGCGTGCGATCCTCGGCGACAACGTGATCGGGAAGCGTCGACCAGCGGTGCCGGTGCTGCTCACCCACTCCCTGGCCGACGACGTCATCCCGTATGCCGTGGGGCTCGACCTCGCGCGGCGCTGGTGCGGGCTCGGGGTCAGCGTGCGGTTCTCGACGACCGCCGTGCCGACGCACGTGGGTGGGGTCGTGCCGAACTTCGCCGAGGAGTACGCGTTCCTCGAGGCCCGCCTGGCGGGGGTGCCTGCCACGTCGACCTGCGGACTGCTCTGACTGGCGTGTGGCTTGTCCCGGGTGGGCTCGCGCCAGGCAGCACAATGGCGCCATGAGCAGCACCCCCAACGCCGAGGTACCCGCCCACGTCGTCCTCGTCCCCGGCTTCTGGCTCGGTGCCTGGGCCTGGGACGACGTCGTCACCCACCTGCGCGAGCGCGGTGTGACGGCCCTCGCCCTCACCCTGCCGGGCCTCGAGCCCGACCATCCCGATCGCGGCTCCGTGCGTCTGGAGGACCACGTCGCCGCGATCGAGGCCGCGCTCGCCCTCGCTCCGCAGGGCGCCCGCACGGTGCTGGTCGCGCACAGCGGTGCAGCCGTCCCCGCAACCGTCGCCCTGGACCGGCACGTGGACGAGGTCGACCACGTCGTCTGGGTCGACACTGCCCCGGTCGTGGACGGCTATGCCATCGACCCTGAGGTGAGGGGCAGCGAGCACCCGCTCTCAGCCCAGTACGACGAGGAGCTCGCGCAGGGATCGATGGCGGGGCTGAGCGAGGAGCAGCTGGCCACCTTCCGTGCGCGTGCCGTGCCGCAACCCGCCGCCTCCCTCCGCGACGCCGTGAGGCTCTCCGACGAGCGTCGTCTCGACGTGCCGGGCACCATCGTGTGCACCGCGTTCCCGGCTGCCGAGTACCGCTCCTACGCCGAGCAGGGGATGCCGTTCCTGGCCGGCGTCCTCCAACACAGGCGGCTGGAGCTTGTCGACCTGCCGACCGGTCACTGGCCGATGTGGAGCCGGCCGGCCGAGCTGGCCGACATCATTGCCCAGGCAGCAGGGGCAGAGGCGTGACGGCCTGGGAGCTCACCGGGTGGGGCGGCATCGTCGGATGGGGTTGCGACTCCGCCGAGGTGCTGGCCCCGATGGTGGCCGAGCTGGCCGGCGAGTAGCCCGTCCAGCCACGGGAGCCGACGTGGATGGGCTTGCCCCCACCGTGCTGCCTCAGTGCCAGACCACGATCCCGTCGAGGACCACCGTCTTCGATGAGGTCGTCCGGACCACCACAGTGCCGGTGCGGGTGACTGACTGAAGAGGCAGCCAGCGGATCTGGCGGTAGGAGGTCGTGGCGGAGTACAGGCTGACGCGGCCGAGCCGGATTCCCGCGTGGTAGACGTCCACGGCGCCGCAGGTCGGGCAGGTGGTCGCCACAATCGCGAGGCGACGAGCCTGCACCGAGGTGCGGGTGAGGTACCGCCCGCTGGCGGCGGCGCGCGAGTAGGTGCCGTAGGCGTGCGCGCTGCTCACACCTCTGGTCCATCCTGCCGAGGCGGTGAGGGCCCGGTCGTCGAGCGTCACGGAGGTGCAGCGCTCACCGCTCCAGGCACCGGTGTTGCCTGCCGTGTCACGCGCGCGGACGCTGAAGCAGTAGTGCCGCCCGGCCGTCAGCGTGGTCGTCAGGCTGGTGCCCTTCAGGGCACGCCACGAGGTGGGATAGCTGAGCGCCCCGAACTTCCCCTTGACCGGTGCGCTGCGGTAGCGGACCTCGATGGAGCTGAGGCCTGAGCCGCCGCTGTCCTTGGCCGTCCACCCAAGCTTGAGCGTGGTGCTGGTGAGGGCTGAGGGCAGCGCGCCGAGCGCGACGGTGGGTGCCTGGGTGTCGACAGACCACGTCCGTTGGGCGACCGCGGAGACCTGCCCGCTCGGGTCGGTGACGCGCGCTGCGACCGTGTGTTGTCCCGCGGTGAGACCGGTGAGCTTCCACGTCGCGGTGCAGGACGACCATGCGCCTGCGTCCAGCCGGCACTCCCGCCGGAGCCCGCCGGGGGCGTCGTCGGGGTCGGTCGCGCCTATGGACAGACTGGCGGTCGAGGCGGTCCACGCCGCACCGGTCACACTGCCGGCCGGCGCGGCGGAGAGCGGGACCAGCCACGACACCGAGGAGCCCCCGGGCAGGCTCCGCACCAGTGCCGGGCGGGCCCCGCGGAGGTCGAACAGCTGCGTGGTCGGAGTCTCGCCGTAGGGCGCCCCGGTGACGGCGAGCCATGCTCCGGTGGGGTCCCAGGAGAGGTCGGTGGCACCGGGGTGGACTCCGACGAGGGTGGACGTGCCCCCGCTGAGACCCATGATGCGGATCTCTCCCGAGCCGCCCCAGCCGGTGAGGGCGTAGGCGAGCCGCCCGGTGCGGGACACGGCGACCGCGGCAGCGCCCTTCGTTCCCGGGACCGCTGTCCGGGTGCCTGTCCTGGGGTCGACCCGCACCACCCCGGCCCCGGAGTCCTCCGTGGCGACCAGCGCGGCGCCGTCCGGAGTCCAGATCGGGTCGGACAGCCCCACGGAGTTCGGCACCGCCGTGGGGTCTCCCGCGGCGGTGGGGACCGTGATCAGCGAGGAGGGCCTGGTCTGCGCTCCGGTGTAGCCGCGGCGCAGCAACACCACCTTCGACCCGTCCGGGCTGACGTCGGGTTCCCCATCGGCGAAGGTCGGGTCGTACGTCAGGCTGCGCAGCACGGTTCCGGTGGGACCGAGGAGCTTCACGTACCCGCTGTAGGGCCCCTCGCTGACCGCGATCGAGGTGCGGGTCGGCGACGTGGCGATCCCATCGGTCGACGTCGCACGGGTGCCCAGGGTGCCACCGTTGGTGACGCCACCGTCTGCGTCGTGGGCACGCACGCCGGTGGGGGTGGTGACCAGCAGCCACCGCGAGGCGATGGTGAGGGGGATCGGCTCGGAGGCGACCTCGCGCCCATCGGTCGTCAGCAGGACCAGCCTCAGTGCGTGCGTGCCGGTGCTCGGCGCGCTCAGCGAGGTGGCCGTGAGGTAGCCCTCGGTGCGGGTCTGCAGGACGACTGGAGTGCCGCCGGCCACGTCCTCGACGCGCCAGCCGGCGATGAGGCGGGAGTCCAACGTCCGGGGCGCCGTCCAGGACAGGTTCACCCGCCCGGGCGAGCTGGACCCCGTCAGGGCCTGCGGCCCGGAGTGGGCCGGTGGCTGCTGTCCGACCACCGCGCCCAGCTCCCACTCGCCGACATCGGTCGAGAGGCTGAGGACGCCGTTGCCCTCGGGTGACGCGGCCGGGCCTGCCGCATAGCCGACGGTCACGGTGCACACGGCTCCCGGCTCCAGCGTCAGGCCCTCACAGGTCGAGCCCAGCACGGTCAGTGGCGCGGACGTGGACAGTGCGGCGTCCACGAGCCGGGCGGTTCCCAGCACCACAGGCTCGCTGCCGGAGTTGGTCACGTCGACGTCCGTGGTGGTCGACTGCTCCGGAGCTGCGGTCATCACCGACAGCCGCGGCGCGGTCAGCACCCGAGTCGGATCGGGGGTGTGCCAGCGCAGCTCGGCGCGCAGCCGGTGCCCGTTCTCGCAGTCGAGGGTCGCATCCACGCTGATCGACGCGTAGAAGCCGTCCATGGACGCCGCAGCCCGGGAGACCGTCGCGGTGCCGCCGGGTGCCGACCCTCCGGCCCCGCTGCCGCAGAAGTCTCCTGCCATCGCCCGCAGCTGCAGCTGACCCTCTCCGTCACCGACGGCGTACGTGCCGTCCTGCACGTGTCGAGGCAGCACCAGCGCCTGACGCCAGGAGCCGGCGGAGAAGGAGACGCCGTTGTCCCACGCCTGGGTCAGGGCCGGCGTGCTCGTGGAGTTCGCGACCACCGTGGAGCGCTCGGTCTCGTCACCTCCGGCCGCCTCGTCCCAGACCAGCGTGAGCGAAACGCGGTCCGGGTCGTAGGGCCCGTCCCAGACCGGCACCCGCGCCGTGGCGGGCGACGACTCGGCGCTGTCCCCCGCGGTGTTGCGGGCAGTGACGGTGTAGGTGACGTCGAGGTCGACGGGGGCGCCGCGGTCGACGTAGCTCCCCCAGCTGGAGGTCGTGGAGGTGCTGACGACCCAGTCGGCGTCATGTCCACTCGCCCGCCGATGAACGACATACGAGGTCGGTGTGCCGCCCGTCTGCGTGGACCCGCGCGTCCAGCTGAGCATCACTCCGTCGACGCCAACCACCGTGCGCAGGCCCCACGGGGCCTCCGGAGCCACGGTGGCAGCCGAGGAAGCGGCTGCCCCAGTGAGCATGGCGGCCATGGTCATCACTGCAGCAACGAGGAAGCTCAGCGGGTTGCGCTGCCGTGCCGTCAAAGTGTCTCCGGTGCTTCCTGCGGCAACGGGCCGGCCGGCCGCAGCCCCCCTGGCCGCGCGGGCACAACTGTAAAGGCGTGGACAGGCGCACAAGGCAGATTTCGCCCAAAGCACGCAGCAGTGTTGTGCGAAACTCCAGGAGATGCAGACACGCCGGGGTGACTTCGAGTTGACGGTGGACGAGCTGCGGGCGATTGCCGGGTATGCCGCGGCGTGCGCCGAACCTGCGCTGGTCCTCTTCCAGAAGGATCGTCCCGAGGACCCTCGCCCGGCGGCGGCTCTCCACGCCGCGCGCGTCTTCGCCGAGGGGGCGCCCCGTTCGCGCCTCCAACGGACTGCCGCGGCCGACGCCCACCGTGCAGCCGGGGACGCCGCGACCGAAGCCGCCCGGCACGCAGCGGTAGCCGCAGGAGATGCTGCCGCGGCGGCATACCTCCACCCGCTGGCGAAGGCGACGCAGGTGCGCCACATCCTGGGGTCGGCCGCCCATGCCGCCCGGGCGGCCGAGCTCGCAAGCGGCGCTGACCCGGTGGTCGCGGAGTACGTGGTCACCGCCGCTGCCAGGCGAGCCGTGCCGGTCGTCCTCGACGTGCTGGGCCGCTACCCGCGGGCGCCGAAGGGGCGCACCCGGGTCGCGGTCCTCATGGAACGGCTCGACAGCCTGCTTCGCGACCCACCCCCGACGCCGCGCGTGGTCGACGACCCCGGGCCGTTCTTCCACGGGACCAGGGCCGACCTGCGTCCGGGTGACCTGCTCACACCGGGCTGGCGCTCGAACTACGGTTCGGGACGTCAGGCCAAGCACATCTACCTGACGGCCAGGCGCGAGGGCGCGCCACTGGCTGCCGAGCTCGCTCGCGGCGAGGGACCCGGACGGGTCTTCCGGGTCGAGCCCCTCGGCACGATCGAGGACGACCCCAACGTCACCGACAAGCGCTTCCCCGGGAACCCGACCCGCTCCTACCGGACGACCGAGCCCCTGCGGGTCATCGAGGAGGTCACCGGTTGGGAGCCGCCTCCGCCGGAGGTGGTCCAGCACCTGCGCGAGCGCATGGCCGAGCTGGCTGAGCTCGGGATCGAGGCGATGGACGACTGACGGCGGTATCAGCCGGAGTCGTCGCGGACGCGCCGGTACCGCTCGTAGACCACGGGGGAGCCGAACGTCCTGGCCTCGACCAGGGTCAGCGGGATGTCCTCGGTGACCGACCCGCCCTCGCGGTCGGCGATGAAGCCGTCGACCGACACGCTCATCGAGTAGATCAGCATCGGGCTCTCCCCCCTTTCAGGGTGCTCTGTCACGGCCAGTGTCCGCCCTGCCGCGGTGGACGTCTTCCCGTCGTTCCGCCCTCGGTGAACCCCGGAATCCCACCGCGTCCTCCGGTCGTTTCACAGCCATGAGCACTGACCCGGCGGCTGAGTCGGCCGCGCTGGACGCCTACTCGGCGGTCGTCACCTCCGTCGCGGCGCAGCTGACGCCGAAGGTTGCTGCGCTGCGCACCCGGTCACTCCGCGGTGAGTCGACGGGGTCGGCCGTGGTCCTGACCGGCGATTCGCACCTGGTCACCAACGCCCACGTCGTCGGCGATGCCAGCGCGGGCACTGCGGAGTTCGCCGACGGCACGGTCGCCCGCTTCCACGTCGTGGGCCGTGACCCGCTGTCCGACATCGCCGTCATCCGCGCCGACCGTGAGGTGCCGGCCCCGCCGGAGTACGGCGACGCGGGTGCGCTCCTCGTCGGCTCGCTCGTGGTGGCCGTCGGCAACCCGATGGGCCTCTCCGGCACGGTGACGGCGGGCGTGGTGAGCGCCCTGGGCCGCAGCATGCCGGTGCGAACCCGAACGACGGCGCGCCTGATCGAGGACGTCATCCAGACCGACGCTGCCCTCAACCCCGGCAGCTCCGGCGGCGCGCTGGCCGACAGCCGCGGGCGCGTCGTCGGGATCAACACGGCCGTCGCCGGAGTGGGCCTCGGCATGGCGGTGCCCATCAATGCCACGACCCACCGGATCATCTATGCGCTGATGCACGACGGGCGGGTGCGGCGCGCGTACCTCGGTCTGGTGAGCACCCCGGCACGGCTGACGCCGGCCCAGGCTGAGCGGTACGGGCAGCGCGGCGCGTTGCGCGTGGTCGAGGTCGTGGAGAGGAGCCCGGCCGCCCAGAGCGGCCTGCTCGCAGGCGATCTGGTCCTCGCGATGGACGGCGCCCCGCTCGGCGATGCCCAGTCGCTGCAGAAGCGCCTGTTCGCCGACGCGATCGGCCAGCGGATGGAAGTCACCGTGATCCGCAACGGCGCGCTGGTGGATGCGGTGGTGCTGCCGAGCGAGCTTCCCGACTGAGGGGACCTCAGTCGAGAGTGCCGAGGACGGCCTCGCGCAGGGTGTCGAGGCCGACCCCGCCGACGTCGAGCGAGCGGCGGTGGAAGGCCTTGATGTCGAAGTCGTCACCCTCGCGGCGCTGCACCTCGTCGCGCAGCTCCATCCAGAGCCGTTCGCCGATCTTGTAGGCCGGCGCCTGGCCGGGCCAGCCGAGGTAGCGGTCGAGCTCGAAGCGCAGGAACGCCTCGTCCATGTTGGCGTGGGCGGTGAGGAACTGCCACGCCTTGTCATAGGTCCACTCGCCGCCGCCGACCTCCTCCGGCGCCTCGAAGCCGCAGTGGAAGCCGATGTCGAGCACCACGCGGGCCGCCCGCAGCGACTGGCCGTCGAGCAGGCCCATCCGGTTGCCCGGGTCGTCCATGTAGCCGAGGTCGGCCATGAGCCGCTCGGCGTAGAGCGCCCAGCCCTCGCCGTGGCCCGACGTCCAGGCGAACATGCGGCGCCAGCGGTTGAGCAGCTCGGAGCGGAACACCGTCTGGGCGACCTGGAGGTGGTGGCCCGGCACGCCCTCGTGGTAGACGGTCGTCAGCTCGCGCCAGGTGCCGAACTCGGTGACGCCCTTCGGCACCGACCACCACATGCGGCCCGGACGCGAGAAGTCCTCGCTGGGCCCGGTGTAGTAGATGCCGCCGGTCTGGGTCGGGGCGATGTGGCACTCGATGGTGCGCACCGGGTCTGGGATGTCGAAGTGGGTGCCGGCGAGGTTGGCGATGGCCTCGTCGGCCTTGGTCTGCATCCACGCCTTGAGCTCGTCGGTGCCGTGCAGCTGGTAGGCCGCGTCCGCGTCGAGCGCGGCGATGGCCTCCTTGACGGTGGCCCCGGGCTTGATCCGCTCGGCGACCTCCTCCATCTCGGCGGTGATGCGGGCGAGCTCCTCCTGGCCCCACCGGTAGGTCTCCTCGAGGTCGACCACAGCGCCGAGGAAGGCGCGCGAGAGCAGCTGGTAGCGCTCGCGACCACAGGCGTCGGACTCCGGGGCCTGGTCGAGCAGCTCGTCGCGGAGCCGGTCGCCGAGCGCGCGGTAGGCGTCGGACGCGGCCGTCACCGAGGCCTCGAGGTCGGCGCGCACCGAGTCGGTGAGGTCGGCGTCGCCGGCCTTGGCGCCGGCGAGGAGCTTGGCGAAGTAGCCGTCGTCGGCGGTCAGGTCCGCGCACTGCTTGACGCAGGCCTCGACCTGGCGCTTCGGTGCGATGTTGCCCTTGGCCGCGGCCGAGGTCAGGCTCACCACCCACTGGTCGAGAGCGGTCGGCACCTTGGCCAGGCGGCGGGCGATGACGCCCCAGTCCTCGTCGGTGGCGGTCGGCATCAGGTCGAAGGTGCCGCGGATCTCCTGCAGCGGCGAGGCGATGACGTTGAGCGCCATCTCGTCCAGGCCCGCTTGGTGGGTCTCCTCGGCGAGGCCGAGGCGCTCGCGCATGGCCGCGACGGTCACCTTGTCGATGTCGTCCACCGGGGTCACGTCGTCGAGCTCGGCCAGGGTCCGGCGGCGCAGCTCGGCGTGGGCCTCGTGGCCCTCGGGTGAGAAGTCGTCGAGGTCCTCGTCGTGGCCGGCGATGCCGAGGTAGGTGGCCGTGATGGGGCTCAGCGCCACGAACTCCTCGAGGAAGCGGTCGGCGATGCGGTCGACGTCGGACTCGGGCCGTGCGGTCTGGGGTGCGTCTGTGGTCACGCGGGCGAACGTACCCCACGCTCCCCGCACGTCCCACCGAATACCCGGGCCCCCACGGCATACGCTGCCGCCCATGGCGCGCATCCACTCGCTCAACGTCGGCCGCTCGGAGCCCAACCCGGTCAAGCAGTCGATCCCCACCGGCATCGGCAAACGGCCGGTCGACGCCGTGGAGGTGCGGGCGCCCGGTCCCAAGAAGGGCGGCCTCGGCAGCGGCGTCGTCGGCGACTTCATCGGCGACCCGCGCCACCACGGCGGCGACCACCAGGCGGTCTACGCGTACGCCCGGGAGGAGCTCGACGCCTGGCAGGAGCGCCTGGGCCGCGACCTGCCGGACGGGATGTTCGGCGAGAACCTCACCACGGTCGGTCTCGAGGTCGACGCGGCACTGGTGGGGGAGCGCTGGCGCGTCGGCGACCAGGTCGTGCTCGAGGTCGCCGGGCCCCGCATCCCGTGCAGCACCTTCGCTGCGCGCATGGGCGAGAAGGGCTGGGTCAAGCGGTTCACCGAGGTCGGCAACACCGGCGCCTACCTGTCCGTCGTGCAGCCCGGCACGGTGCGCTGCGGCGACGCGGTGGAGGTGCTCTCGCGGCCCGACCACGACATCGACGTGAGGGTGGCCTTCCGCGCCTTCACCGGTGACCTCGACGCCGCCGAGCGCGTGCTGGCGGCGAGGGTGCTGAACCCGGTGGACCACGCCGACCTGCAGGCCACCTATGACCGGCGCACCCGCGACAGGCAGGCAGGGTGACCGGAGGCGGCCCGCTCCAGGGCGTTCGGGTCGTCTCGACCGCGGTGAACGTGCCCGGGCCGGCAGCCGCCGCCCGGCTCGCCGGGCTCGGGGCGGAGGTCGTGAAGGTCGAGCCACCCGGCGGCGACCCGCTCGAGGCGGCCTCGCCGCGCTGGTACGCCGAGCTCTCGGCGGGGCAGCAGGTGGTGCGGCTCGACCTCAAGGACCCTGCGCACCGCGCCCGGCTCGAGGACCTGCTATCGGGCGCTGACCTGCTGCTCACCTCGAGCCGCGCCTCGGCACTCGAGCGGCTCGACCTCGGCTGGGAGTCCCTGCACGCCAGGCATCCCCGGCTCTGCCAGGTGGCGGTCGTGGGGCACCCGTCGCCCGACGACGACTGGCCCGGTCACGACCTGACCTACCAGGCGGCCCTGGGGCTGCTGGGCACCGTGGGTCCCGAGGAGGAGCCGCGGATGCCGGTGCTGCTCGCCGCCGACCTGACCGGCGCCGAGCGCGCCGCCACCGAGGCGGCCGCGGCGCTGCTCGCGCGAACCACGAGTGGGGAGGGCGTCCGTCGCGAGGTGGCCCTCTCCGACGCCGCGGAGGCGATGGCCGCACCACTGCGTCACGGCCTCACGGCTCCCGGTGCGGTGCTGGGTGGGGGTCACCCGGCCTACCGGCTGTATGCCGCCCGGCAGGGTCACGTGGCCGTCGCCTGCATCGAACCGCACTTCCTCGCGCGGCTCACCGACCTGCTCGGCGTGCCGCCCACCGGCGAGGAGCTCGCCCCGGTCTTCGCGACACGCACCGCTGCGGAGTGGGAGGCCTGGGGCCGCGAGCACGACCTCCCGCTGGCCGAGGTGCGGGGCACCGCGCCGTCCCTACGACACTGATCGCAGATCCGGATCAGTGTCGTAGCCAGCGGTCAGGCCGTCGGCAGGGGGGCGGTTCAGCGGGGGAACGCGGAGGCGCGCCAGGCGCCCGGCCCCGGGTGCAGCGGGCCCCGAGGACCGTGTGGACGCGAGGTCCACCGCGAGGGCGGCCTCGGCGGTTCGGGCTCGTCGCCACCGGAGGCAGCGGAGAGCACGGCGACGAGGGCGGCGAGCTCCTCGGGCGTGGCGTCACCGCGCACGACCCGCAGGGCCGGACGCCGCTCCTCGGCCGACGCCTCCGCCGTCGGGTCCTGGTCCTCGTCACCGCTCACAGCGGGATGTTCCCATGCTTCTTCGGCGGCAGCGTCTCGCGCTTGTTGCGCAGCGCCCGCAGCGCCCTGGTGACGTTCATCCGCGTGTTGGAGGGCGTGATGACGGTGTCGATGTAGCCGCGCTCGGCAGCGACGTACGGGTTGGCGAGGGTGTCCTCGTACTCGGTGATGAAGCGCTGGCGGGCCTCGTCGACGTTCTCGCCCCGTTCGGCGGCCTCGGCCAGCTGCTTGCGGTAGAGGATGTTGACCGCGCCCTGGGCGCCCATGACGGCGATCTGGGCGGTCGGCCAGGCGAGGTTGATGTCGGCGCCGAGGTGCTTGGACCCCATGACGTCGTAGGCGCCGCCGTAGGCCTTGCGCGTGATGACCGTGACCAGCGGGACGGTGGCCTCGGCGTAGGCGTAGATGAGCTTGGCCCCGCGGCGGATGATGCCGTCCCACTCCTGGTCGGTGCCGGGCAGGAAGCCGGGCACGTCGACGAAGGTCAGCACGGGGACGTTGAACGCGTCGCAGGTGCGAACGAAGCGGGCCGCCTTCTCGGAGGCGTCGATGTCGAGCGTGCCGGCGAACTGCATCGGCTGGTTGGCGACGACACCCACCGAGCGGCCTTCGACGCGGCCGAGACCGCAGATGATGTTGGGCGCGAACATCGGCTGCACCTCGAGGAACTCACCGTCGTCGAGCACGTGCTCGATGACGGTGTGCATGTCGTAGGGCTGGTTCGGCGAGTCGGGGATGAGCGTGTCGAGCTCGCGGTCCTCGTCGGTGACGGCCAGGTCGTTCTCGACCTCGTAGGCCGGCGGCTCCTCGAGGTTGTTCGACGGCAGGTAGGACAGCAGCGCCTTCACGTACTCGATCGCGTCCTCCTCGTCGCTGCCCATGTAGTGCGCCACACCGGACTTGGTGTTGTGCGCCCGGGCGCCGCCGAGGTCCTCGAAGGAGACGACCTCACCGGTGACGGTCTTGATGACGTCGGGGCCGGTGATGAACATGTGCGAGGTCTGGTCGACCATCACGGTGAAGTCGGTGACGGCGGGGGAGTAGACCGCGCCGCCGGCACAGGGGCCCATGATGAGCGAGATCTGGGGGATGACACCCGAGGCGTGCACGTTGCGCCGGAAGATCTCGCCGTAGAGGCCGAGCGAGACGACGCCCTCCTGGATGCGGGCGCCACCGGAGTCGTTCAGGCCGATGACCGGGCACCCGATCTTCATGGCGAAGTCCATGACCTTGACGATCTTCTCGCCGAACACCTCGCCGAGGGACCCGCCGAAGACCGTGAAGTCCTGGGCGAACACGGCCACGGTGCGGCCCTCGACGGTGCCGTAGCCCGTGACCACGCCGTCGCCGTAGGGCCGGTGCTTGTCCTGGCCGAAGGCGTTCGACCGGTGCCGCGCGTACTTGTCCATCTCGATGAAGGAGCCCTCGTCGAGCAGCAGCTCGATCCGCTCGCGCGCGGTCTTCTTGCCGCGGGCGTGCTGCTTCTCGACGGCTCGCTCGGACCCGGCGTGGGCGACCTCGGCCACCCGGCGCTTGAGGTCGGCCAGTTTGCCGGCCGTGGTGTGGACGTCGATGTCGGAAGGAACCTCGGTGCCCCCGGTGACGAGGGATTCGGTGCTCTGGGCCATGGCGGGAGCCTAGCCTTGCCCCTATGCGCGAACCGCTCGACAGTGAGGCATTGCACGAGGCGTTGGTCACGCCGGGGGCGCCCTGGCGCGGCCTCGACGTCCACGCCGAGCTGGGCTCGACCAACGCAGCCGCTGCAGAGCTCGCCCAGCCGTGGCGCGTGGTGGTGGCCGACCACCAGAGCGCGGGCCGGGGCCGGCTCGGCCGCTCGTGGGAGGCTCCGGCGGGCACCTCGATCGCCGTCTCGGTGCTGCTCCCCGCACCGCAGCACGGCATCGGCTGGGTGCCCCTCGTCACCGGGCTGGCCGTCGCCCGTGCCGTCCACGACGTCGCCGGCGTGCACGCCGGGGTGAAGTGGCCCAACGACGTGCTCGTCGAGGAGGACGGCTGGCGCAAGGTGTGCGGGGTGCTGTGCGAGGTGCACCCGGCGGGGGTGGTCGTCGGCTTCGGCGTCAACGTCAGCCAGTCCCGCGACGAGCTGCCGGTCGAGAACGCGACCTCGCTCGCGCTGTGCGGCGCGTCGGACGTGCGCCGGGAGGACCTGGTGGTCGCGTGCCTGCGCCACCTCGCAGTGCTCCACGGCGACCTCATGGTCGGCGGGCCGGCACTGGAGGCCGCGCGTGCGGCCTACCGCTCCGCCTGCCGCACCATCGGCATGGTGGTCGACCTCAACACCGGCACCACCTCGCGGGTGCCGGCCACCGGGGTGGACGACGAGGGCCGGCTGGTGGTCCACGGGGAGAGCGGCGAGTATGCCGTGGCGGCCGGTGACGTGGTGCACGTCCGGGAGGCGCGCGGCCGGGGCGCCTGAGGCGGATCGGGTGGGGGCGCGCCGGGCCCCCACCGGGCACGGCAGGCGCTGACACGGCATGATCGGCACCGCAGGTCAGCTTTGGCGAGCTCGGCACGAGGAGGTGTTCGGCGGTGCGCAGGACCGGTCGCCACCGGCTGGTGCGCCCGGGCGAGGAGCCCACGGCCCTGACGGACCCCGACGACATCGAGGCCCGCCTGCTCGGCCGCCCCGCGACGATGGGTCGCCGCGACGTCAGCCGCGGCGCGCAGGTCTCGCTCCTGAGCGCCCGCAAGTTCTGGCACGCCTTGGGCTTCCCGATCGTGCAGGACGAGGACGCCGCGTTCACCGAGGCCGACCTCATGGCCCTGAAGTCCGTGGCCCGGCTCGTGCGCGAGCAGCAGCTGGACGAGCAGACCGCACTGGCGATGACCCGCGCGTTCGCCCGCACCACCGACCGGCTCGCGGTGTGGCAGACCCAGCTCATGGCCGAGGCGCTCGCCGCCCCGGAGCTCGAGGCGGCGCTCGACGAGGCCGACGCCCGGGCGGTGCCGGACAGCGACGCAGCCCAGTCTGCAGCGGTCAAGCTGGCCGAGATGGCCGACGACCTCGAGCCGCTGCTGGTCTACGCCTGGCGCCGCCACCTCGCCGCGGCGATCGCCCGCATGCTCGCCGACGCCGATCCCGACCAGGCCGGTGAGGGCGTCACGCGCGCCGTGGGGTTCGCCGACCTCGTGAACTTCACCGCCCTCGTGCGCCGGATGACCGAACGCCAGCTCGCGGTGATGGTGCAGCGGTTCGAGGCGCTCGCCACCGACATCGTGACCGCCCACGGCGGACGGGTCATCAAGACCGTGGGCGACGAGATCCTCTTCGTCACGGTCCGGCCCGCCTCGGCTGCCGCCATCGCGCTCGACCTGGTGGACACCATGACCGAGGACGAGCTGCTCCCCGACGTCCGCGTGGGCATGTCCTACGGCAGCGTGATCTCGCGCCTGGGCGACGTCTTCGGCACCACCGTCAACCGGGCCAGCCGCCTGACGGCGGTCGCGCCGCCGCGCACCGTCCTCGTCGACGACGCCCTCGCCGCGTCGCTGGCCAGCCTGTCCGGGTTCGAGATGACGGCGCTGCGCCCCCGCACCCTGCGGGGCATCGGCCAGGTCGTGCCCAGCGAGCTCCGGCGTGCCCGAGGGGAACGCCGCACCACCCAGAGAGAGGTCCACCCGTGAGTGATCCGAGCAGGACGAGCGGTGCAGGCGTGAGCGGGGCCCGCCCCCTGGTGCGCCTCGAGAGGCATGGCGAGGGCGGCCACGTCGCCGAGCTCGTGCTCGACCGGCCGGAGGCGATGAACGCCGTCTCCACCGACATGGCCCGCGCCCTGGCCGCCGCGACCGGCGAGCTCGCCGAGGACGAGACGGTGCGGGCGGTGGTCGTCAGCAGCACGCACGAGCGCGCCTTCTGCGTGGGGGCCGACCTGAAGGAGCGCAACTCCTTCACCGACGACGAGCTGCGGGCGCAGCGCCCGCTGGCGCGGGCGGCATACCGGGGCGTGCTGGACCTGCCGGTGCCGGTCGTCGCCGCGGTGGACGGCTTCGCGCTCGGCGGCGGCTTCGAGATCGCGCTCTCCTGCGACCTGGTCGTCGCGGGGGAGGGGGCCACGGTCGGGCTGCCCGAGGTGAGCGTCGGGGTGATCCCCGGCGGGGGCGGCACCCAGCTGCTCACCCGCCGGGTCGGCTGGTCGAAGGCGGCCTCGATGGTCTTCACGGCCCGCCGGCTCACCGCCGCCGAGGCCCGTGACCTCGGAGTGGTCGACGAGGTCGTGCCCGCCGGCTCCGCGCGCGAGCGCGCCCTCGAGCTGGCGGGCACCATCGCCTCCCACTCGCCGGTGGGCGTCCGCAACGCCAAGAAGGCCATGCGGCTCGGTTTCGACACCGATCTGGCCGCCGGGCTCGACATCGAGGACGAGTGCTGGGCAGCCACCGCGTTCTCCGGTGACCGGGCCGAGGGAGTGGCCGCCTTCGCGGAGAAACGCCGACCGATGTGGCCAGGTCGCTGAACTTGCCTGCGGTTCCCTACGATCAGCCCATGACCCGAGTGCTCCTGGCCGAGGACGACCCCGCCATCTCCGAGCCACTGGCCCGCGCGCTGCGGCGCGAGGGCTACGACGTCGACGTGCGAGCCGACGGCCGCGCGGCGCTCGACGCGGCCACCGAGAACCCCGACCTCGTCGTGCTCGACCTCGGGCTGCCCTACGTCGACGGCCTCGAGGTGTGCCGCCGGATCCGCGCCGAGGGCCGCTCGGTGCCCGTGCTCATCCTCACCGCCCGCGCCGACGAGGTCGACACCGTGGTGGGCCTCGACGCCGGCGCCGACGACTACGTCACGAAGCCCTTCCGGCTCGCCGAGCTGCTGGCCCGGGTGCGGGCGCTGCTGCGGCGCAACCCGGCCGACGCCGCCCCGACCAACGAGCTCGTGCGCATCGACCCCGAGGGCCGGCGCGCCTGGTTCAAGGACGAGGAGCTGCAGCTGACCGCCAAGGAGTTCGACCTCCTGCGGGTGCTCGTGCGCGAGCAGGGCAAGGTGGTCTCCCGCGAACAGCTCATGCGCGAGATCTGGGAGACGGCGTGGTTCGGCTCCACGAAGACCCTCGACATGCACATCTCGGTGCTGAGGCGAAAGCTCGGCGACGACGCCGCCCAGCCGCGGTACATCGCCACGGTGCGTGGCGTGGGGTTCCGCTTCGAGCGCGGCGACGGGGCCTGACCACACCTCATGCGCCAGCAGCTGATCCGCTCCACGGTGCTGGCCGTCGCGCTGGCCATCCTCATCATCGGCGCGCCGGTCTTCGTGGCGACCTGGTGGCTGGCGCGTGACCCCTCCTCGCTGAGCGACTGGGCCGACCGGGGCACGCCGACCAGCACCTCGGTGCTCCTCATGGGCGTCGTGCTGGCCCTGTCGGTGCTGGCCCTCGCGGCCGGGGTGCTCGTGGCCACGCGCCAGGCACGCCGGCTCTCGCGCCCCATGACCCTGCTCGCCGAGCGGGCCGAGCGGCTCGGGGCGGGGGAGTCGCGCATCCAGCCGCTGCACTCCGGCATCGCCGAGCTCGACCAGGTCTCCGAGGTGCTCTCGCGCAGCGCGCAGCGGCTCACCCGGTCGCTGGCGGCCGAGCGCGACTTCGCCGCCGACGCCTCCCACCAGCTGCGCACGCCGCTGACCGCCCTGCTCATGCGCCTCGAGGAGATCGCCGCCACCGACGACCTCGACGTCGTGCAGGAGGAGGCCAACATCGCGATCGCCCAGGTGGAGCGGCTGACCCGCGTGGTCGACGACCTCATGGCCCGCACCCGCCGCGGCGGCGACGAGCGCAGGGCGACCGTGTCGCTGGACTCGGTCATCGCCGCACTGCAGCGGGAGTGGCAGCCCGCCTTCGAGCAGGCCCGCCGCAGCGTGCGGGTGCACGGGGAGCGCGGCCTGGTCGTCCACGCCACGCCCGTCGCCCTCTCGCAGGTGCTCTCGACCCTGCTCGAGAACTCGCTCGCCCACGGCCGCGGCACCGTCGACGTGCACGCCCGCCGCAGCGGCCCCTCCGTGGTCGTCGAGGTCAGCGACCAGGGCGACGGGGTGCCCGCGACGATCGCCCCGCACATCTTCGAGCGCTCGGTCTCCTCCGGCGGCACCGGGCTCGGCCTCGCCCTCGCGCGCGACCTCGCCGAGTCCAACGGTGGCCGGCTCGAGCTGATCCAGGCCCAGCCGGCGATCTTCGCGCTGTTCCTCTCCGAGTCCGACGAGGGTGCGCTCATCGGCGCGACCGCCTGAGTTGCTCGACCGCCTGAGCGGCTCGACCGCCTCGGCGGTCAGCGCTCGGCGGGGTGCCCCGCCAGGGGCGAGGTGTCCTCCAGGATCTCCTCCTTGGAGAAGACGAAGGTGCGGTAGGCCCAGAAGCGGAACAGTGTGCCGAGCACCAGGCCCACGCCGTTGGCGCTGACGTTGTCGGCCAGCGGTGAGCGCAGGTCGAGCACGTAGTGCGAGAACCCGAGGCAGATCAGCGCGATGACCATTCCCGCCACGTTGAACACCACGAAGAGGGCCAGCTCGTGGGCGGCCGCCGCGCGGCGCCGGTGCCGGAAGGTCCAGTAGCGGTTGCCCAGCCAGGCCACCAGCGTGGCCGCCGAGACGGAGATGACCTTGGCGGTCAGCGGCCGGTCGTAGAGCGGGCCCTCGCCGCCGACGAAGCGCAGCAGGTTGAACAGGCCGATGTCGACGACGAACGCCACCGCGCCCACCAGGCCGAACTTGATGACCTCGCGGACGAGGATGTGGATCGTTCCGCGCAGGTGGTCGACCAGCCGGGCAATGGGTGCACGCACCCAGCGAGCCTAGCCGCCCACGCCGTGCGAACGAGCGCAGGCGCCGCGCCCGTCGGTCGTGGCCCCCGATATCCTCGCGCTCGTGACCTCCCCCCAGCGTGCACCCGGCGGGTTCCCCGTGGTCGGCATCATCGGCGGCGGCCAGCTCGCGCGGATGTGCGCGGCGCCGGCGGCCGAGCTCGCCATCACGCTCAGCGTGCTGGCCGAAGCCCCTGACGCCGCCGCCGCGCAGGTCGTGCCCTCCTCGCCGGTGGGCGACCACCGGGAGGTCGAGGCTGTGCGGGCCTTTGCGCGGGAGTGCGACGTGGTGACCTTCGACCACGAGCACGTCCCGCCGGAGGTGCTCGCCGCCCTCGAGGCGGACGGCGTCGTGATGCACCCCAGCCCTGCTGCGCTGCTCTTCGCGCAGGACAAGCTGGCCATGCGCCACCGCCTCACCGAGATCGACGTCGCCTGCCCGGCGTGGGCCCAGGCGCGCACGGCCGCCGAGGTCGAGGAGTTCGCCGCCCAGGTGGGCTGGCCGCTGGTGGCCAAGACGCCGCGCGGCGGCTACGACGGCAAGGGTGTGCGGGTGGTCTCCTCGGTCGACGACCTCGGCGACTGGCTGGCAGACGCCGTGCGCGACGCCGAGGCCGGCAGCGGGCCGCTCGCCGACGGGCTGCTGCTCGAGGAGAAGGTCGACTTCGTCCGCGAGCTCGCCGTGCTGGTGGCGCGCAGCCCCTCCGACCAGGCGGCCGCGTGGCCGGTGGTCGAGACCGTGCAGACCGACGGCATCTGCACCCAGGTGCTGGCCCCGGCCCCCGACCTCGACCCGCACCTGGCCGCGGTGGCCACCGAGGCGGGTCTGCGCATCGCCGAGAACCTCGGCGTCACCGGTGTCTTCGCCGTCGAGATGTTCGAGGTGAGGGACCCCGAGACGGGCTCCCCGGCATACGTCGTCAACGAGCTGGCGATGCGCCCCCACAACAGTGGGCACTGGAGCATGGACGGGGCGGTGACCGGGCAGTTCGAGCAGCACCTGCGCGCGGTGCTCGACCTGCCGCTCGGGACGCCTGCGCCGCGGGAGCCGTTCACGGTGATGGCCAACGTGCTGGGCGGGGAGTACCCCCAGCTGTACCCGGCGTACCGGCACATCATGGCTCGCGACCCGGGGCTCAAGGTCCACCTCTACGGCAAGGGCGTGCGACCCGGCCGCAAGATCGGCCACGTCAACGTGAGCGGCGCCGACCTCGACGACCTGCGCGAGCGGGCCGGCCACGCCGCCGACTACCTCTCGGGAGTGATCACGGAATGAGTGTGCAGCCTGCCGCCACGCGACAGCCCCTCGTCGGCCTCGTGATGGGCAGCGACAGCGACTGGCCCGTGATGGAGCACGCGGCCACCGCCCTCGCGGAGTTCGACATCCCGTTCGAGGCGGACGTGGTCTCGGCGCACCGCATGCCCGAGGAGATGATCGCCTACGGGCAGAACGCGGCCGACCGCGGGCTTCGGGTGCTCATCGCCGGGGCCGGGGGAGCGGCCCACCTGCCGGGCATGCTGGCCTCGGTCACGCCCCTGCCGGTTATCGGCGTCCCCGTGCCGCTGGCGCACCTCGACGGCATGGACAGCCTGCTTTCGATCGTCCAGATGCCGGCGGGGGTGCCCGTGGCGACGGTCTCGATCGGCGGGGCCCGCAACGCCGGGCTGCTCGCCGCCCGCATCCTCGCCGCGGGCGACGGTGCGCAGGCCGAGCGCCTGAGGGAGGCGATGACCGCCTTCCAGGCGGCCCTGCGCGACCAGGCGCACGCGAAGGGTGCGGCGCTGCGGGAGCGCCGCTCGCGCTGAGCGCGACTAGCGCATCATGCCCTCGTGGCGGACCCGCGGGTGCTCCGTCTTGGGGCAGGTGTCCATCACGACGCCCAACCCTGCCTGCCGGGCCCGCTCGGCGGCGTCCTCGTCGATGACCCCCTGCTGCATCCAGATGGCGTCGATGAGGAGCCGGTCCTTGTGCTCGATCGCGTCGTCGACGACGGCGCCGACGTGCTCGGAGTTGACGAAGCAGTCGACCACCTTGATGTCCGTGCCGTCTGGGATTTCGGCCAGCGACGCGTAGCCCTGCTCGCCGTGGACGGTCTCCGCCCTGGGGTGCACGGGGATGATGCCCTTGCCGAGCTCGTGCTTCAGCCACCGTGCCACGTCGTATGCCGCCCGCCGCTGGTTCGTGGACAGGCCGACCACCACCCAGATGCCCGGATCCTCCATGAGCTGGCGGATCAGGTGCGGGTCGTTCTGGTGCTTCAGCGTCATCCCCTCATCCTCACACCGGCGCTGAGGGACGCAAGTCCGCTGCCGTCAGGCGTGCGGTCGGCCGAGGGCGCGGTAGGTCCAGCCCGCGGCGCGCCAGGCGTCGGCGTCGAGGGCGTTGCGGCCGTCGATGATGGCCGGGGTCGCGACCACGGTCTTCAGGGCGGCCGGGTCGAGGTCGCGGTACTCCTGCCACTCGGTGAGGTGGAGCACCACGTCGGCGCCCTTGCAGGCCTCCTCGACGGTGTGCGCGTAGTCGAGGTCGGGGCGGGTGCGCTGCGCGTTGGGGATGGCCTTGGGGTCGTGCACGGTGACCCGCCCACCTGCGGCGCGGGCGGCCTGGGCGATGTCCAGGGCCGGGGAGTCGCGCACGTCGTCGCTGTTGGGCTTGAACGCCGCCCCGAGCACCGCGACCCGCTTGCCGACCAGGGTGCCGCCGCACTCGGCGCGGGCGAGGTCGACCATCCGGGCCCGGCGGCGCAGGTTGATCTGGTCCACCTCCCGCAGGAACGTCAGCGCCTGGTCGGCCCCGAGCTCACCGGCCCGGGCCATGAACGCCCGGATGTCCTTGGGCAGGCAGCCCCCGCCGAACCCGACGCCGGCGCCGAGGAACTTGCGCCCGATCCGGTCGTCGTGCCCGATCGCCTCGGCCAGGGCCACCACGTCACCGCCGGCGGCCTCGCACACCTCCGACATGGCGTTGATGAACGAGATCTTGGTGGCCAGGAACGCGTTCGCGGCCACCTTGACCAGCTCGGCGGTGGCGTAGTCCATCACCAGCCGCGGCGTCCCGTTCGCCAGCGGCGCGGCATACACCTGGTCCAGCAGCGCCACGTCCGCCTCGGCGCTCTCGCGGTGCACCCCGTAGACGAACCGGTCCGGGGCCACCGTGTCCTCGATCGCGAAGCCCTCCCGCAGGAACTCGGGGTTCCACGCCAGCCGCGCCTCCACCCCCTCGCGGACCCGCGCGGCCAGCTTCTTGCGCAGCTTCTTCGCCGTGCCCACCGGCACCGTCGACTTGCCCACCACCAGCGCACCGTCCTTGACGTGCGGCGCCAACGCGTCCACCGCGGCATACACGAAGGTGGTGTCCGCCGCGTTCT
Source organism: Knoellia sp. 3-2P3 (assembly GCF_029223115.1). Classification (NCBI taxonomy): domain Bacteria; kingdom Bacillati; phylum Actinomycetota; class Actinomycetes; order Micrococcales; family Intrasporangiaceae; genus Knoellia; species Knoellia sp. 3-2P3. Next base: position 107,491 of record NZ_JARGZE010000008.1, read on the forward strand.
CCCCGACCATCTGCGGGGTCCCCACGCACACGAAGTGAACGGATGCGTCGGCGACCTCGGCGATGTCGGTGGTGAACCGCAACCGCCCGGTCGGCAGCACCCGCCCGAGCAGCTCGTCCAGGCCCGGCTCGAACAACGGCGCCCGACCCGCGTTGAGCGCCTCCACCTTGGCCGGGTCGCTGTCGACCCCGACCACGGTGTGCCCCAGGTCGGCCATGCACGCCGCGTGCACCGCGCCCAGGTAGCCGGTGCCGATGACAGAGATCGCGAGGTTCACACGGCGACATTAACGTGCGCGACCCCCGTGCATCCTCCGCACCGGAATGGGGCCGGCGGCGGCGCAGGCTCTAGGATCGACGCCGGTAACCCCCCCGAGAGTGAAGGAACCCCTGTGAAGATCACGGTTGTGGGCCTGGGCAAGATCGGCCTGCCGTTGGCGGTGCAATTCGCCAGGTCCGGGCACGAGGTGTTCGGTGCTGACGTGAACGCGTCGGTGGTGGAGCTGGTCAATGCGGGGACCGAGCCGTTCCCGGGGGAGGCGCACCTGGGGGAGTACCTGCAGGAGGTCACCG
>NZ_JARGZE010000009.1:0-5465 GCF_029223115.1 Knoellia sp. 3-2P3
GGTGCGCGTCCGAACCTTGAGAACTCAACAGCGTGTCAAAAATCGATGCCAATTACCTCGTCTCGAGGGGTGTCTGAACCAGCTTGATGGTTGGGGATGTGCTTTTCGATTCGATTTTCCTTTGGTTGACAACGATCAAACAGCGATTTCGCTGGTTGTTCTTGCTCAGCTAGTGATTTAAACCCTTTACGGGTTCTGGTTTCCGCGCCTGGTCTTTGGGCTGGGTGTGGTGCTGAACATCAATGGAGAGTTTGATCCTGGCTCAGGACGAACGCTGGCGGCGTGCTTAACACATGCAAGTCGAACGGTGACCCGAGAGCTTGCTCTCGGTGATCAGTGGCGAACGGGTGAGTAACACGTGAGTAACCTGCCCCAGACTCTGGAATAACCCCGGGAAACCGGAGCTAATACCGGATATGACACCAATCCGCATGGGTATGGTGTGGAAAGTTTTTCGGTCTGGGATGGACTCGCGGCCTATCAGCTTGTTGGTGAGGTAACGGCTCACCAAGGCGACGACGGGTAGCCGGCCTGAGAGGGCGACCGGCCACACTGGGACTGAGACACGGCCCAGACTCCTACGGGAGGCAGCAGTGGGGAATATTGCACAATGGGCGAAAGCCTGATGCAGCGACGCCGCGTGAGGGATGACGGCCTTCGGGTTGTAAACCTCTTTCAGCAGGGAAGAAGCGCAAGTGACGGTACCTGCAGAAGAAGCACCGGCTAACTACGTGCCAGCAGCCGCGGTAATACGTAGGGTGCGAGCGTTGTCCGGAATTATTGGGCGTAAAGAGCTTGTAGGCGGTTTGTCGCGTCTGCCGTGAAAATCCGAGGCTCAACCTCGGACTTGCGGTGGGTACGGGCAGACTAGAGTGTGGTAGGGGAGACTGGAATTCCTGGTGTAGCGGTGAAATGCGCAGATATCAGGAGGAACACCGATGGCGAAGGCAGGTCTCTGGGCCACTACTGACGCTGAGAAGCGAAAGCATGGGGAGCGAACAGGATTAGATACCCTGGTAGTCCATGCCGTAAACGTTGGGCGCTAGGTGTGGGACCCATTCCACGGGTTCCGTGCCGCAGCTAACGCATTAAGCGCCCCGCCTGGGGAGTACGGCCGCAAGGCTAAAACTCAAAGGAATTGACGGGGGCCCGCACAAGCGGCGGAGCATGCGGATTAATTCGATGCAACGCGAAGAACCTTACCAAGGCTTGACATACACCGGAAACATCCAGAGATGGGTGCCCCGCAAGGTCGGTGTACAGGTGGTGCATGGTTGTCGTCAGCTCGTGTCGTGAGATGTTGGGTTAAGTCCCGCAACGAGCGCAACCCTCGTTCTATGTTGCCAGCGCGTTATGGCGGGGACTCATAGGAGACTGCCGGGGTCAACTCGGAGGAAGGTGGGGATGACGTCAAATCATCATGCCCCTTATGTCTTGGGCTTCACGCATGCTACAATGGCCGGTACAAAGGGCTGCGAAACCGCGAGGTGGAGCGAATCCCAAAAAACCGGTCTCAGTTCGGATTGGGGTCTGCAACTCGACCCCATGAAGTCGGAGTCGCTAGTAATCGCAGATCAGCAACGCTGCGGTGAATACGTTCCCGGGCCTTGTACACACCGCCCGTCAAGTCACGAAAGTCGGTAACACCCGAAGCCGGTGGCCCAACTCGCAAGAGGGGGAGCCGTCGAAGGTGGGACTGGCGATTGGGACTAAGTCGTAACAAGGTAGCCGTACCGGAAGGTGCGGCTGGATCACCTCCTTTCTAAGGAGCACTGGTCGCGCAAGCGATCCAGAGCCCGGTCTGTCCCCGAGTGTGGGGCAGCGGGTGCTCAAGGGTGGAACATCGATTAGTTGGCGCCGGTTGTCGGCTGCCTCGTCAGTACAAGCTCGCCCCTTCGGGGTGGGCAGTGGAACGCGGGTGGTGGGCAGGTGGTGCCTGGCACGTTGTTGGGTCCTGAAGGCTCGGGCGTAAGCTTTGACCTTCGGGCCGGTTGAATCGGCCTTGGACCCTCGCTCGCGGTCGAACCGCCACGTCAGCTCCTCGTTTGTGGGGGGTGGGGTGGTAGGCGCCGGGTTGAGTGGGGGGCCGCCCGTTTCTTGAGAACTGCACAGTGGACGCGAGCATCTTTGTGGCTCAAGTTTTTAAGGGCACACGGTGGATGCCTTGGCACCAGGAACCGATGAAGGGCGTAGGAATCTGCGATAAGCCTCGGGGAGTCGATAACCAGACTGTGATCCGAGGATGCCCGAATGGGGAAACCCGGCTGGAGGCAAGTCCAGTCACCCTCGTCTGAACACATAGGGCGAGTGGAGGGAACGTGGGGAAGTGAAACATCTCAGTACCCACAGGAAGAGAAAGCAACCGCGATTCCGTGAGTAGTGGCGAGCGAAAGCGGATCAGGCCAAACCGTAGCTGTGTGATACCTGTCAGGGGTTGCAGTTGCGGGGTTGTGGGACGTCTTGACCAGTGCTGACACGCTGGTAGGGAGTCAGAAATGTGCGTCATAGTCGAAGGGCATTGAAAGGCCCGGCACAGAGGGTGCTACCCCCGTAGACGAAATGGCACACACTCCTTAGACCCATCCCAAGTAGCACGGGGCCCGAGAAATCCCGTGTGAATCTGGCGGGACCACCCGCTAAGCCTAAATATTCCCTGGTGACCGATAGCGGACAAGTACCGTGAGGGAAAGGTGAAAAGTACCCCGGGAGGGGAGTGAAATAGATCCTGAAACCGTGTGCCTACAATCCGTCGGAGCCTCCTTGTGGGGTGACGGCGTGCCTTTTGAAGAATGAGCCTGCGAGTTAGTGCTCCGTGGCGAGGTTAACCCGTGTGGGGAAGCCGTAGCGAAAGCGAGTCCGAATAGGGCGTTTCAGTCGCGGGGTCTAGACCCGAAGCGGAGTGATCTACCCATGGCCAGGTTGAAGCGACGGTAAGACGTCGTGGAGGACCGAACCCACTTAGGTTGAAAACTGAGGGGATGAGCTGTGGGTAGGGGTGAAAGGCCAATCAAACTCCGTGATAGCTGGTTCTCCCCGAAATGCATTTAGGTGCAGCGTCACGTGTTTCTTACCGGAGGTAGAGCTACTGGATAGCCGATGGGCCTCACCAGGTTACTGACGTTAGCCAAACTCCGAATGCCGGTAAGTGAGAGCGTGGCAGTGAGACTGCGGGGGATAAGCTCCGTAGTCGAGAGGGAAACAGCCCAGACCACCAGCTAAGGTCCCTAAGCGTGTGCTAAGTGGGAAAGGATGTGGAGTTGCATTGACAACCAGGAGGTTGGCTTAGAAGCAGCCACCCTTTAAAGAGTGCGTAATAGCTCACTGGTCAAGTGATTCCGCGCCGACAATGTAGCGGGGCTCAAGCACACCACCGAAGCTGTGGCATTGACATACTGCCCGGCCACGACTCCTGCGGGACCGTGGTCCAAGCGTGTTGATGGGTAGGGGAGCGTCGTGTGGCCAGGGAAGCGGCGGAGTGATCCAGCCGTGGAGGCCACACGAGTGAGAATGCAGGCATGAGTAGCGAATGACGGGCGAGAAACCCGTCCGCCGAATAACCAAGGGTTCCAGGGTCAAGCTAATCTGCCCTGGGTAAGTCGGGACCTAAGGCGAGGCCGACAGGCGTAGTCGATGGACATCCGGTTGATATTCCGGAACCGGCGAAGAACCGCCCATGACGAACCTAGTGATGCTAAGCGCCCGAAGCCTGTTCACCAATCCTTCGGGAGAGGGTTCAGGTGGAGCGCGCGACCCGATCTAGTAGTAGTCAAGCGATGGAGAGACGCAGGAAGGTAGCCTCCGCGTGGCGATGGTAGTCCACGTCCAAGGGTGTAGGGAGCGACATAGGCAAATCCGTGTCGCACATATCCTGAGACCTGATAGTGACCGCGTATGCGGGAAGCAGGGTGATCCTATGCTGCCTAGAAAATCTTCTAGCGAGGTTCGAGCCGCCCGTACCCCAAACCGACTCAGGTGGTTAGGTAGAGAATACCAAGGCGATCGAGTGAATCGTGGTTAAGGAACTCGGCAAAATGCCCCCGTAACTTCGGGAGAAGGGGGGCCCGGACCCTGAAGGAGCTTGCCTCCTAGGGTGAAGGGCCGCAGAGACCAGGGAGAAGCGACTGTTTACTAAAAACACAGGTCCGTGCGAAGTCGCAAGACGATGTATACGGACTGACGCCTGCCCGGTGCTGGAAGGTTAAGAGGACCGGTTAGCTCTTCGGAGCGAAGCTGAGAATTTAAGCCCCAGTAAACGGCGGTGGTAACTATAACCATCCTAAGGTAGCGAAATTCCTTGTCGGGTAAGTTCCGACCTGCACGAATGGCGTAACGACTTCTCCACTGTCTCAACCACGAACTCGGCGAAATTGCACTACGAGTAAAGATGCTCGTTACGCGCAGCAGGACGGAAAGACCCCGGGACCTTTACTACAGCTTGGTATTGGTGTTCGGTACGGCTTGTGTAGGATAGGTGGGAGACTGTGAAGCATGCACGCCAGTGTGTGTGGAGTCAACGTTGAAATACCACTCTGGTCGTTCTGGATATCTAACCTCGGTCCGTGATCCGGATCAGGGACAGTGCCTGGTGGGTAGTTTAACTGGGGCGGTTGCCTCCTAAAAGGTAACGGAGGCGCCCAAAGGTTCCCTCAGCCTGGTTGGCAATCAGGTTTTGAGTGTAAGTGCACAAGGGAGCTTGACTGTGAGACAGGCATGTCGAGCAGGGACGAAAGTCGGGACTAGTGATCCGGCGGTGGCTTGTGGAAGCGCCGTCGCTCAACGGATAAAAGGTACCCCGGGGATAACAGGCTGATCTTGCCCAAGAGTCCATATCGACGGCATGGTTTGGCACCTCGATGTCGGCTCGTCGCATCCTGGGGCTGGAGTAGGTCCCAAGGGTTGGGCTGTTCGCCCATTAAAGCGGTACGCGAGCTGGGTTTAGAACGTCGTGAGACAGTTCGGTCCCTATCCGCTGTGCGCGTAGGAAACTTGAGAAGGGCTATCCCTAGTACGAGAGGACCGGGATGGACGAACCTCTGGTGTGTCAGTTGTTCCGCCAGGAGCACCGCTGATTAGCTACGTTCGGAAGTGATAACCGCTGAAAGCATCTAAGCGGGAAGCACGCTTCAAGATGAGGTTTCCACGGACCTTTGGTCCGAGAGGCTCCCAGCCAGACGACTGGGTTGATAGGCCAGATGTGGAAGTGCAGCAATGCATGCAGCTGACTGGTACTAATAAGCCGACAACTTGACTCACACTCATAAGATTTAGCTTCGCGTCCACTGTGCGGTTCCCGAGACACGGTCGGGAACCAGGAAACACCTGATTGATATCTCCATAGAGTTTCGGCTGTCATAGCGAAGGGGAAACGCCCGGTCCCATTCCGAACCCGGAAGCTAAGCCCTTCAGCGCCGATGGTACTGCACTGGTGACGGTGTGGGAGAGTAGGACGCAGCCGAACATACTTT